>CAVYQV010000001.1:0-105030 GCA_963770815.1 uncultured Actinomycetes bacterium
GACTCCTCCTGTGTCGCGCGCTCCGTGGACGTGCCCTCTCCGACGCGGTCGGCGTCATGCCGCGCTTCCCTCAGGTGATGCGGAACCTGCCGCGCACAGGCCGCGGTCCGCTCCCCGGCGAGCTGCTCGCGGTGGTGGACGAGGTCAACGCGGAGCTCGGCGGCGCGGGCCGCGTGCTCGTGCGTCCTTCCGGCACCGAGCCCGTCGTGCGCGTGCTCGTAGAGGCTGAAACGCCGGAGGCCGCGGAGAGGCTCTCTGCTAAGATCGCCGCCCTGGTGACACACGAGCTCGGCTGACCCTTCCGCGGCGCAGCGATCGGGTCGGAGGCCGGGCTCTTTGTATTTTCAGGGAGCGATTTCGGCCCAGCGGGGAAAGGAGCGGGACGTGTGCGGGATCATCGGATACGTCGGGACGCGCGACGCGAAGCCGCTTCTGCTCGAAGGGTTGCGCCGGCTCGAATACCGCGGCTACGACTCGGCCGGGATCGCGCTGCGCGAGGATGACGAGCTCGACTACGTCCGCGCCGTCGGCAATCTCGGCAACCTCGTAGCGGCCGCCGGCCCCAACGGCTCGCACTCGCATCACGGGCTCGGCCACACGCGCTGGGCCACGCACGGCGCCGTGACGGAAACGAACGCGCATCCGCTGACCGGCTGCGAGCCCGAGCGCCTCGCAATCGTCCTCAACGGGATCATCGAGAACTACCTCGAGCTGCGCGAGCAGCTGACCGAGCGCGGCCACACGCTCACGTCCGAGACCGACGCCGAGGTGGTCGTCCACCTGCTCGAGGAGGAGTACGACGGCGATCTGGCGCAGGCGCTGGGCCGCGTCTACCCGCAGCTCGAAGGGCACTTCTCGATCGTCGCCATCCACCACGACCAGCCCGACCTGCTGGCCGGGGTGCGGCACCAGACCCCGCTCGTCGTCGGGATCGGCGACGGCGAGAACTTCCTCGCCTCCTCGATCGCCGCCTTCCTCAGCGAGACGCGCACCGTCATCCATCCGCCCGACGGCGAGGTGGTCGAGGTGACGCCCGGCGGCGTCCGCTTCTTCGTCGACGGCGCCGAGGTCGACCCGCCCGAGCGGCAGGAGATCGACTGGGACGAGGAGAGCGCCGAGAAGGGCGGCTTCGAGACGTTCATGCTCAAGGAGATCTTCGAGCAGCCCGAGGCCGTGGCCGAGACGATCGGCGACCGCGTTCGCGGCCACAACCTCATGCTCGAGGCGCTCGGCCTGACCGAGCTCGAGGTGCAAAACTTGCGCCGGATCGTGATCGTCGCCTGCGGCACGGCCTACCACGCCGGCGTCGTCGGCCGCTACATCCTCGAGGAGTGGGCCCGGGTGCCGGTCGAGCCGGACATCGCGAGCGAGTGGATCTACCGCAACCCGGTGCTGTCCAGGGACACGCTCGTGATCGGCATCTCGCAATCGGGCGAGACGCGCGACACCGTCAACGCCATGAAGCTCGCGCGCGAGTCCGGAGCGCGCACGCTCGCGATCACGAACCTGATGGGGACGCAGATCACGCGGGAGGCCGACGCGACGCTCTACACCCGCTGCGGGATGGAGGTCGGCGTCGCCGCCTCCAAGACGTTCACGGCTCAGGTGGCGCTGCTCAGCCTGCTCGCGCTCAGGCTGGCTCAGATCCGGCGGACGCTGCCGGAGGACGAGATCGACTTCATCCTCGACAAGCTGCACGAGCTGCCCGAGAAGATGCAGGAGTTCCTCGACGGAGACCATCCGATCGAGTTGATCGCGCAGCGCTTCCATGACGCGCCGTTCTTCCTTTACCTCGGCCGCCACATCGGCCTGCCCGTCGCGCTCGAGGGCGCGCTGAAGCTGAAGGAGATCTCGTACATCCCGACCGATGCCTATTCGGCCGGCGAGATGAAGCACGGGCCGATCGCGCTGCTCGAGGAGGGGACGCCGGTCGTCGTCGTGGCGACGAACATCCACGTCTACGACAAGATCGTCTCGAACATCCAGGAGACGCGGGCGCGCGGCGCGCATGTGATCGCGATCGCGACCGACGGCAACGAGGACATCCAGCACCACGCCGACGACGTGATCTACGTGCCCCGGACGCCGAACTTCCTCCAGGCGTCGCTCGCCGTGATCCCCCTCCAGCTTCTCGCGTACCGCATCGCACGCCTGCGCGGCCTCAACGTCGACCAGCCGCGCAACTTGGCCAAGACGGTCACCGTCGAGTAAGACTCCCGGCATGGGCTTGACCGAGCGGCTCGCACGCGCGTGCGCGGCGCGTCCACGGCTGACGCTCGCGCTGTGGGGCGTTGCGGTCTTCATCGCCCTCGCGCTGGTCGCGACCTCGCTGCACGGGCTGAGCTCGCAGGGGAAGGTGGTCGGCAATCCGGAATCGACGAAGGCCAAGGCCGCGATCGCGCGGGCGTTCCCGGGAGTCGTGGCGAGCGAGAAGCAGGACGTGATCGTCGTGACCTCGAGCCGCTACGCGGTCGGTTCGCCACAGTTCCGCGCTTTCGGCCGGCATCTCGTGTCCGCACTCACCGCGACGGGAGAGGTGCGCAGCACACTGCCGGTCGCCGAGTCGCCCGATCGTCACGCTGCTCTGGTCTCGGTTCACATCCGCAGCGACTCCGGCGCAGGCCCTGTCGAGCAGGCCGTCGAGCAGGCGAACGGCGGCGCGTTCCAGGTCGGCATCACCGGCTACCACACGACGGGCTACGACTTCGGGAAGCAGTCGCAGAAGGATCTCGAGACAGGTGAGCTCGCCTTCGGCCTCCCCGCCGCGCTGATCGTCCTCGTTCTGGTGTTCGGGGCGGTCGTCGCCGGGCTCGTGCCGGTGCTGATGGCGATCCTCTCGATCATCGTCGCGCTCGGTCTCGTCGCGCTCGTCTCCCTCGGCTTCTCGCTCTCGGTGTTCATCGTGAACATGCTGATCGGGATGGGCCTTGCGCTCGGGATCGACTACTCGCTCTTCGTGGTCTCGCGCTTCCGTGAGGAGCGGGGCCGCGGGCTCGCCAAGCACGATGCGATCGCGCGGGCCGGCGCCACGGCCAGCCGCGCGGTGCTCTTCAGCGGCTCGACGTTCGTGATTGCGCTGCTGGGGATGTTCATCGTCCCGACCTCGATCATGCGCAGCCTCGCGCTGGGCGCGATCCTCGTCGGCATCGTCTCGGTCGCGGCCGCTCTGACGCTCCTGCCTGCGATCCTGAGCCTTGCGGGCGACCGAGTGAACTCGATGCGCGTCCCGTACCTCGGCCGGAATCTCGGCCGTGCCGACACGGCGGAAGGGAACTTCTGGCGCCGCATCGTGAACGGCGTCTTGCGTCGGCCGGCGCTCTCCCTCGCGGTATCCGTCGGCGCGATGCTGGCTCTTGCGTCGCCGATCGTCGGCATGCACATCGGCGCGAACGGCGTCAGCACACTGCCGTCCAGCCTGCCTTCGAAACAGGGCTACGTCCTGCTCCAGCGCTCCTTCCCGGCCCAGAACCCGGATCCCGTGGGGATCGTCGCCGTCGGCGGAGATGCCGTAGCCGTGCACCGCGGGCTCGTGCGGCTCGACCGGCTCCTGGCGTCCCGGGGGAGCTTCGGCAGAGGGACGATCCAGACGTCGGCTCACGGCAACGTCGCGCTGCTCACCTCGCCGATCCGCGGAGACGCAGTCGGGGGCGCCGCGGTCGGCGCGGTACGTGACCTGCGCGCACACCTGATCCCGTCGATCTTGGGCGGCAGCGGGGCAAAGATCTACGTCGGCGGCATCACCGCGGAGAACGTCGACTACTTCGACGCCGTGACGAACCCGACCCCGTACGTGCTCCTCTTCGTGCTCGGGCTGAGCTTCATCCTGCTCACGGTCGCCTTCCGCTCGATCGTCGTCGCGCTCGTCTCGGTCCTGCTCAACCTGCTCTCGGTCGGCGCCGCGTACGGGCTCCTCACGCTCGTCTTCCTCGACGGACACGGCGCGAGCCTGTTCGGCTTCCAGCACACGCACGTGATCGACGCCTGGGTGCCGCTCTTCCTCTTCTCCGTGCTGTTCGGGCTCTCGATGGACTACCAGGTGTTCCTGATGAGCCGGATCAAGGAGCGGTACGACGCCTCGGGCTCGACGCGCGACGCGGTGGTGGGCGGCGTCACGTCGACGGCGCGAATCATCACCGGCGCGGCCATGATCATCGTCGTCGTCTTCGCCGGCTTCGCGGCCGGGAAGCTCGTCATGTTCGAGCAGATGGGATTCGGCGTCGCCATCGCGCTGCTGCTCGACGCGACGGTCATCCGCTCGGTCGTCCTGCCCAGTTCGCTCGCCCTGCTCGACCGCCGCAGCTGGTACCTACCGCGTTGGCTCGAGTGGCTCCCGCACGTCGAGGTCGAAGCGCCGGCTACTCCGAGTCCGGCGGACGCCGCTGTCGTTTGACCTTGCCGCGGCGGCGCTTCTGCTCGAGGCGGCGTTCGCGGGACGCGGCGGTGGGCCTGGTCGCCTTCCGCTTGCGCGGGACGCGAAGCGCCTCCCGCAATGACGCCACGAGGCGCTCGACCGCGAGCTCGCGGTTGCGCGTCTGGCTCCGCTCGTCCTGAGCCACTGCCCGCAGGACCGGCCCGGCGCGCGAGATCACGCGCCGCTTCTGCGCCTCGGTCAGCGCGCTCGAGGTCTCGACGTCGAAGACGGCAACGACCCGCGTCTCCGACTTCTGCGCGTGCTGGCCGCCCGGCCCGCTCGAGCGCGAGACCTGCAGCTCGACTTCCGCGAGCGGAAGCACGACCGAGCGCGTGACGCGAATAGACTCGGCGGCCATGGCCGCGATTCTGCTCGACGTGGACGGCGTCCTGCACGTTTCCGGCCAACCGCTGCCGGGTGCGGCCGCTGCCGTCGGGCGTCTTCGCGAGGACGGGCACCGGCTGCGGTTCGTCACGAACGCGACCACGCGCTCGAAGGCAGACCTCGCCGCGGCCCTCCAGGCGATGGGGATCGAGCTGGAGGTCGGGGAGGTGCAGACGACTGCAGATGCGGCGGTCGAGACGCTCCGCGGCCGGCGCGTGCTCGCCCTCGTCATGCACGCCCTCGTCGGCGACCTGGAGGGGATCGAGCTCGTGGGCGACAACGTCGACGCGGTGCTGATCGGCGGCGCAGACGACTCGCCCGAGACGAACCTCGTCTTCTCGTACATGAACCTCGCGCGCGCGTTCGCGGAGCTCGAGCTCGGCGCGGAGCTCTATTGCCTCCACCGCAACCGCTGGTGGCAGACGCAGCGCGGACCGTTGCTCGACTCCGGCTGCTACGTCGCCGGGCTCGAGTACGCGGCGCAGACCACGGCGACCGTGCTCGGCAAGCCGAGTGCCACGTACTTCGACGCCGCCTGCCGCGCGCTCGACGCCGAGCCGTCGCTGACATGGATGGTCGGCGACGACCTCGAGACCGACGTCGCCGGCGCGCGCGGCGTGGGGATGCACGCGGTGCTCGTGCGCACCGGCAAGTTCCGGCCGGACGCCGTCGAGCAATCACGGATCAAGCCGGACGGAATCGTCTCCTCGATCGCGCATCTCCCCGAGTGGCTCGAGGAGCACATCGCGTGATCTCGGTCGGTACCGATCTGATCGAGATCGAGCGGATTCGCCGCTCGCTCGCGCGCTATGCGCGCTTCCGCGAGCGCTGCTTCACCGAGGCCGAGCGCACGTACTGCGACTCTCGCAAGAACCCGGCGCAGAGCTACGCCGGCCGCTTCGCCGGCAAGGAGGCCGTCGGCAAGGCGCTCGGCTTCGGCGTCGCCCGCGCGTTCGCCTGGCAGGAGGTGGAAATCGTGGGGCGCCCGAAGCCGGCGGTGCGCCTCTCCGGCCGTCTCGCCGACCGAGCCGCCGCGCTCGGCGTCGGCTCGGTCGACCTCTCGATGACGCACTCCCGCGAGCTCGCCCAAGCAGTGGCAATCGCGAGCGATGGCTGAGCTCGAGCCGCTCTACACGGCGGAGGAGATGCGCGCCGCGGAGGCGGGCCACGACGTCGACGCGATGATGCAGCGCGCCGGGGCCGCTGTTGCGGAAGAGCTGATGCGGCGCTGGCCCGACGCCCGCCGCATCGCGATCCAGGCAGGTGGCGGCGCCAATGGGGGAGACGGGCGCATCGCCGGCGAGATCCTGCAGGCGCGGGGGCGCGAGCTGGTCGACGAGCGGCCGGAGGTCGTGATCGATGCGCTGCTCGGCACCGGGCTCGATGGAGCGCCGCGCGACGAGACCGCGCAAGTCATCGAACAGATCAACGCGACCGGCGTCCCGGTGCTCGCGGTCGACATTCCCTCGGGTGTGAATGCGTCGACCGGGGAGGTTGCGGGTGCTGCCGTGCAGGCGGATGTCACAGTGACGATGCATGGGCCAAAGGTCGGCCTCGCCGTCGCGCCGGGCCGCTTCCACGCGGGCGAGGTCGCGGTCGCCGACATCGGCCTCGAAGCGGCGGGGACCGAGCACCGTCTCGTCACGGCCGAGATCCTCGCCGGGGTGCCGCGCCGCTCGGCGCGCGACAACAAGTACACGGCGGGCCACGTCCTCGTCGTCGGCGGCTCGCGCGGAATGACCGGTGCGGCGGCGCTCGCGGCGCGTGCGGCTCTTCGCGCCGACGCCGGCTACGTGACGATCGCCGCGCCCGCCGAGTCGCTGCCGGTGCTCGAGACGCTCGTGCTGGAGGCGGTGAAGCGGCCGCTCGAGGACGTCTTCGAGGCCGCGGGGCGCGCAAAGGCGCTTGCCGTCGGGCCGGGGCTGGGCCGCGAGGAAGAGGCGAAGGCGCTCGTCCGGCGTCTGCTTGCAGAGGTCGCGCTGCCCGCGGTCGTCGACGCCGATGCACTGTTCGAGCTGGAGCCAGGCGAGTGGCCGGCGCCGCGCGTTCTCACGCCGCACGAAGGCGAGCTCGCCCGCTTGCTGGGGCGGGAGTCGAGTGAGGTTGCCGCGCACCGGCTCGCGTCGGCGCAGGAGGCCGCCGAGCGCTTCGACTGTGTCGTCGTGCTCAAGGGCGAAGACTCGCTCGTCGCCGCGCCGGGCGGCGGAGTGCTCGTCTCGGCGCTCGGCCTGCCGTCGCTCGCAACGGCCGGCACGGGCGATGTCCTGACGGGCATCACGGCCGCGTTCCTCGCGAAAGGGCTGGAGCCGCAGCATGCGGCCGCGGCTGCCTGCGCGGCGCAGCAGCTCGCGGCGCGCGAGGCCTCGCAGCGCTATGGCCTCGTGGCGAGCGACGTGGTCGAAGCGCTGCCGAACGCACTCGCGCGAGACTAGGCCTGTGCACCGGAGCGAGATCACGATCGACCTAGGCGCCGTCCGCCACAACGCGCGGCGGCTGCTCGGGGTGCTCGACGGAGCCGAGCTCTGGGCCGTCGTGAAGGCGAACGGTTACGGCCACGGAGCGACCGACGTCGCCCGGGCGGCGCTCGAGGCCGGAGCCTCCACGCTCTGCGTCGTGACCGTCGCCGAAGCCCTCGAGCTGCGCCGCGAGCTGCCGGAGGCGCGGATCATCGTCATGTGCCCGACCGACGAGGTCGCGGAGGCGCGCGAGGCGCGGCTCGAGCTCGTCGTCTCGGTCAGCGGTCCGATCCCCGAGAACATCCCGGTACACCTCAAGCTCGACACCGGCATGGGGCGCTGGGGGCTGGCGGAGCTGCCGCAGCCGCCGGCGAACGTCGTCGGGCTGATGAGCCATCTCGCGACCGCGGACTCCGACCCGGTCTTTGCGCAACAGCAGCTCGAGCGCTTCCGTGAGGCGACCGAGCCGTACTCGCACCTCACGCGCCACCTCGCGAACAGCGCGGCCGCGCTGCGGCTCCCCGACACGCGCCTCGATGCCGCGCGCTGCGGGATCGCGCTGTACGGGATCTCGCCGTTCAAAACCGATCCCGCGGAGGACGGGCTGAAGCCCGCGCTCTCCTGGCGGAGCCGGCTCGCGCAGGTTCGCCTGCTCCAGGCGGGGGAAAGCACCGGCTACGGGCGGCGGTTCCTCGCCGAGCGGCCGACGTGGACCGGGATCGTGCCGATCGGTTACGCCGACGGCTTCCGTCGCGACATGAGCGGAACCGAGGTGCTCGTCGACGGCGAGCCGCGGCGGGCGATCGGCACCGTCTCGATGGACGCACTCGCCGTCGGGCTCGATCGCGAGCTGCCGGTCGGGACGCCGGTGACGATCGTCGGCGACGGCCTGCTGATGGAGCGCCACGCGGAAGCGGCCGGGACGATTGGCTACGAGATCGCGTGCGGGATCAACTCCGATCCCACCAGGGCACATCGTGTCGTCGTCGGCTGACCGTTTTGCGCGTACGGCGGAGCGCGTCGCGGCGCGACAGGACGACGGAGCGGCGCGGCTCGCCGCGGAGGTCCGTGACTTCGTCCAAGCGGAAGGAGATGAGCGCGCCCTCGACGTCGGGACGGGCGCCGGTGCGCTGGCCTTCGCTCTCGCCCCGCTCGTGCGGGAGGTCGTCGGGCTCGACCGCGTGCCGGAGCTGCTCGAGCTTGCGCGAGCTCGAGCCCGGCCGAACACGGAGTTCGTCGAGGGAGACGGGACGGCGCTGCCGTTCCCGGACGCCTCCTTCGACCTGGCCGGCACGCTGCGCACGCTCCATCACGTCGCGCAGCCCGAGCGCATCGTCGCCGAGCTCGCGCGCGTGACCAGGCCGGGCGGCCACGTGCTCGTCGTCGACCAGCTTGCGCCCGAGGACGCGGCCGCCGCCGCGCTCCATGAGTTCGAGACCGCGCGCGATCCTTCGCACACGCGCCTGCTCACCGACGGGGAGCTGCGGGAGCTCTTCGCCGCGAACGGGCTCGCGGTCGTCCGCGAGCGCCGCGAGGAAGAGAAGCGTGACCTCACCGCGTACCTCGACCTCGCCGGCTGCGAAGGAGAGCGCCGTGCTCGCGCCGAGGCGCTGGCAGACGGCGACACCCGCGTCCTCGTCGCAGGCGTCGGCTGGTACCTGCTCGCGCGGGGCTAGTTCCCGGTGACGCCGCCGTCGAGGTTGGCGAACGCCTCCCGCAGCTGCCTGCGTTCTGTCTCGAGCTCGGTGAACGAAAGGATCAGACGCCGCTCCCCCTCGGGCGTCAGCCGCAGATGCGCAACTCGCGCGTCCCGCTGCGACTGCTCGCGCTCGATCAGCCCCGCGCTCTCGGCGCGGCGAACGAGCTCGGTCACGGTGCTCTGCGCGAGCTGCATCCGCTCTGACAGCTCGGTCACGGTGGACTGCTCGCCGCCGTCGGGCGCGCCCTTGATCATCATCAGCAGGGTGTAGCGCTGGGGCGTGAGGCCCGAGTGACGGGCGATCTTCTCGCTGCGCCGCAGGAAGTGCCGCAGGGCGGACCGGAACTCGGCGACGGCGATGATGTCCTGGGTCGTCGGTTGAGCCTGTCCGATCATGAGGCGATTCTAGGGAGCTTTCGGCACGCGTGAGAGGACACGGGTGAACACGTTCGGCATCGCGTCCTGTAGCGGGGCGATCGGACCGTAGTACCAGGGCACGGTCGTCTCGCCGCGGCCTTCGTCGAGCGATCGGAGGACGTGGGCGGCGACCTCCTCCGGGCCGATCACCACGCGCTGGACGCGCGGCGGGAGCCATTTCTGCGGGAAGCCCTCGGTCTCGGTGAAGCCCGGCTTGACCGTGTGCACCCGGATCTTCTCCGCGCGCAGCTCGGCTGCGGCCGTGCGGGAGAAGGCGAGCTGGGCGTGCTTCGAGGCGGAGTAGGGGCCGCTCGGCGGGCCGGCGACGACGCCCGAGACCGAGACGATGTTGACGACGTCCGACGGCGCCGCCGCGCGCAGGCCCGGCAGGAAGGCGCGCAGCACCCAGACCGAGCCGAGGTAGTTGATCCGGATCAGCCGCTCGATCACCTCGGGATCGCCGTCGAGGAAGCGCGTCCGGCCCGGGATCCCGGCGTTGTTGACCAGCAGGTCGATCTTCGGGTGCCGCTCGAGGATGCGCGCGGCGACGGACTCGACGGCGGCGCGGTCGGAGACGTCGCACGGTTCGGCCTCACCGCCGAGCTCCTCTGCGAGCGCCTCCAGGCGATCGGCCCGGCGGGCGAGCAGGATGCAGAGGTCGCCTCGCGCTGCGAGCAGGCGGGCGATCTCGACGCCGATGCCCGACGAGGCCCCCGTGACGACCGCTACCTTTCCCACGTCGAGCAGGCTATCGCTGTAGGAGGCCCCGACGAAACGGCTGCTATGCCGGCCCGCTGCGCTGGGCGACGCGACTCCTCGCTTCGCTCGTCGGCCGACTTCGTCGGCTCCGGTGTCCTCGGTCGCGTCGATAGGAACCACTATCGACGCTCCCTGCGTCCTTGGCTCGCGTCGCCCATCGCAACGCTCCGGCGAGCACCGTACCGCCGAGACCTCCTAGGATCGCTTCGATGGCCGGAACCTTCGAAGGCAAGCGGGGGCTCGTGCTCGGGGTCGCCAACAAGCGCTCCATCGCCTGGGCGATCGCGCGCGAGCTCGCAGCGGGTGGCGCCAGCCTCGCTTTCACCTACCAGGGCGAGCGCATCGAATCGACGGTGCGCGAGCTGGCCTCCTCGATCGACGCACCGCTGGTGACAGAGTGCGACGTCCGCTCCGACGATGACGTGGCGCGCGTGTTCGGCGAGGTGGGGGAGGCGTTCGGCGGCGAGCTCGACCTGCTCGTCCACTCGGTGGCCTTCGCGGCCGCAGAAGATCTCGAGGGCCGCTTCACCGACACGCCGCGCGACCGCTTCTGGCTCGCGGTCGACGTGAGCGCCTACTCGCTCGTCGCGTGCGCGCGCGCGGCGGAGCCGCTGATGGAGAAGGCCGGGGGCGGCTCGATCCTGACGATGACCTACCTCGGCGGCGAGCGCGCGGTGCCCCACTACAACGTGATGGGCGTGGCGAAGGCGACCCTCGACGCGTGTGTGCGCTACCTGGCCTGGGATCTCGGCACGAAGAACATCCGCGTGAACGCGGTCTCGGCCGGCCCGGTACGGACGCTCGCCGCCCGCTCGATCGCCGGCTTCACGACGATGGAGGACATCGTCGAGGAGCGCTCACCGCTGCACCGCCACGTCACCGCCGACGATGTCGGCGCTGCGGGAGCCTTCCTGCTCGGGGACGGCGCCGGCAACGTGACCGGCACGACGCTGTACGTCGACAGCGGCTACCACGCGATGGGCATGTAGGGCGTGCTTGCCTCGCGCGGGCCGTCTTAGCCGGCCGGAAACGCCCTCTGCGATACTTGGCTCCGGCGTGTCCGCGCAGCCTTCGCCCGCACCTCTCGCTCAGCCGTCTCGTCATCTGCGCTGGCTCCTGTTGGCCGGTGCGCTCGTGATCGGTGTGGGAGTGGGAGCGGCCATAGCCGTCCTCCGCCCCTCGAGCACAGTCCCGGCGATTCCGGAATCGGCGGCAGCAGGTCCTCCGGTGACCTGGGCCGGCGGACAGAAGATCGCGCCGGGATTCTCGTTGCGCAGCGAGAACGGCGATCCCATCTCCTTGCGCCAGTTCCGCGGCCGACCGGTGATCGTGACGTTCATCGACCCGCTCTGTCGCAACCTGTGCCCGCTCGAGGCGAAGACGCTCGATCGAGTGGCTGCGTCGTTCCCCGCCGATCGCCGTCCGGCGATTGTCGCGGTGAGCGTCAACCAGTGGGCGGATGCGCGGAAGAACCTGCTGCTCGACCGGAGCAAGTGGAGCCTGCCCAGCGACTGGCACTGGGCCGTGGGAGCGCCGGCAGCCCTCGCTCGGGTCTGGCAGGACTATGCGATTGGCGTGAGCGTCGCGACGAGAACGATCGCCGGGATCAAGGTGCGCCGGATCACGCACACCGAGGCGGCGTACATCGTCGATCCGAGCGGCCACGAGCGGGCGCTCTACCTGTACCCGTTCCGGGCGCAGGACGTCGAGAACACGCTTCGCTCGCTTGCACGTGGGTAAGGCCGTGCTCGCGCTGGCGGCTGCAGTCCTCGCCGCGGCCTTGGTTCCGTCGACCGCGTCCGCGCACGTTGGTCGAGTCCCGCCGGCGGCCACCGACTATCTCGCACGGATCTCATCGACCCCGCCGGGCCTGGTGGCACGAATCGTGGACGGCGACCAGGCGATCTGGATGCGAGCCGAGCCGGCTCTGACCGCAGTCGTCACCGGTCTTCGCGGGGAGCCGTACCTGCGTTTTTCGCCGGCGGGCGTGGCGGTCAACACACAGTCCGCGACCTGGTTCCTCGACCGCGTGCGCCCCCTGGTCGTTCCGCACGGCATCACGCCGAGCTCGCCACCGCAGTGGAAGCTGCTCACCTCGCGCCATTCGTGGACGTGGCACGAGGGTCGTCTCCACACCCCGGCGCTGTCTGCACATCCGTCCGGGAACACCTATGTCGGCCGCTGGGTCGTCCCGGTCGAGGTCGACGGACGTGGTACGGCGATCCGCGGCGGCCTCTGGCAGTCAGCGCCCGCTTCACTTCTCTGGTTCTGGCCGCTCCTCGTGGTCGCGGCGTGCATCCCGGCCTTGTTGAAGCTGCGGGAGGCTCGGCTCGAGGGCCGGGTCGGCGCGGCATTTGCAGTCGTGGCGCTGCTGTCCTCGACCGTTGCTCGGTTCGGCCGCGAGCTCTACGGACGACCGACCGTTTCGACCTGGCAGCTGGTGCTCGTGGGCGCCACCTGTCTCGTGGCCGTTGCTCTTGCCGTGCTCTACTGCCTTCCGGACTGGCGTGTGCTCGCTGGAATGCTGATCGGGGTCTTCGCTGCCTACCAGGGGTTGGCGCTTCTGGCGACGCTCCGTGACGGCTGGGTGCTCGCGGCGTTTCCGGCCTGGCTCGAGCGAAGCGCAACCGCCTTGTCGCTCGCGTCGGGGATCGCTCTCGTCCTCGTGTCGATCACCCGGAGGATTCCCGACCGTGCGCCGGAAGTCGAGCCGCTAGCGCAGCGTTGAGCGGGCGGCGCGACGCCGGATCAGGAGGAGCGCCGCGAAACCCAAGAGGATGGCGCCGACCACGCCGGCGATGATCTCGGTCCGACTCGTGCCGCCGCCTGACTCGACGGTGAGAGCGGGGCCGCCGGTCGTCGACACCTTCACACCCGCCGCCGCGGCGAGCTTCTCGACGGCAGTCGTCGCTGCCGTTGCGAGACCTGCCGGCGTCGGCGTCACCTTGATCCCGGCGAGGGTTCGGTAGCCGGCCGCGGGCTTGTGCTTCCACTGGGCAAAGCCCAGCCCTTGCGGCATCACGACGACCAGGCGGGTCTTGGGGCTGAACCGTCCTGCGCTGCACCCGGCGCCCCACCAGCATCTCGCGTCCTCGGCGTCGAGGAAGCGCGCATAGTCCCTCGGCTTCCCGTACAGCTCGGGCACCGAGCCGAGGTCGTAACGGCTCCAGATCAGCGCTACCTTCACCGGGTAGCCGTTCTTGTTCGCCGAGGCGACTGCCGCGAGGAGCTTTTGCTGGAGCGCGGCCGGAATCTTGGCGTCGTAGGAGAGGAACGCCGGCTGCGAGATGAGGTAGTCGCTCGCGGGGTCCCCGTCCGCCTTGGCGAACGGAGCGGCGATGCCGGCGACGAGAGCGCACGTGAGCAGACAGAGGGCCGCGCGCGTAGCCTGAGGCCGATGAACCTGCGCGCCCTTCCGCTCGGGGCCGCGACGGTCGTGCTGGGGCTCACGCCGACCCCGGTGGGCCGCGGGCCTCGCTATCAGCCTCCCGCAAGATCGCCGTCGTCGCGCTTCGTCTGCCACGCGGCTCCGCTCGACATGGGCCCGCGCGTTCATGTCGAGCTGTTTGCGAAGCGCCGCGTGGTCATCGTCCCGGCGGCCGTCGGGCTCGAGCGAGCTCGTCTCCATCTGGGCCGCGTCGTGCACGCGGGCTGCCGAGGCCGTGCCTGGACGCTCGATCCGAGCGGCATCGTCGACTACGAAGGCCCGACGACGCTGGGCCGTCTCTTTCGGGTCTGGGGCCAGCCGCTCGGACCGCGCCGACTCGCCTCGTTCCGCGGCGCGGTCTCTGTCTACGTGGACGGCATCCGGCGGCGAGGTGACCCACGCGCGTTGCCGCTCAGGCCCCAGGCCGAGATCGTGCTCGAGGTCGGCGGCTACGTGCCGCCGCACCGGACGTTCCTCTTCCCGCCTCGCTGACCGCAGTCGCATCGTCATCCCCCGAGGACGGTTCGCAGGACGTCGATGGCGATGAGCGCGGCAGCGATGCCGCACGCGAGAGCGGCGAAGGCCGCGAGCAGGACGAGCGGAGTCGACGTTGTGCCGTTCACGTCACGTGGAGGGTGAAGGGGGCGGTCAGGACATGTCCGTGCTGGTACGTGAGCAGGAACATGCGCCACGTTCCGCCTTCCGGGAGGAGCACACCGATCTTGAGTATGCCCGGCGCTGTCGAGTGCCCCGTCACGCGCACGTTGCCGAGTGCGGAGAAGCAGTAGACGGCATCCGGCTTGCAGACGTGGGTGTGCGAGTACGCGAGCGAGCCCTGGTGGAAGAAGATCGCGTGCGCGAGAGCCCCGCGCCACGTGGGGAAGACCGCCTTCCGCCCGGCTGGATCGGTGACGTGGACGACGAAGAAGGCCGGCTCGATCGCTTTCAGGTGTGGGTGGCCCTGAACGGTGAAGCGGTAGCCGTCGACCACTTCGGTCGACCGGAAGGCAGGGACCGGTTTCGGCCGGTAGTTGCCGCGCACGGTCACCCACGTGAAGAGCTGGAAGTTGAACGGGGTGGTGGGCCCGGTTACCTTCGGGTAGGCGTCGACGACGATCCGATAGCGGCCTGGCGTGGGAAACGTGACCGGTACGCTCACGCGCCCGTCCGGGTCGGCATCGGCGTCGATGTACTGGACGTGGCTGTCGTCGCCGCGGACGATGATCAGATCGACACCGGCATGGGGGTCGCAGCACTCTTTGTACTGGGTGAGTGTCCCTCCCGAGGGAGTATGGATCTTGAAGGAGACGACCGTTCGTCGCCCGGGTTGAACCGGGCCGCTCGGCTTGAACCCTGAGAGCCCGAAGATGTGCGCGGGCTGAATCGTCAGGCTTGTCTCGGCACCGCCGGAGCCGCAGCCCGCGAGCAGGGCGACAACTGCGAGTGATGCGAGCGCTATGAGCGAGCGATGGTGCGGCACGCGTCGAAGTCTCCTTCCGCTTCTCTCAGGCGCCCTCAGCCGCCCGCTCGGTCGACGACGAGGGTAGTGAACGGCAGGCCGCCTTTGGGTGTGACGGTGAAGTCGAGGCCCCAGTGCCCGACCATGACGAGCGCCGGCGATTTCCGGGTATAGACGCCGGGAGCCGTTTCGGCGAGCTGGTACTCCTGGCTCGGCATCTGCATGTCGAGCATCGCGAAGGTCAGAGTCACGTTCGCGCCGCGGACCGGCTTGCCGCCGCGCGTGAGCCGTAGCCCGAAGGTGTCCGGCGCCGCAGCCCGGTTGGGGGTGACCAGAATCTGGAGCTTGTAGGGCCCGCGAACGACGGTGGAGACGACCTTGCCGGGGCCGACCCGGGCCAGAGCCGACCCTTCCTCGGCGAACGCCGGCGGCGGCGGCGCGAGGCTCGAGAGGACGGCCGCGGCCAGGATCGCGCCGGCGACGAGCAGCGCTTCGCCGGAGACGAGCGTCCTGAGCAGCCGCGCCGATGATTCGCCGCCCTCGGGCCGCGAGAGGCCGGGCTTGGTCCTCAACAGGTTGACGGAGGCGAGCAGCATCGCGGCGAGGAGGATCCCGGCCTTGATCAGGATCACCTGGCCGTACGACGTGAGCCAGAGCGCATCGAGTATCGGCAGATGCAGAACCGCGGCACCGACGCCGGTCCCGAGCAACACGAGGACCGAGACGAACGCGACATTCGAGAAACGCGGGACGCAGACCGCGAGTCCGGCCACCCGCTTCGCGGCCGGGAGAGTGCCCCAGACGACGAGCAGCCCGATCAGGCCTCCCAGCCAGACCGAGCCCGAGACGAGATGGAGCCAGTCGAGCAGGACGGCGATGCCGCGCGGCGGTGTCTGCCCGGCGTGACCGACCGCACCCGGCAGGACGAGGACGGCAGCGGCGGCGGCGAGCGCTCCGCTGAGCGCGAGCAAGGCTGCCACCGAGCGTCCTCTGCGTTCCGGCCGGTCGAGCCAGATTGCGACCGACGCTGCCGCGACGAAGAGAGCAAAGCAGAGCTCGATGTCGACATAGCCGCGGCCGAATGCCGTGAGCCGCCAGAGCGGCACGACTGCGGTCACGTCCCAGAACGAGCGCAGAGAGTCGATCGCAACCGCCTCCTCGAGGTAGACCGGAATCGCGATCAGGCCGAGGGTCGCGGCCGCCCAGAAGGCGATCGAGAGTGGACGGAGGCTCGTTCCGGACACGCGACGGACGAGCGGACGGGCGATCGCGATCCGCAGCACGAAGAGGCCGATCGCACTCATCAGCGTCAGGAAGGCGAGCCACTTCGCAATTACGAGCGGTGTTGACGTCGCCGTCCCCGCAATGTGCGGGATCGTGAACTGCGGCGCCGGGCCGGCGTTCGGCCCGACGGCGAACGTGAAGGCTCCTTGCACCGGATGCCCGTCGACGGAGATGGCGCGCCAGTAGACGAGATACCAGCCCTCGCCGACGTGCTTGATCGGGACGACGAGGGTGTTCGGATCTGACGGCGAGCGCGTCACCCGGCCGGTCGTCTCCTGGTGAGCGTGGACGTCGGTGACCGAGATGAGCGCGAACCTGGGCTCGACCGCCTCGTCGTAGGTGAGCTGCACGCTCCGTGGAGCGCCGCTCAGGATCACGCTCGCCGCCGGCACGGTCTTGACCAGGTAGGCGTGGGCGGACGCCGCCGCAGGCACCAGCAACGCCAGTGCGACGACGGCGACCGCCACTGCTCCACGCCTGCGACGTCTCACGTGAGCGAGCGGCCCCCACGTGAGAACA
Organism: uncultured Actinomycetes bacterium; assembly: GCA_963770815.1. Taxonomy (GTDB): domain Bacteria; phylum Actinomycetota; class Thermoleophilia; order Gaiellales; family Gaiellaceae; genus Palsa-739. The sequence goes on from CAVYQV010000001.1 coordinate 16,816, forward strand.
GCGCGATTCCGCCGACCAGGAGGCCCAGCGCACCCAGGACGAGCGCGACGATCGTCAGGGTCGACGTGCCGCCGCCGGAGACGGAGCTCACGACGTCGATCGTCGGCGCCGGCGCGGCCGACGACTCCGGGCCGGACCAGTCGACGATCGATCCGTCCGAGTACGTCTGCTGTACCTGGAACGTGTAGGTTCCCGCGCCGGCCGGCTGGGCGAGGAACTGGAACAGCGAGTCATCCTCGGTCGGCACATGACCGCCGGACCAGGTGACCTGCGTGACGACTGCGTTGTCCCCGGATCCGGTCGACTGCTCGACGCGCTTCCAGCCCGGGCTCGGCACGAACGAGTCGATCGAGAACCCCTTCGGCAGGGTCAAGACGATCTTCGTCGTGAACGCGTTCGCCTTCTCCGTCGGGATTGCGAGGCTGTAGAGCTGCAGCTCGTTCGCCAGCGAGACCGACGGGCTCATGCGTGCGTGCGCGGACGCGCTCGCGACCGCGACCAGTCCAACCACGGCGGCGCATGCGAGCACCGCAAAGCGGCTCCTGCCCTTCAAGTCACTCTCCTTCCGTAGCGGGATCCGCCGCCGGGCGGCGGCGGTTCTGCTCAGCCGGTGGGGAGAGGAGGCCCGCGTCGTCCCAGGCCGCGCGAGAGAAGCGAAGGCAGCGGGGGCAGCGGCTGCGCCGCCGGCACAAGCACCGGGGGCACCGAGGCGCGCAGCCGCGGCGGCGAGACGTGGGCGAGGCGGCGCCCGAGGCGCTTGGCGGTGCGCAGCAGCAGTCGTGCCGCGAGGTAGGCGAGCGCGCCGAACGGGATCTGCAGCGCGATCCCGAGGACGAAGGTCGGCTGCTCCGCGGCGTACCACGGGAAGAACCCCCAGGCGAGCCAGCGCTCGATGTACTCCTGGAAGGCGAACCCGGCGACCGGCAGAAGCGCGAATGCCCACGGCGGCAACTGCTGCACGCTGCGTCCCCGCGCCGCGTCGACAGCGCTCGCGGCGAGCGAGAGTCCGACGACCGCGGCCGCGACTCCGAGAGCGAGCGGCAGCATTGTCATGTACCCGTGCCCTGTCTCGACGAGGTCGCGCAGCCGGAGACTCGCCTCCGGGTAGACGATCCGATACGCGAGTACGTGCGCGATCTGGGATCCCGCGAGCATCAGCGGGACGGCTACGAGCCAGGCGAGGCTCCGGCGCATCCAGCGGATCCTGCCATCAGCTCACGCGCCGCGCCTCCTCCACCGTCCGTCGCCTCGGCGAGGCCGCCACTCCGCACTCTCCGTGTGGCTCGACTCAGACCTGCGTCCAGGCGGGGCGGTCGACCGCGACTTCGACCGGTAGCGCATCCGCCGGAGGCGGCCCGGACGTGGCCAGCCCGAGGTGCTCGGCGAGAAACGGGCTCAGGTAGCGGCCGACGATCTTGCCCGGAGGCCACCACAGAGGCTGCGTGTCGACCAGCGACACCCCGCCTTCCTCGTGACGCAGGAACCGCGGCACGAAGCCGGTGAAGAGCAGTCCGCGCAGGACCGGGCGACACGGGCTCGGCCGCACGGGCGCGCCCGCGTCGGCGGCGATCGCCTCGGCGACGGCGTCCGCCTCCTGGGCGGCGATGCCTCCCTGCTTGATCGAGGACTGGGTGAGATCGCCCGCGGCGTAGACATCGGTCAGTCCGGCGACGCGCCCGAACTCGTCGGTGGGGACGAAGCCGCGGTCGTCCTGTGGGATCCCGCCGAGGCGCGGCCCCTCCAGGAGCGGCAGCGCGACGACGGCGTCCGCGGCTACCTCGCCGCCGCCGGCCAGACGGAGCACGCCGCCTTCGAACGCCACCGGCGTCGACGCAGCCCGAAAGCCGATCCCGCGCATCTCGAGCAGCTGCGCCATCGCCTCGCTCGCCTTCGTCCCGAACAGGGCAAGCGGCTGCTCCTCGGGAGTGACGACCGTGAGCTCGGCCTGCGTCAGATGCTCGGCGACGTACTCGCCTGTGAGCAGAGCGAGCTCGTAGAGCGGCAGCGGCCAGGTCGAGCCGGCGGGCACCGCGAAGACGAGCCGCCGCAGATCGCTGGTCGTCACCCGCTCGAGCAGGCGTGCCAGCTCCTCGCTGTCTTCGCGGAGGCCACGGAACGTCAGCGCTCCGGGAAAGGCCGGAAGCGGGTGCCCCCCGAGCGCGAGGACGAGGACGTCGTACTCGACAGTGCTTCCGTCCGCGAGTGCGGCCCGCTTCTCGTCCGGATCGACCCCGACGAGCGCACCGTGGCGGAGCTTGGCGCCGGCCGCGGCAACGAGTCGTTCGAGCGGGAAGCGGCGCACCTCGCCGACGTGGAACGGCTCGGCGACCGCGAGCGGCCGGTAGACGAACTCGTCCTCCGGCGCGATCAGCTCCACCGAGACGTGCTCGGGCGCGAGCGCGTGCAACGCGAGCGCGGTCTCGAGCCCGGCGACTCCGGCTCCGGCTACGACGACGTGCCTCCGACGATCGTTCATCAGGCCCGATGCTGGCACCGCGGCCGGCGCGCGGCATCCGAAACAAGTACGGATTCCGCACTCCGCGACCCTCCGGATCCGGTCGGGACGGAGGTCTAGGCGCCGGCGTCGCCGGTGAAGAGAGCGCGCAGGTCGAGCGACGGCGCATGTGTCTGTGATGCGAGCGAGACGTACTCGCGGCCGAGGGCGTCCTTCGCCGCGCCCAGCACGGTGCTCACCAGGCCGAGCGAGAGGGCCAGTTGCTCCGGTTGCAGGCGCGCGCAGAGCACGGCCCAGGCCGCCTCCTCCAGCGCATTGAACGCGCCCTGGACTTCCGACAGGTCGTAGCCCGCCTCGAAGCGCTCGGTAGCGAGTCGTTGCGCGTAGTCGATCATGCCGCCGAGATCACGGCTCGACAACGCTCCCAGTAGCTCGTCGTAGAGCACCTCGAGGCGCCGCCGGGTCTCCTCCTGCCCCGCCGACTCGTAGTGGGTCCGGCTGTGCCGGAGCGACTCGCCGGCCGCGTCGACGATCGGCGTGCGCTCCTCCCCGAGGACCCGCAGCACCTCGGCGTTTCCAGCAGGTTCGTCCAGGGCGCTCATCTCGCGTCGGTGAGGATACGCCTCCGCGCGTACCCGGTCCTCGGTTCCGTAGTTCGCCCGGATGCGGCTCCGTCACAGTCGCGCGACGATCGGTCCATGATGTACGCAGAGCACCGGCCGGACGAGCTCCCCGTCGCCTTCGAGACGGCGACCGTGGGGGATGCGATGAGTCACGGCGTGATCAGCTGCCCGCCGGAGACGCCTTTGCGGGTGGTCGCCCGGATGATGGCCACGTTCGGTGTGCACGCGATCTTCGTCTTCGAGCACACCGACGAGGACGACGAGGCGCCCCAGCTCTGGGCCGTCGTCTCCGACCTCGACCTCGTCGCGGCCACGCGGCTCGATCTCGACTCGCTGACCGCCGGGGAGACCGCGGTCACGCCGCTCGTCACCGTCGCGGCCGACAGCTCGATCGCCGAGGCCGGCAGCCTGATGGCGCAGTATGGAATCGCCCACCTCGCCGTCACCGACCCCGACTTCCGGCGCCCGATCGGCGTCATCTCGACGCTCGACATCGCGCGAGCGGTCGCGGCGGGCCTCGGTCCTCGCGAGACGTTCGCCTCGGCTTGAGGATGTGACCACCGCCATGAACGAGATGCACGCAACGCTCGACCGGCTCGAGATCGCGATCGAAGACCAGTCAGAGCGGATCGACGCTCTCTACGGCCTGCTGGAGCTGCGGGGGATTCTCCCGCGAGGAGGCGAGGCCGGCAGGGGCGACGCGCTGTTCGACGACGAGTCGGAGGCCCTCGACCTCTCGGGCGGCTGGGCGGGAAGGCGACGCCCGGCAGCGGGCCGGGCGACGCGCCTCCACCTCGGCGACGCCACCGGCGTCTAGGCCGAAGCTCGCCTCGCAGTCAGGCCGGGTGCGGCAGCCGCGCGACTGGCGGCGATCTGATCGCGGTACCAGTAGAAGCTGTCCTTCGGCACCCGCTCGAGCGTCGGGTAGTCGACGTAGACGAGCCCGAAACGCTTCGAGTACCCGAGCGACCACTCGAAGTTGTCGAGCAGCGACCAGACGAAGTAGCCGCGCACGGGGACGCCTTCCGCGATGGCGCTCTCGACCGCACCGAGATAGCCGTCGAGGTACCCGATTCGCTCGACGTCGTGGATGCCGCCGTCGTGGCCGCGCACATCGGTGAACGCTGCGCCGTTCTCGGTCACGTACAGCGAGTCGACGCCGTACTCCCGGTGCATGCGGACGAGCGACTCGGTCATCGCGGCCGGGTACACCTCCCAGTCCATGTCCGTCAGCTCGCCCTGCGGCGCCCGCACGTCGATCGTGGCCCCGTCCGCGCCCGCGCGGACGATGCGCCTCGAATAGTTGTTGACTCCGACGAAGTCGAGGGGAACGGAGATCGTGGCCAGGTCGCCGTCGCGCACCGGCGGCGCGACGTCGGCGAAGCGCTCGAGGACGTCTTCGGGGTATTCGCCGCGTAGCAGCGGATCGAAGAACCAGCGGTTCCTGACGCCGTCCTCGGCGCGGGCAGCTGCGATGTCCTCGGGCGAGTCGGTTGCCGGGTGGATCGGCCACGGGTCGAGCACGATCCCGACCTCTGCGTCCGGCGCCGCCCGCCGCAGCGCCTCCACCGCCCAGCCGTGTCCGAGTAGGGCGTGGTGGCACGCGGCCAGCGCGTCGCCGACGCTGGTCCTGCCGGGCGCATGGGCACCGAGGCCGTAGCCGAGCCAGGACGTGCAGAACGGCTCGTTGTGCGTGATCCAGTCCTTCACGCGGTCGCCGAGCCTGTTCGCCACCAGCTCTGCGTAGCTCGCAAAGGCCTCGGCGGTCGCCCGCTCCGGCCAGCCCCCGTGGTCCTCGAGCTCTTGAGGCAGGTCCCAGTGGAAGAGGTTCGCGAAGGGCCGGATGCCCGCTTCCAGGAGCTTGTCGACGAGGCGGTCGTAGAAGTCGAGGCCCGCTGCGTTGACGGGGCCGGTCGCGCCCGGAACGATGCGCGGCCAGGCGATCGAGAAGCGGAAGGCGTCGAGCCCGAGCTCCCGCATCAGTGCGATGTCCTGCGGATAGCGGTGGTAGAAGTCGCACGCGATCTCGCCGTTGTCGCCGGCGCGGACCTTGCCGGGCGTCGCACAGAACCGGTCCCAGATGCTCTCTCCGCGTCCGTCCTCGGACGTCGCTCCTTCGATCTGGTAGGCCGAGGCGGCCGCACCCCAGACGAAGTCGGATGGGAAGTCGTGATTCATGGTCGCTCCTTTCACAGCGCCGCCAGGTGACCGCTTTCGACCTCGACGAGCGGTGGGGCCTCGGCGTACTCGGGCAGTGCCTGCCGCTGCGCACCGGGCTTCCACTTCGTGTGCAGCTGCGGGACGCTCGCGAGCAGCATCCGCGTGTACGGATGCCGCGGGTCGCCGAAAACCTTCACCGTGTCGCCCATCTCGACGATCGAGCCATGCCGCAGGATCACCGTGGAGTCGCTGATGTAGTTGCCGAGCGAGAGGTCGTGGGTGATGAAGAGGATTCCGAGCCCACGCTCCTTCAGGTGCGCGAGCAGGTTGAGAACGTCGATGCGGGTCGACGCATCGAGCATCGAGATGATCTCGTCCGCGACGAGGTACTCGATATCGAGCAGCAGCGCGCGGGCCACGAGCAGGCGCTGCAACTGCCCGCCGGAGAGCTGGTGCGGGTACTTGCGAAGGATGTCGTCCGGGTTCAGCGACACCGCTTCGAGAGCGTCGCTGACCCGCGCGCGCCACTCGTCGGCTCCAACGTGGCGGAAGAACTCGGCGTGGATCATGCCGAAGATCCGGTCCGCCTTGAAGATCGGGTTGTACGAGCTGAACGGGTCCTGGAACACACCCTGGACGCGGCGGTAGTACTCCTTGAGAGCGCTGCCGTGGAACCGGGCGATATCGCTGTCGTCGTGGATGATCGAGCCGCCGGTGGGAGGAGTGAGACGAAGGATCATCCGACCGATCGTCGACTTGCCGCTGCCGCTCTCGCCGATCAGCGAGACGACCTCGCCGGGCTTGACGTCGAAGGTCACGTCGCGGACTGCAGTGAGCCGGCCGCGACCGAAGGAACCGACCCGGTACGTCTTCGAGACGTGGTCGAGGCTCAACATCAGCGAGCCTCTCCCACGAGCGGCGCGGTCGCCTTCTGGGCCGGAACCGGAGCCGCTTCCCAGCAGGCGACGCCGCGTCCGTTCTCCTCGACCCAGGGGGGATCCTGTTCGCAGCGTTCGGTCGCGAGCGGGCAGCGGTCGCGGAAACGGCAACCGGGCGGCGGCTCCAACAGCGAGGGGGGCCGACCGGGGATGCCCGCGAGCTCCTTCTCGGCATAGCGCACTCCGACTTCGGGCAGCGCCGAGACCAGCAGGCGCGTGTACGGATGCCGTGGGTTCGACACGATTTCTTCGGCCGGTCCCTTCTCGGCGAGCTTGCCCGCATACATGACGAGGATCGTGTCCGCGATCTGGTACAGCACCGCGATGTCGTGGGTGATGACGATCGTGCTCTTGACGAACCCGCGGTCCCGGAACTCGACCAGCGTCTCCGCGACGGCCTGTTGGGTCGAGACGTCGAGTGCCGACGTGATCTCGTCGGCGATCAGGAGGGAGGGATCGAGCAGCGTCGAGATCACCATCACCACCCGCTGCTTCATCCCGCCCGAGAGCTCGATGGGATAGAGGCCGAGCACGTCTCGGTCGAGGCCGACCAGCTCGAGGCGCCGCTCCAGCTCCTGCTGGGCGGCCCGGGCGTCGACGCCACGCGAGCGGAGCAGCTCGTGGACCATGCGGCCGACCTTGCGGATGGGGTTGAGTGCGCTCATCGCGTACTGCGGCACGATCGAGACGTCGCGGAAGCGGAACTGGTTCATTGCGTGGTCGTCCCAGATCGGCAGCTCCTTGCCGTCGAGGAGGACATGGCCGCCGACGTAGCGCATCCGGCCGTCGAGGCGAATCAGGCTCTTGCCGAGCGTCGACTTGCCACAGCCCGACTCGCCGGCCAGGCCCATGATCTCGCCGTCCGCCACGTCGAACGAGACGCCGTCGAGCGCTTTCACGTCGCCCGAGAGGGTGCGGTAGTGGACGCGGAGGTCTTCGACGTGGAGGGCCATCGCGCGCCTACATCTCCCGCAGCTTCGGGTTGAAGACCTCGTCCAGTCCGACGTTCATCACGTAGAGCGAGCCGACGAGTGCGGTGATCGCAAGGCCGGGCGGCAGGAACCACCACCACAGGTGCAGCTGCAGCGCGGCGTTCTGCACCGAGAGCTGCATCATCTGCCCGAGCGAGATCGTGTTCGACGGCCCGAGCCCGATGAAGTCGAGCGTCGCGGCGATCAGGATCGCGCCTCCGAACAGGAGGATGAACATCATGAAGAGGTAGGAGCTCATGTTCGGCGCGATCTCCCGGAAGATGATCTTCCGGCTGCTGCGCCCGCTCAGGCGTGCCATGTCGACGAAGTCGCGCGACACGAGCGAGAAGGTCTGCGCACGGAGCGCACGCGCCGCCCAGGGCCACGAGGTAATGCCGATGAAGACTGCCTCCATCAGGATCCCGCGCACCTGGAGGTACGCCGCGATCACGAGCAGGAGCGCGAACGTCGGGATCACGAGGACGACGTTCGTGAGCATGTTCAGGACCTCGTCGACGAGGCCGGCGCGGTAACCGGCGGTGAAGCCGACCACCATGCCGATGACCGCCGCGATGCCGCCGCCGAGCGCGCCGACGATGAAGGCGAGCCGCAGGCCGTTGACGAACTGCGCGAAGACGTCCTGACCCTGGAGCGTCGTCCCGAACCAGTAGCCGTCCTTCGTGGTGGGTGCGAGCGAGAGGTGCCCGCCGTAGGCCAGGGGGCCGTGCTGGGCGAGGAACGGGCCGATGAGCGCGAGCAGGAGCAGCGCCGACGTCATCGTGAGGCCGAAGAGGAGCTTCTTGTTCCGCAGGGCGAAGTGGAGCGACTCCCTGAGCCCCGACATCGGCATCGCGACCGGCAGCAGCTCCTCGACCTGCGCCGGGTCCGCCGGGCTGGCGAGTGGGGCGGTCGGGATGGTGGAGCTCACGACCGGCCTCCTTCCATCCCGATCCTCGTTCGCGGATCGACGACGAGATAGACGATGTCGACGACGAAGTTGGCGAGCAGGACGCCGATGATGATGAAGAGGAAGATGCCCTGGATCACGAAGTAGTCCTCGTTCGTGATCGCGCGGTAGATCTGGTAGCCGAGCCCCGGATACGAGAACACGATCTCGGTAACGAGCGCCCCGCCCAGGATCGCGCCGAGCGCGAGGGCGAGGCCGGTGATCTGGGGCAGCATCGCGTTGCGGAACGCGTACTTGCGGATCAGGCGTTGTGGCGCGCCGAGCGCGCCGAGGTAGTGCGAGTAATCCGACTCGAGCTCGTAGATGATCATGTTCCGCATCCCGATCGCCCAGCCGCCGAACGCGACGAGGAAGAGCGACAGGAACGGCAGGAACCAGTGGTACATGAGGTTCGAGATGAAAGGCCAGGTGAACCCGCGGATCGCGGTCGGGTCGTACGCGAACCCGACCGGGAAGACGGGCCAGGTGACCGCGAACACCCAGATGAGCAGGATCCCGAGCCACATGTACGGCGTCGCGGTCAGCGTGTAGCCGAAGGGGAGTACCGCGTTGTCGAGCCCCTTGCGGCGGGCGGCGAGCGCGCCGAACTTGTTGCCGGCGTACCAGCTGAGCGCGATCGCCGGCACGAGCAGCGCGAGCGTGTACGGAATCGCGTGGGTGATGATCGACATCACCGGGGTCGGGAACTGGAGGATGCTCGTCCCGAGGTCACCGTGGAAGAGCGAGACCCAGAAGTACCAGTACTGCTTCCACAGCGGCAGGTTGAGATTGAACGCGCGCATGTAGTGCATGTACACCTGGTGCGCGACCTTCGGATCCTGGATCTGGATCCGGCCCATCAGCGTGTTCACGGGATTCCCCGGCATCAGGTGCGGGATCGCCCAGTCGATCGTGACGGCGACGACGAACGTCACCGCGTAGACGACCATCTTTCTCAGGAAATACCGGGCCACAGGGTTCCTCCGCCGGTAGGCCGCCGCCCCGCGCAGGGGCGGCGGCCAACCGAGATGGTCACTTCTGCTTCAGGTGCGTGATGACGTCGATCCCCGTCATCTGCAGGTAGCCACGCCACATCGCCGGAACGTACCGGCGAGAGGACTTGGCGGACGGCCAATTCGTCCAGTACTTGGAGGTGAACTGGGCCCATACGCCGTTGTACCAGAGAGGAATCAACGGCAGCTTCTGCATGAGGATCGTCTGCAGCTTGTCGTTGAGGGACTTGATCTGCTTCGTGTTGGCCGGCGAGGTGTGGTCGAGCTTCTGCACGAGCTTCCACGCCGCTGGATTGTTGTAGCGCTCGTAGTTCGCGAACGTCTGGCCCGTCCCGCTATTGATGATCGGGAGGTGATAGATGCCGTTCCAGTACGTCCACGGGTTGTCGCTGAGCTGGTAGTTGTTGTCGATCACCAGGTCGAAGTTGCCGGTGTTCCGATCCGACGCCCAGGTGTTGTAGTCCTTCACCTTGACGGTGATCTTGATGCCGGCATTCGCCGCCGACGTGACGATCATGTCGCGGGCGGTCTCCCAGTCGGACCAGCCCTGCGGAACGGACAGTTCGAGGTTGATAGGCTGCCCGCCCTTGGTCTGGAAGTAGCCGCCGACCAGCTTGTACCCGTGCTTCTGGAGCAGCTTCTTCGCGGCCGACGTGCCGTACTTGAAGCCGTACTTCTTGACCGCCGACTTGTCGATGTACTTGTTCCAGGTCGGCAGGAGGCCGGTCGGGCTCGCAGGCCGGACGAGGTGCGCGTAGTCCTGGCTCACGACCTGGTTGATGTTCAAGGACATCGCCAGCGCCCGGCGGAACACCGGGTCGTTGAGCGGTGCGTGAGTCGTGTTCGGCTCGAGCCAGGCCGTGTTGGCCGACAGCATGTACGGCTTCGCCGGGTAGTACGTCGAGACCTTGTGCTGGTCCACGAGCTGGTTGACGCCCGGGAGGTAGTTGTTGTTCAGGTCCTCGACTCCCGCCAGCACTGCGTTGAGGCTGTTCGTGTTACTCGTGTTGACGAGGTCGATGACGTACTTGGGCTTGGGCGACGGTGACACGTGCTGCGCCGGAGCCCACCACTTGGTGTTCTTCACGTAGACGACGCGCGTCAACGGATCGAAGCCACCCGGTGCGAGCTTGTACGGGCCCGTCCCGACCGGATTCGCCGGGCTGTAGGTCGTCAGCTGCGCAGCGGTCTTGATCGCCTTGCCCTGGACCGGGCTGATCATCGGCAGGTTCCACATCAGGTTCTGCCACTGGATGTAGTTCGGCGTCCCCTTGAAGTTGACGACGACCTTGTTGCCCTTCACCCCGATGTGCTTCACGTTCGCCCAGAGGTTGTTCCAGAAGGCGGTCTTGAAGCGCCCGAGATTGATGTTCCAGGCGACGTCCCTACCCGTGAACGGCTTTCCGTTCGTCCACTTGACGCCGTTCCGGACGACGATCGTGTACTGCGCCTTGCCCGACCAGCCGGCCGACTTCGCGAGCCAGTCGATGTACTTCCCCTTCAGCGGGTCGAAGCGAAGCAGCGTCTCGTTGACGAGTCCCACCATGCCGGCGGCGTAGTTGCCGGTATAGGGGTTCGTCCCCGCGATGTTGCCCCACTGCGTGCCGCTCGTGATCAATGTCTGCGCACGCGGGTATCCCGCTGACGGCGTCTTGCCGCCGCCTGCTGCCGCAGCGCTGAAGACGGTCGCTGCAACCGCAACCAGCGCGACGCCGACAACCGTCCCCCTCCAGATGCGTTTCATTTCGAGACTCCTCCCTTACTGAGAGACGAAACCCCAGTTACCTCGGCCTCACGCTGGTGCATCACTCCTTTCGTACGCCGGCGGCCGGATTGCCGACCCAAGCACGGCGGCGCCGGAGGGTCGAGGCGCCTGGACAGCGCGCGTTCGGTCCCGGCCGCCGACGATCGTTTCCGCCCAACGGGTGGGCGAGCATGAGAAAGTTCCGTCATCGGTACCGGAACTCTTACACGACTCGTAGCTGTTACTGCAATAGGGGTTTTCCACAATGTTCTCTCTCCGCTATGGTCTGTACGGTGGCTGAAGTGAGCAAACAGTTCCGGGAACGTTCCACGATTCACGACATCGCCGAGGAAGCCGGTGTCTCGGTCGCCACCGTCTCGCGCGTGCTCAACGCGCGCGACCACGTCGCCCCCGAGACCCGGGAGCGCGTCACCCGGATCGTTCGCGAGCGCGGCTACGTCGTGAACCGTGGTGCCCGCAGCCTCCAGTACGGACGAACCGGTCTCGTCGGGCTGCTCGTCCCGCTCGTCCACCCGAACTACTTCTCGACGATCGTGGCCGGCGTGACCGAGGCCTTGAACGAGCACGACCTGCGTGCCGTCCTCTCGCCGACCGAGCACAAGCACGATCGCGAGGTGACGCTGCTCGACCGGCTGATGCACGGAATGGCCGACGGCGCGCTCGTGGTCCTGCCCGAGGAGTCGAGCGAGGAGCTCGAGCGCCTGCTCGACAGTGACCACCACTTCGTCGTCATCGATCCGCGCCTCCCCCTCGCCGCGCGCATCCCGGCCGTCTCGGCTGCCAACACCTCCGGCGCTGATCAGGTGACCAGGCATCTGCTCGAGCTCGGCCATCGCCGCATCGCAGCGATCACCGGCCCCCGCGAGTGGCTCGCGACCGAGGAGCGGCGACGCGGTTACCACGCCGCGCTCGCCTCCGCCGGCATCCTCCCGGACTCGTCGCTGGAGATCGAAGCCGACTTCGAGATCGCCGGAGGCGCTCGCGCCGCCATGAGCCTGTTCCTGGACCGGACGGAGCCGCCGACCGCGATCTTTGCCTTCAACGACAACCTGGCCATCGGCGCGATGCAGGCTGCGCGCACTCATGGCCTTCGCGTGCCCCAGGATCTCTCCGTCGTCGGCTTCGACGACAGCGAGCACGCCTCGCTGATCACGCCCGCGCTGACCACGGTTCGGCAACCACTCGCCGAGATGGGGCGCACGGCGGTCAACCTCCTCCGTCGACTGATGGACGGACAGCGCGTCGAGACTCTGCACGTCGAGCTGGGGACACGGCTCATCATCAGAGACTCGACCGCTCCTCGCGCCTAGGCGGCGCGCTCGAGTAGGTGCCCCAGGCCGCGGACCGCCAGGTCCGCGCCGGCCAGCCGGAGCTGTCGCAGCCGGTCCGGATCCCCGGCGGGGTCTACCGCGACGACCCACGCGAATCCCGCTGCTCGGGCGGCGGCGACGCCGGCCGGGCTCGTCTCGAACGCCGCCGCGCGCTGCGGCTCGACGCCGAGCTTCCGGCAGGCGGCGAGCAGCCGGTCGGGTGCCGGCCGGTTGCGCAGGTGCTCGGCGGCGATCGTCTCGGCGTCGATGCTCCCGTCCACGAGCTCGTCGAGGCCGCTCCGCCGGAGCATCTCCTCGGTTCGAGCGCTCGCGGAGACGACCGCGCAGCTGAGGCCTGCGTCGTGGGCTAGCTCGAGATAGTGGCGCACGCCGTCGAAGGCGCCGACTCCGCGCTGCTCGAGCAGTCGACCGAGCCACTCGTTCTTGCGGTTGGCCAGCCCGTGGACGGTCTCGGTCCCGGGTGGGTCGTCCGGCTGCCCCTCGGGCAGGCGGATTCCGCGGCTGGCGAGAAAGGCGCGCACACCCTCGAGCCGCGGCCGGCCCTCGATGTGCTCCGCATAGTCCGTGCGCGGGTCGAACGGCGAGCTCAAGCGCCCGTAGCTCGTCTCCGAGCGGGCGGCGAGCAGCTCGTTCAGCGTTCGCGCCCACGCCTCCCGGTGCAGGCCGGCGCTCCCGACGAGCACGTCGTCCAGTTCGAAGACGCACGAGCGGACGGCCGGCGGAACTCCGAGCGCCCGCCGGGCGCGCCCGCGAGGCAGGAAGGGCTCCGCGAGCTCGGTCGGAAGACCTTCGTCCAGCGCGAACCGGCGGAGCTCGTCGGCCGCGGACTTGTACTCGCCGTGGAGATGACGCTCGTGGACGTCGAGCTCTTCGTCGGTGAGGAGGCCTTCCTCGGCGTGCAGGGCTTCCCTGGCCGCGAGCAGCGCCTCCCGCCACTTCGAGCGGAGGAGGTCGAGCTCGGCGCGTTCGGTTTCCCTGTCGGTCACACCATCAGGCTGCAGGAGCCGAGCCTTCTGCGCATCCGCGAGGGGCGCGGCCGGCGTCGGTGATTTCCCGCAGACGAGAGGGGGACGATCCGCCTCCGACTTCAGCGCTTGCCCGGACGTACGCGGCGCGGCCAGGCCCGACAGTACGACGAAACGGACAACGGTTCGAAAGGAGTCGGGTCATGCGCAAGGCACTGGAGATTGGAGGTTTCGTCGCAGCGGCAGTCCTCATCGTGTTCGGCGTCGTAGCGATCGTCATGGGCGTGAACGGCCGCCAGACGGTCAACAACAGCCTCTCGCACGAGTACATCGTCGCGGGCTCCGACATGACGCCGTCGGCGATCAAGGCCGAGGCACAGAAGTCGGGTGTCGCATCGAAGGTCAAGGAGTGGCCGACGATGGACATCGCCGGCAAGACGATCAACACGGGCCCCGAGGCGCAGGCGATGGCGCAGTACATGCACATCCACGCGCTCGAGGCGACGGGTGGCTACACCTACGCCCAGATGGGCATCTACCAGGCGAAGCCCGGGACACCGAAGTCGCAGCTGATGGTGGGCGGCGGCACGGACAACACGCAGTACGCCGCGATCGATCCGACGACGAAGCAGCCGGTGCAGAACGGTGCCCGGCAGGTCTGGATCAGCGAGACCGCGCTCACGAGTGCGCTCAACATGAGCCAGCTGGCTTCGCAGGTCAGCCTGTTCGGGATCGTGGTCGGGATCGCCCTGCTCCTCTCGGGGTTCGGGTTCGCGATCCTCGCGGGCGCCGGGGCGCTCCGCAATCCGGACACGGTTCTGTCGTTCGCGAAGAAGCCGAAGCTCGAGCAGACTCCCGCGGTGCCGGTGGCATAGCAGCCCGACTCCACCGTTGGGACAGTGAGGGCCGCCGCGAGGCGGCCTTCGCGTTGCCTGCGAACTACGGAAAGGCCGCACCCAGGATCCGCGCGGGGCACGACGCGTCCCGGCGGATTGGCCGCGAGGATGGCAGCATGGCAAGCGAGCCCACGATTCACCTCTGCTCGCTCGAAGCGGCGGTCGGCAGGCTCGGGGCGTGCGCGGAGGGCGCCTGCCCGTTCTGGGAGCCCGGCGGCGCGGCGCTCGACGGACGCTGCGCGTTCGAGAAGCTCGACATCGCGGCCGACGCCGAGCTCGCGGCGTGGCTGCTGGAGATCCGCGAACGCCTGGGCTCGGCCGAGTCGACGGCGGCCGCGGACGCTGCGCGCAGCCTGTTCCGTCACCTGCTCAACGGCTCGGAGGAGTAGGCGGGCTTACTCGGCCTCGAGGAGACCGCGCTCGAGGGCGTATGCGACGAGGTCGGCGCGGGTCTGCAGCCGCAGCTTCTGCATGATGTGCGCCCGATGCGTCTCGGCCGTGCGCACCGAGATGTAGAGCATCTTCGCAATCTCCTGATTCGTGTGGCCGAGCGCGAGCAGACGCAGCACCTCTCGCTCGCGCTCCGAGAGCGGATCCTCCTCGGCGAGCCGTGCCGCCTCGGCGTCGGCGGCGACCAGCCGGGCGCCGAGCTCGGGGTTGACATAGCGGCCGCCGCCCGCGACGTCGCGGATCGCTGCCACGACCTCGTTGTCGGCCGCCTCCTTGAGGACGTAGCCGCTGGCGCCCGCCGCGAACGCCTCACGCACGTAGCGGGGCTCGTCCTGCATCGAGAGGATGAGCACCTTCGCGTCCGGGTTCTCGTGCCTGAGCTGGGGGAGCGCCTCGAGGCCGGTCTTGTCGGGCATGACGACGTCGAGCAGGATCACGTCGGGGTTCAGCGCGCGCGCCTGAAAGACGGCATCGCGGGCGTTGCCCGCCTCGCCGACGGGCTCGAGGTCCTCCTCCGCCTCCAGCAGGAGCCGCAGGCCGGTGCGGACGACGGCGTGGTCGTCGACGATGAGGACACGGATGCTCACCCGAGCGGCACCTCGGCGACGATCGTCGTCCCGGCTCCCGGGCGGGACTCGATCTCCAGCCGCCCGTCGACGAAGGAGAGCCGCTCGCGCATGCCGAGGAGCCCGACACCGTCCTCGTGTACGGCCCTCGGGTCGAAGCCGGCTCCGTCGTCCTCGATCACCGCTGCGACTGTAGTCGCGCGCCGGGCTAGCGAGACGCTGATGTTGTGCGCGTTCGCGTGTTTGACGATGTTCGTGAGCGACTCCTGCACGACGCGGTAGAGCGTCGTCTCGACCTCGCTCGGCAGCCGCCTGTCTCCGAGCGCCGAGTGGAAGTCGACGCGGATGCCCGACTGTTCCGCGAACGCATCGGTCAACCGTTCGAGCGCGGGCACGAGGCCGAAGTCGTCGAGCACCGCCGGGCGCAGCTCGACCGCCAGGCGCCGCACGTCCTGGAGCGCGCTCACGACTTGCTCCCGCAGGTCGGCGAGGGCGGCGCGAGCCGGGTGGCCCGCGAGCGCCTCCTCGAGCGGCTTGAGCCCGAGCAGGATCGAGGTCAGCGCCTGCCCGGTCTCGTCGTGGAGCTCGCGCGCCAACCGCTGCCGCTCCAGCTCCTGCGCCTGCACGACCCGACGCACGGCGTCCCGCGCCACGCGCTGCGAGAGCTCGACGGCGACGGCGGCGCGCGCCGCGAACGTCTCGGCCAGCCGGAAGTCGTCGTGGGCGAAGCGGGGATCGGGGCCTTCCTTGTCGTGGATCTCGAGCACGCCGATCGCCTGGTCGCGTGCGATCAGCGGCACCCACATGCCCGTGCGGGCGGCGAGCTGCCGCGAAACTTCCTGGTGCACCTCCGGATCGTCGAGGACCGAGTCGATCCGCTCGCTGCGCCGGCGCTCCAGCACTGCTCCGCTCTTCGACTTGGAGCGCGAGATGCTCGTGCCGAGCAGCTCCTCGGCGCCGGCGCCTGCGACCGCCGCGAAGCGCAGCTCGTCGCTCCCGCTCGGCAGTAGGAGCGCGACGACCCGTGCCTCGAGGAGCTCGCGCAGGCGCCGGACGACGAGGTCGAGCAGCTTCTCGATGTCGGTCTCGGTGGCCAGCGCGTTGCCGACCTCCTGCAGCGACTGCAGCTGCCGTGACCAGCGAGTCGAGGCCTCGTAGAGCCGGGCGTTCTCGATCGCGACGGCAGCCTGGCCGGCGAGGAGCGTGACGAGCTCCTCGTCCTCGTCCGTGAAGTCCTCGCCGTTCTGCTTCTCGGTGAGGTAGAGGTTTCCGTAGGCGACGCCGCGCAGCAGGATCGGGACGCCGAGGAAGCTGCGCATCGGTGGATGCCCGGGAGGGAAGCCGACCGAGCGCGGGTCCTCCGCGAGATCGTGCAGCCGGAGCGGCTTCGCGTCGCGGATCAGCGCGCCGAGGATGCCGCGCCCGCGTGGCAGGGCTCCGATCTCCGCGCCCAGGCCGTCGTCGATCCCGTGGGTGACGAACTGCTCGAGCTCCAGGCCGCTCGGGGCGATCACGCCCAGCGCTGCGTAGCGCGCCCCCGTCAACTCTGCCGCCACCTCGATGAGCCGGTGCAGGAGCGCGTCCAGCGAAAGTTCCGACGTGACAGTGAGCCCGGCCGAGAACAGCGCACGCAGCCGCCCCTCGGTGACCGGCAGCGCGTCCATGGGACAAGCTTAAACCTCGGTGCGTGGTTTCCCGCAGCAGGAGGCGGCTCCGCCCGGATGCCGACACCCCCGACGCGGGCGAACACTGTTTCCATGATCACGAGAAGGAGGCACTGAGATGACCGCCCCGAGACCCATCCTGTTCGCGACCGACGGCTCGCCGTCGGCCGAGGAGGCGCAGAAGGAGGCGTTCGAGCTCGCGCAACGGCTCGACACTTCCCTCGTCGTCGTCTCCGTCGCACACGCGCACCTGCCCGCGGTCGGCTACGCCGGCTACGGCTACTCGAACATCGTCGCCGAGCTCACGCAGGCCGAGCACAAGCGCGTGCAGGAGCTCCTGGCCACGATCGCCGCGTCTGCCAGTGCGGCCGGCCTCGCCTGCACGACCGTCATGACCGATGGGTTCGCGGTCGAGGAGATCTGCCAAGTCGCGAGTGAGCACGAAGCGCAGCTGATCGTGGTCGGCTCGCACGGTTGGGGCGCCGCTCGACGGCTCCTCTCCGGCAGTGTCTCGACCGGGCTCGTACACTCGGCACCGTGCCCGGTGCTCGTCGTCCGGCCGCAGAGCAACCACGTCGTCCGCGTGGCGGCCGCGTGAGCGCCGCGGCGGCTCCTGCGGTCGAGGCGACCGACGTCATCCTCCGCGACGGCTCGACGCTCCGGCTGAGAGCACCCGCCGCGGAGGACGCCGATGCGCTGCTCGCGTTCTTCTCCGACCTCTCCGAGCGCAGCCGCTACCTCCGCTTCCACGGCTTCCCCGCGCTCGGGCCGAAGCTCGTCGAGGCGTTGCTCGAGCCGGACTGGCAGGAGCGCGGCGCGCTGCTCGGCTCGCTCGACGGCCGAATCGTCGCCGTTGCCAACTGGGTCAGGCTGCGCGACCCGCGCGCGGCGGAAATCGCTTTCACGGTCGGCGACGACTTCCAGCGGCGCGGAATCGGCACGCGCCTGCTCGAGCAGCTCGCGGACCGGGCTTCGGAGGCCGGGATCGAGGAGTTCGTCGCAGAGGTGTTGCACGACAACGCCACGATGCTCGACGTCTTCCGGAACGCCGGCTTCGCGGTCACGCGCGCCGGCGAAGGCGGCGAGCTCGAGATCCGGTTCGCGATCGCACCTACGGACACGTACCGCGAGCACGTGGCCGAGCGCGACCACGTCGCGGTGCGCGCCTCGCTCGAGCCGTTCTTCGCCCCGCAGTCGGTCGCGATCGTCGGCGCCTCGAAGCGCCGCGGCTCGATCGGCGGAGAGCTGTTCCGCAACGTCCTCACCGGCGACTTCGCCGGCTCGGTGTACCCGGTGAACCGGAAGGGCGACTCCGTGGCCGGCGTCCACGGCTACGGCGCGGTGGGGGAGATCGCAGAGCCGGTCGACCTGGCGGTGATCTGCCTACCCGGAGAGCTGGTGCTCGACGCGGCCGAAGAGGCGCTTGCGGCCGGCGTTCGCGCGCTCGTCGTCATCTCGGCGGGCTTCGCCGAGACGGGCAGCGAAGGAACGGAGCGGCAGGAGCGCCTGCTCGCGCTTGTCCGTGCGCACGGCGCCCGCCTGCTCGGCCCGAACTGCCTCGGCATCGCCTCCACGGCCGTTCGCCTCAACGCGACGTTCGCGCCGCGCAGCTTCCCCGCCGGCAAGATCGGCTTCTCCTCCCAGAGCGGCGCACTCGGGCTCGCGTTGCTCGAGCGCGCGGAGGCCAGCGGCCTCGGGGTCACCTCCTTCGTCTCGATCGGCAACAAGGCGGATGTCTCGTCGAATGACCTGCTCGAGTGGTGGGAGGACGACGACGCAACCGAGCTCGTCGTGCTCTACCTCGAGTCCTTCGGCAACCCGCGTGCGTTCGCACGCATCGCGCGGCGGCTCGCGCGCCGCAAGCCGATCCTCGCGCTGAAGGGCGGCACCACGCGCGCAGGCATCCGGGCTGCGGGGTCGCATACGGCGGCGCTCGCCGGCTCGGACGCTGCCGCAGACGCGCTCTTCGCGGATGCTGGAGTGATCCGGGCGCGCACCCTCGACGAGCTGATCGACGTCGCGTCGCTGCTCTCCGCTCAGCCGGTGCCGCGCGGCCGGCGTGTCGCCATCGTCACGAACGCCGGCGGGCTGGGGATCCTTGCGGCGGACGCCTGCGAAGCGCTCGGTCTCGAGCTACCCCAGCCGAGCGAGGAGACGCGCGCCGCCCTCGCCGAGTTCATGCCCGCCGAGGGAAGCGCGGCGAATCCGATCGACATGCTCGGCGGCGCGAACGCGGAGAGCTTCGAGCAGGCGCTGCCTCCGGTGCTCGCCGATCCGTCGTTCGATGCCGCCATCGTCCTCTTCGTGCCGACCGTCGGCACCGACGAGGAGGCCGTCGGCGCGGCGATCAGCCGCGCGGCCGCCACGGCCGTCGACAAGCCGGTCCTCTGCGCGTTCCTCAGCGCGAAGGGGGCTCCCGCCGCGCTGCAGAGCGCGGCCCAGGTGCCGTCCTTCGCCTATCCCGAGGCCGCTGCGAAGGCACTCGCGCTGGCGGTCGAGCGCGGCGAATGGCTCCGGCAGCCGGCAGGCTCGGTGCCGGAGCTCGAGTGCGACCGCGACGAGGCTCACGCCGTCGTGCAGGAGGCGCTGGCGACCGGCGGCGGCTGGCTCGACGCCGACCAGACGCGCCGCGTTCTCGAGGCGTACCGCGTGCCGCTCGTGCCCGAGCGAATGGCGGACACAGCGGCGGCCGCGGTCGAGGCGGCGAACGAGCTCGGCTTCCCGGTCGTGCTCAAGACGGCCGCTCCCGGAGCGCACAAGACCGAGCAGGGCGGCATCGCTCTCGACCTCGTCGACGAGGCTGCCGTTCTCGAGGCGGCAGAGCGCATCGGGCCGCCGTTCCTTCTGCAGCCGTTCGTCCGCGGCGGCGCCGAGCTGCTGGCCGGCGTCGTGCAGGATCCCGTCTTCGGCCCGCTCGTGGCGTTCGGCCCCGGTGGCGTTCTGGCCGAGTTGATCGGTGAGGCGCAGTTCCGGCTCGCGCCGCTCACCGACCGCGATGCCGGAGAGCTCGTTCGCTCCGGCAAGGCCGGCCGGCTCGTCGCCGGCTTCAGAGGAGCGCCGCCGGCGGATCAGGGCGCGCTGGTCGACCTCCTCCTGCGCCTGTCCCTGCTGGCCGCGGACCTGCCGGAGGTCGCCGAGCTCGACCTCAACCCGGTGCTGGCACTCGCCGACGGCTGCTTTGCGGTGGACGCCCGGGTGCGCGTGGCCGAGCACGGCCATGCTCGTCGCACGAAGAGCTGGTAGCGGTAACGTCGCCTCATGCGCGCGTTCGAGACCTCAGCTGCCATCGAGCGCCTGCGCGGGGCCGGCGGAGGCTACGAGATCGTGCACGAGTCGCCGGGCCTCGAGCTCGGCGTCTACGTGCTCGTCGCTCCCGAGCCCGACCGTCAGCAGCCGCACTCCGACGACGAGGTCTACGTCGTGCTGGAGGGCAGCGGCACGCTCGAGGTCGAGGGCGAGCGGGTCGACCTGCGCGAGGGCCAGGCCGTCTACGTGCCCGCGGGCGCCGACCACCGCTTCGTCGGCTACGAGCAGCTCGCGGTGCTCGTCGTCTTCGAGCGCCCGCGCTAGCCGCCGCTGATCGCGGCGATGACGTCGAGGCGCGAGCGCTCGGCGACCGGCGTGTCCAGCCCGGCGCGCTCGCCGTCGACGTAGGCGTGGATGTGCGAGCGCAGGCTCGGGCCTTCCGCGACGAGACGGTCGCGGAGGCCCGGCCACTGCTGTTCGAGCGAGTCGATGGCGGCAAGCACCGTCGGAGCCTCGACCTCGAGCCTGCGCGGCAGTCCAGGAAAGAGCGGCGTCAGCGTCCCGGGAAGCCGAACGTCGGCCACGTCAGTCGAGTACCGCCACGTCGACCGAGGAGATCGAGGGCAGGTAGCTCGCGATCTCGCTCCACGTGTCGCCCTCGTCCGCGCTCGCGAAGACCTGCCCGGTGCTCGTCCCGAAGTAGAGGCCAGGAGTGTCGTGCCTGTCGATCGTCATCCCCTGGCGCAGGACGCCGAGGTGCGCGTTCTCCTGCGGCAGGCCTGCGCGCATCGGCTGCCAGCTCGAGCCGGCATCGCGGGTGCGCCAGACCGTGGCCTTGCCCTCGTGCATCGTCCGCCCGTGGCCGCCGTCGACCGGGATGACGTAGAACGTCTCCGTGTCGTGGGGATGGACCGCCGCGGCGAAGCCGAAGTCGCCCGGCAGACCCTCGGTGATCTCGGTCCACGACTTGCCGGCGTCGTCGGAGCGGTGCATGCCGACATGGTTCTGCTGGTACATGCGCTGCGGGTCGGACGAGCGGACGAGCTTGTGCACGCAGAAGCCGACGTCCTCGTAGTCGGCCGGCCAGTCGCGGCGCAGTCCTTTGTTGCGCGGCGACCACGACGAGCCGCCGTCCTCCGTCTCGAACGCGCCGATGCCCTGCACGATCGTGAAGAAGTTGTCCGAGTCGTCCGGGTCGGTCACGAAGCCCGAGATACCGAGGTGCCCCGGGGGCTGGTTCGCGGGATCGTCCCAGCTCTCGCTCCCGTGCTGGCCGGAGAGGGTCGACAGGAGCGACCAGGTCTTCCCGTTGTCGCGGCTCTCGAAGATGCCCGGCGCCTCGACGCCGACGAGCAGGCGGTCGCCGGCGCGAGCGAGCGTCGAGACCTTGGAGATCTTGCGGCCGTCCTCGTCGCCGTAGGAGAGGCCGTCGCTCGACATCTCCCACGTCTCGCCGAGGTCGGCGCTGCGCCAGATCGAGGAGCCGTGCCACTCGCTCGCGGCGGCGGCGTAGATCTCACCCGTGGTCGGGTCGTAGATGGCGTGGTAGACGGGCCACCCTTCGCAGTACGGGCCGCGTAGCGCCCAGTCGCGGCGGTCGTCGCTCTCGAGGATGAAGGTGCCCTTGCGGGTTGCGACGGTCAGCAGTGTCTTCGGCATCGGTGCGCTCCTCAGCGTTCGCGGGACTTGTCGAGAGTGTCGCCTATCGAGAGACCTCTCTGGGAAGGAGACCGTGCGGCCGCCGGAAACTCATCGCTGCCGACGGCCGCGGTCTCGGAGCTCGGGCTTCAGCCGGTGAGCGGCTTGCCGGTCTCGAGCAGCGTCTTCAGGCCGGAAAGGACGTACATCCATCCGCCGGCGACGCTCTCCGCCGTCTTCGGCGCGCCCTCGAGCTGGTCGTGGACGACGGTGAGCTTGGTGATGCCGCCGTCCTGGGGCTCGATCTCCCAGGTGACGCGGCTCTCCGCCTCGGCCGCCATCTCGGCGTCGTAGGCCGAGATCCAGCCGTGCACGAGCTTGCGCGGTGGGTCTTGCTCGAGCACCTCCTCGTCCCACTCCACGTCGGAGATCGCCGAGAAGCGTCGGCCGTCGCGCACCGCGATGCGGGCGCCGAAGAAGTACTGCTGGGTGAACTCCGGCTTCGTGATCGCGTCCCACACCTGCTCGGGCGTGGCGCGGATGAAGACGGAATAGATCTGGGTCGTCTCGGCGCCGCCGCTTGCGGCGGCGCGGTCTCCCTGCTGGGCGTCGGTGGCTTCGCCGCCGACGCTTCCGGTCATGGTGGTCATGCTGATTCCTCCAGTTCGTGCTTGAGATCGGCGAGCGCCGCCACGCGGTGCTCGGTGTACTTGTCGATCCACCGGTCGTGGACGAGCCGGATCGGCACCGGGTTCAGGAAGTGGAGCTTCTCCCGACCCTCCCGGCGGGTGACGACGAGCCCGGCGTCCTCGAGCACGCGCAGGTGCTTCATCACGCCGAAGCGGGTCATCTCGAGCTCGGACTCGAGCTCCGTGAGCGTGCGGCCGTCGCGCTCGAAGAGCCGGTCGAGCAGATGGCGCCGCGTCGGGTCGGCGAGCGCCTTGAAGACCTGGTCGTCGTCCACTCGGTGATCTTACGTGACCCAAAGGTCACATGTCAATTGACTAGCTGAACGGCTTCGTCAGCATGTCGAAGACGACAAGCAGGAGCACGGCGACGTCGACGCGTGCGATGAGGAGGACCTGCCTGATCGCTGCCTGCGTCTCCGGAGCTGCGACGCCTACGGTGTCGGTGAGCTCGACGATTCGCCTCGCGCGCGGCGCGAGGACTGCGATCCCCGTTACGAAGGAGATCGCGAAGCCGACGAGGCCGATGATCACCCACGCGTCCCCGAAACCGATCGCGGGGGAGTTGATCACCATCGCGATCCCCATCACGAAGACGATGCCGCCCGCGGGCGCGAACAGCTTCTCACCCACGAACGTCGCCTGCCGGGCGATGGTCGCGAGCTGCTCCGGGTCGTGGGACCGCTCCGCTCGCAGTGCGAGTGCTGTGAGGAGCAGGCCGCCGCCCACCCAGAAGACGGCAACGCCGACGTGGATGAGCTTGAAGATGCCGAACCAGGTCGAGCTGACGTCGGTCGCTTTGAATGCGAAGAGCAGCGCCCACACCGACGACGGCGAGGAGGATGGCAGGCGTGATCCAGTTGGACCCGCGCTCCGGAGCTTGCGCAGAGGTGGTTTCCATGGGGCGGAGTAAACGCGATCCGCCGGACGGTTACAAGGCCCGCGCCGCCGCGATCAGCACGTCGAGGTCGGGCAGCTCGCTCGGCTCGTAGGCCCACGCTCCGCGCACGACTCCGTCGACCCCGACGAGAAACGCGCTCCGCCGCGAGACGTCGCGCATCCCGTTGTGCTCGTGGGCGACGCCGAAGCCGTGCGTGGCCTCGGCGTTCCAGTCGGAGATGAGTGGGAAGTCGAGATCGAGCGCCTGCATCCACGCGACATGCGTGTACGGCGAGTCGCGCGAGATCGCGAACGGCTCGACCCCGGCACCCTGCAGCTCCGCTCTCCTGTCACGCAGGAGCTCGAGCTCGCTCGTTCAGGTCGAGGACCAGTCGAAGAGATAGAAGAGCAGGAGCAGCGGCTTGTCGTGGAGCAGGTCGCCGATGCTCGCGCGCTCGCGCGGCGTCGTCCAGACGACGGCGTCGAGCGGCGCCTTGTCCCCGACCTCGAGCATCGCTCGATCCTATGCAGCCGCCGGCTCGGGCTGCGGCGCGACCTCGGTCGCGTCCGCGATCTCCCTCACCACCTCGACGATGTCGCCCCGGCCGCCGAAGGCGGGGTCTATCGGTCGCGTGCCGGCGGTTTCACCGCCGGCGCTTGCAGCCTTGAGCGCGTTGAAGACGTGCAGCTGCCGGTCGGCGCCGTTGCCGCGGCGCAGGATCTCCTCGACGCCTGCCAGCTCCTCCTCCGAGCCGAGCTCGCTCGCGTGCGGGCCGATCGTCTTCAGCGTCCGCCGCACGAGCGCGGCCACCGGCAGCCGGTTGCGGCGCCCCGTGTGGAGGTCCATCACCGGCGCCGAGAGGCCGTAGCGCGCGGCGAGCCATTTGTTCTCGGTCGTGAGGATCCGGTGGAAGGACGGGATCTCCTCGCCGCGCTCGACGAGCTCCGCGTAGTGCTTGACGAGCGCCTGGCAGTACGCGGTGATCGCGATCACGTCCTCGAGCCGCGTCACCGCGTCGCAGATGCGGATCTCGATCGTGCCGAGCCGCGGGTGGAGGCGGATGTCCCACCAGATGTGCGTGTAGTCCTGGATGCAGCCCGTCTTCTCGAGCTGGTTCACGACCTGTGCGTAGTCGGCGTAGTCGCGGAAGCGCGGCGGCGGCCCCGAGCGCGGGAAGGCGGCGAAGACCATGTGGCGCGAGGAGCGAAGCCCGGTCGGCTCGCCCCGCCAGAACGGCGAGCTCGCGGACAGCGCCACGAGCTCGGCGAGATGGGCGATCAGCCCGTTGACGACCTGGATCGCCTTCTCGGGGTCGTCGACCGCGACGTGGACGTGCAGCCCGAAGATCAGCTCCCGCCGCGCGATGTACTGCATCTGGTCGACCATCGCCCGGTACCGGTCCTTGGCGGTGATCCGCTGCGCCTCGAAGAGCGAGAACGGATGCGTGCCGGCCGACCCGACGCGCAGGCCCTTCTCGTGCGCGACGTCGGTGACGTAGCCCCGGATGCGGAGGAGCTGCCGCTGTACCTCTGCCGGCGTGTGGCAGACCGGTGTGGCGACCTCGAGCACCGACTGCATCAGCTCGGAGTTGATCCGGGGCTCGAGCTCGTGGCCCGCGACCGCAGCGAGCACGGTGTCGATGTGCTGGACGAGGTCGAACGTCTCGCTGTCGAGGAGCATGTACTCCTCCTCGACGCCGAGCGTGTACGGGTCGCTCGTGCCGAATTTGTGGTCGAGCACGCTGCCGCCCGGCGGGAAGCTCGAGCCCTTGCCCGTGATGGACGGCGGGATCAGCGAGTCGCTCATACCGGGACGATATCCCGCACCTTTGCGCGGAAGAAAGCGGAGGATCGTTCAGGGGAGGAGTGCGTCTGCCTCGATCTCGACCTTCCAGGCGGGATCGAGCAGGCCGGAGATCACGAGCATCGCCGACGCGGGAGGGTGCTCGCCGAAGAGCTCACCGTGCGCGCGTCCGACTGCCTCCCAGTCGGCGGGATCGACGAGGTAGACGCGGGTGCGGACGACGTGCTCTGGCTCGGCGCCGAGCTCGCGGAGCGCGTCGACGATGATCTCGAGGCAGCGCTTCGCCTGTTCGTACGGATCGTCCGTCTCGATGCCGACGGGCGCCGTTCCGGACACGTAGACGTGCCGTCCGTCGCGAACGGCACGGGCGTAGCCGACCGTGGCGGCAAAGGGAGAGATCGCCGGGACGGACGCGCGGGCCACGCTCCTAGTATCCCGCGCTGTGGAAGCACTGCGGGCGATTGACGGCTGGGGCGCGGACACCGCCGTTGCTGGTGTGACGCGTGCCGACGGCGTCCTCGCGACTCGCGGGCCGGACCACGCAGCGTTGCCGTGGGCGTCCGTCACGAAGCTCCTCACGGGAATCGCGATCCTGGTGGCGCTCGAGGAGGGAACGGTCGACCTCGAAGAGCCGGCGGGACCGCCCGGCTCGACGCTTCGGCACCTGCTCGCCCACGCCTCCGGGCTCCCGGTCGACGGCGACGAGCCCATCGCCGAGCCCGGCCGCCGCCGCATCTACTCGAACACGGGCATCGAGCTCGCCGCCCGGCTGCTAGAGGAGCGAGCGGAGATGCCGTTCGCCGACTACTTCGCGCACGCGGTCGTCCGCCCGCTCGGCCTCACCGGCCGCCTCGCCGGCTCGCCGGCTCACGCCTATCGCGGCCCGCTCGGCGACCTCCTCGCGATCGGTCGCGAGCTCCTGCGGCCGACCCTGGTGGCGCCCGAGACGCTGGCCGAGGCGACGACCGTCCAGTTCCCGGGCCTCACCGGCGTCCTGCCCGGTCTCGGCCGGATGGAGCCGAACGACTGGGGCCTCACGTTCGAGTTGCGGGACTCGAAGTCGCCGCACTGGACCGGCACGCGCAACTCGGAGCGCACGTTCGGCCACTTCGGCGCGAGCGGCACCTTCCTCTGGATCGACCCCGAGGCGCAGATCGCGTGCGGGGTCCTCACCGACCGGCGGTTCGGCGACTGGGCGAAGCAGGCGTGGCCCCCGTTCAGCGACGCGGTGCTCGCCGAGCTCTAGTCGTCGTCGGCGAAGAGCGGTCGCAGCAGCTCGTCGAACGTCGCCCGGTCGCAGCTCGCGACCACCGCCGGCGTCATGGCGGACACGGTCGCCGTCCGCGGCACGTCCATTGCCGGCGCGACCTCGCCGAAGTAGTCGCCGGGCCGGAGCACGCTGCGCGCGCCGAGGTCGCGCTGGCTGACGGCCAACACGCCCGAGAGGAGGACGTAGAAGTGGTCGTCCGGCTCGCCCTCGCGCACGAGCACGGTGCCGGATGGCACCTCCCGGCGCTCCATGCGCTGTCCGAGCCGCGCGAGCACCTCACCCGGCAGCCCGGCGAGCAGCTCGACCCGGGCGAGCTCGTGTTGAGTGGCGGAACGGCGCGGCGAAGCTGTCTCCTCTCGCGAGAACGCTTAGGTCCGTCCGGCGGCGAAGTTGAGCCGAACGGCCCATGGCCATTGTCCGGGTTCGTGTCGATCATGCCGAGCAATGAGCGAGCGCGGGTTCCACCGGATCGAGGACGACATCGCGGAGACCTGGATCGAGGACTGGGCCGGCGCGGGCCTCGGAGAGCTCGAGGCGTATCTCGCGAAGCACGCGGACTTCCTGCGCTTCGTCGAGGACCAGGACACGGCCCAGACCGCGGAATAGCTCAGCTCGCGAAGCCGAGCTGCTGCTCGAGCATGCCCTTCGGCATCGCGCCGACGGCGGAGGCCTTGGGCGCGCCGCCTTCGAAGAGCATCGTGTTCGGGATCGACTGGATCCCGTAGCGCATCGCGAGATCCTGGTTCTCGTCGATGTTCACCTTGACGAGCTTGAGGCTGCGCTCGTCGGCGATCCGCTGGAGGATCGGCTCGACCGCGTGGCACGGTCCGCACCACTCGGCCCAGAAGTCCACGAGCACTGGCTCGTTCGCCTGGAGCACCTCTGTCTCGAAGGTCTCGTCGGTGACGTTCGTTGCCATTGGTTCCTTTCAGTGTTCGATTCAGGTGGGGAGGCGTTCTTCTCAGCCTCCCAATAGTAGGAACGCCTCAGCCTAGACTTGCCTTCCCGATGCCGGAGCCCATCTTCCAACCTCTACCGGACAAACCCGACCATCCCCGGCTCGAGGAGGAGATGCTCGCGCGCTGGGGGGCGGAAGGCACGTTCGCGACGCTCCGCGGGCAGAACAGCGGCGGCCCGACCTTCTCCTTCATCGACGGGCCGGTCACGGCGAACAGGTTCTCGCTCGGCGTCCACACCGCGTGGGGCCGGACGCTGAAGGACGTCTTCCAGCGGTACAAGGCGCTGCGCGGCTTCGACCAGCGCTACCAGAACGGCTTCGACAGCCAGGGTCTGTGGATCGAGGTCGGGGTCGAGCGTGAGCTCGGGCTCAACTCGAAGCGCGAGATCGAGGAGTTCGGTCTCGAGGAGTTCGCGCGCCGCTGCCGCGACGTGGTCATCCGCTCGTCGGAAGCGCTGACTCGCGGCTCGATCCGTCTCGGCCAGTGGATGGACTGGGGCGAGGACTACTTCACCTTCAGCGACACGAACATCGAGTACGTCTGGCGCATGTTGAAGAGCGTCCACGAGCGGGACTGGCTGTACATGGGACACCGTTCCACCGAGTGGTGCCCGCGCTGCGGGACGTCGATCTCCCAGCACGAGTTGATCGGCTCCTACGTCGATCGGGCCGACCCGTCTCTCTACGTCCGCTTCCCGCTGCTCGACCGGCCCGGCGAGTACCTCGTCGTCTGGACGACGACGCCGTGGACGCTCCCGGCCAACGTCGCCGCTGCCGTCAATCCCGGGGCGGAGTACGGGCGCCGGAAGAACGGCGAGTGGGTTGCGGCCGCGCGCTATCCCAAGGAGGAGCTCGAGGACCGGCGGCCGGGCGCGGACCTCGTCGGCTGGACGTACCGCGGCCCGTTCGACGACCTGACCCAGGTCGACCACCGCGTCATCCCGTGGGACGACGTCTCGCTGGACGAGGGCACCGGCATCGTCCACATCGCGCCCGGCTGCGGAACCGAGGACTTCGAGCTCGCGCAGGTGCACGGGCTCGAGGTGGTGCAGCCCGTCGACGAGTCGGGTCGCTTCTACGACAGCTTCGGCTGGCTGCACGGCCTCTCGACCACGGAGGCGGCGGAGCAGATCATCGGCAACCTCGAGGAGAAGGGCGTCCTCGTCGAGGCCGGGCTGCACGAGCACCGCTATCCCGAGTGCTGGCGCTGCCATACGCCCCTGATCTTCCGCATCGCCGACGACTGGTTCATCTCGGTCCGCGTGCTGCGGCAGCAGATGCTCGACGCGAACGCGACCGTCGCATGGACGCCGGAGTACATGGGGAAGCGGATGGACGACTGGCTCCGCAACATGGGCGACTGGAACATCTCCCGCCGCCGCTACTACGGGCTGCCGCTGCCGTTCTATCCCTGTGCCTGCGGGCACCTGAACGTGATCGGCTCCCGTCGCGAGCTCGAGGAACGCGCCGTCTCGGGGCTCGAGCAGCTGGAGGAGCTGCGGCGGCCGTGGATCGACCGCGTGCCGGTGCGCTGTGCGGAGTGCGGCGAGCCGGTCGAGCGGATCAAGGAGGTCGGCGACGTCTGGCTCGACGCGGGGATCGTCCCGTTCTCGACGCTCGGCTGGCAGAACGACGAGCGGGTGCCGGAGGGGTACGGGACCGGCGCGGCCAAGGGGCTGACGACCGCCGACCTGCCCGACCACGCCTACTGGGAGACATGGTTCCCGGCGGACTGGGTAAGCGAGATGCGTGAGCAGATCCGGCTCTGGTTCTACTCCCAGCTCTTCATGTCCGTGGTGCTGACGGGCGGCGCTCCGTTCAGGCGTGTCCTCGGCTACGAGAAGATGCTCGACGAGACCGGCCGCGAGATGCACGCCTCGTGGGGCAACACGATTCCGGCCGAGGAGGCGTTCGAGCGGATGGGGGCGGACGTGATGCGCTGGCAGTTCGCGGCGCAGCCGCCCGACCGCAACCTGCTGTTCGGCTTCGGGCCTGCGGAAGCGATCAAGCGCGAGTTCCTCACCTTCTGGAACTCGGTCAAGTTCTTCGTCGACTACGCGAACACCGTCGGCTTCCGTCCTTCCTGGTCGGCTCTGAATCTCGAGGGCGCGCTCGATCCGCTCGACCGCTGGCTCGTCGAGCGCACACACGCGTTCGTCCGCGACGCAGGAGAGGCGTACGAGGGCTATCTCACCGTGGGCGTCATGCGCGCCTTCGCGGAGTTCGTCGACGATCTTTCGAACTGGTACATCCGGCGCTCGCGGCGACGCTTCTGGGACGGCGACGACCAGGCGCCGTTCCACACCCTGTGGTACGCGATCGTCCAGACAGTGCGGGTGATGGCGCCGATCCTCCCGTTCGTCACCGACCACCTCTGGCGGACCGTCGTCCTCGACGGGCCGGAGTCGGTGCACCTCGCCGGCTGGCCCGAGGTCGACGAGCCGGATCGGGCTCTCCTGGACGAGATCGCCGAGGTGCGGCGCGTCGTCGAGCTCGGCCGACAGGCGCGCTCGACCTCGGGCATCAAGCTGCGGCAGCCGCTGCGGCGGCTGGTCGTCGAGGGCGCGAGCCTCGACGGCCACCTCCAGGAGGTCGCAGACGAGCTGCGTGTGAAGGACGTCGAGCTCGGGCCGGTCGAGGCGGTCGAGCTGCGGGTGAAGCCGAACCTGCCGCTGCTCGGACCGAAGCTCGGCAAGGAGCTCGGCACGGTGCGCGAGGCGCTCGCGTCGGGCGAGTTCGAAGAGCTGCCGGACGGCCGCTTCCGGGTGGCCGGGCACGAGCTGGGGCGGGACGAGGTGCTCGTCGAGCGGGGCGGACGCGAGGGCTGGGCCGTGGCGTCGGGCGACGGCGTGACGGTCGCGCTCGACCTCGGCCTAGACGACGAGCTCGAGCTCGAAGGGGAGGCCTACGAGCTCATCCACCGGGTCAACTCCCTGCGCAAAGAGCGGGGCTTCGAGCTGACGGACCGGATCGTGCTCACGGTGCCCAATGTGCAACGCCAGCTCGTCGCCGGGCACGGCGACTGGATCGCACGGGAAGTGCTCGCAACCGACCTCCGCGTCTCAGGCGACGAGCTGAAGCTCGAGAAGACCTAGCGCCGGCCGGTGGCAGCCACCATTACGTCTCTGTCACGTGTGTGTGACCAGCGGCCCGAGACCACGAGCGGTCGCGTCACGGTTGACACCTTCGTGCGAACTCTTCGTTTGGGTGGCTGCCACCGGCCGTCAGGCCGCGGCTCGCTCCGCGCGGCGCAGCTCGACTGGCAGCTTGAAGCTCACGTCCTCGTGCACCGCCCGCTGTTCGGAAACCTCTGCGCCGCGCGCTACGAACCATGCGCAGACGTCCGCGACGAGGCGCTCCGGCGCCGAGGCGCCCGAGGTGAGCCCGACGGTCTCACAGCCGTCGAACCAGCTCTCGTCGATGCCGCGCACGTCGTCGACGAGATGGGCCGGAGTCCCGTCCGCGCGGGCGACCTCGACGAGTCGCACCGAGTTCGAGGAGTTGGGCGAGCCGACGACGAGCAGCAGGTCGATCTCGGCCAGCAGCTCCTTCACGGCCCACTGCCGGTTCGAGGTCGCGTAGCAGATGTCCTCGCGGGCCGGCCCCTCGATGTGGGGGAACCGGTGGCGCAGGACGGCGACGATCTCGCCCGTCTCGTCGACCGAGAGCGTCGTCTGGGTGACGTACGCCAGCGACCGGTCGGCCGGGAGTGAGACCCGCTCGGCGTCCTCCGCCGACTCGACGAGGACGATCGCGTCGGGCGCCTCGCCCAGCGTGCCCTCCACCTCCTCGTGCCCGGCATGCCCGATGAGGACGACCGAGTAGCCGGCTTCTGCGTAGCGCCGCGCCTGCGCGTGGACCTTGGTGACGAGCGGGCAGGTCGCATCGATCGTCGTCAGCCGCAGCTGCTCCGCCTCGCGGCGCACGGCCGGGGCGATGCCGTGCGCGGAGAAGACGACGGTCGCGCCCTCGGGCACGTCCGCGAGCGTCTCGACGAACACGGCGCCGCGCGAGCGGAGATCCTCGACGACGTGCGAGTTGTGGACGATCTGCTTGCGGACGTAGACCGGCCTTCCGTAGAGGCCAAGAGCCCTCTCGACCGTCTCGACCGCCCGTTCGACGCCTGCGCAATAACCTCGCGGCGAGGCGAGAAGAAGGCGTTTCACCACGGTCGGCCACGATAGCCGCGGCCGGGTTAGGTGCGAGTGAGAAGAACCGCACGACACGATCTTTCCCACGTACAAAGATGGGCCGGACGGCCCATTGTCCGCCTCGCAAACGCGCTTTACCCTGCTTGGCACTGGGCGATGCGAACCGCGGCGTCGTATGACGTCTTGCGGGGAGCAATCGGGAGAGCCCGCCGCACCGACCCCCCGAGCGGCGGGCTTTTCCATGTCTGGAGCCGGATTCCGGCCAGACTGAGCGCCGCTCCCACTTGAGCTTCCGGCCGTAGTTGCCGATCCCCTCGGTGGAGGGCAGGAGCAAGTATGAGTGCCGACATGGATGGGTCCAACGAGTTGCGGGTGCTCGTGATCGACGACGAGGCGCCGATCCGGCTGCTCTGCCGCGTCAACCTCGAAGCGGAGGGAGTCCACGTGCTCGAGGCTGCGGACGGCACGGCAGGCCTCGACCTCGCGCGGGACGAGCAGCCCGACGTCGTGCTCCTCGACGTGATGATGCCCGGCCTCGACGGCTGGAGGGTGGCCGAGGAGCTGCTCGAGGACGACCGCACGAGCGGGATCCCGATCATCTTCCTCACGGCGCGCGCGGAGCTTCGGGACCGGGCGCGCGGGCTCGACATCGGCGGCGTCGACTACGTGACGAAACCGTTCAACCCGCTCGAGCTCGCGCCTCTCGTGCGCGACCTGCTCGCGCGCATCGACCGCGGGGAACGGGACGAGCTGCGCGGCGAGAAACTCGCCGAGCTGCGGGCGCTGGTCGAGTCCGAGTAGCTCGCGAGACCTGCGGTCTCGCGAGCTAGGGAAACGGAACTCCGCCGGCGGGAGAGCGCCGTCACCCGCCGGCTCCGTGCTGTTCTTTGTTTGTCGATCCCTGGGCGAGAGTCCGCTGTCGTGCGCACGCGCGCGGCAGCGGCCGGCGCGAGCGCAGTTCGGCCTCCGGCTAAGTCACCGCTGCGCGGGTGTCTTAGCCTCCGGCCTTTGGTCTTGGTGGTGTTCGAGCGTCTCGAACTTCGGCAACAGCCGGGCGTTTCGCGCGGTGCGACCGCCTACACTGCATCTCCTCGGGGTGTAGCTCAGTCTGGTAGAGCGCCCGGTTTGGGGCCGGGAGGGCGGCAGTTCGAGTCTGCCCACCCCGATTGACCGCCTCCCTCTCAGGGTTCGCCGTGATCGCGCCCTCGGCGCCGGGGTCAATGCAGAGACCGAGCGGAGCGGGGAGCCGGGCCGGCTGCTCGTCCCGCCGCGCTCGCTCTGAAGGCTCCTTCTGCCTGCTCGTCGGCGAGGAAGCGGAGAAGATAGGCGGTGAAGGCTCCGAAGAAGACGATCGCCTCCTCGGCCGCCATCGTCACGCCGGCGATCTGCTGGTCGGCGAGCGGGCTCGGCCCCCACGTGCGCGGCGCGTGGGTGTAGAAGGGATAGATCGCGCGCGGGATGAGCGCGAGCAGCAGCCCGAGCGGCGACGCGAGCACGAACGCGGCGAAGAGGTAGGCGGCTTTTGCTCCGGCCGAGTTCTTCCCATGCACAACCGGCCACCAGACGCAGATGCCCGCGGCGAGATAGGTGAGGTGCTCGACGTGGAGGAGCGAGTGCGGATGCCGGAGCGCGGCGTCGTAGATCCAGGGCAGGTGCCAGGTGTAGTACGCGACCAGCCAGAGCGGCAGCGCGACGAAGGGCCGGAAGAGCGGGAACCCGGCCGCCCGCTCGGCGACCCGCGGCGGGATCGCGAGCACGAGGAGCAGAGGAGCCCACTCCGCGAGGACGACGTTCTGCAGCAGGTGCGCCCAGAGGAAGGTGTGGTTCGCGAGTGGCTCGAGCTGCGTGACGAAGGCGGCGAAGATCAGGAGGACGCCGAGGACGCCGGCGGCGACGCGAGCGCGCGACCCAGGGTTGCCGCGGTACGCGAGAGCCAGTCCGACCGCGAGCGCCGGCGCGAGCCCGACAGCCTCCGCCGAGGGATGCATCTCGCTACCGTACCCAGCGCTCCGCGGGTGTAGCTCAATGGTAGAGCCCTAGCCTTCCAAGCTAGTTACGCGGGTTCGATTCCCGCCACCCGCTCCTCTCTCCGCAGCAGGTCAGCAGGTGTGGACGAGGTGCGGCTTCGCCCCGTTGATCGGGACTCGCCACAAGTTGCTCGGGCACGTCGTCGAATGCGCCGGGGGCCGCGTGGCCACCAGCAGCAGTTGCTGCGAATCCGGCGACCAGGCGGCACTCGACGGCTCGAACGGATGCTTCGGCTTGAGCAGCGTCCGCACCTTCCGGCTCGCGACGTTGACGACGGCGAGCCTCCCCTTCGAATCGGCGAAAGCGATGTACTTCCCGTCCGGAGACCAGCCGAAGACCTCGGGGTAACCACGGAGGAGAGTCCTGCTTGCACCGCCCTGTGGCGCCACCAGCCGCAGTGCTGTCGTAGCCGGCCCGGTGGGGGCGGCGTACGCGATCAGATTGCCGGCGGGCGACCAGAGGGGATAGCTGCCGTGCTGCTCCAGCCGCTTCAGGTGGCTGCCGTCGGCGTTCGCGGTCCAGATCGAGGGCCGTCCGGAGTCGGTGGCGGGTTGGCGCGTGAAGACGACCTGCGACCCGTCTGGTGAGAGGCTCGGCTGGTAGTTGAAGAGCTTCTTGCCGCCGACGACGCCGACGACGGCGCCGGACGGGACGCTGAAGATCTTCACCGGGCCGCGGCACGAGAGGCAGCCTGTTGCGAAGTCGTTGGCGGCGATGCGATCGCCTTGCGCGTCGATCGCGTACGGGTCGGGGCCTTTCCTGGCGAGGAGCTTGGGCTTCTGGCCCACCGAGATCGTGTGGACACCGTCGTCGCTGCCGTAGACGAGGAGGCTCGGCCCCACCCAGTTGAGCTGGCCCGGCGGGTCGCCCAGGTTGTTGGAGCAGCGCTCGCTACAGACCGTTTTCGGGAGCTGGTGGAGGTTCGTGCCGTCGGCGTTCGAAGCGCAGAACGCCCGCAGGATGTTGTACGCGCCGGTCGCGTGGCCATGGGGCGGCCGAGGCCAGCGGTAGCCGAACCAGGCGATCTGCGTCCCGTCGGGAGACCAGGCAGGAGCGTTCACGGTCCCGCATGGCGACACCGCCTGCTTCGCGTTGCTGCCGCCGGCAGCCCCGCAGCCGAACGCCACCGCGATAGCGAGCGCGGAACCAATTGCTGCCGTCGCGCGTCCTGGCCGGATCATGACGACCTCAGGGTACGCCTCTAATGCCAACAGGGGACCAACGTTTCGGGCCTGCCGTCCGGCCTCACCGCGAAACTGACGGCGTGTGCTGCTTCTTGCTGGTGCTGTTCGCGTTCGGGCCACGCCTGGCGCTCGCGCTCGAATGGATCTTCGGCCATCGCGTCCAGGCTGCCTTCGCCCACTGGTGGTGGCCGCTGCTCGGCCTGATCTTCTTCCCGTGGACGACGCTGATGTACACGATCGTCTGGACCGTGGGCGGGGTTCACGGCGCAGCCTGGATCGCCGTCGCCGCCGGCGCGTTCCTCGATCTGCTGTCCTACTCGGGCCGCAAGGCTCAGAAGATGTACCGGCAGCGGGGCGCCGCCTACTAGGGCTCAGGCGCGCAGAAGCGAGACCCAGTTCGGCTCGCCGTCGCGGTAGTAGCCGACGCGATCGCGGAACGGGAAGTCGTCCGGTGTGACGTCGAGCCGGGCGAGCGGTCGGACCGGTTCGTGGGAGACGAGGTGCGCGGTGTCGATTGCGCCTGCAAGCGGCTTGTCCGCGACGAAGCTGCTCGGCGGCAGCAGATACAGCGAGCCGGGCCCGAACCGGTCCGGAGAGGCCGAGCCGCGGTTGTGCAGGAAGACGTAGTGGCGCGGATAGAGCGGCCCGCCTGCCCGGCCCATGCTCCCGTTGCGCGTCCCGGTCCAGCCCTGGTCGCGGCGAAGACACGCGAAGTAGATCGACCACACCGGATCCGTGGAGGCGTATACAGCCTGCTGATTGCCCCACGCGGAAGCGTCGCGCGACCGCCGCTCCGTCGACAACTCACGTAGGTCGTCGCGCGGCGAGCCGTGGAAGACGACCTCTCGGTTCTCCGCCAGCCAGCGGAGAAAGTCCAGCCGCGGCTCGGGGACAGCGACCGCACCGCCGGCGAGCAGCTCGTCGGCCGCGTCGGCGAACCTCGCCGCGGTCTCGAGGTCGACCGCCGGCGGGGGCAGCGACGGCAGGCGCGCGAGGCGCAGCGAACCCCACACCAGTCTGGGGCGCAGCGTCGAGCTCATGGTGGAGGACGCTACTGCGGCGGGCCGCTGATCGGCGTGATGGTGCCGGTATGGGCGACGTCGCTCGTATCCGTCCAGCCGATCGAGACGGTCTTGCCGGGCACGAGCGAGAGGACGGTCGTCCGGACGTCCGTGACCGATGCGATCTTGGCGCCGTTCAGCGACGTGATGACGTCACCCTTGCCGAGACCCGCAAGGTCGGCGGGCTTCCCCGCGATGACCCTGGCGATCTTCGCCTCGTCCGCGGCCTTTGCGAGCAGGACGCCGAGGAACGCCGTCGGCCCGATGTGGACGGTGGCATTTGGTCGGCCGCTCTCGATCCGGCGGGCGATCTGCAGCGCCTGCTTGAGAGGGATCGCAAAGCCGCGGTGGGCTCCCGCGGTCGAGCCGGCGGTAACCATGCCGAGGACGCGGTTCTGGCTGTTCTCGAGCGGCCCTCCGGAGTAACCGGGCACGACGGGAGCGTCGGTCGCGATCACGTTGCTCAGCGTCTCGGGATCGGTGCCCTCGTTCGTCGCGACGATCTGCTGGTGGAGCGCGATGATCTGGCCGGGCGCAACCTTCGGCAGCCCGCCGACGCCCTGCGCGTTCCCGCGGGCGACGATCCGCATCCCGACGTGCAGCGGAACGGCGCCGCCGCGCTTCACGGTCCGCAGGCCCGACGCGTTCGCCAGCTGCAGCACCGCGATGTCGCGCGAGACCGAGTAGCCGGCGACCGTGGCCGTGTACCGGCGGTGAGTCGTGACGTCGACGACCTTGAACTTCGTCGCGCCCTCGATCACGTGGTTGTTGGTCAGGACTTCGCCCGAGCGGGTCAGGATCATCCCGGTGCCCGCCGCGGCGAGCCCGTGCTGGTAACCGAGCGTCGTGTAGATGTCGACGACGCCGACGTTCGGGCCGGCTCGCACAGCGTGAACTGTGTGCCCGGTCGCGCCGGCAGGAGAGGCGGCTACCGCCGGCGCCAGCGTCGCCAGGACGGCGAGCAAGAGGCGTCGCGTCAGGCCGGGCACGAGAGCATCAGAGCAGGCATTGATGAGCCATATCTAAGCGATCTGCAAGCCGCATGTAAGCGTGGTTCGGCCGATTTCCGGCAGACCTTTAACTCGACCGCCGCGAGGCGTAGCGTCCGCTGCATGGACGACGAGCGGCCGCCCCAGGAGGAGACGCCCAAGGCGCGGGCCAACCGCGAGCTGATCGAGCTGCTGAACGAGCTGCGCGTCGTCCTTCCGGGCATCACTGTCCTGCTGGGCTTCCTCGTAGCCGTCCCGTTCGCCCGGGGCTGGACGCGCGTCACCGAGTTCCAGCGCGACGTGTTCCTCGTCGCCTTCCTTGCGACCGCCGTCTCGGTCGCGCTCTTCACCGCGCCGACCTCGTACCACCGGCTTCGCTTCCGGCACGGCGACAAGGAGCGCGTGCTCGTGGTCGGCAACCGGTTCGCAATCGCGGGAATCGCGGCCGCGGCGGTGTCGCTCGAGGCGGTCGTGCTGCTCGTGACGGACTTCGTTGTCTCCCGCGGATTCGCGATCGCGGCTGCCGGGTCGCTGCTCGTGGTCGTCGCCGCGCTCTGGTACGGGCTGCCGCTCTGGGCGGCGCTCAGAGATCGATCCGCTCGATGACGACGTTGGTGCGCGGGCGATCCGCCTCGTCCGTCTCCACGGCCGAGATCGCATCGACCACGTCCATCCCGTTCGTGACCTGCCCGAAGACGGTGTGCTTGCCGTCGAGCCACGGGCACGCATCCGCCGTCACGATGAAGAACTGGCTGCCGTTCGTGTTCGGTCCGGCGTTCGCCATCGCGAGCGCGCCGCGCACGACCGGGTGGTCGTTGAACTCGTCCTCGAAGTTGTAGCCCGGGCCGCCCGAGCCCGTTCCCGTCGGGTCGCCGCCCTGGATCATGAAGTCGGGGATGATCCGGTGGAAGATGACTCCGTCGTAGAAGCCGTCCCCCGCGAGCTTGCGGAAGTTCTCCACCGTCGTCGGCGCTTCGCCCTCGAACAGCTCGAGCTCGATCGGGCCGTGGTTCGTGTGCAGGGTCGCTGTGCTCATCTGTCCGGAACGCTATCCGTCGGCGGCTCGGCGCGCCGCGGTAGACGTCTGGCTCCTGCGCGAGCGGTTCGCCGCGGAAAAGGACATCGTTATGAGATGGTCCCGAAGGTGGGCCGCGCCGAAACCACGCAAGGGGCGGGGCGCCCGCTGCGCAAAGTTGCCCCGAACGGGGAATGGCCGCGTTCCCGGACTGCTCCGAGGGTGTGGGTGTGAGCGGTGCGAGAACACTCCGTCTTGGCCTTGCGCTGGCAGGGCTCGTCTCCATGGGCGTGCTCGCCGCCTCGGCGCTCGCGACCTCCCGCTCGGAGACGAACCTCCCGCCGCTCAATCACCAGGTTCTCGCCGCGCTGAACAGCTTCCGTGTCGCGCACGGTCTCGCGCCGCTGCGCGAATCGGCTTCTCTCGACCGCTCGGCGCGTCTGCATTCGCTCGAGATGGGCCGGGTCGGCTACTTCGCGCATCCCTCGGCCAACGGGACTG
This sequence comes from uncultured Actinomycetes bacterium, assembly GCA_963770815.1. Classification (GTDB taxonomy): domain Bacteria; phylum Actinomycetota; class Thermoleophilia; order Gaiellales; family Gaiellaceae; genus Palsa-739. Next base: position 54,969 of record CAVYQV010000001.1, read on the forward strand.
CCTTCTGGCGGCGGATCGAGCGCTTCTATCCCGACGCGAACTATTCGTACTGGTCGGTCGGAGAGAACCTGCTCTGGGCCTCCGCGAGCGTGAGCGCCGGCCATGCGATGCGGATGTGGATCGGGAGCCCTCCGCATCTCGCGAACCTTCTCGCTTCGCGGTGGCGCCAGATCGGGATCTCAGCCGTTTCTGTCGTGCACGCTCCGGGCGTCTACGGCGGCAGGGACATCGTCATCATCACGACCGACTTCGGCGTCCGGCGCCACTAGGCTCGGGCTCTCCGGCGCTCGCCGCTGCAGGTGGTAGAGCCCGAAGGCCGCGGGGCCGAGCGGCAGCCAGAGATTGAAGACGCGGTAGGCGAAGACGGCGAGAACGGCCGGCGCCAGGCCGAAGCCGACCCAGACCAGCGCGAACGGGAGCAGCGCCTCAACGGCGCCGGCGCCCGCGAGCGGGAGCGTCCGCCGCGTCAGCGCGTAGCCGGTTGCGTAGCCGACGACAACCGCGGCGACGCCCGGTGTGACGCCGTTGAAGGCGGCGAGGCAGACCCAGAGGACGAACACCTCGCCGATCCAGTAGACGGCCATCCCGGAGAACGCCGCGGCACCGTGCCGGCGCGGCGCTGCGACGATCTGCCCGACGACTGCGATCGCGTCGAGCGGTGGGCCGAGGATCTTCTTTAGCCGGCCGCGGCAGATCCACTTGCGGTAGCGGACGGCGATCACGGCGAGCGCCGTCCCGAGGGGAACGCCGATCGTCCACGAGAGCGTCACGGCGCGCTGTGCGTGGGCGTGGTCGGCGAGCAGGAGGATCGCGCAGATCAGGGCCCCGGTCGCGAGCACTGCGTACTCGAGGGAGCCGAGCCCGAGCACCCGCACGCGCGCCTCCTCGGGCGGGACGCCCAGATCCTGGAGGGCCTCGATGTCCACCCCGAACCCGCCGCGGGGGATGAACATCCCAAAGCCCGCGGCGACGATTGCGCTCGCCCGGAGCGCGCTCAGCTTGACGCCGCGTCCGACGTGCGCGACCTCGCGGTACGCGAACGTGTAGCCGATCTGCGCGGCGACCGCGCCCGCCATCGCGAACGGGATCCAGTACCAGTTCGCGTGCCGGAGGCGCGAGGCGACGGCGACATAGCCGGCCGCACCCGCGACGAAGATCGTCGCGATCAGCGAGAGCGCCGCGGCGACGACCATGACCATCACGACGTGATGCGCCTCGTGGTCGCGGTGGTGCGCGAACAGCACCTTGAACGGGCCCCGCTGACGCAGGCGCCAGGCGGGTGCTCGCGTCATCGGCTGGAGATCTGCAAGCCGCCCGGCCCGCGGCGTTTGGCCTCGGCCAGCGCGTCGCGGGCGGTAACGAGCAGGTCGAGCCCGCACTGATTCGGCTCGAGCGTCGCCGCATCCGCGATCCCGACGCCGAGCGTCGCCCCACCCGACTCCTCGGCGAATCGCTGTCGGATGCGCTCGACCTCTTCCAGAACGGTGCTGCCGTCGTCCTCGACGAGCCCCCAGGCGAACTCGTCTCCGCCGATCCTCGCGGCCAGCTCGCCCGGGCCGCAGCGCTCATGGATCGCGGCTCCGAGGGCTCGCAAGAAGGCGTCGACTCTCTCCACGCCGTGGTGCTCGTTGAGGGCGCGGGTCCGGTCGACGTCGAACAGCACGAGGGAGGTGCGATCTTCGGCGAAGAGCTGCACGAGCGCAATCGGGAGCTCGCGGGCGCTCAGCAACCCAGTCAGCTCGTCCACTCGCCAATGGTAGGCCGTCGCTCGGAGCGGGATGCGCCCGGGAGGATTCGAACCTCCGACCCGCGGATTAGAAGACCGCATCCGGGTCTTTCCGGGGTCGTTCGCCATAGACCGGGCTCGACCCGGATAGTACGGGTTAGCAGGACTTTCTAGGGGATCGCGCTTCCGCGGTGGTTCGGCATAGACCGCGGCTTTCCGCGTGGCCCATGGCATCTCCATGACATGAGACTCAGTTGGGGCGTGCGACCGCTGCGTGCTAGCTTGACAGCAAGTTAACTAGTTTGCTAGTATACCGGCATGAGCAACGATAAGCAGCAGTTCAACGTCTATCTGCCGCCGGAGCTGATCCGGGCGATCAAGCATCGAGCGGTGGACGAAGGGAAATCCTTGTCGGCGCTGGTCGAAGAGATCCTCGCCGCCTACATGAAGGAAGGAGCACGAGCATGATCTTGATGCCGATCATCTACGTGCGCGACATGGAAGAGTCTGTCGCTTTTTACGAGCGGCTCGGCTTCGAGGTTGACCTCCAGAGCCGCAGCCACGGCTGGACGGAGTTGAAGGCGGGCGAGGGTGCGGTGCTCGCGCTGCATACGGCCGAGGAGGGCAAAGCGGGTCGCATAGAGCTGTCGATGGTCGCCAAGCAGCCGCTGGAGCGGCTGGCCGAGGTCTCGGCGCTCGCACGCGGGATCGCCGACGAGGCGTTCGGCCGCTCGATCGTCCTACAGGACCCGAACGGCCTCCAAATCCAAGTCAACGAGCACGACCGCGAGCTATACGCCTAACCCGCAAGTCCAATACCTGCCCACGTTGGCTGACACCACACAGAGAGCGCCTATACGGCTCTCGGCGTGGCCCATGACATCTCCATGACATCGGTGATTTCCGGGGAAGACGCAACTCCCGGCAATCCCTTTGGTCATCAGTGCGCCCGGGAGGATTCGAACCTCCGACCCGCGGATTAGAAGTCCGCCGCTCTGTCCACTGAGCTACGGGCGCGTGAGAGAAGGGTAGACCGCTAGGGTGCCGCCGATGGCGGACGCGCTCGAGCAACTCAAGGAGCGGCTGGCGGAGGTCGGGGACCTCGGCAAGGTCGCCCGGCTCCTCGCCTGGGACCAGCAGACGATGATGCCGCCCGCCGGCACTCCCCACCGCGCCGAGCAGTTCGCGACGCTGCTCGGCCTCATGCACGAGCGGTTCACCGATCCGGAGGTCGGCCGCTGGCTCGACGAGTTGCGGCCGGTCGAGGAGTCGCTCGATCCGGCTTCCGACGACGGCGCCCTGATCGCTCTCGTCCGCCGCGACTACGAGAAGGCGGTCAACGTGCCGGCGGCGCTGCGGGCCGAGATGGCCCGTGCTGCTGCCGAGGCCCGGCCTGTCTGGGTGAAGGCGAAGGCGGAGGCGGACTTCGCGTCGTTCCTGCCGGTGCTCGAGCGGATCGTCGAGCTGAAGCTCGAGTACGTCGACTGCGTCGCCGAGGGTGCCGCCGAACGCTACGACGTGCTCCTCGACGACTACGAGCCGCAGACGACGACCGCGGAGGTGCGCGCGCTGTTCGACGAGTTGAAGCCGCCGCTCGTCGAGTTGATCGCCCAGCTGCGGGAGCGGGACGTGGACACCTCGTTCCTGTCCGGCGACTTCCCGCCCGACCGCCAGCGCGACCTCGCCTACGAGGTGACCGACCTCTTCGGCCACCGGCCCGACAGCTGGCGGATCGACCCGACCGAGCATCCGTTCGCGTCGGGCGCGGGCCGCGACGACGTCCGGATCACGACGAACTACCACCCGGACTCGCTCCACTCGCTCTTCTCGACGATGCACGAGTACGGCCACGGCCTCTACAGCCACCAGCAGCCGCAGCATCTCGAGCGGCTGCCGACCGGCGGGCCGTGCTCGCTCGGGATCCACGAGTCGCAGAGCCGGCTCTGGGAGAACCTCGTCGGGCGCAGCCGCCCCTTCTGGCAGCTCTTCTATCCCCGGCTGCAGGAGACGTACCCCGAGCAGCTCGCGGGCGTCGACCTCGAGCAGTTCCACGACGCGATCCACGCGGTCGAGCCCGGTCTGATCCGGATCGAGGCGGACGAGGTCACCTACGGCATGCACGTGATGCTCCGCTTCGAGCTCGAGCAGGACATGGTCGAGGGCCGCGTCGAGCTGCGCGACCTGCCGCAGCGCTGGAACGAGAAGATCTGGGACTACCTCGGCGTCGAGGTCCCGGACGACGGTCACGGCGTCCTCCAGGATGTCCACTGGTCGGGCGGGTCGATCGGCTACTTCTCGACCTACCTGATCGGGACGGTCGCCTCGGTGCAGATCTGGGAGGCCGCCGGCCGCGATCTGCCGGACCTCGAGGAGCAGGTCGGCCGCGGCGAGTTCACGCCGCTGCGTGAGTGGCTCGGCGAGCACGTCCACCTGCTCGGCCGCAAGTTCTCACCCCAGGAGACGCTGCGGCGCGCGACCGGTTCGACGATCGCCGCGCAGCCGTACCTGGACTACCTCCGCCGCACCTACGCCTAGCCGACGCGGAGCACGGAGGGTGGCGGACGGGACTCGAACCCGCGACCACCGGGACCACAACCCGGAGCTCTACCAACTGAGCTACCGCCACCGAGCGGCCACAGCGTAGCGGGATACCCTTTGCCGGCTCGGCCCCGTAGCTCAGCGGATAGAGCGGCAGCCTTCGAAGCTGCGTGCGGAGGTTCGATTCCTCCCGGGGCCATGAGGGCGCCGAGCCGCGCGAGCAAAGCGAAGCAGGCCGCCGACGCAATCGAGGGGAGATTGCGTTGCGACCCGCTTCGTGGCTGGGCTTCTAGTAATCGCGGCGGCTGTCCTTCCGGCTGTCCTTCTTGATCCCGTGCTTGTCGCGGCTCTTCTTCTCCATCGGTGTCACCTCCTTGGTCGTGTCGTGTTCCGTTCGAGTACTCCGGCGGCCGTCGCTCTCGGCAGGCGGCACGAAGTGCAGGGGTGGCCGCGGGTCTCGACGTAGGCGTAGGGGTGCTGGTAGAGGTCGAGCGGGTTGTCACGCTCGCGGATCTCGAGCTCTACGAGCTCTCCCGTCGCGTCGTCGTCGACGATGACGGCTGCGCGATGCGTGCGGCGGCTCCAGAGAAGCGCGACATGGCTGCCGGCGGCGTCGCGGCGGGCCAGTTCCTTCGGGTTCGGGTCGAAGGTAAGGCGGTAGCGGTTCATCTTCGCCTCCTTTTTCACGAGCCGCGCCGGCTCGAATGTGGCTCTCGTTTCCATTGACCCAGTTGTACGACTGCGCGCGCCAAGGCCGGGACACGGTTCGGTAAAGGTTGCCGTCTCTTCTGGCAAAGGGTCGGTTAAGCGCTGCGATGCGGCCAACTACCGATGCGGAGGCTCTGCCGACCCTCAGACACTGGCTGACTTGAGCTCTCGGTCGCAGAAGCAGGTGACACTCCCGGATCGCCCGGCGGCCGTGCCCTGGCGGCGGGTCGCAGGGTTGCTGAGGCCGTTGCGCTGGAGCCTCGCCGGCATGGTCGGGCTGAGTGCGGCCGGCGTCCTGGTGGGGCTCGTGCCCCCGCTGCTTCTCGGCGTGCTCGTCGATGCGCTGGTCGAGCACGGCGACAAGCGTGAGGCGGCGCTGCTCTCCGTGGCCATCGCCGCCGCGATCCTGGTCCAGGCGATCGCATTCGTCCTCTCGGACGGCATGTACTACCGAAACGCAGGCAGGCTCCATCGCAGCCTGCGTCTGCGGATGTTCGAGGGTCTCCGCCGCAGAGGCGCGACCGACGACGAGGAGCAGAGCGGGATCCCGTCCCGCTTCATCTCGGACGTTCTCACCGTCGATCAGATCACCGTCGGGATGCTCGACACCGGCTCGATGGTGCTCGTCCAGTTCGTCAGCGCCACGGTCGCGATCGGGCTGCTCGAGCCCGTGGCGCTCGCGGTCATCTTCCCGCTGCTCGGCGCCATCTGGGTGGTCACGAGGAGAACCCAGGAGCCTGCAGCCGCGGCCGGGCTGCAGCGCCAAGAGGTGCTCGAGCGCATGACTCGCTCGATCGCCGGGGAACTCCTGGAGCCCGACGAGACCCGGGCGGCGAGGCGCTTCCGGGTGGCCGTGGCGCGCGTGATGCGGGCGGAGATCCGCTACGGCTGGTTGCAGGCGATCAACACTCAGGGGTCCGGCGGACTCGCCATGCTCGGCCCGATCGCGGTCGTGGTCACTGCCGCTTTCGCGGGCACGGCCCAGATCGGCACGCTGCTCGCGCTCTACCTCCTCGCCCAGCGGGCCTTCTCAGGCTTCGACGGCATCGTCGACCTCAGCCTCGCCACCAAGAGCGTCCGGGGCGCGGTCAACCGCTGCTTCGAGTACATCGACGCGGCAAGCGACCGTCCCAGCACATCCGCCGCGAGCTAGGCGAGGTCCGCTGCGGCCTCCGCGAGGGTCGCGACGGGGCCGACGCAGACGTCCTCCTGGTCGAAGAGCGCGAGCCATTCGGCGAGTGGGCGGGTCGCGAAGATCGCGCCGAGCTCGGCCGCGAGTGCCTCCTGGTCCGCGTCGAACTGGCGCTCTGCCAGCTCCGGCCGGCCGAGCAGCTCCGTCAGCCGCCGGAAGAAGACGGGCTCGAGCGCGGCGACGGTGAGTTGCCGGCCGTCCGCGGTCTCGTAGATGTGGTAGTACGCGAGGCCGCCCGTGAGCAGCCGCGGAACCGGGTCGCCGCCGAGGCGATGCGCGACCAGGCGGTGCGAGCCGTCCGTCATCGAGACGACGACGCGGCCGCCCCTGCCGGTGCGCTCGCGCTCGAGCAGGGCGGCGAGGATCTTCGTCACAGCCATGAGCCCGCCCGCTGCGAGGTCGGCGATCTGGACCGGCGGCAGCGACGGCGCGGTGTCCCAGAGCGCCCCGGCCCAGCCGAGGTAGTTGAGGTCGTGGCCGGCGCGCTGCTCGTGGCGGTTGCCGAGGCCGAAGCCGGTGATCGAGCAGTAGACGACGCGTTCCCCCACGTGCTCCGGGCCGACGCCGAGCCTGGAGGCCACGCCGGGACGGAAGGACTCGAGCACGACATCCGCCGCGGCCAGGAGCTCGAGCGCCGGCGTGGGGTCGCCCTTGAGGTCGACCTCGAGCGACTCCTTCCCCGCGCGAAGCGCGGCGTCCCAGGCAGGAGCGGTGCTGCGCATCGGATCGCCGCCGGGCGGCTCGACGCAGACGACGCGCGCGCCGAGCTCGAGCAGCTCACGGGACGCGAAGGCGCCGGGGAGGTACCGGCTGAAGTCCACGACCAGCGTCCCGTTCAGTGGCTCCATGGGCGTCGAAGCTAGCATCGAGGCATGTGCCGGAACATCCGCGTTCTCTACAACTTCGAGCCTCGAGCGAGCTCCGAGGAGGTGCACTCCGCGGCGCTGCAGTACGTGCGCAAGGTCAGCGGGATGAACAAGCCGTCGCACGCGAACGAGGCGGCGTTCGACCGGGCCGTGCGCGAGATCGCACACATCACGGAGCACCTGCTCGCCGACCTCGTCACGACGGCCGCGCCGAAGGACCGTGAGGTCGAGGCCGAGCGTCGCCGCGCCCGCGCCGTCGCGCGCTTCGGCTGACCGTCGGCCGCGCCGTCAGTCGTGACCGCGCGTTCGCCAGGCGGCGACGCCGGCGGAGACTGCCGCGGCCGCCAGCACGACGACGAAGGTCTGCCGGTCGATCTTCCCCAGCTGGCCGACGGCCGCGAGGAGGACGGCGAGCACGAGCGCGAACGCGCCGGCCGCCGCCGCAAATGCGCGCATCAGCCCGCGCCGGGCTCGAGGTAGCGGCCGAACCACTCGAGGATCGCCTCGAACCGCTGGACGCGGTGGATGGGCGAGCCGGACCGCGACAGCTCGTGGCCCTCGGCCGGGAAGCGGAGCATCTCGGTCTCCTTGCCGAGCAGCCGGAGGAGCGTGAAGAGGTGTTCGCCCTGCTCGATGTTGCAGCGCAGGTCGTTCTCGGAGTGGACGATGAGCAGCGGGGTCTCGATGTCGCGGGCGTAGGTGGCCGGCGACATCTCCAGCCACGCGTCGACGTTCTCCCACATCGGCCCGCCGAATTGGCGCTCGAAGATCCAGAACAGGTCGCTCGAGCCGAAGGCGCTGACGAGGTGGTTGACCGACCGCTCCGAGAGCGCGGCTTTGAAGCGATTCGTGTGCCCGACGATCCAGGAGGTCATGTAGCCGCCGTACGAGCCGCCGAGGACGCCGAGCCGGTCGCCGTCGAGGAACGGGTACTTCTCGAGCGCCGAGTCCACGACGCCCATCAGGTCCTCGTAGTCGACCGAGCCCCAGCCCTTGCCTTCGCCGCCGGCCGGGCCGCGGATCGCCCGTCCCCACGCCTCGGAGTGGCCCGACCCGCCGCGCGGGTTCGAGAAGAGGACGCAGTAGCCGGCGCCGGCGTACACCTGCACCTCGTCGAAGAAGCCCGTCCCGTACTGCGCGAAGGGGCCGCCGTGGATCACGAGGAGCGTCGGGTAGCGCTTGCCCGCGTCGCAGCCGGGAGGACGCACGAGCCACGCATCGACCTCGGTTCCGTCCGCGGACGTCGCCGTGAACCGCTCGACCGCGTCGAGCTCCCTCCCGGCGACGAAGTCGTCGGCGACCGACGTGATGCGCGTGCCGTCACCGCCGTCGGCCTTGAACAGCTCGTGTGGGCGGGTGTGGGTGCTCGCCGTGTACACGAGCGCTCCGTCGACGAGGTCGTGGAGGCCGACGTACTGCTCGCCTCCGACCAGCAGCTCGGGCTCGCCCGAGCCGTCCGCCGCGACGGTGTAGAGGTGGACGTTGCCGCCGTCCTCGATCCCGAAGGCGAGGCGGTCGCCGTCCCAGACCGGCTCGCGGGCGAGCGGGAACGGCGCGCACTGCCGGTCGAGGGAGGTCGTGAGGATGCGGCGGTCGCTCCCGTCGGCATTCATCACCGCGATCTGGCCGTGGTGCGGGAACGTGCCGTCGTCGGGGAAATGGACGTACGCGATCTGCGCGCCGTCGGGGGAGACGGAGGCGGTGCTCGCGGACTCGTCCTGCTGGGTCAGCCGCTTCGGCTCTGCTCCCTCGGAGTCGACGTCGAGCTCGTAGAGCGCCTCGGCAAAAGCGACGTCCCAGCGGTCGCCGCGCATCGACGTGAAGACGATTCGCTTGCCGTCCGGAGTCCACGCCGGCCCGTCGTTCTCGCAGTCGCCGTCCGTGAGCTGCCGCTCGTCGTCGCCGTCGAGGCCGATGACGAAGAGGTGCTTGCGGCGGTCGCCGGTCCAGCCGACCCCGTCGAGCTTGAAGAAGACGCGGGTGAACCGCCGCGGACCGCGCTTGCGGTCGTCCTCCTCCTCATAGGCCTCGTCGCGGACGCGGCGGGCGAAGGCGATGCGACTCGAGTCCGGAGACCACACGACCGACTCGACGCTCTCGTCACCGTCGGTCAGCCGGCGCGGCTCGCCGCCGTGCGCGGGCAGGAGGTAGAGCTGTCCCTTCGCCTTCTTCTCGTCGCCGTCGCGGTTCGAGACGAAGGCGAGCCAGCGTCCGTCGGGAGACCAGCGGGGGGAACCGTCGTTCCGCTCGCCGGAGGTGAACTGCCTCGGTTCCTCGGAGCCGTCGAGCGACGCCACCCAGATCGCCGAACGGTAGGCGCTCGCCTCTTCGTCGATTCGGCCTACGACGTACGCGACGCGCTGCCCGTCGGGCGAGAGACGCGGATCTCCGGCGCTCGTGAGCGCATAGACGTCCTCGGGCTTCATTCCAGCCACGGGGCGCGACTCTAGTACGAACAGCGATGTTCCCGCGTCAGGCGGCCCGTATCCTTTCCGGGCGCGGGCGTGGCGGAACTGGCAGACGCGGCGGGTTTAGGTCCCGTTGGGCCGCGAGGCCCTTGGAGGTTCGAGTCCTCTCGCCCGCATCGAGGTCCGGCCCTAAATCATCCCGGATGGATGAGAAGCCGGCGGCCGTGAGCCGCTTGACTTGTCGGCATGAGACGGCTCGTCGCGCTTGCGGCTCTCTTTGCCGCCGGTCTCCTGCTCGCGGGCGGCCTCGCAGCGAGTGGCATCGCCGACGTCACGACGACCGAGACCGTCCCGGTCACGACGACCGTTTCCGAGACGACGACGGCGCCCGGGAACACCGTCGTCACGACGGTCGAACTGACGACGACGGAGAAGGTCACGCCGACGACGGCCACGACGGCAGGCACCAGTTCGGGTAACTCGACGCCGACCTGGGTCTGGATCGTCCTCGGCATCCTCGCTGCTGCCGTGATCGGTCTCGCGGTGGCCCTCCTCGGCGGGCGCGGCGGCATCTCGGCCGAGGAGAAGCAACGGCGGCTCGAAGCTGCGGTCACCACCTGGTCGGCCCAGGGGTGGGCGCTCGTGAATCAGACACTCGGCTCGGCCACCATGTCCCGGGGCCAAGAGGTGATGGTCGTGAGCGTCGACGACAAGGGACAGGTCGACGCCCGTTCCGTCGCCCGCCCGTGAGCGCGGCTCAGGCGCGAACGCGGACGGCGTAGGCGATCGCCGAGAAGATCGTGAGCCAGATGGCTCCGGCCAGGCAGAGCAGGCTCAGGTTCCAGGCGCTCACGTGCCTCGACCGTTCGACCTCGTCCGTCCGCTCCCTGCTTGAATGATCCCGTGCAGGCACAGGTCGAGGAGCTCACGGAGAACCGCGTCCGGCTGACGGTTCAGGTTCCGTCGCACGACGTCCACCACGCCGTCGAGCACGCCGCCGACGACCTCGCGCGAAGCGTCAAGATCCCGGGCTTCCGCAAGGGCCGCGTCCCGCGCCAGGTGCTGGTGCAGCGCGTCGGCCGCGAGCGGCTGATGACCGAAGCCGTCGAGAGCCACATCGGCGGCTGGTTCTGGAACGCCGCTGCGCGCAGTCGCGTGCGTCCGGTGGCCCAGCCGGAGTACGACTTCGAGCTGCCCGCCTCCGAGGACGAGGACTGGGAGTTCACGGCAACGGTCGCGGTGCAGGCCAAGCCGGAGCTGCCCGACTGGAAGGAGCTCGAGGTCGGCGTCGCCGAGGTCGAGGTGCCCGAGGAGCTCGTCCAGGCCGAGCTCGACGCGCTGCGGGCCACGATCGCCGAGCTCGTTCCCGTCGAGGACCGCGCCGTCGCTCCCGAAGACACGGTGGTCGTCGACCTCGTCGCCGAGGACGAGACGAGGCGCGACTACGTCGTCGATCTCGGTCGCGGCGCGATCGTCGAGGAGGTAGAGCAGGGCCTCGTCGGGATGAGCACCGGGGAGACGAAGGAGATTTCGTTCGAGCTCGCCGACGGATCGACGCAGACCCTCACTGCGACCGTCAAGGAGATCAAGGAGAAGGTCCTGCCGCCGCTCGACGACGACCTCGCCCGGTCGGCGAGCGAGTTCGAGACGTTCGCCGAGCTGCGCACCGACGTCGAGACGCGCCTCCGCGAGCAGATCGAGGAGGAGATCGAGACGCGGTTCCGCGCCGACGCGGCCGATGCGCTCGTCGCGGCCTCCAAGGTCGACGCCGCCGGGCCGCTCGTCGACTCCCGCACGCGCGAGCTGCTGAACGGCTTCGCCCGCCAGGTCGAGGCGCGCGGCGTGTCGCTCGAGACCTTCCTCGCCATGACGGGCCAGCAGCCCGAGCAGCTCGTTGCGCAGCTCCAAAGCGAGGCGCAGCGCTCGGTCGCCCGTGAGCTCGTGCTCGACGCGGCCGCCGACCAGCTCGGGCTCGAGGTGGCGGACGCCGACGTCGAGGAGCTCGTGCGCGAGCAGGCCGAGGCGCTCGGCGACGACGGCGACGAGATGCTCGTGGCCCTCCGCGAGAGCGGCCGCTTCGAGTCGCTCCGCGAGGACCTGCGGCTCCGCAGGGCGCTCGACCAGATCGCCGGCGAGGTCAAGCGCATCCCGCTCGCCCAGGCCGAGGCCCGCGAGGCCATCTGGACGCCCGACAAGGAGAATCCCCCGACAGAGACGAAACTCTGGACCCCCGACCAGCCGCCCCCCGACCAGCACCACACCGAAGGAGCCCGATCATGAACCCGCCGTCCCCGCCCTCGAATCTCGTCATCCCGTCCGTCATCGAGCAGACCTCGCGCGGCGAGCGCTTCTTCGACATCTACTCGAGGCTGCTCAACGAGCGGATCATCTTCCTCGGCACCCCGATCGACGACCAGGTCGCGAACCTCATCGTCGCCCAGATGATCCATCTCGAGTCCGAGGACCCCGACAAGGACATCAACATCTACATCAACTCGCCGGGCGGCTCCGTCTACTCGGGGCTCGCGATCTACGACACGATGCAGTTCATCAAGCCGGACGTCGCGACCATCTGCGTCGGCATCGCGATGTCGATGGGCGCGCTGCTTCTCGCGGCCGGCACGGAGGGAAAGCGCAGTGCGCTGCCGAACTCCAAGATCCTGATCCACCAGGTATCCGGCGGCTTCCAGGGGCAGGGCACCGACATCGAGATCCAGGCCAAGGAGACGATCAACTTGAAGCGGCGCCTGGAGGAGATCATCGCCCACCACACGAATCAGCCCGTCGACAAGGTCTCGAAGGACATGGAGCGCGACTACTACATGAATGCGGACGAAGCAGGCGAGTACGGCATCGTCGACCAGGTGATTGCCCACCGTTAGGGCAGTAGACGAATCCCCCGGACCGAGGTAGAAGAAGAGATATGGCACGCGCAACCGACGGCAACGAGCAGCTTCTCTGCAGCTTTTGCGGCAAGAGCCAGCGCCAGGTCAAGAAGCTGATCGCCGGCCCGGGCGTCTACATCTGCGACGAGTGCATCGATCTCTGCAACGAGATCATCGACGAGGAGCTGACGACCCCGACCCAGCTCGACCTCGACAACCTGCCGCGCCCGCGCGACATCTACGCCGTCCTCAACGACTACGTCGTCTCGCAGGAGGAAGCGAAGCGGACACTTTCGGTCGCCGTCTACAACCACTACAAGCGCGTGCAGATGGGCCAGGAGGACGACGAGGTCGAGCTCCAGAAGTCGAACATCCTGCTGCTCGGCCCGACCGGCTGCGGCAAGACGCTGCTCGCCCAGACGCTCGCGCGGATCCTCAACGTCCCCTTCGCGATCGCCGACGCGACGGCGCTGACCGAGGCGGGCTACGTCGGCGAGGACGTCGAGAACATCCTCCTCAAGCTGATCCAGGCGGCGGACTTCGACATCAAGAAGGCCGAGACCGGGATCATCTACATCGACGAGGTCGACAAGGTCGCGCGCAAGGCGGACAACCCGTCGATCACGCGCGACGTGTCGGGCGAGGGCGTGCAGCAGGCGCTGCTGAAGATCCTCGAGGGGACGGTGGCCTCGGTGCCGCCGCAGGGCGGGCGCAAGCACCCGCACCAGGAGTTCCTCTCTATCGACACCACCAATATCCTCTTCATCTGCGGCGGTGCGTTCGCCGGAGTCGACAAGATCATCGCGCGGCGGATCGGCAAGAACGCCCTGGGCTTCGGCGCCGACATCCGCTCGAAGCACGACGTCGAAGCCTCGGAGCTGCTCGCCCAGGTGATGCCGGAGGATCTCCTCAACTTCGGGCTGATTCCGGAGTTCATCGGCCGGCTCCCCGTCGTGTCCGCCGTGCACCAGCTGCGGCGCGAGGACCTCGTCCAGATCCTCGAGGAGCCCAAGAACGCCCTCATCAAGCAGTACCAGCGCTTCTTCGGCTACGACGGCATCGAGCTCGTCTTCACCGAGGACGCGATGTGGGAGATCGCCGACCGCGCGCTCGAGCGCGAGACCGGCGCCCGCGGGCTCCGCTCGATCATCGAGGGCGCGCTGCTCGACGTGATGTTCGAGCTGCCGTCGCGGCGCGACGTGACCAAGTGCGTGATCACGAAGGAGTGCATCGCGCAGGGCATCCGCCCGACGCTCGTCACGAGCGCAGAGGCCGCCGGCGAAGAGCCCGACGAGCCCGTCGAGCAGACTGCCTGAAGAGCTTCGCTCTCCAGGCCCGGTGACCGAACTCCGCGCGCCGCGGCGGGCGGGGAAGCCTGCGGCTAAGCCGCCGCTACGCGGCTGCCTTAGCCTCCGGCCTTTCGCGCTCGGACGGTAGCGTTTCCGCTCATGAGCGCGATCGAAGCCGGGGCCATGTTCGGGCCTTCGTCGTGGATCGAGGTGCCGCAGGAGAAGATCCAGGCCTTCGCCGACACGACGGGTGACCACAACTTCATCCACGTCGATCCCGAGATGGCGGCCCAGACCCCGTTCGGCGGCACGGTCGCACACGGCTACCTGACGCTCTCGCTGCTGCCGCAGATGTCGTACGAGGTGCTGCCTCACGACGAGCCGGGCGCGGGGATGGCGCTCAACTACGGGCTCAACAAGGTCCGCTTCCCGGCGCCGGTGCCCTCGGGCTCGCGCGTGCGCGGCTCCTTCGTCGTCGGCGCGGTCGACGAGGAGGATTGGGGCCGGCAGGTCACGATGACGGCGACGATCGAGCGCGAGGGCGGCGAGAAGCCCGTCTGCGTGGCCGAGGTCGTCTACCGGTACTACCGCCTCTAACCTGGATCCTAGATCGGGGTCGTTTACGCCTAGGTAGGCCTAACATCGTCCGTCTCGGGTACATTTGGGATCCGAAATCTCACTACGAGGGAGGCGAGATGATCCAGGACGCGGCGCAGGAGCTCGAGACGCAGTGGCAGACGGACCAGCGGTGGAGCGGAATCGAGCGCACGTACACGTCCGAGGACGTCGTCCGCCTGCGCGGCTCGGTCGTCGAGGAGCACACGCTCGCCCGGCTCGGCGCGGAGCGCCTCTGGCAGCTGATCCAGGGCGAGGCGCCGGTCCGCGCGCTCGGCGCCCTCACCGGCGGCCAGGCCGTCCAGATGGTGCGCGCCGGGCTCGAGGCGATCTACCTCTCCGGCTGGCAGGTTGCCGCCGACGCGAACCTCGGCGGCGCGACCTATCCCGACCAGAGCCTGTACCCCGCGAACAGCGCGCCCGCCCTCGTCCGCCGCCTGAACAACGCGCTCATCCGTGCCGACCAGATCGACTGGGCGGAGGGACGGAACGGGACGCACTGGCTCGCGCCGATCCTCGCCGACGCGGAGGCGGGCTTCGGCGGGCCGCTCAACGCCTACGAGCTCATGCGCTCGATGATCGAGGCCGGCGCTGCGGGCGTCCACTACGAGGATCAGCTCGCCTCGGAGAAGAAGTGCGGCCACCTCGGCGGCAAGGTTCTCGTCCCGACGCAGCAGTTCGTCCGCACGCTCAACGCGGCGAGGCTCGCCGCCGACGTCTGCGGCGTCCCGACCGTGCTCGTCGCACGGACTGACGCGCTCTCGGCGGCTCTCCTCACGAGCGACGTCGACGAGTACGACCGCGACTTCGTCACCGGGGAGCGGACGGGGGAGGGCTTCTACCGCGTCCGCGACGGGATCGACGCGGCGATCTCGCGCGGTCTCGCCTACGCTCCGTACGCCGATCTCGTCTGGTTCGAGACCTCGACGCCGGATCTGGGCGAGGCGCGGGAGTTCGCGGAGGCGATCCACGAGCGCTTCCCGGGCAAGCCGCTCGCCTACAACTGCTCGCCGTCCTTCAACTGGCGCCAGCACCTCTCCGACGACGAGATCGCGTCCTTCCAGGACACGCTCGGCGAGTGGGGCTACCGCTTCCTCTTCATCACGCTCGCCGGCTTCCACTCGCTGAACGCTGCGATGTTCGAGCTCGCGAGCGGCTACGCCGAGGAGCAGATGCCCGCCTACGTGCGGCTGCAGGAGCGCGAGTTCGAGCTCGAGGAGCTCGGCTACACGGCGACCCGGCACCAGCACGAGGTCGGGGCCGGCTACTTCGACCTCGTCACGCAGGCCGTCGCGCCCGACAGCGAGACGCTCGCGCTCAAGGGCTCGACGGAGGAGGCGCAGTTCACCAAGGAGCACGTGTGAGTGCGCTCGCCGACGTGGAGCTCCTCGCTCCCGCCGACGAGGAAGTCCTCACGCGCGAGGCGCTCGACCTCGTCGGACGCCTGCACCGCGAGCTGAATCCGCGCCGCCGCGAGCTGCTCGAGCGGCGGCACCAGCGGCAGCTCGAGCTCGACGCGGGTGCGCTGCCGGGCTTCCTGCTCGGGACAGCCGATCTCCGAGAAACCGACTGGCGGGTGGCCGAGGCTCCGGCCGATCTCCGCGACCGCCGTTGCGAGATCACCGGGCCGGTCGACCGCAAGATGATGATCAACGCGCTCAACTCCGGCGCCCGCGTCTTCATGGCCGACTACGAGGATGCGTGCTCGCCGACCTGGGAGAACGTCGTCGAGGGGCAGCGGAACGTCACCGACGCCGTGCGCCGCGAGATCTCGCTCGAGACGCCGGACAAGACGTACCGCCTGAACGACGAGATCGCGACGCTCCTGATCCGGCCGCGCGGCTGGCACCTGCCCGAGCGGCATGCGCTGGTCGACGGCGAGCCGGTCTCGGCCTCCCTCTTCGACTTCGGCCTGCACATGGCGCGCAACGCGCGCGAGCAGGTGGAGCGCGGCAGCGGGCCGTACTTCTACCTCCCGAAGCTCGAGTCGCACCTCGAGGCGCGGCTCTGGGCCGACGCGTTCGCGCTTGCCGAGGAGGAGCTCGACCTCCCGCGCGGGACGATCCGCTGCACCGTCCTGATCGAGACGATCCTCGCCGCGTTCGAGATGGAGGAGATCCTGTACGAGCTCCGCGACTGGGGCTGCGCGCTCAACGCCGGCCGCTGGGACTACATGTTCAGCGCGATCAAGAAGTTCCGGGCGCGCGACTGGGTGCTGCCCGACCGCGTACAGGTGACGATGACCGTGCCGTTCATGCGGGCGTACACGGAGCTGCTCGTCCGCTCGTGCCACCGGCGTGGGGCGCACGCGATCGGCGGGATGGCGGCGTTCATCCCGTCCCGCAAGGATCCGGAGGCGAACGCAATCGCGCTGGCGAAGGTGCGCGAGGACAAGGAGCGCGAGTCGGGCGACGGCTTCGACGGATCGTGGGTCGCGCATCCCGACCTCGTGCCGACCTGTACCGAGGTGTTCGACGGCGCACTCGGCGAGCGGCCGAACCAGCTCGAGCGGCTGCGCGAGGACGTCGTGCCCGACGCGGCGGCGCTCCTCTCCATTCCGGAGACGCCCGGCGAGATCACCGACGCCGGCGTCCGCACGAACGTTTCGGTCGGCGTCCGCTACCTCGACTCGTGGCTGCACGGCGTCGGTGCGGCGGCGATCGACAACCTGATGGAGGACGCCGCGACCGCCGAGATCTCCCGCTCCCAGATCTGGCAGTGGGTGCGCCACGGCCACGTCGACGAGCAGCGCGTGCGCGACGAGATCGGGCTCGTGGAGGCCGGCGACGAGGCGAAGCAGATCTTCGCGGCCGTCGCGCTTTCCGAGGAGCTCGAGGACTTTCTGACCCTGCCTGCCTACGAACGACTCGACTGAGGAGGGACGAGATGACCGAGACGATCATCAGGACGAAGGAACGGTTCGACGACGGCGAGCTGCTCGACCCGGAAGATCCCCCCGCGGCCGAGCTCGCCGACTGCACGTGCCCGGACTTCTGCGAGCGCGACCACGACAACGAGTAGGCGCGAAGCGCCGCGTACACTCGGCGCATGTCTCTCGACAGCACGAAAGCCGACGACATCGCGCTCGTGATCGAGGAGGCGATCGTCTCGGGCGAGCTCGAGCCGGGGACGGTCCTTCGCCAGGAGCAGCTCTCGGAGCAGTTCGACGTCTCCCGCACGCCGATCCGCGAGGCGCTGCGGCGGCTGGCGGCGCTCGGGCTCGTCTCCTTCGTGCCCAACCGCGGCGTCCGTGTGCGCACGATCTCGCGGGACGAGCTGCACGAGGCGTTCATGGTGCGCGCCGAGCTGGAGGCGCTCGCGACCGAGGTGGCCGCGGCGAAGATGACGCCCGAGGATCTCGCGGAGCTCGAGGAGGCGGAGCAGCACTTCGAGAAGATCTCGAAGGATCTCCGCGCCCGCGAGCCCGGCGAGGCGCGCCGCTCGATCACGGGTGACTGGGTGCGCGCGAACCACGCCTTTCACGACGTGATCTACCGCGTCGCCGACCTGCCGTTCGTCGAGCAGCTTGCGAAGAGCGCCCGCCGCTCCTTCTCCGGCCCGGCCGTCTGGGCGCCCGGCGACCACTCGATCGACGGCCTGTACGCGAGGAACGCCGAGCAGCACCGCGCGATCCGGCAGGCGCTCGCGGCGGGCAGCCCGGAAGGCTCGCGGGCGCTCGCGCGCGACCACGTCCTCGGCTCGTTCGCGCTTCTCGAGGCGATCCTGGAACAGGTCGGCGGCACCTGGCCGCAGCCGAAGCGCTCGACGGCTAAGGTCTCCTCATAGTCGCTGCCTGACCACATTTCGCGCATGGATCCGCTCTACAAACCGCAGGGCGTCGAACAGCGCTGGCAGCAGACCTGGGAGGAGGAGGGTCTCTACGCAGCCGACCCGGACGCTCCGGGCGAGGCGTTCGTCGTCATGCACCCGCCGCCGAACATCTCGGGCTCGCTGACGATCGGCCACTGCCTGCAGCTCTCGCTCGAGGACACGCTCGTCCGCTGGCGCCGCATGCAGGGCTTCAACACGCTCTTCCAGCCCGGCTACGACCACGCCGGTATCTCGACCTGGGCCTCGATCGGCCGCACGCTCGCGCAGGAGGGGCGGAGCCAGCGCGACCTCGGTCGCGACGGCTTCGACGCCTACGTCCAGGAGTGGCTCGAGCGCTACGGCGGCACGATCATGAGCCAGTTCCGGCAGCTCGGCGCCTCGCTCGACTACCGGCGCACGCGCTTCACGATGGACGAGGACTACTACCGCGCCGTGATCCTCTGGTTCGTCCACCTCTACGAGCGGGGCTGGATCTACCGGGCGAACCGGATCGTCAACTGGTGCCCGCGTGACCAGACGGCGCTCTCGGACCTCGAGGTCGAGCACGAGGATGAGGACGACACGCTCTCGTACCTTCGCTATCCGCTCGTCGACGGCTCGGGCCACGTGACGATCGCGACGGTGCGGCCGGCAACGATCCTCGCGGATGTCGCGGTCGCGGTTCATCCCGACGACGACCGGTACCGCGACCTCGTCGGCAAGGAGGTCGTCGTCCCCTTCGTCGAGCGGCACGTGCCGGTCATCGCCGACGAGCGGGTGGAGCGCGAGTTCGGTACCGGCGCGCTCAAGATCACGCCGGGCCACGATCCCACAGACTTCGAGATCGGCCGCGACCACGGCCTCCCCGAGCTCACGGTGATCGGGCCAGACGCGCGGATGAACGACGCCGCCGGCGAGCTCGCGGGCCTGACGCAGGAGGAAGCGGGGCTACGTGTGCTCGAGTGGGCGTCGGAGCACGGACAGCTCGAGAAGCGCGAGCACTATCGGCATTCCGTCGGCCATTGCGAGCGCTGCCACAGCCGCATCGAGCCGTTCGTCATGCCGCAGTGGTGGCTGGCGATGGAGCAGCTTGCTGCTCCCGCGATCGCCGCGGTCAAGGACGGTCGAGTCCGTTTCACGCCCGAGCGCTTCGCGCGCGTCTACCTCGACTGGATGGAGAACATCCGCGACTGGTGCATCTCGCGCCAGATCTGGTGGGGCCACCGGATCCCGGTCTGGTACTGCCCCGACGGCCACGTCACGGTTGCCGCCGCGGAGCCTGCCGCCTGTGCCGAGTGCGGCTCGGCCGAGCTACGCCAGGAAGAGGACGTCCTTGACACGTGGTTCTCGTCCCAGCTCTATCCGTTCGCGACTCTCGGCTGGCCCGACGAGACGCCGGAGCTCGACCGCTACTACCCGGGCAGCGTGCTCACGACCGCACGCGACATCATCTTCCTCTGGGTCGCACGGATGATCTACTCCGGCCTCGAGCTGATGGGGGAGGAGCCGTTCGCCGACGTGCTCATCCACTCGACGCTCCTCAACCCCGACGGCCGCCGCATGTCGCGCACGCTCGGCACCGGCATCGACCCTGAGGAGGCGCTCGAGCCGTATGGGGCCGACGCGACGCGGTACGGCCTGCTCAAGGTGACCTCGAGCCAGGATCCGCGCTTCTCCTTCGGCACGATCGAGGAGGGGCGGAAGCTCGCGAACAAGCTCTGGAACGCGAGCCGGCTCCTGCTGATGGCCGGTCCCGTCGAGCCCGAGGCGCGGCCGTCGTCGGTCGAGGAGCGCTGGATCCTCGCGCGGATCGACGCGACCCGTGCCGAGCTGGAGGCCGACCTCGGCGCCTTCGACTTCGCACACGCAGTCGAGCGCCTGTACCACCTCACGTTCGACGACTTCTGCGACTGGTACCTCGAGTCGATCAAGCCGCGGCTGGACGAGGAGGACGTGCGCGCGACCGCGTTCGCGGCGCTCGAGCGGCTGCTCAAGCTGCTCCATCCCGTGATGCCGCACGTGACCGAGGAGATCTGGACGAACCTGCCGGCGCGCGAGACCCGGCTGATCGTTGCCCCGTGGCCCGAGCCGCAGACCGAGTACGCCGCAGACCTCCACGCGCTCGACGAGGCGCAGACGGCGGCGCGCCTCTACCGGCGCAGCGGCGTCCGGATCCAGATCGGCGGCGACTCGCTGCGGATCTTCGAGGCGGTCGTCCGTCCCTCGGGCGACGGGCAGGGCGACATCGAGGCCGAGCGGGCGCGAGTCCAGAAGGAGGTCGAACGCGCCGAGCGGATGCTCGCCAACGAGAAGTTCGTCGCGAACGCAGCTCCCGAGGCGGTCGACGCCGAGCGCGAGAAGCTCGCGCAATACCTTGCCGAGCGCGACGCACTGGGTTGAGTCGCTCTCGCCCTGGCCGCAGGACGGCTTCGGGACGGAGCGGATGCGCGCGCTGTTGCGCGAGCTCGGCGAGCCGCAGCAGCGGTTCCCGGCGATCCATGTCGTCGGCACCAACGGCAAGTCGACGACGACCCGGCTGACCGAGGCGCTCCTCCTCGACGCCGGGCTCTCGGTCGGCTCCTATCTCTCGCCGCACATCCGCGGCTGGAGCGAGCGGATCCGGGTCGACGGAGAGGAGGCCGACTTCGAGGCGGCGGTGGCGGCCGTGCGACCGGTCGCGGAGTCGTTCCGTGCGACGCAGTTCGAGGCGCTCACGGTGGCTGCTCTGCTCGCGTTCGCGGCCGCGGAGGTAGACGTCGCCGTGGTCGAGGCCGGGCTCGGCGGTAGGCACGACGCGACGAACGTCCTCGACTCGCGCGTCGTCGTCCTCACGAGCGTCGCGCTCGATCACATGGACGTGCTCGGTGAGACGCGCGAGGCGATCGCTGCCGAGAAACTCGCGGTCGTGCAGCCCGGGTGCACCGTCGTGCTCTCCGAGCCGGAGTGGCGCGAGCGCGCGGAGGAGAACGGCGCTGGCGCCGTGGTCGTGACCGGGCGCAGCAACCTCGCCCTCTCGATCGCGGCGGCGGAATCGTTTCTCGACAGGCCCGTCGACCCGCACGCGGCCGATGGGATCGCGCTGCCCGGCCGGCTCGAGCGGCGCGGCGACGACCCGCTCGAGATCTGGGACGGAGCGCACAACCTCGCCGGCATCGGCTGGCTGCTGCCGCGGCTCCCGGCGGCGCCCGGCGGCTGGACCGTCGTCTGCTCGATCCTCCGCGACAAGCGGCCCGCGATGATGCTCCAGGCACTGTCCGTGCTCGGCCCGGTGCTCGTCGCAACGGAGAGCCGCAACGGCCGCGCGCTCTCGGCCGCGGAGCTCGCTGCTCTCGCCTCCGCCAACTTCGAGCGGGTGGAAGCCGAGTCGGACCCGGTGTTCGCGCGCGCGCGTGCCCTCGAGCTCGCGGGCGCCGGCGGCGCCGTGCTCGTCACGGGCTCTCTGTACCTTCTGGCCGACTTGAGTGGCTCTCTATGATCGGTGCTGTGACGCTCGCCAGCTTCCT
The DNA here is from genome assembly GCA_963770815.1 of uncultured Actinomycetes bacterium. GTDB lineage: Bacteria > Actinomycetota > Thermoleophilia > Gaiellales > Gaiellaceae > Palsa-739. Next base: position 76,509 of record CAVYQV010000001.1, read on the forward strand.
CAGCTCCGGCACCCAGCGCGCCATCCTCAACGGCCTCGTGTTCTTCGCGTTCGTGCTCTGGCTCTCGTTGGGCTATTGGACATACAAGGACGCGCGCCGCCGGATCGAGGATTCGCTGCTGATCGGTCTCGCGACGCTCCTCGCGCTCGTGATCCCGTACCTCGGGCCGTTCGTCTACATGCTCTTCCGCCCGCCGGAGTACCTCGAGGACGTGCGCGAGCGGCAACTCGAGATCAAGGCGATGGAGGAGCGGATCGCCGCGGTCGACATCCGCTGCCCGGTCTGCCACGCCGAGGTCGACTCCGGCTATCTCGTCTGCCCGGTCTGCACGACGAAGCTCAAGCAGGCCTGCGTGAGTTGCGGCGCACCGCTCGAGCCGATCTGGCAGGTCTGCCCGTACTGTGAGACGCCGATCGAGCCCGCGGCCCCGGGGGCGCCGCCGGCGCTCGGGACGCGGCGGGAGCGACGCGGCACCAGCAGGGCCTGACGGTGGCCCTCGAGCGCAGCCTCATCCTGATCAAGCCCGACGCGGTGCAGCGGCGGCTCGCCGGCGACATCCTGGGGCGGATCGAGGCGCGCGGCTTCGTGATCCGCGAGGGGAAGCTCGTCACCGCCGGTCGCGAGCTCGGGGAGGAGCACTACGCGGAGCACCGTGAGAAGCCGTTCTTCGGCGAGCTCGTCGAGTTCATCACTTCGGGGCCGACCTGGGCGCTCGTCGTCGAGGGCGAAGGGGCGATCGCGACGCTGCGCATGACGATCGGCGCCACCGATCCGGCGAACGCCGCGCCTGGCACGATCCGCGGCGATCTCGCCTCCTCGATGCCCGACAACCTCGTGCACGGCTCCGACTCACCCGAGTCGGCGGAGCGCGAGATCGCGCTCTGGTTCGGTGCTTGATCCGACCGTCGAGGCCTGGACGCGCGAGAACGCCCGGTACACGGATGCGCGTGCCGAGCAGTCGTGGGCGGCCGAGGAGGTCACCTGGGGCATCTGGAGCGTCCCGGAGTCCGAGCTGCACGCTCTGCCCGACGTGGTCGGCAAGGAGGTCGTCGAGCTCGGCTGCGGGACCGCGTACTTCGGCGCCTGGCTGAAGAAGGCCGGCGCGGCGCGGGTCGTCGGCGTCGACCCGACTCCTGCGCAGCTCGACACGGCTCGTCGCTGTGAGGAGCGTTTCGGGCTCGGGCTCGAGTTCGTGGAAGCGTTCGGAGAGGACGTGCCGCTGCCGGACGAGTCCTTCGACCTCGTCGTCTCGGAGTACGGCGCCTCGATCTGGGCCGATCCGTACCGCTGGATTCCGGAGGCGGCTCGGCTGCTGCGCCCCGGCGGTGAGCTCGTCTTTCTCCGTAACTCGACGCTCGTCATCCTCTGCTCGCCCGACGAGGACGTCGCCGCGGTGGAGGCGCTGCAGCGTCCGCAGTTCGGGATGCACCGCTTTTCGTGGCCGGACCAGGGCGTCGAGTACCACCTCCCGCACGGCGAGTGGATCCGGCTCTTGCGCGCGAACGGCTTCGAGCTCCTCGACCTGATCGAGATCCAGGCTCCCGCCGACGCCGAGACGCACCAGCACTACGCCTACGTGACCGCCGACTGGGCGCGCAAGTGGCCCGCCGAGGAGATATGGCGAGCGCGCCTGCAGCACCCCTCCTCCTAGCTTCGACGTCGCCGCGGCGGCGCCAGATCCTCGAGCAGCTCCGGATCCCGTTCGACGTCGTCGCGCCGAGCTACGAGGAGACCGAGGACGACCCGGTCGCGCACGCGCTCGGCAAGGCCCGCTCGGTGCTGGCCGAGGCCGCCGGCCGCCCCGTGCTCGGCTGCGACACCGAGGTCGTGCTCGACGGCCGCGTCTACGGCAAGCCGGCCGGCCCCGAAGAGGCCGAGGAGATGCTCGAGAGCCTGGCGGGGAGAACACACGAAGTGGTGTCCGGCCTCGCGCTGATCACGCCGATGTGGGAAGAGGTGCGGCACGAGGTGACACGCGTGACCCTTCGCGGTCTGACTCCGCGCGACATCGGCCGCTACGTGGCGAGCGCCGAGTGGGAGGGACGCGCCGGCGGCTACGCGATCCAGGGCGAGGGCGCGGCGCTCGTCGAGCGGATCGAGGGCGACTACCTCAACGTGGTCGGCCTGCCCGTCGCGCTGCTCGTCCGCCTGCTCGCCGAGCGCTTCCCCGGCACGTACGGGTTCGGATGAGCGAGAGCGCGGTCAGAGCGGCCGTCGAGGTGGCGGCGGAGCATGGGCTGCGGAGCGACGACCCGGTCGTCCTCCGCGACGCCTGGCACGTGCTCGTCCACCTGCGGCCGCTGCCGCTCGTCGCCCGCGTCTCGAGTGGGCGTCCGTATCCCGAGGGTCCGCCGGAGGACGACGTGATCCGGGAGCTGTCGGTTGCCTCACATGCGGCTCGCGCCGATGCGCCGGTCGTGCCGCCCTCCGACCTGCTCGATCCGGGGCCGCACCGGCACGGCGGGCACGTCGTCGCCTTCTGGACGTACGTGGAGCCGAAACGCGAGGTCGAGCCGGTGGCGGCCGGCGAGGCGCTGCGCGCGATCCACGAGGCGTTGGCCGATTACGAGGGAGAGCTGCCGTCCGTTCACACCGACGACCTCGCGCGGATCACCGACAAGCTCGAGCCGTCCGCCGACGTCGAGTTGCTGCGCGAGCTCGGCCTGCGGCAGCCGGCCGGCCGGCTGCAGGCGCTGCACGGCGACGCGCATCTTGCGAACTGTCTGCCGGGGCCGCTCTGGCACGACTTCGAGACGGCGTGCCGCGGCCCGCGCGAGCTCGACCTCGCGGCGCTCGCCCTCTCGGCACGGGTGAGCGGCGACGACCCGTCGCGGATCGCGCTGGAGGCGTACGGCGACCACGACGCCGGTCTCCTCGAGGAGTTCCTGCCGGTCTATGCGGCCTGGATCTACGCCTCGTTCATGATCGCGCTGCCGCGGCGCCCGGAGCTCGGCCCTCTGCTCGCGGAGCGGCTCAGCTGGCTCCGCGAGAACTACGGCTAGTCGAATCCCAGACCGCTCGCCGCCGCGGCCACACACTCCTCGTCCTCAGCGGCTGTTCCGCCGCTCGCCCCGATCGCACCGACGAGCTCGCCGTCCACGAGGAGCGGGATCCCGCCCGCGTAGACGACGATCCTCGGATCGGTCGTGTTCCAGCCCCAGTCGTCTCCGCCCGGCTGCGTGCTCTCGTGAAACGCGCCGCTCGGCGTCGCCCAGGACGCCGCCGTGTACGCCTTGCCGACGGCCAGCTGCGTCGCGCCGAGCGCCGTGCCGTCCATCCGCTGGCTTGCGAGGACGTGACCGCCGGGGTCGACTACCGCAGCTGCGAGGGAGAGGTCGCGGGCCTCCGCTTCCTCTCTCACCCGGGCGAGCAACGACAGGGCAAGGTCGAGCGAAAGATGCCGGCGGGAGACGAGGCCGTCCACCGCCCGATCCTACGGCTCGTTGAGCTCCTGCAGAAGCGTGCGGAGCTGGTCGAAGCGCTTGGGACCGAGTTGTCGGGCCCAGCTGTCTTCTACTTCGGCCACCGCCCGGCGAATGACGGCGACGGCTTTGACCCCGCGCGGGGTGAGGCTGATCCGCTTCGAGCGTCCGTCCTCGGGGTCCGCATCCCGCTTCAGGTAACCGCGCTTTTCGAGTTGTCCGAGCAGGTGGTTGAGGGCCTGTTTGCTGACGCGGCGGCGGGCGGCGAGCTCGGACGGTCGTTCGCCTTGTGGGCCTGGGTAGCGGAAGACCGTCAGATAGCTGGGGTCGAAGTCGGTGAAACCCTCGGCATGGAGCTGCGCGAGCATGTGCTCCTGTACCTCTTCCCAGGGCAGGCGCAGCAACGCGCCGATCAGGGGCGGGCCGAAGGTCTCGGCACGGCACGGCCGACGCGTTTGTAAAACGACTTGACGGATCGTGGTCGTTCATATATCGTCAAATCACTTTACCGATAGGGCCAGGGAGGTGCAACAAGATGACGGCAAGCACACGCGAGGAGATCAAGGTCGGAGAGATGGCCATCCGCTTCCTGCTCGAGGGCGAGCAGTCGGACGGTTCGGTGGCGATGTTCGAGTTCGACGTACCCGCCGGCTCCAAGGTCCCGGCGCCGCACAGCCACGACGGCTACGAGGAGACGATCTACGGCCTCGAGGGCACGCTCGTCTGGACACTCGAGGGCGAGTCGCACGAGGTCGGCCCCGGCGAGGTGCTCTGCATCCCCCGCGGCTCGGTCCACCACTTCGCCAACACCGGCGACCTCGACGCCAAGGCGCTGGCGATCGTCACCCCCGGCATCCTCGGGCCCGACTACTTCCGCGAGGTCGCTGCGGTCCTCGACGCCTCCGCCGGCGGCCCACCCGACCTGGCAGCAATCGGAGCCGTGATGCGCCGCCACGGGCTCACCCCGGTCTCGTGACCGCCATGGCACCCGAAACCGCGCCCGCGGGAGTGGTGCAGCTCGTCGCGGACGAGAACCTCAGCGTCACGTATGCCAGCCGCGCAGCAGGGGAACGCATAACCGGACTACACGTCCACCAACACGCCGAGGCCTTTTACGTTCTCGAAGGCGAGCTCACGTTCCAGGTCGGAGCCGAACGCGAGACGATCACGATCGGCGCGGGCGGCCTCGTCGCCGCGCCGCCGGGCCTCGCCCACGGGTACGGCACGGCCGGCGACCGGCCGGCGCGCTGGCTCGTCATTCACGCACCCGACGGGGGCTTCGCCGAGTTCATGCGCGGCATCCGCGACGGCGTCCAGACCGACTGGGACATCGCGCCGGTGCCGGCGGACGGCGGCCTCCCGGCGGACCGCGCAATCATCAGCCGACCGCTCTCCGCGCCGGCGGTCTCGTCCTGAGGGCTGAGACGGTTGACCAACGAACGCCGGGCATGAGAGCCTCGCTTCATCGCCGAGACTGACGTCTTCAAGCATTCGACTCCCGAGCTGTACGACCGGTACATGGGCCCGCTCTTGTTCGAGCCGTACGCGAGGCACGTGGCGAAAGAAGCGGCACGTCTTGAGCCGGGACGGATCCTCGAAACGGCCGCGGGAACCGGCATAGTCACGCGTGCCATCAACGCGGCAGCCCCGGCCGCCGAGGTCGTCGCGAAAGACATAAATCCGGCTGTCGTCGAGTTTGCAGCGAAGCACTTCCAGTCCGAAGGGGTGACCTTTCAAGCAGCGGACGCGCAGCAACTTCCGTTCGACGACGAGAGTTTCGATCTCGTCCTCTGCCTCTTCGGGATCATGTTCTTCCCCGACAAGATTCGAGCGAATAGAGAGGCGCGCCGCGTCCTTCGGCCCGGAGGCTCGTACCTGTTGGTGACGTTCGACCGACTCGATCTGAATCCCGTTCCGAAGGCGGCGGGTCAGGCTGTCGCGACGCTCTTTCCGGAGGATCCGCGCTACATGGAGCGAGGCCCCTTCAGCTACACCGATGCAGAGCTCGTCGAGCAGGATCTGCGAAGCGCTGGATTCCAGATGATCGAGCTGGAGACGGTCGAGTTGTCGAGTTTGGTTTCGGCGCGCGACGCGGCCCGTGGAATCGTGCTCGGCTCTCCGTTCCGGGCCGAGATCGAGCAGCTCGATCCATCGGCTCTCGAACGGGCGACGGCGGCGGTCGAGTCGGCGCTCCAGCCCTGGGACGGAACGAGCGCACCGATGTCGGCACACATCGCGAGAGCCACACGCTGAGCAGGACGCTCGGCCGGGCGAGTGTTCGGGAATGTCCCTCGGCTGCGGGACGTAGAATCGCCGCGGGCGCGGGTGCCGTGTCTGAAGCCAAAGAGCGGGGAGGAGATGGAAGCCCCGCCGCGCAGGCTTGGCTCCTTCAGAGGGGCCGCGACAGCCGCTCTCCGATTGACCGGTTCCCGCGACTGCTCGGCGGCCGGGCGAGAAGCCGCTGACCTGGGCCAGTGTTGCGGAATGACCCCTGAGGCACACGAGCGGTCTGCTTACCTGACCTACACTGTTCGCGTGAAGATCAGCGAGAAGATCAAGCGCCTATTTCACCGAGAGCCGCCGACTGAGGGCGAACTTGAGGCTCGTGCTGAAGCTGCGGCTGCGCGCGCCGAAGGGGCTGCGGACGCCGGGGAGGCCGAACTGCTCACGCGTCGCTACTAGCGGACGCTCGCCTGGGCCTGTGTTCCGGAATGACGCCTTGAGTCAGGGAGTGCGCGGATGCGTGTGGCGTGGTGGTTGATCACACTTTCGACATGAGCGTGCAGCGCCGGTGGCTTGTCTTGTGGTCGCTTGCGGCAGCTGGCCTCGTTGGGCTGCTCGGCGCGGCGAGCGCGGCGAGCGCGTCGGCGTGGACTGCGCCGGGAACCGTTGCGCTGCACCTCACAGTGAACGGATCGGGAACTCTGCGCGTACCAGGGCACCCTGCGTTCATATGCCATGCCCACTTCCCGGTAAGCGCCCACTGCCGACGCACCTTCTATGTCCGCAAGGGACGGCGGATCGTGATCAAGGAATCGCCTGCGAGGGGCTGGAAGCTGTGGAAGTGGTCCGGTTTAGCCTGTCATGGATCGGCGACCAGCTGTTCGCTGCGCGTGAAGGCCCGACGGTTCGGGTTCGTCACGGCGTCGTTCTCGCCACCTGGTGACCGCTCGAACCCGTACCCGCTCGGCACGGCCGCGACAATGGAGGACGGCTGGCAATTGAAAGTCAATTCCGCGCTCATCAATGCCGACACCGAGGTCGAGGCGGTCATCGACCCGCACTCGGGACTTCCCGTCAATCCACCGCCGCCAGCAGGCGCTCAGTACACGCTCGTCAATGTGTCGATGACCTACCAGGGGGACTACCAGGGAGACCCGTCGTACAGCCTCCCGGTCTTTCTCCAGTCCGACGGAGTGCAGGCCGTAGGCGCGGGCAACACGGGCTACAACGTCGGCGGCTGCCAGCCGCCGCCACTCGACCTCGACTCCGATTTCACTCCGGTCTCTTCCGGGCAGACCGTGACCGGGAATCTCTGCTTCGAGATCGCCTCCAAGGATGCGGCCAGCCTGCTTCTCCAAGGCCGGGGAGTGGACGGCGGGCCAAGCTGGTTCAAGCTCCACAAGTAGCTCGACACTCGCCTGGGCGAGTGTTCTGGAATGACCCCTGACGCTGTCCCGGAACGACACTGACTGCTGTCGACTCAGACGGCCACAGATAGCTAAAGAGTCCACAGCCGGGACTGCCGTAGCGGTGTGCTCATCGGCCGAGGCTGTAGCGGCGGATTACGATGCCCTTCTTGGGTGAGGTGGCGAGGGCGTAGATCTTGCCGTCGGGGCCGACGCGGGCGTCGGTCATCAACGCAAGGCCGAAGATCCGGTACGGAATCGAGGCCTTCGCTTCGAGTCCTTTGCTGTCGAGCCGGACGAAGCGGTGTTCGAGTTCTCCCCGCTTAGTTGCTGGCGCGAGGTCGGCGACGATGTTCCCCTTCAGCAGTTGCGGCCGGAGGAAGTAGGGCCCGATGGCCGTCTTGCTGGTGATGCGCCAGGCGCGGAGGAGGCGGCCGTAGCGGTTGACGATCGCGAACCGCCACTCGCGTGGCAGGTAGCTCGCGTGCGGCGGCAGGTAGGGCTCGGCGATGAACCGCTGTCTGTGTGGGGCGGGCTCGTAGCCCCAGACGATCCGACCGAACTGTTGCGTCGGCGGGATCGGCTTGCCGGCGGGGGTAGCGAGCGGCATCCAGCCGTAGCTGGGCGTGCCGATCGTGCTGAAGTCCATGGGGGTGATGCCTCCGTACAGGGTGCCGTCGACGCCGATGCGAAGCGGCATATTCCCTGAGAGATCCTGCCCTGTATTGGCGGTCTTCCAGAGCACCTTGCCGGTGCTGGCGTTGATCCGGAAGAGCTGGATGCCGGGCACTCCGCGCTGGCCGCGGATCACATAAAGGCTGCCCTTGGGACCGAAGGCGACGTCATAAAAGGCGACGTCGTGCCGACCTTCGCTTGGCAGCGGCACGCTGCGGACGGGCGTGTTCGGCTTGCCGGCCTGCCAGACGAGCATCCGGTGCTTCCAAGTGTCCTCGAGCCAGATCGAGCGGTCGCGCCCGACCAGGAACGTGTCCGGACCGCGCTGGAACGGCAGGTCCCAGCCGAGGCTCTTCGCGGGGGCGCGCGCGACGACCGCCTCTGCAGCCTCGGGATGACCGAAGCGGTACGTCCCCAATCGCACCAGGGTCGGCCGGTGCATGATCCAGGAGGTCTGCGGTGCCCGGTCCCCTTTCGCCGGGATCGTGATCGAGGCGCCGCTGGCGGGATCCTGCAGCTGCGCGTAGTAGAAGAGCCGCTGCCCGCGGAGGAAGCGGGTCGGTAGAACCAGATGCAGGCTGGGGTGCCGTCCGTTGTGGATGTCCACCCCGAGCTGCAATGTCAGAGTCGTGAAGACTGACTGTCCGTCACGTCGCACATACAACGTCCCGGTCGGCTTAACCACCCCCGCCGTGTCGATCACGTACTTGACTTCCGCTTGGTCGCCCGGCAGGAGCAACTGCGACGGGCTCGCCTCGTGCACCGACGGGGCTACGGCCGAGCGTCCCGCGGATGCAGCCGCAACGACGAGGACCACGACGGCTGCCCCCAAGAGGATGGAGAGCCTCCGCATGACCAACCGCCTCCTCTGCGCTCACGCGCCCAAAGCCAGCTGCCTCCGGGCTGCGTATCACAAGCATCAGGCGCCGAGGCTCCGCCCGCATCCGCGTTTCCCCTGATCCAGAGGGTGATTCCCGAACGCTCGGGAAGATCGCCCAGCCCGAAGAGACACCGACATGACCAACACCGAGGCGACTCGAAAAGCGACACTCGGCTGTGCCGGCGTCCTCTCGTCTGACGCTGGATTCGGGCCGGCGAGAGCCGGGGGGAAAATCGGGGTGCCCAGATTCGAACTGGGGACCTCTCCGACCCGAACGGAGCGCGCTACCAGGCTGCGCCACACCCCGAGACCGCGCCATAGGGTAGCGGGCGATGAAGGCCGTGCTCTTCGACGTGGACTTCACGCTCGCGCGGCCGGGGCCCGAGCTCGGGCCCGAGGGGTACGTCCGCGCCGGCGCGCGCCACGGGCTCACGCTCGAGCCCGCCCGCTACGAGGAGGCGCGCGACGCTGCCCTCGTCGATCTCCGCCGCCATCCCGAGCTCGAGCACGACGACGAGATCTGGTTCCGCTTCACCGAGCGGATCGTCCGCGGCATGGGCGGGGACGCCGACTCCGCGTACGCGTGTGCGGTCGAGATCACGCGCGCGTGGGAGCGGCACGAGAACTTCGAGCTCTACGACGACGTCCCGGAGGCGTTCGCGGCGGTCCGCTCGGCCGGCCTCCGCATCGGCCTCGTCTCGAACTCCGCGCGCGACGTGCGCGAGTTCGCCAGGCACCACGGGCTCGACGTCGACGCGGGCATCAGCTCCTTCCACCACGGCCGCACCAAGCCGCACGCTTCGATCTTCCGCGCCGTCCTCGATCTGCTCGACGTCGAGGCGCCCGAGGCGGTGATGGTCGGCGACATGATCGCGGACGACATCGAAGGCGCCCGAGCGGTCGGCATGCGCGCGGTCCTGCTCGACCGCGGCGGGATCCATCCCGGCTTCGAGCCGCGCGTCGAGAGCCTGAGCGAGCTCCCGCCGCTGCTCGGGCTATGAGTCTTTCTTCTCGGCCCGCTCGAGGAACGGCTTGATGATGTCGATCGGCGCGGGGAAGACGACCGTCGTCGACGGCGTGCCGCTGATCTCGATCAGCGTCTGCAGGTAGCGGAGCTGCAGCGCCATCGGGTGCTCCTCGAGCACGATGGCGGCATCCTTCAGCCGCTCCGCCGCCTGGAACTCGCCCTCGGAGTTGATGATCTTCGCGCGACGCTCGCGCTCGGCTTCGGCCTGGCGTGCCATCGCCTTCTGCATCCCGCCGGGAATCTCGACGTCCTTGACCTCGACGATCGAGACCTTGATCCCCCAGGGGCCGGTTGCCGTGTCGATGATCCCCTGCAGGATCGCGTTGATCTTCTCCCGCTCCGACAGGAGCTCGTCGAGGACGTGCTGGCCGAGCACGGCGCGGAGCGTCGTCTGCGCGATCTGGGAGGTCGCGGACATGTAGTTCTCGACCTGGACGATCGCGTCCTTCGGGTCGACGATCTTGAAGTAGGCGACGGCGTTGACCCGGACCGGGACGTTGTCCTTCGTGATCACGTCCTGCGGCGGGATGTTCAGGGTGATCGTCCGGAGGTCGACCTTGACGAGCTGGTCGACGATCGGGATCTTCCAGACGAGCCCGGGACCGCGCGGCGGATCGAGCAGCCGGCCGAAGCGGAAGAAGACGGCCCGCTCGTATTCCCTGAACACGCGGACGAATCCGAGCACAGCCGGATCCTATCGCCGCACTGTCAGCTGGAGCCCGTCGACGGCCTCGACCTCGACCTCCTCGCCGGCCACGAGCTCGGAGTCGTCGGCGGCATGCGCCTGCCACAGCGCGCCGTCGACGAAGACGAGCCCCGGCGCGCGCACCTCGGCCCGCTGCCCGACCATCAGGTGCACGCCCGTCTCGACGGGCAGGCGTCGCGCGGCGAGCGCCTTCCCCGTGGCAAAGGCCCAGAAGATGGCGATGGCTCCGCCGAGGCCGAGGATCAGCCACAGGTTGACCCGATACGCCCCGGGTTCGTTCTGGAACAGCAGCGCCATGCCGAAGAGAAGCGATATGAGGCCGCCGATCGTGAGCACGCCGTGCGTCGGCGCGTGCAGGTCGATGAGCAGCAGGGCGACGCCGAGCAGCATCAGCGCGATCCCTCCCCAGCTCGGCGTCAGCACGGAGAAGCCGTAGAGGGCCAGCACGAGGCAGACGGCCCCGAGCGCGCCGGGCAGGACGACGCCCGGATGGAGAACCTCGAAGATCAGCCCGATGATCCCGAGCAGGAAGAGGAGGCTGATCAGGTTCGGGTCGATGATCGTGTTGAGGAAGCGCGTGAAGAATCCGGGCTTGACCGTGTCGATCTCCGCACCCGCCAGGTGGAGCGTGAAGGGGCGTTGCGCGTACTTCGTGTGGTAGCCGTCGAGCTGCTTCAGGAGGGCAGGCAGCGTCGGCGCGATCGCGTCGATCACGTTCATGTGCAGCGCCTGCTCTGCAGTGAGGTTCGAGGCCACGCGCACGGCCTTCGCGGGCCACGTCGTGTTGCGGTGGTGCGCTGCCGCGAGGGCGGTGAGCGAGGCGACGGAGTCGTTGATCACCTTGCGGCGCAGGTCCGAGCCGAGGTTGGCGCCGCTCGAGTCGATCGGGGTCGACGAGCCGATGTTCGTGGTCGGCGCCATGGCGAGGACGTCTGCCGCCTGCGCGACCCAGACCCCGGCCGAGGCGGCGCGGGCGCCTTCCGGCGAGACGTAGACGATCACCGGGATCTTCGAGGCGAGCTCTGCCTGGTAGATCGTCTTCATCGAGGTCGAGAGGCCGCCCGGCGTGTCGAGCAGGATCACCGCGGCGTCGTAGCCGGCGCTCGCCGCATGTGAGAGCTGGCTCGTGAGGTAGCCCTGCGTGACGGGGTTGATCTCGAGGTCCGGGCCCGAAGGTGATCGCCAGCACGCGCGGCCGGGAGCTCGCCCCTGCGGCACCCGCGGCGCCGGCGACGAAGACGAGCGAGGCGAGCACGACGAGGAGAGCTCGCTTCATGATGCGGCTCAGGATACGCCGCATCATCGATCCGGAGGCGTAATCTTCGGATGTGCCCGACTGGGTCATCTGGGCAATCGTTGCGGCTCTGCTCGCGGTCGGCGAGATCTTCACGCCGGGCCTCTTCTTCCTCGGGCCGATCGCGCTGGCGGCGGCAGCCGCCACGGTGGTCGCGGCCCTGGGGGGAGCGATCTGGCTGCAGATCGCCGTCTTCGGGGTCGGCTCGTTCGCGGCCGTCGGCCTTCTCCGGCCGATTGCCCGGGCGCACCTCACGATGCCGCGTGCGATCAGGACCGGCGCCGCCGCCCTCGAAGGCGCGAAGGCGATCGTTCTCCAGCGCGTCGACGGCCGCGGCGGGAGGGTGAAGATCGGCGGGGAGGAGTGGAGCGCCCGGTCCTACATGCCCGACGAGGAGTTCGACGTCGGCACGGAAGTCGAGGTCGTCCAGATCCAGGGCGCCACAGCCCTGGTCTACAGATAGAGAAGGAGCAGGAATCCGGCCATGGCACCGATCATCGTCAGCATCATCGTCCTCGTCCTCGTCGTCGTCACCCTGGCGCGAACGATCCGCGTCATCCCGCAGGCCCGCGCCGGCGTGGTCGAGCGATTCGGCCGCTACTCGCGCACGCTCACTCCCGGTCTCACGCTGGTCGTCCCCTTCATCGACCGCATCCGGGCGACCATCGACCTGCGCGAGCAGGTTGTCTCGTTCCCGCCGCAGCCGGTCATCACCGAGGACAACCTCGTGGTCAGCATCGACTCCGTCATCTACTTCCAGGTCACCGACGCGAAGGCGGCGACGTACGAGATCGCGAACTACATCCAGGCGATCGAGCAGCTCACCGTCACGACGCTCCGGAACGTGATCGGCGGCCTGGCGCTCGAGAAGACGCTCACCTCACGCGACGAGATCAACGGCCAGCTGCGCGGTGTCCTCGACGAGGCGACGGGCAAGTGGGGCATCCGCGTCAACCGCGTCGAGCTAAAGGCGATCGACCCGCCCGCCTCCATCCAGGACTCGATGGAGAAGCAGATGCGCGCCGACCGCGACAAGCGCGCGGTGATCCTGCAGGCGGAGGGAGAACGGCAGTCGTCGATCCTGCAGGCCGAGGGCGAGAAGCAGGCCGCGATCCTGAGGGCCGAGGGCCAGAAGCAGGCCACGATGCTGCAGGCCGAGGGCCAGGCGAAGGCGATCGAGACCGTCTTCGCGGCCATTCACGAGGGGAAGCCGGACGCCGAGCTGCTCGCATACCAGTACCTCCAGACCCTGCCGCTGATCGCACAGGGCGAGGCGAACAAGGTCTGGATCATCCCGAGCGACCTGCAGCAGGCGGTCGGGAGGGTCGCGGGTGCGGTCAAGGACATCGCCGCGTCGCAGCCCCCGGCGGTCACGGACGGGCAGAAGCCCGAGTAGGCTCTCCCGGCCTTGGCCGAGAAGTCGTCTGCGGTAGAGGAAAAGCGGCGGCTGCTCCTCGACGCGGCCGTGCGCGTCTTCGCGCGCAAGGGGTTCCACGCGAGCCGGGTGAGCGACATCGCCGAGGAGGCGGGCGTCGCCCACGGGCTCCTCTACCACTACTTCGACTCCAAGGACGAGGTGCTCGAGGCGGTGTTCGACGAGAACTGGAGCGTCCTTCTCGCACGCATCGAGAGCGTCGAGCAGACCGACGAGTCGGCCGCCGACCAGCTCCGCCACATCGCGGCGATCGTCCTGCGCACCTGGCTCCACCTGCCCGACGTCGTGCGTGTCGTGGTGCGCGAGTTCGGCCGCAGCCCGGAGGTCGCCGAGCGGATCGGCGTGCTCGCACAGCCGATCTTCGCGATCGAGCGGGTGATCGCGCGCGGCATCGAGCGGGGCGAGTTTCGGCAGGACATCGACCCGCGCTTCGCCGCAACGGTTGTCTACGGCTCGATCGACGAGCTGCTCACGGCGTGGGTGTTGGGGCGCCTGCCGTCCGGCGAAGAAGACGTCGCCGCGGCCGAGCAGACGCTGCTCGAGATCAGCTTCCTCGGCTTGCAGCAGCCGTAGAGACCAGCTCGGCGAACCGCGCGGCGCCGACGTTGCCGCCCGAGAGGACGACTCCGACCCGGCGGTCGCGCGCCTCGACCTTCCCGCTCAGGAGCGCCGCGACCCCGACGGCGCCGCTCGGCTCGGCGACGAGCTTCAGCCGGTCGAAGAGGAAGGCCATCGCCTCGACGATCTCCTCGTCGGTCACCGTGACGATCTCGTCCACCAGCCGGCGGTTGACCTCGAACGTCAGCTCGCCGGGCTCCGTCGCCTGCAGCCCGTCGGCGATCGTCGGCGGGACGTCGATGCGCACGCGCTCGCCGGCGGCGAGAGAACGGCGGGTGTCGTCGCCCGCCTCGGGCTCGACTCCAACGACGCGGATCCCGGGTCGCAGCGCCTTCGCTGCGGTCGCGCAGCCGGCGAGGAGGCCGCCGCCGCTGACCGGCACGAGCAGCAGGTCGAGCTCGGGCACGTCGGCGAGCAGCTCGAGCGCGACCGTGCCCTGGCCGGCCATCACGAGCGGGTCGTCGTACGGCCGCACGAGCGCGAGCCCGCGTTCCTCCGCGAGCCGGGCGCCGATCTCCTCGCGGCTCTCCGTCCAGCGGTCGTACGGCACCACGTCGGCGCCGTAGCCGCGCGTCGCATCGAGTTTCGCGGCGGGGGCGTCCTCGGGCATCACGATCGTCGCGTGCGAACCGAGGAGCGCCGCGGCGATGGCGACTGCCTGCGCGTGGTTGCCGGACGAATACGCGAGAACGCCGCGCCGCAGCGCGTCCTCGTCGAGGGACGAGATCTTGTTGAACGCGCCGCGGAACTTGAAGGCGCCGCCGCGCTGGAAGCACTCCGCCTTCACGTGGACGTGCGCGCCGGTCCGCTCGTCGAGCGTCCGCGACGTGACGACCGGCGTGCGATGGGCGACGCCGGCCAGTCGCTGCGCCGCGTGCTCGACGTCCTGGAGCTCGATGCTCATCGGCAGGGAGAGGCGCCGCGCCGGAAGAGGCCGAAGCCCCAGAGCCGGCCGCTGACCACGTAGTAGGCCGAGCGCCCCTGAGCGGAGTCGCGCACGAGCGCGTCGTAGCCGGCGCACGTGACCGTGCGCGACGCGCCCGTGCGCCGGTGCACGGCGAGCACCGACGAGCCGAATCCGAGCCCGTGCGGCGCGTGCCAGCCCGCGGGCCGCCAGAGCGTGTAGACGCCGGAGACCTGCCCGCGCGTGAACTCGACCGCGAGGCCATGCCTGTCGAAGGGGTCGTACGTGAAGTACCACGTGCGTTGCGCGCAGCCGCGGCACCTCCCGTAGAAGGTGCCGAGCGCGGCGCGGACGGCTTGCGGAGACTCGCCGAGCCGGATGCCGCCGAGCGACTTGCCGGGCACGAGCGCGCCCGCCCTCGGGAGGCCCGCGGCCGCCGGCGAGGCGAGCGCGAGTGCGGTCACGGTGGTGGCGACGGCGACGAGGCTCCGCCTCATATGCTCGGAGTATGTCGCTCTGGGATTCCGTCGCGGGCCTCGAGTTGCGGGTCGACGGCTACGAGCTGCGGCGGCGCGAGTCGGTGACGCCGTCGGGCTGGACGCGTGTCACGACGACGGTGGTTCTCTCGGGAGCGGGCGAGACCGGCGAGGGCGAGGACGTCACCTACGAGTCCGAGCTCCACGACGGCGTGCCGGGCGGGCTCGAGCTCGCCGGAACCTGGAGCCTCGGGGACTTCTCCCACCGGCTCGACGGCTTCGAGGATCTGGAAGTGGGCTACCGCCGCTGGGCGTTCGAGAGCTCCGCGCTCGACCTCGCGCTCCGCCAGGGCGGGCTCGGCTTCGGCGAGGCGCTCGGTCGCGAGGAGCGGCCTGTCCGGTTCGTCGTCTCCACCCGTGCCGCGCCCGACCGCTGGCTCGCGGTCGCGCCGGGGCTGGAGTTCAAGCTCGATGCGGAGAAGGACTGGGACCGGGAGCTGCTGCAGCGCCTACGCGAGCTCGACCGTGTCCGCGTCGTCGATCTCAAGGCGTACTACAGCGGCACGGTCGTCGACCTCGCGCCGGACCCCGAGCTCTATCGCGCGATCGCCGAGGAGCTTCCCGACGTCGTGATCGAGGACGCGTGGCTCGAGGACGGCCTGCGCGAGGCGCTCGCCGGCGCCGAGGACCGGCTCAGCTTCGACGCGCCGATCCACTCGCTGAGCGACCTCGACGGCCTGCCGCTCGCGCCGCGCTGGCTCAACATCAAGCCGTCGCGCTTCGGCACCACGCGCGGGCTGCTCGAGACGATCGAGGCGTGCGAGGAACGCGGGATCTCGATGTACGGCGGCGGCCAGTACGAGCTCGGGCCGGGCCGGCTCGACATCCAACGGCTCGCGAGCGTCTTCTATCCCGACGGGCCGAACGACGTCGCGCCGCCCGACTACAACGAGGGCGAGCCACGCGAGGGCCTGCCGCAGAGCCCGCTGCCGGCCAACGAGGCGGTCGGGTTCTGAATCTGTTCGACGACGAGCCGCGCCGTTTCGGCGACGACTTCGGGGCGACGCTGTGGGGCGGCACGCTGTACGAGCTCGCGCCCGGCCTGTCCTCCCGGTATCACTGGCAGTACGGTGAGGAGGAGTGCTGCATCGTGCTCAGCGGCACGCCGACGCTGCGCACTCCCGAGGGCGAGCGTGTGCTCGGTCCGTGGGAGATCGCCTGGTTCGTCCGCGGCCCCGCGGGCACGCACGGGCTGCGGAACGACACGGACGAGCCCGCTCGGGTCGTCTTCTTCTCGACCGTCTCCGACCCTGAGGTGGCTGTCTATCCGGAGGACGACAAGATCGGCATGATCGCGGGCTTCACGAATCCGGACGTCGAGACGATTCGCGGCCGGGTGGAGGTTCAGTGAACCTCCGCGACGCCGAGCTCGAGCAGTCTCTCGACCGGCCCGGCTTTCGCCTGCGCGGCACTTCGATCCGCGAGGCGCTCGGCGGTGAGCTGATCGGCGGCACGCTCTACGAGTTCGATCCCGGCGAGCAGCTCTGGCCCTACCACTTCCACCGGGGCAACGAGGAGTGGCTGGTCGTCGTGGCGGGGACGCCGTCGCTGCGGACACCGGACGGCGGAGCGGGAGCTGCGTCCCGGCGACGTCGTCGGCTTTCCCGAAGGGGAGGCCGGCGCACACACGCTCTACAACCGCAGCGATGGCCCCGTCCGCCTCGCGATCTTCTCTACCCTGCGCAAGGGCTCGGCGGTCTACCCGGACAGCGGCAAGGTCGGCGTCGCCGGCCAGGTCTTCCGCACCGCCGACGAGGTCGACTACTGGGACGGCGAGCTCTAGCGGAACGCGTTCTCGCCGGTCAGCGCCTTGCCGACCGAGAGCGTGTGCACCTCGTGCGTGCCCTCGTACGTGAGCACGGTCTCGAGGTTGTTCATGTGGCGGATCACCGGATACTCGAGCGTGATCCCGTTGCCGCCGAGGATCGAGCGCGCGGTACGGGCGACGTCGAGCGCGCCGCGGACGTTGCCCATCTTCCCCATGGAGACCTGCTCGGGCCGCAGCGTGCCCTCGTCCTTCATGCGTCCGAGGTGGAGCGCGACGAGCGCGCCGCGGTTCACCTCGAGCGCCATCTCCGCGAGCTTCTGCTGCGTGAGCTGGTAGCCGGCGATCGGCTTGCCGAAGACGATCCGCTCCTTCGCGTAGTCGAGCGCGGTCTCGAGGCAGGTGCGTGCCGAGCCCACGACGCCGAACACGATCCCGAAGCGCGCCTCGTTGAGGCAGGAGAGCGGCCCGCGCAGCGAGTTGATCTCCGGGAAGCGGTTCTCCTCTGGCACGCGCACGTCGCGCAGCACGAGCTCCGAGGTGACCGACGCCCGCAGCGAGAGCTTGTGGTGCATGAGCGGCGCCTCGAATCCGGGCATGTCCTTCTCGACGAGGAAGCCGTTGATGTCGCCGCCCTCGGTGCGCGCCCAGACGATTGCGACGTCAGCGATCGAGCCGTTCGTGATCCACATCTTCGCGCCGTTGAGGATCCAGTCCGAGCCGTCGCGCTTCGCCGTCGTGCGCATCGAACCGGGATCGGAGCCGGCGTCGGGCTCGGTCAGCCCGAAGCAGCCGATCTTCTCGCCGGTGTGCATCGGCGGCAGCCAGCGCTGCTTCTGCTCCTCGGAGCCCCACTTCCAGATCGCGTACATCGAGAGCGAGCCCTGCACCGAGACGAGGCTGCGGATCCCGGCGTCGCCCGCCTCGAGCTCCTGGCAGACGAGGCCGTACATGACCGAGCTCGCCTCCGGCAGGCCGTAGCCCTCGAGGTGCATCCCGAACAGCCCGAGCTTCGCGAGCTCCGGGATCAGCTCGGTGGGGAGCTCGCCGCGCTCGAACCACTCGCCGACGTACGGCTTGACCTGATCCGAGACGAACTGGCGCACGGTGTCGCGAATCGCGCGCTCCTCGTCGGAGAGGAGGGCGTCGAGCGCGAGGAAATCGCGCGGGTCGAGCTCGGTCTTCTTCGCGGTCGTCGCCACAGGCGCATCGTACGGATCTAGGCCGTTCGGCGTTTCCGGGCTATCGTTTGACTGACGGTTCAATCAAGACGTGGAGAGCGTGATGGCGGCCATCGACGAGAGCACTTTGACGGGCGTTTCCTTCGCCCTGACCGAGGAGCAGAAGGAGCTGCGCGCGCTCGCGCACTCGTTCGCGGAGCGGGAGATCCGGCCTGCCGAGGCCGAGTGCGACGCCGACATGCGGCACCCGGCTGAGCTGATCGCGCAGGCCCACGAGCTCGGCCTGATGAACGTTCACGTCCCCGAGGAGTACGGCGGCCTCGGGCTCTCGACCTTCGACGGGATGCTCGTCGGCGAGGAGCTCTACTGGGGCTGCTCGGGCATCGGCACCTCGATCACGGCCAACGGCCTCGGCGCCGGCCCGGTCGTCGCCTTCGGCTCGCCGGAGCAGAAGGCCCGCTGGCTGCCGCCTCTGCTCGAGTCGCCGATCCTCTGCTCGTTCGGGCTCTCGGAACCGGGTGCCGGTTCCGACGTCGCGGCACTGCGGACGTCCGCCGTGCGCGAGGGCGACGAGTACGTGCTCAACGGCTCGAAGACGTTCATCACGAACGCCGGCTACGCGGACTGGACGGTCGTGTTCGCGAAGACGGACCCGCAGGCGGGCCACCGCGGCATGTCGGCCTTCGTCGTCCCGATGGACACGCCCGGGGTCGCGATCGAGAAGCACCTCGAGAAGATGGGCCAGCGCGCCACCGACACCTCCGCCTTCGCGCTCACGGACGTCCGCGTGCCGGTCGAGAACCGGCTCGGCGAGGAAGGCGACGGCTTCAAGATCGCAATGGCGACGCTCGACTTCACCCGGCCGGGGACGGCGATCGGCGCTGTCGGAGTCGCGCAGGCGGCGTACGAGCACGCGCTCGAGTACGCGAAGGAGCGCGTGACCTTCGACCTGCCGATCGCGATGCACCAGGCGGTCGGCTTCATGGTCGCCGACATGGCGACCGAGATCCAGGCCTCGCGCCTCCTCTGCTGGCAGGCCGCGTGGATGCTCGACCAGGGCATGGGCCGTGAGTCGACGCTCTACTCCTCGTTCGCGAAGCGGTTCGCCGCGGACACCGCCATGAAGGTCACGACCGACGCGGTGCAGGTGCTCGGCGGCTACGGCTACATCAAGGAGTACCCGGTCGAGAAGCTCATGCGCGACGCGAAGCTGTTCCAGATCTACGAGGGGACGTCGCAGATCCAGCGGCTCGTGATCGCGCGCGAGATCTTCACTCCGCGCTGAGCGGCGGCCCGAGCAGGGTCATGCCGTGACGCTCGAAGCAGGCGGCGACCTCGGCGCGATCAGGCGTGCCCTCGCGCGTGAGTGGGCCGAGCTCCTCGTAGAAGCGAGTGCCCGCCGCCGGGCGTGTAGACGACGACGATCTCCGCGGGCTCGTCCGTGAGGTTGAGGAACGCGTGCGGCAGTCCGGACGGCATGAAGGCGAAGCCGCCCTGCTCGAGGATCTGCTCCTCGTCGCCGACGCGGACCTTGAAGCGGCCTGAGAGGACGTGCAGCGACTCCTCCTGCTCGTGGTGGACGTGCAGCGGTGGGCCACCATGCGGCGCCACCTCTACGACGAAGTAGTCGAAGGCGCCGCCCGTGTCGTCGCCGGTGACCTTGAAGACGAGATCGCGCCCGGGGCCGGACTGCAGTCGGAGGCCGTCGTTCGGATCGAGGAACTTTGGGCGGAGTGTGGTGGGCATCGCTGCTCCTCCTTCGATATAGTTGCGCGGCGCAACTAAATTAACACAAATACTTGAGCGAGTCAAACAACATCCGCGAGCCTGATCCGTTCACAGAGGCGGAGTTCGCCGCGTGGCGCGGGCTGATCCGTCTCCGCGAGTCGGTGATGCGCGAGATCGACCAGCGGCTCAGCGAGGCGGGCGAGATCCCGCTCGACGACTACGGCGTCCTGATCACGCTTGTCGGCCAGCCGGACCAGCGACTCCGGATGAGCGTGCTCGGCGCGCGGCGCCTGCTCACCCCAAGCGGCATCACCCGGGCGGTGATGCGGCTCGAGGAGCGTGGGCTCGTTCGGCGAGAGCCGGACCCGGAGGATCGCCGGGCCGCGTTCGCGGTACTGACGAAGAAGGGGCTCGCCGCGCTGCGCCGCGCCCAGCGCGTCCACCACGCAACGGTGCGCGAGCTGTACCTGGGCCGGCTGGATGAACGCGAGCAGCGACAGCTTGCCCGGTTGTTCGAAAAGGCTCTGCCGGGCGTGGTCAGCTCGCCCGAGTGGCCTCCGCCGCGCTGATCGCTTCCGCGAGCCACTCGGGAACGCGGGTGGGGCGGAACGTCGTCGCGTCGACGCAGGCGTGCTCCGTGTGTCCGTCGGCGAGGAGTTCGTCTCCACGCACGATGGCGTACTCGTAGCGGAAGCGCGCGCCGCGCGGGCCGATGCAGCGCGTGTGGACGACGAGCTCGTCGTCGAAGCGCGCCGGGATCCGGTAGCGGCAGCACGATTCGAGGACGAGCGCCTCGATGCCCTGGTCGCGGAGCGCCTGGTAGCCGCCGGCGAACTCGCGCAGGTACTCGACGCGTGCGACCTCGAACCAGACGACGTAGGCCGAGTTGTGCGCGACTCCCTGCGCGTCGGTATCGGCGAAGCGCACGCGCACCGGCGTCGAGAAGGTGAAGCCCTCCATTGACCTTCAGTATCTCGACATGAGCGTCGATCGTCTCGCAGAGCTGATGCGCGAGCAGCGCGTTTCCGGCCACTGTGTCGTGCTTACGGGCGCCGGCATCAGCACCGAGTCGGGGATCCCGGACTTTCGCTCGGCCGGGGGAATCTGGGCGCGGTACGACCCATACGAGGTCGCGCACATCGATGCGTTCCGCCGCGACCCCGCGCGGGTCTGGGAGTTCTATTCGCTCCGGCTCGACGTGCTCGCCCGGGCGGAGCCCAACGACGGCCACCGCGCGCTCGCCGAACTGGAGGAGCAGGGTCGGATCCGCGCTGTGATCACGCAGAACGTCGACGGCCTGCACCAGCGCGCCGGCTCGCGGGACGTCGTCGAGGTGCACGGCTCGTTGCGCGAGGCCGAGTGCGTCCACTGCGGCGTGCGCGTGCCGATGGAGGATGCAGTCGCGTCGCTCCCGCTGCCGCCGTGCCCCGAGTGCGGCGAGATCCTGAAGCCGGGAGTCGTGATGTTCGGCGAGCTGCTCCCGGCACAGGCCATCGAGCGGGCGCAGGCGCTGGCTGCGGAGGCCGGCCTCCTGCTCGTCGTCGGCTCCTCGCTCGAGGTGCATCCGGTCGCCGCGCTGCCGGGGGACACGCTGGCGGCGGGCGGCGTTCTCGCGATCGTCAACCACGGCGGCACGCCCTGGGACTCCAGCGCGGAGCTCGTCCTCGACGCGCCCGCCGGCGAGACGCTGTGCGTGCTGGCAGCCGCGCTCGGTATCGTCGGGGCCGACCGAGCGAGGAGGAGCGATGGCTGACAGCAACAAGGATCTCGTGGCTCGCCTGACCGACCTGAGCGAGGGGGCCATCCAGCGGCTCTCCGAGGCTCCCGGTGCCGAGCGCGCCGTCCAGGCGCTCAAGAGTCTCGCCGACAAGGTCGACGAGCTCCAGCGGCGGACGCGTGGCGTCGAAGAGCTCGAGAAGCGGATGACCGCGCTCGAGAAGCGGGTTGACGCGATGGCGAAGCCGAAGACTGCTCGCAAGCCGGCGTCACGGGCCCGTGCGAAGCCGGACTCGACGGCGAAGAAAGGCTGATCTCTCGACCGCGACGACCACGGCTGCGGCAGCCGTCGCGAGGAGCAGGCCGCCGCCGACGTCGGTGGGCGTGTGGAAGCCCGCGAGCTCGAGCAGCACGACGACGGCTGCGAGCCAGACCGCAAGCAGGATCCGTAACCGCGGCCACGCGGCCGCGAGCGCGCACGCGACGATCGCGCAACGCAGCGCGTGACCGCTCGGCCACGACGAGTCGAACTCGACGAGGTGCACGCCGTCCCGGTGGAGCGGCTCCCGGGTGAGCGTGTGCCGGAACACGAGCTCCACCGCGACGGCGGCGAACCACGCGGCCGTCCAGCACACCGCCGCCTCGACCCGCCCGCGCGTCCAGAGCCGCCACGCGGCGGCGAGGACGAGCAGCAGCGAGATGACGACCTGTCCCGGCAGCGTCACGATCTCGGCCACGCCGACGCCGAGCGGGTGGAAGGGTGCGTGCAGGAGGGGGACGACCGACTCGAGCGACGTCGGCGCTGCGGACGGCGCACCTGCGAGCGGCATCGCATGCTCGGCGGCCCACTGGTCGAGCCGAGTGGTCGCGCCCGAGGCGACGAGGGCGGCCAGTGTGACGAACGCCGCGGCGGCCGCTGCCGCGAGGCTACGCAGCGGGCACCCGCAGCCGCAGCGCCGCCGGGACGACCTCGAAGCGCGCCGGAGTCGCGCCGATCGGCTCCCCGTCCACCTCCAGCGGCAGCGGCTCGTCCGCGCTGACGACGACCACCGAGGACCGCAGCAGCTCGACCTTGGGATGTGAGAGATATCGGCCGCTGTACAGCTTCGGCGCGGTCGTGAGGAAGTCGGCCTTGGAGACGTCGCCGATCGTCACGACGTCGAAGACGCCGTCGTCCTGCCCGGCGTCCGGCGCGAGCTTCATCCCTCCTCCGTGGAAGCGGCCGTTCGCGACGATCACGTCGTGCATGGGGCCTTCTCGCCGCACGCCGTCGTCCAGCTCGACGACCACGTTCGTGTTCTGCCAGGCGAGGAACTCGCGTGTGAGCGCGTAGAAGAAGGTCGCGCGGCCGCCGAACGTCTTCGTCATCGCGTTCGCGCGCTGGGCGACGGCGCCGCTCATCCCTGCCGAGCCGACGTTGGCGAAGAAGCGGCTCGTGCCGTCGTCGAGCTCGACGCGGCCGAGGTCGATGATCCGGGTCTCGCCGTCGAGCGCGACCCGCACCGCGTCGTCGAAGCGGTCGGGGATGCCGTGCGTGCGGCCGAAGTCCTGACCCGTGCCGCACGGGAGCACTGCGAGCTCGCTGTCCGTCCCGGCGATGCCGTTGGCGACCTCGTTCACGGTTCCGTCGCCGCCGATCACGATGAGCAGCGAGTCCTGCGTCTCGCCGGCCGCCTGCGCGAGATGGCCCGGGAACTCCGAGAGCACCTCTTCGCCGCGCAAGCCGAGCTCGGCGGCCCGCCGCCGGAGCTGAGGCCACCGCTTCCCGGTCGAGCCGTTGCCGGAAGCCGGGTTGACGAGGAAGAGGATCCCGCGCGCGGCGCTAATCGGCGGTGACGGTCATGAGCGCGACGCGCGTCATCCGGTCGACCGCGGCCTGCAGCTCCTCGTCGGTGATCCTCGTGAAGACGCCCTCGACGATGATGTCCGAGACGGTGAGGAGGCAGCCCCCGTGGACGCCCGGCACCTTCCCGATGCCGCCGATCGCCGTGACGGTGAAGAGTGCCGCGGCCTCCATCTCGACGCCGAGGACGCCACGGCTCGACCAGCGCTCGTACTGGCCCTCGGCCGGGTTGTAGAAGACGTCGCTCGAGACGATCGGGCCGACGTGCATCGGCTGCCCGAGCTCCTTCGCAGCGTGGACGGCGCCGTGGATCAGCTCCCAGGACGCGGTCGGGCAGTGCGGCTCGTTCCCCACCAGGTGCATCGCGGTCGAGTCGGCCGGGACGGCCGTGAGCGCCACGATCAGGTCGCCGAGCGCGTGATGCGGCTGCAGGCCGCCGCAGGTTCCGACGCGCATCAGCCGCTTGCACCCGAGCTGGATGAGCTCCTCGAAGACGATCGTCGCGCCGGGGCAGCCCATCCCGGTTCCCTGCACCGAGACGCGCTTCCCTTCCCACGTGCCCGTGTAGCCGAGGAGCCCGCGCTCGCCGTTCACCTGGGTCACGTCCTCGAAGTACGTCTCGGCGATGTACTTCGCGCGCAGCGGGTCGCCGGGGAGGAGGACGGCGTCGGCGTAGTCGCCCGGCTCGGCTCGGAGGTGGATCGGCACGGCGCGACTCTATCCGCGCCGGACATGGGTGATGATTCCCTCGTGCGTCCGACCGTGTCACCGACGCTCGACGAGGTGCTGGCCTTCTGCGCGGAGGAGCCGGTCGAGCGCGTCTTCCTCGAGGACATCGCGCGGCGCGGGCTCGGGCGGTTCTCGGGCGTCGCCGGCGCCGACGGGCGGCTCGCGGCCTTGTGCCACCTCGGCGCCAACATCGTGCCCTCCGGCACCGGTTGCGCGGACTTCGCCGAGGCGGCGGGCCGCAGCGGCGCGCGCATGGTGATCGGCGAGGAGCGCGCGGTCGGCGAGTTGTGGGACGCCGCCCGGCGCCGGATGCCCCGACCGCGCGACGATCGGCCCGGCCAGCCCGTCTACGCGCTGCGCGAAGCGCCCGAGCCCGGCGAGACAGGCCTCCGCGCGGCGCGCCCGGACGATCTCGAGCTACTCGTCCCTGCCTGCGCCGAGGCCCACCGCGAGGAGATCGGACTCGACCCGCTCAAGCGCGACGCCGACAGCTTCCGCTGGCGGACGCGGCAGCAGATCGAGGAAGGCCGCTCGTGGCTCTGGCTCGAGGACGGAGTGATCCGCTTCAAGGCCGAGGCGTCGGCGTGGACGCCCGCCGCCGTGCAGCTCCAGCAGGTCTGGGTCGATCCGCAGGCGCGGCGCCACGGCTACGCCCGCCGGGCGCTGTGCGACCTCTGCCGGCTGCTGCTCGCGGCGGTTCCGGCGGTCTGCCTCTTCGTCCGGCCCGAGAACGAGCCGGCGCTGCGCCTCTACGACTCGATCGGCATGACGCGCGAGCTGACCTATCGCTCCCTGGTCTTCTAGGCGGCACAATCGGCGGATGGAAGAGTTGCGCGACCGGGTCGAGCGCTTCGTCCGCAAGCACGAGCTGATCCCGGCCGGCGGCGAGGTCACGTGCCTCGTCTCGGGCGGCGCCGACTCGACCTGCCTGTGGCACCTGCTCGGCTCGCTCGGCTACCGCGTCTCGGCGCTGCACGTGAACCACAGGCTCCGTGGTGCCGACTCCGACGAGGACGCCCGCTTCTGTGCCGACGTGCTCGGCGCCGAGGTCGTCGAGCTGGACGGCCGCGGGCTCACCGAGGCGCAACTCCGTGACCAGCGGAGGCAAGTGGCCAAGTGTCACAAGCGCCCTGCGACCGGGCACACGGCCTCGGACCAGGTCGAGACGATCCTCTACCGGCTCGTGTCCCGTGGTGCGGCGACCGGGATTGCACCGCGGAGCGACGACGGAGTCGTCCACCCGCTGCTGCCGCTCTGGCGGGACGAAACGGAGGCGTACTGCGGCGCGGCCGGGCTCGCGTTCCACCTCGACGCCACGAACGCCGACACCAAGCGGGGGCTGATCCGCGACGAGATCCTCCCACTGCTGCGCCGCCTCCATCCCGCGGCCGACGAGAACCTCCTGCGTGCGCTCGACACCCGGGAGACGCTCCCGCCGGCGCTCGCCGAGTTGCTCGCGGCACCCGTCGGCTCGAAGCGCGTCGACCTCGGCGGCGGCCTCCAGGCGGTGCGCGAGCACGAGCGCCTCTGGCTCGAGCGCGGGCCGGTCGATCTGGCGGGCGAGGTCAAGTGGGGCGACTGGACTATCCGCTCGGAGCTCGAAGGGCTTAGAGTGCGTGGCTGGAGGCCGGGTGACCGGTTGGCGGGTAGGAGGCGCAAGATTCAGGACGTGTTCGTCGATGCGAAGGTGCCGCGCTCGGAGCGCGAGGCGTGGCCGCTCGTCGTGCGCGGCGACGAGGTAGTGGCCGTGCCCGGCATCGTCGAGCATCCGGAGGTCGAAGCTGTCCGCGACTGAGCTCGAACGGGCCGTGACGGAGATCCTGATCGAGGAGGACGATCTCCAGCGGCGGATCGCGGAGCTCGGCGCCGAGATCTCGGCCGACTACGAGGGCCGCGACCTGCTCCTCGTCGGCGTCCTCAAGGGCGCGGTCTTCTTCCTCGCCGACCTGATGCGCCACCTGACCGTGCCGTGCGAGATCGACTTCATGGCCATCTCGAGCTACGGCGCCTCGACCGATTCCTCGGGTGTCGTGCGGATCCTCAAGGACCTCGACATCAACATCGAGGGCCGGCACGTCCTCGTGGTCGAGGACATCATCGACTCGGGCCTCACGCTCTCGTATCTCGTTCGGAACCTCGAGGCGCGGGAGCCCGCGAGCCTCGAGGTCTGTGCCCTCCTGACGAAGCCCGACCGGCGCGAGATCGACGTCCCGGTGCGCTACACGGGCTTCGAGATCCCGAACCGCTTCGTGATCGGGTACGGGCTCGACTTCGCCGAGCGCTACCGGAACCTCCCGTACGTCGGCGTGCTCGACGAGTCGCTGGTCCTGGACGGCGCGTAGCCGGAGGGCCGGCACCTCGTTGTACCGGCATGACGCTGGTACCCTCAGCCGGGAGATCACGTGAATCGCTTCTTCCGTAGCGCGCTCTTCCCGCTCGTCATCATCGCGGCCCTCGTCTGGCTCGCGTTGCAGACGCTTGGGCACAACAACTCGAAGAGCGTCGCTATGACGACCTCTGGCTTCATCCAGGCGGTGAACAAGGGGCAGGTCACCAGCAGCGCCGAGAGCCCCGTCACGATCGATCCGAACAAGCAGTCGATCACCGCCATGATCGGCACCAACCAGGTGACGGTCAACTACGCGACGCCTCAGTCGGAGTACGCGATCGAGCAGGCGATGCAGGCTCCCGCCGGCAAGATCCTCCGGCGCCCGTACCTGCCGGTTAACTTCAACTCGAAGGGTGTCGGCTCGTCTCCATGGTGGTCGATCCTCAGCAGCCTGCTGCCGTTCGTGCTCCTGTTCGGCTTCTGGATCTTCCTCATGAACCAGGTCCAGGGCGGCGGCTCGAAGGTGATGAGCTTCGGCAAGTCGCGCGCGAAGCGGATGACGCCCGACGCGCCGAAGATCGGCTTCAAGGACGTGGCCGGCGTGGACGAGGCGGTCGAGGAGCTCCAGGAGATCAAGGAGTTCCTCGAGAACCCGAAGAAGTTCCAGGCGCTCGGCGCGCGCATCCCGAAGGGCGTTCTCCTCTACGGGCCTCCCGGCACCGGTAAGACGCTGCTCGCCAGAGCGGTCGCGGGCGAGGCAGGCGTGCCTTTCTTCAGCATCTCGGGATCCGACTTCGTCGAGATGTTCGTCGGCGTCGGCGCCTCGCGCGTGCGCGACCTGTTCGAGCAGGCGAAGCAGGCGTCGCCGTGCATCGTCTTCATGGACGAGATCGACGCCGTCGGGCGCCATCGCGGCGCCGGCCTCGGCGGCGGTCACGACGAGCGCGAGCAGACGCTGAACCAGCTGCTCGTCGAGATGGACGGCTTCGAGATGAAGGACAACATCATCCTCATCGCCGCCACGAACCGGCCGGACATCCTCGATCCGGCGCTGCTGCGCCCCGGCCGCTTCGACCGGCAGATCGTCGTCGACCGGCCCGATCGCGTCGGCCGCCAGCGCATCCTCGAGGTGCACACGAAGGGCAAGCCGCTCGCGCCGGAGATCGACCTGAGCACGCTCGCGGCGGGAACGCCCGGCTTCACCGGCGCCGACCTCTCGAACCTCGTCAACGAGGCGGCGCTGCTCGCAGCGCGCCGCGGCAAGAAGATCATCGAGCAGGAGGAGCTCGAGGAGGGGATCATGCGCGTCGTGGCCGGCCCGGAGAAGAAGGCGCGTCTGCTCTCGGAGCACGAGCGCAAGATCACCGCCTACCACGAGATGGGCCACGCGCTCGTCGGCCACTACCTCGAGCACACCGACCCCGTCCACAAGATCACGATCGTCTCCCGCGGCCAGGCGCTCGGCCTCACGATCTCGCTGCCGACCGAGGACAAGTACCTCACGACGCGCAGCGCGCTCATGCACCAGATGGCCATGACGCTCGGCGGCCGTGCGGCGGAGGAGATCGTCTTCCACGAGGTCACGACCGGCGCCGCGAACGACCTCGAGAAGATCACCTCGATGGCGAAGCAGATGATCATGCGCTTCGGCATGAGCGAGAAGCTCGGCCCGCGCGTCCTCGGCCGCAACCACGACATGCCTTTCCTCGGCCGCGACTACGGATCCGAGGCCGACTACTCCGAGGAGATCGCGCGCGAGATCGACGACGAGATCCGGCGCGTGATCGAGGAGTCGCACGAGCTCGCGCTCACGGTGCTGCGCGAGCACATGGACGTGCTGCACAAGATCTCGGCGATCCTGATCGAGCGCGAGACGATCGACCGGGATCAGTTCGAGCGGTTGCTCGCCGGCGAGGACGAGGCGGCAGTCTTCCCGGACGAGGCGCCCGCCCAGCCGGAACCGGAGCCGAAGTCGGAGCCCAAGCGCGAACGTCCGCGCCCGCGCCCCTTCCCGCTGCCCGGCTCGGCGATGCAGGGCCCGGATCCCGCGAAGAGCTAGCTCGCTACCGCGTTCTCCGCGCTCAGGCGAGAGGACGCTGGCCCAG
>CAVYQV010000002.1:0-87013 GCA_963770815.1 uncultured Actinomycetes bacterium
ACTTGAAGCTGATCCGGTCGGGGGGCCAGTAGACGAAGAAGACGGTCCCGATCAGCTTGTTGCGCGGCACCGAGCCCCAGGTGCGCGAGTCGCACGACTCCGAACGATTGTCGCCCATCATGAAGTACTCCCCCGGCGGGACGTGTCGCGTGATGCCGAAGTGCTGGGTGTCGGCCAGCCGGTCCTTCGCCGAGATGTACGGCTCTTTCAGCTTCACGAAGGCAGGAGAGCCGGCGCTCTTGATCCAGATGTTCCCTTTGTGGTCCTCGCGGACCGTGTCGCCCGGAAGGCCGATCACGCGCTTGACGAACGTGCCACCTTCGCCGCACTTCAGCGCGGCCTCGCGCGGCGTGTTGAAGACAACGATGTCGCCGCGGGACGGGTTGGTGAAATCGAGGCAGATGCGGCAGGCGAGCACGCGATCACTCGAATTGCCGAGGCAGCCCGGGTTCGCGGGGCCCTTCGCGCAGTTCAGCGTCGGCTCCATCGACGACGACGGGATGCGGTACGGGTTCACGACCCACTGCTTGAGCGCGAGCACGATCAGGATCGCGCCGGCGATGGTAAGGATCCAGTCGAGCGTGACCCGGACGCTGCGCGGCAGGCCCGGGAAGAGGCGGGCGAGCGGGTCGCGGCTGTGCGACTCGGCTTGCGGCCTCGGCTCGTCAGCGTCGAAGAAGAGGTCCTCCCGCCGCCGATACCCGTATTCGTCATACGCGGGATCGTCCGACTGCTGCCACTCCCCTTGCGTCCCGCCGTAGCCGGGCCGTTGCGAGTCAGAGCCGGGGGTCGGCCAGCCACTCTGAGACTCCGGCTCCGAATCGGGCTCGTCGTCCGCCCAGGCGCTCCGCGCGTGGCCGGCGTCCGGCTCGTCCTCCGGCCATCCGCCCGGGTCGTCGCTGCCGAGGTCGGCGTCGTCCTTCTCGTCGTCGTCGTCGGAATTGGAGCCGTACTTGCCCCAGTCGTCGCTCATCGCACCTGCTCCCGCCGCCAGGCCTCGACGCGCGCGTGGTCGCCGGACAACAGCACGTCCGGAACCGACCAGCCGTTGAACTCGGCCGGTCGCGTGTAGTGGGGATACTCGAGGCCTCCACCGAGCTCCTCGGAGAAGCTCTCGAGCTCTCCCGAGCCCTCGGCCAGCGCGCCGGGCAGCCGCCGCGCAACCGCGTCGAGGACGACCATCGCCGGCAGATCGCCGTTCGAGAGGACGTACGGCCCGACCGAGAGCACATCCGTCGCGAGGTGGTCGACGATTCGCTCGTCGAAGCCCTCGAAACGAGAGGAGAGGAGGGTGAGCGCCGGCAGCGCGGCCAGCTCCTCCACGACCGCCTGGGTGAGCGGGCGGCCCTTGGGCGTGAGCGCGATCACCGGGCCGGGCGGCTCGCCGCCGTAGGCGGCCTCGAGCGCGGCCGCGACCACGTCCACGCGTAGGACCATTCCCGCGCCGCCGCCGTACGGCTCGTCGTCGACCTGCCCGGCGCGGAGCGGCGTCGAGTCGCGGTAGTTGAAGAGGCGCAGTTCGAGCTCGCCCCCGAGGACGTTCGCAACCGGCCGCTGCTCGGTCAGCCAGGCATAGGCGTGGGGAACGAGGGTGAAGACGTCTATGCGCACAGGCGACTATTCGGGGTCCGCGAACCCTGCGGCGACGACGATCCGTCCGTTCCCCAGATCGACTTGCCGGACGCACGCCTCGACGAGGGGGAGTGACGCACCGGAGTCCAGCTCGAGCACGTCGTTCCCAGGGTACTCGAGTACCTCCCGCACCCGTCCGAGCAGCCGTCCGCCCTCCTCCTCCACGCTGAGGCCGACGAGCTGGAAGACGTAGAACTCGCCGTCGTCGGCAAGGCTCGGCAGGGTCGCACGCGCGACGGCGAGGTCCGCGCCGCGCTCGACCTGCCGGTCGAGGACGATCACGGGCCGTCCGCCGGAGCCGTGGCGCGAGGCGACGACGGTCGCCGGCTTGCCGGCCGCGAAGAGCGTCGCGCCTGCAGCGAAGACGCCCTTCCGCTCGCTCGCGCCCTCGACGAAGAAGCCGCCGTCGAGCCCGTGCGGCTTCCCGACCCGCCCGACCCGCACGAGGTCAGGCATGAGGCCTCCGGCTCGTCGCTGGGAAGCAGGCCGAGCGAGCGAGGTGCGGGCCGTACACGTGGTACGACCGCGCGGAGCGAGCACAGGCCCGAGCAGCCGGCGGCGAGAGCGCGCCGCGGAGGGCGGCTCCGTCGCCCGGGAGCGGCTCGCGGCCGGTGGCCTCAGAGCCCACGCTCGGTGAAGCCTGCAACGACCTCCTCGCGGGAGGCCTGCACCTCGGCGCCGTCGTACGGCGTCCGCCGGTGGACGAGATCGAGCAGCCAGTACGCGCCCGGCTCGTCCTCGTACGGCGCGCCGACGCTGCCGGCGTTGACGACCCTGACACCCCCGACGGTTCGGTCGTATTGCGTGTGCGTGTGGCCACACACCACCGTCGGCACGTCGAGCCCGTCGAACAGGAACGCGATCCGCTCCTCCGGCGTCCGCTCCGTGAAGATGTCGAGGTCGTTGCGCGGCGAGGCGTGGCAGTAGAGGACGTCGCCCACGCGCTGCGTCGGCGGAAGCTCGTGGAGGAACTCGATCTCCTCCTCGCTCAGTTGCGAGCGCGCCTGCTCGAGGAACTCGGGCGGCGCGAGACCTTCCTCATCGGCATGGAGCTCGCGGTCGGCATTTCCCCGTAGCCAGACGACCCGATCGCCGAGCCCACGGAGCCGCGTGAGCACGTCGGACGGCTGCTCGCCCCCGGCGCAGACGTCGCCGCCGACCACGATCGTCGCGTCCTCCGGCACGTCCGCGAGCACGGCCTCGAGCGCGGCGAGGTTGCCGTGGATGTCGTACAGCGCGGCGACGGACGGCACGTCAGTCGACGATCTCGAGCTGGAGCCGGCGTCCTGCCTCGACGCCGCCGGCGCGAACGATCGTGCGCAGCGCCCGCGCGAGCCGGCCCTGGCGCCCGATCACCTTGCCGATGTCGGCTTCGGCCACGTGCAGGCGGTAGACGAGCGTGCCGTCGTACTCCTCGACCTCCTCGACACGCACGGCGTCAGGCTCGTCGACGAGCCGGCGCGCGAGCTCGGCGACCAGCTCCGCCACGCCTAAACGATGCCCTGCGTCTTGAGGAGCTTCGCCACCGTCTCGGTCGGCTGCGCGCCCTTCTCCAGCCAGCCGCGCACCTTCTCCTCGTCGAGGTCGATGAGCGACGGGTCCGACTGCGGGTTGTAACGCCCGACGATTTCGATGAACTTGCCGTCGCGCGGCGAGCGCGAATCGGCGGCGACGACCCGGTAGATCGGGTTCTTCTTGGAGCCGACCCGCGTCAGCCTGAGCTTCACTGCCATCTCTCTACCTTCTCGCTTTCTTCTTCTTCCGCTTGCTGCTCGCCTTGCGAGTCGCACTCGGCTTGGGTTTCGACCCGACGATGGTAGGCGCTCCCGCCGCCACTCCGGGCAACTGCGGCATCTTGCCGGATCCGGCGGCCTTCATCATCTTCGCCATCTGCTTGCGCGCCTCGAGCAGCTGGTTGACCTGCTCGACCGTCGTGCCCGAGCCGGCCGCGATCCGCTTGCGGCGCGAGGCGTCGATCACGTGCGGGACGCGCCGCTCGTGCGGCGTCATCGAGAGGATGATCCCCTCGACCCGCCCGAGCTGGCTCTCGTCGACCTCGTCGATGCCCTCCATCTGCTTCCCGAGGCCGGGGATCATCTTGAGCACGCCCTGGAGCGGCCCCATGCGGCGAATCATCTTGTAGCTGGAGAGGAAGTCGTCGAACGTGAACTCGCCCTTCATCATGCGACGCTCGAGCTCTTCCTTCTCGTCGTCGGCGATCGCCGCCTCCGCGCGCTCGATCAGCGTCAGGACGTCGCCCATGCCGAGGATCCGCGACGCCATCCGGTCGGGGTGGAACCAGTCGAGCGCGTCGAGCTTCTCGCCGAGCGAGGCGAGCTTGATCGGCTTGCCGGTGACCGCCCGCACGGAGAGCGCGGCGCCGCCGCGCGCGTCGCCGTCGAGCTTCGTCAGGACGACGCCGTCGAAGTCGATCCGCTCCTGGAACGCCTGCGCCACGTTGACGGCCTCCTGGCCGGTCATCGCGTCGAGCACGAGCAGGACGTTCGTCGGCTTCGCCTCGCGCCGGACGGCGGCGAGCTCGTCCATCAGCTCCTCGTCCACGTGGAGGCGGCCCGCCGTGTCGAGGATCACGACGTCGCGATCCTCGGCCTTCGCCTGCTCGATGCCGTCGCGGACGGCCTTGACCGGGTCCGTGCGCTCGCCGGCGTAGACCGGCACGCCGACCTGCTCCCCGAGCTGGACGAGCTGGTCGATCGCCGCCGGACGCTGCAGGTCGGCGGCCACCAGCGCGGGCTTCCGGCCTTCCTTGGAGAGCAGGAGCGCGAGCTTGCCGGCGGCGGTCGTCTTGCCCGAGCCCTGCAGGCCCGCGAGCAGGATCGTGGTGGGCGGCCGCGGCGAGAAGGCGAGCCGGGAGTCAGACGAGCCGAGGAGCTCGGTCAGCTCCTCGTGGACGATCTTCACGACCTGCTGGCCCGGCGTGAGGCTCTTCTGCACGTCCTCGCCCAGCGCACGCTCGCGCACACGCGCGACGAAGTCCTTGACGACGCCGAAGTTGACGTCCGCCTCGAGCAGGGCGAGGCGCACCTCGCGCATCGCGCGGGAGATCGCCTCCTCGTCGAGGACGCCGCGCCCACGGAGATCGCCGAGGGCGCTCTGGAGCTTCTCGCTGAGCGCGTCGAACATCGGCGGCAGGGTACCGGGATGGCGGCTAAGGTTGGCCGCCGTGCGCCGAGGGGTTCTGTGCATCGCCGCTCTTGCGGCCCTCGTCCTGCTCGCCGCTTGTGGCGGGAGCGGCGGGTCGCGGCTGTCCGCGAACGCGTACCGCACCCGAGTCACGCAGATCAATCAGGAGGTGGCCACGGCGCAGAGCCATGTGGCGCTGGGCCTGAAGGCGACGACTCTCGCCCTGCTCCGGCAGCGGCTCGACGCATTCTCGGCGGACACCCAGCGCATCGGTGACGAGGCCGCGGCGCTGAGCCCGCCCCAGAACGCCGCAGCTGCCAACACCGAGCTCGCGGGGGGCTTGCACGAGACCGCCCGTGCGACAGGCGCCCTCAGTAAGGCCATCGCGGGCCTGCACACGCCGCAGGAAGCGATCGCCTACATCGAGCACCGTCCCAACAACGCGAAGGGCGCACGCGAGGTCAACGAAGCCTTCGCCAAGCTGAGGAAGCTCGGCTACCTGACAGGCAGCTAGCCAGGAGCGATCGCCGCGTGGGCCGCAGGTTGGCCGAGCTGGAAACGCGTCCGCTGGGAGGTCAGACTGCGCACATGGTTTCCGCAGCGGCAGCGCGGAAGACCGTCAGTGTCCTCTTCTGCGACCTGGCCGACTCGACCATGCTCGGCGAGCGGCTCGATCCCGAGCAGCTGCGCGAGCTGCTGGGCACGTGGTACGAGGAGATGCGGATCGCCGTCGACCGGCACGGCGGCACCGTGGAGAAGTTCATCGGCGACGCGGTGATGGCGGTGTTCGGCCTCCCGCGCGCCCATGAGGACGACGCGCTCCGCGCGGTGCGAGCCGCGCTCGACATGCAGCAGGCCGTCGGGCGGCTGAACGCGTCACTCGAGCCGCGTCAGGTGCCCGAGCTGCGGATCCGGATCGGGATCAACACCGGCGAGGTGGTGACGGGCGACGAGGCCGCGACGCTCGCCACCGGCGATGCGGTCAACACCGCGAAGCGCTTGGAAGAGGCGGCCGGCGGCGGCGAGATCCTGATCGGCGCGGTCACGGAGCGGCTCGTGCGTCACGCCTCGCAGCTCGTCCCGCTCGCTCCCGTCGAAGCGAAGGGGAAGAGGGCTCCCGTCGAGGCCTGGCGCGTGCTCGAGGCGATCGCCGGCGCCGACTCCTTCGCCCGTCGCTGGGACACCCCGCTGATCGGGAGGACGCGCGAGCTCTCCGTCCTGCGAGACGAGCTGACCGCGAGTGCCGACGTGCCCGAATGCCGGCTGGTGACGGTGATCGGGTCGGCGGGCGTGGGCAAGACACGACTCGTGTCCGAGCTCGTCGCCGAGGTCGGCGGGGACGCGACCGTCGCAGCCGGGCGCTGCCTCCCGTACGGCGACGGGATCACCTTCTGGCCGCTCACGGAGCTCATCCGACGTCTCGGCGGCGAGCAGGCCGTCGTGGACGCGATGGGCAACGAGGCCGACGCGGCGCTCGTCGTCGAGCGCCTGCGCGTGGTCGGCGGCACCGGAGCCGCCCCGCCGGAGGAGCTTTTCTGGGCCGTGCGCCGCCTGTTCGAGGTGCTGGCGCGGCGGCGGCCGCTGCTCGTTCTGCTCGAAGACGTGCACTGGGCAGAGCCGACGCTGCTCGACCTCGTCGAGCACGTCAGCCGCTGGAGCCGCGACGCGCCGATCCTGCTGCTCTGCGTGGCGCGGGAGGAGTTGCTCGAGGAGCGGCCCGGCTGGGAAGGCACGCACGTGCGGCTCGAGCCGCTCTCCGCCGGGGAGGCGACCCAGCTCCTCGACGCGCTCGACGGCCGGGCCATGCTGTCGCCGGAGCTCCGCGAGCGCGTCACGGAGGTTGCGCAGGGGAATCCGCTCTACACCGAGCAGCTGGTCGCCATGCTCGCCGAGGAGCCGCGGGCGGCAGCCGAGGTCGTCGCGCTTCCGCCGACGATCCAGGCGCTCCTCGCGGCCCGGCTCGACCGCCTCGCTCCCGTCGACCGAGGCGTGCTCGAGCGAGCCGCGGTCGTCGGCAAGGAGTTCTGGCCGGGCGCCGTGGCCGCCCTCGGCAGCGGCGACGACACCCTCGGGCCGACGCTGCTGGGACTCGTCCGCC
Organism: uncultured Actinomycetes bacterium; assembly: GCA_963770815.1. Classification (GTDB taxonomy): domain Bacteria; phylum Actinomycetota; class Thermoleophilia; order Gaiellales; family Gaiellaceae; genus Palsa-739. The sequence goes on from CAVYQV010000002.1 coordinate 6,875, forward strand.
GCGAGCTCGTCGAGCCCGCGGTTTCGGGCATCCCCGGAGAGGACGGCTTCCGCTTCCGGCACGCGCTGATCCGGGACGCCGCCTACGCGGGGATCCCGAAGAGGACGCGTGCCGACCTGCACGAGCGCTTCGCCGCCTGGGTCGAGCTTCACGGGGGCCAGGACGAGCTCGTCGGCTACCACCTCGAGCACGCCTACCGCTACCGCGAGGAACTCGACGCACTCGACGACCACACCCGGTCACTGGGCGAGCGCGCGGGCGAGCTGCTCACCGCCGCCGGGCGCCGCGCGCTTGCGCGCGACGACGTGCCGGCCGCCGTCAATCTGCTCGAGCGCGGCGCGGCGCTGTTGCCGCCGACGGGCGGCTCGCGAGGGTACGCCCTGCTGGAGTTCGCGGTCGCTCTGATGCGGTCGAGCGCCTTCGCAGCCGCCGAGGGCGCACTCAAGGAGGCACTCGCTGTCGCTGCTGCCGAGGGCGATCGGCGACTCGAGCTCCGGACGCTGATCGAGCGCGAGTTCTTCCGGATCTTCACGAACGTGGAATCTCCGCCGGAGGAGATCACGCGCATCGCCGAGGAAGCGATTCCTGCCCTCGAGGCGTTCGGCGACGACGCCGGAGTCGCGAAGGCATGGCATCTCCTGAGCGAGCCGCCGGTCGACGCGTGCCGCTGGGGCGAACGCGCGGCCGCGCTCGAGCACGCGGTCGCACACGCCCGGCGCGCGGGAGACGCTCGCGAAGCGGCGCGCGCCGCGGGGTTCTTGATGCAGGCGATCCAACTCGGACCGACACCGGTCGACACCGCGATCGAGCGGGCGCATCTCTTCCTGCGCGAGAGCGAAGGCGACCGGATGCTCACGGCCTCGATCCTCAGCTCGCTGGCAGTGCTGCTCGCAATGCGGGGCGAGTTCGGCGACTCGCGCGCACAGTGGGCGCGAGCGGAGGCGTTCTGGGACGAGCTCGGGATGAGGTACCACCGCGCTATCAGGGCCATCGAGGCCTCGGCGATCGAGCTGCTCGCCGGGGACCCCGAGGCAGCGGAACGGGAGCTCCGGACCGGGTACGACATGCTCGCGGAGCTCGGCGACGTGCACGTCCGGCCGACCCTGGCCGCGTATCTCGCCGAAGTGCTCGTGGAGGGGGGCAACCTCGTGGACGCGGAGGCTATGGCGTCCTACGCGGAGTCCCACTCCGCGGACGACGACATCGTCACGCAGGTGATGTGGCGGGTCGCTCGCGCGCAGATCCAGGCACACGGGGGCGAAGCGGCCGACGCCGAGCGAGTCGCGCGCGAAGCGGTCGATCTCGCAACGCCGACAGACTTCCTCGAGCTGCAGGCGACGGCACAGCTCGCGCTCGCCCGCGTTCTCCAGGCGGCGGGGTCGCCCGATGCCGCGGGCGCCGCGGCGGCTGCGCAGGCGATCTATGAGCGCAAGGGGAACATCGCCGGCGCGAGGCAGGCGACGCTGCTCGCCTAGGCAGAGCGCCTATGCAGGAGTAGGGTCGCCCGTGAGAGAGGAGGTGTCAATGTGAGCAACGCCAAGTTCAAGCCTGGGACCGGCGAGACGATCGAGAAGGCTGCGGCGCATGCCTGGGAGAACGCGAGAGCGGCCGGAGCGAAGCCTGGAAAGTACGTCATCGAGAAGATCGAGATCGAGGCCGTCAACCCGATCAGGGCGTACATCGTCACAATCGGGCCGACCGGTTAGCCGGTCGGCCCGCCTCAGCCGGCCACGAGCGCCCGCGCGTAGTCGCGCGGATCGAACGGCTGCAGGTCCTCCAGCGCCTCGCCGACGCCGACGAGCTTCACCGGGAGGCCGAGCTCGTAGGCGATCGGGATCGCGACTCCGCCCTTCGCGGAGCCGTCGAGCTTCGTCAGCACAACCCCGGTGACCCCGACGGCGTCGCCGAAGAGGCGCGCCTGCTGGACGCCGTTCTGGCCGGTCGTCGCGTCCACGACGAGCAGCGTCTCGTGGGGCGCTCCGTCGAGGCGGCTCGCAATCACGCGCCGCACCTTCGCGAGCTCCTCCATCAGATTCGTCTGCGTGTGGAGACGGCCCGCCGTGTCGACCACCACGACGTCCCGGCCGCGCGCCACGCCCGCCTCCACCGCGTCGTAGGCGACCGCGGCGGGATCGGCGCCGCGCTCGGAGCCGACGAAGTCCGCCCCGGCCCGCTGCGCCCAGATCTCGAGCTGCTCCTCCGCCGCCGCTCGGTACGTGTCGGCCGCGCCCACGACGACCGACCGGCCGTGCTCCGCGAGCCTCGCCGAGAGCTTGCCGATCGTCGTCGTCTTGCCCGTCCCGTTGACCCCGACGACGAGGATCACCGCAGGCTCGTGTGCCACGTCGAGCACCGGAGCCTCGCCGAAGAGCCCGGCCACCTCCTCGGCGAGCGCCGCGTTCAGATCGCCGAGCTCGCCGCGCGCCTCGAGCCGCCGCACGAGCTCGGCCGTGGCGCGGACGCCGACGTCGCCGGCGATCAGCGCCTCCTCGAGCCGCTCCCAGTCGGCGTCGTCGCCGGGGTCGAAAGACGCAGCCGCGGCGAGCTCGCCGGTCAGCGCCCGGCGCGACTTCGACAGCGAGTCACGGAGCCGCGAGAAGAAACGGCCGCCGGCCTCGTCCTCGGGGTCGGGCGCCGCATCCGGCTCGCCGAGCAACTGAGCCCAGCTACGCGGCGAGTTGCCACTCCTCGTTGCGGATGAGCGGAAGCTCGGTGCCGTCGGCCAAGAGCGCGTCCACCTCGAGGTCCGGCCCACCGACCATGAAGTCGACGTGGATGTTCGAGATGTTCATCGCCTCGTCGGGCTCGCCGTCGAAGGCGTACGGAAGCCCGGCGCCGTAGGCGATGTGGCACGTGGCGTTCTCGTCGAACAGCGTGCTGTAGAAGAGCGTCCCGGTCTGGCCGACGCGGGACTCGTTCGTCACCAGCGCCAGCTCACCGAGCCGGTCCGCGTTCTCGATGTTCGCGAGATGGCCGCGGACGACGTCAGCCCCGGTCTCGGCCTCGACCCGGACGATCCGCCCGTCCTCGAACGTGAACTCGAGGCCGCGGACGAGCTGCCCGCCGAGGTTGAGCGGGAGGCTCGAGCGCAGCGTCCCCTCGGCGCGCCGGGGATCCGGCGTCGTGAAGATCTCCTCGGTCGGCATGTTCGCGACGTATTCGATGCCGCCGGCGGTGCGGAACCGGGCGCTGCCCCAGCGCGCCGTCGGCAGGAGGCCGACGGTGAAGTCCGTCCCCGGCCCCCGGTACCGCAGCGCGTCGGGCTTGCGCTCGGTGAGGCCGGCAGCTCGCGCGTCGAGGCGGTCGAGATGCTCGCGCCAGGCGGCGACCGGATCGGGCTCGTCGAGCCGCATGCAGAGCGCGACGAGCTCCCACAGACGCTCGACGTCGGGCTCGCCCAGCACCTGACGCGCCCAGCCCTCCGTCGGGGCGCCGACCCCGCACCAGTTGACGCTGTTCTCCCGGTTCTGGCGCCGGCGGATCTCGGCGAGCTCGAGCGGGATCGCGCGGCCGACGCGCTCGCCGTCGAGGTCCGCCAGCAGCTCCGGCTCGGGATTGCCGGTCGTCCCCAGGAAGGCGTTGCCCGTCATCCCCTCCGTCTGCGCCTTCTGCCAGTCGGGCGAATAGCCGAGCGCCGCGTCCGGCCCGAACTCGATCATCGCCCGCTTCACGTGCTGGTCGTCATACCCGGCGCTGACGTAGGACGCGCCGGCGCGGTACGCCTGGCGCGTGAGTGCGCGGACGAGCTCGGCGTGCTCGACGAGCCCGTGGACGAAGACCTCCTGGCCCTCCTGGACGTTGGCGCCGACGCGAACGGCGAGCTCGGCGTAGCGCTCGAGGCGGTCGTCGTTGCTCACGCGAGCTGCCACTCCTCGTTGCGGATCAGCGGGATCTCCGTCCCGTCGGCGAGCACGGCGTCCACCTCGAGCTCCGGCCCGCCGACCATGAAGTCGACGTGAGTGTTCGCGACGTTGAATCCGTCGTCGAGCTCGCCCTCGATGCGAAACGGGAGCGCGGTGCCATACGCGAGGTGACACGTCGCGTTCTCGTCGTACAGCGGGTCATAGAAGACAAGCCCCGTCTGGCCGACACGCGATTCCTTCGTGACGAGCGCGACCTCGCCCAGCCGGTCGGCGTTCTCGATCGTCGCCAGGTGGCTCCGGACGAGGTCCGCCCCGGCCTCGGCCTCGACCCGGACTACCCGGCCCTGTTCGAACGTCAGCTCCAACCCGCGGACGATCTGCCCCGCGCGCGGCAGCGGCAGCGTCTGGCGGATCGTCCCCTCGGTCCGCCGCGCATCGGGTGCGGTGAAGACCTCCTCGGTCGGCATGTTCGCGACGTATCTGATCCCGTCCGCGGTGACGGTCGCGGCGGCCGACATCCAACCCGCGTACGGCAGCAGGCCCACCGTGAGGTCGGTGCCGGGACCGCGATAGTGAAGTGCGTCGGGACGAAGCTCGTCCAGCTGCGCGGTTCGCGCGGCGAGACGCGCGAGGTGCTCCTGCCAGGCCGCCGGCGGATCGGGCTCGTCGAGCCTCATGCAGAACGCGACCGTCTCCCACAGGCGCTCGACGTCCGGCTCGCCGAAGACCTGCTCTGCCCAGGCCTCGCCGGGAGCCCCGATTCCACACCAGTTGACCGTGTTCTCCCTCATCTGCTGCCGGCGAATCTCCGAGAGCTCTTGCTGCACCGCCCGGCCGATGCGCTCACCGTCCACGTCCGCGAGCAGCTCCGGCTCGGGGTCGCCGGTGGTCGCGATCATCGCGTTGCCCTGACACGACTCGGAGAGCGTCTTGCGCCAGCCCGGCGTGTAGGTCAGAGCTTCGTCGGGCCCGAGCTCGATCATCGCCTTGCGCACGTGCATGTCGCCGTAGAGGACGTGGACGTAGGAGGCACCGGCCTTGTAAGCCTGGTGGGCGAGAGCCCGCGCGACCTCGTGGTGCTCGACGGCCGGGAAGAGGAAGACCTCCTGACCGGGCTGGACGTTGGCGCCGACCCGGACGACGAGCTCCGCGTACCGCTCGAGGCGTTCGTCCATCGCGGGCGATCCTACGTGGTCCGCTTCAGTCCGCTCGCCGGTCGCGCTCGAGGACGGGGTAGCGCGCGTCGCCGTCGAGACAGGCGGCGGCGAAGAGGGCAGTACCGGCACCACCGGTGAAGAGCGAGTAGCGAGCGGGCAGGCGCGCCGCCTGTCCGAGGGCGTGGACTGCGAAGCGGCGGGCGCGCTCGAGCCACAGCTCGTCCTGCGTCCGCTCGAACGCGGCGAGCAGCGCGAAGCCGTTGCCCGCAGTGCCGTGGCAGATTCCGTGCCCTTTCTCGTCGCCGGGTGCGCCCGCTCGCCAGACGAGCTCGGCGCCGGCGAGCAGGAGCTCCTCATCGAGGTAGTCGCGTGCGGCGGAGACGACTCCCGGCGCGCCCGCGCACCACTGCAGCTTGCCCTCGCTGCTCCAGTTGGCGAGCCCGTCCTGGCGCGTCGCGGCCCGCGCGAGCGCCGCGGCCGACTCTGTGCGCAGCGCGTCGTTGCCCGGATCGTCGACCTGGAGCAGCGCCCGCACGTTCCCGGCGAGCCCGTGCACGGTGCCGACCCCTCGGAAGCTCGTGCCCCACAGCCGCTGCGTCCACAGGCCGTCGGTGTCGCGGCGCAACGTGAGCGCGTCCGCCGACTCGCGCGCAAGGTCGTCCCAGCCCATCGCCGCGGCGGCCACGAGCGTCCCGGGAGTCCCCCACATCAGATCTTCCGCCTCGTTGGCGAGGTTCGCGCGGATCCGGTCTCGCAGATCGTCTTCGAGCGGGTGACCGAGGCTGCAGGCGACGAGGAGGATGCCGACCTCGCCGGTGAGGAGCCCGGACTCCGGCGGCTCGGGAAGCACCTCGCCCGCCATGTAGTCGGGCTCCGCGCGCCAGAGCTCGAGCGCGCGCATCGCGGCTGCGGACAGGTCGAGCGTCGTCTCGGCGAGGCCGCGCCGCCGCAGGTCGTCGAGCGCCCAGACGACGCCGGCCGCACCGAGGTAGAGGTTCTTCAGCGGCAGCGCCGCGTTGTAGCCGTCCCACTCGTGCGCCGGCCACAGCGAGTCGGGATCGAACGCCGCGTCGGCGTCGCCGACGATCGCCGCGATGCCGTCGCGCACGCGCGCCTCGTCCCACGGTTCGTCTGTCAGCGGCTCGAACGCCGCCGGGTCGTAGAGCACGACGGAGCCTAGGCTGCGCCCGCGAGCTTCGCTTCCTCGCGCGGGAGCCGTCTGGAGACGACCTGCGAGACGCCCTCGCCGCCCATCGTCACGCCGTAGAGGACGTCGGCGGCCTCCATCGTCCGCTTCTGGTGCGTGATCACGACGAATTGCGCCCGGTCGGAGTACTGGCGCAGCAGCTCGACGAAGCGGCCGATGTTCGCGTCGTCGAGCGCGGCCTCGACCTCGTCGAGGAGGTAGAACGGACAGGGCCGCGCGAGGAAGAGCGCGAACAGGAAGGCGATCGCACCGAGCGCCTTCTCGCCGCCGGAGAGGAGTGAGAGCCTCTGCACGCGCTTCCCGGCGGGGCGCAGCTCGACCTCGACGCCAGGCTCCTCTTCATCCTCTTCGGCTTCGGTGAGCCGCAGCCGGCCTTCGCCGCCGGGGAAGACGGTCGCCGTGACGTCCTCGAAGTGGCCGCGGACGGCGTCGAAGGTCTCGGAGAAACGGCGCTCGACCGTCTCGGTCAGCTCGTTGCGGAGCTTCTCGATCTCCTCGAGGCTCGTCTCGAGATCCGCGCGCTGGGCCGCGAGCTCCTCCAGCCGCACCTTCTCCGCCTCGTACTCCTCCTGGGCGAGCGGGTTGACCTGGCCGAGCGTCTCGCGGCGGCGCTCGAGCCGCTCGACGGTCGCGGCGAGCTGCTCCCGGTCGTCGCCCTCGGCCGGCTCGTCGGCATTCGCGTGCTCGAAACGGCGGCGCGCCTCGTCGGCCTCGGCGTCGAGCCGCGCGGCCTCGACCTCGATGGCGGAGACCGCTTCGGAAGCGGCCGCGAGCTCCTGGCGCAGCTCGACCTCGGCCGCTCCGAGCCTGCGCAGCTCGGCGCCGAGCTCGCCGCTGCGACCGGCGCCCACGTCGCCCTCCGCGCGGAGCGGCGCCTCGAGATGCTCCACCGAGACGTCTAGGGCGTGCAGGAGTCGTTTGCCGAGCTGCATGCTGCGGTCGGCGATGGGGTTCCGCTCGAGCGAGTACGCGGCGTCGGGGATGGGCGTGTCGAGCCGCGCGCGCACCTCGTCGGCCTCCGCCGCGAGCGACCGGCGCCGCGCCTGCAGCTCGAGCATGAGCGCCTCGGCGGTCTCGCCCGCGAACCAAAGCTCGCCCCGCTCGGGGTCGTAGCCGAAGCCCTCGGGCGTCACCGCGGCCACCCGCGAGACCAGCAGCTCCTCCTTCGGCACGACCGGCATCTCACTGACCAGCTGTGCCGGATCACGGCCGACGAGGACGACGAGGCTGCCGAGGCCGGACTCGCGAGCCCGCTCGAGCAGCGCGAGAGCTCCGGCCGGGTCGTCTCTGACGACGGCGGATGCCGTGCGACCCAGGGCCGCGGCAACGGCACGCTCACGGCCCGGCTCGACCTCGAGCAGCGAGAGCGCGATCCGTTCGCCGTCCTCCGCGAGCGCGCGGGCCGCCGGTGGCAGCCCTTCTCGCTCGGCGAGCGCCCGGTCGAGCGTGCGCAGGCGCTCGTCGAGCAGCTGCAGCTCGTCGGCGAGTGCCGCTCGCTCGGCGCGGACGCGCTGGTCGAGCGTCCTGCGCGGCCGGGCGAGCCCGTCGCGCAGCCGCTGCACCAGTGCCTCGGCGGACTCACGCCGCAGGGCAAGACGCTCGGCCGCGCTGCGGAGCCGATAGAGAGCCTGCAGCGCCTGCTCGCGTGCCCCGGCCGCATCGGCGAGCTCCTCCTCGGCGCGTCCCCGCTCCGCGAGCAGCGCCTCGAGGCGTTCCTCCACCCCGCGCCGGCTACCTCCCGCCGCATTACGCCGGGTCTCGAGCTCCGCGAGCCGCTCCTCGAGCCCCGCGAGGTCGAGTTGCGCCACCCGCGCGCGGAGGCGCGCGATCTCCACCGCGAGCTTCTGCGCGCGCTCGGCCGCCGTCGCCTGGAGCGCGAGCGGCCGGAGCCGCTTGCGAACCTCCGCTTCGACGTCTCGGGCGCGCTCGACCTCGAGCGCGACTCGCGCAAGCTTCAGCTCGGCGCGGTGGCGGCGCGCCTTGAAGCGGCCGAGCCCGGCCGCCTCCTCGATCAGGGCCCTCCGCTCGGCCGGCCGCGAGGCCAGGATCGCCTCGACCTTGCCCTGGCTGATGATCGAGTGCATCCCCTGGCCGAGCCCGAGGTCGGCGAGCAGCTCGACGAGATCGAGCCGCCGCACCGCGGCCCGGTTGACGATGTACTGCCCCTCACCGCCGCGGTGCAGCCGCCGCGCGACAGAGAGCTCCGCATAGTCAACGGGCAGCGCGCCGTCGGCGTTGTCGAAGAGCAGCTCGACCTCGCAGAAGTCGGACGCGCCGCGAGATCCGCCCCCGGCGAAGAGGACGTCGTCGGGCTTCTCCGCCCGCAGCTCGGTCGGGCTGAGCGAGCCGGCGGCCCAGCGGATCGCGTCGGAGACGTTGGACTTGCCCGAGCCGTTCGGACCGACGATCACGCCGACGCCCGGCTCGAGACGGATCTCGACCGGATCGGGGAACGACTTGAAGCCACGCAGCTTGACGGCGCGCAGATGCACCGCCCAACACCCTAAAGAGGCGGTAGGACGCTACTGCTGGTCGGTCTCGTCGCGCGCGAGCGGGGCGTCCTCGTCGGCGTGCTCGCCCTCCGCGAAGATCTCGAGGATCCCGCGAGGCTCGGACTCGAGCTCGTCCTCGGTGAGCCGCTGCAGGCGCAGCTCGGAGTTGGTGGGCCGCCGCTCAGCCATGAGGCGGGACAGGATGCCAGAAACTCAGGGAAGTTCCGCGGCGTCGAGCTTGTTGAGCGCCTCGCGCGCCGCCTCCTGCTCGGCCTCCTTCTTCGTCCGCCCCGCGCCGCGGCCGAGCTCCTCGCCGTCGATCGTCGCGGCGCACGTGAAGCGGCGCTCGTGCGGCGGTCCCTCGACGGAGATCTCCGTGTAGGCCACCTGGCGGCCGGTGCGGGCGAGCAACTCCTGCAGGTCCGTCTTGTGGTCGACGCGCGAGGTGAGCGCGTGCTCGATCTGGTCGGAGAACGCCGCGACGACGGCGTCCTCGATCGCGGCGAAGCCGTGCTGGAGGAAGACCGCGCCGAGCGCCGCCTCGATGACCGCCGCGAGCACGTTCCGGTTGCGCGAGAGGCGCTCGAGCTCCACCTCCGTCGGCGCCGGGCCGGCCTGCCGGACGAGCCGCTCTCCGAGGCCGAGCTCTAGCGCGACCTCCGCGCAGGTCGCACGAGAGACGACATGCGAGCGCACCTTGGCGAGCTGTCCCTCGGAGAAGTCCGGGTGGCGCACGTAGAGCGCATGCGCCACCGAGAGCTCGAGCACGCTGTCGCCGAGGAACTCGAGCCGCTCGTACGACGCGCTACGTTCGCTCGCCCAGGAAGTGTGGGTGAAGACGGGCTCCGCCAGCTCCGGCGGGAGCTCGTCGATCAGCTGCGCGAGGTCCGGGTCCGCGGCTACTGGTGCGACGTGACGTAGTCGACGGCCTGGCCGACGGTCTGGATCTTCTGGGCGTCCTCGTCCGAGATCTTGATCCCGAACTGATCCTCGAGCTCCATGATCAGCTCGACGAGGTCGAGGGAGTCGGCGTCGAGGTCTTCCTGGAAGGAAGCCTCTTCGGTGATGTCCGCCTCTTCGATGCCGAGCTGCTCGGTGAGGACCTCCTTGACCCGCTCGTAGACTTCCTCGCGCGACGCTGCCATGTCACCTCGTTGTGTTGTAGGGGCTGGAAAGCGCGCCGATCATACAATTTCGGCCCGTTGCGGCTGCGACAGGCGTGACGCGAGCCGGCCGACGACGTCGTGGTCGACGCCGCGGGCGGCAAGGCGGATCGCGTTGGCGATCGCCGTCGACGAGGAGTTGCCGTGCGCGATCACCACCAGCCCGCGCAGGCCGAGGAGGTATGCGCCGCCGTACGTGTCGGGATCGAGGCGCTTGCGCAGGCGCCGCGCGGCAGGGCGAATGAGCAGCCCGCCGAGCGTTCCTGTCGTGCTGGCGCTGATCTCCTCACGCAGCGAGTCGAGGAGGGTGCGGATCGTCCCCTCGACCGCCTTGAGCGCGACATTGCCGGTGAAGCCGTCGGTGACGAGGACGTCGGCGGCGCCCTCGAGGACGTCGCGGCCCTCGGCGTTGCCGCGGAAGTCGAGATCGGAGGCGGCGAGCAACTCGTGCGCCTGGAGCGTGAGCTGGTTTCCCTTCTCGGGCTCCTCGCCGATCGAGAGCAGCCGCACCTGCGGGCGGGCGATCTCGAGGATCTCCTCGGCGAAGACCGCTCCCATCGTCGCGAACTGGAGCAGATGCTCGGGGCGGCAGTCCGCGTTCGCGCCGGCGTCGATCAGGACGGAAGGGCCTTTGCGGGACGGGATGGGGACCGCGATCGCCGGGCGGCGCACGCCGGGGACGCGCCGCAGTAGCACCAGGCCGGCGGCGAGCATCGCTCCGGTGTTGCCGGCCGACACGACCGCGTCGGCCTCGCCGTCCGCGACGGCCTTGACGGCGCGCACGAGGGAGCTGTCCTCCTTCGTGCGGAACGCGTCTGCGGGCTTCTCGTCCATGCCGACGACCTGAGTCGTGGGCACGAGCGCGAGGCCGCGCGTGTCGAGGTCCGCGGAGCCGAAGACGACAGGCTCGATGCCGTCAGCGCGTGCAGCGAGCGCGCCCTCGACCACCGCCTCGGGACCACGATCGCCGCCCATCGCGTCGACGGCTATCCGTGCCATGAGTTCGGACTCTACGGAGCGTGGACGCGGAGCGGCTCGACCTCGCGGCCCTTGTAGTTGCCGCAGGTCGGGCAGACGTGGTGCGGGCGCTTCGGCTGGCCGCACGTCTCGCAGACGTTGACCTTCGGCGCGCCGATCTTGTGGGTCGCACGCCGCTTGTCGCGGCGCGACTTGGAGGTTTTCCGCTTCGGGACGGCCATAACGGCGGCCCACTATAGCCTGCGCCGGTGGATCCGACCGAGATCCTCGCGCGCTTCGACGAGCAGATGCGGCGCCGGGCCGCGCCGGACAACCTCTATGTCGGCGAGGGCTGGAGCGCGGTGCTCTGGCCGCCCGACGGCGGCGAGGTCGAGCCGCTCGTGGCGCGGATGCGCGAACTCGCCGGCCACGTCGAGTGGAAGTACTACTCCCACGACGGCCCGGAGCTGCGCGACCGGCTGCTCGCCGCCGGGCTCGAGCCGGAGGACGAGGAGACGGTGCTCGTCGCCGAGGCCGCCTCGATCGCGCCGCCGTCCGACGACGTGGAGCTTCGCCAGGCGACGGGCGAGTTCGACGAGCTCGCTGCCCGCGTCTTCGGCAAACGCTACGGTCTGCCGGAGAAGGCGGTCGCCGTCGTCGCGATGGTCGACGGGCAGCCGGTGTCGGGCGGCCGCGTCGACTTCGAGGACGACGTCGAGTTCGCGGGGCTGTTCGGCGGCGTCACGCTGCCCGACTACCGCGGGCGAGGGCTCTATCGTGCGACGGTCGCGAAGCGTGCAGAGCTCGCGCGCGAGGCCGGCTACCGCTGGCTCTACGTCGACGCGCTACCGACCAGCCGCCCGATCCTCGAGCGGCTCGGATTCGCGGCGATCACGACGACGACGCCGTTCGTCATTCCTGCTGCTGCAGCTCGCTGAGCTTCTCCCAGCGAGGGTCGAGTCTCTCCTCCACGTGCTCGTGCGGCTCCGCGTTGAGGTCCTTGCCGCAGACGGGACAGAGGCCGGCGCAGTCGGGATGGCAGAGGATCTGGTCCGGGAGCGCGAGCGCGATCGCGTCGCGGGCCCAGGCCGAGAGGTCGAGGCGGTCGTCCTCGAGGTACTCGGTCCGCTCCTCTTCTCCCTCGGGCTTGGCCGCCTGGTACTCGCGCAGCCGGAGCTCGAGCGCCAACTCGGCGTCCTGCAAGCACCGGAAGCACGGGCCTGCCAGTGAGACGTCGAGCGCGAGCTCGAGGACGGTGCCGCTCGACGCGCGGGTAACGGTGAGCTCGGCGGGCGCGGGATTCGGCTGCGGCTCGTAGGTCTGCCCGCCGAGGACGAGCGGCTCGAGCTCGATCTCGACGCGCTCACGCGCCTGGTCGCCCGAGCGGATCCGCAGCGTGCGAAGGTCGAACGTGGTCATGCCGTCACCGTAGCGCGGCGCGACGCGGTCGCTCAGGGGGCCATGCGGCGCAACTCGGCGAGCCGCGGCACCGACGGCAGGTACGGATCGTCCTGCGCCTCCTTGCCGCGGAGGTAGGGCTCAAGTGTCTCCGGCGTCTGTTCGGCGTCCTCTTGCGGTGCGTGGCGCGCGAGGACGAGCATCCCGACCGAGGCGACGACGACGGCACCGGCCGCCAGCTCGCGCCCGCCGACCGCCTCCCCCGCGAACGCCCAGCCGAGCAGGACGGCGACCGCCGGGTTGACGTAGGCATAGGTGGAGACGAGCACGCTCGGCGCACCGCTCCGCAGCAGCCAGCCGTAGGCGGTGAAGGCCACGATCGAGCCGAACACCACGAGGAAGCCGAACGCCGCGACCGAGCCCGCCGAGATCGCGGCCGGATGGACGCGTCCGACCTCGCCCGTCGCGACTCCGGCAACACCGAGCAGCGCCGCGGCACAGAGCATCTGCATCGCGGCCGAGAGGAACGGCGCCCGCGGCAGCGGCGCGACGCGTCCGTAGGCCGAGCCCGCCGCCCAGGCGAACGCAGCCGTGAGAATCACCGCCGCCCCGACGGGATCGACGTGTGCGCTCGGTCCCACGAGCAGCGCGACGCCGAGCAGGCCGGACGCGATCCCGGCGAGCGCGCCGAGCGAGATCCGGACGCCGAAGACCGTGCGGTCGAGGACCGCCGCGAACAGCGGCACGGAGGCGACGAGGAGCGCGGTCAGGCCCGAGGCGACTCGCTGCTCCGCCCAGGCGACGCCGCCCGTGTCCACGAACAGGAGCAGCCCGCCCACGACGGCCGCAGCCGTCCACTCGCGCCGGCCGAGCCGAGCGGCGGCAACATCCCCGCGCCACAGCGACCACGCATAGAGGAGCCCACCGGCGAGCGCGAAGCGCACCGAGAGCATGAGCAGCGGCGGCAGCGTCCGGTCGGCCACGGCGATCGCGAGATACGTCGATCCCCAGACGACGTACACGATCCCGAGCGCGATGATGATCTTCGTTCTCACTGACCCATGGTGCCGCCGCCCATTGATCAGGACAAGTTGAGTTATCGTTCATCTCGATCATGAGCACTGATGGTTGGCTGGGCATCGATCTGCGCCATTTCGCGGCTCTGGAGGCCGTGGCGCGTACCCGTTCCTTCGGCCAAGCGGCGCGCGAGCTGGGCTACACCCAGTCGGCGGTCAGCCAGCAGATCGCGCAGCTCGAACGGATCGTCGGACAGCGGCTGTTCGACCGCCCGGGCGGCCCTCGCCGCGTGGAGACGACCGAGGCCGGCCTCCTCCTGCTCGGCCACGCGGACGCGATCGTCGCGCGCCTCGACGCCGCCCGCGCGGACATGGCCGCGCTCGCGGAGGGCGAAGCGGGAACGCTCCGCGTCGGCATCTACCAGAGCGTCGGCGCGCGCCTCCTCCCCGCCCTCGTCCGCCGCTTCCGCGAGCAGTGGCCGCTGGTGAGTGTCCGCGTGCGTGAGGAGAGCGCCGCCGAAGACCTCCTGCGCCTGCTCGAGCACGGCGAGCTCGACCTGACCTTCGCCGAACTCCCGCTGCCCGAAGGGCCGTTCGAGTGGGCTGAGGTGCTGCAGGATCCGTACGTCCTGCTCGTCTCGGCGCGCTCCGAGCTCGCGCAGCTCGACGCGGCGCCGCCGCTGCGGGAGGTCGCGAAGCTGTCGCTGATCGGGAGGCGGACGACCGACGAGCCGGAGCGCCACCTCGCCGGCCGCGTGCCGGAGATCAACGTGGTCTTCCGCACCGACGACAACGGCACGCTCGGCGCGCTCGTCGCCGAGGACCTGGGCGCGGCGATCGAGCCGCAACTCGTCGTCGATCCGCGCGACCGCGCGGTGAAGATGCTGCCGTTCGGCTCGCGGATCCCACCGCGCACGCTCGTCCTCGCCTGGCACCGGGACCGCTACCGCTCGCACGCCGCGGAGGCATTCGTCGAGCTCGCCCGCGAGCTGGCGCCGACTACCTTGCAAGACAAGATATAACCCACTATCATGCGCCGCATGGCAGCTGAGAGCAGGCGCAGCCAGATGCTCCGCGGAGTCCTCGATCTCTGCCTGCTCGCGGTCGTCCTCGACGAGCCCGCGTACGGCTACGAGATGACGCGGCGGCTGCGCGAGCGCGGTCTGTCGACCGTCGGAGAAGGGTCGATCTATCCGCTGCTCGGGCGCCTCGAGCGCGACGGGCTCGTCGTGACGCACCGGGCGGCAAGTGACGGCGGGCCTCCGCGCAAGTACTACCGCGCGTCGGTCAGCGGCCGGCGGGCGCTGGCAGAAGGAGCGCTTGCCTGGCGAGACGTCCGCGACGAGGTCGACTCGGTTCTGGGAGCTATCGAAGCGGAGGTGTCGGCATGAGCGCGTTCGTCGAGGAGTGCCGGCGGGAGTGGAAGCGGCTCGGCGTCCCGGACTCCATCGCCGACGAGATGGCGACGGATCTCGAGACCGATCTCGAGGAGGCCCAGGCCGACGGCGTCTCCCCCGCCGAGATGCTCGGCGAGAGCGACCCCCGCCGCTTCGCCGCCACGTGGGCCAGCGAGCGCGGGCTCGTCCCCGAGCGAACGCCGAAGAAGCGGCGGCGCTGGATCTGGGTCGCCGTCGGCCTCGCCCTCGCCTTCGTCTTCGTCGCCGTCCTGGGGCTCTTTGCGGCCGTGGGGGTATCGACGCAGACCCACGCCAGCCCGCCGAGCGCACAAACCGTCCGCTCGGTCGTGATCCCGGACTTCGTCGGGATGAAGGCGCCGCAGGCCCTTTCGCTTGCAAGGGGGAGCGGCCTCGCCCCGGTGGCCAGACTGGTCCCGGGACACCCGGCGGGCGCCGTGATCGCCCAGACGCCGGCTGCCGCCACGCGGATTCCGCGCGGCTCGACCGTGCTGCTACGGGTCGGCAGAGGCTAGGGGCTAGAAGCGCTCGTCGTCGGCGACGTCGCCGTTGGCGCCGAGGCCCGCGATGACCGTTTCCTGCGAGCGCTCGTGCAGCCGCTCGCGACCTCGCCGAACCGCGGTGAGGAAGCGCTCGAGATTGACCTCAAGGGAGGCGAGCTGGTTGTCGGCCCAGTCCTCCATCTCGAGCTTCATCTCGCGTGCGTTGCGCCGCGCATCGTCGACGATCTCGTCGGCCTGCCGCTCCGCGATCTTCACGATCTCGGTCTGCGACGCCTCGCGTACCGCCTGTTCCCGCGCCTCGGCGAGCAGCCGGTCGACCTCACGCTTCGCCTCGGCCAGCATCTCCTGCCGCTCCTTGACGATCCAGCGGGCCTGCTTGATCTCCTCCGGAATCGTCGCGCGCATCTGGTCGAGGATGTCGTAGATCTCCTCGCGGTCGATCCGCACCTGGTCGGTCAGGGGAACGGCCTTGGCGTTGTGCACCAGGTCGTCGAGCTTGTCGATCAGAACCAGTACGTCCATTGGTTGCGCAGTGTAGCCCGCTCGGCGGAGGGCGCGATCAAGAACGGGCCGCTAATCGGCCTCTTTCACTCTCCGGGCCGCTCGGGCGTGCCCGGCCGACCATCCGGGAAGAGCTCGGCGAGACGGCGCGCGACGGGTGCCGGCACGAGCGCCGAGACGTCGCCGCCGAAGGCCGCGATCTCCTTCACGCCGCTCGAGGAGACGAAGCTCACCTGCGGGCTCGCCATCACGTAGACCGTCTCCACCTCCGGCGCGAGCGTCCGGTTGAGCTGGTTCATCTGGAACTCCCACTCGAAGTCCGAGATGACGCGGAGGCCCTTGACGATCGCCTTGGCGTCCCACCTGCGCGCGAAGTCGACCACCAGCTCGCGGAAGACGTCGATCTCGACGTTGGGGAGACCGGAGAGCGCCCCGCGGAGGAACTCGACCCGTTCCTCGACCGCGAACATCGGCTCCTTGTGCTGCGGCATCCCCACCACGCCGACGACGACGCGGTCGAAGATCCCCGCCGCGCGGGCGATCACGTCGACGTGGCCGTTCGTGACCGGGTCGTAGCTGCCGGGCGCGATGGCGGTGATCACTGCTGTGCCTCGAACAGCGTGACGCGCGTCTGGCCGTACTTGCGGCTCGTGCGCACGGGGAGCGGCAGCTCGGGCTCAGTGCGCGCGTCGGTCTCGACCACGAGGAGTCCGTCCGCTGCGAGCAGCGGGGGCAGGTGGCGCGCGAGGCGTGGCTGGATCTCGGTGAGCATGCCGTAGGGAGGGTCGACCAGCACGAGATCGTACTTCGCTCCCGCGGTCGCCTCCCGGGCGATCGTCCCGAGGACATCGCCGTGGACGACTCGGGCGCCCGTCAGCCGCACGTGGTCGAGGTTCCGCTCGATCGTGCGCACCGCATCCGCGTCGTGCTCGACGAAGACGGCGCTCGCGGCCCCGCGCGAAAGCGCCTCGATCCCGAGCGCCCCCGAGCCGGCGAACAGATCGAGCACCCGGGCGTGGTCGACCGGGCCGACGAGGTTGAAGATGTTCTCGCGGACGCGGTCGGAGGTCGGCCGCGTGTCGAGGCCGCGCGGCGCGGCGAGTTTGTGCCCTTTCCGGCTGCCGGCGATGACGCGCATGCGAGGATCGTCGCATGGCGTCCTTCTCCCTCGTCCATGGAGCCTGGCACGGCGGTTGGTGCTGGGACGCGGTGCGAGCCGAGCTCGAGGCGCGCGGGCACGTCGTCCACACGCCGGACCTCCCGTGCGACGACGTCACCGCGGGCGTCGAGGAGTACGCCGCGGCCGTCCCGCCGGCGAACGTCGTGGTCGGGCACTCCCTCGGCGGCCTCACGATCCCGTACGTCGAGGCGCACACGCATGTCTTCCTCACCGCGCTCGTCGGCGGGATCACCGATTGGGAAGACGTCTTCGTGCCCGGCTTCGGCGACGGGCGCGTCCGCGACGAGCTCGGGCGCTCGTACTACCCCGATCCAGCGGTCGCTGCGACCGACCTCCAGTACCCGCCCGAGCAGGCGCATCTGGCGTCGAGGCTCCGCCGGCAGGTTCCCTACGGGCCGGATCCGCTCGCAGTCGAGCGGCCCGTCTATGTCGTCTGCACGCGAGATGCCGCGATCCGGCCGGAGTGGCAGCGGCATCTCGCCCGGGACGTCCTCGGAGTCGAGCCGCTCGAGCTCGAAGCAGGGCATTCGCCGATGCTCGAATGCCCGCGTGAGCTCGCGATCTTGCTCGACGGTCTCGTCTAGCTAGGCGAGCGCCTCGGGCTCGACCTCGGCGAAGAGCGCTGCGGCAGCGTCCTGCAAGGGCCCGGGACCGATTTGGGGCGTCACGGCGCGCGCCCGCTCGAGCAGGTCGCGATCGCGGAGAAGGTGCGCAAAGCGGAGGTCCGAGAGGCCCGACTGCCGCGTGCCGAGCAGGGCGCCGCCGCCGCGCAGCTCGAGGTCGACCTCCGCGAGCTCGAAGCCGTCGCTCGTGTCGCAGAGCGCCTGCAGTCGCGCGTGCGCGGACTCGGTCAGCTCCTCCTTCGCGCGGGAGACGAGCAGGCAGTAGGACTGCTCGGCGCCGCGCCCGACGCGGCCGCGGAGCTGGTGGAGCTGCGCCAGCCCGAAGCGGTCGGCCTCCTGGACGATCATCACCGTCGCGTTGGCGACGTCGACGCCGACCTCGATCACCGTCGTCGCCACGAGCACGTCGAGCTCGCACGCCTTGAAGCGCGCCATCAGGTCGCGCCGCTCGGCGGCCTTGAGCCGGCCGTGCAGGCAGCCGACGCTGAAGTCGCGCAGCTCGGCGCGCCGCAGGCGCTCGGCCTCCTCCTCGGCGGCGCGCGCCAGCGAGGTCTCGGACGCCTCGATCAGCGGGCAGACGACGTACGCCTGGCGGCCCTCGCGGAGCAGGCGGGTCAGCCGCGTGTACGCCTCGGAGGCGCGATCCTCGGTGATCCAGCTCGTGATCACGGGCTTGCGCGAAGCGGGCGGCTTGGCGATCTCCGAGACCGCGAGGTCGCCGTAGACGGTCAGCGCGAGCGTGCGCGGGATCGGCGTCGCGGTCATGTGGAGGACGTGCGGAGCGCGTCCGGCCGCCAGTGCCGACCGCTGCTCGACGCCGAAGCGGTGCTGCTCGTCGACCACGGCAACGGCGAGGTCGCGCAGCTCGAAACCCTCCTGGATCAGCGCGTGCGTCCCGACCACGACGTCGGCGCCGAGCGCCGTCTCCCGCTCGCGCTTTCCCGACGAGCTCGTGAGCAGCGCGCAGCTGACGCCGAGCTCGAGGCAGAGGTCGGCGACCGTGAGGAAGTGCTGCTCGGCGAGCGTCTCGGTCGGCGCCATCAACGCGCCCTGGCGCCCGCTCTCGACCGCGCGCAGGAGCGCGTAGAGCGCGACGACCGTCTTGCCCGAGCCGACGTCTCCCTGCAGGAGCCGCTGCATCGGGACGGTTCGCGCGAGGTCGCCGTCGATCTCGCGGATCGCCTGCTCCTGGTACGGCGTGAGCGCGAACGGCAGCGCCGTGCGGTAGCGGTGGATGAGGTCTCCCGGCTCGCCGAGCGCCGGAGCGAGCGTCCGCTCCCGCTCGGCCGCGCGCCGCGCGATGCCGAGCTGAAGGACGAGCAGCTCCTCGAACGCGAGCCGCTGCCGGCCGGTCTCCGCCTCGCCGAGGTCGCGCGGGCGGTGCACCGCCGCGAGCGCGTCGCGCTTCAGCGCCAGCCCCTCTCGCTCGCGCAGCTCGGCGGGGAGCGGATCGGGGACGTGGACCGCGAGCGGGAGCGCGGCGTCGACGACCCGCCGCACGGTCGCGGCGGCGATCTCCTCCGCCGCAGGGTAGACCGGCGCGAAATCCGCAGTAGCGCGCGCTTCGTCGCCGATGTCGTAGGAGCGAGGCTCGAAGCCGTAGCGGCCGAGCTTGCCGCGCAGCCTGACCTCCGTGCCCGGCTTCAGCCGGTCGACGAGCCACGGCTGGTTGAACCACGTGACGCTGACCACGGCTGTGCCGTCGTCGACGCGAGCGACGATCCTGCGTCCGCCGGCGCCCGCGCATCGGCCGCTTCTCGACGTTGAGCACGCGGCCGCTGACCACCACCTCCTCGCCCTGGGGCAGCTCGGCGATCGCGACCTCGTCCGCGGCCGTCTCGTACCGCCGCGGCCGGTGCTCGAGCACGTCCCTGACCGTGGCGAGCCCGAGCTTCCCCAGCTTCCGCTGCGTCGTCGCGGCGACGCCGGGGAGCGAGTCGAGAGCGAGCTCGAGACGTTGCGGGCGGAGGGCACGCGGGGTCGGCGGCCAGGTCCCGGGCTGGTCCAGGCCTGCAAAGACCGTCTGTCGACGGGTGGCTGTCATCGTCCGCGGCACCGAGCGGACAGGAGTATCCCGCGCGGACCGGACGTCAGGGTGCCGGCTGCTTGTCAGTCGCCGGAGCCGGAGCCGTTCGAGCCGTCGTCGCTTGCGCCGTCCGGCGAGCTGTGGGGCCGGTACGAGGTGGTCCTGCCATCACCTGTCTCGCGCGTGGATGCGTCGGCTGCCCTCGAGCCGGCCGGGGCGGGCGGGGCGGCCGAGTTTTCGTGCTCAGTCGTGTCGGAAGAGCTCTGCCCGTCGGAGATCTCCGTCTGGGAGCCGGAGTCGCCGCCCTCGGTTGTCTTGTGGACCTGTGGGTGGGACACGATCACGACGCCGGTCCGTCGTGGTGCCGCCGTGCCCCAGATCGTTCCGTTGGACGCGACGGAGTGGGCTGCCGGCCGCTGCCTGGAGGGCGCCGGCGCGCTGATCCTCGGCGTCGGAGCATGACCGAGCCCGATGACCGTCGGTCCGACAACCGCGCCGCCGGTTGCGACAAGCGTGCCGACGCCCACTGCCGCGACCTTCGCAGCCGCCGGACCTGCGAGGCCCCCGTCGAGTTGGTCCCGCAGCCACCCAACGGGCGAGACTGCGGCAAGTGCCTCCCGCAGCCGCGTCTGCAGGCTCCGGCGGGCGCGGAAGAGCAGCGACTCCACCGCTGCGGTCGTGACCGACAGCGACGAAGCGACCTCCTGATACGAAAGCCCGCGAACCTCGCGCAGGAGAATTGCGGCACGCTGCTGGGCCGGCAACTCCGCAAGCGCCTCACGGAGCTCGACCGCCTCGTGTCGCCGCACCGCGGCGGTGTGGGCGTCGGAACCTGCATCGCCCTCCTCGAGCTCGAGCGGGAGCGGCTCGCGCATCCGCGCGCGCACCCGCGCGAGGCACTCGTGCCGGGCAATCGTCGCCAGCCACGCGGCCTCGTCGCGCGGCGACGACCCGTTGACGAGAGCCCGCTGCGCGGAGAGGAACGTCTGCTGGACCGCGTCCTCGGCCTCGAAGCGGTCGCGCAGCAGCGAGCGGCAGACCGAGCGGACGAGGGCAGCGTGGCTCGAGAAGAGCTGCTCGACGCGAGCGGCGACCGCGGAGTTGCGGTCGGGATCCGAAGCCGGCTGATCGGTGAGGCTGCTCATCGGCGGGGAGTGCGACGTGGCATGAACCATGGTACGTCTTCTGGAGGCGGTTGCTGCATCCCTCATGGGTGTGAGCTCCCCGAGCTCGTGGCGGGGGGCAGGTTCACGAACCTGACCTGGGGCGCGGCGGTGACGACCTGCGCCGCCGGAGCTCCCGACCCAGTGGAGGAGTACGTCACAGCGGCGTTCGCCGCCGCGCGTGCTGCCGCAACCTGAGCGGCGTGACGCCGCTCGAGCCTGTGGATCAGCGCCTCGCGTTTCCGCAGGCGCCGGTGGTACACGAGCCACCGCCGGTCGAGCTCCTGCTTGACCGCTCGGGTCTCGCCCTCGAGGCGGCGCTGCCGCCGGTTGAGCGCGACGAGGCGCGGGTCGGGGCCCGCGTGTCCCGTGCTCGCCCACGGCTTCGCCGCAATCACTGCCCAGAGGACGAAGAAGACAAGGAGCGTGACCGAGGCAACGTAGAGACGGAGCGCATGCGAGGTCATGGCTCAGTCTCCGCCGCCGTCATCGCCGCCGCCGTCATCCGACCGGCCGTCGTCCGACGAGGACGACTTGGACGAGCCCGTCGACGTGTGCGGCGCAGACGCGTGGCGGTACTTCACGACCGCGCTCGGACGTACGGACGTCACTTGCGGTGCGGCGGGCGCGGCCGGAGCCGCCGGTGGAGCCGCGGCCGGGATGTGGACCGGCGCGAACTTCGGGATCTTCGGGAGCGCAGGCGGGTGCTTCGCCCTCGCCTGCTCCAGGCTGTGGCTCCAGTGGGCGAGCTTCGCCTGCCTCGAGGCCAGCTCTCGTGCGATCAGAGCCGGCTGTGCCACCGCCGCCCCCTGTCCGAGCCGGATCGTTCGCGACATCGCGAAGAGTCCCGTGGTCGCGGCGGCGCCGAGAACGAACGCGACGAGCGTTGAGTGCAGACGAGTCATGGGCTTCCTCCGGGGCGATTGGCGCTTTCAGGGATAGAGAGGCAACTCGGCGCAGAAACTTGCGCGGCCACCGCAAGTTTCCGAGGCCGTTCGCCTCTATCCCGGTGATGGACGTGCTTGCCGCCCCGCTCAGCCGTCACTGCTTTCGCGCCATGGGCACGGAGATCGAGCTGCTCGTCGAGGCAGACGAGGCGACGTCCGCGCTCGCCGCCGCAGAGGAGGAGTTCCACCGCCTCGAGGCGCTCCTGACCCGCTTCAGGGACGACTCGGAGCTCTCGCGGCTCAACACTGAGGGCAGCCTCGCGGCCGGACCGGACTTGCTGCGCGTCGTCGAGCTCGCGCTCGCAGCGAACGAGCGCACCGCGGGCCGCTTCGACATCACGATTCACGACGCGCTCGTCGCTGCCGGCTACGACCGCACCTTCGAGCTCGTGCCGGCCGACGACGCGACGCCTGCACTGCCGCCGGCTCCTCGAGGGACACGAGTCGTCGTCGACGACGGCGTCATCTGGCTCGAGACCGGCGTCCGGCTCGACCTCGGGGGCATCGGCAAGGGCTACGCCTGCGATCGCGCAGCCGAGATCCTCGCAACCGCAGGCCCGTGTCTCGTCAACGCCGGAGGCGACATCGCCACGCGTGCCGGACCCTGGACGGTCGGCGTCGAGACGGCGACCGAGCCGCTGACGCTGGAGCTGTCCGGCGGCAGCGCACTCGCCACCTCGGGACGCGACCTGCGCCGCTGGCGGCGAGCCGGGCGCGAACTGCACCACCTGATCGATCCGGCGACCGGCCTCCCCTCGGAGAGCGACCTTCTGCGGGTGACGGCCGTCGCATACGACGCAGTCGACGCCGAGATCGCCGCGAAGGCGCTTTTCCTCGCCGGCGCGGACGCCGCAGCCGAAGAGGCCGATCTCCTCGGAGTCCCCGTGGTGCTCATCACGCAGGACGGTCGCACGATCTGCGCCGGAGGCCTCGCATGAAGAGCGATCCGACGTTCTGGCTGCTTGCACGCTCGAGCGGGTTCACGGCCTACGTGCTGCTCACCGCGTCTGGGCTCGCCGGGCTCGTGCTCAAATCACGTCCGTTCGGACGCGCGGTCAAGGCCGCCGCCGTGCTCGATCTCCACCGCTTCGTGGCCCTGCTCGCCCTCGGCGCCGTTGCTCTCCATGGCGCGACCCTCTTGCTCGACCAGACCCTGCGAATGCCGCTGGTCGGGCTCTTCGTCCCCGGCGCGTCCCCCTACCGCCCCTTGGGGGTCGCGCTAGGGGTCGTGTCGGCGGAGCTGATGCTGCTCGTCGTCGTCTCGTTCCCGCTCCGCCGCCGCATCGGACCGGCGGTCTGGCGGCGGCTGCACTGGGCGACGTACGTCATCTTCGCCCTCGCCACCGCGCACGGACTGCTTGCCGGCAGCGACTCTGCCCAAGCCTGGAGCCGCGACCTCTACCTCGGCGCCGTCGGCGCCTTCGCGTTCGCAGCCGGCTGGCGTGCGCTCTACAGGCCGGCCCGTCGCATCCCGGCGACCGAAAGGAGCACGTGATGTACAGGATCGTCATCGACGGCTCGATCTGCAGCGGCTTCGGCGATTGCGCCGACCTCGCGCCCGAGGTGTTCGAGCTCGACCCGCACGGCAAGGCCTACCTGCGGCTCGGCACGAGCTCGGATCCGGCAGTGCTCGAGGCGGCCGCCGCGTGCCCGATGGGCGCGATCAGCGTCGTCGAGGAGGACGCGGCCTAGCCGTCGTCACGGAACCAGAACAGCGCGAGCGTGCCAGGGCCGGCGTGCGCGCCGATGACCGCGCCGAGCGTGACGACGAGCTCGAGCTCGGCCGCGGGCCGCCGCTCACGGACGAGCGCTTCGAGCTCGGCCGCCCGCTCCGGAGCGGCGGCATGCGCGACCGCGAGCCGGAAGGCCGGCTCGTCCCGTGTCTCCGTCTCCAGCGCCGTGGCGAGCTCGGCGAACGCCTTCCGCTCTCCCCGCACCCGCTTGATCGGCTCGACCTCGCCGTCGCGGATCGAGAGGATCGGCTTGACGTGCAGGAGCGTGCCCGCGAACGCGGCCGCCTTGCCGATGCGGCCGCCGCGCTGCAGGAACTCGAGCGTGTCCACCGTGAACAGGAGCCCGCGCTCCCGCCGGTAGCGCTCGACGAGCGCGTCGATCTCCTCGTCGGTCGTGCCGCGCTCGAGGCGGCGCTGGATCGCGAGCGCGAGCATGGCGATCGAGGCCGACGCCGTCTCGGTGTCGATCGCGCGCACGATGCCGTGTCCGAGCTCTGCCGCCGCGGTCTCGGCGCTCGCGAACGTGCCGGAGACCTTCGCCGAGACGTGGAGCGAGAAGATCCGCTCGTAGGCGCGGAGCTCGTCGTAGCAGGCGAGGAAGTCGCCCGGCGTCGGCTGCGAGGTGGTCGGGAAGACGCTCGACTCCTGCAGCCGCGCGTAGAACTGGGCCGGGGCGATGTCGACGCCGTCGCGGAGGCTCTCGTCGCCGAAGCGGACGTACAGCGGCACGACGCGCCAGTTCGGGAAGCGGTCGGCCGCGTCGGGCAGGTCGGCCGTCGAGTCGAGGACGATCGCCGTGTTCTCGGCGGTGAGGTTCACCCCGCGACTGCGGCTGCTTGGAGAATGGCGGCGACGATCTCGTCGAGCTCCTGGTCCTTGTTCAGGCACGCGACCGCGCCGGCCGCGAGCAGTGCCTCGCGCTCGGCGGCGTCGGCGGACGCGGTCAGAGCGACGACCGCGACACCGGGCGCGCCCTCCACGACCCGGGCCGTCGCCTGGATCCCGTCCAGGGTCGGCAGCCGGTAGTCCATCAGGACGACGTCCGGGCTGTGCTCCTTCGCCGCGGCCACGGCGGCCACCCCGTCTCCGACCGACGCGACGACCTCGACGTCGTCCCTCATCCCGAGCAAGAGCTCGAGGGCATCGCGAAAAACCTCGTTGTCCTCCACGAGCAGAACCCGGACTGGCGGCATCCGTCGAACCCTATTCCGCGCCGAGCAAGAGTGGGTAGTGCGGCTGCCCCCCTTCGTGCACCTCGACCTCGAGCTCGGGATGAGCCGACGTGAGCCGCTCGACGAGCCCGTCGAGCGGAGGCGGCTCGGCCCCCGTGAGCAGCGTCAGGAGCGTGCGCGGCTCCGCGAGCAGCCGCGTGACGACCTCGAACGTCACGTCGGCGAAGTCGTCTCCGCCGGCGACCGGGTCGCCGTCCACGAGGCCGAGCCAGTCGCCGTGCCGGACGGCGAGGCCGTTGAGCTCGACGTCGCGCGAGGCGCGCGTGACCTCGCCCGTCGCCACAGCCGCCGTGGCGGCGGCCATCTCCTCGGCGTTCTCGTCGGCGCTGCGCGTTCCGTCGTAGGCGACGAGCGCTGCGAGCCCGGCCGGGATCGACGCCGTCGGCACGACCGCGGCGGGCCGCCCCGCCTGCTCGGCCGCGTGCTCCGCGGCCAGCCGCACGTTCGAGTTGTTCGGCAGGATGATCGCCTCGTCCGCCTCCAGATTCTCGACGGCCGCGACGAGCTCCGCGGTCGACGGGTTCGCGGTCTGCCCGCCCGCGACGACGCGGATCGTTCCGACGCCTTCGGCGAGCGTCTCGAAGAGGGCGCGGTTCCCCTCGCCTGCAACGACCGCGACGACTCCGCTCTTCGCGCGCGCAGAAGGGACCAGCGAGAGGCCCCCGCCCTTACCGCTGAGTGTCGCCGGCTTCGCCGGGGACGCTTTCAGCCTTCGCTCTCGCCGCTCCTGCTGCTCGTGCATGTTGGCGATCTCGACTCCCTCGATCGTGCCCGCGGCCGTGCCGAGCGAGAGTGCGGTGCCGGGCTCGTCGGTGTGGACGTGCACCTTGAGCGCTGTCTCGTCGCCGACGACGACCAGGGAGTCGCCGAGCCGCTCGAGTTGGGCCTCGAGCCCGTCGAGATCGAGCGCCTTTCCTTCGACCACGAAGACGGTGCAGTAGCGGTAACGGGAGGGCTCGAGGTGGATCGCGTCGACCCCGGACGGCGCCTCGACGACCGGCGCGGCGGGCAGCGTCTCGCCGGTGACCGCGCCGGCGAGTCCCCGCAGGAGCTCGACGAGTCCGGCCCCGCCCGCGTCCACGACGCCGGCCTCGCGCAGGACGTCGAGCTGCTCGGGCGTGCGGGCGACTGCCTCCTCCCCGTGCCGCACGAGCTCGACGAGCAGGTCGCCCAGCGGCCCGGGGTCGCCGGCGCGGCGCTCGGCCTCCTCCGCCAGCTCGCGGATGACCGACAGCATCGTCCCCTCGACCGGCCGTCGCACGGCGCGGTAGGCGGCATCGGACGCGCCGCGGAGCGCACGGGCGGTCAGCGCCGGGCCGATCCCGTTCGTCGACTCGGCGAGGACGTCGGCGACGCCGCGCACGATCTGGGAGAGGATCACGCCCGAGTTGCCGCGCGCTCCCATCAGGGCCGCCCGCGCGACCGCGTGCGCGAGCACGGGCCGGTCGCCCGGCTCCGCGGAGGCGACGGCGTCGGCGACGGCGCGCACGGTGAGCGTGAGGTTCGTGCCGGTGTCGCCGTCGGGCACGGGATAGACGTTCAGGTCGTCGATGCGGCCGCGGCTCGTCTCGAGCGAGACGAGCGCCGCGCCGACGAGCCCGCGCACGAGCTCGAGATCTCTCTCCGCGCTCACTTCCCGCCGGTTCGCACGTCGTCCACGTGCACTTCTACCGCACGCACCGGCAGCCCCGTCAGGCGCTCGACCTCGTAGGCGACGCGGTTGCCGACGCTCGACGCGACCTCGGCGAGGTTGAGGCCGTACTCGACGACGACGTGAAGGTCGACCGTCACCTCGGCGCCGTCGCGGCGGATCTCGATCCCGCGCGGCCGCCCGCGGGCCCGGGCGAGCTGGCCGCGCAGCGAGCCCTTCATCCCGACGACGCCGTAGCACTCGAGCGCCGTCTCCGCGACGATCTGCGCGATCGCCTCGCTCGAGATCGTGATCCGCCCGAGGCGCGCGGAAACCGCCTGCCCAGCCTCCATGGTCCGATTGGACCGGCGACCTCGGCGCGCGGTTGCGAGCAGAATCCCGGTATGAGCGACAACAACATGTGGACGGACGAATGGGATGAGGGCGAGGACTGGTCGGGAGGCGGCTCGAAGGCGAAGCGGCTACCGCGCGCCGAGCAGCTCGGCGCCACGGTTTACGAGCTCGGGCCGGGCAACTTCGCCGTGTACCACTTCCATCACGCGGCCGAGGAGCTGCTGGTCGTCCTCGACGGCGAGATGACGATGAAGACGGGCGACGGCGAACGGCTCGTGCGGCGCGGCGAGGTCGTGCTGTTCCCGGTCGGGCCTGCGGGAGCCCACGGCTTCCGCAACGACGGCGACGGGAAGTGCCGCTACCTCGTGGTCTCCACCCACCCCTCACCCGAGGTCGCGGAGTACCCGGAGCTCGGCCAGATCACGGTCCAGGCCGCAACCGCTTCGCAGACCGGCGAGCAGCTCTGGTTCATCCACGACGTCCAGGACGCCGGGAACAGCTCGGGCTAGACCGCCTTCTGGACCTTGCCGGCCTTGAGGCAGCGCGTGCAGACGTAGGCGCGCGTCGCCTTGCCACCGATCAGCATGCGGACGCGCTGGAGGTTCGGCTCGAAGCGCCGCTTCGTGGCCACCATCGAGTGGCTCCGGTGATTGCCGAAGCCGGGCTTCTTCCCACAGACTGCGCAGACCTTCGACATCGGCGGCGGAGTGTAGCCGAACGTCTCTTGAAGCCACGTCCCGGTGTCAGGCACCGAAACAGGTCTGGACCGGCCCCACACGAGTTGTCGAGCGGCTCTTCCGGGTCGGACATGTCTCGATCGAGCATGGCCAGGTGTCAGACACCGGACATGCCCTGTCGGGGCGTGGCTCTGCGTGCGTTTGAGGGAGCGCGTCCCGAGACCGAAGTCCCGCGAGCTAGCCGGACTTCGCCTGCCGGCGCACCTGAGAGAAGAGGTCGGCCATCTCTAGCGCTGCCCGCGCGGCGTCAGCACCCTTGTCGGCCCGGGCCTCCGCCTGCTCGGCGGTGTCCACGGTGAGAACGCCGAACGCGACCGGGACTCCGGTCT
This sequence comes from uncultured Actinomycetes bacterium, assembly GCA_963770815.1. Taxonomy (GTDB): domain Bacteria; phylum Actinomycetota; class Thermoleophilia; order Gaiellales; family Gaiellaceae; genus Palsa-739. The sequence continues at coordinate 34,501 of CAVYQV010000002.1, forward strand.
CGAGGCCGGCGAGCTGGAGCCCGGACGCCGCCTCGCCCGCGACGTATTCGAAGTGGGCCGTCTCGCCGCGCACCACGCAACCGAGGGCGATCACGCACGAGTAGCGGCGTGTCTTGGCAAGCGCCATCGCGCCGATTGGGAGCTCGAACGCGCCGGGCACCGGCATCACCGTGATCCGTTCCTCCGGCACGCCGGCGGCCGCGAGCGCGTCGAGCGCCGACTCGAGCAGCCGATTCGAGATCTCGCCGTTGAAGCGGGAGACGACGACGCCGACCGTGCGGTCCGCGCCCGAGGGCGAGCCCTCGAGGACGGCGACGCCGTCGGGGATGTCGAGCTCACCTGGCGCGTGCCCGATCGGCGCAACTTCCGGCTCTTCCTCGGCCGGCTCTTCGACCGCCGGCTCGGGCTCGCTCACCAGCGGTTCGACGACCGGAGCCTGCTCGACCGGAGCCTGCTCGACAGCGGGCTCCGCCTGCTCAACAACGGGCTCGGCCTCCGCCTGCGCTTCCTCCTCGTGCGGCCGCGGCCACCCGGGCGGATCCGCTATCGGGGCCTCCGGCTGCTGCACGTCTTCCTGCTCGGCGGCCGAAGGCGACTCGCCCGGCCAGAAACCCCCACTCGTGCTCATTCGCCCTCCGACTCGAACTTGAGACCCTGGTGGTGCAACTTGTGCCCGAGCTTATCCCGCTTGGCGGCCAGATAGCGAAGGTTCTCGGGATGGGGCGCCATCTCGATCGGCACCTGCTCGGTCACCTTCAGACCGTACGCCTCGACGCCGGAGACCTTCTTGGGGTTGTTGGTGAGCAGCCGCATCGTCGTGATCCCGAGGTCGGATAGGATCTGGTTGCCGATCCCCCACTCCCGCTCGTCGGCGGCGAAGCCGAGCGCGAGGTTGGCGTCAACGGTGTCGAGCCCCTGCTCCTGCAGCTCGTAGGCCCTGAGCTTGTTGAGGAGGCCGATGCCGCGACCCTCCTGTGCCATGTACAGCAGCACGCCGCTTCCCTCGGCGGCAATGGCGGCGAGCGCGGCCTCGAGCTGCTCGCCGCAGTCGCAGCGGAGTGAGTGAAAAACGTCGCCGGTGAGGCACTCGGAATGCACCCGGACGAGCACGTCGTCGCCGAGCTCTCCCAGCACGAGTGCGAGGTGGTTGCGGCCGGTGAGCGTCTCGCGGAAGGCGATCGCCGTGAAGGCGCCGAACTCCGTCGGCAGCTGCACCGAGACGACGCGCTCGATGAGCTTCTCCGTCCGCCGCCGGTACTCGATCAGGTCGGCGACCGTGACCATTCGCAGCCCGTGCCGCTCGCAATACGGCACGAGATCGGGCACGCGGGCCATCGTCCCGTCCTCGTTCATGATCTCGCACACCACGCCGGACGGGTCGAGGCCGGCGAGCCGCGCGAGGTCGACGGCCGCCTCCGTCTGGCCGGCGCGCACGAGGACGCCGCCGTCGCGGGCACGCAGCGGGAAGACGTGGCCGGGCTGGACGAGGTCGTGCGCCGTCGAGGCGGGATCGATCGCGACGTGGATCGTGTGGGCGCGGTCGGCGGCCGAGATGCCCGTCGTCACGCCCTCGCGGGCCTCGACCGAGTTGGTGAACGCGGTGCCGAGCCGCGCCTCGTTGCGCTGTGTCATCGGCGGCAGGCCCAGCTCCTCGCAGCGCTCGGCCGTCAGGCAGAGGCAGATCAGCCCGCGCGCGTGGGTCGCCATGAAGTTGACGGCGTCGGCCGTCGCGAACTGCGCCGCGCAGACGAGGTCGCCCTCGTTCTCGCGCTCGGGATCGTCGACGACGACCACCATCTTCCCGTTCCGGATGTCCTCGACGGCCTCCTCGATCGTGGCGAACGGGGTGACGGCCGAGCTCATGACAGCCTCGGTGCGAGGAGTCGCTCGACGACCTTGGCGAGCACGTCGGGCTCGAGGTTGACCGTGTCCCCGGGCTCGAGCCAGCCGAGAGTCGTGACGTCGAGCGTGTGCGGGATCAGTGCTACCTCGAAGCCGCTCCCGTCCAGCGCTGCGACGGTGAGCGAGACACCGTCCACCGCGATGGAGCCCTTCTCCAGGCAGTAGCCAAGGATCTCGTCGGGGGCGTCGACCCACACGCGACGGCCGTCTCCATCCTGTGCAACCGAGCGGACGCGGCCGACGACGTCGACGTGTCCCTGAACGACGTGGCCGCCGAGCCGGTCGCCGACGCGCAGCGACGGCTCGATGTTGACCGCATCGCCGCGCTCGAGCCTGCCCAGCGCGGTCCGCGCAAGCGTCTCGGGGACGACGTCGAAGGCGAGCCGTACCTCGTCGGCCTCCACGACCGTGAGACAGACGCCGGCAACGGCGACGGAGTCTCCGACCGCCGAGCCTGCCGCCGTCTCCGTAGCGACGACGACGAGCCGGGAGCCGTCGAAGACCTCGACGGTTCCGAGCTCGCGGACGATGCCGGTGAACATGCAGCGAAGGTTACGGCTCGTGGAGGTACGCCTCCAACAGCACGTCCTCTCCCGAGGGCTCTGCGCGGAGGTGGAGGAGGTCGAGAGGCGCCGGCAGGTCACCGAGCACGGGCGGCCCCTGGCCCGCGAGGACCGGCACGACGAAGAGAAGAAGCTTGTCGACGAGGCCTGCCGTAAGGAACGCAGTCGCGAGCGTCGGGCCGCCCTCGAGCAGGAGCGACTGGACGCCCTCGGCCGCAAGCGCGCGCAGTTCGTCCGCCGGCGAACCGGTGCGCAGCTCGAGCTCGGACCCCTCCGGCAGCGGCCCGCGACCGAAGGCGAGCCGTCGAGGCTGCCGGACTGCGCCGACGTCGCGCGCGTCGAGCCGCGGCGCGTCGGCCCGCACCGTCCCCATCCCGACCGCCACGGCGTCCGAGGCGGCCCGCAGCTCGTGCACCCGCCGGCGCGACTCCTCTCCCGACAGCCAGCGCCGGCCCGGCACGGTCACGCGGCCGTCGAGAGTGACCGCTGCCTTGTAGGTGACGAACGGGCGCCCGAGCGACTTCCAGACGCGCCAGGCCTCGTTCTGCCGGCGTGCGGCGAGATCGTCGAGGAGCTCGACCTCGACCCCCGCGGCCCGAAGGCGCTCGAGCCCGCGGCCGTCGACGACCGGATTCGGGTCGCGGGCGCCGACGACGGCGCGCGCGATCCCGGCGGCGACCACGGCGTCGGCGCAGGGAGGCGTGCGGCCGTGGTGGGAGCACGGCTCGAGCGTCACGTAAAGGGTCGCGCCGCGCGCGGCGGCCCCGGCCTGCTCGAGCGCGATGGTCTCCGCGTGGCGGACTCCGTCGTACTCGTACCAGCCCTCCCCCACGACCTCGTCGCCCTGCACGACGACGGCGCCGACGAGGGGATGGTCGCCGGTCTTGCCGCGTCCGCGCTCGGCCAGCTCGAGCGCCCGCTCGAAGTGGCTCACTCGAGGCCCTGGAGGAGACTGCGGTACGCCTGCGCCGGGTGCTCGCTCCCGAAGATCGCGGAGCCGGCGACGAAGAGTGTCGCACCCGACTCGCGGGCGAGGCCGATCGTCCGGTGATCGATCCCGCCGTCGACCTGCACGTTGACGTGGTCGGGCAGCGCGGCGCGCAGCCGCGCGATCCGGTCGACCGCTTCGGGCATGAACTTCTGGCCGCTGTAGCCGGGATGGATGCTCATGCAGAGGACGAGGTCGGCGTCCGCGGACACGGCCGCGACGTCTTCCGGCTCGCTCTCGGGGTTGAACGCGACACCGGCCTGGAGGCCATACGTACGGGCGGCGGCGATCATGGCCGGCACGTCGTCGACGACCTCGTAGTGGAAGGTGACGCTGTCGCCGCCGGCACGGGCGATCTGCGGGAAGTGGCGCAGCGGGTTGTCGACCATCAGGTGGCAGTCGAGCACCCCGCCGGCCACGTGCACGAGCGGCGCGATCGACTCGAGCACGACCGGCCCGATCGTCACCGGCTCGACGAAGTGGCCGTCGCCGACGTCGAAGTGGAAGACGCGGCACTCCGCGCGGAGCAGCTCGGCGATCTGCGCGCCGAGACGCTTGAAGTCGGCCGCGTAGAGCGACGGCTCGACCTCTACCCTCCGCACCCACTCGCGCCAGCTCATCCGGGCGATCGTACGAGACGAGCGATGAAGAATCCGCTCGTGCCGTGGACGTGCGGCAGTGTGAGGAGGAACTCGGGCCGCGAGGGATGCGCGAAGGCGGGCCACTCCTCCCCGAGCGGCACGACGCGCAGGCCGCTCGCGTCGACGACCGCCTCGCACTCGTCCGGGTTGAGGGTGCAGACGGAGTAGAGGATCGTCCCGCCGGGCCGGACGCGCTCCGCGGCCGAGCGGAGCAGGGCGAGCTGGAGGTCCGGCAGCGGCGTCGCGCGCCAGCGGAGGTCGGGTCGCTGAGCGAGGACGCCGAGACCCGAGCACGGCGCGTCGACCAGCGCCCGGTCGAAGCCGTCGAGCTCCGGCGGCAGCGCGGTCCCGTCCGCCTCGACGACCGTGACGTCGGAGCGGCCCATCGTCGCGAGGTTCTCGCGCAGCTCGCGCGCGCGCGCCGGGTCGATCTCGACGGCGGTGACCTCGCCGCGCAGCTGCCCCGTCTTGGCGCCGGGGGCGGCGCAGAGATCGAGCACGCGCTCCTCTTCCCGCGAGCCCACACACAGGCCCGCGAGCTGCGAGCCGCGGCTCTGCGGCCAGATCCTCCCGTCCGCCACCAGCGTCTCGTCCACGCGCTCGACGCGGTACGCGCCGGGGACGTCCGTCTCCTCCGCCCCGGCCGGAGCCTCGCCGCGCACGAGCCGGACGACCGTCTCGAGCGGCTCGTTCATCGCACGCATCAGCGCGAGCGCTCCCTCCGCCCCGAGCACGCGTACGAACGTCTCGTGGATCCAGTCGGGGTACGACTCCTTCAGCGGCCCGTCGGGCAGGGACTCGAGGAGCGGCCGGATGCCGTCGGAGAGCCGCCGCATGACCGCGTTCGTGAACGGAACCGCTCGCTCGATCCGCGCGCGGCGGACGAGCTCCACCGACTCGTTGACGGCCGCGTGCGGCGCGGTGTCGGTGTAGCCGAGCTGGTACGCGCCGAGCCGCAGCGCCGCACGCACCGGCGGGTCGAGCTTCCGCACCGGCCGCCGCCCGAGCGTCTCGATCGCGTGGTCGAGCGTCCGCACGCGCTGCACGGAGCCGTACGCGAGTCGCTGGGCGAACGCCCGCTCCCGCTTGTCGAGCCCTTCGGCCGCGCTGCGAAAGGCGCGGTCGGCGTACGCCTCCTGCTCGAACACGCGGAGCAGAACCTCGTAGGCCGCCCGGCGAGCCGGGCTGATCACGAGCGGCAGACGAAGATCGCCCAGCCCATCACAGCCCGCTCCCAGCGCAGGTAGCGGTCGCGGTCAGCCGCACCGCGGAGCCGAAACTCCTCCGCCTGTGGATGGCCCGGATTCGCCGCGAGCCAGCGATCGAGCGTCTGCCAGCGGAGCGACTCGTAGCGGTCCCAGTCGTCTTCGGATGACGCGATGAGCGAGACGACGCGCACGCCGGTCGACTCCGCACGCTCGATGGTCTCCGGCAGCGGCAGCCAGTCCTCTTCGTCGGTCCGTGTGTCTTCGTTCGACTCGGGCTCGGGCGGCAGCGGCCGGCAGCGCCAGTACGGCTCGCCGACCCCGAGGAGCGGCGCTGCCGTCCGAAGGCGCTCCAGCGTCGGCACGAGCCCGCCGTACACGAACGTCGCGCCGAGGCAGAGCGCGGCGTCGTAACGGCCCAGCTCGAACGTGGCGGCGTCGGCCTCGACGAGCTCGATCCGATCCTCGAGCTCCGCCTCCCTGATGCGTTCCCGCGCGGCGGCGAGAAACTCCGGCGCGCGCTCGACACAAGAGATCCGGCAACCGAACTCCTGCGCGAGCAAGAGCGCCGGCCCGCTGTGGCCGGAGGCGATGTCGAGGACGTGCGAGCCCGGCCCGAGGCCGAGCCGCTCGCCGAGCAGCCGGATCTTGTCCGCGCTGGTCGGATTCATGAGCTCGTGCTCCGACTCGACGACGGCATGCCACCAGGTCATCTGCGGCCCCGCAGGTACGCGTCGTACGCCATGCGGCGGCCGCCGGCGGGCTGCACCTCGACCGGCTCGAACGCGCCGCCCTCCCCCACCCGCGCCTGCCAGACGATCAGGTCGCCGAGGCGCGCACCGATGTGAGGCGAGAGCGCCCGGACGCGGTTGACGAGCTCGTGCGCCGGGGCGTCCGGATCGAGCTCGCGGTCTTCCGGCCGGATCTTCTCCGCATACGTCACGCCCTCCTCGGGCTGCGGCTCGAACCGCGGCTCGTCCTGCGCGAGGACGTCGCCCAGGAGCTCAGCCGCGATCTCGGCGGCGTGCGCGTAGACCGCACCGGCGTCGTCCTCGGGCGCGATCGCGAAGGCACGCTGCGCCGCGACGGGCCCGGCGTCGAGCGCCTCGACCGTGCGGTGGATCGTGACGCCCGTCTCGTCGTCCCCGGCCAGGAGCGCGCGCTCGACCGGGGCGGCGCCGCGCCAGCGCGGCAGCAGCGAGGGATGGACGTTGAGCCACAGCGCGCGCTCGAGCAGCTCGTTCGGGATCAGGAGGCCGTAGGCGCAGACGACGACCGTGCCGGCGGCGAGCTCGACGGCCTCGTCGAGCCGCGCCGGCTGTGCCACCGGGATCCCGAGCCGCTCGGCCGTCTCCTTCGCGGGCGGTGCCGCGACGCGACGCCCGCGACCGCTGGGCTTGTCCGGCCGCGTCAGCAGCTGGACGACGTCGTGCTCCCGCGCGAGCCGCTCGAGCACGTCGGCTCCGAGCTCCCCGGTCGCGGCAACCGCGATCCGTCGCGCCATGCTCAGCCGATGACGATGCGCGGGCGCAGGCTCGCGAGCGCCTCGCGCCTCGCTTCAGGGGTCGTCCGGTCGAGGATCAGGACGCCGTCGAGGTGGTCGGCCTCGTGCTGGGCGACCCGCGAGTACGGCTCCTCGAGCTCGTACCGCACCTCGGCCCCGTGCTCGTCCCGGCCCGCGATCGCGATCGTCGCCGGCCGCTCGACCGGCAGGAGCACGCCCTGGATCGAGAGGCAGCCCTCGTCCTCGACCGTCGTCACCTCGCCGCGCTCCACGATCTGCGGGTTCGCAAGCGCGACCGTCTCGCCCTCGGAGACCTGGAAGACGAACAACCGCTGCAGGACGCCGACCTGGGTCGCGGCGAGCCCGATCCCGTTGGCGTCGACCATCAGCTGCTTCATCCGGTCGACGAGCCGCCGCAGGTCGTCGTCGAACGCCTCCACCGGACGGGCCGCCATCTTGAGCGCCGCGTCGGGGTATTGGCGGATCTGCGCGAGCGCCAGACGCCGTCGCGCCTGCTGCTCGGCGTCGAGCTCCTCCTCCTTGATCTGTCCCTCGATCTCGCCCATCGCGCCGGACTGTACCCTCGCAGAGGTGGATCCCAAGACGCTGAAGGAGGTCCTGGGCCAGGCTGCAAGCGTCACCGGCGAAGCCGGCGACGCGCGGCCGGAAGACCGCGCGACTCCGTCGCGCCCGGGCGCAACGAAGGCCCGAGACGCCGCAGGAGCGCCGGGAGCGCGAGCTGCTCGAGGCCGATCTCGCGTCGAGCCCGGTGCGCGGGACTCCGCTGCCGCAGCGGCCGCGCAACTTCCGCCCCGATCCGGTGTCGGGCGTGCAGGCGCTGGGCGGGCCGACGGCCTGGATGCGCCGGCTGCGCGCGATCGAGGACGCCGTCGAGCGGCACGAGCGCCGGCTTACTGAAGCCTGGCGCGAGCTCGCCGTGGAGCTCGAAGACCCGGCTGAGTTCGCGGCCGCCTGGCGCGAGCTCGCGGACAACTGGAGCTTTGCCCGGGTCAACGACCTGATCGAGCGGCACAACCGCAACTTCCCCGCCGAGGCACGACTGGCAATGGATCCGCGCACGCGCGACTTCGTGCGCGTGAACGGCCGGTCGTATCTGCGCGAGCCCTTCGACGCCGGCTGGATCCTCGAGCGCTTCCCCGCCGACAGGGCCGCGACCGTTTCCGGCTAGTCCCGGTTCTCCTGGTGCTGCGCCGCGCCCTCGATCTCGTGCAGCCACGGCTCGCGGCGCTTGATCCAGAGCTCCGCCTCCGGCCGTAGCTCGAACGGCGCGTCGTCGAGCGAGCCCAGCTGGACCTCGACCGCCTCTTCTCCGAGGAGGAACAGGCGCGAGGCGCAACGAGGGCAGAAGCTGTCTCCCTCGTACGTGGCGTACTGGCCGGTCGACTCGAACGCACTCAGCGGCCACTGCCCGTAGATCGTGTAGGTGCTGCCCGACCGCTTCCGGCAGTCGGCGCAGTGACAGCGCCCGACGTGGAACGGCTCGCCGCGGAGGGCGTAGCGCACAGCGCCGCAGAGGCAGCCACCGGTGCGGGCCCGCTCCTCCATCAGACGCTCTGCGGGTCGACGTCGACGACGGCTGCGAGGCCGGCTCGGCGCATCGCGGGCGCCGCGGCCGCGAGCAGCATCGCCGCCCGGGACGCCAGTGCCCGCGGCCGGTCGGTCTTGCCGACGAGCTGGGCGCGATGGCGGCCGCGCAGCCTGAGCAGCGGCGCAGGGCCGAGCAGCTCGAACTCGGGCAGGCCGGCCTTCAGCTCCTCGAGCGCGCGGGTCGCGTCGGCGAGCTCCGGGCCGGAGACGAGCACTCGCACCAGGTGCCGGAACGGCGGGTAGCCGAGCGCGCGGCGGCGCTCGAGCTCGCCGGCGAGAAAGCCGGCGACGTCGTGGCGCGCCGCGTACTCCACCGCGCGCGAGTCCGGCTGGAACGTCTGGATGAGCACCCGGCCCGGCGCGTCGCGGCCGCTGCGGCCGGCGAGCTGGGTGAGGAGCTGGAACGTCCGCTCCTCCGCCCGAAAGTCGGGGAGGCCGAGACCGGTGTCGGCGTCGACGACGGCCGCGAGCTCGACGCCTGTGAAGTGGTGGCCCTTCGCGACCATCTGCGTGCCCACGAGAACGGCACGCTCCGCGCGCGCGAACCGCTCGAGCGCCTCGCGCAGCTCCTCCGGCTTCGCAACCGCGTCCGCGTCGAGCCGGATCCGCTCGAGCTCGGGGACGTGCTTCTCGAGCTCGCGCTCCAGCCGCTGCGTCCCCGCCCCGATGCGCGCGAGCTCGGCTGAGCCGCAGGCCGGGCACGTCTCCCCGGCCGGCTCGCGGGCGCCGCAGTGGTGGCAGCGGAGCGATCGGTCCCCATGCAGCGTGAACGCGACGTCGCAGTTCGGGCAGCGGCGAGTCGCGCCGCACGCGCGGCAGTGGAGGGCGGGCGCCACGCCGCGCCGGTTCAGCAGGAGGATCGCCTTGCCGCCTCCTTCCGCGAGCCGGCCGAGCTCGGCGAGGAGCGGCGCCGAGAGCGGGTAGCCCGTCTCCCGGCGTAGATCGACGACCCGGACCGTGGGCATCGGCGCCCCGATCCGGCCGCCGAGCTCGAGCCGCTCGAGCGTGTGCCAGGACTCCGGCCGCGGCGTCGCCGAGCCGAAGATCGCGACGGCTCCCTCGAGCGCGGCCCGCTTGGCGGCGACCGTGCGCGCGTCGTAGCGCGGATCCGACTCCTGCTTGTACGAGGCGTCGTGTTCCTCGTCGACGCAGATCACGCCGAGCGACGGGAGCGGCGCGAACACGGCCGAGCGCGCGCCGACCACGACGGTCGCCTCACCGGCGACGATCCGCTCGCGCTCGTCCCTCCGCTCGGCCTCCGAGAGGCCCGAGTGCAGCAGCGCCACGCGGTCGCCGAAGCGCGCACGAAAGCGGCCGAGCGTCTGCGGCGTGAGCGCGATCTCCGGGACGAGGACGATCGCGCCGCGGCCGGCGGCGAGGGCGGCTGCGCAGGCGCGGATGTAGACCTCGGTCTTGCCGCTGCCGGTCGCGCCGGCGAGGAGGACGTTGCCTCCGCCGGTCGCCAGCAGCGTCTCGATCCGCGCGAGCGCACCCTCCTGCGTCTCGGAGAGCCGCTCGGGCGCCGGCTCGGCGGCGAGGCCGGCCGCGGCCGTCACCTCCCGCCGCTCGCCGCGCCGCTTCGGCTGCAGCGGCGCGATCAGCGCGAGCGCGCGGGCCGGCGTCGAGCCGTAGTAGTCCGCGAGCCAGAGGGCGAGGTCGACGAGCGCGGGCGGGAGCGTCTCGAGCACCCGCTCGGCCGCGACCGGCTCGACGTCCGGCGGCGCCTCGGCGTCGGCGTCGACCACGACGCCGCGGCGTCGCGCGTTGCCGAACCTGATGGCGAGGACGGCGCCCTTCCCCACCTCGTCCCCGATTTCATAGGTGAACGGCCGTGCGAGCGAGCGCGCATTGACGATCGGGTAGACGGAGGCTAGGCGCGACACGGGCAGCGAGCGTAGCCGCGACGCTGGTCGGATCCACCCGTCGGGATGATGCCTCCGCAGGCCAGAATGCGACCATGGAGGCGAAAGCCAGGCAAGGAGGAGAGAAATGACCGACCAGGAGACCGCGCTCGGCCCCGTCGACTATCTGATCGTCGAGTGGCCGGCCGGCACGCAGCCCAACGGCGAAGGGCTCAAGGAGCTCGCCAACCTGACGGACCGCGGCCTGATCCGCGTGCTCGACCTCGTCTTCGTGACGAAGGGTGAGGACGGCGTGGTGGCCGGGCTCGCGCTCGCGGACATCGACGCCGACGGCGAGCTCGACCTCGTGGAGTTCGAGGGAGCGTCGTCCGGGCTGATCGGCGAGGCCGACTACGAAGACGCGGGCGGCGTGCTCGAGCCGGGTGCCTCGGCCGCGATCCTGCTCTACGAGAACCGTTGGGCGCGCGGGTTTGCAGAGGCCGTCCAAGCGAGCGGCGCGCAGCTCGTCGCCAGGGGAGGCATCCCCGGGTCCGACCTCGTCGAGCATGCCGAGTCACTCGAGTCCGCGAACGCCTAGGAAAAGGAGTCAGAGATGCCATTGCTCAGAGGAGTTGCCCGCGTAGCCGTGGTCGCGGGAACCGCGACCGCGGTCTCGAACCGCGTCTCCCGCCGGCAGGCGAACCGTTGGTCCCAGGAGGACCAGGGCCAGCCCCAGGAACAGCAGTACCAGGAGCCCGCTCCCGCGGCGCCACCTGCGGCCGATCCGCTCGAGCAGCTCAAGCAGCTCGGCGAGCTGAAGGCCTCGGGCGTCCTCACGGACGCCGAGTTCGAGGCGCAGAAGGCCAAGATTCTCCAGGGCGTCAACTAGAGCCGCAAAGCACGAGCCGTCCGGCCGCGCGCGCATAGTGCTCGCGGCCGTCGCGGCGTGCGACGATTCCGAGATGAAATTGCGGCGCCCTGCGGTCCGGCTCGCCGTGGCGCCGAACGGAACCGTCTACGTCGACCCCTCCGCGTCTCACCGGGGCGTCAGTACTTCACCCGCTCGACGAACGGCGGGAAGAGCTGGTCGAAATCCGTCGCCGTACGGCCCGCGCGGCGGCACGATCGGCCTGACGGAGTGGTGGATCGACGGCTCGCTCGCCGTCGACCCGGGCCGCACGCTCTACGCGGCCTGGGACACCCAGCGAGGAGCGCACGACACCGGCTGGCTCGCCTGGTCGACGAACGGCGGCAAGCGCTGGTCGCGCCCGCTGCGAGTGGCGTCGAGCCGGACCGAGCATCTCACCGAAGTCGCCGCTCCCGGCCGCCGCAACGTCTACGTCGGGTGGCAGACGATCGTCCGCGGCAAGGGGTACGCGACCTTCCTGCGGCGCTACGCGCCGGGCAAGGGCTGGACCGGCCCGGCCGTCCGGGTCTCGCCGGCATACGGCAACCCCAGGTCTGGCCGGGTGACACGTTCGGGATCTCGACGAAGGTCGGCGCCGCGCTCCTCAGCTGGGGCAGCGCCGTCAACGGTCGACGCGGCTCGGAGATCTACTTCTCGACGGTCAAGCTGCCCGGGCCCTAGACCCCGGCGGCGGTGACGACGAAGTCGGTCGCGAAGCCGAGCAGGATCCCGCCGACGAGCAGCCACGACACGAGCACGGGATGGCCGTACTTGCGGTTGACCGCGAACAGCTCCCGGACGACGTAGAGGATCGAGCCGCCGGCGATGGTGAAGAAGACGACCGAGACGGCGTCGCTCTGCCAAGCCTGCCCGACGACGGTGCCGAGGAAGGTGGGCGCGCCGCCGATCAGGCCGAGCAGGCCGAGCAGCTTCCAGCTCGGGACGATGCCGGCGCCGCTCAGCGGGCCGCAGATCCCGAACCCCTCGGTCGCGTTGTGCAGCCCGAAGCCGATGATCAGCGTCACCGCAAGCGCGATCTCGCTCGCCGCCGCGGCCTGCCCGATCGCGAGCCCCTCGCCGAAGTTGTGCACGCCGATGCCGATCGCGATCAGGAACGAGAGCCGGATCGCCGGATTGGTCAGATCGAGCCGCCGCCGCTCGGCGAACTCGTCGACCGCCGCCGCGCCCGGCCCGACGAGCGTCGACGAGCGCCGGTCGGCCCGGGTCTTCATCCACGCGTCGTAGTAGACGAGGCTCATCAGCCCGGCGATGAAACCGGCCGCACCGAGCACGCTCAGCTCGGCGAACGTGCCCCAGTCGTGCGCGTGGAGCGACGCGTCGATCGGATCCACGGCGTTGGTCATCACGTCCCAGAAGAGGAAGACGAGGATTCCCGTCGCGAGCGACGAGAGCCCGGCGCGCGCATTCGGGCCGAGACCCCGCATGCGGCCGATGGGCAGGCCGAGGAAGATCGTCGCCCCGGCGATCGCGCCCAACAGGAGGATTTGCGGTGTCGTCATGGCCGTTGCCTGACCGTCCGTGTAAGGGTTCCCTTACACCGCGGCTTGCGGGCAATATAGCCACGTGCCTGCTGCCGGCCACTCGGTGGACGAGTACCTCGAGACGATCTACTTCCTCGCCTTCCCGATCGGGGAGTACACACCGCACGGCGCCGGCTCCCCTCCCCTCGCCTCGCGCGTCGCCGAGATGCTGCACGTCTCCCGCGCCTCGGCCGGCGAGATGCTGAAGCGGCTCGAGGCCGACGGCCTGATCGAGCGCGGCCAGAAGAAGGAGGCGCTCCTCACGGAGGCGGGCCGCGAGCGCGCCGAGCGCGTGGTGCGCAAGCACCGGATCATCGAGCGGCTCCTGACCGATTTCATGGGCTACACGGGGTACGAGTCGCACGAGCGCGCCGACGAGCTCGGCGACACGTTCAGCGACGAGATGATCGAGCGGATCGACGACAAGCTCGGCCATCCGCAGCGCTGTCCGCACGGCTGGCCGGTCGATCCGGCGGTGGAGCAGGCGGAGAACGCCGAGCTCGCGCCGCTCGCGACGCTGGCGGCCGGAACGCGGGCGACGATCGTCCGCCTCGCCGAGCACGACGGCGACCTCCTGCACTGGTTCTACGACCAGGGACTCGTCCCGGGCACGAGCATCCTCGTGCGCGCAGCCGAGCCGGCAGCGGATCAGTTCACGGTCGCGATCGAGCAGGTCGGCGAGCGGGCGATCTCGGAGAAGGCCGCCGCCGGGCTGTTCGTCAGGCCTTCGTAGCCGCCGCTGCCGAGGCCCGCGGCCTCGCGGAGCGCGTCCGCGCGGTCGGTGCTCTCCCAGGTGAAGTCGGCGCCGCTGCGACCGAAGTGGCCGTACGCGGCCGTCTGGGAGTAGATCGGCCGGCGCAGGTCGAGGTCGCGGAGGATGGCGGCCGGACGCAGGTCGAACAGCTCGCGGACGAGCTCCTCGATCCGCGGCACGGGAATCGCCTCGGTGCCGAAGGTGTCCACGAGCACCGAGAGCGGATGCGCGACGCCGATCGCGTAGGCGACCTGGAGCTGGCAGCGCTCCGCCAGGCCCGCCGCGACGACGTTCTTCGCCACCCAGCGCGCCGCGTAGGCCGCCGAGCGGTCGACCTTCGTCGGGTCCTTCCCCGAGAAGGCACCGCCGCCGTGCGGGGCCGCGCCGCCGTACGTGTCCACGATGATCTTGCGCCCCGTCAGCCCGGTATCGCCCATCGGGCCGCCGACCACGAACTTCCCCGTCGGGTTGCAGTAGACGAAGTCGCGATCGTGCTCGAGGCGCCTCGCGTCGTAGAGATCCTTCGGGAGGATCGGCTCGATCACGTGCTCGATCAGATCCGGCTTGAGCAGCGTGTCGCAGTCGAGGCCGTCGCGATGCTGGGTGGAGATGAGCACACGCTCGATCTCGACCGGCCGCTGGCGGCCGTGCTCGTCGAGCTCGTAGCGGACCGTCACCTGCGTCTTCCCGTCGGGGCGCAGGTACGGGAGGACGTCGGCCTTCCGCACCTCCGCGAGCCGGTGCGCGAGGCGGTGCGCGAGCATGATCGGCAGCGGCATCAGCTCGTCGGTCTCGTTCGAGGCGTAGCCGAACATCATCCCCTGGTCGCCTGCTCCCTCCCGGTCCAGCGGGTCGTGGTCGCCGTGCTGGCTCTCATACGAGTCGTCCACACCCTGGGCGATGTCCGGCGACTGCTCGTCGATCGCGACGACGACGCCGGCCGTGTCCGCGTCGAAGCCGAACTTGGCGCGCGTGTAGCCGATCTCGCGGATCTTGTGGCGGACGAGGCTCGGGATGTCGACGTACGTCTCGGTCGTGATCTCGCCCGCGACGACGACGAGCCCGGTCGTGATCAGCGTCTCGCAGGCGACGCGTCCCTGGGGATCGTCGGCGAGGACGGCATCGAGCACGGAGTCGGAGATCTGGTCGGCCATCTTGTCCGGATGGCCCTCGGTGACCGACTCCGAGGTGAAGGAGAACGAGCGACTGGACATGCGCCGGAGGCTAGCGGACGGAGCCGCCAGTCGCGCCTTACTCCTCGGTCGGTTCGCGGCCCATCAGCCCCGCGGCGAGCTCCGTCAGGCTCTGGCCGGAGAGGACCGCGCAGACGCCCTCGGTGATCGGGAGCTCGACGCCGAGCCGGTGCGAGAGGTCGCGCAGGATCGGTGCCGTCGTCAGGCCCTCGACCGTCTGGCCGATCTCGGCGACCGCCCGTTCCGGCGTCAGCCCCTGCGCGATCAGCTCGCCCGCGTGACGGTTGCGGCCGTGGCGGCTCCAGCACGTGACCACGAGGTCGCCGATCCCAGCGAGGCCGGCGAAGGTCTCCGCCTTCGCGCCCGCCGCTTCCCCGAGCCGCGCCATCTCGGCGAGGCCGCGCGCGATGAGCGAGGCCTTCGCGTTGTCGCCGAGCCCGAGCCCGTCCACGCCGCCCGCGGCGAGCGCGATCACGTTCTTCGCCGCCGCGCAGAGCTCGACGCCGATGAGGTCGGGATTGACGTAGGCACGGAAGAGGCCCGAGTTCAGCGCGTGCTGGAGCTGGCCCGCGAGGAACCCGTCCTCGCTCGCGATCACCGCCGCCGTCGGCAGGCCGTCGGCGATCTCCTCCGCCATGTTCGGGCCGGAGAGGACGGCGACCGAGCGGCCGCGAACCCGCGTGGAGAGGCGCTCGCCGGTCTCGGGATCGAGCCCTTTCGCGAGACTGAGGACCGGCGCGTCACCGGGCAGCGCCTCGACGACACCCGCGAACGCCTGGCTCGGCACGGCCGCGACGATCACGTCGACGTCGCCGGGAGCGTCCGTGAGCGCGACCGCCTCGGCTCCACTCAGGTCGACGCCCTGCAGGTAGTGCGGGTTCCAGCCGCTGCTCGTGATCGCCTCGGCCTGCTCACGCGTGCGGCAGGCGAGCACGACCTCGTGCCCACGGTCGAGCAGGACACGCGTGAACGCCGTCCCCCACGATCCCGCTCCCACCACGAGAAACCGCATGGTCAGGATCGTTTCACGAAGTCGATCGAGACCGGCACGCCCTCCAGGCCGAACCGTTCGCGCAGCCTGTTCTCGACCCAGTAGCCGTAGTCGCGCGTGACGAGGCCTGGATCGCTGACGAAGAAGCGGAAGCGCGGCGGCCGCACGCGAATCTGCGCGCCGTAGAGGAGGTTGAGCCGGCGGCCGCGCGGCCCGCTCGGCGGCTGCCGCGCCGCGCGCAGCTCCGCGAGCGCGCGGTTCAGCTCGGGCGTCGGGATCCGCGCGACGTGCCGGTCGAAGAGCTCCGCGATCCCGTCGAGCAGCCGCTCGAGGCCGCGCCCGCTGTGCGCGGAGACGGCCACGAACGGCGGCCGCTGACGCAGGCGCCGGCGCAGCTCGCCGCGGACGTCCTCGACGCTGATCGTCGTCTCGTCCCACTTCGCGAGGACGACGAGCGTCGAGCAGTCGGCGTGCCGGGCGACGTCGGCGACGGCGATGTCCTGCTCCACGATCCCCTCCGCGGAGTCGATCAGCACGAGCGCGACGTCGGCGCGTTCCGCCGCCTCGAGCGCGCGCAGCTCGGAGTAGTACTCGACGCCCTGCCGGTGCCGCCGCTTGCGCCGCAGACCGGCGGTGTCGATGAGGACGAAGGTGCGGTCGCCGCGCTCGAGCACGGTGTCGACGGCGTCGCGGGTCGTGCCGGGGATCTCGCTCACGATCAGCCGCTCGCGCCCGAGGAGCGCGTTGACGAGGCTCGACTTGCCGACGTTCGGCCGGCCGAGGATCGCGACGCGGATCGCATCGTCGGGCAGCGACGGCCGTCCCGCGGGCGCGAGCCGCTCGAGCTCCTCGACGACGCGGTCGAGCAGGTCGCCGCTCCCCGTTCCATGCAGGCCCGAGATCGGGATCGGGTCGCCGAGCCCCAGCCGGTGCAGCTCGAGCGCGAACGGCTCCTGGCTCGGTTCGTCGATCTTGTTCGCGAGCACCAGCACCGGCTTGTGCGCCTCGCGCAGGATCTGGGCGACCTCCTCGTCGCCCGGCGTGACGCCCGCTCGCGCGTCGACGACGAAGAGCACGAGATCCGCCTCCCCCACCGCCTCGCGCGCCTGCTCTGCGATCGCGCGCGTCAGCGGCGTGGGGTCCGCGATGTCGACGCCGCCGGTGTCCACCAGCACGAAGCGCTTGCCGGTCCACTCGCAGACGAGCTCCTTTCGGTCGCGCGTCACACCCGGCATCTCGTGCACGACGGCCGCGCGCGTCTCGGTCAGCCGGTTGACGAGCGTCGACTTGCCGACGTTCGGGAAGCCGATGATCGCCACCGCGCCGAGGAGCGGAGGCGGAGGCGGCGCCGGCAACTCACCGGCGTCCGGCTGTTCGGGCTCGCTCACGCCGGCAGCGTGACCGGACCGGCGTCGTCGCGCGTCGGCGGGACGGCATCGCGCGGCCGACCGGCCTCGTGCAGGTCGCGCAGCCAGCTCCAGAGGCGGAACAGCTCGTCCTCGATCTGCTGCGAGGCCTCGCGGTATCCCTTGCCGCCGCGCGGCAGTCCTTCGAAGCGCATCGGCTCGCCCCACGCGATCGAGACGGGCGCGAAGTTACCGACCTTCCAGGTCTGCGAGCCGTGGACGGCAGCGCAGATCACCGGCACGTCCTCCTGCAGCGCGACCATCGCTGCGCCAGGCTGCACGTGCCCGGGCACGCCGCTGCGCTGCCGCGTCCCCTCGACGAAGACGCCGAGCGCATTGCCGTCGCGCACGACCTCACGCATCAGCCGGACGGCCTCGCGGTCCGACTCGCCTCGCCGCACCGACAGCGTCCCGAACGTGCGGATGATCCCCCCGAGCGCCGGAACCCTGTGCGCTTCCACCTTGGCGAGGAAGTACAGGTTGCGCTTGCAGACCCAGCCGACGCACGGGATGTCGATCCAGCTGAAGTGGTTGAACGCCATCACCAGTCCACCGCTGCGTGGGATCCGGTCGGTGCCGTACGAGCGGAGCCGGGTCGCGAGCGCCGCCGAGCCGCCGAGAATCGGACGGCCGATCCCCCAGGAGACGTCGTGCGCGTTCACGCTGCGGAGCGCTCGCGGACGAGCGACTCGATCCGGTCGACGACGTCCTCGACCTCGAGGCTCGTCGTGTCGATCTCGATCGCGTCGGTTGCCGGCTGCATGCGCGCCGCGTCGCTCTCGTCACGGAGGCGGAGGTCGGTGGCGAGCGCGTCGGCGCCGATGCCCGGCCGCTCGGCGACCCGCCGCTTCGCGCGCTCCGCGCGGTCGGCGACGAGGAACACCTTCACCTCGGCGTCGGGAGCGACGACCGTGCCGATGTCGCGTCCCTCGATCACGACGTTGCCGTCCCGCCCGAGCTCGCGCTGCCGCTCGCGCATCACCTCGCGCACGGCGTGATGCCGGGCCACGACGGGCACCATCCGGTCGACGCGAGTCTCGCGGATCGAGGAGGTGACGTCGGTGCCGCCGATCCAGACGCGGTCGTCGTCGGAGAAGAGGACGGGCTGCTCGCGCGCGAGCTGTGCCAGCCCCTCGCCGTCGCCGAGGTCGAGCCCGCGCTGCATCGCGAGCCAGGTGAGCGCGCGATACATCGCCCCGGTGTCGAGGTAGCGGAAGCCGAGGCGCTCGGCGAGTGCGCGCGCCACCGTGCTCTTGCCCGCGCCGGCGGGCCCGTCGATCGCCACAACCATCTGTTATCGCCTCGTCACAGAGTCCAGAAGCTCGTAGAAGCCGGGGAAGCTTATAGCTGCCGTGTCGGCGCCCTCGATCGCGACACCCTCGCGCGAGGCGAGGCCCGCGACGGCACCGAGCATGGCGATCCGGTGGTCGCCGCGGGCGTCGACGCGGCCGCCGCGCAGCCGCGCGGGAACGCCCGTGACCGTCCAGCCGTCGGGCCGCGAGTGGATCCGGGCGCCGAGCGGCCGCAGGCCGTCGGTGACCGCCTCGATGCGGTCGGTCTCCTTCACGCGCAGCTCGCCCGCCCCGGAGACCCGGGTCTCGCCGCGTGCGTGAGAGGCGAGGAGCGCGACGAGCGGCAGCTCGTCCACGAGACCCGGCACCTCGTCGGCCCCGATCTCGGTCGCCACGAGCTCTCCTGGCTGCACCTGCACCGACGCGACCGGCTCCCCGCCGGCGCGGCGCCGCTCGAAGACCGAGACGCGCGCACCCATCCGCTCGAGCACGTCGAGCAGCCCGGTGCGCCGCGGGTTGACGCCGAGGTCGTGGATCGTGACGTCGCTGCCCGGGACGAGCGCGGCGGCGACGAGCAACGGCGCCGCCGAGGAGAAGTCGCCCGGGACGTCGACCTCCTCGAGCCGCAGCGCGCCCGCAGGCTCGACCGTCACCGAGGACGAGCTGCGCCGCACGCGGACGCCTGCCGCCTCGAGCATGCGCTCGGTGTGGTCGCGGGTGGGGATGCGCTCGACCACCGTCGTGGAGCCCTCGGCATTGAGCGCGGCGAGGAGGATCGCGGACTTCACCTGCGCGCTCGCCACCTCCGGCTCGATCTCGACCCCGCGCAGAGAGCCCGAGCCGCGAACGACGAGCGGCGCATGGCCGTCGGTCGTCTCCACGGCGGCGCCCATCCGGCGCAGCGGCGCCGCGACGCGCTCCATCGGCCGCGGGGTCAGCGACTCGTCGCCGGTGAGCGTGAACTCGCCCTCCTGTCCGGCGACGACGCCGGCCAGGAGGCGCATGAGCGTCCCCGCGTTACGGCAGTCGACCGTGCCGGCGCGCAGACCGCGCAGGCCGACGCCCCGCACGACGAGGTCGTCGTCGGCGACATCCTCGATCTCGACGCCGAGCACGCGCATCGCGTCCACCGTCGCCTGCGTGTCGCCGGAGCGGCCGAAGCCGTGCACGCGCGTCTCGCCCTCGCCGAGCGCGCCGATCAGGAGTGCGCGGTGCGAGATCGACTTGTCCCCGGGCACGACGACGTGCCCGACGAGCGCAACGGCAGGCTCTACCCTCAACCGATCGTGCGGCCCATGAGGGACGCGAGCGCGCGGATCTCGGCGGAGAACTCGCCGAACTCGGAGGTCGGGATTTGCTGTGCGGCGTCGCACAGCGCCTCCTCGGGTCGCGGGTGCACCTCGACGATGATCCCGTCGGCACCCGCCGCGACGGCCGCCCGCGCGAGCGGTAGGACGAGGTCGCGCCGGCCCGCCGCATGGGACGGATCGACGATCACCGGCAGGTGCGTCTCCTGCTTGAGCACGGGGATCGCGCCGATGTCGAGCGTGAACCGGGTCGCCGTCTCGAACGTCTTGATCCCACGCTCGCAGAGGATGACCTCGGAGTTGCCCTCCTTGACGATGTACTCCGCGGCCATGAGCAGGTCTTCGACCGTGGAGGAGAGCCCGCGCTTGAGCAGGACGGGCTTCGGCGCGCGGCCCACCTCGGAGAGCAAGGAGAAGTTCGACATGTTGCGGGCGCCGATCTGGATCACGTCCGCCGCCTCGACGACCTGTTCGACGTGGCGCGGGTCCATGAGCTCGGTGACGAGCGGCAATCCGGTCTCGGCGCGCGCCTCCATGAGAATCTCGAGCGCCTCTTCCCCGAGCCCCTGGAAGGCGTACGGCGACGTGCGCGGCTTGAAGGCGCCGCCGCGGAGCATCGTCACGCCCTCGGCGGCGACGGCGCGCGCCGTCTCGAGCGTCTGTTCCCGGGTCTCGACGGTGCACGGACCGGCGATGAAGCCGAAGTAGCCGTCGCCGATCCGCCGGCCGCGCGCCTCGATCACGGTGGGATCGGGCGACAGTTCGCGCGAGACGAGCTTGTACGGCTTGAGGATCGGCAGCACCTGCTCGACGCCGGCGTAGCCCTCGAGCGGCAGCGCCGCGAGCAGCTCGCGCTCGCCGATCGCGCCGATCACCGTCGCCTCGCGGCCGGGCGTGACGAGCGCCGAGCAGCCGGCCTCGTCGAGCCGCGCGACGACCTCGTCCACCTGGTCCTGGGTGGCGCTCGCGCCCATCACGATCAGCAGCTCGGGTGCGCCGGTGATAGCCATCGAGGAAGCTTAGGCAGAATCACCTCTCATGACCGGTGACGCCGACACCACTCCGACACCTGTAGACGCGAAGCCGCGCGTCTTCTCGGGCATCCAGCCGACCGGACGGAAGACGCTCGGCAACTACAGCGGGGGCTTCCGGCAGTACGCCCGGACGCAGGAGACGCACGACGGCTTCTTCTGCATCGTCGACCTGCACTCGATCACCGTCGAGTACGACCCGGCGGAGCTGCGCGAGTCGACGCTCGACCTCGCAGCGATGCTCTTCGCGACCGGCCTCGACCCCGAGCGCTCGACCGTCTTCTGCCAGAGCCACGTCGTGGCCCACGCCGAGGCGGCCTGGCTGCTGTCGGCTGTCGCCAGCTACGGCCAGTTGGGCCGCATGACGCAGTTCAAGGAGAAGTCCGACCGGCACGAGTTCATCTCGGCCGGGCTGTTCACGTACCCCGTGCTGATGGCGGGCGACATCCTGCTCTACCAGACCGATCTCGTGCCGATCGGCGACGACCAGCGCCAGCACCTCGAGCTCGCCCGCGACATCGCCGAGCGCTTCAACTACCGCTACGGCGAGACGTTCCGCGTGCCCGACGGGCAGTTCCCCGAGGTTGGCGGGCGGATCATGGACCTGCAGGATCCGACGAGCAAGATGTCGACGACGCTCTCCTCCGAGCAGGGCGCCGTCTACCTGACCGACTCGCCCGACGCGATCCGCAAGAAGTTCAAGTCGGCCGTCACGGACTCCGGCCGCGAGGTCCGGCACGACCCGGAGCAGAAGCCCGGCGTGTCGAGCCTCCTCGAGATCATGAGCGTCGCCACCGGCGAGCCGGTCGCCGACCTCGAGCGGCGCTTCGACGGCGCGGGCTACGGCGACTTCAAGGAAGCCGTCGGCGAGTCGGTCGTAGCACTGCTGACGCCGATCCGCGAGCGCTTCGAGGCGCTGCGCGCCGACGAGCGGGAGCTGCAGCGCCTGCTCGCGGTCGGCGCGGAGAAGGCGCGGCGGGCGAGCGAGCCGACGCTCGAGGCGATGTACGAGCGCATGGGCTTCGTCAAGGCCGAGGCCGGCCGCCTGTTCGGAGCCGCTCGACCTCGCGGTCTGTGAGCTCCCGGCACGCGCCGGGCTCGAGCCCTTCGAGCATCAGCCCGGCGTAGGCGCTGCGGTGGAGCCGTGTGACCGGGTGGCCGACCGCGGCGAGCATCCGCTTGACCTGGTGCTTGCGGCCCTCGTGGAGGACGAGTTCGACACGGCCTGCACGGAGGCGGCGGGCCTGGGCCGGAGCCGTCGGACCGTCGTCGAGCTCGATGCCGTCGCGCAGCCGTTGCAGTGCTTCCTCGTCCGGGTCGCCCTCGACGTCGGCGGCGTACGTCTTCTCGACGCCGTAGCGCGGGTGGGCAAGCCGGTGCGCGAGCGGGCCGTCGTTGGTGAGCAGGAGCGCGCCGGTCGTGTCCACGTCGAGCCGGCCCACGGGAACGACGCGCGGCTCTCCCGGGACGAGCTCGACGACCGTCGGCCGGCCCTGCGGGTCGCGCGCGGTCGTGACGACGCCGGCCGGCTTGTGGAGGAGGACGTACCGGAGCCGCTGCCGTTCCACCTCTTGCCCGTCGACCTCGACCCGGTCTCGCGCGCCCACGACGGTGTTGAGCTGTCCAGGCTCGCCGTTCACCGTGACGCGACCGGCCTTGATCAGCTCGTCCGCGCGCCGGCGCGAGGCGACTCCGGCCCTGGCGAGGAACGCGTTCAATCGCATCCTGAAAAGATAGGGGCGTGCCGCAGTACATCTCGCTCATCCGCTGGACCTCGCAGGGGCGGCTGGGCCTGCCGGCCTGGCGCGACCGGATCGAGGACGGCGAGCGGGAGATCGAGGAAGCGGGCGGGAAGCTCGTCGGCGTCTGGGTGACGCTCGGCCGCTACGACGTCGTCGAGGTCTTCGAGGCCCCCGACGACGACACGGCCCTGGAGATCGTCACGAAGCTCAGCCACCACGGCGCCGAGCAGACGGAGACACTGCGGGCGTTCACGCGCGGCGAGGCCGAGGACATCATCAAGAAGCTCTGACGAAGCCGCGAGGCTCCCGTCACGGAGACGTCACGGTGGCTGCCACCGTGACGTAGCTGTGCCGCAGCGCTAAGCCGAACGCTTCACTGCCACCGCGTGCAGTCGGTCACGGATTTCTGCCGTGTCTGTGCCGACATCGTCGAGGCGCGGTAGCTCCGAGAGGCTCTCGAGCCCGAAGACCCGCTCGAAGAGCGGCGTGGTGCGGTACCGGACGGCTCCACCGGCGGCGTTGTCGCGGCCCGCTTCGGCGATCAGCCCTCGCTCGAGCAGGTTCGCGACCGCCGAGTCGGCGGCGACGCCGCGGATCCGTGCGATGTCCGGGCGCGTGCAGGGACCGAGGTACGCGACGATCGCGAGGGTCTCTAGCGCGGCCTGGGAGAGGTTCCGCTGCGCCGGCCGCTCGAAGAGGCGCGCGCACGCGGCGGCCTCCTCGCGCCCCGCGCGGAAGGCCCAGCCGCCGGCGACGTGCTCGAGCACGATCCCGCTCCGCTCCTCGGCGAAACGCTCGCCCACGAGGCGCAGGGCGTCCTCGACCCGCTCCGGATCGTCGTCGGCCGCGGTAGCGAGCTCCTCGACCGAGAGCGGCGCCGACGCGACGACGAGCAGCGCCTCGAGCGTCCGCGCGAGCTTGTCGAGCGGATCTGCGGGGATCAGGCGGAGCGGACGGTCCATACAGCGGTCCTTTCGGTTTCGGCGTTGTTCTCCTGCGCCAGTGGCGCTACAGGCGCCGCGGTCTTCTCGCCGGGCGTCGCCGGCTCTGCCGGCGACGCTTCCAGCTTGAGACGGCTGATGCGGATCGGCGCGAACGGCGCCGCCTGCTCGATCGAGAGCTCCCCGGCGCGGCGGAGCTCGAGCACGGCGAGGAACGCCGACGCCTGCTCGAGCCGCGTCATCTCCCCCACCTCGGTCTCGAAGTCGAAGCGCGAGCGCCGGCGCAGGAGCGCGCGGAAGCGCTCGAGGAACTGGGAGACGGGCGGGAAACGGAGGGCCATGTGGGAGAGCGACACCTCGGGCGGCTCCTGCGCGAGCAAGCTCAGCGCCTGCGCCAGCGCCTCGGGATCCTGCGGCGCGAGCGGCATCTCGACCTTCGGCGCCAGCGCTGCCGGGCCGATGCGGAAGTAGCGGTCACCCTCGGCCGTGAGCCGTTCGCGCAGCCAGAGGGCCGCCTCCTTGGCGCGGCGGTACTCCGCCAGCCGCCGCGCGAGCTCCTCAGCCGCCTCCTCGGGATCGAGCTCGGCGAGCTCGGCGGCCTCGTCGGGGAAGAGGCCACGCGCCTTCAGCTCGAGGAGCGCCGCGATCAGCACGAGGAACTCGCCGCACGCCTCGAGGTCGAGCTCCTCCCGCTCGGCGAGCCGCTCGAGGAACGCGGTCACGATGCCGGCGAGGTCGACGTCGCGCAGGTCGAGCTCCTCCTTGAGGACGAGCGCGAGCAGCAGGTCGAAAGGACCCTCGAACGCGTCGAGATCGAGCTCGAGCTCCCGGACGATCACGCCCCGGACCCTAGAGGCGTTACCGGACGCGGCCCTTGGGGACGGCCATGCGCGGCCCGCTCGGCACCGGCCGGGCCTTCTGCTCCGGTTTCTCCGGCTTCTCCGGCTTCTCGGACGGGTTGTGGAAGAACTGCCACCAGACGAAGAAGCCGACCGAGAGGATCCAGACTCCGAGCGAGACCCAGAAGTTGACCCGCTCGTGGAGGAAGTAGTTGGAGGGGTCGATCCGCAGGAGCTCCTCGAACGTGCGGAAGGTCGTGTACCAGGCGACGTAGAGCGCGAAGAGCCCGGGCCGCTTGATCGTGAAGCGCCGGTCGATCCAGAGCAGGACGCCGACTCCGATCAGGTCCCAGACGAACTCGTAGAGGAACGTCGGCTGGTAGGCGGCGGCGCCCTGATAGCGCGCCAGGATCCCGCTCTGGTGCGCCGGATCGATCTTCAGGCCCCACGGCAGGGTCGTCGGCCGGCCGTAGAGCTCCTGGTTCCAGTAGTTGCCCCAGCGGCCGATTCCCTGGGCGAGCAGGAGCCCCGGCGCGACCGCGTCCATCATCAGCGTGACGCTGTTGCCGGAGCGCTTGACGACGATCGCGCCGGCGAGGACGCCGAACGGGATCGCGCCCCAGATGCCGAGCCCGCCGTCCCAGACGGCGGCGAAGCCGTACCAGTGCGCGTGGATCGCCGGATCCTGATTCCAGCTGGTGATGTCGTGGTAGAGGCGCGCGCCGACGACGCCCGCGATGACTCCCCAGAGCGCCATGCGGAAGACGAGATCCCAGTCGCCTCCCCAGCTCACCCAGCGGCGCCCGGTGAGCCAGATGCAGGCTGCGATCCCGAGCAGCAGCATCACGCCGTACATGTGCAGCGTCAGCGGGCCGAGACTGAATGTGCCGTTCGAGGGCGAGGGGATATACGCGAGGGCAGCGCCGGTCACGAGCACGCATTGTGCCCGCGCCGAGAGCCGACCGTCAGGTCAACCCAGGATGCGGACGGCGAGCTCGGGCGGGCAGCCGCGCTGGACGAGCTCGATCGCCTCGTGGAGATCGACATCCATGCGGCCCGCGAGCACGACGGCGTCGTCGCCCGCGAAGCCCACGCGCATGAGCTCGGCGGTGCGCCACCGCTCCACGCGGTCGAGTTCGGTCTCGATGATTTCGTGTGCCGCAGTCATCGCAGTGTCCGTCTCTCACTTTCGGGAATCCGAGGCGATTGGATCTCCCCCTCCGGGGGGATTTCTCGGAACTATTGGACGGCCGCCGCGCCCAGCAGATGCTGCACGGAGGCGAAAAAGTCCGGCTGCGGGTCGACGCGGTACTCGGGGCCGAGCTCGAGGAGCTTCGGCCCGAGCGAAGTGACGAGATCGACGTACACGGGCGCCTCGCCGGGGAACTCGCGCACCACCCCCGCCAGCTCGCGGATCACGCCGGCCGGGGCGCTGCGCGCGTCCACCTTCAGGCGCACCTCGCGCCGTTCGGGCACCGCCTCGAACGCCGACACCTCGAGCGCGATCAGCTTCGTCTCGCCCTGCTGCTTGTGGTCGACGCGTCCCTTGACCACGAGCACGGCGTCCTCGACGAGCAGGCCGCGCGCGGCCGCGTACGTCGAGTTGAAGACGACGACCTCGACCGAGCCGGTCAGGTCCTCGAGCTGGACGAAGGCCATCGGCTCGCCCTTCTTCGTCGTCGTCGTCCGCAGCCCGGCGACGATGCCGCCCGCGAGCACGGTCTCGCCCTCGCGCCGCCGCTCGAGCTCGTTGAGCGAGCAGTCGGTGCGCCGCCGCAGCTGGTCGCGGACGGCGCTGAGCGGATGCTCGGAGACGTAGAGGCCGAGGCTCTCCTTCTCCAGCCGCAGCAGCTCGGACTTCTCGAACTCGCCCTCGGGAATGGTCGCGTGATGCCGCGCCGACGCCGCGGGCGAGTCGCCGAGGTCGAAGATCGAGGCCTGGCCGAGCAGCCGGTCCTGCTGCTGCTTCTGGCCGTAGGAGAGCGCGTCCTCGAGGACGTGGAGCATCCCCATCCGCGAGGCGCCGGTCGAGTCGAGCGCGCCGCTCGAGACGAGCGACTCGAGCGAGCGCTTGTTCGCGACCGACGGGTCGACGCGCTCGGTGAAGTCCCAGATGGAGGCGAACGGCCCGCCCTCCTCCCGCGCCGCGACGATCGCGCGGCAGGTGGCCTCGCCGACGTTCTTCACGGCGTTGAGCCCGAAGCGAATCTTGCCCTCGACGACCGCGAAGTCGACCTGCGACTCGTTCACGTCCGGCGGCAGCACCTCGATCCCGAGCTCGTCGCACGCGGCGACGTAGAACGGCACCTTGTCCTTCGTGTTCATAACCGAGGAGATGAGCGCGGCCATGTACTCGCGCGGGTGGTTCGCGCGCAGCCAGGCGGTGCGGTACGAGATCAGCGCGTAGCAGGCGGCGTGCGACTTGTTGAACGAGTAGTCCTGCGCCTGCTCCATGTCCGCCCAGAGCTGCTGGGCGACGCCGGCCGCGGTGCCGCTCGCGGCGCACCCCTCGAGGAACTTGCTCTTGAGGGAGGCCATGAGCGAGTGGATCTTCTTGCCGATCGCCTTGCGCAGGTCGTCGGCCTCGGCGGGCGAGAAGCCGGCGATCTGCTTCGCGATCTCCATGTACTGCTCCTGGTAGATGCAGATGCCGTACGTGGAGGCGGTGATCGGCTTCAGCCGCTCGTCGGGGTACGTGACGGGCTCCTTGCCGTTCTTGCGGCGCGCGTAGACCGGGATGTAGGCCATCGGGCCCGGCCGGTAGAGCGCGCCGATGGCGATCAGGTCGTCGAAGACGGTCGGCCGGATCGAGCGCAGCGCCTCGCGCATCCCGGAGCCCTCGAACTGGAAGACGCCGATCGACTCGCCGCGCGCGAGCATCTCGTACGTCTTCTTGTCGTCGAGCGGGATCGTCGAGATGTCGAGGCCGGGGACGAGCTCGACGGCTTTGTCGATCACGTCGAGGTTGCGGAGCCCGAGGAAGTCCATCTTCAGCAGGCCGAGCTTCTCGATCGTGGTGCCGTCGAACTGGGTCACGACCTCCTGGTCGGGCCCCTTCTGCTGCAGCGGCACCGTGTCCATCAGCGGCTCGGCGCCGATCACCACCGCGGCGGCGTGGATCCCGTCCTGGCGGGTCAGGCCCTCCAGCGGGCGCGCCAGGTCGACGATCTCCTTCGCGACCGGGTCGGCGTCGATCTCGCGGCGGAGGTCGGTGCCGGGCTTCAGGCACTCGTCCAGCAACTGGCCCGGCCCCTCGGGGATCAGCTTCGCGATCTTGTCGACCACGCCGTACGGGTGCTCGAGCACGCGGCCCGCGTCGCGGACCGCCGCGCGGGCGGCCATCGTCCCGAAGGTGATGATCTGCGCCACGCGGTCGCGGCCGTACTTCTCGCGCACGTAGTTGATGACGCGGTCGCGGCCGGCGACGGCGAAGTCGATGTCCATGTCGGGCATCGACTTGCGGCCCGGGTTGAGGAAGCGCTCGAAGAGCAGGTCGTAGCGGATCGGGTCGAGGTCGGTGATCTCGAGGCAGTAGGCGACGAGGCTGCCGGCCGCCGAGCCGCGGCCGGGGCCGACGCTGATCCCGTTCCGCCTCGCGAAGCCGACGAAGTCGGCGACGATCAGGAAGTAGTCGGAGAAGCCCATCTCCTTGATCGTCTTCAGCTCGAACTGAAGGCGCTCGCGAAGCTCGGGCGAAACCGTCCCGTAGCGCTTCTCGACGCCCTTCTCGCAGAGCTCGACGAGGTACTCGAAGGCCTCGCGGCCGTCGGGCGTCGGGAAGTGCGGGAGCAGGATCCGATCGAGCTCGATCTCGACGTTGCAGCGCTCGGCGACCTCGAGCGTGCGGCGCAGCGCGTCCTCGCGGCCGGGGAAGTCGGCGGCCATCTCCTCGGGCGTCTTGAAGAAGAACTGGTCGGTCTCGAAGCGCCAGCGGTTCGGGTTCTTGAGCGAGTCGCCCGACTGGATGCAGAGCAGCGCCTCGTGCGACTGCGCGTCGGAGTGCCGGAGGTAGTGGACGTCGCCGGTCGCGACAGTCGGCAGGCCACGCTTTTCCGCGAGCTCGACGAGCTGCGGGTTGATCCGCTGCTGGACGTCGAGGTGCGCGTTCTGCAGCTCGACGTAGACCGAGTCGCGGCCGAAGATCTGCTCGAGCCGGTCGAGCTCGGCCTCGGCGTCGGTCGCGCGGTTCTCCTCGAGCGCCTTGCAGACGCGGCCCGAGAGGCAGCCCGAGAGCGCGATCAGGCCGGCGCCGTAGCGCTCGAGCAGCTCCCAGTCGACGCGCGGCTTGTAGTAGTAGCCCTCGAGATAGCCGAGCGAAGAGAGCTTGATCAGGTTCCCGTAGCCCTCGTTCGTCTCGGCGAGGAGCGTGAGGTGCGCCTGCCCCTTCTGCTGCGCGTGCCGGTCGTCGGTGACGTAGACCTCGCAGCCGAGGACGGGCTTGACTCCTTCGTCCCGCGCCGCCTTGTAGAGGTCGACCGCGCCCGCGAGCGAGCCGTGGTCGGTGAGCGAGACGGCCGGCATCTCGAGCTCGGCGGCGCGTTTCGCCAGGTCCGGGATCCGGCAGGCGCCGTCGAGGATCGAGTACTCCGAATGGACGTGGAGGTGGACGAAGGGCGCTTCGGGCACGGGGAGTCGATCGTACTTCCCGCTCCGGCGGACAGCGGTCTGGCCCTAGGCAGCGGCGAGCGAGAGGTCTACGATCGGTATCCATGCTGCCGAGGTCGAAGCAGGTCGCCGCCGCCATGCTCGTCGCAGGGTTGGTCGCTCTGGCGGCCGGCTGCGGCGGCGGAGGCACGAAGAGCCCGTCTACGACGGTGGTGACGCACTCCATCCAGTCGACGACCTCCAGCAATTCGGGCTCGCCCAATTTCGCGAGCGCGCACAACTGCCAGGCCCTGGCCGGTCTCGCAGCCAAGGCGGCGGCCGCGGTCGAGGCGTCGGGGAACTCGACGAATGCGCTCCAGACCGAGGCGACCGAGCTGCAGGCATTGGCGAAGGCAGCCCCCTCCGACATCAGCGGCGACTTCCAGACGTTCGCGACCGCGTTCACGGGCTTCCTCCATGCGCTCCAGAGCTCCGGCTACCAGCTGGGCTCGAAGACTCCCCCGACGGCGGCGCAGGCGGCGGCGTTCGCGAAGGCCGCGAAAGCGTTCGCGACACCGAAGCTGAGGCAGGCAGAGCAGCATCTCAGCGCCTGGGCGCGGCAGAACTGCTCGGGCGTCGGCGGCTAGTCCGGCCGCGTAGATCCCGAGACGCGCTCAACAGCGCCGTCGGTGCGACACTCCGGTCGTGAGCCGGAGCCGCCTCGTCCCCCTCGCGTTCGCGGTCACGCTGCTCCTGGTGGTCGTCGCGATCGCCGCCCGCGGGCGGCCGCTCGGCTCGGCGGGCGGCGGCAAGGGTGGGCTGCCACTGTCGTTCTGGGACTACGTCTTCACCACGGTTGTCATCGTCGGCGTGGTGTTCCTGCTCGCCGTCGGGGTCGCATCGCTCTTCGTGCGCAGGCCCCCGGGCAAGCCGCAGAGCAACTACTTCCAGCAACGCATGATCCGCACGATCGCCGCGTTCACGCTCATCGGAATGCTGGGAACCATCCTCGAGCGGCATCACCTGCTCCCGCACCTCCATCAGCCTCCGCAGCAGGGCGGGCTCAGCCCGACCACGCCGGGCTCGCGCGGACGGTCGATCGCCGAGACGCGTTCTCCCCGACTCCGCTGGGACGAGATCGCGATCGTTCTCGGTCTCGTCCTGGTGGTGGCGGCGGTCTACGGCGTGACGAGAGCTCGGCAGGTTCCGAGGCTCTTCCGGCCTCGCCCCGAGGCTGAGGAAGCGCTCGCCGCAGCGCTCGACCAGTCGCTCGACGATCTGCGAACCGACCCCGACCTGCGCCGGGCGATCATCGCCGCGTACGCCCGGATGGAGGTCGCTCTCGGCGTCGCCGGAATCCCGCGGCGCCCCGCCGAGGCGCCGCTCGAGTACGTCGAGCGGGCACTGCTCACCCTCCAAGCGAGCGCCGGCGCCGTCCGCAGGCTCACCGATCTCTTCGAATGGGCTAGGTTCAGCCACCATGAGCCGGAGCCGTCGATGAGGGACGAGGCCGTCGACGCGCTCGTCGCGGTGCGTGACGAGCTTCGCGCGGTGGAGCTGACTCCGGCGTGAGACTCGCGCTGCGGTTCGACTTGCCCGCGGTCGCGCTGGCGATCTTGCTCGTCGTCCTGCTCTCGCTGCCCCAGATCCCGACCTCGCGCGCGCTCGGAGTCTGGGTGGTGGTCGCGACGGCGGTCGTCCTCTACGTGCTCAATCGGCACGCCGGCGACCGCGTTTGGCCGGTGCCGCCGCCTCGCTTCGAGCAGGCGTTACGCGGACGGAAGCCCGAGCCGTCGCCGCCGGAGGAGCTCCTGCGGATGGACCGCCAGCTCGTGCTCGGGAGCGCCGACGCGGACCATGCCCACCGGCGGCTCCTGCCGCTCCTCCGTTCGGTGGCGGCTGCGCGAATCGCCGCCCGCCACGGGTTCGAGCTCGAACGCCGGCCCGAGCAGGCCCGCGCCCTGCTCGGGGAGGACGTGTGGGAGCTTCTGCGCCCCGACCGCCCGGAGCCCCCGGACCGCCACGCGGAGGGCGTGCCGCACAAGAGCATCGTGGCCGTGATCGAGCGGGTGGAAGCCTTGTGACCGCGCTCACCGACCTCCGCGAGCGGGCGGACGCGATCCTCGCCGAGGTCGAGAAGGCCATCGTGGGCAAGCGCGGCCCGCTCGAGCTGATCCTGCTGGCCCTGCTGAGCGACGGCCATGTGCTGCTCGAGGACTACCCCGGGCTCGCCAAGACGCTGATCGCGCGCTCGTTCGCGCAGGCGACCTCGCTCCGGTTCGCCCGCATCCAGTTCACGCCCGACCTGATGCCCGGCGACGTGACGGGCTCGCAGATCTTCGACCAGCGGACGACAGAGTTCGTCTTCCGCCCCGGTCCGATCTTCGCCAACCTCCTCCTCGCCGACGAGATCAACCGCGCACCGCCGAAGACGCAGGCGTCGCTCCTCGAGGCGATGCAGGAGCGCCAGGTCACGATCGAGAACACGACGCACCAGCTCGAGCCGCCGTTCCTCGTGCTCGCGACGCAGAACCCGATCGAGTACGAGGGGACGTACCCGCTGCCCGAGGCGCAGCTCGACCGGTTCCTCGTGCGCATCTCGATCGGCTACCCGGCGCGGGAGCACGAGATCGAGATGCTCGAGCGCCGCCTCGAGCGCGGCGTCGACGAGATCGAGCTCGAGCCGGTGGTCGACGGGCCGACGCTCCTGAAAATGCAGCGCGCGCTCGAGGAGGTGCACGTCTCCGACGCGATCGAGGGATACGTCGTCGACCTCGTGGCCGCGACCCGCGAGTCCCACCGGCTCGCCGTCGGTGCGAGCCCGCGCGGCAGCCTCGCCCTCGTCAAGCTGTCGCGCGCGAAGGCCGCGCTCGCCGGCCGCGACTTCGTCACTCCCGAGGACGTGAAGGCGGTCGCGGTGCCGGCACTCGCGCACAGGCTGATGGTGCGCCCGGAGCTCTGGGTGCAGCGCCTCCGCGCCGAGGACGTCGTGGCAGAGGTGCTCGAGACAGTGCCGACGCCGCCCGCGGAAGACGCGTTGCGCAGCGCCGAGGCGTGACCGGCTACACGTCCTGGCGCCTCCCGGTCTACGCCGTGCTCGCGGCTGCAGGGCTCGTCGCAGGCCTCACGCTCGGCCGCGTCGAGCCGGTCGCGCTCGCGGCTCCGTTCCTGCTCGCGCTCGTCGCAGGCGTGGCCGCGCGCGAGCCGGAGGTCTCGGTCCGGCTGTCATTCGACCGCGACCGGGTGATCGAAGGCGATGAGGTCACCGCGACTGTCGCGCTGTCTTCTGAGCGCGGCGCCGAGCGTCTCGATCTGTTCGTTCCGCTGCCGCCCGTGCTGAGCGCCGGAGGAGGGCAGGCTCGGTCGGTTCGCCTGCGCGCGGGTGAGGAGCGGACGATCGAGCTGAAGCTGCCGTGCGAGCGTTGGGGGGTGTTCTCGATCGGACGGGTGCTGTTCCGCGCCCGCGACACGCTCGGCCTGCGCTCGTGGGAGGGGATGGCGGGCGAGCCGCGGCCGCTGCGGGTCTTCCCGAGCGAGGAGACGCTCCGCACCCTCGTCCCGCCGCTCGAGACGCAGGTCTTCGCCGGCAACCAGGTCTCGAGGGCGCGCGGCGAGGGGATCGAGTTCGCCGACCTGCGCGAGTGGCAGCCGGGAGACCGGCTGCGCCGCGTCAACTGGCGCGCGACCGCGCTTCGCCGCTCCCTCTGGGTGAACGAGCAGAACCCGGAGCGGAACACGGACGTCGTCCTCTTCCTCGACAGCTTCGCCGAGGTGCGCGCCGAAGGGCGGAGCACGAACGATCGCGCGGTGCGGGCCGCCGCGACGCTCGCCCGGATCTATCTGCAGCGCAAGGATCGCGTGGGGCTCGTGGGCTTCGGCGGCTTCCTGTCGTGGCTCGTTCCGGCGTCAGGGACGCGGCAGCTGTACGCCATCCTCGAGACGCTGCTCACGAGCGAGGTCGTGCACAGCTTCGCCCTGCGCGGCGTCGACGTGTTGCCGCCGCGGACGCTGCCGCCGAAGGCGCTCGTGCTCGCGATCACGCCGCTCCTCGACAACCGCACTGCGGCCGCGCTGCTCGACCTGCGCGCCCGCGGCTACGACCTGATCGTGGTGGAGGTGTCCCCGCTCGAGCTCGCCGCGCCGGATCCCGGCTCGTCGCTCGAGCTCGCGCACCGTCTCTGGCGCCTCTCGCGCGAGGCGCTCCGCTGGCGCTACGAGCAGGTCGGCGTCCCGGTCGTCACGTGGCGAGACGACATGCCGCTCGCGGTACCGCTCGAGGAGGTGAACGCATTCAGGCATCTCGCCCGGCCCGCGTAGCGCTCGCCGTCGGAGCAGCCGCCGCGTACGGCGGAGTCGTCGCGGACGCGCTCGCCCGCGCGCCGTGGCCGGTGGGCGCGTTCGTGCCGGGCGCCGTGCTCGGAGCGCTGCTGCTCGTCGTGGCGCTGGTCTTCGGCGGTCGCGGCCTCGGTGGCGCGCTCTTCCTGGCCGGCGCGACATACGTCGCAGCCGTGACTTCGGCTGGTACCGGAATCGACGCGAGTGCGCCGCTCGTGGCTGTGCTGCTCCTCCTCTGCGGAGAGCTGTCGGCCTGGTCGTTCGACGAGCGCCTCGAGATCCGCGCCGAGTCACAACTGGCCTGGCGCCGCGGCCTGGCCATCGCGGCGCTCGCCTTCGCGGGCCTCACCGTGGCGACGCTCGTCGTCTCCCTGTCCGCATTGGGTCCGAACCACGGGCTCGGCTGGACGGTCCTGGGCGCAGCCGCAGCCCTCGGCGCCGCAGGCACCGGGATCTGGGTCGCGCGCCGCTAGCGGCTGTCAAGCGTAAGGACGCTGGCCCAGCCGAGTGTCCAGGGCTGTAAGCGCTAGAGCTGGTCGAGCCAGGCAAGGACGGTGGGGACGGCGTCGTTGATGTGGGTCAGCATGCCGTCGTGGTCGTGGCCGGGGAACGAGACGTGTTGTTGGCCGTGGCGGTCGAGGCCGGAGGCGAGTTGCTGTGTGCCACCGGGGCCCATCTCCTCGTCCTGGTCGCCCCAGAATGCGAACAGCGGGCAGGGCAGGTCACTGACCAGCGAGTCTGGAGGCAGTTCTGAGAGTTCACGGTAGAAGGCGAGCGCGGCTCGGTTGTCGAAGGCGGCGTCTACGCGGGCCCAGGCAGCGGGATCGGACTTCGCTGCCTCGCTTTGACGTTGGATTTCCGGGTAGAGATAGGCGTAATCGCCGACGATGGGAAAGCCACCTGAGACGATCGCGTCCGCTCTGCCTGTGAGCTGCGCGATCCACGGGGCGAACGCGCCGGTGAACGAGTAGCCGAGAACGAAGAATCGGTCGAACCCGACCGCCTGCATAACTGCGATCAAATCGTCGGCCAAATCGCCGACTCGATAGGGAATGTCTGCGTCGAGGCGGCTGCTCGTGGCGAACCCGCGCGGGCTTGCGGTGATCACCGTGAAGCACTCGGTGAACGGGCTGAGATCGAGGTAATCCGGCCAGGAGAAGTTCAAGTGGGGCAGCAGCAACGCCGGGCCTGATCCACCGCGCACCTCGTAACGCAGCTCCAGGCCGTCTCGGACAAGCGTCGTCACCGGGCCGCGAGTCTACTCTCGGATGAGCAGCTGCCCCATCGCTCAGGCGTCATTCCGGAACACTGGCCCAGGCGAGCACTAAGACACGAGGCAGCCGGTCCCCTCAATCGGGTCGGACATATACCTCTATCCGGTTGCCGGAAGGATCGTCGAAGGAGGCGGCGTAATACCCCGGCCCGTAGGGCATCTCCTTCGGCCCGCTCAGGGTTGCGCCCGCCTCCTGTGCAATCGCGGCGATCCGATCGACCTGGCCTGTCGACGTCACCTGCAACGCGATCCTGGTCGCGTTTGCCGTGTGCGCCGGGTCTTCGGTTACAGCGAAATAGGCCGCGTCCGGGGATGGACCGATTGTCGCCCAAACCTTCCATTCCCCACCGTGGTAGCGCTCGCTGAAACCAAGCGAGGGACGCAAAGCGTCATAGAACAGTGTCGCCGCTTCCAGATCGCGGACGCGAAGGTCGATATGGCCGAAGGGGTTCATCGGCCGAACCGTAGCGCTCCGCGTCCGCCCTAGACGAGGTCGAGCCAACCTTCAGGCGTCATTCCGGAACACTGGCCCAGTCGAGTGCTCTGTGCCATCCTCCGGAAGATGGCTGAGCACCGCTGGGATGGTGACGCGCGAGGAGAGGGTGTCGCCGATGCTGCTCAGTTCGTGGAGGGCGCAGGGGAGTTGGTGGCCGCGATGCAGCAGCCGAACTGGGTCGCGGAGCAACCTGAGCTGCACCTTCTCCCCCATCTCGAGCAGGCGTGTGACTCGTTGCCGCTCGAGATCCTCGACGCCCGGCTCTTGGACGACGGCGCCTACGAGGTGCAACTTCGCTGGACTCGGGACGAAGCCGGAGTCGGTCTCATCCGCGCCTCGGTCTTCAGTCTGCTCGGCGCGATCGCAGAGACCTCCAGCTACGTCAGGCAGCGGAGGCCGGAATCGCGTCCGGGCTCACCCGTGACGTTGACGTTCGACGTTGTCACCGGCATCGTCGACGAGGTTCCGTTCAGGCCGCACGGGCACACTCTCCGCCTCACTGTCGTAGCCGCCTAGCTCGCGCTCGGCTACAAGTTCGCGGCGATGCCTGTCGGCCTGTTGACCCCCGTCGTCCTGGTGGGCTGGGGCACCGCCTGCGCGCTCACCCGCTGGCGACGGTTCGGCCGGCTGGTTCGAGTTCCGGCTCTCGTGACCAGCGAATTGCCGTTCCTCGGCGGCTACCTGCTGATCGCGTCGCTGGCCTTCGCGTTTGCGCAGGGGGATCTCGACTCGGCGGGCGGTGTCGCAGTCGCCGTCGCCGCCCTGGCCGTGATCGCCGGACTCGCGGTGATCGTCCGGCGGGGACTTCGAGCCGACACTGCCCTGGGCAACCCGTTACCGGCGCGGCGGCCCTGGGGTCGGATTCTCGTTGCGCCGCTGCCCGCCTTCCGGCGGGACGTGGTGAGGCTCGGCGATCTCCCCTACGGCGAGGGCCCGCACCGCAGGCTCGACGTCTACCACCGGCGGGACCGTCCGAGCGGCGTTCCGGTGATGCTGCATTTCCACGGCGGCGGCTTCCACTCGGGCGGCAAGCGCCGCGAAGCCCGACCGCTGATCGGCCACCTCGTCCGGCACGGGATGGTCTGCGCCGGAGCCGGCTACCGGCTGCGCCCGCACGTCACTTCCGAGGAACAACTCGCCGACTGCGTGGCTGCGATCGACTGGGTTCGCTCGCACGTCCACGAGTACGGGGGCGATCCGGACCGGATCTTCCTGGCCGGGAGCTCGGCCGGCGCATTCCTGGCGGTCGCTGCCGTCAACGCCGGCGCGTCACCGATCGCCGGCATCGTCGGCCGCTACGGGTACTACGGCGACCTCGCGCCCGACCGGCCACAGCCGCCGCTGCTCGTGATCCACGGCCAGAACGACGTTCTCGTGAGGCCCACCCGGGTGCGCGAGTTCGTCGACCGGATGCGCGCCGGATCGAGTCAGCCGGTCGAATACGTCGAGCTGCCGGGCGCCCACCACACGTTCGACGTCTGGGAGTCGATCCGCGCGAACGCAGTCAGCATCGCGGTCGAGCGCTTCGTCACCGCGGCGGCCGGACCTTGGCCCAGAGACCCCGAGCCAGGAGCTTGACGATGTAGCGGCGGTAGGGGCCGTTCATGATCAGGAAGTCGTCGAAGGTGTGGGCGCCGGGCTTGTCCTTGACCGCCCGCGCCGAGTCGCGGAGGTCGACCAGCTGCCGGACGGTCATCTGCAACGGCGGCTCGTCGGGCTGGTAACTGCAGCCGAGCGGGTAGTCCCGCCCGGGCGTTCGGGTCATCTCGATGTGGCAGCCCATCACGTGCGTGATCTCGCGCGTGCCTGCGAACTCGACGGTCCGCTCCATGCTGTCGAGATAGACCGGGAAGTCGAAGGCGTAGATCCGGCCCGGCAACGCGTTGTCGCCGGTGAGCAGGAACCCGCTCCACGGGTCGTAGATCGTGACCGCGGCACGTTGGTGGCCCGGGGTGCCGGTGAGCTCGAGGACGCGGCCGCCGAGGTCGAGCTCGACGATCTGGTCCGGCCAGGCGGTGAAGCCGTGGAACGCCTGCACGGCCTCGAGCTCGCGGTCGACGATCGTGGTCGCCGGCCGATCCGCAAACTGCGCGTCTCCTTCCACGTGGTCGAGATGCCCGTGCGTGTGGGCGACGATCAGCTCGTAGGCGTCGCGTGGGTGCTCGGCGAGCCACTTCTCGACGATCCCGTCCACGGTCTCGCGCAGCGGGTTGCCGGTGGTCTTCTTGCTCGCCCCGGTGTCGAAGAGCACCGCGCGCTCAGTGCCGAAGATCAGGTAGAGGAACGGCGCCTCGGCGGTGAGGGCCTTGCTTTGCCGGAGCACGTACGTGTGCGGGTCGTAACGGTGCACCTGGATCGGCGGGTCGGCGTCGTCCGCGCCACGCGGCGACCCGTGGATCCAGCGGACGTCGAGGTCTCCGAATACCGGTGCGCCCGCGCCGAAGTCGAGGTCGCTCACCGGGGCGGGGTCTCCGTCAGCGTCGTGCGCGCCGACGCTTGCCGGTCGACCAGAGCAGCCAGCTCACTCCGAACCAGAGGAGCGGGAAGACCAGGAGCGCGCCGAGGCTCGGACCGTTCGCCGCCAGCCAGGCGACGAAGGCCACCAGCACGCCGATGCTCCAGAGCAGCCACACGGCAGCGGTGGCGGCGAGGATGGCGGCATTCCGGACCGCCCGGACCGGCGAGCGCACCGCTGCTCGCATGACCTCCGGGTCGGTCCATCGCGCGGGAAGCTCGTTCAGCGCGGACCGCAGCTGCACACCGTTCCGGGCGTGCAGGGCCGTCTCGAGCCGCCCGGCGAGATCCTCGAGAGAGAGGCGCCCTTCGAGATAGTGGCGCTGCAACTCTTTCGCGGTGCGGTCACGCTCGGGGTCTCCGACCAGCGAGGCCATGGCCCGATCGTACCGCCAGGCTCACGGCTTCGATCGTCGCTCTAGGATGCGGACGTGGACCGGGCCGCACTGCAGGCGGTGCAGAAACCGCTCAAAGAGCGCTACCGCGAGGAGCCGGCGGCTGCGGTCATCACGCTCCGGGCCGAGGGCGAGCTCGACGCGGAGCAGATCGCATGCAAGGTCGACACCGGCCGCGCGCTGGTGGAGGCGGGCCTCCATCCGGCCACCGGCGGCACCGGCACGCTCGCCTGCTCTGGCGACATGCTGCTCGAGGCGCTCGTCGCCTGCGCGGGCGTCACGCTCCGCTCGGTGGCGACCTCGATGGAGCTCGACGTCGCCGGCAGCGTCCGCGCCGAGGGCGACCTCGACTTCCGGGGCACGCTCGGCGTCGACCGCGAGGCACCGGTGGGCTTCACCGCGATCCGGCTCCGTTTCGACCTCACGGCGGACGCCTCGGAGGAGGAGCTCGCCAAGCTGCTCGAGCGGACCGAGCGCTACTGCGTGGTCTTCCAGACCCTCGCCGGCGGCGTCCCCGTCGAGCTCAGTTACTCGACCTCGTAGGCCATCAGGATCGCGTCGACGAGCTCGCCGCCACGGCGGTAGTGGTGCTTGCGGTAACCCTCGCGCTCGAAGCCGAACGCGTCGTAGAGCGCGATTGCGGCCTCGTTCCAGGGGAAGACGTGGAGCTCGAGCTTGCGGACGCCGGTCTCGCGGGCCCAGTCGGCCGCAGCCTGCAGGAGCGCCGTCCCGACGCCCTGTCGGCGCGCGTCGACCGCGACCATCAGGCCGACGTCGGCGACGTGCGTGCTCGCCGGATGCGGGTCTCGCCCGACCGAGAGGCGGCCGACGAGTGTTCCGTCGTTACGCTCGGCGACGAAGACGGCGGCGTGCGGATAGCGGCGCAGGGCCTTGAGGAAGCGGCGCTCGTCCCCCGCGGTCCGCCACTCGCCGGCGACGCTGATCAGCCAGCCCTCCGGCTCGGCGCTCACCGAGTCGGCGAGCCGGGCCAGCTGCTCGGCGTCCGACGGGTCGGCCTGCCGGATCCGGAAGCTCACGCCTCAACTACTACCGCAGCACCGCCACGCCGCGGGTCCCCCGCCCCCGCGAGCGTCCCGTCGTCCCGAATCTCGACGGCGGAGACGCCGCCGAAGAAGAGGTTCTGCGCGCGCCAGCGAACGACCGGGTAACCGGCCGCCTCGAGCTCGTCCGCCGCAGCCGGGTCCTCGCAGTGCGCGACGCCGTTCTGGAGGTGGATACGCGGCGCCTCGACGGCTTCCTCGACCCCGAGCCCACGTGCGGCGACGTTCGCCACCACCTGCATGATCGCGCCGTGCAGGCGGCTGCTGCCGGCCGAGCCGACGACGAGCCGCGGCCTGCCCTCATGCAGCAGCAATGCCGGTGTCATCAGCGACGTCACCCGCTCGCCCGCGCGCGTCTCGCCGGCCAGCAGCTGGGGCTCCCCGAGCATGTTGTTGAGCTGGATCCCGGTGCCCGGGACGACGACGCCGCCCGACGAGCCGAGCGAGCACGAGAGCGACGCGGCGTCTCCGTTGCCGTCGACGACGCTGATGTGCGTCGTGCCGCCAACCCCCTCGGCACGCCGCATCGCCTCCATCGCCTGCACGATCGCGACCGGAGTCGCCTCCGCGGCTCCGAGCGCCTCGAGCCCGACGGTGAGCAGGCGCCCGCCGGCCGACGGGGGCGGGTTCGTCCGGAGCTGGTCGCCGCGGTACGACACGGCGAGCGGCTCGCGGTCGATCACCTCGTAGCGAGCGAGATCGTCGAGGGTGACCGGCACATGGGCGGCGATCCGCTCCGCGAGCTCGCCTCGGTAGAAGTAGTCCGGCCCCTCTGCCCCGAGCCGCTCGAGGGTGTCTCCCAGCTCGGGCACCGCAAAGCGCTCGCCGACGCCCAGAGCGTGACCGGGGCCGTACAGCGCGTCGCCCTCGGGCGAGTAGCGGAGCAGCAGATCGAGGATCTCGTGCAGGTACGCCTGCGGCTCGTTCAGGACGACGCCCTCGCGGGCGAGCTTCGCCGCCGGGGCGAGCAAATCCGGCCAGGGCACCGATCCCCAGCGGCTGCTCGCCTCCCAGAGGCCGAGGACGGTGCCGGGCACGGCCACGGACATGGGGCCGGTGTAGAAGACCTGCTGCGAGTCGCCGAAGTCGACGACGATCTCGATGAGCTCCGACGTGTCCTCCGCGCGCCCCGGCACGGCGACGAAGAAGTCGAGCAGCTCGGTGCGCGCTTCGCCCGCGCGGTGGACGAGCAGGAACCCGCCGCCACCCGGGCCGGTGAGCGGGCTCTCGCAGATCCATGAGACGGCCGCCGCTGCGATGCAGGCGTCGACGGCGTTGCCGCCCGCGCGCAGAACGTCCGCCCCGGCGGCCGCGGTGAGCGGGTGACCGGCTGCCAACGCGCCTCTCATGGAGCGAGCGTACGCTCTGCGGGCATGGGGGATGTGTCGTTCGCCGCCGACGAACGCATGTCGTGGTGGCTCCGGCTGCCCGTCGTGCGCGAGGCCGTGCTCTGTACCGGGATCGCGGCGGCGACGGCTTCGTTGTTGGTCTGGCTCGCACCGCCCGGCGGCGACCTCGCGGCCCACGAGTACCAGCGCTCGCTCTTCCTCGTGCACGGCTTCACGCTCTGGAACAACTTCTGGTACGCGGGACGCTACGCCTTCGTCGGGTACAGCATCGTGTACTACCCGCTCGCCGCGCTGCTCGGGATCCGGGTGCTCACGGTGCTCACCGTTGCGCTCGCAGCCGGGGCGTTCGCCCTACTGCTCGAGCGGGAGTGGGGCCGCGCGGCGCGTTGGCCCGGCCGCTCTTTCGCGGTCGTGTGGGCCGGCGCGGTGATCACCGGCGAGTTGCCTTTCGCGCTCGGGATCGCGCTTGCCCTGCTGGCGCTGGTTGCGCTCAGGGCAGGCTGGCGTTGGACGGGTGCCGTGCTGACCTTGCTCGTGGTTGCGGCGAGCCCTGTGGCTCTCGTCTTGCTCGCCGTCGTCCTCGCCGGGGTGTTTGTGGCCCGGCGAGCCCCACTCGCTCGTTACGCCATTCCGGCGCTCGGACTGGCGCTCGCTGCCGCAGCGGAGTTCCTCCTGCTGAGGCTCTTTCCGGATGGAGGCGCGCTCGCGTTCCCGTGGTACGAGGCCGTGCCGGCCTCGATCTTCTGCATCGTCGGAATCGCGCTTGTCTGGCACATCGAGCGCGCAGCTGTTCTCCGTGGAGTGTTCGCCGTCTATCTCGCCACCATCGCTCTGGCCTTCGCCATCCCCTCCGGGCTCGGAGAGAACGTCAATCGACTCCGCTACCTCGCGCTACCCCTGGCCCTGCTCATCGTTTCCCTCCGCCGTTGGCGACCGCTGCCTGTGGCGCTGGCGGCGGTCGTGCTCGCCGGGGTGTGGAATGTCGCGCCCCTCGCCGCCGGCTGGACGCGAAGCGCCGCAGATCGCTCCTCGCGCGCGGTCGTCTGGACGGCCCCTATCGCCTATCTACAGTCCCACCTTCGAACGGGATACCGCGTCGAGGCGGTCGATACGAGTCAGCACTGGCCCGCCTTCTACCTCGCCGGCGCGGGGATCCCGCTGGTCCGCGGCTGGTTCAGGCAAGACGATTACCCGTTCGACCGGCTCCTCTACCGCCGGCGGTTCACGGGCGCGCAGTACATCGCTTGGCTCCGCCGCCTCGGCGCGGCGTATGTCCTGCTCACACACGCACCACCGGACTACACCTCGCGTCGCGAAGCGAGGCTCGTCAGGAGTGGTCAGAGCGGTCTGAGGCGGGTCTTCACGACCCGGCGCGTCTCCATCTACGCCGTGCCGCACCCGCAGCCGATCGTCACCGGACCTGGACGGTCCGCGGTACTCGCGCTTCGCGACTCGCGGCTCCGGATCCGCGTCTCGCGCGGGGGGGTGTATCACGTTGCAGTTCGCTGGTCTCCGTACTGGCATGCGTCGACGGGCTGCCTCACCCGCGCCCCGGGCGGGATGCTCCGGCTGCGGACAGAAGCGGCGGCGACGGTACGGATCGCGTTCGACGTCGACGCGAGCAGCCTGTTCAACGCGTTCGCGGACACGACGCCGCCCTGCAGGGCCGGCGGCCGCTAGCCGACCTCGCGGACGAGCTCGGAGAGCGGCTTGCGATTCGCCCGCGCCGACCATTCCTCCGCGCTGCGGCTCGCTATGTCGCGCGGCCGCGCCGGGTAGCCGAAGGAGACGATCGCCCGCACCTGGCCGCCGCAGATCTCGGCTGCGGCGTCGGCATCGCGAATCCCGTTCGGGCAGGAGACGACGCCGTCGCCCCACGCCCCGAGCATCATGTTCTGCGCGCAGCGGCCGGTGTCGAAGCTGCCCGCGTCGCCGACGATCGCGACGACGAGGGCGGCCGAGGCGACGTTCTCCGGCGCGTAGACCGCCTCAGCGAGACGCTCTTGCGCCCGGCTGGAGACGACCACGAACTCCCACTGCTGCCGGTTTCGTGAGCTACCGGAGAGGCGGCCGGCGTCGAGGATCCGCTCCCGAACCTCGGCCGGAATCGGCGTGTCCGCGTACGCGCGCTCGTCGCGCTTCGACGCGATGGCGAGGTAGGGATCCACCGCCGGCGCGCCCGTCAGGTCTTGAGGAAGGACGGCACGTCGAGGTCGCCGCCCCCCTCACCGGTAGAGCCCGGCGGACGGCGCTGCTCGGTCGGCGGCGTCCCGAAGTCGCCGCGCGGACGGCGGCCGCGGCCGCCGAAGCCGGTGGCGACGACGGTCACCCAGACCTGTCCGTTCAGCCGGTCGTCGACGGTCGCGCCGAAGATGATGTTCGTGTCGTCGGTTGCGGCGGCACGGATCACCTCCGCAGCCTCGTTCACCTCGACGAGCGTGAGGTCGTCGCCTCCCGCGATCGAGAGAAGGATGCCGCGCGCACCGGTGATCTCGGCGTCGATGAGCGGCGAGCGCAGTGCCCGCTCGGCGGCCTCTTTCGCCCGCCCGTCGCCGGTCGAGGAGGAGAAGCCGATGCCCATCAGAGCCGTGTCCGAGTCGGACATGATCGTGCGCACGTCCGCGAAGTCGAGGTTGATCAGGCCGGGCATCGTGATCAGGTCGCAGATCCCCTGGACGCCCTGGCGGAGGACGTCGTCGGCCACCTTGAAGGCGTCGAGCATCGAGGTGGACCGCTCGAGCACCTCGAGCAGCCGGTCGTTCGGGATCACGATCGTCGTGTCGCACGCCGCGCGCAGGTCGACGACCCCCTGCTCCGCCTGGCTGCGCCGCTTCGTGCCCTCGAAGCGGAACGGCGTCGTGACGATCCCGACCGTCAGCGCGCCGATCTCGCGGGCGATCCGCGCGACGATCGGGGCAGCGCCCGAACCGGTGCCGCCGCCCTCGCCGGCTGCGACGAAGACCATGTCCGCGCCGCGCAGCTCCTGCTTCAGCTCGTCGTACGCCTCGTCGGCCGCCCGGCGCCCGACGTCCGGATCGGCGCCTGAGCCGAGGCCCTGTGTCAGCTCGCGGCCGATGTGGATCTTCACGGGCGCGTCGCTCGTGCGGAGCTGCTGCATGTCGGTGTTGACGGCGATGAACTCGACCTGGCTGATGCCGGCGTCGATCATCCGGTCGACGGCGTTGAGACCGGCACCGCCGACGCCGACGACCTTGATCACCGCGAGGTAGGCGCCCGTGTCGGCGCCCTTGCGGTGCAGCCGCGCAGGCGACTCCGGGAGCGGCTCGAGGTAGCGCGAGACGGGCGGCAGGTCTTCCTTCCGGAGCTCGGGCTCCGCAGGCGCGGCCGGCGGCTCCGGCTCGGGAGCAGGCTCGGGCTCGGCCGCGGCTTCCGCCTCCGCTTCGGCCTCGACACCGGTCTCCTCCCAGCTCGGGACGTGCTCGACCGTCCGCTCGTCCGGCTCGGCCGGTGCCTCCGGCGCTTCGGGGGCGGTGGTCGCGGCGTCCTCAGGCGGCTGCGGCTCGGTCTCGCCGCTCTGTCCCGCCTGCTTCTGCGCCGCCTCGGTCGCCCGGAAGAGCTCCGCGAGCGGGCCCTCACGCATGCTTGCGCGCCGACGCGCCATCGAGCACCTCCTTCGCCAGGTCACGGTACATCCCGGCGGCCTCGCCGCTCGGGTCGTATTTGAGGATCGACTGCCCCTTCACCGGCGCCTCTGCATAGCGCACCGTCTTGCGGA
Source organism: uncultured Actinomycetes bacterium (assembly GCA_963770815.1). Classification (GTDB taxonomy): domain Bacteria; phylum Actinomycetota; class Thermoleophilia; order Gaiellales; family Gaiellaceae; genus Palsa-739. The sequence goes on from CAVYQV010000002.1 coordinate 78,440, forward strand.
TCTTCGTGTTGAGGACGAGGTCGCCGAAGTTCTCCTTCAGGATCTCGACCGCCTCGCGCGAGTGCAGGAGCCGCCGGTCGAACATCGTGGCCAGGATCCCCTGGATCCCGACGTTCGGATTGAGGTTCTCGCGGATCATCGACAGCGTGTTCTCGAGCTGGACGAGCCCGCGCAGGGAGAGGTACTCGCACTGGACGGGGACGATCACGCCGTCGGCCGCGACGAGCGCGTTGATCGTCAGCAGGCCGAGCGACGGCGGCGTGTCGATGAGGACGTAGTCGTAGTTCTCCCGCACCGGCAGCAGCGCCTTCTCGAGCGCGCGCTCGCGCCCGATCATCGAGGCGAGGGCGAGCTCGGCGCCGGCGAGGTCGATCGAGGAGACGGCGACGTCGATCTCGTTCGTGCGCACGATCTCGGAGATCGGCAGCCGGTGGGCGAGGACGTCGAACATCGAGCGGTCGATCTCGTCGGGGTTCCAGCCCTGCGACATCGTCAGGTTGCCCTGCGGGTCGAGGTCGACCGCGAGCACTCGGAGCCCCTGCTCGGCGAGCGCCACACCGAGGTTGAGGGTCGTCGTCGTCTTGGCGACGCCCCCCTTCTGGTTGGCGAACGCGATTACCCGGGCCATCGCCGGACCGCTATCGGCCGTCCGCGCCTGCGGACGCCCTAGTAACCGCGTGAGCGCCATCCCTGCTGACCTTTCGTAGCGGCGTAGTCGACTCCTGCTCGATTAGTTTCCCCGCAGTGAAGCGGGACTGATGGAGCGGAAGTGGCGCGTATTGATCGTGGTGTGCGTGGCGGTGTTCATGCTGCTCCTCGACATCACGGTAGTCAACGTCGCGCTGCCGGACATCGACAAGGAGCTGAACACCTCCTTCACCGATCTGCAGTGGGTCGTCGACGCCTACGCGCTCACCCTCGCAGCGACGTTGCTCAACGCCGGCTCGCTCGGCGACAGGATCGGCCGCAAGCGCGTCTTCCTCTCGGGGATCGCGCTCTTCACCCTCGCTTCGGCCCTCTGCGGCGCGGCGCAGTCACCCACCTGGCTGATCGTGGCCCGCGGCGCGCAGGGAATCGGCGGCGCGGCGATGTTCGCCGGCTCGCTCGCGCTCATCTCCCAGGAGTTCCACGGGCGGGAGCGCGGCACCGCGTTCGGGATCTGGGGTGCGACCGTCGGGCTGGCGGTGGCGATCGGGCCGCTCGTCGGGGGCGCGTTGACGACGTACGTCGGCTGGCGCTGGATCTTCTTCGTCAACATCCCGATCGGGATCGCCTGCGTCGCGGGCGGGGTGCGTGAGCTCCGCGAGACGCGCGACGAGCAGCACGGCGGCTTCGACGTCTGGGGCCTCGTGACGCTGACGACGGGGTTGTTCGCGTTCGTGCTCGGCCTGTTGCGCGGCACCGACTGGGGCTGGTCGAGCGGCCGCGTCGTCGCGCTGTTCGTCGTAGGCGCCGCGCTGCTCCTGACCTTCGCGTTCGTCGAGCTCCGGCAGGAGTCGCCGATGCTCGACTTCCGCCTGTTCAAGGTTCCGACCTTCACCGGTGCCCAGATCACGGCCTTCACGATCTCCGCCGGGATGTTCGCCCAGTTCCTCTTCATCCCGCTCTACCTCGAAGGGGTGCTCGGCTACTCGGCGGTCAAGACAGGCGTGATCTTCCTGCCGCTCTCGCTCGTCTCGTTCGTCGTCGCGCCAATCGCCGGACGGTTGTCGACGCGGGTGCCGGTCCGGCTGCTGCTCGGCGGCGGGCTGGCGACCACGGGCGTCGCCCTGCTGCTGATGTGGGGCGTCAAGCTCGACTCGACCTGGACGACCCTCCTGGCGGGCTTCATCGTCGGCGGTGTCGGCATCGGGCTCGTCAACGCGCCGCTGGCCTCGACCGCCGTCAGCGTCGTGGAGCCGCGGCGGGCGGGGATGGCCTCGGGGATCAACAACACGTTCCGCCAGGTCGGGATCGCGACCGGCATCGCCGCGCTGGGCGCGATCTTCCAGGACCAGATCACCTCGTACCTCTCCCACGCGGGCATCGGGGCCGAGCTCGTGCCGTCGTGGTCGCGGGCAATCGCCTCGGGGACCGTTCCCCCACCCAACTTCGGCATCAGGAACCCGGCGAGCCCGGCCGTGATTGCGCACGAGGCCTTCATCAGCGGCCTCAACCGGATCCTGGTCGTCTCCGCGATCGTGGTCTTCGTGGGTGCGATCTTCGCCTTCCTGCTCGTGCGACAGAAGGACTTTCTTGCCAGCGGGCCAGACGCCGCGGCGGTCGCGGCCGACTAGACAGCCGCCGCGGCAGCCGCGGCGCGTGCGACCTGCGAGGCACGGAGCCGGAGCGCGAGCCGCCAGGAAGCGATGAGGAGCATCACGGCGGCGCCCGTGACGATGACGAGCGCCTGCGCGGCGATCGAGAACGCCACCGCGTCGGCGGTGCCGACGCCGCCGAGCACGAGGATCGCGGCGCCCGCCCCCGCCTGCGTCGCGGCGCCCGCCGGGGCAATCGGGAGAGCGGCGGAAGCGGCCGAGGCGACGAGGAACGCGAGGGCGAGCACGTACGAGCCGGGCATCGAGAGCGCGTTGAGGAGCAGGAAGACGGCGACGCTACGGAGCGTCCACGAAACCGAGATCAGGAGCCAGGCCGCCCAGGCCTCCCTCGTGCAGTGCGTGTGCTCGGCGACCCAGCGTCCGAACCGACGTCGGGTGACGAACGGGAGGCGGGCGATCCGGGGCAGGAAGGCGACGACCGCGGCCGCGGCGATTCCGGCGGCAGCGACGACGGCGAAGCCTGCGCGGGTCGTCCAGTGGCTCGAGCCGGCCGCAGCGACGGACGCCATGGGCGTGAGGGCGGCGTTGTCGAGCATCCCGAGGATGATCAGGCTCAGCCCGAGCGTCCCGATGCCCGCCTTCGTGCCCGGATAGCGCTTCACGACGGCGATGCGAACCGCGTCGTCGATGCGGCCGGGCAGGGCGATCCCGCCGACGCAGGCGGCGCCGCCTGCGAACGCGAGGGCGTCGGCGCTCGGCCGTTCGCTCGCGTGGAAGAGCCGCTGCCAGCCCCAGGCCTTGAAGGCGTAGGCGACGAGGAAGAGGAGGGCCGCGCAGGAGACGAGCAGCGGGTCGGCGTGGTGGATCGGCCAGCCGCTCCCGACGAAGTGGCGGACGCTCAGGAAGGCGACACCCAGCAGAGCCAGGCCGAAGCCGACGTTCAGCACGAGCTGAACCTTCCGGTTGGAGAGAAGCCGCATCACCGCAGTTGCAACGCCGCTATCGGCGAAACGAGTAGGAAGCTGAGTCACTCGATCGGGCGGCCATGGGCCAAGCTAGCCGCGGCTTGTGAGGGGCGTGTAAGCCAAAGTGAGTCATGCGTCGCCGACCGTTCCCGAGCGGAGGTCGAGCCGGAGCGCCCGGCCGCCGGCCGTCCGGATCCGGATGACTCCCTCCTGCGCCGACGTCTCGACGGCGCTGCCGAGCGGAGCCGCGACGATCGCGAGCGCTCCCGTCGGTCCCGCGTCGAACGTGCTGACCGTCTGCTTGCCGGCTACCAGGTCTTGACGGACGATCACGAGGCGACCAACCGACGGGTTGTCGCCCGCCGCGCCCGCGTAGACCGCAACCAGCGTCCTGCCGTCGCTGACGAGCCACCCGTTCCGCTCCCGCAAGAGCGACGGCGGGATCGGAACGGGAACGTCCGGACCGAGCATCCGGGCCGGGATTGCCTGCACCGCCGTGGCAGGCCTGGCGCGCGGGACGCCGTTCGCGGCGAAGGCCAACGCACCTCCGGTGGCGAGCGCCGCCAGGGCACCCGCACACGTCAGCAGCCGAAGCACACCAGCTCCGGGTCGACGAGACCGTTGTTCAGGGAGTTGAGCCTGTTCCACGCAGCGCCCGGCGTCAGCCCGCCCGCGTTCGCCGCCGTCACGCCGGCGAACAAGTAGCCGCCCTGATTGGCGTTCCACCACTTCCGCACGGCGGTCCACTGGTTCGCGTTGGCGGAGTAGTAGATCTCCGGCAGCGGCTGCGCGAGCCCGTGGAACGAGACGTAGCCGACGTCGCTGACGTGCCACCCGTTGTTGCACGCGCCGTCGCCGCTTCCGCTCTGCGGGCAGCCGTCCGCGGAGCCGAAGTCGTAGTACAGCGCCCAGCCCTGACCCTGGTCGCCGTTCACGAGCTGCTTCGTGATCGACGGGCCGTCCCAGCTCGGCTCCATGTCGGATGCGGCGTCGGCCGTCTCGCTGCCGTAGCCCTTGGCGGCCTGGTACTGGGACAGATCCTCGGCACGTTCCGACTGGTGATAGCCGGCGTACCAGGCGTCGGTCGTCGACATGCCCGACTCGGACAGGTGGTAGTTGCTGTTGCCGTACACGATGTCCACAGCACCCCGGACGTGGCAGGTGTGGTACCCGTCGGCGGCCGCCTTGAGCGCGCCGAGGATGTCGGCGTTCGAGACGGTCGTGTTGCTGAAGTCGATCGTCCCCCACGTGCCGGCGTTCAGCTTCCTGGCCGCCCCGAAGTCGAGCAGCAGCAGCCGGAGGCCGTTCCCCGGCTGGTTCCTGGCGAAGTCGCAGCCACGCGCGTAGGCGTAGGACGCAAGCTGCGCGGGCGACGAGCCGTAGGCGTACCAGGCCGCGACCGGAGACGGTGCCGCGCCGGCGACAGCCGGAAACAGAGCGAGCCCCGCGGCAAGCGCGGCGACGAAGGCCACGGCCTTCAGGAGGAGCTCCCCGCATCGGCGAGCGCCGCGGCGGCGGCCTGGGCGCGCGGATCGCGCTCGCGCTCGGCCCACTCGGTCGCCTCGCCTACGAGTTCTCGCAACTCGGCCAGGAGCGACGGCACTCCCGCGCCCTCGCGCTCGAGTGCCTCGATCCGCTCCAGCCGGGCCAGAACCGCTCGCGCTTCCTCCATGCCCCGAAGGTAGGCGGCAACTCCTGACGTGTCTGTGCCGGTTAGCTGGCGCGCTGCTGGAGACTTGCGACCGCGTCCGTGACGCCGAGCAGCGCCTCGTCGAGGTCGCGGACGAGCGCGCGCCGGTCTCCGTGGAGGAGGACGGCGACGAGCAGCCGTCGCAGCAGCTCGCAGGTCGGCTCGCGCAACTTCTCCGCGAGGTCGGCGCGCTCGGCCGGGATCGCGCCGAGCAGAGCGGCACCCCGCATCGCGGCCGCCCAGGCGCCGTCGCCCTCCCCGAGTGCGGACTCGAGCGCGTGGCGGAGCTGCTCGCCGCGGAACGGCTCCGACTGGAACAGCGCCAGCTCCCAGCGGTCGAGAGCGTCGCCGAGGTGCGGGTCGTCGTCGGCGGAGCCGAGCCGGACTCGCACGTCGCTCGCCACCGAGGCGCGGAACGGATCGAGCCGTGTCGGCTCGCCGGGAGGAGCGGTCGCCGCGATCGGCAGCACCGGCCGGATCCCGTACGGCCGCCAGTCGAGCCGCTCGAACAGGACCGGCCCCGCGGCCACCGGCGCCGCGGTGGAGAGCCGGATCGCCGTGATCGCATCCGCGAGCTCGCCGGGCGCGTCGGGCGCCTCGTTCGTCCCGCTCGCGAGCGAGCGCTCGAGCTCGAGCACGCAGATCCGGTCCGGCTCGCGGCCGAAGTTCCGCGGCAGCAGTCCCGTCGCCTCGGGCCACATCGCCGACAGCTCACCCGTAGCGGCGACGCGCACGCGGATCCCGTCGCCGAGCTCGATCTGCGTGCCGACGGAGAGACCGACCAGCGGCGCGACCGCGCCGTACGAGTGGCCCTCGCCGTAGAGCGAGCTCTCGAGCTCCTCGTACGCGCGCGCGAAGGCGGAGTCGTCCCAGTCGAAGCCGCCGCAGCTCTCGGCCGTTCGCACCAGGAGCGGCACGAGCACGCTGCGGTAGACGGCACGCCGCTCGTCGCGCACGTCTCCTTCTTCCGCGTGGGCGAAGATCCGGGCCGCGGGCTCGCGCAGCAGGTCGGCGACGGCGTCCTGGACGTCGACCCGCGCGAAGAGCCGCTCGGCGCGCGCCTCGATGAAGCCGCGCACGAGCGGCCGGTACTCGTAGAGCGTCGGCCGGCCGTAGGTGCCGTGCTCCTCGAACGCGAAGGGAAGGTCGGTGCCGTCCTCGAGATCCCGCGTGAAGACGGCAAAGGCGCCCAGGCAGAAGCGGCGGAGCGTGTCGTGGAGGTGCGGTGCGCGCATCCGAGTCTCCTACGACGGCGGCGCCCTCCCTCCTACCCGGAATAGCCCCGTACCATTTCAGCCGTGCCAAAGCCCTTCATCGGAGTTCGCTGGTGGCTAGGGGTCGCGTTCGCCGTCGTGGCGGCGACTTCGACGGCGATCGTCGTCGCCCAGTTCTCCGACCGGTCGGAGAACGCGTTCCGCGGTCACGGCGAGAATCTTGCGCTCAACGACGCACGGACGGCGGCGCGGCAGAACGTCACGCCCGCCACGCTCGAGCGGGTCGCGCGCACGCAGCAGGGGCTCCGGCTCGAGCTCTTCGGGCCGACGGGTGCGCCGGCGACGGCCTCGGCTCTCGAGCGCGAGGCGGTGCAGGCCGCCCTCGCCGGCGGCAATTTCGTCCAGGGGACGGCCGACGGAGGGATGTTCGTCGCGGCGATCCCGTACCACGGCCAGGTACTCGTGGCCGTCAGCCGGCAGCCGGACACGGCCGAGGCGATCGACACGGTCAACGGCGAAGCGCTCCGGGCGGGCGTCATCGCGGGCGTGATCGGAGTCATCGTCGGGCTCCTCTTCGCCCAGCTCATCGCCCTGCGCCTGCGGCGGCTGACCGCCGCCACCGAGGCGATCGCGCACGGCGACTTCGAGACGCCGCTCCACTACCGCTTCCGCGACGAGTTCGGGCTGCTCGCCCACAGCTTCGACCGGATGCGGCGGCAGTTGCGCCGCGGCTTCCGCCGCCTCGAGGCCGAGCGCGACCGGCTGCGCCTGCTGCTCGAGCGGCTGCACGAGGGAGTGCTGACGATCGACCAGGATCTCGTCGTCCACTTCGCGAACACCGAGGCCCGCCGGATCCTCGGCGGGCGTCTGCGCGAGGGGGACGAGCTACCGGAGCCCTGGCCCGGCTTCGACCTCCGCGAGTTCGCGCACCGCCTGTTCGACGAGCGCGCGTCGGTCACGCAGGTGCACGTGACGCCGGACGAGCAGCACGCGTACGGCGTCACCGGAATCCCGTCCCAGCCCGAGACCGACTGGGCGCTGCTCGTCGTCGACGACCTGACCGAGCAGGAGCGGCGGGAGCTCGCCGAGCGCGAGTTCGTCTCCAACGCGGCACACGAGCTGCGCACGCCCCTGACCACGATCATCGGCGCCGTCGAGGTGCTCCAGGCCGGCGCGAAGGAGGATCCCGTCGAGCGCGACCGCTTCCTCGGCCACATCGAGCGCGAGTCCGGCCGGCTGGCGCGGCTCGCTCGCGCGATGCTGACGCTCGCCCGCGCGCACTCGGGGCAGGAGCAGCCGCGAATCGAGGCGGTCGAGCTCGCCCCGCTCCTGCGCGAGGTCGCCGCCGAGCTTCACCCGCACGACGGCGTCGCGGTCGACGTGGAGGTCGCCGACGGCCTCGCGGTCGAGGCGAACCGAGACCTGCTCGAGCAGGCGGTGCGCAACCTCGGCGAGAACGCCGCCAAGCACACCGCCCGCGGCTCGGTCGTTCTCCGCGCCTACCGGACCGGGAACACGGTCACGGTCGAGGTCGAGGACTCCGGGCCGGGCATCAGCCCCGAGGTGCAGCGCCACGTCTTCGACCGCTTCTACCGCGGCGAGCGCGACGCGGAGGGCTTCGGCCTCGGCCTCGCGATCGTGCGCGAGTCGGTGCGGACACTGGGCGCGCGCATCGAGCTCGACTCGTCCCCCGGCGAAGGGACCGTCTTCCGGATCCTGCTCGCGCCGGCGCGTGTGCGGGAGGAGGTGCCTGCGGCGTGAGCGAGACGATCCTCCTGGTCGACGACGACGCCGGCGTTCGCGACGTCGTCGCGTTCACCCTGCGCCGCGAGGGCTACGAGGTGGACGAGGAGCGGGACGGAGAGTCGGCGCTCGAGTCGGGCCGCTCGGGCCGCTACTCGCTCGTCGTCCTCGACGTGATGCTGCCCGGGCTCTCCGGCGTCGAGGTGTGCCGGGCGTTGCGGGCCGAGAGCGACGTCCCGATCCTCATGCTCACGGCGCGCGACGCGGAGTCCGACCGCGTCCTCGGGCTCGAGCTCGGCGCGGACGACTACGTGACGAAGCCGTTCTCGAGCGCCGAGCTGCTCAGCCGCGTGCGCGCGATCCTGCGGCGCCGCGAGCTCGATCGCGCGGGAGGCGGCGGGGTCGTGCGGAAGCTCGGCGGCCTCCAGATCGACCTCGGGCGCCACGAGGTGCTCGTCGACGGCGAGCGCGTCCACCTCACGCTGTCGGAGTTCAAGGTGCTCTCGCTCCTCGCCGAGCAGCCCGACGCGGTCGTCTCGCGCCGCGAGCTCATGCAGCATCTCTGGGCGAGCGAGCACGTCGGCGACGAGCACGCGTGCGAGGTGCACATCTCGAACCTCCGCCGGAAGATAGAGCGCGACCCGTCGCAGCCGGAGCGGCTCGTGACCATTCGCGGCTCGGGCTACAAGCTCGTCGCAGCTTGA
>CAVYQV010000003.1:0-234107 GCA_963770815.1 uncultured Actinomycetes bacterium
AGCATCCTCGACACGCCGCTCACGGAGCTGCTCGGCGTCCGCTTTCCGATCGTGCAGGCGCCGCTGCCGTTCCCGGAGCAGCGAAAAGGTCTCCGCGCAGAAGGGCCCGCTGTTCATGGGCGGCACCGGCGCCGCCCGCGCCCGCGAACTGGAGGCCGCGGAGCTGGTGCACCTACTCGTCGCCGAGACAGAAGCGGCCTGCGCGTAGCCTGCGGCGCACAAACTCGTCCCACCTGCCGAGCAGGCCCCGCAAACGCGCTCAGGTGAAAGGACGCTCGCGCAGGCGAGAGTCATCTCCGTCGAAGGGCGGCGCGAGCGCTGGGCTAGTGCTTACAGGTGAAGAGCTCTGTCTTTGTGTGGTGCCAGACGTAGACCGTACGTCTTCTCCGGCTTTAGGCCGGGGACGGCGAAGGTTTCTTGGATTTTCTTGCAGTCAAGCGACGTGATGACCTCTTTGAACCTGTAGTGGGTGCCGCCGTAGTACTTGTAGTTGCCAGCGCAGCTCTCGTGACGCCAGCCACGGGTCCGGTCGCCGTCGTACAACCTGCAGTGGGTACCGCTGAATTTTCCCGAACGGGTGCTATCTACGTTCTGCGCCGATTCGGTCATCGCCGTCTTAGGGGTGGCGGTGTAGAAGGGGGGAGGCTGGGTTGGGACGTGTCTGCGCAGGCCGTGCAAAGAACGAGCAGCCCGACGGACATTCCCACGGACTTGATCGCCTTACGCACGGCCGCGAGCCTAGTCCTTTCAGGGGGTCATTCCGGAACACTGGCCCAGGCGAACGTTGTGGGGCGAGCACGGTTAGGGCGATGGTTCTCGCTTAGCGCGCGGCCTGGAAGTCCCCGATCCGCTGGATCAGATCAGCCAGCAGCGCGAGGGCCGCGCACACGAGCAGCAGCGGCAGCACGACGAGCAGGGCAACCAGCCTCATCAGCAAAGAAAGCTCGAGTTCAGCTGCGAGTGCGGCGACCGGACGAGCGTGGCCCTCCCCTGGAGTGCCGAGCGGCCGCATCATCGTGTTCGAGCCCTCGTACATGGACTCAACTTGTTATGCGCGATTCTTGGCGTCTACTCCGCGAAGGTCCAGGTGTCGCCGTCCTGAGGAGCAGCCGGAAATTCGCACTGATGGGCTACAGGCCCCGCCCTCGCCGAAACCGACGCATTACTCCGGCAGCCCAAACAGCCGCAACCTGAGACTCTCGCTGTCGTTCCGGGACAGCGTCAGGGGTCATTCCGGAACACTGGCCCAGGCGACCGTCCTCTACATCTGAGCGATGATCTCGCACACGTCTGCGCTGATGAAGCTGGCCGGCGCCTGTGACAGATCCCGCAGCGAACTGAACACGGTCTCCGCCGCTCGCGCATCCTCCTCAGCCTCGAATAGCCAGAACGAGTGCTGGATCACCTTGCCGCTCTCGTCGAGACAGCGAGCCCAGTACGCGGCCTTGTTGCCTGACATGCCCCCGACGAGACCCGGCCCGTGCTCGCGGGCCATCATCGCAGTCTCCTCTTCATGGCCGGGCTTGATCTCAACGCTCCCCACGAGTGCGTACATCGATCCTCCTCCGACGGTTGAGCTGATTCTCTCGCATCGCGTCCTCCGGGGGTCACTCCCGGATACTGGCCGCCTTCTCTCAGCGACTTCCTATTTCTGTTTCACGCTGCTCTTACACGCCCTGGCGATTCTCGGGTTGTCAATCGAACAGGAGCGCCACGATGACCACCAAGGCAGTCGAACAGGAGATCCGGCACGTCCACGACCTGCTCGCGCTTCGTGACTTGCTTGCTGACCGCGGCATCACCGAGGAAGAGCTGCGTCGCTACGACGCCGCGATCCTCGCCGCTCGCAACCGCCTCGCCACGCTCGCGCGGACGGACGCAATCGAGCTCGCGGCCTGACCGGCGCCGATCGGCGCGGCCACCGCCCCGGCTCGGATACCTTGATGACGGCATGGGAGTGTTTTCGTCCCCACCGGGAGGCGAGCGTTCGGACGCCACCGATCCGGTCTCGTGGCTGCAGATCGCGCAAGGCTGGAGCGTGGTTACCTCCGATGGCGTGTCGATCGGTTCCGTCACGCAGGTCGAGGGTGACAAGCAGGACGACATCTTCGACGGCCTCGCTGTCCAGCCGGCGCCGCCGGGACAGATTGTCTATGTGCCGGGCGAGCAAGTGGGACTGATTTACCCTGGCCGGGTGACGCTGAAGATCGCGGCCGCCGAGGCTGCCGCGCTCGAGCCGTTCCAGGCCCCTCCGCCGGAGACGACGTGGCTTCCGGGCAAGCCGCCGGGCCGACTCTCCAGGTGGATGCGAGGAGGGCGTTAGCCCCCAGCGCTCGCGGCGCGATAGCCGTCTCGGACGCGCTACCGGTACCCCTGCGTGCGGCCGTATTCCTGTGCGACGTAGAGGGGCACAGCTCTCGACCACGCCTCCTCGACGAGGTCTCGCATCTCGTCGGCGTCGATCGCGTCGAGGCGGACGTGGATCCAGTTGAACCGCATGTCGCTCTGATCCGGCAACTGGAACTTGTGCGGCTCCGCCTCGACGGCGGCCTGTCGCATCTCCTTCGGGAAGCCGCACCCCATTCGCTCGCCGTCCTTGGACAGCGCGAGCCACACGATCTGGCCGACGCGGAACTTGATCTGGCCGCGCACGAAGACCTCGTAGCTGCGAGGAAGCGTCTGCGCTATCGCACGGATCTCGTCAGGGGTGACCACCGCGCCCGACGCCGAGGATAGGGGACGTCACGGGGTTGGCTCCGTCCGGCTGCCCGTTATAGGCTCCTGCCAGTGTTGGTTCGGGGTCGGGGTCGCGTTCTCGTGGGGTGGCTCGCCGTCATCGTGGCGCTGGTCGCAGTCGGTCTGTTCGGGACTGCCGCACGCCGCGCCAGCGCGGGCTCTCCGCTGGTCCGCGTGCACTTGACCCTGGCACCGGGCGCGCGCGTGTCCCCGCACCCGCTGCTGTTGACGGTCGGGGGCCCGATCTACTGCATGCAGCTGCGCCACCTCGCCCACTACCTCGACGCGTCGCTCCTGTGCACCGACTACGGGCCGAACCGGTACGAGCAACCGGGCGAGCGCGCCGGGCGGCTCGAGGACTGGGGCGATCCCGCCTTTGACGCGGCCGTGGCGCGACTTCCCGCCCGCGTCGAGGCCCGGGGCGTGAAGGTCTCGAAGCTGATCGTGGTCGGAGTGTCGTACTCGGGATTCGCGAATGCCGAGCTCGTCGCGTCACAGCCACGGCTGCATCCCGCTGCGCTGGTCATGATCGACAGCTACCTCGACCTCGCCGCCCGCTTCGAGGCCCTGCCGCTGAACCACCCGACACGCGCGGAGATCCTGCGTGCGGTGGGCGGGACGCCGGAGCAGGTTCCGGCCTCGTACGCCCAGCGCTCACCGAGTCATCACCTCGGCAGGCTCGCGGCGGAGATTCGGTCGGGCATGCGGTTCGTGGACGTCTGGAGCACGGCGCCGTCGGAGGTACACGAGTTTCGTGGTGCGACGTGCTCGGTGGACGCGAATGCGCGCTGGCTCGCCCAGCTCGCGGCCGTCGCCGGCCACCCCGTCGCCGGCTACGTGACCCAGCTGCCGCACGCCCATGCACTGTGGAACCACGGACGCAGCGTGCTCCGGATGGCCGGAATCGGCCACGGCGCACCACCGCTGCCCGCACGCCGGATGCTGTTCCGGCCGGGCGCGCCGGCGCCCGCAAGCAGTTACTGCGTCTGGCAGCCGGCCTAGAGCGGCGCGCCGCCGGGCACGACCCGGAAGGAGAGCTGGTCCGTGGTGCGGCTGCCGTCGCTGGTCGAGACCTGGACGGCCACCGTGTAACGGCCCGGGGCCAGGCTCGTGCCGGGCCGCGTGAGCCGGAAACGGAAGCTGCCGGGCAGCTGCGGCTGCGTGCGGCCGACGAAGTTCTGATGGGTCCCGTCCGCATAGACACGCCAGTAGTCGCGGTTGGGCGGGATCGTGACGGCGAAGTCGGCGGCGAACGTCCACGGGACGAGCACTCCGACGCCGGCCCGGGTCAGGCGCCACTTCATCGTCGCCGGCGTGACGGGGAGGTCCTCCCACGGCGGCGGCACCGGCAGCGGCGTCTGGTCCTGCGCCTGCACGACGAGCTCGAACGGGCCGGCGACCTGAGTCGGGTCGAGGAGGACGCCGTCAGGCCCGACCGCGTCCAGCGCGACGACCTGCGGGCGGCTCGTGCTGCGGTACGGCTCGAGATGTCCGGGGGCCAGCGGGTTCACAGCGCACGTGCCGCGGATCTCCGTCAGGTGGAGGTGTCCCCTGCGCGGGATCTCCGTCCCCAGCACCGTCTTCGATGCCGTCACCCAGGCGCCGGTGCGGACCTGCGGGAGCACGTGCCAGTACTGGAAGGTTCGCCCGTCCCGCGTGCGCACGACGACCTCCTCGGCATTCGGGACGCGCGCCCGCCCCGAGACCACCGGGTACACCTTCTGGTCCGGCGTCGCGTAGATGTCGATGCCGTTGTGGAACGAGAACTGGCCGGGCGAGTCCGGATTCAGAGGCTGCTGGACGTTCGAGACGAGGTTGCGCGGATCGCCGAAGAAGCCTCGCACCGGATGCTGCTGGTGGAACGGCCGCAACGGCCACGGAAACGGCTCGTTGGCCGCGGCCACCGTGCCGCAGCGGTCGATCAGGCCCTGCCAGAGGCCGCCCGTGTACGCCAGCGACTGCTGAATCTTCGCCGACCCCGCCAGCGGGAACGCGAACAGCGCCAGCGCGGCGACGCCCAACCCGAGCAACCAACGAACCCGATTCGTCTCAATCCCCTCCTCGCAAGGACCGCGGAACGTTCCACCGACATGGTTCCCGCCCGCCCGGGGCGGCCGCTAGACGCACGTGCGTCATCCGCGGACCGGAGTAGCCGGAGCGCTTGCCTAGGCCCGGAGCACGGCGCGGCGCGGGCCGGCGAGAAAGCCGGCCTCCACGAGCAACGGCATGACGAGCGTCTCGGTCACCGGCTCGCCGTCGAAGCGCTCCACCGCGAGGCGTTTCGCCCCGCCGCGCTTGACGAAGCCGACGAGCGCCGCGAGTGCCGGACGGAGCCAGTCCTCGTCGGGCTCCCGCAGCGGCACGAGCGAGCGGCCGCCGCGCTCGACGAAGAGCGCCGGCTCGCCGCCGAGCAGGACGACGTGCGCTCCCGCCACGCGGGCGGCTCGCGCCCCGGCACGCTTCGGCCAGGGGAGGACGGCTCCGTACGGCTGCGCCGGATCGGCAGCGGCAAGCACGAGCGGCTCCGGCTCGTCGTCCTCGCGCGGCCGCAGCTCGCGCAGGCGCTCGACGGCTCCGCCGAGCGCGAACTGTGCGCCGCCAAGCCCTTCCACGAAGTAGCCGCGCCGGCACGACCCGAGCGTCTCGAGCGCGCGCAGCTCGCCGTACACGGCGCTGTAGCCGCCGGGAATCCCCTCCGCGCGAACCGAGTCGCGCGTCACGATGCCGTGCCGCTCGAGCAACAGCTCCGCGAGCGCCCGGCGGTCGGGCTCGCCGCCGGCGAACAGCTCCGCCGCGAGCGACCAGCGTCCCTGCGTCGCCGTCGGGCGGTGCGCGCGGGCGCGGGAGAAGCGCCGGGCGCGGCGGTCGGGCCGCGGCGGCTGGTAGCGACGCTCGGCGCGCAGCGGCGCCCACGAGTCGTTCGTCACCTCGCCGCTCCAGACGAGATCCCACAGCGGTGGGAGCGCCGTCGCGGCATCGAGCTCCGTGGCGGCGAGGAGCCCATCCCAGAACAGGGCGCCGCCGGCGAGAGCCGCACGGATCGCAGCGTGCGCCTCGCCTTCCGGCAATGGGGCGGCAGCAGGACGCCCCAGCAGCGGGGCGTCGTCGCGGAAGAAGACGGCCACGCGGTCGAGCCCGGCTCCGACCCAGACGAGCTCACCGGAGGCACAGAGCTGGTCGAGCTGCTCGGGCCGGTAGTCGGGCACGCGCCGGGGCAGCACCTCCGCCTCCCAGAGCGCCACGGGCAGCGCCAGCGCCTGCAGCGGGATCACCGCCTCGCGCAGCGACGCGCGGCGGTCGATGCCGTGCCAGCTCGGCAGGAAGCGCCCGAGCGCGGCCTGCTCCACCGGCTCCACCTCGCGCCGGAGCGCGGCGAGCGACGCCCGGCGCAGGCGCCGCAGCACGTCGGCGTCGCACCACTCGCGTTCAATGCCACCAGGCCGGAGCTCGCCGCGGACGAGCTTCTCGTCGCGTTCCAGCGCCCGCAGCTCCTCCTCGACGTCGACGCCGAACCAGGCGGACGCCTCGGCCGTCGTGAACGGCCCGCGGCCGCGCGCGTAGCGCGCCACGAGCGAGCGGAGCGCGTCGGGCACGGGCTCAAGGAAGACGTCCGGGAGGCCCGACGGCGGCACGATCCCGAGCGCGTCGCGGTAGCGGCCGGCATCCTCCGCCGCCGCGAGTCGCTCCTCGTCGGCGATCCGCACGCGGATCGCCCGTCGCTCCGCCTCGAGAATCGCCGCATGCGACTCGTCGAACTCGCCGACTCGCAGATCGCCACGCAGGCGGAGCAAATCGTGCAGGGCCTCCGAGTCGCGCGGGAACGGACGCAGCGACGCCTCCACCTCGGCGAGTGCCGCCGGGTCGATCAGCTCGCGCAGCTCCTCCTGGCCCAGTAGCTCCCGCAGCAGGTCGCGGTCGAGCGAGAGCGCCTGCGCACGCCGCTCCGCGGGCGGCGTGTCGTCCTCATACATGTAGGTGGCGATGTAGTCGAAGAGGAGCGACGACGCGAAGGGCGACGCCGACGCCGTCTCGACGTCGACGAGGTCGATCTCCCGCGCGCGCAGCCGGCCGAGCAGCCGCTTCAGCGCGGGCAGGTCGAACACGTCCTGCAGACACTCGCGGTACGTCTCGAGCACAATCGGGAAGCTCGCGTACTTGCGCGCGACCTGGAGCAGGCCCTGCGCCTTGAGCCGCTGCTGCCACAGCGGCGTCCGCTCGCCCGGCCGGCGGCGCGGGATGAGCAGGGCCCGCGCCGCGTTCTCGCGGAAGCGGGCGCCGAACAGCGCCGTCTGCCCCACTTCGGCGAGCACGAGCTCCTCGAGCTCGTCGGGGTCGAGGACGAACAGGTCGGTCGCGGGCGGCGAGTCGGCGTCGGGGAGGTGGAAGGCGATCCCGTCGTCCGACCAGAGCGACTGCACCTCGAGGCCGAGCGACTCGCGCAGCCGCGCGCCGACGGCCATCGCCCACGGCGCGTGCACCCGCGCCCCGAACGGCGTGAGGATGCAGACGCGCCAGTCGCCGATCTCGTCGCGGAACCGCTCGATGACGACGGTACGGTCGGACGGGAGCGCACCGGTCGCCCTCTCCTGCTCGCGGAGAAATGCGAGGAGGTTCCGCTCGGCGCGCTCGTCGAGATCGGGCACCTTCGGGTCCCGCGCCGCGAGCAGCTCGCGCGCGAACCTGCCGATCGCCTCGCCGAGCTCGTACGGCCGGCCGATGCCCTCGCCCTTCCAGAACGGCACCGAACCCGGCACACCGGGCGCCGGCGAGACGAGCACGCGGTCGCGGGTGATCTCCTCGATCCGCCAGGACGACGCCCCCAGGACGATGACCTGGCCGGCGCGCGCCTCGTAGACCATCTCCTCGTCGAGCTCCCCCACGCGCCCGCCGCCTTCGCCCGCGATGAAGACGCCGAAGAGACCGCGGTCGGGGATCGTGCCCGCGTTCGTGACCGCGAGCCGTCGCGACCCCGGTCGCCCGCGCACGACGCCCGCGGTGCGGTCCCAGATGATCCGCGGCCGCAGCTCGGCGAACTCGTCCGACGGGTAGCGGCCGGCGAGCATGTCGAGGACGTTCTCGAGCTGCGTGCGCGAGAGGTCGGCGAACGGATAGGCGCGGCGGACGAGCTCGTGCAGCTCCGCGACCTCGACATCCTCGTCGGCGCAGATCGCGACGATGTGCTGCGCGAGGACGTCGAGCGGGTTGCGCGGGATCTGCGTCTCCTCGATCAGCCCCGCCCGCATCCGCTGCGCGACCACCGCACACTCGAGCAGGTCGGCGCGGAACTTCGGGAAGATGCGCCCGCGCGAGACCTCGCCGAGCGAGTGGCCGGCGCGGCCGATCCGCTGCAGGCCGCGCGCCACCGACTTCGGCGACTCGACCTGGATCACCAGGTCGACGGCGCCCATGTCGATCCCGAGCTCGAGCGACGAGGTGGCGACGAGGCACGGGATGCGGCCCGCCTTCAGGTCCTCCTCGATCTGCGTCCGCTGCTCACGCGCGAGCGAGCCGTGGTGCGCGCGCGCAATTTCTTCCTCGGCGAGCTCGTTGAGCCGGAGCGCGAGCCGCTCGGCGAGGCGCCGATTGTTGACGAACACGATCGTCGAGCGGTGCGCGCGGACGAGGTCGACGAGCGCCGGGTAGATCGAGGGCCAGATCGAGCGCGCCTCCCACCCGTCCTCCCTGCTGTCACCACCCGGCTCGCGCATGTCGTCGACGGGGACGACGACCTCGAGGTCGAGCTCCTTCGCCACGCCTGCGTCGACCAGCTCGATGGCGCGGCTGCCGGAGACGAAGCGCCCGATCTCCTCGAGCGGACGCTGCGTCGCCGACAGGCCGATCCGCTGGGGCGGCTGCGCCGCGAGCGCTTCGAGCCGCTCGACCGAGAGCGCGAGATGGGCGCCGCGCTTCGTCCCGGCAACGGCATGCACCTCGTCGAGAATCAGCGTGTCGACGCTGCGCAGCAGCTCGCGCGCGCGCGACGTGAGCAGCAGGAAGAGCGACTCCGGCGTGGTGATCAGGATGTCCGGCGGCTCGCGGAGCATGGCCGCGCGCTCCTTCTGCGGCGTGTCGCCCGTGCGGACGGCGACGCGGAGCTCCGACCGGAGGCCGGCCAGCGGCCCGCGGAGGTTCCGCTCGACGTCGTAGTTGAGCGCCTTGAGCGGCGAGACGTAGAGGACGCGCAGCCCATGTCCAGGTGAAGCCGTGAGCCGGTCGATCGCCGAGAGGAAGGCCGCGAGCGTCTTCCCCGAGCCGGTCGGCGCCTGGATCAGGACGTGTCCGCCGCCGGCGATCGCCGGCCAGCCCTGCTCCTGCGCGGGCGTCGGCGCCGCGAAGTTCCGCTCGAACCAGGCGCGCGTTTCCGGCCTGAAGGAGTCGAGCGCGGGCATGGTTTTCAGCCTACAGCCGCCCTCTTGGGGTCGCGCCGCGCCGTTCTAGTCGATCTGCGTGACCGGCAGGGCGTAGCGCTCGCGAATCCGCTGGACGAGCGTGGGGTCTCCCGACAGCACGACGATCTCATCGCCGCCGAACGTGTGGAGCGTGTCGTCGACCGCCGCAACCGGGTCCTCTCCCACCGCCGTCGAGATTCGTACGTGCGGGGCGCACAGCGAGTCCACGGCTGCGGCTGCACGCGTCCGTGCCGCGGCCCGCTCCGCGTCGACGTCGTTCGCGAGGCGGTGGAGCGGCGAGGCCCTCAGCGGGGCGACGACGACGACCCTCCGTTCGTCGGGAGGCCCGACATGCCGGACGACCTCGGGCTCGGTGCGTTCCCGGCCGCGCGCGTAGACGACAACCGCGACGGCCGAGACGACCGCCCAGGCGACGATCGCGGCGAGGGTCCCGCCCAGCGACGCGGCGATGACGATCGCAAAAGCGGCGACGGTCAGGAGGAGGAAGTGAAACGCGGCACTCTCGCTGCGGAACGGGTTCCTCATGGGTTCAGCGTCGCTCCGGCGTGGGCGGGCGGCATCGGTGAGACCCCCGATCAGGCATGCGTAGGTTCAGGCGTCCGGCCGTTCGCAGAGAGGCCCGCTGCCGTACGGTATGCGGCATGCAGACCTGTCCCGCGTGCGGCCAGGAGAACCCCGACAGTTCCCGCTTCTGCGGAATGTGCGGCGCCGCGCTCGTCCCGGTGGCCGCGTTCCCGCGCGAGGAGCGGAAGGTCGTGACGATCCTCTTCACCGACCTCGTCGGCTCCACCGCACGCGCGGAAGGGCTCGACCCGGAGGACGTCAGCGCGACGCTCTCGGCGTACTACGCGCAGCTCCGCGCCGAGCTCGAGCGGCACGGCGGCACCGTCGAGAAGTTCATCGGCGACGCCGTGATGGCCGTCTTCGGCGCGCCGGTCGCGCACGAGGACGATGCCGAGCGCGCGGTCCGCGCCGCGCTCGCCATCCGCGACTCGATCGGCGAAGAGCTCCAGATCCGCACCGCCGTCAACACGGGCGAGGCACTCGTCGCCCTCGAAGCGAAGCCCGGCGAGGGCGACGCGATGGTGGCGGGCGACGTCGTCAACACCGCCGCGCGGCTGCAGAGCGCGGCGCCGGTCAACGGGATCCTGGTCGGCGAGGGGACGTACCGCGCCACCCGGGACGCGATCGACTACCGCGAGGCGCCGGCCGTCGAGGCGAAGGGCAAGGCCGAGCCGGTCAAGGTGTGGGAGGCAGTCGCCGCCCGGTCGCGCTTCGGCAGCGACGTGGAGCAGAAGCTGCGGACACCGCTCGTCGGGCGCGAGCGCGAGCGCGACCTCCTCGCCGACGCGCTCGCACGGGCGCGCACGGAGCAGTCGGCGCAGCTGGTCACGCTCGTCGGCGTGCCGGGCATCGGCAAGAGCCGCCTCGTCGCCGAGCTGTTCCAGATCCTCGAGGCCGACCCCGACCTCATCAGCTGGCGCCAGGGCCGTTCCCTTCCGTACGGCGAGCGCGTGAGCTTCTGGGCGCTCGGCGAGATCGTGAAGGCGCACGCCGGGATCCTCGAGTCCGACGACGCCGCGACAGCCGAGGAAAAGCTCGACGCGATGGTCGAGACGCTCGCCGAGGACGACGCCGAACGGGACTGGCTGGCCCGCCACACGCGCCCCCTCGTCGGCCTCGAGGGCACCGAGCGCTCCGAGCGCGAGGAGGCGTTCGCGGCGTGGCGGCGGCTGATCGAGGCGGCGGCCGAGCAGCGAACGCTCGTGCTCGTGTTCGAGGATCTCCACTGGGCCGACGACGGCCTGCTCGACTTCGTCGACAACCTCGCCGAGTGGGCGACGACGGTCCCGCTGCTCATCGTCGGCACGGCCCGGCCGGAACTGCTCGACCGGCGGCCAGGCTGGGGCGGCGGCAAGCGAAACGCCTTCACGCTCTCGATCGGCGCGCTCAGCGACGAGGAGACCGCCGTTCTCCTGCAGCGGCTACTCGACCGCCCGGTACTCGACGCCGACGCCCAGCAGGCGGTGCTGCAGCGCGCCGAGGGCAACCCGCTCTACGCCGAGGAGTACGCGCGGATGCTCGCCGAGCACGACGGCGGCGACCTCCCGCTCCCCGAAACGGTGCAGGGTCTGATCGCGGCGCGCATCGACGGGCTCGCGCCCGAGGAGAAAGCCCTGCTGCAGGACGCGTCGGTCATCGGCAAGGTCTTCTGGCCGGGTGCGGTGACCGGCACTGACGACCGCAGCGTCCACGCGCTCGAGCGAAAGGAGTTCGTCCGTCGCGACCGCCGCTCCTCGATCGCCGGCGAGACGCAATACGCCTTCCTGCACGCGCTCGTCCGGGACGTCGCGTACGGCCAGATCCCCCGCGCGGAGCGGGCCGAGAAGCACCGCCGGGCTGCGGAGTGGCTCGCCTCGCTCGCCGGCGACCGCGCGGAGGACCACGCAGAGATGCTCGCTCACCACTACCGCGAGGCGCTTGCACTCGCCGAGGCTGCGGGAGTGGACGGGACGTCTCTGCGTGAACCTGCGCGACGCGCCTTCACGGAGGCTGCGCAGCGTGCTCTCTCCCTCAACGCAAGCGCAGCCGCGTACGAGCTCGCGAATGAGGCGCTCACGCTGACGGAGCCCGGGGACGACAAGCGGCCGGCGCTCCAGCTCCTCGCCGCCTACGGGGGACGTGACTTCATCAAGATCGACGTCGCGCCGCTCCTCGACGAGGCTGCCGCAGGATTCCTCACCCTCGGCGACCCGGCGCACGCGGCCGAGGCCTACCACCTCCTGGCGTTCGACCGCTTCCACCACGGCGACCGCGCCGAGTCGAAGGCGGCCAGTGAGCGGGCAATGGAGCTCGCGCGGTCGGTGCCGCTTTCCCCGGCTTCGGCGCGAGCCGTTGCCGGGCACGCGCGCCACGTCGTCCTGACGGACGGCGAGTTCGCCGCCGGAATCGAGCTTGCCCGCGAGGCCCTCGCCTTCGCCGACGAGTCCGGCGACGACCATCTGGCGATGCATGCCCTGAACACGATCGGGATGGCTCGCGTCTACGCCGGCGACGCGGCCGGCGTCGAGGATCTCGAGCGCTCCGTCGCGCGCGGTGAGAGCTCGGGAGTCGTCTTCGAGCTCAGCACGTCGCTCAACAATCTCGGCAACATCCTCTGGACTCTCGGCCGCCTCGACGAGGGCGACGCACGGCTGGCCGAGGCCCGAGCTCTCGTCGAGCGGTTCGGCATCACAGCCGGCATCGCCTGGAACGAGGGTGAACGCGTCTACGAGCGCGAGAACCACGGCGACCTCGACGGCGTGATCGCCGCCGCGGGTCACTTCCTCTCCCTCCCGTACGCGGCGGAGAGCTATCAGACGCGGCCCGTGCTCGCGTGCCGCGCCCGGGCCTACCTCGCCCGCGGCCAGCTGGACGACGCGGTTGCGGACGCCGAACGGGCTGTCGCGGGCTTGCGCGAATCGGGCTCCGACGCGCAGACGGACGCCTTGATGTTCACCGTGGCCGCTCGCTGTCTGCGCGCTGCCGGACGGGTCGCCGAAGCGGACGAGTTCCTCGCGGGAGCGGTGGGCGCGACGATCGACGAGGACGTCTACGACATACCGCTCGAGCTGGTCGAGCTGAACCGCGGCGAGGAGTACCTCGCGTTGACGGACGGACAGGCCGGGCACGTCTGGCTCGAGGCCGGACGAGCGGCGGCCTCGGGTGATCTCGTCGGCGCCTCTGTGATCTACGGGCGGTTCGGCGCCCGCTTCGCGGAGGCCTGGGCCGCGCTTCTCGCCGCCGAGCGCAGCGACGCCTCGCGGCTCGACGCGGCGCTCGCCTACTTCGAGGAGCAGCGGGCGACGCCGTACGTCCAGCGCTGCCGCGCTCTGCTGCAGGCGTCTGCATAGGATCCGGAGATGCCCGAGGCGCTCTATTTCACGGAGGACGACGCGGCCAACCGCCTGCTCGCGGACGATCCGTTCGCGCTCCTCGTCGGCTTCGCGCTCGACCAGCAGGTCACCGTCCAGCAGGCGTTCCTCGGCCCGCTGCGGCTGAAGGAGCGGCTCGGCACGCTCGAGCCGGACAAGGTCGCGAAGGCCGACCTCGAGCCGCTCTTCCGCGAGAAGCCGGCGATCCACCGCTTCCCCGGCTCCATGGCCGGACGTGTGCGAGACCTCGCGGCGACGGTCACAGAGGATTACGACGGCGACGCGTCGCGTCTCTGGACCGAGGCCGCCGACGGCGCCGATCTCCGCAAGCGCATCGCCGCGCTGCCGGGCTTCGGCGAGATGAAGGTGAAGGCGCTCGGCTCGGTGCTCGCGAAGCGGTTCGACGTGCCGGTCGCACAGGATCTCGTGCCGGGCCATCCGACGCTCGGCGACGTCGACTCGGCCCAGGCGCTCGCCGACTACCAGGCCGCGAAGAAGGCACACAAAGCCGAGTGGCTGGCGTCGAAGTCCGGACGCTGATCGACGGCGGCCAGCCGGCCGAGCAGACCGCCGACGCGCTCGCTGAGTTCTGTGCCGACGCGCAGCAGACGCTCGAGATCGCGGTCTACGACCTCAACCTCCCGCCGGAGCTCGACGAGATCGTCTGCGGTGCCCTCGTCGCCGCCGCCAAGCGCGGCGTCGCCGTCCGCCTGGCGTACAACCTCGACCACGCCATGCAGGTGCCGGTGCCGCCGCCGCCGATCACAGATGCCGACGCGGTCGAGTCCATGCCGTTCCCGACGGCCGCGATCCCGGGCGTCCCCGACCTCATGCACCACAAGTACCTCGTTCGCGACGCCGCCTCGGTCTGGACCGGGTCGACGAACTGGACGGCCGACTCGTGGACGCGCGAGGAGAACGTGATCGTCACCGTCGACTCGGCGGCGGTCGCGGCCCGGTATCGGGACGACTTCGAGCAGCTCTGGACGACGCGCAACGTGGCACACAGCGGCAAGGTCGACACCGCGCCCGTCGACGGGATGCGCGCGTGGTTCTGTCCGGGGCGCGGCGAGAAGCTCGCGCACAGGATCGCCAAGGCGATCGGCTCGGCACAGCGGCGCGTCCGGATCGCCTCGCCCGTCATCAGCTCGGCGCCGATCCTCGCGACGCTCGCGCAGGTCGCCTCCGACGGCAAGGTCGACCTCGCCGGCGTCGTCGACGCCACGCAGATCGCCGAGGTGCTGCAGCAATGGCACGAGAACGGCAACGCGGAGTGGAAGGCGCCGCTGCTGCGGACGACGCTCACGCGCGCGCCGTTTTCCGGGAAGGTCACGACGCCGTACGCGCCCGGCTCGGTGCACGACTACATGCACGCGAAGGTGACGGTCGCCGACGACACCGTCTTCGTCGGCAGCTTCAACCTCTCGCACTCGGGCGAGCTGAACGCCGAGAACGTGCTCGAGCTCCAGGACCCGCAGATCGCGGAACGCCTGGCCGCGTTCGTCGACGAGGTTCGCGGCCGCTATCCCCCGATCCACGTTTAGCGAAGACGCGCCTCGGCCGATCACAGGGCCATGAGACGCCTCGCGCCCGCAGTCGCGCTCGTCGCGGTGCTGCTCCCGGGCTCTGCCGCTCAGGCGCTGCGGCTGCCGTCGGCCCGTGGCTGTCCCGTGTTCCCCGCGAACAACCCGTGGAACCAGCGCGTCGACAACCTGCCCGTGGCGGCCGACTCCGCCCAGCTGATCGCGTCGATCGGCCTTGACGCCCCGGTGCACGCCGATTTCGGCTCGGGCAAGTGGGACGGCGGCCCGATCGGGATTCCCTTCGACGTCGTCTCCCGGGCAACGCCGCTGCACCGCGTCTCGTTCGGGTACGCCGCGCAGTCCGACCGCGTCCGCTACCCGATCCCGCAGCACGTCCAGATCGAGGGCGGCCCGCACGCGACGGGCGACCGGCACGCGATCCTCGTCGACAAGAGCACGTGCCGCCTCTACGAGCTCTACGACCTGCGTCACGCGAGCCACGGCTGGACGGCCGGCTCCGGCGCGACGTGGAGTCTCCGCTCGAACCACCTCCGGCCCGCGGGCTGGACGTCGGCCGACGCGGCCGGGCTGCCGATCTTCCCCGGCCTCGCCCGCTGGGACGAGGTCAAGCGCGGCGTGATCGACCACGCGCTTCGCTTCACGGCCCCGCAGACGCGGCGCGCGTACGTCTATCCGGCGCGGCACTACGCCTCGGACTCGACCGATCCGTCCCTGCCGCCGATGGGGCTGCGGGTGCGGCTGAAGGCGACCGTGGACATCGCCTCGTTCCCGCCACCGGCTCGCGTCGTGCTACGGGCGCTGCAGCGCTACGGGATGATCCTCGCCGACAACGGCTCGCCCTGGTACATCTCCGGCGCGCCGAACCGGCACTGGAACAACGACGCCCTCCACACCCTCGGCCGCCTCACGGGCGCCGACTTCGAGGTCGTGGACTCGTCCTCGCTCCCCCACCCGGGCGCCTAACCGCGTCACGCTTCCGGCACACACCCGGCACGGTGGCTGCCACCGTGCCGTCTCTGTCACGACAGCCAACCGCGTAGCGGAGCCGGTTCGTCGGTCGCTGATGCCGTGGCCCCGTGAGAGAAGCCGTCACGCTTTCGCCCGGCCGCGACCTTGTTCTTGGCGCCGCTAGTGCGCTGCCCAGTCGGCCCGCGGGTCGGGCAGCGGAGTCAGCACCGGCTCGACGCGGTCGCGCAGGTGCTCGAACGCCGGCGGCAGGATCAGCTTCTCGCCAAGATGCGCCGGATCCTCGTCCGTTGCGAATCCCGGCCCGAGCGTCGCGATCTCGTAGAGGACGCCGGCCGGCTCGCGGAAGTAGATCGAGCGGAACCAGAAGCGGTCGATGATCTGCGTCGGGTGACCGCCGATCTCCTCGACCCGGTCCTGCCACGCCTGCTGGTCCTCCATCGTCGAGGCCCATGCGACGTGGTGGACAGTGCCCGCGCCGCCCACGCCCGGCGCCTCGGGCGGCTCGCCGTACTCGATCCAGCCGCCGCGCGTCGCCGCCCGCGTGTCCCAGCGGCCGTCCTCCTGCTCGAACTCGAGCCTCGTGAGGAACTCTTCGTCCGGGACGCCGTACGCGCGAACGCCCTCGAAGCCCTGCAGCGCGAGCTCCCGCGGAATCTCCGGATGCTGCGCGACGAGCGGCTCGTCCGCGACTTCCGAGACGACGAGCTCGTGCAGCAGCCCTTCCGGATTCGCGAAGCGGAGCGAGCCACCGTCCGCTTCGACCTCGTGACCTTCGGCGCCCAGGCGCTCGGCCCAGAACTCGAGGGCGGCGGCCGAGCCGACCCGCCAGACGACGGTGTGGACCATCCCGTTCCCCGCCTGGCCGGACCGCGCGTTCGGGTACTCGAAGAAGGTGATGTCCGAGCCGGCGTGGCCCTCCTCGTCTGCGTAGAAGAGGTGGTAAACGGTCGGGTCGTCCTGGTTGACGGACTTCTTGACGAGCCGGAGCCCGAGGACACGCGTATAGAAGTCGACGTTTCCGGGGGCGTCGGCCGTGATGCAGGTGACGTGGTGGATGCCGTCGAGGCGCACGCTCAGTCCTCCGACGCCGGCGCCGCGAGCAGCTCCTTCGCCGCTTCCAGATCCTTCGCGTGCACCAGGATCTCCCGAGATCCAGCCGCCATGAAGTCCTCGAGCGACGAGTCGATCGCCTCGGTGTCTCGGTAGGCGCACTCGAACCCCGCCGACCGGAGAAGGCCGCAGACGACCTCTGCCTCCGACTCGCCGGACACGACCGTCAGGACGACTGGCTCGTCTGTTGCCACGGTGCGAAGGCTACTTGCCCGCTCGCGACCAGACGAGGCCTATGTAGCGAGTCTCGCAGGCCACCATCGTCCGAGCACTCTGTCACTCGAACGGACCCAACGTCGGGAAGCGGTCCTTGCCGTCGAGCAGGTGGCGGAGGAAGAGGGCGACGCCGACGTCCCCGGTGAAGAGCGAGTAGCGGCCGCGACCAAGTGCAGCCCGATCGCGCTCGACCTGGCCGATCGCGTGCATCGCGAAGGCACGCGCCCGCCCGAGCCACAGCTCGTCCCCCGTCCGGCGGTGGAGGACGAGGAACGCGTACGCGTTGCCGGCCGTGCCGTGACAGAGGTTCGAGCCCTTGGCGAGCGGTCCCGCACGCCAGGTCAGCTCGCCGCCGGCGAGCGCGAGTTCCTCGTCCATCACGTCGCCGAGCGCGGCCACGATGCCCGGCGCGCCGTGACACCACTGCACCCGGATCTGCTCCGGCGGCGCCCCCTCGCCGGGCGACCAGTTGGCGAGCGGCCCGTCGCGAAGCGCGAGGCGCGCCAGCACCGCGTCGACGTCGACCGTGCGCCGGTGCGCCAGCGCCAGCTGGTTCCCGGCGAAGCCGTGCCCGACGCCGAAGTAGCGCGTATCGCCGAGCCGGTGCTGCGTCCAGAGCCCGTCGGCATCGCGCACAGCCTCCAGCTCGTCGGCCAAGGCGTCCCAGGCTGCCTCCCACCGCTCCTCGCCCGACCACGCAAGCATCGCCTCGGCGGCGAGGAGCGAGCCGGCGGCACCCCAGAGCATCTCGTTCCACTCGTCCTCGAGGTTGGCGAGGACGAGCTCGTGCACGCGGTCGGCGAGCCCCGCGTCACCGGTCAGGAGGTAGCCGACGAGCGCGATCCCGCACTCGCCGCCGAGGTAGCTCGGCGCGTAGGCCCACTCGTCCCCCATGTCCGGATCGCGGCGATACCGCTCGAGCGCGCCGAGCACCGCATCGCCCCAGCCCGTCGAGCCGAGCTCATGCAGCGCCCAGGCCATCCCGGCCACACCGAGGTAGATCGTGTTCGGCGAGTCGTCGACCTCGTCCGCCGGATGGAACGGCCAGCGCTCGCCGTCGAACGCGGCCTCCGCGTCGGCAACGATCGTCCTGATCGCGTCCTCCGCGCGCGACTCGTCCCACTCAGCCGCTGCGAGAGGCTCGTGCTCGCTCGGCCGGAAGAGCTCAGCCAACGCCGGCGAGGAGGAACGCCCGGCTCTCCCGCAGCATCTCGCGGGCGATGACGAGGCGCTGGATCTCCTGCGTGCCCTCGTAGATCTGCGTGATCTTCGCGTCGCGCATGAAGCGCTCGACCGGGTACTCCTTGATGTAGCCGTAGCCGCCGAGGATCTGCACCGCGTCGGTCGTGACGGCCATCGCGACGTCCGCGCACTTGAGCTTGGCCATCGCCGACGCCTTCGTCAGCTCCGCCTCGTCGACGCCTTCGTCGGCCATGCGCCCGTAGCGGTAGAGGAGGCCGCGCGCCGCCTCGCACTCCGTCTCCATGTCGGCGAGCTTCGCCTGGATCAGCTGGTGCTGGCCGATCGGCTGCCCCATCGTCTCGCGCGTCTTCGCGTACTCGAGCGCGTAGTCGGTCGCGCCCTGCGCGATGCCGAGCGCCTGCGCCGCGACGCCGGGACGCGAGCGGTCGAGGATGCGCATCGCGATCCGGAAGCCCTCGCCTTCGGCGCCGAGCAGGTTCGCGGCCGGGATGCGGCAGTCGTCGAAGGTCAGCTCCCCGGTGGTCGAGCCCGAGATGCCCATCTTCGGCTCGAGCCGCGCGACTGCGAACCCGGGCGTGTCGGCCTCGACGACGAACGCCGAGATGCCGCTGTGGCCCGCGTCGGGATCCGTCTTGGCGAAGACGGTGTAGAGGCCTGCAACGCCGGCATTGGTGATGAAGCGTTTCGAGCCGTCGAGCACGTACTCGTCACCCTCGCGCCGCGCCGTCGTCCGCATGGCGGCCGAGTCGGAGCCCGAACCGGACTCCGTCAGCGCGTACGCCGGCAGCCACTCGCCCGAGGCCAACTTCGGGAGGTAGCGCTGCTTCTGCTCCTTGTCGCCGGCAAGCTTGAGGCCGAGCGAGCCGAGCTCCTGCACCGCGAGGATCAGCGCGGAAGTCGCGCAGACCTTGCCCACCTCCTCGATCGCGATCAGCGAGAGCAGCGCGCCGGTGCCGAGCCCGCCGTACTCCTCGGCGAAGAAGAGGCCGAAGATGTCGTTCTCGCGGAACAGCTCGACGATGTCCCACGGAAACTCGTGGCAGGCGTCGATCTCGGCGGCCCGCGGCGCGATCCGTTCGCGCGCAAGCTGCCGGACGAGGTCCCGCAGCTCGCGCTGCTCGTCGGTCAGGACGTCCCAGGGCATTGCGGGACGATCGTACGGGATCGGCTCCGGGTTGACTCTGCTCGCGGGTCGAGTCGTTCATCGCCGGGTCGCACGAGACGTTCCCACCCTCGGTTGTGGCGGCGACGGGCCGAGTCCCGCCTCGGCGAAGCGCCGTCGTACTAGGCGACGGCGTACAGGTGCCAGCGGCCGGGCACGCCTTTCAGGCTGGTCTCACCACGGTCGGTGAAGCGGTAGCTCGGTCCAGCTTCGGTCTTGGCTGCTTCAGAGAGGAGTATCTCGTCGGGCCTCGCCAGGGCAGCGATGCGCGCGCCGATGTGGATCGCCAGCCCGGTGCACTTGTCGTCGGCTACCCAGCAGTCGCCGACGTGGATGCCGATGCGCACCTTCAGCTCGAGCTCGCGCAGGTCGGCTCGGATGCTTCTGGCGGCGTCGATCGCCTGCCCGGGGTCGGGGAAGATCGCGAAGAAGCCGTCACCGCTGGTGTCCATCTCCTGGCCGTGGTACCGGCTGATCTCCGCCCGGACGTGCGCATGGTGCCGTTCGAGGAGCTCCGCCCAGCCGCCGTCGCCAAGCTCGACCGCCTTCTCGGTCGAGTCCACGATGTCGGTGAACAAGCTCGTTGTCCCGCTCATACGGCTCGCATGGACGATAGGTGTGCTGCTCCTGGGCCGACCGTACGTCGCTCGGGCCGTCGCCGCATCCGTAGCTCACCCGGACTCGTCCGGCGCCACCGTTTCGGGAACTGCCACCGGTTGCGACTGCTCGCCGCGCACGAACTGGTAGGCGAGCGCAGCGAGCGCAGCGCCGCAGATCGGCGCGACGATGTAGAGCCAGAGCGCGTGCAGGTCTCCCGACACCAGTGCCGGGCCGGTCGAGCGGGCCGGATTCATCGAGGCACCGCTGATCGGGCCGCCGAACATCGCGTCGAGCCCGACCGTGCCGCCGACGGCGATCGCCGCCGCCTCGCCGACCGCGCGGGTGTCGGTGGCGACGGCCATGATCACGAACATCAGGAAGAAGGTGAGCACCAGCTCCCAGAGGAAGGACTGGCCCTGCGAGCCGGAGGGCAGCGTCGCGCCCACGTTGGCGATGTTGCCGAGCGAAGCGCGAAGCACTGCGGCGGCCGCGATCGCCCCGACGAGCTGCGCGGCCCAGTAGCCAACGGCTCGAGGCCAGGGGAAGTGCCGGCTGAGGGCGAAGGCGAAGGTGACGCTCGGATTGAAGTGCGCGCCGGAGATGTGGCCGACCGCGTAGATCCCGAACATGATCACCAGGCCGAAGGTGATCGCCACACCGACGTGGCCGAGCGCATGGGTCTTGGCATCGACCATGATCGCGCCGCAGCCGGCGAAGACGAGCGCGAAGGTGCCGATCGCTTCGGCGACCAGCGCGCGCAGGTTTTCGAGGCTCACTGCTCGGCGGGAAGAAGCTCGGTCATCAGCTGCTGCACGCGCTCGTCGATCTGGTCGCGGATGACGCGCACTGCTTCGACGTCCTGCCCGGCGGGGTCGTCCAGATCCCAGTCCTCGTAGCGCTTGCCGGGGAAGATCGGGCACGCATCGCCGCAGCCCATCGTGATCACGACGTCCGCGGCCTGGACGAACTCGGTGGTGAGCGGCTTCGGGAACTCCAGGCTCAGATCGACGCCGACCTCTTCCAGCGCCGTGACGACCGCCGGGTTGATCTCCTCGCCGGGCACGCTGCCGGCCGAACGGACGTGAATACGGCCGTCCGAGCGGAGCTTCAGAAGCCCGGCGGCCATCTGCGACCGCCCGGCGTTGTGAACGCAGACGAACAGAACCTCAGGCTGGTCGGTGGCCACGAGGTCCTGCGCCTGGGCGAGCGCCAGCAACCGCTCGCGGGCAAAGCGATGCGCGAGCACCGGGACGAAGACGGTGATCCGTGAGTTGCCCAGCGCATCGACGGACTCGGCGATGTAGCGCTCGATCGTCTCGACGGAGAAGATCCCGGAGAACTCCTCCTTCAGCGCCTCCGCGGCGTTATGGACGTGATGCCGGGTAACGGGGTCGAGGGTGTCGGACACGATCAGCCTCCTCCGGTGCGTAGTGGGCCTAGCAACAGCCGGCCTTCGCTGCAGGCTGGATCACGGGAAGGCCCTTCTGCTCAGGCGTCTCCGTCTTGACCGCCTGCACGATCGCCGCATGCATTCCGTCGGCTACCTGGTGCGTGAACGTGACCTCGACCTGCTCGAACCCGGCTTCCTCGAGCCCGGCGATGTACTCGCTCTTCGAGAGCGCTCCGGCGATGCAGCCGACGTAGGAGCCGCGTTCGGCCTGGTCTTCCTCGGTCAGGTGATCCTCGGCGACGACGTCACTGACTCCGACCCGACCGCCGGGTCGGAGCACCCTGGCGATCTCGACCAGCACAGCTGCCTTTTCGGTCGAGAGGTTGATCACGCAGTTCGAGATGACGACATCGACCGAGTCGGCCGGCAGTGGAATCTCTTCGATGTACCCCTTCAGGAAGATCGCGTTCGTGATGCCCGCCTCCGCCGTGTTGCGCCGGGCGAGGGCGAGCATCTCGTCGGTCATGTCGAGCCCGTAGGCAAGACCGCTCGGCCCCACGCGCTTGGCCGAGAGGATCACGTCGATGCCGCCGCCGGACCCGAGGTCGAGGACGACTTCGCCCTCGTGCAGATCGGCGACAGCCGTCGGATTCCCGCAGCCGAGTGACGCAAGGACCGCCGCGTCCGGCAGCTCGCCCCGTTGCTCGGCCTCGTAGAGCACTTCGCCGAATTTCGTGCTGCCGACCGCGCTCGCTGCGGAATCGTCGGCACAGCAAGCGCCGGAGCCGCAGCCGGACCCCTCGCCCTCTCCCGTCACAGCTCTGGCCGACTCGGCGTATCGGCGCCGCACTTCTTCGCGCAGCTCGTCTCCGGTCGAAGCCATCAGCAACACGCTCCCTGCGCCAGGTCGGCCAACGCGACAACGCGCTCGAACGCCTCGTCGTTGATCGAGTAGTAGGCCCACTTGCCGCGCTCCTCACGGAGCACGAGCCCAGACTCGACGAGCTTTTTCAAGTGCTCCGAAACCGTCGCCGGCGCGAGACCGACGGGCTCTGCCAGGTTGCAGAAGCAGACGGGCTCCTCACTGCCGGCGAGGAGATTCACCAGCCGCACGCGCGCCGTGTTGCCGAGAGCAGCGAACAACGTCGCCGTCGCTGCTGCCTCATCCACGCTCAGGACAGGAGCCGCAAGCGGCGCGCAGCAGTCGATCGGGTCGGCAGAGACGGTCATCTCAATTCGGGTTTTACCGAACAGAGACTAGCTGCGCAACCCCTAGGCGACGGCGAGCGGCTCCGCGAGCACGTACGAGTCGTCGGCGTCCCAGGCGAGCTCGACGGCCCCGCCACGCTCGAGACCCTCGAGCGGTTCGTCGGCCAGGCGATGGCTGACGACGCGCCCGGCCGCGGTGTCGACGCGGATCTGCGTGTACATGCTGAGATAGACGATGTCCGCGACCGTGCCGCCGAGCCGTGAGCCGTTCGCGTCTCCGCCCGCGAGCTGGACGTGCTCCGGCCGGACGGCGACGCGGAGCTCGCTGCCCGCGCTCGTCCCGGCCCCCACCGGCACGACGACGCGGTCCTGCTCGCCGAGGCGCGCCACCCCGTAGCCGCCGACGACCTCGTCGACGCGGATCTCGACGGCGTTGAGCGAGCCGATGAAGTCTGCGACGAACGGCGTCGCCGGCTGCTCGTAGACCTCACGCGGCGTCCCGAGCTGCTCGACCCGGCCCGCGTCCATCACGGCAATCCGGTCGGACATCGCGAGCGCCTCCTCCTGGTCGTGCGTGACGTAGACGAACGTCGTCCCGAGCTCGTGCTGGATCCGCTTCAGCTCGAGCTGCATCTGCTTCCGCAGCTTCACGTCGAGCGCGCCGAGCGGCTCGTCGAGCAGGAGCGCCGCGGGACGGTTGACGAGGGCGCGCGCGAGAGCGCCGACTCGCTGCTGCTGGCCACCTGAGAGCCGGCGCGGCTTCCGCTGCTCGTAGCCCTCGAGGGAGACGACGCGCAGCAACTCCTCGATCCGCGGGCGGTGCTCGGTGCGCGGCACGCGCTTGACGCTGAGGCCGAAGGCGACGTTGTCGTAGACGGACATGTGGGGGAAGAGCGCGTACTGCTGGAAGACCATGTTCACGGGCCGGCGGTTCGGCGGCACGTCGTCACGTCGCGGCCCTGCAAGAGGATTCGGCCCGCGTCCGGCTCGACGAACCCCGCGATCATCCGCAGCGTCGTCGTCTTTCCGCAGCCGCTCGGCCCGAGCAGGGAGAAGAACTCGCCGTCCCGGATCGAGAGGCTCACCTCGCGCACTGCAGCGTGCGCGCCGAATTCCTTGCTCACCGTTTCGAGCACGATCGCCTGGCCGTCGCCGTCCATCTGGACATGATCCTCGGTCACGGGACGATTTGCACCTCGATACGGAGCGACTGCTCGAGCGTCGCCGCCTCGGCGAGCGCTTCGGGCGTGGCAGCTCCTGCCGCCGCGAGCGCCCGCAGGGCTCGCGAGCGCCACCAGGGCGCCCGGGTGGCGCGTGCCCGCTCGGCCGCGGCGGCGGCCGCGGCGGCGTCGCCCTCGGCGAGCAGCAAGCGCGACCACAGGAGCGCGTGCGAGGACAGCGCCAGCTGCGACAAGAGCCTGCCGTCGCTCGACCTCCGCAGTCGGTCGAGGGCGGTCCGCGCGTCGGCGAGGGCTCCGGCAGCGAGCCACGACTCGACCACGGCTTCCACGGCCGCCAGCCAGCTGGGGTCGCCGTAGCCGAGGTCGAACGAGGCGAGGCGCGGCTCGAGCTCCGGCACGAACGACGGCAGCAGCCCGGCCTCCGCGAACGCGAGATCCATCGCAGCGACGATGACGCGCGCGTACGGCGAGTCGCTCGAGCCGCGGATCCCCTCGAAGACAGGGAAGGCGCGCTCGACGAGGTCCGTGCGCCGCCGGGCCTGGGCGATCGGGCGCAGCGCGAACCAGGCGCGAACCGCGATCTGAAAGAGGTTGCGAGCCTCGGCCGCCTCGACCGCTCGGAGGCCGGCCGCGATTGCGTCATCCCAGCTCCCGGCGACGAGGTGAGCCTCCGTCCGGGAGTGGTCGACCCAGGCCGTCTCGTCCACGAGACCCCGGGCCTCCGCCAGCTCTGCGGCGCGTTCGACCTCGGCCAGCGTCCGCTCGGGCTCGTCGCCGACGAACACCACGGCCTGCGCGCGGGCGGCGCTCGCGGCGCGCTCCCAGCGGCCGCGCGCACGGGCGAGCGACTCGATCTCGGCCCAGCGCTGCCGCGCCGGCTCGTCGTCATCCTCGGAGCAAGCCGTCAGGAGCTCTAGCGCCTCGAGCTCGGCGTCGGGGTCGCGGGCTCCCCGCGCGAGAGTCAGAGCGCGCTCGCCGTCCCTCCGGGCGCGCCCGAAGTCGTCCCACGCGCTGAGGACTGCAGTGGCGCGAAGCCGGAGCAGCTTCGCCGTCGCCGCGTCCTCTCGCTCGCCGAGCTCGAGCAGGAGCTCGTCGGCGAGCTGCTCCGTGACGGCGAACTGCGTCTGCGAACTGAGCAGGCGACCGAGCGAGCAGGCGGCATCGACCATGCCTTCCCTGGCAGCTTCCGGCCCGACGTCCCGGTAGGCGGCGAGCGACTCCTCGAGCAGCGGGCGCGCGTCGTCGACGCCGACGGCCTTGGCCGTCGCCTCGCCGAGCAGCTGGAGGCGCCGGGCGCGGTCGAGCCCCTCCTCGCCGCTCAGCTCGAGCGCGCGGGCGGCGAGATCGCGCGCGCTCGCCCAGGCGGCGAAGCCGAGGGCGACGCGCGCCGCCGTCTCGAACCAGTCGGCGGCGCGAGCCGCGAGCGCATCGCGCTCGAGCCCACCGACGTCCCGCGCCAACGCGGGTGCGCCCGTGAGAGCGGCTGCGTAGTGCCGTCCGATGACCTCCGCGAGCGCGGGCAGCGACTGCTCGGGCCGCTCCGCGAGCCAGTCGGCGAGCCGCACGTGGAGGCGCGCCCGCTCCGCGCGGGCGAGGCTTGCGTAGCCCGCGTCCCGCAGGAGCGCGTGCCGGTACGAGTGGCTCGGACCGAGCAGCACGTCCTCCTCCGCCTCGGAGACGAGCGCGCGGCGGACGAGCGTCTCGAGCGCGGCATCGGTCTCCTCCACCTCGAGTACCGCAAGCGCCTCGCGCGGAAAGCGGCGGCCCGCGACGGCGGCGCGCCTCGCGGCGGCACGCGCCGGCGGCGGCAGGTCGTCGAGCTGCGCGGCGTAGATCGCCTGCACGGTCAGCGGCAGCTCGACCTCTTCGGCAGGCGCCGCGAGCCGCCAGCCCGCGTCGTCGGCGGCGAGGATCCCGACCCCCGCCCACGTCCGCAGCAGCTCCTCAACGAAGAGCGGGTTCCCGGCCGAGCGCTCGGCAACACGCTCGACGAGCTCGGGAGGCAGAGCTTGGCCGACGAGCTCGCGCACGAGCTCCTCCGTCTCGCGCGGCGGGAGCAGCGGGAGGTCGAGGCGCTCGCCGCCGTCCACCCACTCCGGACGCTCGTCGAGCAGTACCGGCCGCGCGGTCGCCACGACGAGGCGTCCGGCGGTCCTCGGCGAGCCTCCGGCGAGCTCGAGAAAGGAGAGCAGGTCCGGGGAGGCCCAGTGGACGTCCTCGACCAGCCAGACCGCAGCGCGGTCGCCGGCGGTCGCATCGAGGCCCTCGAGCCACGCCGCGAAGAGCTGCTCCCGCTCGGCGGCCGGCTTTGACTCGGCGGAGCCGACCGCGCCCAGCAGCTCCGCGACCACGGCCGCGCGCGCCTCGGTCGCGCCCGCCGCACGCGCGAGCGCGGCGAGCTCGCCCGGCGCCGTCGTCCCGCCGGCCAGCTGCGCGACCGGCTCGAAGGGCGAGAGCACGTCCGGCCGCAGGCGCGCCCGCAGAACGGCGGCGCCGGCCGCGGCGGCCGCGAGCTCGTCCAGCAGCCGGGTCTTGCCGACTCCGGGCGGTGCGACGACCGCGACCCGGGCGGTGGAGCCGACGAGCGCGCCGAGGTGCTTCAGCTCGCCTTCCCGGCCGAGTGTCGGCGCGCGCAGCCGTCCGAGCGCTCGCTCGCGCGACCGCTCGGCGTGGATGCCGACGGCTCGCCACGCCGGAACGGGCTCGGCCTTCCCCTTGAGCTCGAACGCCGGCAGGCGCTCGAGCTCGATCGCGTCCGCGACCGCGAGTGCCGTGACCTCGCCGACCGTCACGGTCTCCGGCTCGCCTGCCGCCTGCAGGCGCGCGGCCGTGTTCACGACGTCGCCCGTGACCGGCCCGCGCTCGGCGCTCGCCTGCCCGTAGACGGTCTCGCCGCTGGCGACGCCGACGCGCAGGCGGAGCGCGCCCGGCGCGAGCCCGAGTCCTGCGCCGACTCGCTGCACCGCGGCCACGAGCGCGAGCCCCGCCCGCACCGCGCGCTCGGCGTCGTCGTCGCGCACCCGCGGCGCCCCGAAGACGGCCATCGCCGCGTCCCCGACGAACTTCTCGAGCTGGCCACCGTGCCGCGCGACCGTCTCCCGCACGGCCTCGAAGTACGCGTCCTGCACGAGCGTCACGTCCTCCGCGTCGAGCTCCTCCGACAACGACGTGAACCCGACGAGGTCGGCGAACAGAACCGACACGACCCGCCGCTCGACCGCCCGCTCCGTGGCCATCGCGCGAGCTTGACAGCACGCAACGACCGGCACAAGATCGTCAACCCGTAGTGGCAGACCGCCTCGACGTTGTTGCCGTCGGGATCGAGGACGAACGCGCCGTAGTAGCCCGGGTGATAGTGCTCCCGGAGACCAGGAGCGCCGTTGTCGGTGCCGCCGGCTGCGAGCGCAGCCGAGTGGAAGGCGTCGACCGTCTCGCGATCGCCGCAGGTGAAGGCGACGTGCGTCCCGGTGCCGTACGGCTCTCGCTGCGCGACCCAGAACCCGTACCTGCCTTCGGGACCGAATGCGGCCGCCTTCCACTCCTCGAACGCAGCCGTCTCCTGCAGCCCGAGCGGCTCGAGCGCCTGCCGGTAGAAGGCCCGGCTCTTCTCGAAGTCCCGCACGTTGACGCCGACGTGGTCGAACATCGTCACTCTCCTCTCGCAGTAGCCTCTGAACATGATCCTCCGTAACGGGACGATCCGCACGCTCGACCCGTCCCTGCCCACCGTCTCGTCGCTCTGGATCGCGGGAGAGCGGCTCGCCGGCGGCGTGGGCGTGCACGAGACGTCGCTGCCGAGCCCCGAGACCGTCGACCTCGGCGGCCGGTGCGTCCTCCCCGGCTTCACCGACTCGCATGTCCACTTCCCCACGTGGTCGCTGTCGCAGAACGACGTCGGGCTCCACGACTGCGCATCGCTGACCGAGGCGCTCGACCGCATCAAGGCCGCACCGCGCAGCGGAAGCTGGCTGCGCGGCCAGGGCTGGCGCGACGCCGACTGGCCTGACGGCCCTCCGACCCGCCAGGCACTCGACGAGATCGAGCCCGAGCGGCCGGCGATGTTGATCTCCAAGGACTACCACGCGCTCTGGCTCAACTCCGCAGCCCTCGCACTCGCGGGGGGCGACCTCGAGGTCGAGGGCGGGGTCGTCGTGCGGGACGACCGCGGCGAGCCGACGGGCGTGCTCTACGAGGAGGCGGCCTGGCGCTTCAAGGGCCGGTTCGCGCACGTTTCCGCCGAGGAGTACCTCGAGGCCATGCGGGCCGGGGTCAACGTCGCCGCGTCCCGCGGCGTCACGGCGCTGCACGACAAGGACGGCTGGCTCGGCGCGATCGGCCTCTGGCAGCAGCTCGAGCAGCAGGGCGCGTTGCTCCAGCGCATCTGGCAGTCGACGCCGGCGGAGCGGCTGCCGCAGCTGCGCGAGATCGGGCTCCGCAGCGGGGTCGGGTCCCCCCTCCTCCGGCTCGGCTACCTGAAGACGTTCATGGACGGGACGCTCGGCTCCCAGACAGCGTGGATGACGGACGTCGCCGGCAAAGCCGGTGACGCCCAGCAGCAGACCCCGCACGCCTCCGGCGTGCGGCCGGGCGGCGTGGTGATCACGACGAGCGAGGAGCTGGAGGAGATCGTGCGCGCCGGAGCCGAGGCAGGCTGGCCCGTCGGAGTCCACGCGATCGGCGACGCGGCGAACAAGGCGGCCCTCGACGCCTTCGAGCGCTCGCGCGACGTCTGGCAGCCGCTCGGCCTGCGGCAGCGGATCGAGCACGCGCAGTGCCTGGCGCCCGAAGACGTGCCGCGTTTCGGCGAGCTCGGGATCGCCGTGTCCCTCCAGTTCACGCACGCGCCGTCCGACGAGCAGCTTGCGAAGCGGTTCTGGGCGGACCGGCTGGACGGGACGTACTCGTTCCGCTCGCTCCTCGACTCCGGCGCGCTCCTGGCCAACGGCTCCGACGCACCGGTGGAGGAGCTCGAGCCGTGGGCGGGCGTCGTCGCGGCCGTCCTCGACCACTGGCGCGCCGACCAGAGGCTCACGGTCGAGGAGGCGCTCCACGCCGTCTGCGTCGCGCCCGCCTGGCTGTCACATGATGAGCGCGTCCGCGGGACGCTCGTCCCCGGCCGCTACGCCGACCTCGTCGTGCTCGACCGGGACCCGTTCGCGTGCGAGCCGGAGGAGCTGCGAGAGGTGCAGGTCGTGGCGACGATGCTCGGCGGCCGCTGGACGCACAATCCGCCGCCGTGGGATTGAGATGACACATCATTGAGATGAAGCGGCACCGAATCTCACGTAGCGAGGTGATCTGGTCGTTCGGGCCGGACCTCCGGCCGGTACTGGAGGTCGAGCCGGGCGACGTCGTCACCTTCGAGACGAACGACTGCTTCACGGGCCAGATCCGGAGCGAGGACGACCTCGTCACCGAGATCGACCTCTCGCGGATCAACAGCGCCACCGGCCCGGTCGCGGTCAAGGGCGCGGAGCCCGGGGACTCGCTCGTGGCCGAGATCCTCGACGTGCGGCCGATCGAGTGGGGCGTCGCCACGCTCATCCCCGGCTTCGGGCAGCTGAGCGACCAGGTCCAGTCCCCGCTCACGCGGCTGTTCGAGGTGAAGGACGGCGTCGTGAAGATGAACGACCGCGTCTCGTTCCCCGCGCTGCCGATGGTCGGCGTCGTCGGGGTCGCGACCGGCTGCGAGGAGCTCTCGAACGGGCTCGCGGGCCGGCACGGCGGGAACCTCGACGACCACTGGCACGGCGCCGGCGCGCGCATCTTCTTCCCGGTCCGGCAGCCCGGCGGCATGTTCGCGGTCGGCGACATGCACGCGGCGATGGGCGACGGCGAGATCTGCTTCACCGGCGTCGAGATCGCGGGGGAGGTGGACATCCGCTTCGACCTCCTGAAGGGGAAGCAGGCGACGTGGCCGGTGACCGAGCTCGCGGACCGCTGGCTGCCGCACGCGACCGCGCCCGAGTACGGCGAGGCGCTCGCGCTCGTGGCCGAGGAGGCGGCGTGCCTGCTCGTCGACGAGCACGGCTTCACGCTGGAGGACGCGTTCATCTTCCTCTCGGTCGCCTGCGACGCCGGGGTCGCGCAGGCCTGCAAGCCGTGCGAGGGGTTTGGGACGATCGCGCGCTTCTCGATCCCGAAGATCGACGCCTGCCCGGCCCCGTTCAGCTCTTGACAAGCGCGGCGTACAATCGGAGCGATGGCCGTTCGCACGATGAACTCTGTCCACGTGGCAGGCACCTGCGCGGTCGCGGCGACGGCCGAGATCGTCGGTGCGAAGTGGACGGCGCTGCTCGTCCACGATCTCTCGGAGGGGCCGCGCCGCTTCTCGGAGCTCGAGCGCTCGTGCCAGGGCATCAGCCCGCGCACGCTGGCCGAGCGGCTCCGCGCCCTCGAGGCCGAAGGAATCCTCGAGCGGCAGAGTTATCCGGAGACGCCGCCGCGGGTCGAGTACTCGCTGACGGCGAAGGGCGAGTCGCTTCTCCCGATCATCGACGCCATGCGCGAGTTCGGCCACGAGTGGCTGCCCTGCGGGCGCGCCCACCCGCACGCGCTCTAGCTAGTTCAGCCGACCGAGTGCCGTGAACAGCGCGGCGACGGTGTCGATCCCGGCCGCGAAGTACTCGACGAGGAAGCGCTCGTTCGGCGAGTGCACGTTCGACTCGGGCAGCGCGAAGCCACTGAGGATCGTGTCGATGCCCTTCTCGGTCAGCGCGGGCATGAGCGGGATCGAGCCGCCCACGCGCGTGAGCAGCGGGCGCGTCCCGAGCGCCTGCTCGAACGCGTCGAGCGCAAGTTGCACGGCGGGCGCGTCGGCGCGGACGAGGCCCGGGTTCGAGCCCTTCACGACGATCTCGAGGTCTGCTCCCTCCGGAGCCGCCTCGCGCAGGAGCCGTTCCGCGGCGCCGCCGATCGCCTCGGCGTCCTGGCCCGGTGCGAGGCGGATCGAGAACTCGGCAGAGGCCTCGACGCTCAAGGTCGTGTTGCGGACGCCGGGCTTGCCGCCGACGATCCCGTTCACGTCGGTCGACGGCTCGGCCCACGTGCGGACGTAGAACTCCTCGCCCGCCTTCGCGTCGAGCGGCTGGGCGCCCGCCTCGGAGATCGCATCGGCACCCGGCGGGAGCTCGGACCACGCGGCAAGCTCGTCGGCTGTCGGCGGGGCGATCCCCGCGCGCAACGGCTCCGGCAGCCGGCCGTCCGGACCGGCCAGCACCGCGTCGAGGCAGCGCAGGAGCACATGGATCGCGTTGAGCGCCACGCCGCCGTACATCCCGGAGTGCAGGTCGCGCTCGCCGGTTCTGACCTTGACGTCGACGCCGACGAGGCCGCGGGTCGCGAGCTCGATCGTCGGGACGTCGCGCCGCAGCATCCCGCCGTCGAAGATCACGCAGGCGTCGGCGCCGCGCTCGTCCTGCGCGATCCAGTCGGCGATCGTGTGGCCGCCGATCTCCTCCTCGCCGTCGAAGGCGATACGGAGGTTGACGGGCAGCGCCCCCGCCTCGACGAGCCGCTGCGCCGCCTTGAGGACGAGCCAGAGCTGGCCCTTGTCGTCGGCGATGCCGCGCCCGTACGCCCATTCGCCGCGAATGTCGAGCTCGAACGGTTCGGACTCCCAGAGCTCGAGCGGCGCCGGCGGCTGGACGTCGAAGTGGTTGTAGACGAGGACGGTGGGTGCGTCGCCGGGCCCGTTCGAGGCCGGAATCTCGCCGAGCACGAGCTCGCGCTCCTCGAACGGCGTCAGCTCGGCGGTGCCTCCGCTGCGACGGACGAGCTCGCAGACCCATTCGCCCGCGCGCTTCACGTCCTCCCGGTGGGCCGGGTCGGCGCTCACGCTCGGAATCGCGATCAGCTCCGCCAGCTCGGCGCGCCAGGCCTCATCCACGGGGAGAGACTCTACGGAGATAGTGCGCGCCTCCGCCGAGCGAACCCGCCTCGTCAGCCGGATTGAGCAGCGCGCAGGTGCGGAGCGAGAGGCAGCCGCAGCCGATGCACGTCGTCAGCCGACCGCGAATCGCCTCGAGCGTCGCGATGCGCTCGTCGAGCTCTCGCCGCCAGCTGCGCGAGAGCCGCTCCCAGTCGCGCTTCGTCGGCGTCTTGCCGGCGGGCAGCTCATCGAGCGCCGCGCGTATCCGCTCGAGCGGGACGCCGGCCGCCTTCCCCGCCTGCACGAGCGCCACGCGCCGCAGGGTGACGCTCGCGTAGCGCCGCTGGTTGCCGTCCGTGCGCCGCGCCGAGATGAGCCCCGCCCGCTCGTAGAAGCGGAGGGCCGACTGCGAGACGCCGCTTCGCTCGGAGAGCTCGCCGATGGTCAGTTCTCTGGTCACTTGACTTCAACCTTAGTTTAAGTTCTACCGTGGAGGCATGGCGACCACCACGACAACCGAATCCGGCTACGACGACCTGCCGGCACTGCTCACGCGGCTGACCGGCGACGAGAAGCACGACCGAAGCTCGCTCTCGACCCTCGACGTCCTGTGGGTCCTCTACGACTGCGTCCTCGGCAGGGACGACCGCTTCATCCTTTCGAAGGGCCACGGCCCCACCGCGTACTACGCCGTGCTCGCCGCGAAGGGCCTGCTCCCCGTCGAACTGCTCGACGGCTTCGGCGACTTCGACTCGCCGCTCGGCCACCATCCCGACCGCAAGCTCGTGCCGGGAGCCGAGTTCTCGAGCGGCTCGCTCGGCCACGGGCTCGCCGTCGCGGTCGGCTCCGCTCTGACGGGCCGCCGCGTCTTCTGCCTCCTGGGCGACGCCGAGCTCGAGGAGGGCTCGAACTGGGAGGCGGTGCAGTACGCCGGCCGGGTCGGGCTCGCATCCCTCACCGCGATCGTGATCGACAACCATTCCTCGTCGCACGGGTGGCCTGAAGGCGTCGAGCGCCGCTTCTCCGTCGAAGGCTGGGACGCGCGGCGGGTCGACGGCCGCGACCACGACCGGCTCGAGGCGGCGCTCACCCAGGATCCCGCAGGAACGCGGCCGCGCTGCATCGTCGCGGAGGTGGAGACGAGATGACGACGATGCGCCAGCGCTTCTACGAGCTCGCCAGCGAGGCGCTCCACGAGGACGAGCGAGTCGCGGTCGTCACGGCCCAGATCGGAACCGACGCGATCGGCGAGCACCCGCGCCACTTCGACGTCGGCATCCGCGAGCAGCTGATGATCGGCGTGGCCGCCGGGCTCGCGCTCGAGGGCTACCGGCCGGTCGCGCACTCGTACACGCCGTTCCTCGTCGAGCGCCCGTACGAGATGCTCAAGCTCGACCTCGGCCACAACGACCTCGGCGCCGTCCTCGTGAGCATCGGCGCGTCGTACGACGCGGCCCACGAGGGCCGCACGCACCAGGCGCCCGAGGACGTCGCGCTCGTCGCGGCGCTCCCCGGCTGGACGATCCATGTCCCCGGGCACGTGGACGAAGCGGACCGGCTCTTTCGGCAGGCACTCGGCGGCAACGGGCGCACGTACCTGCGCTTGAGCGAGGAGACGAACCACGCCCGGGTCGACGGCCGCTGGCTCACGGTGATCCGGCACGGCTCTCCCGGCGCCCCGCTCGTCGTCGCCGTCGGCCCGACGCTGACTCCGGTTCTCGAGGCGACCGCCGACCGTGACGTCTCGGTCTCCTACATCGCGACCGTGCGGCCGTTCCCGCACGACGAGTTGCGCGACGCGCTCGCGGACGGCACCGACGTGGTGCTCGTCGAGCCGTACCTCGCCGGCACCTCGGCACCCGAGATCGCCGTCGCGCTGCGCGACCGGCCGCACCGACTGCTCGCCCTCGGCGTCCCGAACGCGGAGTTCCGGCACTACGGCACGGGAGCGGAGCACCGGGCCGCGCACGGGCTCGACGCGGCG
Organism: uncultured Actinomycetes bacterium; assembly: GCA_963770815.1. Taxonomy (GTDB): domain Bacteria; phylum Actinomycetota; class Thermoleophilia; order Gaiellales; family Gaiellaceae; genus Palsa-739. The sequence goes on from CAVYQV010000003.1 coordinate 33,499, forward strand.
GGCATCAGCCGCGCGCTCGAGGACTTCCTCGGCGCCTAACCCCAGTCGTCGGCGAAGTCCCAGCCGCGGAGATCGTCCGGCTCGAGCCGGACGAGCACGGCGTTCGTGACCGTGGCCGCGTAGGCCGGACCGTCCTCCGGCCCGAGGTAGCGAACCGCCATCGAGAGGATGGCTTCCGCCGCGTGCTCCGTCGCGAGGCGCACTTCGCCTCGCGCCTCCAAGCCCGCATACGGAGGCTCGTGGCCGTAGACGAGGACGCTCGCCCGCGGATCGCGGCGCAGGTGCTTGAGCTTGATGTCGTTCGGGCCGACGACGACGTCGAAGCCGCCGTCGCGCCACCGGTGCCAGACCGGCGAGAGCAGGACGCTGCCGTCCCTGCGGTACGTGGCCAGGACCGCGACGAGCGGCAGCTCGAGCAGGTCGCCGAGGTCGGCAGGGTCGAGCTTGCGCATCGGCCGAGTCTAGGCGACGTCTCTGAGCGAGCCGGTCACGCCGAGCGCCCGCAGCTTCTTCAGGCTCTGGTTCTCGATCTGCCGGATCCGCTCGCGCGTCACGTTGAACGCTCGCCCGACCTCGTCGAGCGTGCACGGCTGCTCGCCGCTGAGCCCGTAGCGGAGCTCGAGCACGCGCCGCTCCCGGTGCGAGAGCGTGCCGAGGATGTTGCGCAGCAGCTCCTGGCGCAGCGTCACATCGGCCGCCTCGTCGGGCAGCGGTGCGTTCTCGTCGGTGAGGAAGTGGCCGAACTCCGACTCGTCCTCGTCGCCGACCGGCTTCTCGAGCGAGATCGGCGCCTGCGAAGTGCGGAGGATCTGCTCCACCTCGGCGAGCGGGAGCTCGACGTCGATTGCGATCTCGATGGGCAGCGGCTCACGGCAGAGCTCGCCGCGCAGCTTGCGCTCGGAGCGGACGATCTTGTTCAGCTTCTCGACGACGTGGACGGGCATCCGGATCGTGCGCCCCTTGTCGGCGAGCGCGCGCGCAACTGCCTGGCGGATCCACCAGGTCGCGTAGGTCGAGAACTTGTAGCCCTTGCGCCAGTCGAACTTCTCCGCGGCGCGGACCAGGCCGATCGTCCCCTCCTGGATCAGGTCGAGGAACGGGAGCCCCTGGTTGCGGTAGCGCTTCGCGATCGAGACGACGAGGCGCAGGTTCGCCTCGACCATCTCCTGCTTCGCGCGGTGGTCGCCGCGCTCGATCCGCTTCGCGAGCTCGACCTCCCTGGCGGCGGTCAGCAGCTCGACCTTGCCGATGTCCTTGAGGAAGAGCTGGAGGGCATCGGTCGAGACCTCGCGGGTGGTCTCGTCGAGCGGCACCTCCTCCTTTGGGTCGGGCTCCGTCGCCTGCGCGTCGACGATCTCGACCTGCAACAACTCGAGCGCCCGGTAGACCTCCTCGACCTGCGCCTGGTCGAGCTCGAGCTCGTCGAGCGCAAGTGCGATCCCCTCGGCGCTGACCCGCCCGGCCGCTTGCGCCGCCTCGAGCAGGTTTCGTGCTTCGTCCGTCTCGAGAACGTCGACAGGCGACGCCTCCACCACGGCTGTCTCGGCCATGCTCCCCCTCCGTCGCGATGGTGGAGGATGCCAGCAGCGAGCCCCAGCCGCCATAGGCCGTTCGGCTCATATTTCCTTTACTTAGACCTAGTACCAGGCAGACGCGAAAGCAGTCTTCGTGCGTCTTCTCCGTAGGGTGAATGCCGCCCGTAGGCCGCCGCGAGCCGGAGCTGCTCGATCGCCTTCTGCCGTTCGCCGCTCCAGAGCAGGAGCAGGCCGAGATGGAAGCGGACGACCGCGGAGTGCGGGAAGACGCCGGTGAGCGGTCCGAGGCGGCTGAACGCCCTGACCGGGTTCGCCTTCGTGAACATGCCGACGGCGGCCGCCGTGCGGGCGAGCGGGTCGTGCGGCGCGAGCTTCGCGGCGGCCGCGAACTGCTGCTCCGCCGAGAGCGGCCGCTCGAGCCCCCAGAGCGCGGAGCCGTACAGGAGCTTCGCGCGGGCGTCCGGCCTCGCCGCAGCGCGGGCCAGCGCTGCAAGCTCTTCCGACGGCGGCAGCTTCGCGATCGCGCGCGACGGGCCGAAGTCGAGCACGAGGTACGGCAGGGACGGCAGGCCCGGAGGGCTCAGCTTCGGGTGCAGGAGATCCTCCGCCTTGACCCCGTACGGCGAGTCGGCGCCGACCTTCGCGGTCTTCTCCCACTCGGCGACCGCGTCGGCGTTCTGGCCCGCCCAGTAGTCCGCGATGCCCAGGTGGAGCAGCGCCAGACTGCTCGCCGGATGCGCGGCCGCCAGGCTCTGCAGCGGCGCGAGCCCGGTCTGCTTCCACGCGGCGAAGGCCGAGCCGATCTGCGCCTCCAGGGAGTGGTAGCGGGCGAAGATCGCGGCAGCCTGCGCCGCGCGGCCGGCGTTGTAGAGCGCCTGGGCGCCGTTGAGAGCGCGCGCCTCCGCGCTCGTATCGACGCCGAAGTTGAGGTCGAGCGGCGGCAGCCCGGCGCGCGGCTTCACCACCGCGTTCGGGACGGTCGTCCGCTCGCCACGGGTTTGGAGCAGCGTCGCCCCCACCACCGCGGCTGCAGCGATCAGCGCGGCCAGCACGACGATGACGACGACGCGCCGGTTCCGTATTCCCACGAGGGGGCGAGCTTCCGTCGCCACGCTCCGAGCGTAGCCAGGAACGGGGTCGCTACATTTCCGAAAGCGATGCCGAACTATCGGGAACTGCTGCAGCAGGTCAAGTCGGAGATCGACGAGGTCGACGTCACCCAGGCGCGCGAGCTCCTGGCCGCGGACGACCGGCCGCTCGTCGTGGACGTACGCGAGCTGGACGAATGGACCGAGGGACGGATTCCGGGCGCGATCCACATTCCGCGCGGCAACCTCGAGTCGCGCATCGAGCAGGCGGCTCCCGATCGCGCCCAACCGATCTTTCTCTACTGCGCAGCCGGCAACCGCTCGGCCTTCGCCGCGAAGTCGCTCGAGGAGCTCGGCTACGAAAACGTGGTCTCGCTCGCCGGCGGCTACACCGACTGGAAGCGCAGCGGCCTCCCCACCGAGCTGCCCCGCACGCTCGACGCCGCGAAGCGGCAGCGCTACAGCCGGCACGTCCTGATCCCGGAGGTCGGCGAGGAGGGGCAGCTGAAGCTGCTCGACTCGCGGGTGCTGCTGCTCGGCGCGGGCGGGCTCGGCTCGCCGGCGGCGCTCTACCTCGCGGCCGCGGGAGTCGGACGGCTCGGGATCGTCGACGACGACCGGGTCGACGCCTCGAACCTCCAGCGCCAGGTGCTGCACTCGACGGCGCGCCTCGGCGAATGGAAGGCCGAGTCGGCGAAACGCACGCTGCAGGAGCTCAATCCCGACGTCGAGGTCGTGACCTACATCGAGCGGCTCAACTCCGAGAACGTCGAGCGGATCCTCGCCGACGGCTGGGACGTGATCGTCGACGGCACCGACAACTTCCCGACGCGCTATCTGATCAACGACGCGGCCGTCTGGCACGACATCCCGCTCGTGCACGGCTCGATCTACCGCTTCGAGGGACAGGCGACCGTCTTCAAACCCGGCGACGGCCCGTGCTACCGCTGTCTCTTCCCGCAGCCGCCGCCGCCGGAGCTCGCCCCGAGCTGCGCCGAGGGCGGCGTGCTCGGCGTTCTGCCCGGCATCGTCGGTTCGCTGCAGGCGAGCGAGGCGCTCAAGCTGTGTCTCGGGATCGGCGAGCCGCTGGTCGGACGGCTGCTCCTCTTCGACGCGCTCGCGACCGAGTTCAGCGAGGTCAACCTGCGCCGCGATCCGAACTGCCCGGTCTGCGGCGACTCGCCCACGATCACCGAGTACATCGACTACGTCGAGTTCTGCAGCGGAAAGCCGACGCACGCATGAGTCGCGTCCGGATCCCACCGATGCTGCGAGGCGAGGTCGGCGGCGCGCGCGAGGTGCCTGCCGAGGGCGGCACCGTGCGCGAGCTGCTGTTCGACCTGATGGCGCGCTTCCCCGGCCTCCGGCCGCAGCTCGTCGAGGACGGCGACATCGCGCCGTACGTGAACGTCTACCTCGAGGGCGAGGACGTCCGGACGCTCGACGGGCTCGACACCGCCGTCGACCACGGCTCGAGCGTCATCCTCCTCCCCGCCATGGCCGGTGGGCTCTAGCCTCCGCACGGCCGGCTCCCTGCTCGAGCTCGTCGGCAACACCCCGCTCGTCGAGCTGCGGCGCCTGTCACCGAAGCCGTCGGTCCGCCTGTACGCGAAGCTCGAGGGCCAGAACCCGACCGGCTCGATCAAGGACCGGGTCGCGCTGTCGATGATCGAGGCGGCGGAGGCCGCCGGAGAGCTCGAGCCCGGCCGCGCGCTGCTCGAGCCGACGTCCGGCAACACCGGCATCGCGCTCGCGCTCGTCGCGAAGCTCAAGGGGTACTCGCTGACGTGCGTCCTGCCGGAGAACGCGACGGAGGAGCGGCGGCGGCTCCTGCGCCTGTACGGAGCGGAGATCGTGGATTCGCCCGGCGCCGAGGGCTCGAACGGCGCCGTCCGTGTCGCGCTCGAGCTCGCCGAGCGCGAGCCGCGCTACTTCATGCCGTTCCAGTACGCGAACGAGGCGAACCCGCGCGCGCACTACGACGGCACCGGTGCGGAGATCGCGGAGGCGCTCGACCGCGTCGACGTCCTCGTGGCCGGCCTCGGCACGGGCGGGACGCTGATGGGCGCCGGCGCGCGGCTGCGGGAGAGCTTCCCCGAGGTCGTCGTCGCGGCCGCCGAGCCGCTGCCGGGCGACCCCGTGATGGGCCTGCGCTCGCTCGACGACGGCTACGTCCCGCCGATCCTCGACGTCGCCAAGCTCGACCGCAAGCTGCTCGTCTCGAACGAGGACGCCGTCGCCGGCGTGTACGCGCTCCTCGAGCGCGAGGGAATCTTCGCCGGAGTCTCGAGCGGCGCCGTGCTCCACGTCGCCCGCCGGCTCGCGGCCGAGCTCGAGGCGGGAGTCGTGGTCTGCGTCCTGGCGGACGGCGGCTGGAAGTACCTCTCCGCCGGCTTCTGGCGGGGCGAGGAGATCGACGAGAGCAAGCTGTGGTGGTAGTGCCGCCGCCCGTCCGCGAGGCGCTCGCCGAGCACGCGCGGCAAGAGCTGCCGAACGAGAGCTGCGGCTTGCTGGTCCTCCGCGACGGCGTCGCGGACCGCTACGAGCCGGGCCGCAACGCGGCCCCCTCGCCCTACCGCTTCGAGCTGGAGATCGACCCCGACCTCTGGTTCCTCGAGGACGAGGGCTACGAGCTGGCGGTCGTCCACTCGCACGTCTCGGCGCCGCCGCGGCCGTCGCGCACCGACGTGGAGAACGTCGGCCTCTGGCAGGGCCGGCCGTATCTCATCTACTCGGTGGCGCGCGACGAACTGGCGGCGTGGACGATCGCCAACGGCACGATCGAGCCGCTCGCGCTCCTATAGGAGCTAGCTCACCGAGTCGCGGAAGGCGACGGCCTCTCCGGCGATCGCGGACGACTCCTCGATCGGCACGATCGGATTCGCTGTGAACCGCAACCACGGCGTCCATGGGGCCGTGGTACGGGCGAGCGCGTCGGCGCTCTCGGCCTCGATCAGCGCTACTCCCCCTCCGCCGTCAGCGAAGCCGTAGAAGCCCTTGAACTCCGCCCCCGCCGGTGGCTGCCAGTTCGAGAAGACGCCGAGCGACCTCCGAATGCCGTCCTCGCTCGTATCGATGAACTCCCAAGTGACGTGAAACAGCACGGCCGTTTCCTTTCCTGACGCTGGCGGGCACTACAAGCCGCCCGGCAGCCGACTGTACGCCTTGGCTCGCGCCGAGCGAAACGACAGGACGCTCGCCTGACCAGTGTTCCGGATTGACCCCTGAGCAGACGGCCCAATCTTCGGTCATCGCCGAGGAATTGGAAGGTGTAGGTTGCGGTGCAGACACCGGCGCCAGGTGCCGGTTACCGATGAGAGGAGCGGCGATGTATGTCGTTGCGATCCATGCCGTCGACGATCCCAAGACGTTCTGGGAGATCGCGCAGGTAGCACTTGCGGACCTTCCGGCGGGAACAACTCTGCACAGCGCGATCCCGAACGAGGACGGTTCTCGTGCTGTCTGTTTGTGGGAGTCGGGGTCAGTGGACACGGTTCGGGGGATTGTCGAAGGGGCTGCCGGGCATGTGAGCAAGAACGAGTACTTCGCGGTCAACGCTGAAAGTGCGGTCGGCCTCCCGAACGTGGCAGCGGCTGCCACGAGCTAGACCGGAACACAAGATCACCTCCGCGCATCGGGCGGGCGGCTGCGGTAGCGCGATTCCTGGACCTGGAGCCTCGACCGAACCAGGTCCAGAGACCCGGCAAACCGAGACAGGGCCGAGCACGCCCGCCTGGGCCAGCTTCCTCTCACCTGAGCGCCTCTTGAGCCCTACTCGACCTCGTCCTCGTCGACGTAGTCCGCGATCTCGTCGCCGCGCGGTTCGGGCCGCTCCTCGAACGTGACCGCGATCCGCTCGATGCGGTTGCCCTCCACCTCGAGCACGTCGAACCGCATCCCGTCGTGCGAGACGTCGTCGCCCGGCTCGGGAGCACGGCCGAGCTGGCCGAAGACGAAGCCGGCAACCGTGTGGAAGTCCTCGTCCGGCAAGTGGGTGCCGAACCGCTCGTTGAACTCGTCGATCGAGAACATCCCGTCGACGCGGTACGAGTCCTCGCCGATCTGCTCGACCTGCTCCTCGGGCACGTCGAACTCGTCCTCGATCTCGCCGACGATCTCCTCGAGCAGGTCCTCGAGCGTCGCGATCCCGACCATCGCGCCGTACTCGTCGACCACGACCGCGAAGTGGCTGTTCGTGCGCCGGAACTCCTGCAGGAGCGAGGCGAGGTCCTTCGTCTCGGGGATGACGTAGGCGGGCCGGAGCATCGACTCCAGGTCGAGGCCGCTCAGCCCCCGATCGTGGATCGCCTTGAAGAGGTCGCGCACATGGAGGACGCCGACGATGTCGTCGAGCGACTCACGGAAGACCGGATACCGCGTGTACGGCGAGTCGAGGACGACGGCGAGCGCCTCCTCCGGCGGCATGTAAACCGAGACCGCGGCGACGTCGGGCTTCGCGACCATCACGTCGGCGACGTCCTTGTCCCCGAACACGAAGACCTTGTCGATCAGCTCCCGCTCGCTCTCCTGGATCTGCCCCTGCTGCGTCGAGCGGGAGACGAGCATGCGCAGCTCGGCCTCGGAGTGGACCTCGCGCTCGGCGCCGGGCGGCTCGAGCCCGAACGAGTGGAGGATCGAGTCGCTCGCGGCCTGGAGCGCCCAGATGAAGGGGCGGAAGACCGCAAGGAAGGCGCGCACGGGAGCCGAGACCCAGAGCGCCGTCCCCTCCGCGTGGCCGAGCGCCGCGCCTTTCGGCACGAGCTCGCCGAAGACGACGTGGAAGAAGCTCAGGAGCGCATAGGCGAGGAGGATGGCGAGCACGGTCGACATCCACTTGTCGAACTCGCGCGACAGCGTCGCCTCGCCGAGAGCACCGATGCCCAGGGAGGTGAGCGTGACGCCGAGCTGCATCGCCGCGATGAAGCGGCCCGGATCGCTCGTGATCCGCAGCACGTCGCGCGCGCGGCGGTTCCCGTGGTGCTGGAGCTCGATGATCCGCGTCCGGCGCGCCGTGACGAGGCCATACTCCGCTGCCACGAAGAACGCGTTGAGCAGGATCAGGACCGCGACCCCGATCAGCTCGAAGAGGAGTGTCACGCCCTCACCACCTCGAGGGCGTAGGTACTAGGAGGGTTCTCGTCCAACTCTCCGGCCGGAGTATAGGGACGCGGTCGGGGGCGGCTGCCTACACGAACGTATGTTCGCTATCCTCCACCGATGCGAGCCGAGTACCGCGAGGAGCCGTGCCGCAGCGCCCTCAACCGCGTCCGCGGGATGCCGTTCGCCTTCTCGCTCAATCCGTACATGGGCTGTGCCCACCGCTGCACGTTCTGTTACGTCCGCGCCTTCGAGGCGCGCGCCGACCGGCCGTCGGACGACCGCTACGGCGCGAGCATCCGGGTGAAGACGAACGTCGCGGAGGTGCTGCGGCGAGAGCTCGCCCGCCCGTCCTGGAAGCGGGAGCCGGTCGCGATCGGGGCGGCGACGGACCCGTACCAGCCGGCCGAGGGCCGCTACCGCCTCACGCGCGCCTGCATCGAGGCGCTGGCCGACGCGGCGAGCCCGTTCGCGATCATCACGCGCGGGCCGCTCATCGTGCGCGACGTCGACGTGCTCGTCGAGGCATCCCGACAGGCCGACGTCTCCGTCACGTTCTCCGTCCCGACGCTCGACGAGGAGATCTGGCGCCGCACCGAGCCGGGAACCTCGCCGCCGCGGCAGCGGCTCCGCGCGCTCTCGCGCCTCGTGGACGCGGGGATCGACGCACGGGTCGGCATGGCGCCGATCCTGCCGGGCCTGAGCGATCGGCCCGAGCTCCTGGCAGAGGTCGTGCGGGAAGCGCGCGCGGCCGGGGCGACCGGGATCTGGGCAAACCTCCTGTACCTGCGGCCGGGAACGCGCGAGCACTTTCTCGCCGCGCTCGACCGCGACTGGCCCGAACTGCTCCCGGAGTACGAGCGGCGGTACCGCCGCGGCGCCTATCTCCCACGTCGGGAAACCGAGCCGGTGCGGGAGCGCGTCCGCGCGCTTGCGCGCAGCCACGGCGTCCGCGACCGCCGTCGGGTCCGCCTCGAGCCTGCTGCTCAGGGCGAACAGCTGCAAATAGCGGCTATGTGACAGCCGGACCAGCGATCTATGATCTGCCGGCCGTGGCCGCCGCCTCCGAGATCACCTGCCTGATCGTCGACGACCACGAGGTGGTGCGCGAGGGGCTCCGGCTGTCGCTCAGCCGGGCGCCGCACATCCGGGTGATCGGCGAGGCCGCCGACGGCGAGGCCGCCGTCGCGCTCGCCGAGCGGCGCCGCCCCAACGTCGTGATCATGGACGTCCGCATGCCGGGCATGGACGGGCTCGAGGCGACGAAGGTGCTGATGGAGAAGGTGCCCGACAGCTCGGTCCTCATCTTCACCGCCTACAGCGAACGCAGCCTCCTCAGCCGCGGCCTCGAGTCGGGCGCGAAGGGTTACGTCCTGAAGGAGGCGCCGCACGAGACCCTGCTACGCGCGATCGAGAAGGTCGCGAGCGGCGAGGGCTACGTCGACCCGGCGCTGATGCCCGCGTTCCTGACCGGCCGCGACAAGGACGACATGCTCACCGGCCGCGAGCGGGAGATCCTGCAGCTCCTCGCCGACGGCATGTCGAACGCGGACGTCGCCTCCCAGCTGTTCATCAGCCAGGAGACGGTGAAGAGCCACGTGCGGCACATCCTCGCCAAGCTCGAGGCCGACACGCGCACGCAGGCGGTCGCCATCGCCCTGCGCGAAGCGATCATCGACTAGTGAAGCCACGGTCGACCAGCTCCGCCGCAACCGAGACGATCACCGCCGCCGACGGCGAGCCCGCCGAGCAGGTCCTCGCCGCGGAACAGGACGAGCGCCGGCGGATCGCGCTGTTCCTCCACGACGGCCCGGTGCAGTCGCTGTCGGGCGTCGCGCTCATGCTCGACGCCTCGCTCGACCTGATTCGCCGCGGCGAGCACGAGCAAGCCCGCGAGATCCTCGACCGCGCGCTCGCCCGGACGAGGACGACGGTCGGCGAGCTCCGCGACCTCTCGTTCAACCTCGAGCCGGTGGCGCTCCGCGATCACGGCTTCACGGCCGCGGTCGACGCGCTCGCGCAGACCCGCGGCCGCGAGCACCGGATCGAAGTCACGCTCGACGTGGCGCTGATCGACACGCTCGCCGAGCAGACGCAGGCGGCGCTCTACCAGATCGTCCGCGAGGCGCTCGAGGAGGCGATCCGGCGCGGGCCTCCCTCCCGTTTCGACGTCGCGGCCACCTCGGACACGCCCGGCACGCTGCGCCTGGTGATCCGCGACGACGCGCCGACCGAGCGCCGCCGGCGGGCACTCGAGGTGATGGGCGAACGGGCGCGCACCCTCGGCGCGAACCTCACGCTCGACCACGAGGTCGGCGGCACGACCATGAGCCTCGAACTGCGCGGCCAGCCGACGGGCGACGACTAGGCTTCCGCGCGTGGACGGCGACGGCGCGCAGCAGTATCTCCTCTTCGTCTGGAAGCCTTCCGGCTACGAGCTGGTGGAGCAGGACGGCGACCCGCCGTCGGTCGGGTCCAGCGTGGAGGTCGAGGGGAAGCAGCTGCGCGTGACGAAGCTCGCCCCGTCGCCGCTGCCCGGCGACCGCCGCCTCTGCGCGTATCTCGCCGGCTAGTAGCCGGCTCTCAACTCAGTCGATCGGTTCGTTCTGGACGTTGTTCTCGTCCGCGTACTTCTGGGTGAGCTGGTTGATGACCTCCGCGCCCTTGTCGAAGGCGTAGTTGATCTCGACGAACGCGTTCCACTTGTCCGGCAACGCGTCCTCGGGGAAGATCGCCTCGACCGGGCACTCCGGCTCACAGGCCCCGCAGTCGATGCATTCCTCCGGATCGATGACGAGGATCCGGTCGAACACGTGGATGCAGTCGACGGGACAGACGTCCACGCAGGACAGGTCTTTGATGTCGATGCAGGGCTCGGCGATGATGTACGTCACAGCGCCCTACTGTAGATAGCCGCCGCGAGCGGCTGCACGGCCAACCGTCAGGGTTCCACGGAGTCCGTCAGTTCGGTGACGACTGCGCCGAGCTGGTCGCCGAGAGCCGACTTCGCAAGCACCTGGTCGAAGCCGGCGGCATGCGCGGCGCGGAGCCCGGAGGTGTCGGTGTGGTTCGTGAAACCGACGATCGGGATGTCCGGATACGTGTCCGCGACCTCCTCCGGGTCGATGCGCGAGACGTCCGCCAGAACGAGCTCCGGATCTTCCGTGTGGTCGACTGTGATGAGACGATGACTCGGCAGGAGCGCGTCGAGTTTCCCCCGCATGAACAGATCGACCCCACACAACAGGATCGTCGCCACGCCGGAAGCCTAAAGCGGGATGGAGGCTCCGTACAAGCGCGGGCTCGAAGCGCTTCGCGCCGGGCGCTATTTCGAGGCGCACGAAGAGCTCGAAGAAGCATGGCGCGCAGCGCCCGCGGAGGAGCGCGATTTCTTCCAGGGGCTCGTTCATGTCGCGGTCGCCTGGTACCAGGCGGGCCGGGGTCGTCCGGTCGCGACCGGGCGGCAGCTCGAGAAGGCGGCGCGGCGGCTCACGCCGTTCGCGCCGGTCTATCGCGGCGTCGACGTCGCGAGCGTCCTCGAACAGGTGGAGGCCGCGCAGCGGCGCGTGGCCTCGGGCTCGCTCGACCTCGATCCTCCCCAGCTCTCCGTGTAACAGTCTGTTACTTGCTTGGACGGTCGGCTTTGCGGCCACGTCCGGGGCCGAGCTTCCTGGGCCCGCCCGACACCTAGTAACAGTCTGTTACTAGGAAGGACATGTCCCGCCTGAGGGCTAGGGCTTTGAGAGGCCCAGGTCGATCAGGGCGCGGTTGACTCCGACCTGGAGCCACCACTCGCGGTGGAAGAAGAGGAGCAGACCGAGTGCGACGAGCATGATCCCGCTCCCGACCTGGATCAAGGTGTAGCGGTCGCGCAGCCAGCGGAACGCTCCCATCGCACGGACGAAGGCGAGGCCGGCGACGACGAACGCCGCTCCGAGGCCGAGCGCGTACGCCGCGAGCAGGACGGTGCCCTTCAGCACGGTGCCGCTCGTGCTCGCGAGGACGAGCACGGCTCCGAGGACGCTGCCGATGCACGGCGCCGCGCAGACCGCGAAGGCCCCGCCGAGGAGCGCGCCGGAGCCGCGGCTGCGCGCGCCCGAGAGCAGGCCCGGCGCCAGCACGCGCTCCGGCACGGGCAGGAGGCCCATGAACGCGAGCCCGAGCACGACGAGGATGAAGCCCGCGACCTGCGTGCGGGCCGTAGCCGAGAGGACGGAGCCGACCGCCGCGGCTCCGGCCCCGAGCACGACGAAGACAACTGTGAAGCCGACGATGAACGGAATGCTCGACATGACCACGCGCCGGGTGGTGCCGCGCTGGCCGAGCTGGCCGGCCTCGACGCTCGACAGCGCAGCGAGGTAGCCGGGGACGAGCGGGAGCACGCACGGCAGGACGACGGAGACGAAACCGGCCGCGAACGAGATGCCCAGTCTTCCTCCCATCAGTCCAGCCTGCCGCCCATCAGTCGAAGCGTGCCAGCAAATCGTCGAGGCGACGCTCGGTCTCCTCGTCGAGCCCCGAGCCCGCGGGCTCATCGGGCTCCTCGGGATCCTTGCGCCGGCTCCAGCGCCAGACACCGAACGCGAGGACGAGCGCGCCTCCGAGCACGGCGGCGATCGGCAGCCACCACGCGAGCAGGTCGAAGCCCTTGTGCGACGGCGCAGCGAGGATCTGCTGTCCGTAGTTGACGACGAGCACCGACTCGATGTGCTGCGCCGTCCAGCACGCGGCGACCTTCTTCGCGATAAAAACCCTGATTCGCTGGGCTGCCGGCGACTGGGACATGTCGAGCGTCGTGTGGCAGGTCGGGCACATAACCTGGCCCTGGAGGTAGTCCAGCGAGGTGCGCGGCTGCGCGCAGGCGGCCGCGGGCGCCGCGAAGACGAGCGCGGCCACGAGCACTGCAGCGAACCGCAGCATCACGCCGACGCCTTCGCGATCGCGCCCTGGAATTGGGCACCGAAGCCGGGATCCGTGATCGGGCCGCGGAGGTGCGCGACCACCCGTCCCTGCCGGTTGAGGACGTATGTCTCCGGCACCTGGGAGACGCCGTAGCTCCCCTGGGTCACGTTGCCGGAGCCGTCCTCGAGCATCGGAAACGTCAGCCCATGCGCGCTCACGAAGCGCCGCGCGTCGGAACCGAGGTCGTTGTAGTCGACACCGAGAAAGACGACGCCGCGGCCGCGATAGCTCGTCCAGTCACGCTCGAGCACGGCGGCCTCACTCTTGCACGGTTCGCACCACGACGCCCAGAAGTTCAGCACGACCGGCTTCCCCCTGTAGGACGCGAGCGAGACCTTGCCTGGCCCCTCGAGCCTGTGCAGCGTGAACGCGGGCGCCATGGAGCCCACGCCCGGGGCGTGCTGCTGGTGGACGACGGACCAGACGAGGAGCGCGAGCAGGCCCGCGACGCAGGCGAGCGCGATTACCTGGGCAGAGGTCTTGAGCCGGCCCGTCACGCTCGCAGCGCCGCCTTCACCTCGCGGGTGAACTCCTGGCTGTAGGCGCTGTCGCTCACCGGCCCAAGCAGAGGCTCGCCGACAATACGTCCCACCGGGTTGATCACATACGTCACGGGGAGCCCCGGAAGTGCATACACCCCGAGCGCAAGCTTCTCCCCGGGATCGAAGACGATCGGATACGTGACACCGTGCGCGCTGAGGAAGTCTCGCGCGGCACCTCTCGTATCGCCGCTGTCAACACCGAGGACGACGAGGCCGTCCGAGCGGTAGTGCCGCCACACCGACTCGAGGTCGGGCGCCTCCCGCTTGCACGGCTCGCACCAGGAGGCGAAGAAGTTCAGCACCACGGTCTTCCCGCGGAAGGATCTGAGCGAGAGGTCGCCTTCGCCCGTCAGGCGAGGTAGCGCGAAGGCGGGCGCGGGCGCGCCGACCTTCGGCGGCGGCGTCTGGTGCGTCAGATGCCACACGAGCAGCGACGCGAGGATCCCCACTCCCATCATCGCGAGTGCCTGCGCCCCGAGCTTGAGAGGGCCTACCACGACCGGGCTAGGCCGGGATGATGAACACCGGCGTCCCGACCCGCACGCGGTTGTACAGCCACTCCGCAGACGGAATCTGCATCCGAATGCAGCCGTGCGACTCCGAGTGGCCGATCGACCACGGCTCAGAGGTGCCGTGGATCCCCACGCCCGGCGCGCTCAGTCCCATCCAGCGCGTGCCGAGCGGGTTGCCGGGGCCGGGCGGAACCGGCGTGGCGCCTGCGGCCCACGAGTCCTGGGTCGGCGGGAACCACCACGGGTTCTTCTGCTTGACGACGACCTCGAAGTGGCCCAAGGGCGTCGGCCACGCCGCCTGCCCGGTGGCCACCGGGAAGACGCGCGCGAGGTGCGTCCCGTTGTAGAGATAGAGACGATTGATCCCGCGGTGGATCACGATCACCGGCTCGGACTTGGCCGCGGTCGCCTCGAGCGTCTTCACCGGCGCGTCGATCACGGTGCGCGTGCCGCCGACGATCGAGTGTCCGATCATCATCCGCGTCGGGAGCCGGCGCAGGGCGCGGCCCGGATGCGAGCGCGTGAAGAACGGGCGGTTGTGCCGCAGGAGCAGCGTGCCGTCGACCGGCGCGCGGAAGGTCTTCCGCGCCAGCTTCTGCACCCATTTGACGACACGCTGCGTGGCGAACGTCGGAGTCAGTGGGACGATCGTGTCCGCCGGAGCGACGAGCGCGACCTGGACCGCGGCGGCGAGATGGAGCGACGTCCAGAAGTGGTGCGGCGAGACCGAGACGCCGTAATGCCCGACCCTCACCGTGACGGGAGCGAGATAGACCTGCTCCACCGCGGCCGTCGCCTGGTCGGCCGTCAGCCCGCTCACGTCGACGGAGCCGATCTGGACGCCGGCTGCGATCACGGGCGCAGGCGTTGGACCGCCGGCGCGGGCGTGGCTCGCCCCGACGCCGAGGGCGCAGACGACGAGGCAGAGGATGAAGCCGGCGCGCTTGGCCACGGACCGCTGGATTCTAGCTTTCGACCTGTATGCCTTCGCCGTTCAAGGGGCGGTAGGCAGGAGCTTCTCGTGGAGGTTGGCCCCGCGCGCCGCGTACTCGAGGATCATGCGGTCGGTGACCCACTCGACCGGCGCGCGATCGTCGGTCCACGGCCGGGCGCTCGGCGCGGCCGGGCGCGCATGCTCCGCGAGCAGGCGCGTGAGCACACGGATCCGCGCCGGCGTCCTCCCCACCGCCGCCTGCAGCCGCGCGCGCGAGATCGGGCGGTCGAAGCCGAGCACGAGCTGGTTCAGCTTCAGCGCCTGCCACGTGAGCACCTGCGGCAACTCGGTGCGGAGCGTCCCGGCGATCCCCTCGGCCAGCCGGTGGTCGCCGGGCACCGTCGCGACGTTCAGCGCGACGATCCCGCCCGGCCGCAGGCGCGAGCGAACGAGGCGGAAGAACTGCTGCGTCGCGAGGTAGAAGGGCACGTACGGCTGGCGATACGCGTCCACCAGGATCAGGTCGAAGCGCTCGTGCGTGCGCTCGAGGAAGGGTCGGGCGTCGGCGGTGATGACGTGCAGCCGGCGGATCCGGCCGAGCCCCATGTAGCGCCGGGCCGCGGCCGTGACGACGGGGTCGAGCTCGACCCCGTCGATCCGCGCCGACGGGTAGAAGACGCCGTACGCGCGAGCGGTCGTACCGCCGGCGTTGCCGAGGATCGCGACGCTGTGCACCGGGCGGCGCAGCAGCGGCGGCACGGTGAGGAACATGTCCCATTCGTCGCCGGTGAGGACGGTGTTGCGCCGCCACTCCGAGTGCACGGCGATCCCCTCGTTGAGGTAGAGGTCGCGCACCGGGCCTTTCTGCACGACCTGGACGAACTGGTACTGCGAGTCCTTCTCGTAGAGCAGCCCCGCGACCGGCTTGATGACCCCGACCGGCACCGCGAGCACGGCGGCCAGCGCGACCGGCGCCACGACCCAGCGGCGACGCAGCAGCAGGGAGCCGCCGAGCGCGACGACCACCGCGGTGGCGACGAGCGTGCGCTGCGTCCCGAAGAGCTCGATCGTTACGATCGCCGACACGAACACGCCGAAGATGCTCCCGACCGTCGAGAGCGCGTAGAGGCGTCCCGAGACCGTGCCCGCCTCCGCGACCTCGGTGACCGCGAGCCGGATCGCGAACGGCGCCGCGGTCCCGAGGAGCACGACGGGCGGCAGGAAGAGCAGGAGCGAGCCGATGAAGGAGCCGACCACCGCTCCCGCCGAGATGTTGTTCAGCCCGCGCACCGTCAGGTCGAGCAGCGGCTGGGCGACGAAGGGAATGACCGCGATGAGCGCGCCGCCCGCCACGACGAGCCCGCCGAGCACATGCGGATACGGGTGCCGGTCGGCGATGCGGCCGCCCAGCCAGTAACCGATCGCGAGCGCCGCGAGGATGAGGCCGATCACGTTCGCCCACACGACGGTCGAGGCGCCGAAGTAGGGCGCGAGCAGCCGCGAGGCGCAGACCTCCGTCGAGGTGGCACCGGCGCCGGCTGCGAGCACCAACAACTGCAGCCTGGCCGACAGGTGGCTCACGTTTTGGGGATCACGACGAGGGCGAGCAGACCGGTCACCGTCCGAGAGTATTCCGGCCGCAGCGCGACCGATGCCAGTGCGCGCCGGAGCGACTTTGTGCCCATACTGCGCCTGTGGAAACGCCCGAGCCAGCCCGCCCGGCCCGCACAGGGCCCGAGCGCCGGCCACGTCCGGAGCGCGCCTCGCCGGATGCCGGAAGCTGGGGAGTGCGGCTGGCGTGGGTCTCCGGGCTCGTGCTCACGCTCTCCGCGTTCACCGACTGGTACGTGGGGACGCTGCCGAACGGACAAACGCTGTCGGTCATCGGCTGGCACACGGGCACCCTCGGCAAGCTCGTCTTCTTTGTCGGGCTGGCCACGCTGATCCTCGAGGGTCTGCGAGCGGCCGGGATCGTGCTCCCGGCGGCCGTGCCCGACCGGCTCGTCCTGATCGCGCTCGGGGCGCTTGCGATGATCTTCGTCCTGATCCGGCTGATCTCCGTCCCCGACACGTACTTCCTCGAGACCGCGCGCGGAGTCGGCCTCTACATCAGCCTGCTCGGCGCACTCGGGCTCCTCGGCGCCGGGTTGCTCCTCACCGCCGAAGACCTGCCCTAGCTCCGGCCGAAGAGCTGCGCTCTCCGCCCGGGGGCAAAGGAACTCCGCCAACGGGAGAGCACGGTCTCCCGTTGGCTCCGTGCTGAGGGCACATTGGGCTGGTGGAGCTCAAGCGCCTGTTCCGTCGCGGACGAGCAGGCTGCGCGTGCTCGCCCGCCAGTCCGCGGCGTCGTAACGTGCCGTTACGCCACCGCCTCAACGCCACAGAGGGTTGTACGTCGATCCGAACCACCGCCGAAGGCCGGAGGCTAAGACTCGGCGAAGCCGGACTTAGCCGCAGGCCGGACCGCGCTCGCGCCGGCCTCCGCCGCGCGCGAGCGCACCAGGCAGGAATCCCATCCAGACCAACCCAAGAAACAAGGCACGGAGCGGGCCGGAAACCACGCTTTCCGGCCCGCGGAGTTCCTTCTCCCAGCGAGCGAAGCGGCAGCTTCGCGAGCTAGACGGGGACGATCGCCTTGGCCTGGTGGACGAGTTCGTCCAGGTCGAACGGCTTTCCGACGAAGCCGCTCGCTCCGCTCGACGCCGCCTGCCGCCTGGCCGCCTCGTCCACCTGGCCGCTGAACATCAGGACGGGAATCGCTCCGGCGCCGTGGCGTTCCTGGATCCGGCGCAGCATCTCCCAGCCGTCGACGTGGGGCATCATCACGTCGAGCAGCACGAGCTTCGGCTTGCGGGTTTCGATCGCGGCGAGCCCCTCGTCGGCGCTCGCCGCCAGCTGCACGTCGTAGCCCTCCCGCTCGAGCTCGATCCGGACGTGCTCGCGCATCCGCTCGTCGTCGTCGACGAGGAGGACGGTCGGGCCGGCCTGCTGGGGGCCGGCGGCGGAGCGGACGAGAAACGCCTCGAGGTCGCGGCGCCGGAAGCGCCGATGCCCACCGTGCGTGCGGATGGCCGGGACGACGCCCTGGTCCGCCCACTTGCGCATCGTGCTCTGGGCGACGCCGAGGAAACGCGCGGCCCGCCCGAGGGTCAGCCAGTCGGGCTCACCGCGTGCAATGTCCTCTTCGTAGGCCATCGGCGTGAATTTGACCAAAACTCACACTTCTTACACCCGGATGTGTGTCTAAGCGCACATCCTCATGGTTCGTAATCGATCGCGCCGCGCTGATACGCGTCGAACGCGGCGGCGGCGACGAGCGTGAGATCGCGCGGCCAGCCGGGCACCGCGGCACGTTCCTCGAGCACCTCGCGGGCCCAGCGCTCGGACTCGCCGTACGCGGCGGCGAGCTCTCCGAGCGTGTACGTCTGGCCGATCCGCCGGCGCAGCTCGTCCAGCATGAGCTCGAGGAGCTCGAGCAGTTGCCCGTACCTCTGCCGGTCCTCGCGTGCTGCCTCGAGCCGGCGGCTCCCCTCCTCCCACTCCTGGCGCGCGACCTCGACCTTGCTCACTGGGAGCAACACCGGTCCGGCCAGCGGGGCTCGACCTCGGCGAGGATGCGCTCGCCGAGCTCGTAGCCGGGACGCGCGAGCGCGAACGCGACGTGCGCGTGGAGGCATTTGAGGCTGCCGCCCCGCCGCGAGCCGCCGATGCCGTACTCCAGCGCGGCGCCTCCGTCGGTGCCCGTCGTCTCCCCGGCGAGCTCCCGCCGCAGCGCCCGCTGCTCCTCGTCACCCGCGGCGAGGCTCGCGGCGAGGGCTGGCTCGGCGCGCGTCGCCTCGCTCCAGCGCTCGACCCCTCCGGCGGCTTCGAGCCGCGAGACGGCCGTCACGAGATGTCGGCACGTGAGGTAATACGTGGTCGGGAACGGCTCGCCGCCCGCCCCGTAGGGACTCTGCTCGGTGACGGCCGGAGCCCCGAACGGGCAGCGCACCGCGACGCGACGGAGCGTGCGCGGCTCGCGTCCCAGCTGGCGCGCTACGACCGCTCGGTCGGCGTCAGTGACCATGGCGGGGAGCATGACGCCCCCCATGCTGCCTGCGCCGCCACTGCGGGATGTCCTTGACGATGAAGAGGTGCTCGCCGGGGCGCACGTAGCCCAGCGTCCTCGCCGCGGCCGCGAGGGCGGCAGGCGACGACGCGTGCCTGAGCCGCTGTTGCAGTGCGGCCTGCTCCTTCTGCAGCTCTCGCACCGCCGCCAGCTGGGCGGCGCGCTGCGAGCGCGCGTCGAGGTAGTCGTGCAACGGCCGGTAGTAGAGGAGCCCGACCAGCACGAGCGCGCCCATCGCAAACCAGCGACGGGCGATACGCCCGCCGAGCCGCCTGCGGCGCTTCTTCCTCGCAGCCATCCAGCCGGAGTTCTGCGGCGGACCCTGCGGTCCTGCGGCTGGGAGGCTTACGGAACCAGGTCGACCTTGATGACGTTGGTGCCGCCGGGGATGTTGACCGCTGTCCCGGCGGTGATCACCACGCTGTCGCCGGGCTCCACGATGCCGGCGTCGCGCGCCGCCTCGACCGCCCGGCGCCAGAGCTCCTCGACGTCCGAGGTCTCGGAGATCAGGACGGGCGTCACGCCCCACTCGAGCGCGAGCTGGCGCATCGCCCAGTCGACATGCGTGAGAGCGACGATCGGCCGGCGGGGCCGCAGCCGCGCAACCGCGCTCGCCGTCCGCCCGGTGAAGGTCGGGACGAGGATCGCCTTCGACTGCAACGCCTCCGCGAGGTCGCAGGCGGCATTCGACATCGCCTGCCCGATCGTCGGGTTCTCGTGCGCCTCGGGCAGCTCGTGCCGGTAGTCGAGGCTCGGCTCGACCGCCCGCGCGATCCGGTCCATGTACGCGACGGCCTCGACCGGGTACTCGCCGACAGCCGTCTCGCCGGAGAGCATCACCGCGGAGGTGCCGTCGAGGATCGCGTTCGCGACGTCGCTCGCCTCGGCCCGCGTCGGCTCGGGCGAGTGCACCATCGTCTCGAGCATCTGGGTCGCCGTGATCACCGGCTTCCCGCGCTCGAGCGCTCTCAGAATGATCCGTTTCTGGACGAGCGGCACGAGCGCCGGCCCGATCTCGACGCCGAGGTCGCCGCGGGCGACCATCACGGCGTCGGTCTCGGCCAGGATGTCGTCGAGGACGTCGACCGCCTCGGACTTCTCGATCTTCGCGATCACGTGCGCGTGCGAGCCCGCCTGCTCGAGCAGCGAGCGCAGGTCGCGGACATCCGCCGCCGAGCGGATGAACGAGAGCGCGACGAAGTCCACCCCGGTCTCGAGGGCCCAGTCGAGGTCGGCGAGGTCCTTGCGCGTGAGCGAGGGAATCGGGACCGGCACTCCCGGCAGGTTCACGCCCTTGTGCGAGCTGACGAGCCCGCCGACGACCACCGCGCAGATCGCGCGGCCGCTCTCGACCTCCTCGACGCGGAGCCGGACGAGCCCGTCGTCGATCAGCACCTCGTGGCCCGGCTCGAGCACGTCCCCGATCACCGCCGGCGCGATCGGCAGCTCGCCGTCGCTCGCCGCCTCCTCCGCGCAGACCTTGATCTGGTCGCCGGTGTGGAGGACGACGGGCTCGGCCAGCTCGCCGATGCGCAGCTTCGGGCCCTGCAGGTCGGCGATAAGCGCAATTGGCCGGCCGAGCTCGGCCGCGATCTCGCGTACGAGCCACGCCCGTTCGGAGTGCCCTTCGTGCACGCCGTGCGAGAGGTTGAAGCGGACGGCGTCGACCCCGGCCTCGAGCAGCGCGCGCAGGCGGTCCCGCGAGTCGGACGCAGGCCCGAGCGTCGCCACGATCTTCGTCCGGCGGTCGATCGGCATACGACTCAGGGTACTAACGGGTGCGGCGCGGGAAAGCCCCCCAGCCGGGGTACACCGCCTTGTCACCAAGCTCCTCCTCGATCCGGAGCAGCTGGTTGTACTTCGCGACGCGGTCGCTCCGCGCCGGCGCGCCGGTCTTGATCTGGCCGGTGCCGAGCCCGACGACGAGGTCGGCGATCGTCGCGTCCTCCGTCTCGCCGGAACGATGCGAGACGACGGCCGTGTAGCCATTCGCCTGCGCGAGGCGCACGGTCTCGATCGTCTCGGTCAACGTCCCGATCTGGTTCAGCTTGATCAGGATCGAATTGGCGATCCCGCGCTCGATGCCGAGCTGCAGCCGCTCCGGATTCGTGACGAAGTTGTCGTCGCCCACGAGCTGGAGGCGGTCGCCGAGCCGCTCGGTCGTCGCGCGCCAGCCGTCCCAGTCGTCCTCCGCGTTGCCGTCCTCGAGCGAGACGATCGCCGGGAAGCGCTCGGCGAGGCCGGCGTAGAAGTCCGGCATTTCCTCCGGCGAGAGCTCGCGGCCCTCGAAGCGGTAGCGGCCGTCGGAGAAGAACTCGCTCGATGCAGGATCGAGGGCGACGGCGACCCGGTCGCGATGGCCGGCCCGCTCGGCCGCGTCGAGGATCGCCTCGATCGCCACCTCGCTCGACTCGAGGTCGGGCGCGAAGCCGCCCTCGTCGCCGACGGCGGTGGACAGCCCGCGCTCCCCCAGCAGCTTCTTCAGCTCGTGGTAGGTCTCCGCCGCTACCCGCAGCGCCTCCGAGAAGCTGTCCGCTCCGGCGGGAACGACCATGAACTCCTGCAGGTCGATCGAGTTGTCGGCGTGGACGCCGCCGTTGATTACGTTCAGCATCGGGACCGGCAGCGTCGTCGCGTCCTCGCCGCCGAGATGGCGGAAGAGCGAGACGCCGGCATCGGCAGCAGCGGCCTTCGCGGCGGCGAGCGAGACGCCCAGTACGGCGTTCGCGCCGAGGCGCCCCTTGTTCGGTGTCCCGTCGAGCTCGATCAGGCGCAGGTCGATCGCCTCCTGGTCCGAGGCGTCGAGACCGGTGACCGCGGCCGCGATCTCCCCGCTCGCGTTGGCGACGGCCTGCGTGACGCCCTTGCCGCCGTACGCGGCACCACCGTCGCGCAGCTCGACCGCCTCGTGCACGCCGGTCGAGGCGCCCGAAGGCACCGCGGCGCGCCCGGAGGCGCCGGACTCGAGCCGCACCTCGACCTCCACCGTCGGGTTGCCCCGGGAGTCGAGGATCTGGCGCGCGTGGACGTGGGCGATCTTGCTCACTCGACTGATTCTTTCGCACTGTCGAACCATTCGTCCTGGCGCTCGAGCGGCAGCTCGCTCCAGTTCTCCCCGGCCGCCGCGGCGAGCTCCTCCGCCGTCTCGACCCGGCGGCGGAAGCGCTGCGCGGCCCGCCGCAGCTCGAGCTCCGGATCGACCTCGATCTTGCGCGAGACGTTGACCGCCGCGAAGAGGACGTCGCCGAGCTCGTCGCCCGACGGCTCCTCCTCCAGCTCGCGTAGCTCGTCCTTGAGGTCGGCGAGCGCGCCGGCGAGGTCGGGGTACTCGAAGCCGACGGCCCTCGCGCGCTGCTGGATCTTGCGGGCGTAGAGCAGACCGGGCAGCCCGTCGGCAACGTCGTGGAAGATGCCCTCGCGGCCCTCCTGCTCGACCTTGATCCGCTCCCAGTTCGAGCGCACGCGCTCGGCCGTGCGTGCCTCAACGTCGCCGAAGACGTGCGGATGGCGCCGCACGAGCTTCTCGTGCACGCCGCGGGCCACCTGCGCCAGGTCGCCGGCTCCTCGCTCCTCGAGCAGGAGCGCGAGGAAGTAGACCTGGAAGAGGAGGTCGCCGAGCTCGTCGAGTAGCTTCGCGTCGTCGCCGGCGAGCGCCGCGTCCGCGACCTCGTACGACTCCTCGACCGTGTGCGGGACGATGGTCGCCGCCGTCTGCTCACGGTCCCAGGGGCAGTCGCGGCGCAGCCGCTCCGTCAGTTCCTGCAGCTCGAGGAGAGCCGCTGCCGGCTCCTCCGTCGGCCTCACTTACCCAGTCGTGGTCGCCGGCGCGGGCGTCGTCGGCGTCGTGGTCGTCGCCGGCTCGTAGCCCGTCTGGTACGCGACCTTGCCCTTGAAGTCCTTGGCCATCTTCGCGAGCCAGGCCTGCCAGGCCGTCTGCTTCTGCTGCGAGGCGAGGTTTGCCTGGATCTGGGCCTTGACCTGCGGGAACGTCTGGGCGTGGGCGGGCTTGATCGCGCCGATCGGCTGGATGACGTGCCAGCCGTAGACGCTGTGCACGAGCGCGACCTCGTTCGTCTTGAGCGAGAACGCGGCCTTGTCGAACGGCGCCACCGTCTGCTGGCACGCGCCGCTCGTGCCGCCGTGGGCGACGCAGATCTTGCCGCCCTGGGCCGCGGAGCCCGTGTCCTTCGAGTACTTCTTCGCGAGCTCGGCGAAGTTCCCGCCGTTCTTCACCTGCTGCTCGATGTTCTGGGCCAGGCTCTTGCTCTTGACGAGGATGTGCCGCACCTCGCGCGTCTTCGGCGTCGTGAACGACGCCTTGTTCGCGTTGTAGTACTTCTGTGCCGCCGCGGTCGAGATGACGATGGCCGACGTCACCTTGTTCTGCACGTTCTGGCCGAGCAGGTTCGGCCGGAGCTCGTACTGCTCGAGCTCGCTGAGCGTGATGTCGTCCTTCTTGAGCGCCGCGTCGAGCTTCGCCTTGCTGCCCTGGTAGTACTTCTTCGTGATCTGGTCCACCTGCTTCTGGATGTCACTCTGCGTGACGGTGACGCCGAGCTTCTTGGCCTCCTGCGCCAGCTCCTCCTGCTGCACGAGGAACGTGACGGCCGAGTCGCGGAGCGACGAGTAGGTCGGGGTGCCGACCTTCGGGCACGCCTGTCCCTGAGCCTTGTAGCGCGCGCAGGCCACGTTCATCAGCGCGGTGAAGCTCGCCTTGGTGATCGGAACGGACCCGACCTGCGCGATCGCGTCGGCGGGCACGTTGCCGCTGGTGCTGCCTCCGCCGCACGCGGCGAGCACGGCGACGAAGAGTGTGGCCAAGAGCAGGAAAGGCAGGCGAGTCTTCATGTCCATCCAGTGAGGTCGATGTCGCGGGAAGCGCCGGTGCTGCCGTGGGCGGTTTCAGGCTGCTCGGCGCGCGTCCAAGATAGCATCGACCAGCTGCACCGCTTGGGCTAATTCTTTCTGCCCGCGAATGCTTACTTCCTGCTTAGCCGACGCATAGACAGCGGTCTTCGCGCGGTCGCGGAGCTCGCGCAATTCGCCCGAGCCGAGCACCAGCCGCCCGACCGTCGCCTTCTCGCTCTGGAACACGAGATAGTCGGCGCCGAGCAGCGCAACCTTGATTTTCGCCTCCTGGATCCGGAACAGATTCTCGACCGGCTCCGGCAGCGGTCCGTAACGGTCCTCGAGCGCAGCCTGCAGCTCGCGCAGCTCGTCCTCGGTCTCGGCGAGAGCGAGCCGGCGGTGGACGTCGATGCGGAGCGCCTCGGAGTCGACGTACGCGGCCGGGACGTAGGCGTCGACGCGCGCGTCCACCCGCACCGGCCGCGCCGCGACCCGCTTCTGGCCCTGCAGCTCGGCGACCGCCTCGTTCAGGAGCTCGACGTACAGCTCGAAGCCGACGGCTGCGACGTGGCCGGACTGCTCTGCGCCGAGCAGCTCCCCCGCGCCGCGGATCTCGAGGTCGCGCATCGCGATCGCGAACCCGGCGCCGAGCTCGGTGTGGTCGGCGAGCGTCGCGAGCCGCGCCCGCGCCTCCGGGGTCAGCTCGCGGGCGTCGGGATAGAAGAGGTACGCGAACGACGTGGCGTCGGAGCGGCCGACGCGGCCGCGGATCTGGTAGAGCTGGGCGAGGCCGAGCATGTCCGCGCGCTCGACGATGAGCGTGTTCGCCTGCGGGATGTCGATCCCCGACTCGATGATCGTCGTGGAGACGAGCACGTCGGCGTCGCCGCGCAGGAAGGAGTGCATCCGCTCCTCCAGCTCCTTCTCGCGCATCTGGCCGTGCGCGACGAGGAAGCGGAGCCCCGGACAGAGCTGCTGCAACTGCTCGGCCCGCTCCTCGATCGTCTCGACCCGGTTGTGCAGGAAGAACGCCTGCCCCTCCCGCTCGCCCTCGCGCTCGAGCGCGAGCTTCACGAGCTCCTCGTCGTACTCGCCCACGGTCGTCCGGATCGGCCGGCGCCCTTCCGGCGGCGTCTCGATGATCGAGATGTCGCGCATGCCCGCGAGCGAGAGGTGGAGCGTGCGTGGGATCGGCGTCGCGCTGAGCGTCAGCACGTCGACCTCGAGCCGCAGCGACTTGAGCAGCTCCTTCTGGGCGACGCCGAACCGTTGCTCCTCGTCGAGGATCACGAGCCCGAGCTCCTTCGGGATCACGTCGCGGCTGAGGACCCGGTGGGTGCCGACGAGTACGTCGACCTTGCCCGCCGTGAAGTCGGCGAGAATTCGCTTCGTCTCCTTCGGCGACACGAAGCGGGAGACCATCTCCACTCGCACCGGGAAGTCGCGGAACCGCTCGCGGAACGTGTTGTAGTGCTGCTCGGTGAGGATCGTCGTCGGTGCGAGGAGCAGCACCTGGCGGCCGTTCACGGCGACGGCGAAGGCGGCCCGCACCGCGACCTCCGTCTTGCCGAAGCCGACGTCGCCGCAGACGAGCCGGTCCATCGGCCGCGGCGCCTCGAGGTCCTCCTTCACGGCCTCGATCGCCGCCTCCTGGTCGGGCGTCTCGCGATAGGGGAAGCTCGCCTCGAGCTGCGGCAGCCACTCGCTCGAGAGGTCGAACGCGACTCCCTCGCGTGTCTGGCGCTGCGCGTAGAGCTGGATCAGGTCGCCGGCGAGCTCGCGGACGGACTCCCGCGCCCGGGACTTGAGCGTCTGCCACGCCTTGCCGCCGAGCTTCGAGAGCGCGGGCGCCGAGGCGTCGGCGCCGACGTAGCGCGAGACCTTGCCGAGCTGCTCGTGCGGGACGTAGAGGCGATCCTCCCCGCGGAAGGCGAGCAGAAGGTAGTCGCGCGTGATCCCTGCGACGGTGTTCGTCTCGAACCCGAGGAGCCGACCGACGCCGTGGTCCTCGTGCACCACGTAGTCGCCGGTGCGGAGGTCGGCGAACGACTGCAGCGCGCGACCGCCGAGCCGGCGCTCGCGCGGCACGCGGCGCCGGAAGACCTGGTGGTCGGGCAGCAGGACGAGACCGAGGTCGCGCCAGACGAAACCGCGGCGCGCCGGTGCGACGGCGAAGAGGAGCTCCGGCTCCTCCGGCAGCTCGTCGCCGGGCTCGAGCACGCGCGCCTCTACCCGGCGGAGGAGGTTCTGGGTGCGCAGCGCCTCACCGCGATGCGGGAAGGCGACGACGACCCGCTGGCCCGAGCGGAGGAGCGCGCCGAGCTCGTTCTCGGCCTCGGCCAGGCCGCGTGCGGCGATCGCCGGCCGCTGCGCCTCGAAGGCGAAGGGCTGGGACTGCGGGAACGGGTCGAGCTCGGTCGAGCCCGCGAGCGACGGCGGCTCGGCGATGCCGTCCTCCTCCCACACGCGGCGCACGTCGTCCGGCTGGAAGACGAGATCGGGCGGCCGCTCGAGCGGCTGCACGAGGTCGTCGGGAACGACCGGTTCGGCCGGCTCCTGTTCCTCCCCTGCAAGTAACAGACTGTTACTAAGTTCGACAGTGTCCATTCGGCGCTCGGCCGCGGGGTACAGCGTCGCCTCGGCGACGGGATGAAGCGCCCGCTGCGTGAAGGGCGAGAACGCGCGCACCGACTCGATCTCGTCGCCGAAGAAGTCGATCCGGAACGGCTCGCGGCCCGTCGTCGGGAAGACGTCGACGATGCCGCCGCGCACCGCGAACTGGCCGCGGTCGTCGACGCGCTCCACGCGCTCGTAACCGGCGAGGGCCAGCGACTCCGCGAGCCCCTCGACGCCGGGCTCGAGGCCGGCGCGCAGCTCGATCGGCTCGGGGCGCGCCTCAACGGGCGGTAGGCCCTCGGCGAGCGCTCGCGCCGACGCGCAGACGAGCCCGCCGCGCGCGAGCACGTGGAGCGCGCGCGCCCGCTCGCCGACGAGATGCGGTGGAGGCGCGAGCCCCGACTCCCAGGTGACGCCGCGACTCGGCAGCAGCCCGACCGAGTCGTCGCCGAGGAACCAGGCCGCGGCCTCGGCGGCGTCGCGGGCGTCCGCGTCCTCCGGCAGGAGGACGACGAGTCCCCGGCGGCCGCCGAGGGCGGCCGGGTCTTCCTGCCGGGCATCCAGCTCGAGCCGTTCGTGCAGCGTCGCGAGCAGGAGCGGCAGCGCCGGCTCCGACACGCGGGCGCGCGTCGGCAGCGCGTCCGCGAGCTCGGCGAGGCGCTCGTGCTCGACGAGCTCCTGAACGAATGCGTGAAGTACCGGACGGTCCATGACGAAGGGCGGAACCGCGCGGTTCCGCAGGAGCTCGATGGTAACGAGCCGACCGAGGGCGTACATTCCAGGACGTGCGCGGGGTCGGTCGCTTCGGGCCGCTGAGAGAACGGCAGTTCAGGCTGCTCTGGTTCGCGCGCACCGGCTCGGCGTTCGGCGACTCGCTGATCCCGGTCGCCCTCATCTACGCCGTCGGCCACGACCTCGGCGCCGGCGCGACGGGGGTCGGCGTCGTCCTCGCCTGCAACCTGGTCGGCGGAGCGGCCGTCACGCTGGCCGGCGGAGTCTGGGCGGACCGCCTGTCGCGCCGGGCCGTGATGATCGCGGCCGACCTCGTCCGGGTCGGCACGCAGAGCGTGACCGCGGTGCTGCTCTTCTCCGGAACGGCGCACGTCTGGCAGCTCGCGGTGCTGCAGGGCATCGCCGGCGCGGCCGCCGGCTTCTTCAACCCGGCCTCGAAGGCGCTCATCCCGCAGACCGTCAGCGCCGGGCGGCTGCAGCAGGCCAACGCGCTGATCTCGCTCTCCCGCAGCACGACCAACGTCTTCGGCCCGGCTCTCTCGGGCGCGATCGTCGCGGTCGCGGGCGCCGGCTGGGTGTTCGCGATCGACGCCGGGAGCTTCCTCTTCAGCGTGCTCTTCGTCGCCGCGATGCGCGTCGTGCCGTACGCGAGGCCCGCCGCGCAGCGCTTCTGGCGAGATCTCGCCGAGGGCTGGCGAGAGGTGCGCCGCCACCGTTGGCTCACCGCCGGCTTTCTCGGCTACGCGGTGGGCAACTTCGGAGTCGGCCTCTACATCGTGATCGGGTCGCTCGTCGCCATCCACCACCTCGGCGGCGCCCCGGCCTGGGGACTGATCGTCGGATCGGCCGCGTTCGGCGGGGTGCTGGGCGGCTTCATCGCGTACCGGATCCGGCCGAGCCATCCCGTGGCCATGGCCTTCGCGGTCTGGACACTGTGCGCGCTGCCACCCTTTGCGCTCGTCCGCCCGTTCCCGCTCCCCGCAGTGATGGCCTGCGCGCTGGTCTTCGGCGGCTCGGTGCTCGTGGGCAACACGCTCATCGAAACCGCGATGCAGCAGGAGGTGGAGCCGGGCCGGCTCGCGCGGGTCGCGTCGATCGACCTCCTCCTCTCGCTGTGCCTGATGCCTGCGGGACAGGTGCTTGCCGGGCCGATCTCCAACGGGATCGGGGTGGACGCGACGCTCATCCTCGCCGGGACGCTGATGTGCGTGCCGAACTTCCTCGTGCTCGTGTTCGTGCCCGAGGTGCGCAGCGTACGGCGCCGAGATGTGCCGGAGCCGGCGGCGGCGCTGTCACCCCTCTAGAGCGGGCTCCACCTCCGGCGGCCGCTCAGGGCGGATGAACAGGGCGCGGCGCGTCCAGTGCGGCAGCCACCAGTTCCACCGGCCGAGCAGGGTCATCAGCGAGGGCACGAGCAGCGCCCGGATCACCGTCGCGTCGAAGATGATCCCGGCTGCGAGACCGATCGCGAACACCTTGATCTCGAAGCCCGGGCTCGAAGAGAGGACGAGGAACGCGAACATGAGGATCAGCGCGGCGCTCGTCACGAGCTTCCCGGTTCTCGCCAGACCGAGCTCGATCGCCCGGCTCGTGGAGTGCGTCTCGTCGTACGCCTCCCGCATCCGCGTGAGCATGAAGACCTCGTAGTCCATCGACAGGCCGAAGAGGAAGGCGAAGATCATCAACGGGATCCAGGCCGTGATCGCCTGCGTCGCCGTGATGTTCCAGAGCGAGGAGCCGTGGCCCTCCTGGAAGATGAAGACGATGATCCCGAACGACGCGGCGAGCGACACGAGGTTGAGGATCACGGCCTTGATCGGCAGGACGATCGACCGGAACGCACGCGTGAGGAGGATCAGCGTCAGGATGAGCACGAACGCGAGCAGGTACGGGAAGTTGTCGTAGATCGCGTGCACGAAGTCGCGGTCGACGGCGGGCACGCCGCCGAGCGTGCCGCTCGTTCCCTCCAGCGCGGTGTTGACGCGGTCGATCACGCCCTGGATCCCTGGCGCGGCGCCGTCGATCGCCGGGAGGGCCTCGACGAGCGAGTCCTGACCTTGATGCCAGCCGGGGCCCGGCGGCACCGTCGCGCCGACGATGCCGGGCACGGCGCGCTCCTTCGCCGCGACGGCCTGCGGGTTGCCGCCGTTCTCGACGAGGGTCACGAACGGCTTCATCACGCCCGGCGAGAGGCCCGCAGCGGCGAGCATCGTTCGGCCCGCGATCGCAGTGCCGGTCCCGGGGAAGCTCTTCAGCTGCGACTCGTTCGGGTTCAACTGGAGGCCGAGCACCACGAGCACGGTGACGATCGCCGTCCCGACTCCCGCGACCACCCACGGCCGCCGCAGGACGAAGCGCGCCCAGCGGCCCCAGGCGCCGTCCTCCGGATGGCCCTGGTCGACGAAGCGCTTCGGCAGCACCCGCCCGCTGTTGATCCGGTCGCCGAGCACCGCGAGCAGCGCAGGCATGAGCGTGATCGCCGCAAGCACCGAGACGGCCGGGATCAGCATCCCGCCGATCCCGATCGAGCGGATGAACGGCAGCGGCAGGATGACCATCGACAGCAGGCCGACGGCGACCGTCGACCCGGAGACGATCACCGAGCGGCCCGCGTGGGTCATGGTCTCCACAAGCGCGGTCTCGGTGTCCTCCCCCTCCCGTAGCTCGTCGCGGAACCGGAAGATCATCAGCAGCGCGTAGTCGATCGCGACGCCGAGGCCGACGAGCGCGATCAGGTACTGGACGATGATCGAGACGTTGGTGATGTACGTGAGCGCCCAGACGAGCGTGAACGTGTTGAGGATCGCTCCGACGGCAACGGCGATCGGCATCAGGATCGCGGGCAGCGTGCCGAAGACGAACACGAGGATCACGATGGCGCCGAGGCCGCCGATCACGGCCTCGAGCAGGATGCTGCTGCTGCTACCACCGCCGTGCGAGCTCGCCTCTTCGAGCGGATCGTGGCCCGTCACCTGGACCTGGATCCCCGACGGCAGCCCGTGTGCCGCCGCCGCGCGCACCTCGGCGGCCCCGCTCGTCGTCGAGAACGTCGCCGGCCCGGGCGGATAGATCTCCTCAAAGGTCGTGTGCCGGTCTCGCGAGACGTACATGAGGTCGTGCGTCGAGAAGTACGAGCTCGTCCGCGAGTGCGGCACCGCCGCGGCGGCGCGCGCCATCGCAGCCTCTATCGCCGAGCTCTTCGTCGCGTCGCCGGAGGTGTGGAAGACCACGACGTCCGGCGGGCGGACGCCCGTGCCGAACGTCTTCAACGTGCGCTGGTTCGCCTCGTAGGCCGACTTGCCCGGGATCGAGAAGCTCTGGTACCAGCGCTTCGAGACCTGCCCCGCGGCGAACGCGCCGAAGAGCGTGAGGGCGATCCAGGCGGCGATGACCTTCCACCGATTCCGTGAGACGAAATGAGCGAGTCTGGCGAGCAAATCCGATCCCTTCGTTCGCTACGCGATTAATCGTTCGGCAACTGAACTGTTCGGTAGCTGTAGCATACGGGCATGACCCTGCGCAAACCGCAAACCGCCGACGCGCCGACACCGCCGTTCCGAAGTGTCGCCTTCCTGCTCTCGAGCCTCGGCTTCGCGGTGTCTCGCGGCTTCCAGCGGGTGCTGGAGCCGTTGGAGCTCGAGCCCGGCGAGTTCGCCCTCCTCCGGGCGGTCGGCGCGAGCGGGGGCGAAGCGCAGAACGCGCTTGCCGAACGGCTGCACATCTCCCCCAGCTGGATGGTCGCGATCGTCGACGAGCTCGAGCGGCGCGAGCTGGTCGAGCGCCGGCCTCACGCTCGCGACCGGCGCGTGAGGAACCTCCACCTGACCGCCAACGGGAAGAAGCTCCTGAAGCAGGCGGAGCGGAAGGCGCGGCAGTTCGACCGGCAGGTGACCGATCCACTCACCGACGCAGAGCTTCAGGAGTTGATCGAGCTCCTGCAGAGGGTCGGCAGCGGCCTCGACCTGCAGCCGGGCGCAGCACACGCCGCGCTGGGCGACCGCGGCTAGCGCCGGTTGACCTGAAGCTGGGTCTGCTCGACGCCCTCGGCGACGAGGAGCTCGACTGCGTCCGCCGCCCGCGCGACGAGCTCGTCCGGGTTGTCGTGCGGCTCGAAGTTCGCCAGCACCCAGTCGGCGAGCGGCCGCGGATCGCCGCGCTCCGGACGCCCGACGCCGATGCGGAGGCGGAGGAAGTCCGGCGTCCCGAGCTGTTGCGCGATCGAGCGCAGGCCGTTGTGGCCCGCGAGGCCCCCGCCCACTTTCAACTCGAGCCGTCCGAGATCGAAGTCGCCCTCGTCGTGGACGACGAGCACGTTGCTCGGCTCCAGCTTGAAGAACGCCGCTGCCGGGCCGACCGAGCGCCCGGAGTCGTTCATGTACGTCTCCGGCTTCAGCAGCGCGAGGCGCTCGTCGCCCACGCGCACCTCGGCCAGCTGGCCGGAGAACTTCCCGCGCCAGGAGCCACCGTGCCGCCGGACGAGCTCGTCCACGACCAGTCGGCCGGCGTTGTGCCGGTTCCGGGCGTGCTCCCGGCCCGGATTTCCCAGACCGGCGACGAGATACAAGGGCTAGCCCTCGGCGGTGTCTTCGCCGCCGGAGGCCTCCGCCTCCGGCTCGGCTGCACCCTCTGCAGCCTCGCCCTCGGCGCCCTCCTCGCCCTCGCCCTCCGCCTCCAGCGCGGCGAGCTCCTCCTCGGTGGGCTCCGGCTCGACGACCTTCGTCGGC
The DNA here is from genome assembly GCA_963770815.1 of uncultured Actinomycetes bacterium. Classification (GTDB taxonomy): domain Bacteria; phylum Actinomycetota; class Thermoleophilia; order Gaiellales; family Gaiellaceae; genus Palsa-739. Next base: position 65,197 of record CAVYQV010000003.1, read on the forward strand.
GCGGTGACCGTGGCGACAACCATCTCGGGATCGTCGAGCAGCGTGACGCCTTCCGGCGCGGTCAGGTCGGAAATGCGCAGCGTGCCGCCGATGTCCATCCGCGAGACGTCGAGATCCAGATGCTCGGGAACCTCCAGCGGCAGTGCCTCGACCGTCACCTCGCGCAGCGGCTGCGACAGCACGCCGCCCTCACGCACGCCCGGCGCGTCGTCGGCGCCGTGGAGCTGGACGGAGACCGAAGCCTGGATCACCTCGTCGAGCCGCACCTCCTGCAGGTCGACATGCGTGACGCCGCCCCGCACGGGATCGACCTGGTACTCCTTGAGAATCGACGCGTGCGTCTCTCCCTTGCCGTCGATCTCGACGTCGAGGATCGAGTGGAGGCCGGCCGCGCCGGTGAGCGCGCGCCGGAGCTCGCGCTCGGTGATGGAGATCGGGACCGGCTCGCCGTCGCCGTAGAGGACGCCCGGGACGAGCCCCTCCTTGCGTAGGCGGCGCGACTCGGCCGAACCGAGCCTCTCGCGCTCGGCGACCACGAGTTTGGTGCGTTCTCCGGCCATTCCGGCGGCGGAGTGTAGCCGAGGTGCGCTTCGGTACGGTCCGCTGGATGGACTTCGAAAGCCTGCTCGCGGGCTGGGAAGGCGAGCACGCCGTCGTCCGCCACGACGGCGAGAGCGGAGCCTGGATGTTCGTCTGCGTCCACTCCACCGTGCTCGGCCCGGCCGGCGGAGGCACGCGCATGCGCGTCTACCCCGAGCCGGGCGACGGCCTCGCCGACGCGATGCGCCTCTCCGGCGCGATGACGTGGAAGATGGCCGCCGCCGGAGCGCCGCGCGGCGGCGGCAAGGCGGTGCTCGCCGTGCAGGAGCTTCCGACGGGTGAGCCGCGCAAGCGCCTCCTTCGGCGCTACGGCGAGCTCGTCGCCTCGCTCGGCGGCACGTACCGCACGGCGGGCGACATGAACATCACGCCGGAGGATCTCGACGTCGTCGCCGAGACGTGCCCGTGGGTCTACGGGACCACCGGTCGCGGCGGGAACAGCGGCCGCGGCACCGCTCGGGGTGCGCTGCACGCGATCCGCGCAACGGTCGAGCACGCCTTCGGCTCGCCGGACCTCGCCGGCCGCACCGTCCTCGTGCAGGGTGCCGGCTCGGTCGGCGGCGTGCTCGCGCGCGAACTGGCGGACGCCGGCGCACAGGTGCTCGTGAGCGACGTCGACGAGTCGCGGGCGGCCGCAACCGGCTGCTTGACGGTCGCGCCGGAGCGCGTGCTCGAGACCGAGGTCGACGTCTACTCCCCGTGCGCCGTCGGCGGCACGCTCAACGCCGAGTCGATTCCCCGGCTCGCCTGCCGCGCGATCGCCGGCTGCGCGAACAACCAGCTCGCCGAGCCGGAGGATGCCGAGCGGCTGCAGGAGCGCGGCATCCTCTACGCGCCGGACTACGTCGTCAACGCGGGCGGGATCATCCAGCTCATCGGCCTCGAGGACGAGGGGTGGGACGAGACGCAGCTCCAGGAGGGGCTGGCGAGGATCGGCGACACGCTGCGGACGCTCTTCGCAGAGGCCGCGGCGGCAGGCGTCACACCAGCCGAGGCTGCCGACCGGCTCGTGCGCCGGCGCCTCGCCGGAGGCTAGGGTTGAGCTCGATGCGTCCGCTTCGAGGGCTGCTCCTCTTCAAGCTCGGCGCCTGGGCGGGACTGCTGGGCGCCGCTGCGTTCGTGCGGCGGGCCGTGCCCTCGCAAGGAGACGAGGAGAGCGACGAGCTCGGTCTGGTCGCCGTGCTGAACGGCGTCGAGCTCAAGAGCCGGGCCACGGCCTTCAGGGGAGGCTCGATGCTGGCGTGGTTCGGCGGCATCGCAGTCGATCTGCGCGAGGCCGAGCTCGCACCGGGAGCGCGGCTGTCGCTCAACACCCTCTTCGGCGGAATCGCGATCAAGACGCCGCCGGGCTGGCGCATCGAGTCCGAGCTGAAGGCTGTGGCCGGCGGCGCCGAAACCCGGTCGCCCGCCCAGGACGACCCGGATGCGCCGGTGCTCACCGTCACCGGAACGGCGCTCTTCGGCGGGATCGCCGTCGGTGGGACGGCGGTCCCGGAGGACGAACCGCGCGCCGCGTCCGACCTCGACGGTGGCACTCCCTAGCAGGACGTGGGAGCGCTTCTGGTACGGCTGGCTCTCCAACCGCCGTAGCGCATCCGGCGACACGAGCACGGTTGGGACGAAGCGCGGCGGCTCCATCGTGGCGCCACGGAAGATCACGACTTCCACCGGTGTCGCCGATACAGAGCTCGATGATCGAACCAACCCTTGCAAGCTTGGCCCAGGAGCTCGCAGCGCTCGAAGCCGAAGAGGCGCAGATCTCAGCGGAGCGTCGTCGGCTGTAACAGCAGATCGACAACGGCTTCGCGACGGAACTGAGCCGCACCCGCGAACGAGAGGTGTCCCGTCGGCGCCGCGAACTGCACCTCACGATCGACGCGCTACGCCCCCGGCTCGGTCTACCGGCCGGCCCCACGCGACGAGCGACTGACGAGCCCGGCCTCGAGAGAACCTGGTCGCTCGGTTCACAGCCCTGAGCCGCCTAGGGATCTGGGGAGAAGCCCGAACCTCGATGACGCAGGAGGCGCATACCCTATGGTCGCCGCCGCAAGCGGCCACGTGGCGCCGAGCACGCGCTTCCTCACGCGAACGGCCCGCTCCCCTTCGCGGGCGGTTCGCTTCTCGGCAGTCGAGCGGGAGGTAACGCGCCCGCCGGGGGCCGACAGGCATGAGTGGGGCGGCGGCTCGGTCCGGGAACCCCGAGGTAGACGCGAGGAGGCGAGCTGCCCAGAGGTGGCGCTGGATCGCGCGTGCCGCGCCGCGTGACTCGTCATCGCCGACGATGAAGCCGGCACGGGAGAGTCCGGGTCGGCGCTACTTCTGCCGCCGAAGCGTCTCGATCCAAGAGTGCGCGGAGCTGTCGGTCTCGAGATCCGCGTTCGAGCCAATCCGTTCAACCGGCTCGGTTCGGCCCTCGACGGATTGACCGGAATCCCGCCCCAGCACCCGCCGCAAACGTTGATGAAGCGTCGACGACACCGGATCGTCGCTCACCCCGGCATCGATCTCCTCATTAGCCGTTTGGTCGACGAGTTCGGGCTGGTCGCGCGCAAGCCGGAGCCTGAGGCGCAGTCGCTCGACTTCCTCGAGGAGCATGAGAATCGCACGGCCGGCCGCAACAGACTCCTCGCCGCCCGCTTCTCTCAGCGCCTGACCCCACTGCCTCAGCTCCTCAAGCTCAGATTCGCCCAAACGCACGGCTCTGAGTATGGCGGCCTCCGGGAAGCGCGGGGTAGTCGAGCGCCGGCTGCTCAAGGCGGGTGGACGCTAGCCCAGGCGAGGATCACGACCGCCGAGCGGGAGCATCAGACTCGTGTCCGGCTCGCCGACACCACCCCGACAACTTCAGGACTTTACGACGCTTTTACGCCGGAACACTGGATTTGTACGCGGGGTGGGCCAGTGTGTAGGGCGACATGAAATCCCGCGCGTCTGGGAGGACACAACCGATGAAGAAACTCATCTTGGCTCTCCTCGGCACCGCGGCGCTCGTGACTGCGACGGCTGCTTCCGCGTCGACATCGCACCGCCACGGCCCCCAAGGCGGAACGCCTAATTTCAAGACGGCCGCGTTCGCCGGGCATGCCCACTTCCGGCACGCTGTCTTCGAGAGCCTTCAGGGCAGCGGCACCGACTTCAGTGCTGCCTCGGCGACGTCGACCGGCACGATCGCCGGCCGGCCGCTCCACGACGGCAGCTTCGCAGCGACTATCTCAACCGACTGGTCGAAGGCGACCGCGAACAAGCACGGTGGCTCGTGCGCGCCAGCGACAGGGACGTTGTCGCTCACAGGCTCGTCTTCGTCCGACACGCTCGATACCTCGGGCGCGGGCGTGACCTGCAGCGTCGGCTCCAATCCCCGCAACATCGCCGCGGTCTACTTCGGTAGGGCGAAAGTCACGGCTGCGACCGGCGCAGTCGCAAAGGTGAGCGGCAGGGGCTGGGTCTTGCTGGTCGAGAAAACGGACGGAACAGTGAAGGGGTTCGCCTTCGCCGGCTTCAGGGGCGGCGTCGGGCGGCACCTCGCAGCGCTCTCGCGTTTGGACGCTCACCACTGCGGCGGCCGCTAAACCCGCTCTCCCACGACCAACGGACGGCGCCAATCGGTGCCGTCCGTCCTGGGAGAGAGTCGAGGAGCCGCTCGCCCGAGTTGCGACCATACGTTGGGCGGACGGTTAGCAAACGGCTTGCGGTTGCGTGCGCGCGCCGCACAGTCACGCGGCGAACCTAGAAGAGCTGGTTCTCGCCGCCGAAGATCGCCGAGACCGAGTCGTCGGCGAAGACGTTCATGATCGCTTCCGCGAGCAGGCCGGAGACGCTGAGGACGGTCATGTTCTCGGGGCGCTTGCGCGGATCGACCGGGATGCTGTCGGTGACGACGATGCGGTCGATCTCCGAGCCGGAGATCAGCTCGAGGGCGGCGTCCGAGAAGAGCGCGTGCGTGACGAAGACATTGACCTCGGAGGCGCCGTGCTCCTTGAGCGCCCGGGCACCGGCGACCAGCGTGCTGCCGGTCGTCGAGACGTCGTCGCCGACGATCGCGATCTTGCCCCGCACCTTGCCCGTGACCTCCGTCACCTCGACGCGGTCGGTCGCGACCCGCATCTTGTGCATGATCGCGAAGCTCGCCTCGATCATCTCCGCGAAGCGGACTGCGTGCTTCGCGCGGCCGGCGTCGGGCGCGACCGCCACGACTCCCTCGCCGGTCAACCCCAGGTCGCGGAAGTGGGTTGCGAACAGCTGTAGCGCCGTCATGTGGTCGACCGGGATCGTGAAGAAGCCCTGGATCTGGCCGGCGTGGAGGTCCATGGTCAGCACGCGGTCGACTCCGGCGAGTTGGAGCATGTCGGCGACGAGCCTCGCCGAGATCGGCTCGCGCGGCTTCGCCTTCCGGTCCTGCCGCGAGTAGGGGAACCAGGGGATGACGGCCGTGATCCGCTTCGCCGACGCGAGCTTGGCCGCCTGGATCATCAGCACGAGCTCCATCAGATTCTTGTCCACCGGCGGCGAGCCGGTCTGGACGATGAAGACGTCGGCGCCGCGGATCGACTCGAGGTAGCGGCAGTAGGTCTCGTCGTTGGGGAAGGTGCTGAGCTCGACGTCCCCGAGCTCCACGTCGAGCTTCGCCGCAATGGCCTGCGCGAGTGCGGGATGCGAGCGGCCCGAGAAGACCATGAGGCGCTTCTCCGGCCCCCGGACGATGTAGTGCTGCGTCTGTGGCTCGGTCACCACGCTGCCCTCGAGACCCGGCAGGGCCAGTTCAGTCGCCGTCGGGCTTTCCATGCTTCTCGTAGACCCACCCTTCCTTCGTCGTCTGCCGCGGGGCAAACCCGGCCAGCGAACCGGGAGGGACATCATCCGTGATGACGGTCCCGGCTGCAATCCAAACGTCGTCGCCAATCTCGACCGGGGCATCGAACACAGTGTCCACGCCGGTCCTGACGTTGCGGCCGATCTTCGTCCGGCCCTTCGGCTCGCCCGGCTCGTGCGGGAAGTTGGCGGTGATGTTGCCGGCCGCGACGTTCGATCCCTCCCCCACCTCGGCGTCGCCGACGTACGAGAGGTGCGGGATCTTGGCGCCCGCGCCGACGGCCGCGTTCTTGACCTCGACGAAGGTGCCGATCTTCGCGCCGTCGCCGATCACGCTCACCGCGCGGACATAGGCGAACGGCCCGATCTCGGCTCCGCCCTCGATGCGGACGCCGCCGCGGATCACCGTGTACGGATGCACGACGACGTCCGGCTCGATCTCGACGCCGGCCTCGATCCACGTCGTGGCCGGGTCGACGATCGTGACGCCGGCGAGCATGTGTGCCTCGTTGATCCGGTCGCGGAGGGAGGCGGCGGCGAGCGCGAGTTCGACACGGGTGTTCACGCCCTCGGCCTCGAGCGGGTCGTCCGCGAGCTGGACGGCGCACGACTCGCCGTCGGCCACGAGCAGGCCGAGCGTGTCGGTCACGTACAGCTCGCCCTGGGCGTTGTGTGGGTCGAGCCGCTCGAGCGCCGGCCAGAGCTTCTCCGCGCGGAAGACGTAGATGCCGGAGTTGACCTCGCCGAGCGCGAGCTCCTCGGGCGAGGCGTCGCCGGCCTCGACGATCCGCGCGAGCCTGCCGTCGCCGTCGCGGACGATCCGCCCGTACGCACCCGCGTCCGCCGGCTCGAAGGAGAGGACGGTCGCAGCGGCACCGGCCGCACGATGCGTGTCGACGAGAGCGCGGATCGTCTCGGGCCGGAGCGCCGGGACGTCGCCGTTGAGGACGAGCACGTCGCCGCCGAAACCCTCGAGGGCGGCGCGCGCACAGCGGACGGCGTCACCCGTGCCGAGCGGCTCCTCCTGTACGGCGACCTCGACATCCTCCAGCAGGTCGCTGGTCTGGGGCGACGCGACGACGACGAGCCGCTCGACGCCCGCTTCACGCGCCGCGCCGACGACCCAGTCGACCATCCTCCGGCCGAGGATCGGATGCAGGTGCTTCGGCGTCGCGCTCTTCATGCGCGTGCCGATTCCGGCGGCCATCACGACTGCTGCGAGCTCGTCTGCCATGTCAGTGAGAAGTGGCTGGGGCGCCAGGATTCGAACCTGGGATCACGGGACCAAAACCCGTTGCCTTACCACTTGGCTACGCCCCAGGGGCACGCAAGTCTACCGGCGGTCGAGGAGCAGCAGGCCCAGGGCGACGAGCGCGAAGATCACGAGCAGGATCCAGAAAGCACCGATCAGGACCTTGCCTGCGAGGACGAGGATCATGGCGCCGAGCTGCGACGCGGCGAGGAACCAGGTGACCTCGTGGAGTAGCGACGACCGCGTCCGCCCGCGCGTGAAGCGGTAGAGCATGAAACAGACGAGCGCGATCAGCCCGACGACGAGGATCGTCGTGACGTGGAGGCCGTGGGTCAGCCAGACGAAGAGGCCCTCGAGCACCGCGACCCAGATGACGATCCGGATCCGGTGGCGGTGGTACCAGCTCCGCTGCTTGGACTCTCCAGGCGGCCCCTCGATCACTTGAGAGCCGTCGCTCACCACGGCATCAACCGTACCACGCAGGTGGCGCGATCCAGGTCCGGCCGAGGCGGCGTAACGCGCGTTTCGCCGCCTCCGCGTCGCGGCGGTGGTGGAAGAGACCGTACAGCGCCGGACCGGCTCCCGAGACGTCCGCGCGGAAGGCGCCGGACGCGCGAATCGCCTCCGTGAGCGGCGAGCTCACGAGGTCGTTCGGCGGCAGGGCGGCGAGGTCGCGAGGCCGCTTCACCGCGGCGAGACCGTCGAGCAGCGCCTGTCGCCGCTCGGCGAAGCCGGCCACGTCCTTCCGTTCGTCGAAGGCGGCGTACACATCGGCGGTCGAGGTCTTCGCGGCGCCGTGGGGGAGCAGCACCACGACCCAGAAGTCCTGCGGCAGGTCGAGCGGCTCGAGCTCGCTTCCGTCGCCCGAGCCGAGCTGCGGGCCGTCGGCGAGGAAGAACGGGACGTCGGCGCCGAGCTGCGCAGCGAGCGCGTGCAGTTCCTCGTCGGGCAGCGGTTCGGGCAGCGTCTCGTTCGCGAGCCGGAGCGCCGTCGCCGCGTCCGAGCTGCCGCCGCCGAGCCCCGCGGCGACCGGGATCTTCTTCTCGATCCGCACGCGCCAGCGCGGCTCGACGTCGGCGCGACGGGCGAGCTCGTGGAGCGCCAGGCGCACGAGCGTGTCCTCCGGGAAGCCCTCGACGCGGAGCTCGGGTGCGTCGTCGAGCTCGATCCGGTCGACGAGGTCGATGCGTTGGAGGACCGTCAGGACCTCGTGTTTGCCGTCGTCGCGCGGCGGGCCGACGACGAGCGCGAGGTTGACCTTGGCCGGTGCCGGAGCACGGCTCATCGCAACGCCTCCGCCAGGGCGACGAAGTCCGCGGGGACGAGCGCCTCGGCACGAATCTCCGCGGGACGGCCGATCGCCGCCAGCGCCTCCGCCGCGTCCTCGCGGGTCGCGAGCCCGGCCTGCGCCACGGAGTTCGGAAGTGTCTTGCGCCGGTGGGCGAACGCGGCCGTGACGAGCTCCTTCACGCGCCCGTAGTCCGCCGGCAGGTCGGTGCGCCGGAAGGCGACGAGCGCCGAGTCGACGTTCGGCTGTGGCCGGAAGACGGTGCGGGAGACCGCGTGGAACCCGGTTCGCTCGGCGGCGAGCTGGACGAGCACCGAGACGGCTCCGTACTCCTTCGTTCCGGGCTGCGCGAAGAACCGCTCGGCGACCTCCCGCTGCACCATCACGCACCACAGCTGGACGCTCGGGAGCCCGTCGAGGCTCTCGGCCACGAGCGGCGTCGCCACGTTGTAGGGAAGGTTCGCCACCAGCTTTGTCGCGTCCTGGGGGAGGTCGATCCGGAGCGCGTCGCCGAACACGACGTCGACGTTCTCGCCGAGCCCGCTTAGCGCCGGTTCGAGCGCGCGGTCGATCTCGACCGCGTGGACACGGCGGACGCGCTCGGCGAGGTAGCGCGTTAGCACGCCCTCGCCGGGGCCGATCTCCAGCACGACGTCGTCCGGCCCGAGCTCGGCGAGCCGGCCGATCACCTCGAGGATGTTCCGATCGACCAGGAAGTGCTGGCCGTATTCCTTTTTCACGGACCGAAGCATGCAGTGGCGTTGCGCTCGATCTGCGCTTCCAGCTCGGCCGGCTCCTCCCCGCGGGCCTGCGCGAGGGCGGCGAGCGTCTGGACGACGTTCGCCGGCTCGTTCCGCTGCCCGCGGACCGGCTGCGGCGCGAGATAGGGCGAGTCGGTCTCGGCGAGGATTCGCTCCGCTGGGACCTGGGTGGCGGCGAGGCGAAGGTCGACGGCCTTCGGGAAGGTTGCGTTGCCTGCGAACGAGACGTACCAGCCGCGCTCCAGCGCGGTTGGGAGCATGTGCGACGACGAGAAGCAGTGCAGCACGACCGCGCCCTCGTGGCCGGCGAGCGCGGCGAGCGTGTCGTCGTCGGCCGCGCGCGTGTGGATCACGACCGGCTTCGCGAGCTCGGCGGCGAGCGCCAGCTCGGCCGCGAAGAGCCGCCGTTGGTCGTCGCGCGGGGCGTAGTCGCGGAACCAGTCGAGCCCGGTCTCGCCGACCGCGACCGCCTTCGGATGGGTGAGCAGCTCGCGCAACGCGGCGAGCTCGTCCTCGGTTGCCGTCCCCGCCTCATGCGGGTGGATACCGAGGATCGCGAACACTCCGTCGTGCCGCTCGGCGAGCGCGAGCGCGGCTCGGCAGTCGTCGACGTTCGTGCCGACCGTGAGGATCCGGGTCACACCCGCGCCGGCGGCGCGTCGGACCGCCTCGTCGGGGTCCTCGAGCGAGGTGAGGTGAGCATGGGTGTCGATCACGGGAGCTCGGCCGCGAGGACTGCCTCTGCGTCGAGCTTGCGGAAGAGCGGCCGGGGCTCGCGGAGCGCCTGGCCCGGCGGCAGTTCGCTCGGCGCCCAGGATCCGACCCAGCTCGCGTAGTCGCCCGTGAGGATCTCGTGTGTCGAGCCGTCGTCTTCCTCGATGCTGCGCCGCTCGAGCGGGCCGGCGATCCAGCCCTCGTAGCCGAGTAGCTCGTGCAGCACCTGCGAGCTGAACGGGAGGAACGGCGTGAACAACGTCTTCAACGAGTCGACCGTGCGGAGCGCGACGTAGAGCACGGTGGCGGCGCGTTCGCGATCCGTCTTCACGACGGCCCACGGCGCCTGGTCGGAGAGGTACTGGTTCGCGAGCGCGCTCGTCGCCATGCACTCCGCCAGGGCCGCTCGGAAGCGGGCGTTCTCGATGTGCTCGCCGACCGTTTCGAAGGCGTGCTCGACCGCGTCGAGGAGCGCACGGTCGCCCTCGGTGAGCGGGCCGGGCTCGGGGACGGCGCCGAAGTTTCGCTGCGCGTTGACGAGCGTCCGGTTGACGAGGTTGCCCCAGTTGGCGAGCAGCTCGTCGTTGGTGCGGCGGACGAACTCCTCCCACGTGAAGTCGCTGTCCTGCGTCTCCGGCCCGGCGGCCGTGAGGTAGTAGCGCAGCGCGTCGGGCTCGTAGCGGTCGAGGAAGTCCTTGACCCAGATCGCATGGCCGCGGCTGGTGCTCGCCTTGCTGCCGCTCATCGTCAGGTACTCGCTCGAGACGACGTTGTACGGGAGCTGCAGCTCGTCGCCGTAGCCCAGCAGCATCGAGGGCCAGATGACGGCGTGGAAGACGATGTTGTCCTTGCCCATGAAGTAGAAGCTGCGCGCGTCCGTGGTCTGCCACCACTCGCGCCACGCTTCGGGCCGGCCGACGTTGTGCGCCCACTCGATCGACGCCGAGAGGTAGCCGATCACCGCGTCGAACCAGACGTAGATGCGCTTCGTGTCCTCGGGGTAGCCCTCGACCGGAACGGGGACCCCCCAGTCGATGTCTCGGGTCATGGCCCGCGGCTTCACCTCCCGCGCGAGGTTGAGCGCGAAGTTGCGGACGTTCGGCCGCCAGTGGGTCTGCGGCTCGATCCACTCGACGAGTCGCTCGCGGAACGCGGGCAGGTCGAGGAACAGGTGCGTCGTCTCGCGGAACTCGGGCGTCGAGCCGTCCACGATCGAGCGCGGGTCGATCAGGTCGACCGGATCGAGCTGGTTGCCGCAGTTGTCGCACTGGTCGCCTCGCGCCTCGCCGTAGCCGCAGATCGGGCAGGTGCCCTCGATGTAGCGGTCGGGGAGCGTACGGCCGGTCGCGGGGGCGATCGCGCCGAGCGTCGTCTGCTCGATGAGGAACCCCTTGTCGTACAGCGTGCGGAACATGTTCTGGACGACGGCGTAGTGATTGCGCGTCGTCGTCCGCGTGAAGCAGTCGTACGTCATGCCGAGACGGACGTAGTCGTCGAGGATCAGCGCGTTGTTGCGGTCGGCGAGCTCACGCGGGGTCACGCCCTCGCGGTCGGCCGAGACCATCACCGGCGTGCCGTGCTCGTCCGTCCCGCTGACCATGAGGACGTCGTTGCCCTTGAGCCGGTGATAGCGCGCGAACACGTCCGACGGTACGCCGGGGCCGGCGACATGGCCGAGATGCCGCGGACCGCTCGCGTACGGCCAGGCGACCGAGACGAGGATCTTCTGAGGCGCTTCCGACAAGGCTCCAGATCATACGAACCGACTCCGAGCGAGTTACGCGGCGCGCGAGAACGGCCGCTGCCGGCGGGGCGGCGGCGCCAGGTGGAGCACCTGCGCGTACAGGGCCGGGTCCGCCTGCACGCGTCGCCGGAGCTGAGCCGCTGCAAGCGCCAGGCCGAGCGCGAACAGGGCCACAGCGCCGTTGCACACGAGCGCCGGCAGCAGGCTGGACGGCTCGCGCCGGACCTGCGCGGCGGACACGGTCGGCCGGATCGCGTGGCCGGCGTCGAGACCGATCGGTTCGGGAGCCGCCGGCTCGACGACCGGCCGCCGGGAGGAGCTCGTCCGCTCGTTCGCGCGATCGCGCTGCGTCCGCACAGGGCGGTGCGTCGAGGTCGTCCGACCGTCGGCGCGCGGCTCCTGCGCACGTTGCTCCTGGTGAGCCCGGACGCGGCTATGACCCGTGACCTTCACTCGCGGTTGCTCCGGCGCCCGAGACGCAGGCTTCCGCGCGGGCACAGCCGCAGACGTGCCGCTCGAGCTCGGCTGCGACGCCGGCTGATCGTCCTCGGTCGAACCGGTCCCACTGGCCGGAGGCAGGAGGCCGAGCGGGTCGACATAGCCGTTCGGATCCGCCGTGACGCGGATCCCGAGATGGACGTACGGCCCGTCCTCCTCGGGGGTGCCACTGGGGCCGACGGTGCCGACGGCGTCCTGCTCGGCGACCGTCGCGCCCTTGGCGACGTCGATCGAGCCAAGGTGCGTGAGCGTGACGGAGTAGCCGTCCGCGGTCTCGATCGTCACCGACTTGCCGTTCGTCGGCACGAATCCCGCGAAGCTGACCGTGCCCGACGCCGGCGCGACCACCGTCTCACCCGCCGCGTCCGCGCCGATGTCGATGCCGCGATGTTGCCCCGAGGCGTAGGGGTGCGACTCGTCGTATGCAAACGGCTGGACTACCGGCCCCTGCACGGGCCAGCTCCAGGCGTATGCGGCCGGTGCCCATGCCAGGAAGACGAAGAGCAGAACCGCCAACCGTCGTATCGTTGTCAGAATGAGCAACAGGAGGCGCAGACTAGCGCGGCCGATCGACGTTGTCAAATCTGCTTACAGAGATTGTCTGTAGAGGCGGTTCCGCGGGATGCCCGTGAGCCCGGAGACGATCTCCGCCGCCCGCCGCCGCGGCAGACCAGCCGCCACGAGCTCGGCGACGGCCGCGAGGGCGCGGTCGTCGACGCCGGCGTCCTGGGCCGCTCCCGGCCCGAGCACCAGCGTGATCTCGCCCTTCGGCGGTGCGGCGAACCGCTCCGCGAGCTCCGCCGCCGTCCCGCGCGCGACCTCCTCGAACCGCTTCGTCAGCTCGCGGCAGACCGCCGCCTCGCGCTCTGGATCGGCGGCCGCGAGCAAGCGCAGCGTCGTCGGCAGCCGTTGCGGCGACTCGAACGCCACCGCCGGCCACGGCCAGCCGCGCAGCTCCTCCCACAGCGCCGCCTGCTTCGTCTCGCCGCGCGGCAGGAAGCCGAGGAAGCGGTACTGCTCCGCGACGAGCCCAGAGGCCACGAGCGCCGTCTCGACCGCCGACGGCCCCGGCAGGACCGTCACGTCGACACCTGCCTCGAGCGCCGCGCGGACGAGCCGGGCCCCAGGATCGGACACGCCGGGCAGGCCGGCGTCGGAGACGAGCGCCACCCGCTCCCCCGCCTCGAGCCGCGGCAGGAGCTCGGCGGTCCGCCGGGCCTCGTTGTGCTCGTGGTACGAGAGGAGCCTCGCCTTGATCCCGTGCCGCTCGAGCAGGACGCGCGTGTGTCGCGTGTCCTCGCAGAGGACGACGTCGGCGGCGGCGAGCTCGGCGAGCACGCGCAGCGTCACGTCCTCGAGGTTCCCAATCGGCGTCGCGCAGACCGCGAGCGACATCAGAGCGCGAACTCGGCGTTCTCGCGCCAGCGGTCCGGGGCGACCTGCTCGAAGAGCACGACCGACGCTGCGCGCGATCCGAACGGGAGCAGCGGCCGCAGAGCCGTTTCCGCCGCACCGGAATCCTCGCCCTGGGCGACCGTGAGGTGCGGGGTGATCTCCTTGAAGAGACCCTCGTACGGCGCGTGGTCGGGAAACCTCGCGACGAGTGCCTGCGTCATCGCCACGAACGGATCGCTCGGCTCGGGCGCGAGCCAGAGCGTGCCGGGGAAACGGTCGAACCGCGCGAAGGTGACCTCGAACGGCCCGACCGAGGCCAGAGCCTCGGCGGCGCCGGCGAGATCGGGCGGCGCCGGGATGAGCAACGTCACGTGGGGTGGAACTCCGTGCGAGGGCTTCGCCACACAGGTCCGTTCACGCCACTCGTCGACGAGCGGGGGCAGGTCGCGAAACGGAACGGAGAACGCGAAGGCCTCAGCCGGCATCGAGCGCCTCGAAGGCGACGAAGGCGGCGCCGACGAAGCCCGCAGCCGTTCCCAGCTCGGCCTTCGCCAACCGCACGTCGCTGCGCATCGGCTCGAGCGCCTCGCGCCGCGCGACCTCCTCGGCCGGCGCGCGCAGGTAGTCGTAGGCCGCGACGCCGAAGCCGCCGCCCAGGACGACCAGCTGCGGCGCGAAGACGTTCACGAACGAGCCGATGCCCGAGCCGAGGTAGCGGCCGACCTCCTCGAGCAGATCCTTCGCCTGCGCGTCGCCCTCGTTCGCGAGCCGCACGGCCCGGTGCGCGTCGGCCGACGGCCCGAACGCCTCGCGCGCGGCCGCACTCGCGGCGCTCCCGCTCACGTAGGCCTCCAGGTGCCCGTGCCCGGTGCACGCGCCGTGGCACGGCCGCCCGTCGTGGACGATCACCACATGGCCCAGCTCGGCGCCGACACCGTTCCGGCCGCGGAACGGCCTGCCGCCGGAGATGACACCGCCGCCGACGCCCGTCCCGAGGGTGAGCATCACGAGGTCGTCCACGCCACGCCCCGCGCCGGCCCGCCACTCGCCGATCGCGGCGGCGTTCGCGTCGTTGTCGAGCCCGACCGGAATCCCGAACCGCTCGTGCATCCGATCTCGCACGGGCGCGTTCTCGAGCGGCAGGTTGACGCAGCGCACCACGACGCCGTTCTCCTGGTCGATCGGAGACGGCGCACCGAAGCCGACTGCGCGCACCGAGTCGTCGAGTAGCTCCGCCACCGCGGCCTCGAGTTCGGCGAGGACGTGATCCTGCGAGTCCTGCGGGGTCGAGCGCTCGTGGCGGCGGACGACGGTCCCGTCGCGGGCGACGACCCCGGCGAGGATCTTCGTGCCCCCGAGATCCACGCCGATCGCAAAGCCCTCATGCACAGTGGGTACCGTAATCCTCCGCATGGCCGCCTCCGGGGAGAAGCCGTATCGCGTCTATCGCGGCGGCCGGACGAAGGGCAAAGTGCCGCTGCAGCGGCGCGAGCGGGAGGCCCGGCGGGCCGTCCGCAGCGACGGCGGCGGACCGGGCAAGATCGTCGAGCGGCCGCCGCGCCGCCGCCGGCTGTGGTTCGGTTGGACGTGGCGCCGCTGGACGCTCGTCACGATCCTCGGCCTGATCTTCCTGACCATGATCTGGGGCGTCCTCGGCTATCTCTCGGTCGCGAGCGGCGTCAGCGACGCGAACAAGCGCCTGCCGCAAAGCGTGCGCCCGGTGCTGACACCGGACAGCGGCCTTCTCTTCTCCAGCCCGACCACGATCCTGTTGCTCGGCACCGACCACGCCACGGGCAAGGGGAGCACCGGCCGCTCCGTGGATCAGCACTCCGACTCCATGACCATCCTCCGCACCGACCCGGGCCACAACCGCCTGTACTACCTCTCGATTCCGCGTGACCTGCAGACCGAGGTGCCAGGCCACGGCGTGGAGAAGATCAATGCGGCAATGCAGTTCGGCGGACCGAAGCTCGCGGTGCAGACGGTGGACAAGCTCCTGGGCCCGGGCATGCCGGTCAACCACGTCGTGATGGTCGACTTCAACCAGTTCGAGCAGCTGATCGACGCCGTCGGCGGCATCACGGTGAACGTGCCGGAGAACATCCTCTCGAACCGGTTCGACTGCCCCTTCAAGACGCAGGCGGAGTGCCTGCGGTGGAAGGGCTGGCGCTTCCACAAGGGCCCGACGCACCTGACCGGGCACGAGGCGCTGATCTTCTCCCGGATCCGCGAGAACCAGCTCGACCTGTCGTGGACCGACTTCAATCGCCAGCACAACCAGCAACTCGTCCAGCAGGCGACGTTGAGCAAGCTGTCGAGCCCGTCGCGGTTCTTCTCCCTGCCGTTCAGCGGCAGCTCGCTGCTCAAGCCGATCGCGACCGACCTCTCGACCTGGCAGCTGATGCAGCTCGCCTGGGTGAAGTTCCGGTCGGGCAGCACGGTCCACTGCCGTCTCGGCGGGACGTCCATCACCAACTCGCTCGGCGACGTGATTCTCTCGAGCCCCGAGAACGGCCAGGTGATCGCGACGGTGCTCGGGAAGTCAGCGCCGCAGCCGCCGGTGAAGAGCAACCCCTACGCGCCCGGCTGCGTCGTCGGCAACGCCAACTATCCCAGGGGCTAGTCGCCGCTCGCCGCGGCCTTCTTCTCGGGCGGCTTCGAGTCCTTCTTGCCGCCGTCCCCGCTCGACGAGCCGCCGTCACCGTCCTTCTTCGCGGTCTTCCCCTTGCCGTAGTCGGTCGTGTAGAAGCCGGAGCCCTTGTAGTGGATCGCGACCGGGTAGAGGACGAGCTCGACGGGCGACGCGCCGCACTCGTCGCACGTCTCCGGCGCCGGTGCCGTCATGGACTGGAAGCGCTCGAAGAGGTGTCCGTTCGGACAGCGGTACTCGTAGATCGGCACGGGGTGGCAGACGGTAGCAGGGAGCGCCAACCGGGCTTGAACAAGCCATTTTACCCCGCCACGGGCGATCCCGGAGCGGGGATTTCACTCAGTTCGGGTGAGCCTCCGCGTGCCACGATTCGGCCGTGGGTCACATCGTGTGGAGCGTGAGGGAAGGCAAGTTCGACGGGCGGGAGATCGTCGGCAGCTACCGGTCGATGAGTCGCATCCAGGAGCCGAAGCTCGGCGACGTCCTCCACCTGCCGGACGGCTCGGGCCCGTGGCGTGTCGTCGACTGGGCCCTCGCCGACCGGGTCGACCCGGACGGAAACGTGCTCGTCGTCAGATCAGACAGCCACTAACTAGGCTTGGCCGGATGCTGCCGGCCCTCCTCGTCGTCGCCGTGATCCTCTGGGTTGCCGACCAGACCGTCGGGGATGCGCGCGAGGTCTGGCGGAGGCAGCGGCAGCGCAGGAGTTAGCGCGTTCACCGGCTCTCCGCCGCTCTGTCACCAGATCTAGCCCCATCCCTCCGGGTCGCCACGCACCCTGAGAGCGGATGCGCAGGAAGATCGAGCCGCTGCTCTGCGAGCTCCATGCCCACACGCGCTGGAGCGACGGCGCCCTCACCGTTCCCGAGCTCGTCGACCTCTACGGCCGGAACGGGTTCGACGTCCTCGCCGTGACCGACCACGTCGTGCGCCGGGACGACCCGTGGCTGCCGCCCGACGGGCCGGTGTGCGGCGTGCACGCCGCGAACCACGCGTACTACCTCGCCGAGCTCCGCGCCCAGGCAGAGCGTGCGCGGCGCGAGTACGACCTCCTGCTCGTGCCCGGGCTCGAGCTGACGTACAACGACCCGGACCCCGCAGCCGCCGCCCACGCGGTCGCGGTCGGGTGCAGGACGTTCGTCGGCGTCGACGACGGCCTCGACCCCGCGCTCGTGCAGGCGCGTGCGGAAGGTGCCGCGCTGATCGCGGCTCACCCCTATCTCCAGGAGGCCGGCGGGCACTCACCCGCTCGCGCGACGACGCGCTTCTCCCGCGAGTGGCGCGAACTCCGGCCGCTGGTCGACCGCTGGGAGCTGTTCAACCGCTACGAGCTGTTCGGCTGGGTCGCGGAGCGCGGCCTCCCCGCCGTTGCGAACGGCGACTTCCACCAACCCGAGCACCTCCACGGCTGGAAGACGCTGCTGCCTTGCCTCAAGAGCGAAGACGCGGTCGTCGACTATCTCCGCTCGGCACGGCCCGCCTTCCTCACCCGAATCGACGACGTCGTCCTGCTGGAGCGCGCGGCCTGAGCTAGCCGCCTTCGTCGGCGCGCTCTTCGTCGACCGTCAGCTCGGCCGTCGGACGGGCTTCGAGACGCTCGTCGGGAATCGGTAGGCCGCTGCGAGTCGACAGCCCGTACGTGCCGGCCGCGAGGCGGGCCTCGGCGCGCTCCACCGCAGCCAGCTGGGCCTGGAAGTCGTCACGGAGACCTTCGTCGAGCTCGTCCTGGTAGAGGTTCGAGGCGAGGTTGCCCGGATCCTGGACGTCGCCCGGCTCCCCGTCGTCCTCGTGCCGCGCCTGGCCCAGGGCACGCTCGATTCTCGCCCGCTCGGCCTGGAGCAACTCACGTGCGCGGTCGGGATCCATGATCAGAGCCTAGGCGCTCACGGCGCGCAGTGCCTCGATCGACGGGACGAAGTAGTACGCACCGGAGACCGGCGTCGTGTAGCGCGTGAGCGCGTCGCGTGGGCCGTCGGCGAGGCCGGCCATGCTCTCGAGCATCGCGGCGAGCGGCTGCTGCGTCGCGCTGAAGCCGACGAACATCGTGCCGTGGTCGCTCACCGTCCCATAAGGCGTGTTGCGGCGGAAGATGTGGCCGAAACGGTCCTGGTCGGTGGCCGCGACGTGCGAGTCGAGGGGCTTGTCCTCGAGCTCGGTGCTGTCGGCCTTCGTGCGGCCGATCACCGCCTCCTGGGCCGGTACCGCGAGCGATTCCCACTCGGTCGCATCGTGCGCCCACTTCTGCAGCAGCAGGATCGTGCCTCCCGCTCCCGGCCGACCCTCCGGCACGAGGACGAGCTCGGGCGCCTCGATCAGCGTCGGGTTCTCGGTCCCGTCGATGAAGCCGGTCAGGTCGAGATCGTGGCGATACGGCCAGCTCGACGTCTCGTCCGCGAGCGAGGCGACGCCGGCGAGCTCCGCGATCGTGGTGCGGGCGACGTCGAAGATCACGTCGTACGCGCTGCCCGAGAGCCAGAGCACGGCGTCGTGCTGTGTGGCCGGCATCGCGAATCCCTCCACGCCGGCGATCTCGGTGTCGAAGCCGGCCAGCTCCGCCGGTGCATCCTCCGGAAGGACCTCGCGCCACGCTTCGGGCCGAAAGCCGGCGACGAGGTTGACGCCGCCCATCGTCGTCCGCGGCTCGCGCAACGAGGCGACCGCCCGCACCACGGCGGACGCACTCGCTCCGGCGGCAGCGTCGAACTCGAGATAGGCGTGAGCAGCCGTCCCCAGAGCGAAGATCCCGCTCTGCGCGCTCCGAGGCAGTTCGGCCGCCCTACTGCTCGTAGCGCTCGACGACGTCCGGGGGCCTGAGCTCGGCGCCTTCCGGGCTCTGGCCGGCGTCGCGGCGGGCGCGCCGCTGCCTCAGGAGGTCCCAGCACTGATCGAGCGACACGCGCAACTCCTCCAGCCGCCGCCGGTCCGCGTCCGTCGCCTGGCCTGCGCCTTCTCGCTCCCAGAGCTGGTGCTCCTCTTCGACCATCCGGTCGATCGAACCGTGAATCTGCGGGTCGTCCACGTTCAGCCTGACGGCGATTCGTTGGGCACGGGCACAGGCACCGGCTCAGGCCGCCGGAATCCCACGCGCGCGAGGAGGCGGGCGACGGCCGGCGCAAGAACGCGCGCGCGAGCGGGCGCGGGAGCCGGCGCGAACCGGGCGAACGCGCCGACGACGCCGATTCCGGCCGCGAGCTCGTATGCGGCCGAGTCGTTGACGAGCAACGAGGTCACGATCGCGACGCCGAAGGCGAGCATCAGGTCTCGCGTCGACCGCTCGCGTGCAAAGCGCCACGCGACCGCGAACGCGGCCACGAGCACGAGCAGGAGCGGGACGACCATCTCCCAGGCGTGCAGCGCGGGGACGTACGAGAGCGGCACCCGGCTGGCGAGCGACGAGATCAGTCCGGCGCCGTGGTGGGCGAACGCGCTGCGCAGGTGATTCGGGCCTGGCTCGGCAAGTCCGCGCGAGACGATCCAGAGCACGGCGAACGCAGCGGACGCGAGCAGGCCGACGAAGCCGCGCACGCCGAGCTTGAACAGACGGGCCCCCAACACCGCAAGCGCGACTCCGAGCGCGATGGCCCCGCCGCCGTCGGCACCGATCCGGTTGTCGGTCATCACCACGAGGCCGAAGACGCCGAACAGGACGAAGCCGAGCATCCCGAAGCGGCGCCGCGCGAGGAACGCCCCCATGAGGAGCGGTGCGAGCAGCAGCGTCTCGACCTGGTTGCCGATCCCCCAGAAACGCGAGTTCTGCGTCGGGCCGAAGGGGTTCACCGCCTGCCATTCCGGTCGCGTGACCATGACGTACGCGTAGAGCGCGACCACCCCGCCGTAGAGAGCGAGGAGCGCCGTCTCGCTGCGGCAGAGGCGCGCGAGAGCGAAGGCGAGGAGCACCGTCCCCGCCGACAGCGCGGCGCAGAGGAGCACCTCGTTGGAGACCTGTCCCATCCCGAGCGCGAGGTTGACGAGCAGCGCTGCGGGGACTGCGGTCAGCGCCGCGCGCAGGCCGAGCAGCGCGAGCGCGAGCATGAGGCCGGCGAGGATGAAGAGTGCCGGGAACTTGAGCCGGTTGTTCGAGTGGATCGCCTGGCCGAGGCGGGAGAGCTGGCCGACTGCGTCCTTCGACGGCGTCGAGGAGAGGGACGTCGCGGGGTGTGCTCCGAAGTCGGTCGGCTCGATGTCCACGATGGAGACGAGCCCGGGAATGTGGGTCGTCGGCGACGTGAGCAGCCCGTGGAAGCCGCCGCCGATGACGGCGACGCGGAAGAGCTGGTCGTTCGAGGTCGGCCGGCCCCGCGGCGGCAGCTGGACCACGATGCAGGTCTTGCAGTTCGGGTAGACGCTCGCCTTGTTCGTGTTGATGAGCGGCTTCCCGGTTGGGACGCCGCCGAGCCTGGCGTTGACCTCCGTCCCGCGCACGAGCTCGGCCAGGGCGCGGCGGCGGTTCGTCGTCGGGCCGTAGCCCGCCCGCATCAGGCCGACTGCACCACGTCTCGCGAGCGTGGCCCAGGTCGCATCGCTGATCCGGTCGACGACGACGACGTGGAGCCGTTCGCCGCTCGGCGTCAGGCGTGCGGACGCAGTGCCCGGCGCCGCAAGAGCGACGCACACGGACAGCAGAACCCCGAGCAGGGCAATGACGCGGATGGGCCGGACCATCAGATCTGCATTCTCACCGATCTGCGCCGGCAAGTGGAAGGTTCATCCGGACTCATTGCTCGCGGCCCGCCGTCTGTTCCTCGAGCAGCTCCTCGAAGCACGGTGCTCCCTCGAACGCGGCGAGGCCGGCCGGGCGCTCCAGCCGTTGCTCGCGGCGACGCCTCACCAGCCGCCGGCGGCGGGCAGCCGCGACCGCTGCTGCGCCTCCGACGAGGCCGCCCAGCAGAAAATCCCGCGTTCTCGCGCTCGTCCTCCCCGACCGCATGGGACGATTGTGCCTTGCGGATCGCAACGTTCGGTGACGCATTGCTCGACGTGGTCGTGCTGCTCGAGGAACAGCTGGCCGCGGGCGGCGACGTGCGCGCGTCGAACCGGGCCGGAGCCGGAGGCCAGGCGGCCAACGTCGCAGCCTGGGCGGCCGAGCTCGGAGCCGACGCCCGGTGCATCGCGAAGCGGGGAGACGACCCCACCGGCGAGCTCGTCGCCCGGGAGCTCCGCGCCCACGGTGTCGAGCTCGTCGGCCCGGTGGCCGAGGGCGAGACCGGAGTCGTCGTCTCGATCGTCCACGCCGGCGACCGCTCGCTCGCCTCCGACCGCGGGGTCGCGCCGTCGTTCGCGCCGGAGGAGCTCGACGGCGCCTGGCTCGCGTGCGACGTCCTGCACGTCTCCGGCTACGCGCTGCTGCGGGAGCCGATCGCCGCGGCGGCGCTGCTGGCCGCCCGCCTCGCGCGGCAGCAAGGGGCGCGCGTCTCGGTCGACGTCGCCGCGTGGACCGAGATCCGCAGCTACGGCCCGGTGGCGTTCCGCGAGCTGCTCGACGAGCTCGCGCCGGACGTCCTCTTCGCAACGGAGGCGGAATGGGAGCTGCTCGGGGGCGCGTACTTGACGGCGCCCGTGGGTGTGCTCAAGCGCGGCGCGCGCGGTTGCACCGTCTTCACCGAGGATGCGAAGCTCGACTTCGCCGCCGTCGACGCCGAGGTCGTCGATCCCACCGGAGCCGGGGACGCGCTCGCCGCAGGCTTCCTGGTGGGCGGCTCGCTCGAGGAAGCGGCCCGGCGCGGCCTCGACGCGGCGGCCCGGTGTGTCGCGAACGTAGGGTCGCTGCCGTGAAGGTCGAGGAGTGGACCGAAGGCCACGCGAGCGAGGTCGCCGGTTGGCGCTACGAGCCGCCGTACGACTTCTACGACCTCGCGTCGGACCCCGCCGACGAGGCGGACATGCGCGACCCAGCCCGCGGCGAGCACTACCGCGCGGTGCTCGCCGACGGAGACGAGCGCCTCGACGCCTTCTGGTACTTCGACTGGGAAGGGGACGTGGTCGAGGTCGGCCTCGGCCTCCGGCCCGACCTGACCGGCCGGGGGCACGGCGAGTCGTTTCTCTCCGCCCAGCTCGCCTATGCCGGTGGGACCTGGCAGCCCGCGACATTCCGCCTCTTCGTCGCCGCCTGGAACGAGCGCGCGATCCGGCTCTACGAGCGCTTCGGCTTCCGCGAGGTCGGTCGCGAGACGCGCCGCTTCGAGCTGGTGGGCGAGCACGAGTTCCTGCGGATGGAGCGGGCGGCGTGAAGGTGCAGCCGATCACCGACGAGCAGGCGGCTGCGATCGCCGCGTGGCGGTACGAGTTCCCGTACGAGTGGTACGACACGTCGGCCGATCCGCGGCGCGTCGAGCTGTTCGCCAACCCGGCCCGGCGCACGCATCTCCGCGCCGTGGTGGACGACGACGGCGAGCTCGTCGGCTTCTTCAACTTCGTTCCCGAAGGGCACGAGGTGCGGCTCGGGCTCGGCATGCGGCCCGACCTGACCAGCCGCGGCCTCGCGCAGCCGTTCATCGCGGCCGGGCTGGAGTACGCGCGCCGCGAGTGGCGACCGCGCACATTCCGGCTCTGGGTCGCACGCTGGAACGAGCGGGCGCTGCGGGCCTACCGGCGCGCGGGCTTTCACGAAGTGCGGAGCGGCGAGGAGAGCCGCTTCGCGGAAATGGAACGGTCGGCGTGATCCGCATCGCGGACGAGGTGCGCGAGGCGCTGGCCGCCGGCGGCGCCGTCGTTGCGCTCGAGACGACGCTGATCGCGCACGGTTTTCCGCCCGGCGAGGGAGTCGAGGTCGGGCTCGAGTCCGAGCGTCAGGTGCGCGCGGCCGGCGCGGTTCCGGCGACCGTCGGGGTCCTGGACGGCGAAGTGCACGTCGGGCTGGCCGAGGAGGAGCTCGAGCGCTTCGGCCCGTTCTCCCGCAAGGCCGGGCCTCGCGACCTCGCGGCCGCCGCGGTCCAGGGAGCGATCGGCGCGACGACGGTCGGCGGCACGCTCGCCGTCGCGCGCGCAGCCCGGATCCGCGTCCTCGCGACGGGCGGCATCGGCGGCGTCCACCGGGGCTTCCCGGATCCCCCGGACGTCTCGGCCGACCTCGCGCAGCTCGCGCGGACTCCTGCCCTCGTCGTCTCGGCGGGCGTGAAGTCCCTCCTCGACGTGCCGGCCACGACGGAGCTGCTCGAGTCGCTCGGCGTCCCGGTGCTCGGGTTCCGGGTCGACACGCTGCCGCTCTTCTACGCCGCCGCAGGCGGGCCGCCCGTCTCCGCGCGCGTCGAGTCGGCCGAGGAGGCGGCGCGCGTTGCCGAGGCGCACTGGGAGCTTGGCGGAGCCGGGCTCCTGCTCGGCCGGCCGCCCGACGAGCCGCTCGAGGACGTGGAGCCGCTGATCGACGAGGCGCTGGCCGCCGCCGCAGCGACGGGGGTCAGCGGCCAGGCGGTGACGCCGTTCGTCCTCGCGCACCTCCACCGCGAGAGCGGCGGCCGCACCGAGGCGGCGAACAAGGCGCTCGTCGCGCAGAACGCCCGCCTCGCCGGCGAGGTCGCGCTAGAGATCGCGGCGCTGGAAGAGGAACACGGCTAGCGCGAGCGCAGCGCAGAGATATGCGACGGCCCAGACGCGGACTCCCCAGCCGTGCACGAATGCCCCGCCGAACGGCCCGAGCTGGAGCAGGAAGCCCGTGGCCCCGGTGGCACTGCTCGAGATCAGCCGCAGCCCGTCCTGGTAGAGCGCCTCGAACGGCAGCGCCCACGCCGCGATCCTCGAGGCGTGCTCGATCGTGGTGGAGCCCAGGGCGTGGCCGATCGAGCCGAGCAGCCCGGCGACGAGGCCCGCTCCGAACAGCATGAAGATGGCGATCCCGTTCGCCGTCGAGGAGAGGACGACCGAGCCGAGGATCGAGAGCGCGATCACGATCACGACGCCGCCCGCCAACTCGAGGCCCGGCTCGGCCGGGGACGGCGGCGTCCAACTGCCGGACACGTAGATGATCGCCACGGCAATCCCGTAGACCGCGAGCACGTAGAAGATGCAGACGACGGCCGCGCCGAGGAAGCGCGAGAGCAGCAGCGTCGAGCGGCCGACCGGGCGCACGACGAGCGGCTGCAGCAGGCCCCGTTCCGCGTCGCCCGAGACGACGCCGAGTGTGAGAAAGACCGCGAGGACGACGCCGAGGAAGAGCGTCGCGAACATGGCGAGGCCGAGTAGGAACGCACCGGCGAACGTCCGCTTGTCGACCAGGATGTCGGCCGGCGGCGAGATCGACGAGAGACGGCTGAAGACGAAGTGCGTCGCGAGCCAGAAGAGGACGAGGAACGCGGCGGTCAGCAGCACGACGACCGTGAACACCTTCCGCCGCACGGCCTCGCGGAAGCCGTAGCCCATGATCGTCAGCACCACGCTCACGAGACCTCGTCCCCCACGGCCTCGAGATACGTGTCCTCGAGGGTCGAGGTGAGCACGCGGACGCCGTAGACCTGCCTGCCCGCCGCGACCGCCGCGGCAACGAGCTCCGGCACGTCCTCGCGCGTGGCACCGTCGATGGTGCGCGTCCCCTCGTCGGTCTCGAGCTCGACTCCGCGCGGCCGCGACAACTCGGCGGGCGAGCCCGCGGCCACGACCTCCCCGGCGCGGAGGATCGCGACGCGGTCGCAGACGAGCTCGATCTCCGAGAGCAGATGCGAGTTGAGGAGGACCGAGACGCCGCGGTCGCGCAGCTCCTCGAGCAGGACGCGGACGACCCGGCGGCCGGCGGGATCGAGCGCCGAGGTCGGCTCGTCGAGGACGAGCACCCGCGGCGAGCCGACGAGCGCCTGCGCGATCCCGAGGCGCTGCTGCATCCCCTTGGACATGCCGTCGACCCGCCGGTCGCGCGCGTCGTCCAGCGCGACGAGCTCGAGCAGCCGGGCGCGCTCCGCGGCCCCGCCCTCGGAGTCCGCCAGCCGCTGGTGAAGGGTGAGAACCTCGTCCGCCGTGTACCAGCCGGGGAAACGGAACAGCTCGGCGAGGTAGCCCAGCTGGGCGCGCGCGGTCCGGGAACCGGCCCGCGCGCCGACGACCTCGGCCCGGCCGGCGGTCGCGCGCACGAGCCCGACCGCGATCTTCACGAGCGTCGACTTGCCGGCGCCGTTCGGCCCGAGCAGTCCCACGAGCTCGCCCTCCTCCACCCCGAGGTCGACGCCCTTGAGCGCGTGGACAGGCCCATAGCGCTTCTCGAGCGCGTGAACGGCGAGAGCGGGCGGCGCCATTTCAGCTCAGGCGCCGGCCAAGCCGGCACCTTCGCATTTGGCGTGCTCCGTCGGGCCTACGCACGCGACGAGGGTAACCGCACTACGCTCCCGCCATGCCCCGCGGCTACATGGAAGGCCCCGCGGCCGAGGAGGCCGAGCGGCGGGCGGAGGAGGCCGCGCGCGGGAAGGACGAGCCGCCCGCGCCGGAGCTGCAGGCTGCGGTCTACGGCTGCACGGCAGACGATCCCGAGCCGCATTTCCTCGGCTGGCTCGGCCAAATCGATCCCGACGAGCTGTTCGCGACGGGCGCAGCGTGGGGCGTCACGGTGCGCCGCGTCGCAGTGGCCGAGTAGCTACGAGATCGTCGAGACGAACTCGTCGATCGAGAGGGCGGGCAGCGTCTCGACCCGCGTCGAGCCGCGGGCGCCGAGGGCGACCGAGACTTTGGCGATCGTCGCGAGGTCGGGCGCCTCGACGACGTTGACGAAGTCGAACTCGCCGAGCGTCGCCCACTGGTGGAGCACCTTCGCCCCGAGCTCCTCGACGTCGCGATTGACCTCCTGCAGCCGGGACGGGTTGCTCTGGAGCGTCTGCACGCCCTGCTGGGAGAGCCTCGACAACATGATGTAGATAGGCATGGCGGCAACCTACTCGACCCGCGCCGCCTGATCCACGTAGAGCAGCGCCGCGCCGAGGAAGAGGACCGGCGAGACGACGACGCTCCCGAGGAAGAACGCCGTCGAGACGCCTGCCCCGCCGAAGTTGCGCAGCACGAAGGCGAGCATCGCCTGCGTGAGGATGACCACGACCCCGAGCGTCACGAGCGAGCCGAGTGCGTGGACGAAGTCGGCCCGCCCAAGCTGCCACGCGCGCGCGAAGGCGGCGCGCAGCGGGACGTCCTCGACCACGAGCACCGGGACGACGAGCCCGAGCGCCGCGAGCCAGGCGAGCCCCGGCACGACGAAGGCGAGCATGAGAAACGGAACGGGTGCGAAGACGAGACACCCGACCAGCCACGCCAGGACGAGACGCGACCAGGTGGGGCGCCACTCGAGCACGAGCACACTCGCGCCGACGTAGGTCGCGCTCAGCAGTGCGCCGAACAGCGTCGGCGTCAGGACGATCGCCACCGTCCGCGAGACGTTCGCGCCGATGACCGCGAGCGCCGCCGGGGCAAGACCGAGCGCCAGAGAGGGCCAGAAGTGCTCGCCGAAGAACCGGATCGACTCGGCGACGAGCTGTCCGATCGTCCGCTCGGCGGGCGGCAGCGCGGCAGGACGCGGCTCGGCCATCGGCGCGGAGGGTATCGTCGGGCCATGAGCTGGCGGCCGCGCTCACCGAGCCCGCGCAGATGACCGAGTCGCGGGCCCGGATGTGGCGCTATCCGGCGCACACGCGCGGGCGGCGCCATTTCGACCCGGATCAGGAAGAGGTCTTCGCCCCGCTGCGCGGCACCCTGACCATGCTGCTCGGGGAGCCCTGGGAGCGGGTCGACGTCGAGCCGGGCGGAGTCGTCGTCGTGCATCCGGGCACGCCCCTCCAGATGCGCAACGAGACCGGCGAGGAGATCCTCGTCTTCGTCTACGGCGCGCCGACGCGCCACGGCAACGCCGAGTTCCTAGACGACGTCGAGTCGCTCTAGGGCCGCGGCGAGCGCGGCGAACGCCTCGTCGAAACGCCAGCGCGTCCGATCCGGCTCGTCCGGCGAGTTGGAGATCGCCCGCAGCTCGAGGGCCGGCACGCCGGCGAGCTCGCAGGCACGGAGCACGCCGAACCCCTCCATCGCCTCGACCTCGAAACCCGCTGCCGCGCCGACTTTGCCGCAGGTCGCGATCGGCAGGACGTGCGCCTCGGGGAGAACGGCGCGCGCCCGCTCGAGCAGCGCCGCGTCCGGACGGACACGCTCGACGCGCGGCGCCGCCGAACCGGGATCCAGCACGTCGCAGTAGACGGCCTCGCTCCCGAGAACGAGCGCAGGAGGCTCGAGCGTCCGAGAGCCGGCGATCCCGGCCTGCACGACGAAGGCCGGTTTGCGCTCCGCGAGCACGCGGGCCGTCTGCAGCGCCGCCTCGACCGGACCGATCCCGCAGCAGAAGGTGTCGAGCCCGTCGAGGAGCGCGAGCTCGCGTTCGGTGGCCGCGACGATGAGCACGCCGAGAGGCTACGCGCAGCGCATCTCTCGTCACACTCCCGTCACGGTGGCAGCTACCGGCCTCGCATGGTTGAGCCACGCGTGCCGGTTTTCGGACGCCGCGGCCGACACAGTTGGGGCCGTATCAGCGGCTGAGTGCGTCTTGCAGCTTCCACACCTGCGCGCGGACCTGCCCCGCGGCGATCTGAGCCGCGATCGAGAGTGCAGCAGCGAGGGTGAGCCGCATACGCCGGACATCGGCACGCGACCTCGTGAGCTTGATCCCCGGAGCCAGGCCGCACCCTGATCCGTGCGAGGATCGAGGTATGAGAGCACAGATCACCTATTTCGAGAACGAGTCGCAAGAGGATCTCGAGGCCGGCATCTCGCACGTCCTGGACGAGGTCGTACCCGCGTTCCAGGAGGCAGGGGTCAGGGCGTACTGGCTCGTCGACCGCGCAGCCGGACGGCGGCTGAGCGTCGTCCTCGTGGAGGACGAGGACGCGCTGCAGCGTGCCTTCGCCGGCGTCGGCGAGCGTCGCGCTGCCGACCCCGACCGGCACCGGCCGGCGCCCATCTGGAGCACGTCCTTCGAGACCTATGCCGAGAGCTAGATCGCTGCGACCGCGGCGCCGAGCTTCTCGAAGCGGATCTCGCCGTCCTCGGCGTCCACGCGGACCGTGTCGCCGTCGGCGAAGTCGCCTTCGAGCAGGCGCAGCGCGAGCGGGTTCTCGACGAGCCGCTGGATCGCGCGCTTGAGCGGCCGGGCGCCGTAGGCCGGATCCCAGCCTGCCTCCGCGAGCGCGTCCTTCGCCGCGTCGGTCAGCTCGAGCTCGATGCGCCGCTCGGCGAGCCGCTCCCGGAGCCGTCCGAGCTGCAGCTCGACGATCTCCGCGATCTGCTCCTTCGAGAGCGGCCTGAACTCGATCACCTCGTCGATCCGGTTCAGGAACTCGGGCCGGAAGACGTCCCGTAGTGCGTCGACCGAGCGCACGTTCGACGTCATGATCAGGACGGTGTTGCGGAAGTCGACCGTGCGGCCCTGCCCGTCGGTCAGGCGCCCGTCGTCGAGCACCTGCAGGAGCACGTCGAAGACCTCGGCGTGCGCCTTCTCGATCTCGTCGAGCAGGATCACGCTGTACGGCCGCCGCCGCACCGCCTCGGTCAGCTGGCCGCCCTCGTCGTAGCCGACGTAGCCGGGCGGCGCGCCGATCAGCCGCGCGACCGTGTGCCGCTCCTGGTACTCGCTCATGTCGAGCCTGACCATCGCGTGCTCGTCGTCGAACATGAACTCGGCGAGCGCCCGCGCGAGCTCGGTCTTCCCCACGCCGGTCGGGCCGAGGAAGACGAACGAGCCGATCGGCCGGTTCGGGTCCTGCAGGCCTGTGCGAGCACGGCGGAGCGCGTTCGCCACCGCTTCGACCGCCTCGTCCTGGCCGACGACCCGCTGGTGCAGCCGGTTCTCCATCTGGACGAGCTTCTCGGTCTCGCCCTCGAGCAGGCGGTCGACCGGGATGCCCGTCCAGCGCGCCACGACAGCGGCGACGTCGTCCTCGTCGACCTCCTCCTTCACCATCGAGCCGGCAGCCTGCTGCGAGTCGCGCTCGGAAAGCTCCTTCTCGAGCGCGGGCAGCTCGCCGTAGCGGATCTCGGCGACGCGCTGGAGGTTCCCCTCGCGCTCGGCGCGCTCGGCCTCCATCCGCAGCGCGTCGATCTGCTGCGTGATCTCGCCCATGCGATCGAGCGCCTCCTTCTCGCGCGCCCAGCGCACGGCGAGCCCGTCACGACGCTCCTTCGCCTCGGCGAGCTCGGCCTCGAGCGGCGCCCGCACCTCGTCCGCCTCGCCGCCCATCGCTGCGAGCTCGATCTCGAGCTGCGTCACGCGCCGATTCGCCTCGTCGAGCTCGACCGGCGAGGACTCGATCTCCATCTTCAGCCGGGACGCAGCCTCGTCGACGAGGTCGATCGCCTTGTCCGGCAGCTGCCGGTCGGCGATGTACCGCTCCGAGAGAACGGCCGCGGCGACGAGTGCGGAATCGCGGATCCGCACCTTGTGATGCGCCTCGTAGCGCTCCTTCAGGCCGCGCAGGATCGCGATCGTGTCCGAGACGGACGGCTCGCCGACGAAGACCGGCTGGAACCGCCGCTCGAGCGCCGCGTCCTTCTCGATGTGCTTGCGGTACTCGTCGAGTGTCGTCGCGCCGACGCAGCGGAGCTCGCCGCGCGCGAGCATCGGCTTGAGCATGTTTGCGGCGTCGACGGCACCCTCGGCCGCGCCCGCGCCGACGATCGTGTGCAGCTCGTCGATGAAGACGATGATCTCGCCGGCCGCGTTCTCGATCTCCTCGAGCACGGCCTTGAGCCGCTCCTCGAACTCGCCGCGGTACTTCGACCCGGCGAGCAGCCCGCCGATGTCGAGCGCCCAGACGCGCTTCCCCTTCAGCGACTCGGGGACGTCGCCGGCGACGATCCGCTGCGCGAGCCCCTCGACGATCGCGGTCTTGCCGACGCCGGGCTCGCCGATCAGAACGGGGTTGTTCTTGGTGCGGCGCGAGAGGACCTGGATCACGCGGCGGATCTCCTCGTCGCGGCCGATGACCGGGTCGAGCTTCCCGCTCTCGGCGGCCTCGGTGAGGTCGCGGCCGAACTTCGTGAGCGCCTGGTACGTCCCCTCCGGATCCGGCGAGGTGACGCGGCGGCCCGCGGTGACCTCGGCGATCTTCGCGAGCAGCTCATCGCGGGGGACGACGTCGAGCGCAAGCAGGAGGTGCTGCGCGGCGACGTACTCGTCCTCGAGCTTTTTCGCCTCCTCGAAGGCTCGGTCGAGCACCTTCGAGAACGCGGACGAGACGCCGGGCTGCTGCTGCGACCCCCCGATGCGCGGCTTCTGGGCGAGCGTCGCCTCGGCCTGCGCGCGCAGCGCGTCTGCATCGGGCACGAGCTCGCGCGGCAGCTCCTGGTCGAGGAGCGCGAGCAGCAGGTGCTCGGGATAGAGCTCGGGGTTGCCGCTCCGGCGCGCGAGCTCCTGCGCCGCCGCGACGGCCTCCTGGGCCTTGATCGTCAGCTTGTTGAAGTCCATGCTCTACTGCCTCGCTCTGTTGGCTCTTACGTCGGGTAGCTGTTCCTCGCGGACGAGCACGAGGTCGCGGCGGTATTGCTTGTGCACGTTCTGCACCTCGCGACGCAGCTCCCGCTGCAGGCGCTCCACGTGCGCGTGCGCCCTGCGCAGCTCGTCCTCGAGCCGCAGCACGAGCTCGACGCCGGCGAGGTTGAGGCCCACCTCGGAGGTGAGCCGCTGCACGATCCGCAGCCGCTCGATGTCGGCCTCGGAATAGAGGCGTGTCCCGCCGGGCGTGCGCTGCGGCCGGACGAGGCCCTTCGTCTCGTACATCCGCAGCGTCTGCGGGTGCATGCCGACGAGCTCGGCCGCGACCGAGATCATGTAGATCGGCCGGTCGGAGGTCTCCATCAGACGTGCCTCCGCCGGTACAGGACGAAGCCGGCTGCCAGCGCCGCGACCAGGATGATCCCGATCAAGCCGCCGAGTCGGCCGGCCGTGACAACGCCATGCCAGATGAGGAACCAGAGGAAGACCTTGCCGAGGATGCCGGCCTTCGCGAGTCCGATCCCACCGGCCGCGACGCCGGTGCCTGCCGTCTTGAGGCCGGTGCGACGCGAGCGCTCTTCCGCCGTCTCGGGCTCGGGCGCCTCTCTGGGGCCTTGCGCAAGAAGCTTCTCGTGCTCAGACATTCGCTGCTTCACTCAGCCGACGCCTTTCTGGAGCTCCTCGAGGAGCTCGCGCTCCTTCTTGTTCACGCGCTTCGGCACCTGGATGCGGACACGCGCGAGCACGTCGCCCTTGCCGGAACCGGTCAGCTTCGGCGCGCCGCGGCCCTTGATCCGCAGCAGCTTGCCGTCCTCGGAGCCGGCCGGAATCTTGAGCGAGACGACGCCCTCCGGGGTCGGCACCTCGACCTTGCCGCCGAGCGCGGCGGTCGGGAACGAGACAGGCACCTGCACGATCAGGTCGTCACCGCGCCGCTCGTACGTCGGCGACGCCTCGACCCGCGTGACGACGATCAGGTCGCCGTTCGGCCCGCCGTGCTGGCCGGCTTCGCCCTTCCCCTTGAGCCGGATCTTCGTCCCGTCCTTGACTCCCGGCTTGATCTTCACGGTGAACGTACGCCGGCGCCGCTCGCGACCCGACCCCTTGCACTTGGAGCACGGCTTCTCGATCACGGTGCCGTTGCCGCGGCAGCGCGGGCAGGGCTGGGAGAGGGCAAAGAGGCCTTGCGACTCGGAGACGACGCCTCGGCCGTTGCACTCCGGGCAGATGACCGGAGCCGTCCCCGGCTCCGCGCCGGTGCCGCCGCACTGTGAACACGCGACAGTCAGCTCGACGGGCACCTTCGCCTCAGCGCCGCGGAGCGAGTCCTCGAACGAGAGCCGCACCTCGGTCTCGACGTCGGCGCCGCGCACCGGCTGAGGGCGCGCGCGGCGACCGCCGCCGCCACGGACGTTCCCGAAAATGCCGCCGAGGATGTCGCCGAGGTCGCCGCTCCAGTCGAAGTCGCCGAAGTCGACGTTGGGGCCGCCGCCGGGACCGGGAGCCCCGCGGCCGTTCGTCGAGCCGAAGCGGTCGTACGCCTTCCGCTTCTCCGGGTCGGAGAGGACGTCGTACGCCGTCTGCACCTGCTTGAAGCGCTCCTCGGCGGCCTTGTCGCCCTGATTCGTGTCCGGGTGGTGCTGGCGCGCGAGCTTCCGGTACGCCTTCTTGATCTCGTCCGCCGACGCGCCCTTCTTGACACCGAGCGTGTCGTAGAGCGACTCAGGCATCGCCCTCGGGCTCCTCCTGCGCCGGCGGCGCCGCTGCGACGACGACCCGGGCGGGACGGACGACGCGCTCGCCGAGCTTGTAGCCCCGCTGCACGACGTCGATCACCGAGCCCTCCTCCGCCTCGGACGGCTGGGAGAGGAGCGCCTCGTGAACGTGCGGGTCGAACTTCCCGTCGGTCTCGATCGGCGTCACGCCGTGGCGCTCGAGCAGCCCTGCGAGCGAGCGGTGGACGAGGCGCACGCCGTCTTCGAGCTGCGCCTCCTCGTGCTGCTCGCCCGCGATCAGCGCCCGCTCGAGGTCGTCGAGGATCGGGATCAGCTCGGCGATCAGCCGCTCGTTCGCGAGCTGGACGTACTCCTGCCGTTCCCGCGCCGCCCGCTTCTTGTAGTTCTCGAAGTCGGCCGCGAGCCGCAGCAGCCGGTCATCCTCGGGCGCCGGCTGCTGCTCCTCGACCTGCTCTTCCTCGTGCCGAACCTGCTCCTCGCTCACGAGGTCGGCGCCTCCTCGTCCACGACCTCGTACTCGCCTTCCTCGACGACCTCGTCGCCGGAGTCGGAGGACTCCCCGTCGCTGCCGCCGCCCGCGGACGCCTGCGCCTGCTGGGCCGCCTCGGCGTACAGCACCTCGGCGAGCTTGTGCGAGGACTCCTGCAGCGCCTCCATCTTGGCGCGGATCTCGGCGAGATCGTCGCCCTCGAGCGCCTGGCGCAGCTCCATGACCCGACCCTCGATCGTCGAGGCCTCGGACTCGTCGAGCTTGTCGCGGTGCTCGGAGAGCGAGCGCTCGGTCTGGTAGGCGAGCGTCTCGGCGAGGTTCTTCGTGTCCGCCGCCTCGCGCAGCCGGTGCGCCTCGTCGGCGTGCGACTCCGCGTTGCGGATCATGTCCTGCACCTCGTCGTCGGAGAGCCCGGAGCCGCCCTGGATCTGGATCTGCTGGACGTTCCCGGTGCCCATGTCCTTCGCGGACACGTTGATGATCCCGTTCGCGTCGATGTCGAAGGTGACTTCGATCTGCGGCATGCCGCGTGGTGCGGGCGGGATCCCGACGAGCTGGAACTTGCCGAGCGTCTTGTTGTAGGTCGCCATCTCCGACTCGCCCTGGAGGACGTGAACCTCGACCGAGGGCTGGTTGTCCTCGGCGGTTGTGAAGACCTCGGACTTCTTGGTCGGGATGGTCGTGTTGCGCTCGATCAGCTTCGTCATCACGCCGCCCCTCGTCTCGATTCCGAGCGAGAGCGGGGTGACGTCGAGCAGGAGGATGTCCTTGACCTCGCCCTTGAGCACGCCGGCCTGGAGCGCGGCGCCGACGGCGACGACCTCGTCCGGGTTGACGCCCTTGTGCGGCTCCTTGCCGATCAGCTCCTTGACCTTCTCCTGCACCGCCGGCATGCGGGTCATGCCACCGACGAGGACGACGTGGTCGATCTTCGAGGCATCGAGGCCCGCGTCGGCGAGCGCCTGCTTCGTCGGCTCGACCGTCCGCTCGAGCAGGTCGGCCGTGATCTCCTCGAGCTTCGCCCGCGTGAGCTGCAGGTCGAGGTGCTTCGGGCCTTCCGCGGTCGCGGTGATGAAGGGCAGGTTGATCTGCGTCGTCAGCGTGGACGACAGCTCGATCTTCGCCTTCTCCGCGGCCTCGTAGAGGCGCTGGAGCGCCATCTTGTCCTGCGTCAGGTCGATGCCCTGATCCTTCTTGAACTCGCCGGCCATCCAGTCGACGACCGCCTTGTCGAAGTTGTCGCCGCCGAGGTGGTTGTCGCCCGCGGTCGACTTGACCTCGAACACGCCGTCGCCGAGCTCTAGCACCGACACGTCGAACGTACCGCCGCCGAGGTCGAAGACGAGGATCGTCTGGTCGGCGCCTTCCTTGTCGAGCCCGTACGCGAGAGCGGCCGCGGTCGGCTCGTTGATGATGCGGAGCACGTTGAGGCCGGCGATCTTGCCGGCGTCCTTCGTCGCCTCGCGCTGTGCGTTGTTGAAGTAGGCCGGGACGGTGATGACGGCGTCCGTGACGGTCTCGCCGAGGTACGCCTCCGCGTCGTGCTTGAGCTTCTGGAGGATCATCGCGCTGATCTCCGGCGGGGCGTACTCCTTGCCCTCCGCCTTCACGCGCACGTCGCTGTTGGGGCCCTTGACGACCTCGTACGGGACGATGGTCATCTCCTCCGTCACCTCGTCGAACTTGCGGCCCATGAAGCGCTTGATCGAGAAGATCGTGTTGGTGGGGTTCGTGACCTGCTGCCGCCGCGCGGGAGCGCCGACGAGCCGCTGGCCGTCCTTCGTGAACGCAACGACGGACGGCGTCGTGCGGCCGCCCTCGGCGTTCGGGATGACGGTCGGCTCGCCGCCCTCGAGCACGGCCATGCACGAGTTCGTCGTGCCCAGGTCGATGCCGATGGTTTTCGCCATGTGATGTTCTGCCTCCTCTGGTGAGAAAATCTAAGCCTGTTTATAGCAGATATGCCGATCAGCGGAAGGCGCCGATCAGCGCGCCGCCGGCGACGATCAGGAGCGCGCCGAAGACGAGCCTCTTCCCCACCAGCTCCGACTCGCGGAGGAAGAGCGCGGAGAGCCCGACGCCGACCAGCGACTCGATCGCGACGAGCGGAGCGACGACGGTGACCCGGCCGCGGTAGTAGGCCTCGAAGAGCGTGACGTACGACGCGCCGAAGAGCACACCGGCCGGCATGAAACCGAGCCAACGGCGGCTGATCCAGGTCCGAGCCCAGATGGCGATCAGCACGAATCCGCCGAGGAGCGCAGCGCACGCGGCGACGGCCGGCGGCACCGCCGTGCTGCCCACCGCGAGGTGCCGCACGAGGTTGTCCCGGATCGCGAACAGCGTCGCTCCGGCGAACGCGAAGACGAGGCCGAGCCGTCTCAGGTGCGCGGGACGCTCGCGCTCGCGGACGAGCAGCACTCCGCCTCCGACGACCAGCACCGCACCCGCGATGAGCGGTGCGCTCGCGGGCTCGTCGAGGAAGACGAGCGCGATCGCGACCGAGACGAGCGGCGCCGTGCCGAAGATCATCGAGACGCGCGACGAGCCCGACTCGCGGATCGCGACCGTGACGAGGATCTGGGCGGCGCCCGGCGAGAGCAGACCCGCGAGCAGGAACGGCCAGGCCGACGAGAGGTGGAGGCCGCGCGACGGCGTCTCGGCCGCCGCCGCCGCGAGCGCGACGGCGAGCGCGGTACCGACCGTCGCGATCGTCCCCAGCGCTGCGTCCGGGTCGCGCTGGAGCGCCATCCGCAGCGCCACGCTCATCGCGCCGAAGAGGAACGCCGACGCGAGCGCCAGGACGACGGCGGCTATACGGCCTCCAGCGCGCCCTCGGGCGCGGGCCGGCCATGCGAGAAGAGCGGGATGAACACGTGCGCGAGCGGAGCGATTGCAGCCGCGTAGACGAGCGTGCCGACGCCAACCGTGCCGCCCAGCAGCCAGCCGGTCACGAGCACCGTGAACTCGAGCCCCCAGCGGACGAGACGAATCGAGTGGCCGCGCGCCGCGAGCCCGGTCATGAGGCCGTCACGCGGGCCCGGCCCGAGCCCTGCCCCGATGTATGCGCCGGTGGCGATGCCGTTCAGGAGCACGCCGCAGAGCAGGCACGCGATGCGGATCGACAGCATGTGCGGCGGATGCACGTGCCCGAGCACGACGTTCATCGTCAGGCCGACGAGCACGACGTTGCTGACGGTTCCGATCCCCGGCTTCTGGCGCAGCGGGATCCAGAGCAGGAGCACCGCGACGCCGACGATGATCGCCCAGGTCCCGATCGCGAGACCGAACGTCCGGGACAGGCCCTGGTGGAAGACGTCCCACGGATCGAGCCCGAGCCCGGCGAGGACGAGCAGCGAGGAGCTGATCCCGTAGAGGACGAGGCCGCAATACAGCTGGACGAGACGCATGCGCATGCCCCGAACGTACACTCGCGCGATGCCTGCGGAGACGACGCTCGCCGCCACGCTCGCCGAGGACGCGGCCGAGTGCTTCCTCCGCTACGTCCGCATCGACACGCGCTCCGACGAGGAGTCGGACACGTATCCGAGCACGGACGGTCAGCTCGACCTGCTGCGCCTGCTGCGCGCCGAGCTCGAGCAGGTCGGGCTCGCCGACGTGACGATGGACGAGCACGGCTACGTCACCGGCACCCTCCCGGCGACCGTCGAGCACGAGGTTCCGACCCTCGCCCTGTTCGCCCACGTCGACACCGCGCGCGAGGTGAGCGGCGCCGGCGTCTCGCCGCAGCGCGTGCGCTACGACGGCGGCGAGATCGTGCTCGGGAACTCGGGTCAGGTGATCCGGCCGGAAGAGTCGTCCGAGCTCTCCAAGCACGTCGGGCACGAGCTGATCACGACCGACGGGACGACCCTGCTCGGCGCCGACGACAAGGCCGGAATCGCCGAGATCATGGCCGCGGTCACCCACCTCGTCGCGCACCCCGAGATCCCGCACGGGACGGTCAAGGTCGCGTTCAACCCCGACGAGGAGGTCGGGCGCGGCGTCATCCACTTCCCGGTGGAGAGCTTCGGCGCAGCGGCCGCCTACACCGT
The DNA here is from genome assembly GCA_963770815.1 of uncultured Actinomycetes bacterium. GTDB lineage: Bacteria > Actinomycetota > Thermoleophilia > Gaiellales > Gaiellaceae > Palsa-739. The sequence goes on from CAVYQV010000003.1 coordinate 101,626, forward strand.
CGACGGCTCGACGACGGGCGAGCTGCAGTCGGAGACGTTCTCCGGCGCGCAGGTCCGCATGCGCATCCGCGGCCGCGCGATCCATCCGGGCTGGGCCAAGGGCGAGCTCGTCAACGCGATCAAGCTCGCCGGAGAGATCCTCGCCCGCCTCCCGCAGGACGGCCTCTCGCCCGAGACGACCGAGGGACGCGAGGGCTACGTCCACCCCGTGCTCGTCGAGGGCGACTCCTCCGAGGTCGAGCTGCGCTTCATCGTCCGCGACTTCGAGAACGACCGTCTCGACGAGCACGTCGCCTTCCTGCGGAGCCTCGCCGAGGAGGTCGCGGCCGCCGAGCGGCGCTGCTCGATCGAGGTCGAGAGCCGCATCCAGTACCGGAACACGCGCGACACCCTCGAGCAGCACCCCGAGATCGTCGCCAACCTCGAGGAGGCGATCCGCCGGGTCGGCCTCGAGCCGAAACGCACGGCGATTCGCGGCGGTACCGACGGCTCGGCTCTGACCGAGATGGGGCTCCCGACGCCGAACATCTTCACCGGCGGCCACGACGCGCACAGCGAGCGCGAGTGGATCTGCGTCGAGGACATGGGCCTCGCCGCGGCGACGCTCGTCGAGCTCGCCCGCGTGTGGGCTGAGTAGCCACACGCATACTTAGGGGATGGAGCAGCTCCTCGACCGGCTCGGGCGCCCGCTCGAGACCCTGCGCATCTCGATCACCGACCGCTGCAACTTCCGCTGCGTCTACTGCATGCCGAAGGAGGTGTTCGGGCGCGAGTACGCGTTCCTCGAGCGCCGCGAGCTGCTGACCCTCGAGGAGCTCGCGCGCGTCGCCGGGATCTTCGCCGGCCTCGGCGTCCGCACGGTGCGCATCACGGGCGGCGAGCCCCTCGTCCGCCGCAACGTCGAGCACCTCGTGGAGCTGCTCGCGGCGATCGAGACGCCTGACGGCGACGGGCTCGAGCTCGCGCTCACCACGAACGGCTCCGTCCTCGCGCAGAAGGCCGAGGCGCTCGCCGCCGCGGGCCTGAGCCGCGTCACGGTCAGCCTCGACTCGCTCGACGACGAGGCCTTCCGCGCCATGAACGACGTCGACTTCCCCGTGCAGCGGGTACTCGAGGGGATCGACGCCGCGGCGGCCGCCGGCCTCCCGGTGAAGGTCAACGCGGTCGTCAAGCGCGGCGCGAACGACGGCGACCTGCTCGGGCTCGCGGAGCATTTCCGCGGCAGCGGCCACGTCCTCCGCTTCATCGAGTACATGGACGTCGGCTCGACGAACGGCTGGCGGCTCGAGGACGTCGTCAGCGCCGAGGAGATCGTGCGGCGCATCGGCGAACGCTGGCCGCTCGAGCCGGTCGGAGCAGACCGGCCGGATGCGACGGCCCGCCGCTGGCGCTACCTCGACGGCGCGGGCGAGATCGGCGTGGTCGCGTCCGTCACCCAGCCCTTCTGCGGCGGCTGCTCGCGCGCGCGTCTCTCGGCCGAGGGACGCCTGTACACGTGCCTCTTCGCCGCGCGCGGCCACGATCTCCGCGCGCCGCTGCGCCTCGGCGCCTCCGACGAGGAGCTCACCGAGCAGCTCCGCGCGATCTGGGCGCGCCGAACCGACCGCTACTCGGAGCTGCGCACTGCGGAAACGGCTTCGCTGCCCAAGGTCGAGATGTCATACATCGGCGGCTAGGCGGGTGTTCACCGTGTTGTCGCATTCCTGTAACCCCACGGATTAGAGTTTCGGCATGGAGCGGGTCGTGGCTCTCGGACGCCGTGTGCTGCCTCGCGGCTGGCGGCACTTTGGCCTCCAGCTTGGCATCTGGTTCGGCTTCTACTTCACGTACCTCGCGGTCCGGCACCTGACCGACCGCGACCCGACGAAGGCGATGTTCAACGGCCTGCGCGTGATCTCGTTCGAGCAGCGCGTCAGCCACCACCTCTTCGAGCTGTCGGTGGAACGGATCGCCGACTCGTCGCGGTTCCTGCTCACGGCCTCCGCGTGGACGTACTGGAACTCGGAGTTCACCGTGATCGGGCTGACCCTGCTCTGGGTCTACCTCCGCCGACACGAGGCCTTCGCCCGTTTCCGCAACACGATCCTGCTCGCGAACCTGATCGGTCTGATCGGCTTCTGGCTGATGCCGACCGCGCCGCCGTGGATGTTCCCGGACAAGGGCTTCGTCGCCGGCGTCAACCATTCGAGCGCGCTCCTGCAGACCTTCGGGAACTCGTACGCCGCGATGCCGAGCTTGCACGCCGCGGACGCGCTGATCGTCGGCTTCTTCCTCGTCTCCACGTCGCGCACGATCTGGGCCAAGGCGCTGTGGGCGCTCTGGCCGGTCTGGGTCTGGTTCTGCGTGATCGCGACTGCGAACCACTACGTGCTGGACGTGCTCGCCGGAATCATGGTCGCCGTCGTGTCGCTCCTGGCGACGGGCTGGCTGCCGCAACGCATCTCACGCCTGCGCACGCTTGGCCCGGCCATCGCAAACCTGCTATAGTCAGGCATAGCAGGATTGCGATGTTGGAGATGAATTCGACTCCAGTGCTCCGGCGGGTCAAGCACAGCTACACGACCGGAGCCCGTTCACTCGCCAGCCGCTCGGTCACGAGGCTCGCGCGCACCGGCGTCACCCCGAACGTCCTCACCGCGACGGGCGTTTCGCTCTGTCTCCTGGCCGCAGTCCTCGTCCCGTTCGAGAACCGGGCGGACGCGCTGCTCGTCTACTGGCTCGCGGCCGCCATCTTCGTGGTCGGCTCGCTGCTCGACATCCTCGACGGCGCACTCGCCCGCGTGGGCGGCAAATCCACCCCGTTCGGCGCGTTCATCGACTCCACGACCGACCGCGTCGGTGAGGGTGCGATGCTCGCGGCGATCGCGCTCGTCTTCGCGCGCCACAACGAGGACTGGGCCGTCGTGGTCGCGGTCGCGGCCGTCGTCGGCTCCTTCCTCGTCTCGTACACGCGCGCCCGCGCCGAGGCTCTCGGCCTGAAGGGCGACGTGGGACTGGGCTCGCGCGCCGAGCGCGTGGCCCTGATCACCGCGGGTCTCGTCTTCGCTCCGTGGGGCGGGCTGCCGTGGGCGATCGTCGTGCTCTGTGCAACGGCGTGGCTCACGGTCGTCCAGCGCGTCCTGCACGTTCGCAAACAACTTTCCGGAGGAACCAGTGGCAACGACCAACGGTAGGGCACGGCTCGACGACGGCAAGGTCCGCGTCGCCCTCGTCGGCGTGGGGAACTGCGCCAACTCGCTGCTCCAGGGCGTCGAGTACTACAAGGACGCCCCGGACGACCAGTTCGTCCCCGGCCTCATGCACGTCAACCTCGGCGGCTACCACGTCCGGGACGTGGAGTTCACCGCCGCCTTCGACGTCGTCAAGGGCAAGGTCGGCGAGGATCTCGCCGACGCGATCTGGGCGCATCCGAACGACACGATCAAGTTCGCGGACGTCCCGCAGACCGGGATCAGGGTCTCGCGCGGGATGACGCACGACGGCCTCGGGAAGTACCTCTCGCAGGTCGTCGAGAAGGCTCACGGCAAGACCGACGACGTCGTCGGGATCCTCAAGGAGACGAAGACCGACGTCGTGGTCAACTACCTCCCCGTCGGCTCGGAGGCCGCGACGAAGTGGTACGCCGAGCAGATCCTCGAGGCCGGCTGCGCGATGGTGAACTGCATGCCCGTCTTCATCGCCCGCGAGGACTACTGGGGCCAGCGGTTCGAGGAGAAGGGCCTGCCGATCATCGGCGACGACATCAAGTCCCAGGTCGGCGCGACGATCACGCATCGCGTCCTCACCTCGCTCTTCCGCGAGCGCGGCGTCCACCTCGACAAGACGATGCAGCTCAACGTCGGTGGCAACTCCGACTTCCTCAACATGCTCGAGCGAGAGCGGCTCGAGTCGAAGAAGATCTCGAAGACGAACGCGGTCACGTCGATGCTCGACTACGACCTCGGCCCGGGGAACGTCCACGTCGGCCCGTCCGACTACGTGCCGTGGCTGACCGACCGCAAGTGGGCCTACATCCGGATGGAAGGCTCGTCGTTCGGCGACGTGCCGCTCAACGTCGAGCTCAAGCTCGAAGTCTGGGACTCGCCGAACTCGGCGGGAATCGTGATCGACGCCGTCCGGCTGTCGAAGCTCGCGCTCAACAACAACCTCTCCGGCGCGCTCGTCGGGCCGAGCTCGTACCTCATGAAGTCGCCGCCGCAGCAGATCGTCGACGACGAGGCGTACGAGCTGACCGAGGAGTTCATCCGCGAGAACGCGCGGGCCGCGGCGGCGGAGGAAATGCCGACGAGATGAGCATCCGTCGCCTCTTCTGGCTGGGGGCGGCAATTCTCTTCTCGATCGCCGCGCTCGTCGCCATCGCCGCAGTGCTCGGCGGCGATTTCGGCGAGACGCAGCAGCGGATTCTCGAGACGTGCGGCATCGCGTTCGTGTGCGGTGCCGCCGCGCTCTCGGGCTTTGCGTGTCTCGATCGCGGTGTGATCCGGCCTCTCGCGTGGGTCGCGGTTGGGCTCGGCGTCGCATCCTTCGCGACCTGGACGGCCGCCGCGTGGAAGGGCGACTCAAGCAACGCGTACTGGAAGGTCGCGGGGCTTCTCGGCGTCTGGACGCTCGCCGCGCTCATCGTCACGACACTCCGCCTTCTCGCGTCCTCTCCGCGGCTGCTGCGCACCGTCGTGCCGGCCACGTGCGCGGCGGCCGCGCTCGCGGCGGCGGTCGCAAGCGAGATGATCCTCCGCGACAGCAGCGACCACTGGAAGGCCGTGGTCGTCCTCGTCATCCTGACCGCGCTCGGCTACGCGTTGACACCGGCGCTCCAGCGCTTCTGGGCCGCGGCAGAGACGCCGCCTGCGCCGGAGCGGCTGCTGGGCACGCTGGGCAACATCGACGTCTTCGCCGTCCGCGGCGAGGGAGGGTCGGTGACTATCGGTGCGAGACGCACACAGCTCGGCTCGGGCGAGGGGATCGTCCTCCGCGAGCACTCGCCGGGCCTGCCGGTGGCACACGCGTAGGGACCGCGGGCCTCGGTGAGCCTCGACATCCGGTCGGCACGCTCGCTCTCACCCGCGGAGCGCGCCACGTTGTTCAACGCCGCGTACGAGGGCTACCTCGTCCCGTTCCACATCGACGAACGACAGCTCGCGTTCATGGACGACGCGTTCGACCTCGATCTCGAAGCGTCGCGCATCGCGTACCGCGACGGCGAGCCTGTCGGCCTCGGGAACCTCGGCCTGCGCCGCGAGGACGCCTGGATCGGCGGCGTCGGCGTGGTCACGAGCGCGCGCCGTTCGGGTGTCGGCGAGGCGCTGATGCGCGCCCTGCACGAGCAGGCGCGCGAACGCGGCGTGCGGCGCGTCTGGCTGGAAGTGATCGTCGAGAACACGGCCGCCTTCGCGCTCTACGAGAAGCTCGGCTACGGGCTGGTGCAGGACGTCGAGGTCTGGACGCTGCCGGGCGCCGAGGGCGACCCCGCGGGGCGCGAGGTTCCGGTCGCCGAGGCGAAGGCGCAGCTGGCCGAGCGGCACGAGCCGTGGCAGCGCGCTGACGGCACGATCGCCCACTACGACGACGTTCGCGGGCTGGTCACCGACAGCGGCGCAATGCTCTTCTGCGTGCGCTCGACCGCGCAGCTCCAGCAGTACGCCGGCGAGCCGGAGCCTCTGCTCCGTGCGCTGCGCACCTACGGAGACGTCTACGTGCTCAACCTCCCCACGGAGGATCCGGCGGCGGCGGTGCTGCACAAGCTTGGCGGCGCGGTCGTCGTCCGCCAGCACGAGATGCTCCTCGAGCTCTAGCTGGCACTAGACTCGGTCGACGTGCGGATCGCGCTTGTCACGCCGTTCGCCTGGTCGCAACCGCACGACATGAACGAGCACGTGGGCGGGCTCGCACAGGAGTTGCGGCGCCGCGGCCACTCGGTCACCGTCCTGGCTCCGTCGAACCGCGCCCGCGACCTCGCCGCCGGGCGGCGCGCGCTGCTCGGCTCCTTCGAGGACCCGCCGGAGCTGATCGCGATCGGGCCTGCCGTGCCGATCTCCCGCCGGAGTCGGATGGGAGTGCCGGTGGGCGTGCGCGCGAGCCTCTCGCTGGCACTCGCACGCGGCCGGTTCGACGTCGTCCACGGCTTCGAGCCGGGATTGCCGAGCCTGTCGTACCTCGCGCTCCGCGACGCGGGCGCTCTCACGGCCGCGACCTTCTTCTCGCCCGATCGCCTCGGCTACCCGCCCGGCCGCGCCCAGCGCGAGCGGCTGCTCGCGCGCGTCGACGCGCTCCTCGCGACGACCGCAGAGGTCGCGGAAGCGGCCGCAGTCCGCTTCCCCGGCCGCTACGAGCTCGTGCCGCACGGCATCGACCCGGAGCTGTTCGCGCCGCCGGCCGCTGAAGGCGGGGTCTTACGGCCGGGGATCGGCGGCTTAACCGCCGATGCTTCCAGCCTTCGGAAGAAGCAGCTCGTCGTGATGGAGTGGCGCCAGACCGAGCGGCCGCTCCTGCGCGCCCTCGTCCGCGAGCTCGCGCAACAGGCCGGCTGGGAGCTCGTGCTCCTGCGAACGCGCATCCCTGCCTCGCGGCCGGCCGTCTCGCCGCGGCTGCGCGGGAGGATGCGCGTGCGCACCGCGCGCACCGGCGCGGCTCGCGCGGAGCTGCTCCGCAGCGCAGCGATCTTCGTGCCCGCCGTCGACGGCCTGCCGCGTCTCGTCGCCGAGGCCCAGACGGCAGGCGCCGCGATCGCCGCTCCGCCCGGGCGCGCCGAGCAGCCCGAGCTCGCCGCCGCCGAGACGGCGCGGATGATCGAGGACGAGGCCTTCCGCTCTCGCCGCTCAGCCGAGAGCCTCGCTGCGGCGCGCTTGCAGACGACCGGGGCGCTGGCCGACCGGGTCGTGGAGGTCTACGAGCGCATCGCCTCGCGCCGGCGCAGCCACAAGACGCGCCAACCCGTCGAGGAGCGCGACTGGATCGTCGCCGACCTCCACCTGCACACGAGCTGGTCGCACGACTGCTCGATCGACGTCGACGAGCTGCTCGACCACGCCGAGGCCGAGGGACTCGGCGCGATTGCGGTCACCGACCACAACGTCCTCGGCGGCGCGCTGGAGGCAGTCGAGCGCGCCCGTGGGCGCCGGCTCGTCGTGATCCCCGGCGAGGAGGTGAAGACCGCCGACCAGGGCGAGGTGATCGGGCTCTTCCTGCGGGAGGAGATCCCGCGGGGCATGTCCTTCGGGGAGACCATCGCTGCGATCCGCGCGCAGGGCGGCCTCGTCTACCTCCCGCACCCGTTCGACCGGATGCACGCGATCCCGGAACCGGCGACCATCCATCGGCACCTCGCCGAGATAGACGTGTTCGAGGTGTACAACGCCCGCCTCCTGTTCGAGGCGTACAACGAGGAAGCGCTCCGCTTCGCGCGCAAGTACAACCTCAGGCCGGGCGCCGGGTCCGACGCGCACGTCCTCGCCGGCGTCGGCACGGGCGCGGTCCGGCTGCGGCGCTTCAGCGGCCCGGAGGAGTTCCTCGTCTCACTCCACGACGCCGAGGTGCTGCGCCGCCCGAAGTCGCTCGTCTACCTCCAGGGCCTGAAGTGGGTGGCGCAGGCCAAGGAGCGCGTGCGCTAGGAACAGCCGGGCAGGAGCGCCCGCACGAACATGTCCGCGTCGGCGACCTCGAAGGCAATCTCGGCGCTGCCGCCGCGGAAACGCACGAGACGCGCGATCGCGACCGGTTCGGATCGCCGTCGACCGAGGCCACGAGCACGTGGTGGTCGGGACCGACATTCGCCGGCCACCGGAGCTCCGCCTCGCTGAGCCACAGCGGCCGGACGAGCATCTCCGGGCCGCGCTTCGGCTTCACCACGCTCGTGTACATGCTCGGAGGTACGGCGCAGCGCCGCCAATCGGTTCATCACCTCGCACGCCGATGCGCGTCACGAGCCAAGGAACGCATGGGCTGATCCCGAACTTCGTCACCGGGGCATCCTGTGACTGTGGCGAACGACGAAATCTACGAGAAGTACCTGCAAAAGGCGATCACCGAGAGCAACGCTCTCGGGGACGAGCTCGCGCAGGCCGCCGGGGGTGCCCGCGTGCCGGTACTCGGCTCGGGCCACCCGCTCGCGGACGTCTTCCTCCTCAAGTACTCGCCGCAGGCATCAGAGCTGCAGGAGGGAGTCGCCTTCTACGGCCGCGCCGGCAACGCGCTCCTCAAGTCGCTGCAGCGCCTGCACGTCGATCCGATGGCGATCTACGGGACGAACTGCCTCAAGTTCGCCGGCGGCGACGAGGACGAGTCGCGGCCCTTCCTCCTGCGCGAGCTGCACATCGTCCAGCCGAAGCTCGTGGTCGTGATGGGCGAGCCGGCGGTCGCCTTCCTCAATGCGGCGCGCTTCCCGCTCGCCCGCGAGCTCGCGCTCACCGAGGGCGAGCTCCAGGAGTTGACGCCGACGATTCAGGGGCTCGTCACGCCCGACATCGACGAGTCGCTCGACGAGCAGCCGGCGAAGACCGCGTTCTGGAACGCCTTCAAGGTGCTCGGCGAGTGGTGGAGCCAGACGCCCCCGTACTGAGCCCGGCCGCGATGACGCGCGGGCGCATCGTGGCGTTCGTCCTCGTCCTTGCCGCCGTCGTGACGTGGGACGCCGTCGCGCTCCACCTCAGCCCGGTGTCGACCTGGCGGGCGGTCGTGATCGTCGCGTGCGCCGTGTTGCCAGCGACGCTCTTGCTCATCTACCTGGCGCTGCCGCTCTGGACGCGTCGCCGACTCGTGGCCAGCGGGCTCATCGTCTTCCTGGTCGCCGCCGTCGTGACGTGGGAGGCCGACGCGCGCCTCGCCTCGAACTTCATGAAGCTCGCCGCCTACACGTGCGCCGGCTGGCTGTTCCTGTGGTTCTTCGAGGAGCTCGGCTGGGTGGTGATCATCGCCTTGATCATCCCCGTCGTCGACACGTTCTCGGTGATCGCCGGGCCGACGAACAACATCGTCAACCACCACATCGAGGTGTACTCGGCCGTCGCGGTCGCCTTCTTCGCCCCGGGCGGGCGCGCCGCGGGGCTCGGCCCGCCCGACATCCTCTTCTTCGCGCTCTTTCTCGCAGCGACGGTGCGCTGGCAGCTCCGGCCCGCTTGGACGTGGCTCGCGATGACCGGGATGTATTCGCTGACGCTGGTGATCGCCAACGCGACGAACGTCAGCGGCCTGCCTGCGCTCCCGTTCCTCTCGGCCGGCTTCCTGCTCGCGAACGGCGACCTGCTCTGGCGCCGGCTCAAGCCGCGCCGGGCTTAGCTCTTCTTGTCCTCCTCGCCGTCGGGCAGAGCGTCGCGCAGGCCGTGCTCGTCGCCCGGATCCGGATCGCCTTCCAGCGGCCCCTCCGTCGCTCCGGTCAACCCGAGCGGCGCGAGGGGGCCGAGCGGAGCCTCCCGACCGGCTTCTTTGTCGAACTCGCCCTAGGCGACCTCGCGGGTCTCCTCGTCGAGACGCTCTTCGGCGGCGACCTCCTGCGGAGACTCCTGCTTCTTCTTGAAGGGCCACATGACCGGGGATCCTACGAGGCCTGCTCGAGCAACGCGACGCACTCGACATGCGGCGTGTGCGGGAACATGTCCACCGGCGTCACGCGCCGCAGCTCGTAGCCGTAGTCCTCGCGTAGCGCCTTGACGTCGCCCGCCAGCGTGGTCGGATTGCAGGAGACGTACACGAGCCGAGGCGCGCCGATGCGGCCGAGCCGCCGCAGCGCTTTCCCCGCCAGGCCCGCGCGTGGCGGGTCGACCACGACGACGCCGGGCGGACCGGAGCGCTCGAGCAACTCCTCGACCACCTCGCCGACGTTGCCGGCGAAGAAGGCCGCGTTCGTGATCGTGTTGAGCTCGGCGTTCTCGAGCGCGCAGGCGACCGACTCCTCCGAGACCTCGATGCCCCACACCGTCAGCGCCTCGGCGGCCAGCGAGAGCCCGATCGTCCCGATCCCGCAGTAGAGATCCCAGACCGTCTCGTCGCCGGTGAGCCCCGCAGCCTCGCGCGCGAGCGCGTACAGCCGCTCGGCCATCGCGGTGTTCGTCTGGAGGAAGGCGTTCGGGCGGACGCGGAAGCGAAGCCCGCCGAGCTCCTCCTCGATCCACTCCTCGCCCCACAGCAGCCGCGTCGGCAGATTCGTCACCTCGGCCGGCGTGTCGTTCACCGCCCAGTGGATCGAGCGCACCTCCGGGAAGCGGCGCAGGACGTCGACGAGGTAGCCGGTCTCGAACCGCTCGCCGGGCGCGGTCACGAGCTGGACGAGCGCCTGCCCCGTGTTGCGGCCCTGCCGCACGACGAGATGGCGCAGGTAGCCGCTCCCATCGGCCTGCGAGTACGGCTCGAGCCCCTCCTCGCGAGCCCAGCTGCGCACTGCGTCGCGGATCCCGTTGCCGAGCTCGTCGGTGAGCCAGCAGCGTTCGATCTCGAGCACCTCGTCCCAGCGGCCGGCCCGGTGGAAGCCGAGCGCCGGCCCCTCGGGCGTCGAGGTGAACGAGTACTCGAGCTTGTTGCGGTAGTGGAAGATCTCCGGCTCGCACGGAAGGATCGGCTCGAGCGGTGGCTCGGCCAGGCCCGCGAGCCGCTGCAGCGCGTCCCGCACCTGCATCTCCTTCTGCGCGAGCTGCGCCCCGTAGGCGAGATCCTGGAAGCGACAGCCGCCGCAGACGGGAAAGTGGGCGCACGCCGGGTCGACCCGCTCGGGCCCCGGTTTGAGCACCTCGGTGGCGAGCGCCTCGGCGTGGTTCCGCTTGACCTTCGTGACCCGTGCCCGCACGCGATCGCCAGGCAGCCCGCGGCGCACGAAGACGACGAAACCGTCGAGCCGCGCGACCCCGTTCCCGCCGAACGCGAGCGACTCGACGTCGAGCTCGAGCTCCTCCCCCTTCGTCACCGGCGCGGCCATGGGCCTCAGAGCGCGGTGACGTAGATCTTGCGCTCGCGCGGCCCGTCGAACTCGCAGAAGAAGACGCCCTGGTACGTGCCCAGCGCAAGGCTCCCGTCGCGCAGCGGGATGAGCACCTGCGGGCTCGAGGCGAGAGAGGCGCGAGCATGCGACGGCGCGTTCGGCCCGTCGGCGTCGTCGTGCCGCCATTCCCAGTCGTCGCCGACGACGCGGTTGAACGCGTTCTCGAGGTCGGTCACGAGCTCGGGATCGATGCGCTCGTTGATCGCAACGCCGGCCGTCGTGTGTGGGACGTAGACGAGCGCCGCCGTGGCACCGTTTGTCCCGCCGAGCGCGCCCTTGACAAGATCGGTGATCTCGATCAGCTGTGTCTTGCGCTCGGTCTTGAGAGAGATCTCCTGCACGGGTCTATCCTACGAACCCGCATGGCGGAGCCGCTTCAGCAAGGTGAGATCGACGCGCTCAGCGCGGACGCCGACCGCTTCATCGCGGAGCTCGACGAGGAGTCCTACCTCCACTTCGCGGGCTTCAAAGAGAGGTTCGATATCGCGCCGATCTACGAGCGTCACGAGCGCCTGACGCAGCTCGACACGGCGCTCGCGCTCGGAGCCTCGGTCGACGGCAACCGCCGCCGGCGCGAGCTGTGGAAGTTCGCTTGCTCGGGCTATCTCGGCAACTTCGTCAGTGAGGAGGCCGAGCGCGTCGCCGAGCTCGAGGCGACGCTGACGGCGACGGTCGACGGCGAGGAGATCCCGTTCCGGATGCTCAGGCCGCGGCTGATGAACGAGGACGACCGCGACGTCCGGGAGCGGATCGAGGCAGCGAGGAACGAGCTCACCGACGCGCACCTGAACGCGCTCGAGCTGCAGGCGGCGCAGGTCGTGCAGCGTGAGACCCGCCGGCTCGGCGCCGACAGCTACGCCGACCTCTATCGGAGCTTCGGTTTTGCGCTCGACGACCTCGCGAAGCAGTGCCGGCGCCTGCTCGCCGACACCGAGAACCTCTGGGTGCAGGCGGGCGATCGCTTTTTTCGCTCGCGTGTCGGCCTCGGGCTCGGGGAGATCCGGCGCTGGGACGTCGGGCGCGCCTGGCGCGGAGTCGGGTGGGACGCGGCGTTCCCGCGCGACCGGATGCTGCCTGCCCTCGAAGGCACCCTCGCCGACCTCGGCATCGACCTCCACGCCCAGGAGAACGTCGAGCTCGATCTCGAGGAGCGTCCCAACAAGGATCCGCGGGCGTTCTGCTCGCCGATCGAGGTGCCCGGCCGCGTCGTGCTCGTGATGAAGCCGCAGGGCGGGCCGGACGACTGGCGGGCCCTGTTCCACGAGGCGGGCCACACCGAGCACTTCGCCCACACCGACGCGTCGCTGTCGCCGGAGGAGCGGCGGCTCGGCGACAACTCCGTCACCGAGGGCTGGGCGATGGTGTTCGAGTACCTGACCACCGATCCGGTCTGGCTCGACCGACGGCTCGACTTCCCCCGTCCGTACGAGTTCGCAGCGGAAGGAGCCGTGCAACTCCTCTGGCTCGTCCGCCGCTACTGCGCGAAGCTCCTCTACGAGCTCGAGTTCCACGCCGCCGAGGATCTGGCCGCGCTGCAGCCGCGATACGTGGAGCTGCTCGCCGATGCGACGAAGGTCGAGCCGTCTCCCACCGACTATCTCGGCGACATCGACGAGGGCTTCTACGCCTCGGAGTACCTCCGCGCCTGGGCCTTCGAGGCACAGCTGCGGGCGTATCTCCGGGAACGATTCGGCAACGCCTGGTTCTCGCACCGCGAGGCCGGCTCGCTCCTGCGGGAGCTGTGGGCGGAGGGCCAGAAGCCGACGGCCGACGAGCTGCTCCGCGAGGTCACCGGCGAGACGCTCGAGCTCGCCGCCGTCGCCGACCGGGTCCGCGAGGCTCTCGCGGCGGCCTGAGTTCCTCCGCTAACGCTGAGGATTCGCAAGGAATGTCGCGGGCATGTTGTCCGTTGAACCAGTCATGCGAAGCCTCAAAGAGATCCATAACGAGATCGAGATCCTGAGCGAAGAGCGCACGGAGCTCTGGCACCGGCTCTCCGACGAGCATGACCCGGAGGTGCGGGCCGAGATCCACGCGATCGACGCGAAGCTCGACCTACTCTGGGACGAACACCGTGCCGTCCGCGCCCGTCTCCGCTTCGGCGACCGCGAGAAGATCGTCGCGCGCGCACGCGTCGAGGAACGGCTCGAGCGCGCGGCCTAGGGCTCTGCGCGGAATCCGGCGCACCGAGTCGGCCTCTACACTGGGGCTCGCTCGGGGCGTTAGCTCAGCTGGGAGAGCACCTGGTTTGCAACCAGGAGGTCACCGGTTCGATCCCGGTACGCTCCATCGCCGACCGTAGGCGGTTGCCACCAGCCGGAATGGAAGCGACACTTCAACCGTGAGCGAAGGGCCGGACATGCGGGGCCGCTACGAGCAGGCGCTCGCCGAGGTCGAGGAGATGAAGCGGACGCTGCGCGAGCACGCGCAGCGCGTCGCCGCGCGGGAGAGGGAGCTCGAGCAGCTGCGACTCGACGTCGCCGGCCGACAGGGTCGGCGGCGCTCGGGCACCCCGGCGGCGCCTGCCGGGCCCGACCGCTCGCAGGAGCTCGCCGACGCCATCGCCAAGGCGGAGAAGCGCGAACGCGAAGCGGTGCAGGAACTGGCCCTCGCCAAGGCCGAGCGCGAACGGCTCGACGAGCGCGAGCAGGCGATTCGCAAGGTCGAGCGGGAGCTCGCCGGACTGCGCATGCAACTCCACGCGGAGCGGGGGCGCCCCGCCGGGTCGGCTCCGAGCGAGCCCGGCCCGTCCCGTGACCCCGAGCCCGAGGGCCAGCCGCCGCCTCCGACCCCACTGCCGCAGCCGCCGACTGGCCCGGACCTCGAACCTGCGGCCAGCGCAAAGCCCCGGCGCAGCAGCATGCTCGCCGACCCGCAGCTCAAGAAACCGCGCTAAAGCCCAACCCGCGGCGCCTGCTATCTTCGGCGATTGGCTCGTCGCGAGGCTGAGGGGCCTCTTGCGCCGGGCGTCTCGCCATGTCTAGGTATGTGAGCTCAGTCGACCCGCCCGACCTCGGCCTGCTGCCGACCTTCCGACGCCTGCTCGGGCTCTGGCGCGAGCAGTGGAAGCTCGGCGTCTTCAGCCTGATCTGTGCGTTCGCCTACACGCTGATCTCGATCGTGATCCCGATCCTGATCTCACAGGCGATCGACAAGGCGATCCTTCCCCACAAAGAGGACCTGCTCCCGCCCTATCTCGCAGCCATCGGCGGGCTCGCCCTCCTGCGCTTCGTCATCAACTTCAACCGCCGGTACGCGACCGCCCGGATCGGCATCCGGATCGAGGCGCGGATGCGCGAACTCCTCTACCAGGCGTACCTCCGCTACCCGCGCGCGTTCTACGACCGGCATGCGACCGGGCAGGTGCTCTCGCGGGCCACGAACGACCTCTACCCGATCCGCTACTTCATCGGGTGGGGGCTCGTGCAGGGGATGCAGAGCGTGATGATGATCATCGGGGCCGGGATCGTTCTCGCGCTCGTCGATCCGCGGCTGACGCTCTACGCGGGCGTCTCGCTGCCGTTGATCGGCTTCGTCGCCTACCGCTTCGGACATCTCGTCTCGCCCATCTCACGCCGGGTGCAGGCGCGGAAGGGCGACGTCACCGAGGCCGCGGACGAGGCCGTCGTCGGCATCGAGATGGTGCAGGCCTTCGGCCGCGAGAACGACGTGCGGGAGCGTTTCGGCGACCGGGCCGAGGGCGTCCGCTCCGCCGCGCTCGACCAGGCCGGCGTCGAGGCACAGCACGTTCCGGGCCTCTACTACCTTCCTGCCCTCTCGATCGCCGCGGTCGTCTTCTTCGGCGGCCGTGCCGTCATCGACGGTCAGATCACGCTCGGCCAGTTCGTGCTCTTCGAGACGCTGCTGCTGCAGCTCGTCTGGCCGCTCGAAGCGATCGGCTGGATCCTCGACCTCGCGCAACGGGCCCTCGCCTCGGCCGGCCGCAGCTTCGGCTGGCTCGAGGGGATCGAGCCGCTGCCCGAGCCGACGAGCCCGCGGCATCTGCCGCAAGGTCAGCTCGGGCTCCGCTTCGAGCACGTGAGCTTCGCGTACGGCGGCGAGGTGGACGTCCTGCACGACCTCGACCTCGTCGTCGAGCCGGGCGAGATCGTCGCCGTCTGCGGATCGACGGGCTCCGGCAAGACGTCGCTGCTCAATCTGCTTCCGCGCTTCTACGACCCGACCGGCGGGAGCGTGCTCGTCGGGGGCGTCGACACGCGCGACCTCCCGATCGCGGAGCTGCGCGCGGACGTCGCCCTCGTCACGCAACGCCCCGTCCTCTTCTCGGTGCCGTTGCGCGAGAACCTCACCGCGGGACGCGAGGACGCCGACTGGGCCGATGTGCTCGCGGCGTGTGAGGCGGCCGGTGTCGACGCGTTCGCGCCGAGCCTCCCCGACGGCTACGACACCCTGATCGGCGAGCGGGGGATCAACCTGTCCGGCGGCCAGCGCCAGCGGGTCGCGCTCGCACGTGCTCTCGTCACCCGCGCGCGCGTCGTAGTGCTCGACGACCCACTCTCGGCGGTCGACACCCTCACCGAGCGGCGGCTCGTCGCCCGCCTGCGGCCCGCGCTCGCCGGCCGGACCGTACTCGTGGCCACGCAGCGCCTCTCGACGGTGGCGATCGCCGACCGCGCGGTCGTCCTGCTCGACGGGCGGATCGTCGAGTCGGGGAAGCCCGCCGAGCTGCTGCGCGCCGGCGGCGAGTTCGCAAGGCTGTTCGGGGACGAGGTGATCGCTGCATGACTTGGTCATGCCGCGTTGAGGGGGCACGGGGGAACCACGAGGTTCCCCCGACAGGGCGCGCCGATGCGAAGCAGCGGCGACAGCGCGTCGGGGGCTCGTGGGGGAGACCGGGTCTCCCCCATGCACCGGAGCCGAAGGCGAAGGTGGCCGCATGAGGCGCCTCTGGAAGTACATGGAGGGCCGCAAGAGGTTCGCCGCGCTGATGGTGCTCGTGGGCGCCGGGAACGCCGCCGCGCTGACCGGCGGCTGGCTGCTCTTCCGGAACGCGATCGACCAGGGAATCGTCCCCGCCAGCAAGGGCGTCCCCGGGGCGGAACACCACCTCACGGTCGTCGTCCTCCTCTATCTGGGCGTCGCGGCAGTGGGTTGGCTCCTCCAGGCGAAGCTCATCCGCGGGCTCGCGACGATCGGCCAGGCGATCGTGATCGGCCTGCGGCGCGACCTCTTCGACCATCTCACCGGCCTCTCGCTCCGCTACTTCTCGCAGCAGAAGGCGGGCTGGATCATCGCGCGCCTGACGAGCGACGTCGACGCGGTCTCGGACGTCCTCTCGCAGGGGATGCCGACCCTCGTTTCGAACCTCCTCCTCCTGCCTGCGGCGGTGATCGCGCTTCTCATCGCCGACTGGCGCCTCGGGCTCATCGCCTTCGTCGTCCTGCCGCCGACTCTGATCCTCTCGCGCTGGTTCCAGCGCGTCTCGCACGCGGCGAACGTCGAGCAGCGGAACCGGATCGCCGCCGTCACGGCGCAGATTGCCGAGTCGGTGGCGGGGATGGCGGTCGTCCAGGCGTTCAACCGCGAGCGCCGCTTCCAGGCCGAGTTCGACGCGCTCAACGACGCAAACCGCGCGCAGTCGACGTACGTCCAGAAGATCTTCTCGGTCTTCTTCCCGTCGATCGAGTTCCTCGGCGTGTTCGCGATGGGCACGGTCATCTACTTCGGCTCGAAGCTGTACGAGAACCACACGCTCACGATCGGGACGCTGTTCACGGCGATGTACCTCCTGCAGCTCGTGTTCCAGCCGCTGCAGGAGCTCTCGGACGTCTACGGGCAGCTGCAGTCGGCGGGGGCGGCGATGGTGAAGATCGCGAGCATCCTCGACGAGGAGTCGGAGATCCATGATCATGCGGGCGCGGATCCGCTCCCGCGCCTCGAGGGCGACCTCGATATCGACTCGGTGGTCTTCGCCTACGGCAAGGACCCGGTCCTGCACGGAGTCTCGTTCCACCTCGCACCCGGCGCCTGCTTCGCGCTCGTGGGCGAGTCTGGCCACGGCAAGTCGACGCTCGCGCGGCTGATCGGCCGCCACTACGACCCGGACGAAGGCGCGATCCGCGTCGACGGGCACGACCTGCGCGACGTCCAGCTCCGCTCGTACCGGCGCCAGCTCGGCGTCGTGCTGCAGGATCCGTTCCTCTTCAGCGGCACGATCGCGTCGAACATCCGCTTCGCGAAGCCCGACGCGACGGACGAGGAGGTCGCGGCCGCGGCCGCCGCGGTGGGCGTCGACCGGGTCGCTGCGCGGCTCTCGGGCGGCCTCGACCACGAGGTGCGCGAGGGCGGTGCGGGCCTGTCGGCCGGCGAGCGCCAGCTCATCTCGATCGCGCGCGCGCTGCTCGCCGATCCGCGCATCCTCGTCCTCGACGAGGCGACCTCGAACATCGACCGCCCGACCGAGGTGCTGATCGAACAGGCGCTCGACCGGTTGCTCAAGGGCCGCACCTCGATCATCATCGCCCACCGCCTCTCGACGGTCCGGCGCGCAGACGAGATCCTCGTCGTCGAGAACGGACAGGTCATCCAGCGCGGCAGCGAGCGCGAGCTGCTCGCGGTCGACGGCCCGTTCCGCCGCCTCGCGCACACGCTCGAGGGCGGGGAGCCGGAGCTCGCGGCCGCGGGCTAGGACTGCTCGAGGACGCGCAGGGCCACCTCGACCACGTGCGGGTCGAACTGGCTGCCGGCTGCCTCGGTGAGCCTGCGCACCGCCTCGCGGTGGCTGAGGCGACGCCGGTACGGCCGGTCGGTCGTCATCGCGTGGTACGCGTCGCAGACGAAGATGATCCGCGACTCGAGCGGGATGTCCTCGCCGGCGAGGCCGTCGGGATAGCCGTCGCCGTCCCAGCGCTCGTGACAGTGGCGGACGATCGGCCGCACGACCTGGAGCCGGTCGATCGGGGCGATGATCCGCTCGCCGAGCTCGGGATGCGTCTGGACGAGCGTCCGCTCGACGGCCGTCAGCCGTCCCGGCTTGGCCAGCACGTCGCTCGGAATGCCGATCTTCCCGATGTCGTGCAGCAGCGCGCCGAGCTCGAGACACTTCAGCGCGCGCTCGTCGAGGCCTAGCTCCCGGCCGACACGGAGGGAGAGATCCGTGATCCAGCGCGCATGGGTGGACGTGTACTCGTCGCTCGCCTCGAGCGCGTTGGCGAGCGCCTCCACGGTGGAGACGAAGGTCCGCTCGAGGCCCTCGTAGCTCGAGGCGTTGGCGATCGCGAGCTTCGCCTGCTGCGCGAGGCCGGCGAGCAGTGCGAGCTCGCGCTCCCCGAAGTCGTCCCGGGTGATGAGCGCGACGAGGCAGCCTACGCGGCCGTCGACCTCGAAGGGCGCGATCGCGTAGCGGCCGCCGGGAACGGTCGCCACTCCGATCAGCGGCTCGTACTCGTGAGGCTCCGAGATGTACGCCTCTGTGCGGACCCGCAGCACGTCGAGCGGAAGAGGGTGCGCCGCAAGCTCCGCGGCCGCCTCCGGCGAGTGCCCGTGCTCGGCGTGCAGCGTCAGCCGACCGTCTGCGTCAAGGTAGAAGGAGGTGTTGCGGCTGCCGAGGATCTCCGCGGAGAGCTCCGTGACCCGCGCCGCGATGTCCTCGAGGTCGACGAGGGTCGCGAGCTCACGGCCGAACTCGAGCAGCGACGTCGCGCTCTCGGCCTCGCGCCGCGCCGACTCGTACAGGCTCGCGTTCTCGACGGCGACCGCCGCATGGCCGGCGAGCACCTCCAGCAGCCTGACGTCGTCCTCGTCGAACTGGTTCAGCCCGAGCTTGGAGACGACGATGACGCCGACGACGCGGCTCCCGTAGCGCAGCGGCACGGCGAGGAGCGACTCCTCGATCGGGTCGGTGCCCTCGATCAGCTGCCCGAACTCGCAGTTCGCGGCGTCGGCGACGACGATCGACTCGCCGAGCTCGGCGCAGCGCCCGGTGACTCCTTCGCCGACGCGCTTGCGGAGGATGTCGAGCGGGAGGGAGTCCGCGCCGGACGTGAGATCGCCGAGGAAGGCGACCGGAATGAGCTCGTCGCCGTCCGCCACGAAGACGCGACAGTTGTGGTAATCGACGAGCGACCGGAGCTCGGCGGCGATCGCGTCGCCGATCTCCCGGACGTCGTTCAGCCTGTTCAGCCGGCCGGTCAGGCTCTGCAGCATCTTCAGGTGCGCAATCGAGCGCACATCGCGCTCGACGCCCGGCGCGTCCGGCCGCCTCGCCCCGGTTTCCTCGTAGAGGACGACCTGGTTCTTGCCCTGCGCCTTCGCCGTCATCATCGCCGCCTCGGCACAGGCCGCGAGCTCGCGCGGGTTCGCGGCGTGCTCCGGCCCGAGGGCGAGCCCGACCGAGACGGTCATCAGGCCGATTCCCGGGAAGTCGACCTCCGCCAGCCGGCGCTGCACCCGGTCGGCGACGCTCACCGCATCCTCGCCTCCGCAGCCGTCCATGACGACCGCGAACTCCTCGCCGCCGAGCCGACAGATGACGTCCTCCGGCCGGACGATCGCGCGCAGCGCCTCGGCGAGGAAGCGGAGCAGCTCGTCCCCGACGGCGTGGCCGTGGACGTCGTTGACGTGCTTGAAGTCGTCGATGTCGAGCATGAGCACGGCGAGCGGCATGTGCGTGCGGCTCGACTCCTGCAGCGACTGGAGCAGCCGCTCGTAGAAGACGCTGTGGTTGAAGAGGCCGGTGAGCGAGTCGGTGCGGGCCTGATGCTCGAGGCGCGCCCGGATCTCGGCGTTGTCGAGCGCGAGCGCGGCCGCGTCGCCGAAGCGCTTCGCGATCTCGAACTCCGTCTCGCTGAAGGCGACGCCCTCGCCCTCGCGGTAGATGTTGAGCGCGCCCTTGATCTGTCCGCGCGCGATGAGAGGGACGCAGATCAGGGCCTCGGGTTCCATCGGCGTTCCCGGCACGGTGCGCACGCGCGGGTCGAGGTGAGCCTGGTTGCAGAGCACGGCCTCGCGATGCCGGGTCGCCCAGCCGGTGATGCCCTCGGAGAAGCTGATCGTCGTGCTCATGATCTCGTCCGCGTACACGTCCCGGACGAGCACCGGCTTGAGGACGAGTTTCGTCTCGTCGGCCTCGTAGATCGTCAGCGTGTCGAGCGACGGGATCAGGTCACCGACCGTGTCGGCGATGCGCACGAGCAGGGCGTCGAGGCTCTGCTCCGCGAGCACCTCGTGGAACACGTCAGCGAGCCTCCGGTACGACTCGACGAGAGTCGGATCGCCGGGCCGGCCGTCGTCGTCCAGCAGCCGGAGATGGCTCGGCCGGACTACCACCGATCCCCCGATCGATCGCAGTTCAGATGCACGCTCGAAGCTCCCGGAAGTGGACCGCAGCGGACGCACGAAGCATCGGTACGAGACAGCAGCCACGAATCCCTCGTGCGGGTGAACACCTCTCTTCAAGCCGGAGGCCAAGCCTCCACGCAGCGGGGCTTCGCCGAAGGCGATCCCATCCCCGCTCCCGCAGACGCCGCGAAGCTGCCTCAGCGGGCGGGCCACAAGCCAGAGCACGGAGCGTTCGCGAGACCGCGTCTCGCGAACGCGGAGTTCGTTATCTCAGCGAGCGCGACCGAAGGTCGCGCGAGCTAGCTAATCGCCCCAGTCGAAGTCGCGCGCGCCGCCGTTGCCCCAGAACGCGGACTCTTCGATCGCGGGCGCGATCGCCTCGCTGGTCTCGGCCGTGACCTCTTCGAGCGGCTCCTCACCCGGCCAGACGGTGACGTCCTCGAGGCTCGCGTCACTGAAGTCCGGATCGACGCCGTCCATCGTCTCTTCGATTCGCGCCTGCTCCTCACTCTTGAACAGCGGATGGTTCTCGAACGGATCCCCGTCCCCCTTGTAGTGCTCGATCGGCATCGAGCCGCCGAGTCGCGCATTCCGCTCCTTCAGATCGAGGTGCTCCTTGATGACCTGCGCGAAAATCGACGGTGTCTCTACCGGCATAAGGCGTCCTCCCGTGGGGTCGTGCTCGTCGTCCGAGCGCATGATAACGGGGATTGCCGCGGGTTTCCGTTTGGAGAGTGTCAATAGACGGCCCGCTCGGCCCGCTCGACCCTCTCGACCCGGTCCTTTCCGCCGCGTTTGGCGCTATAGAGGGCGGCGTCCGCGGCGGCGACCAGATGCTCGGTGGTCGTGTCCCCCACGTACTCCGCCACGCCGAAGCTTGCGGTCACGTGGAGGCCCGGCAGGCCCGGGATGCTGCGCGCTGCGAGCCGCACGCGCACGCGCTCGGCGAGCTGCGCGGCCCCGTCCTCGTCGGCGCCCGGCAGCAGGAGCAGGAACTCCTCCCCGCCCCAGCGGCCCGCGACGTCCGACTCGCGAAGCGTCTCGCGAAGCACCTCGGCGAAGACGCGGAGGACCGCGTCCCCGAGGGCATGGCCGTGCAGGTCGTTCACGTCCTTGAAGCCGTCGAGGTCGGCGAGGACGACCGAGAGCGGCGTCTCGAGGCGCTCCGCACGAGCCGCTTCCGCGTGCAGCGCCTCGTTGGCCGCCCGGCGGTTCGCAAGCCCTGTCAGCCCGTCGACGAGCGCCTGCCGCTCGACCAGGCCGTGCAGGCGAGCGTTCTCGAGAGCGACCACCGCGTGCGCAGCGAACGACGCGGCGTTCATCCGCTGCTCCTTGCTGAACGAGTCGCCGACGAGCTCGAGGGTCCCGAAGCGCTCGCCGGAGGCGGTGAGCGGAAGGATCAGGCGCTCGCCCTCGCCGTCCGCATCGCCGCCGGTGACGACGGTGCCGTCGGCCGACACGATCCGGCTGCCGCGCGCGGACGTGGCCTCGGCGGCGGCCGCCGCGACGATACGGAGCAGCTGCTTCGAGTCGTGCGTCGCCGCGAGCGCCTCCCCGAACCGAGCAAGCGCCTCGCGCGCGCGTCCGCGTTCGCCCTCGAGTTCGGCGAGTCGCGCCTCGAGCTCCGCGGCCATGTCGTTGAGGGCAGTGGCGAGCTCCGCGAACTCGTCGCGCCCACGGACCGGCACCCGCTCATGGAGGTTCCCGCGCGCGATCCCGCGGGCCGCCGTCGCGAAACGGCCTAGGTGGCGGACGATCGCTCGTCCCTGCAGGTACGCGACGACGCCGACGAGTGCCAGGCAGGCGAGCAGCCCGGCGAGGAGTCTGTTTCGCGTTCGCGCATCGGTGGCGTCGATCACGGCCTTGCGGGTCAGGACGGCAAGCCGGACCGTCGGCACTCGTGGCAGCGCCGGCGCGACGAAGGCGCGATAACGCGTGTCGCCCACGCTGAGAGTCGCGCTTCGACCGCCCTCGACGGGGACCTGCCCCCGAAGCTCCGGCGACGACGCCGCAATCCGTGAGCCTTCGAGCAGGACGAGAACATCGCCGGACGCGAACGCCGCCCCGCGCCGGAGACGGTCGACCAGCCCGCCGTCGAGTGGGACGGTCGCCACGACCTCGCCCAGGCGGTGCGCGCCGCTGACCACGTCGACGGGGAACCGGGCCGCGAGCCGCGGTGCCGAGCCGACGCGCAGGCCACGGGCGCCGACGACGTACAGCGACGGCGTGCCGGCGACGATGCGCCGCAGGCTCCGCCGGTCCCGGCGCGCGAGCGCACGCTGCAGCGGCCGCGAGCGCGCGACCCGCTCGGCCTGCGCCTGCACACGACCGGCCTGCTCGGCGTAGAGGGCGAGCGCGGCGCGGAGCCCGGCCTCCTGCCGCAGCGTGACCTGGCGCGACCCGCCGGCACCGGCGACGGTGCTGAACCCCCAGTACGTCGCAGCCAGCGGGACGAGCGAGAGCAGCACGAAGTACGCGACGAGCTTGAGCTTGAAGCTGCTCAGCTTGGCCCCCCCGATCTCAAGCGAAACCTCCCTCCTGCCGATAGTCCTCTGGGGAGTTGTCGGCGGGAGAGGGGGACAGCATGAGCCGTAAGGAACGCGTGATCGCTGGGCTGCTGCTTGCATTGGCGGTGGCAGGCGGCGCACTGATCCCTCGCCTGCTCGGATCCCCGGCCAGCCCACTCGGCATCGCACTCGGACCGGGCCCCGGCCCAAGCGTCGTGCAGGCGCCGACGATTCCCAAGGCACGACCGGCTGCTCCGCAGCCCACGACCTCGCCGCCACCCGGACCGGCAACAGCTCCGCTCGTGCCGGTGGCTCCGGTCGCGGTGCCGC
Organism: uncultured Actinomycetes bacterium; assembly: GCA_963770815.1. Lineage (GTDB taxonomy): Bacteria > Actinomycetota > Thermoleophilia > Gaiellales > Gaiellaceae > Palsa-739. The sequence goes on from CAVYQV010000003.1 coordinate 124,726, forward strand.
CGGCGCCGGCAGCGCACGTCGGCCCTCGCGCGACGCCTGCGCCGCCGACCACGACAGCACCCCCGAGCCCAGTGCCTCCGCCTCCACCGCCGCGGCCACATCCCGGGGCTCAAGCTGCGGCCAGCACACCACAACCGACTCCGGCCAGGGCGCTCGCACCGCCGAAGGCCCCGCCCGGACCGCCGAACGCACCGCCCGGACTCGGAGGCGGGCGGCCTCCAGGACACGGACCGCCCCGGCCTTCCGGACACCACTGGAGGCCGGGCGGCCCGCCGGGCCGGCGCAACGGGGGTCACGATGTGCCAGGATCAGGGCATGGCAAAGGGATTCCGCAGGTTCCGCCCCACCCCGTGGGCCCTCACCATCGTGGCGTGGGACATCTACCGCCGCCTCCCCCCCGCTCAACGCAAGCAGCTCGTCCTGCTCGCTCGCAAGCACGGTCCAAAGCTCGCGGGCCAGGCGGCAAAGATGGCCACGGGCCGCCGGCGCCGGAAGTAGCGCACGGCCACGGCCGTCACGGCCGCGGAAAGGGACGCGGCGACTAGACGCCGAGCGCGGCGCGGACGATGCGGTCCTGCTCGCGGAGGTGCGCGGTCGGATAGCCCTCGCTCGGGCTAGCGCGCCACGTGCGGCCGACGTAGACGAGCGGCACGCCCTCCGGCTTGGTCTCCTCCAGCCGATGCCGGATCGCCCGCCACGCGCCCATGTTCTGCGGCTCCTCCTGCGCCCACACGACCTCGCGCAGGTTCGGATAGCCGGCGAGCAGGGCTTGCAGGCGCTCGGTGGGGAACGGGTACAGCTGCTCGATCCGCGCGACCGCGACGCCGGGCGCGTTGGCGCGCTGCTCGTGACCGGCGATGTCGTAGTAGACCTTCCCCTGGCAGAGGACGAGCCGCTCGACGTGCTCGCGGTCGGGATTCGCGTCGCCGAGCACGGGCCGGAACTCGCCGTCGGCCAGATCCTCCAGCGTCGAGCCCGCCTGCTTGAGCCGCAGCAGCCCCTTCGGGGTCATGACGACGAGCGGCCGTGCCGTCGCGTCCAGCGCCTGCCGCCGCAGAAGGTGGAAGTACTGGCCCGACGTCGTGCAGTTCGCGATGCGGAGGTTCTCCTGTGCCGCGAGCTGGAGGAAGCGCTCGAGGCGGGCACTCGAGTGCTCGGGCCCGTTGCCCTCGTAGCCGTGGGGCAGGAGGAGCGTAAGCCGCGTCGACTCCCGCCACTTCGACAGGCCGGCGGCGATGAACTGGTCGATGATGATCTGCGCGCCGTTGACGAAGTCGCCGAACTGGGCCTCCCAGAGCACGAGCGCCTCCGGTGCCGCTGCGGCGTAGCCGTACTCGAAGCCGACGCACGCATACTCCGAGAGCGGCGAGTTGTAGATCTCGAAGGCCGCCCCGGCGTCGTCGAGATGCTGCAGCGGCGTGTACGTCCCTCCGGTCTCCGCGTCGTGGAGGACGTCGTGCCGGTGGGAGAACGTGCCGCGCTCCGTGTCCTGGCCCGTGAGCCGGATCGGGATCCCCTCGACGAGGAGCGATGCGAACGCGAGCGCCTCGGCCTGGCCCCAGTCGATCCCGCCTTCCTCGAGAGCGTCGCGGCGACGCTCGAGCTGGCGCATGAGCTTCGGGTTGGGCGTGAAGCCGTCGGGCACGCGGAGCAGCTGCTCGTTGAGCTCGCGCAGCCGGTCGGCTGCGACGGCCGTGAGGACCTCGTCGCCCGTGGCGGCCGGAACGTGCGTGTCGCTGCGCGGGGGCGGCTCGCCCTGCCCGAACGTCTCCTTGAGCGCCTCGTGCGCCTGGCGCAGCTCGCTGAGGACGGCCTCTTCGAGTTCGTCCGCCTGTTCCGGCGTGAGGTCGCCGTCGGCGACGAGGCGCGCCGCGAACTCCTCACGCACGGTCGGGTGCGTGGCGATCGCACCGGTGAGCAGCGGCTGGGTGTACGCAGCTTCGTCCTGCTCGTTGTGGCCGTGTCTCCGGTAGCCGACGAGGTCGACGACGACGTCGTGGCCGAAGCGACGCCGGTAGGCGAGCGCGAGCCGGATCGAAGCGAGCGCGGCCTCGGGATCGTCGGCGTTGACGTGGACGATCGGGATGTCGAAGCCCTTGGCGAGGTCGCTCGAGTAGCGGGTCGAGCGGCCGCTCTCGGGATCGGTCGTGAAGCCGACCTGGTTGTTCGTGATCACGTGGAGGGTGCCGCCGGTCGAGTAGCCCGCGAGCGCCTCGAGGTTGAGCGTCTCGGCGACGCTCCCCTGGCCGGCGAACGCCGCGTCGCCGTGGATGAGGATCGGCAGGGCGACACTCGGGTCGTGGTAGCCCTGGCGCGAGGAGCGGTCGGTCTGCTCCGCCCTCGCGCGTCCCTCGACGACGGGATCGACCGCCTCGAGGTGGCTCGGGTTGGAGACGAGCGTGATCGTGATGTCGCCGGTCGGCGTCGAGCGGGTTCCCTGCGCGCCGAGGTGGTACTTGACGTCGCCGCTGCCTCCCTCCTCGCTCGAGACGACGGCCTCGATCGTCCGCTCGCCCTCGAACTCGCGCAGGATCGTCTCGTACGGCCGTCCGACCACGTGCGCGAGGACGTTGAGCCGGCCGCGATGGGCCATCCCGAGCACGACCTCGTGGGCGCCGTCGCCCGCGGCGAGCTCGATCGCCTCGTCGAGCATCGGGATCATCACGTCGAGACCCTCGACGGAGAACTGCTTCTGCCCGAGGAAGGCGCGCCGCAGGTAGCGCTCCATCCCCTCGACCTGGCTCAAGCGCCTGAGCAACCGCACCCGCTCGTCGCGGGACAGCGGTCGCCGGTAGCGGCCCGACTCGATCGCCTGCCGCAGCCAGACACGCTCCTCGTGGTCGGAGATGTGCTCGATCTCGTACGCGATCGTGCCGGTGTACGTCTCGCGGAGCCGCGGCAGCGCATCCGCGAGCGTCTCGCCCTCGACATGGAGGCGCAGCAGCCGTGCCGGGATGCGCGCCTGAAGCTCGGGCGTCAGCGTCGGGACCAGCCGCTCGGGCTCGAGGGCCGGATCGCCGGGCGGCTCGGACCCGAGCGGGTCGAGGTGCGCCGCGAGATGGCCGTGCATCCGGAACGCCTTGACGAGCGCCATCGCCGCGGCGACGCCGCCGAGAAGCTCCTTGTCCTCCTCGGCAACCGCGGGAGCCGATGCGGGCGAGGGCGGCGCGGGCGCAGGAGCGGCCGCCGCAGCGTGTCCGTCTCCGTCTCCGTCCGCGGCGGCGAGCTCGAGCAGGCGCGCGAGACCCGGCTGCCGTTGCAGCAAGACCTCGGGCTCGCTCTCGAAGAGGTCACGCCACTCCTCCGGCACGGCCCCGGGATTGTCGAGGTACTGCTCGAGGAGCAGCGCGGCGTAGCCCGTGTTCAGCCCGTCAACGTCGGGACGTTCCATGTCCGGTTCCGTTGTAGCAGCGGGCCGTCGCTACCAGAGCGGCTTGCTGAGGGCCACCGCGATCGTCAGTCCGAAGAAGAGGCAGACGGCGCAGATGATCACGGCCGCGAACTGCAGACGCCCCTTGCCGTTGCCCATTCCCGAAGCGACGAGCGCGAGGGCGAGCGACGGGACGATCAGACGGAGCGGATGCCAGACGAGCCCGATGAGGCTCATGAAGATCGCGATCGCGGAGAGGTAGCCGGCGACCGTCTCGGACGTCCGCTTGCCCTGGCCCTCGTTGAGGATCTCTCCTTCGGCGTTCAACGGTCGGCGATCCTACCGGCGCGCGCGGCGGCGGCGCGCGCTGTGCGCGCGTAGACGCGAGACGGGCCTCCGTGCGGCCGCGGCGGCCGGCGGCGCAAGCCGCGGCGCAGGCCGTCGTAGCTCGGCGGCGGCGAATCGGGGAGCACCCGAACCCCGGCCGAGCCTCCGCGCCCGCGGGGCTCCGCCTTGATCGCGTACCAGACCACGTAGCAGAGATACGCGATGGGGACCTTGAGGACCACCATGATGAAAACGAGCTCCCAGAGCGTGTCCGGCCCCTTCACTGCTCTTGAGTCTACCCCCGCCCGCGGCCCTAACCCGGGCGCGTCCTGGAGCCTACGCCGAGGCCGCGAAGGCGTTGAGCGCCTCGACGATGTAGCGCAGGCGCCGGCCGGCCTCGGTCAGCCGGTACTCGACGCGCGGCGGGCGCGTGTCGAAGACGTGGCGCTCGAGGATCCCGGCATCCTCGAGATCTGCGAGACGCGCCGCGAGCGTGCCCGGCGGGATGCCCTCGAGCGTCTGCTTGAACTCGTTGAAGCGGACGGCGCCCGCTTCGGCCGCGGCCCAGAGGATCGCGAGCGTCCAGCGGCGCCCGAGGAGGTCAGCCGCGCGGGCGACCTCCTCGGGCAGTGGCCGGCACTGGTTACACCGCATGGAGACTGGGCTTCGCCTTCGGCTCGAGCGCGAGCTCGAGCACCTCGCCGAGCGTCATCACCGGGTGGAAGCGCATGGCCTCGCACACGTCCTCCGGGACGTCGTCGAGGTCGGCGCGGTTCCGCTCGGGGATGATCATGTCGGTGAGCCCCGCCGCGTGTGCGGCAAGCGCCTTCTGCTTCAGTCCACCGATCGGCAGCACGCGGCCCTGCAGCGTCACCTCGCCGGTCATCCCGACGGTGTGCTTGACGGGCCGCTCCGTCAGGAGCGAGGCGAGCGCGGTCGTCATCGTGATGCCGGCGCTAGGCCCGTCCTTCGGGATCGCGCCCGCGGGGACGTGCACGTGGAACGACCGGTCCTTGAACGCGTCGTGGTCGATCCCGAGCTCCTCGGAGTGCGACTGGACGTAGGAGAGCGCGATGCGCGCCGACTCCTTCATCACGTCCCCGAGCTGACCGGTGAGGACGAGCTCGCCCGCGCCGTCCATCGAGGTCGCCTCGACGAAGAGGACGTCGCCGCCGGTGCCGGTCACGGCGAGACCGGTCGCGACACCGGGAACCGCCGTCCGGTCCGCCGCCTCCTGGAAGAACTTCTGGCGGCCGAGCGCTTCCCGCACGACATCGACGCCGACCTCGACCGGCGCCTCGACCTGCCCGGCGGCAATGCGGGTCGCAGTCTTGCGCAACACCGTGCCGAGCTCCCGCTCGAGCTGCCGGACACCGGCCTCGCGCGTGTACTCGGAGACGACGAGCTGGATCGTCTCGTCGGAAACCGAGACCTCGTCCTCGCGCAGACCGTTTCGCTCGACCTGCCGCGGCCAGAGGTAGCCGCGCGCGATCGCGGTCTTCTCGTCGACCGTGTAGCCGTCGAAACGGATGACCTCCATCCGGTCGAGCAGCGGGCCGGGGATCGTCTCGGCGACGTTCGCGGTCGCGATGAAGAAGACCTCCGAGAGATCGAGCTCGACATCGAGGTAGTGGTCGCGGAACGAGTGGTTCTGCGCCGGGTCGAGCACCTCGAGCAGGGCTGCGGACGGGTCGCCGCGCCAGTCGGCGCCAACCTTGTCCACCTCGTCGAGGAGGATGACCGGGTTCATCGTCTTCGCGTCGCGGAGCGCACGGACTAGCCGTCCCGGGAGCGCGCCGATGTACGTGCGCCGGTGGCCGCGGATCTCGGCCTCGTCGCGGATGCCGCCGAGCGACATCCGCACGAACTCGCGGTTGAGTGCCCGGGCAACCGACTCGCCGATCGAGGTCTTGCCGGTGCCGGGCGGGCCGATCAGGGTGAGGATCGCGCCGCTCTTCTTGTCGTTCGGGATCCCGCGGTCCTGGCGGAGCTTGCGCACCGCGAGGTACTCGACGATGCGATCCTTGACGTCCTCGAGGCCGGCGTGGTCGGCGTCGAGCACCTCCCGCGCGCCCTGCGGGTCGAGTGTCTCGTCGCTCCGCTGCGACCACGGCACGGCAATGAGCCAGTCGAGGTACGTGCGGATCATCGAGGCCTCGCCGCTCGCGTCGCCCATCGTCTCGAGCCGGCGCAGCTCGCGGTCGGCCTGCGCCCGCACGTCCTCGGGCATCTCGGCCTCTTCGATCTTCGCGCGGTACTCGTCGACGACCGAGCCCTCGTCCTCGCCGAGCTCCTTGCGGATCGAGTTCATCTGCTGCCGGAGGAACCAGTCGCGCTGCTGCTTCTGCGCGCCCTCCTCGACGTCGTCGCGGATGCGGGCCCGCACCTGCAGCTCGGCGAGCCGCTCGCGCTGGAGCTCGAGAGCGAGCTTCAGGCGCTCGACGACGTCGACCGCCTCGAGCAGCTCGACGCGCTGCGCGAAGCTGATGTCGGGCGCGTAGGCGCACGTGTCGGCGAGCGCGCCGGCCTCGCTGATGGCACGCAGGAACTCGCGGATGCGGTCGTCGGCGCCACGCAAGTCGAGGATCTCCTCGACAACGGCGCGGTACTCCCGCTCGAGCTCGCGCGTCTGCACAGGCGGCGGGTTCTCGTCCTCGCGCTCCTCGACCTCGGCGCGAAGCCGGCCCAGCGCGTCGCTGTGAGCGGCGCCGATGACGCCGCGGTGCAGACCCTCGAGGCTGACGGCGTGACCGCCGCCACGGATGCGGACATGGTCGGTGACCTCGGCGACGGTGCCGACGCCGGCGTACTCGTTCTCGTGTCGCGGGACGAGCACGACGCGGTCCTCGTCCCCGACGTCGACGGTGAGGGTGACGTTCATGCCCGGGAAGACGACGGTGTCCTCCAGCGGGACGAGCAGCAGATCGGTCACGGCAGATTCACACTCCAAGTTGTAGTAGGTATCGAAATTGTACCTACTCGAAGCGGCCGAACGCCGGCGCGGTTCTAGGCCGTCGCGAGGATGGTCCGCGCGCCGCGAACGAGGGTCGTCAGCGGCATCGTGGGCGCCGCCCGCTCGAGCGCCTGCTCCGGCAGGAGCGGCACGTGGACGAAGCCGCCGCGCACCTCGGTCTGCTCCGCCAGCGCGCGCATGAGGACGTAGAAGACGTGGTTGCAGAGGAAGCCGCCCGCGTCGCGTGAGGCCGCCGCTGGGATCCCCTCCGCACGGAGCGCGTCCACGACCGCGTCCACGGGCAACGAGGAGCGGTAGGCGACCGGCCCGCCCGTGGCGATCTCCGCCCGGCGTGGCTCGCCCTCTTCGTCGGAGCCCTCGTCGAAATTGAGCGCGAAACGCTCGACCTCGACGTGCGCGCGTCCGTCTGCCTGGCCGAAGCAGACGACGAGCTCCGGCCGCTCCTCTCGAGCGCGCGCACGAGCTCGTCCGCCGCGCGCCCCCACACGACCGGCAGCACGGCAGTCGCGAGCTCGAACGCGTCGGGCGGCTCGGCGGCAAGTGCCTCCACGAGCTGCTGCGACGCGTTGACGTCCGCGCCGCCGAACGGCTCGAAGCCGGTGACGAGCACGCGCGTCACGCGACGTCGTCCTCCAGGCCCGCCGCCTCGAGAGCCGCCTCGAGGTGGGGATGCTCCTCGACGCGCACGACCCGGCCGTCCCGCAGGCGAACCACAGCGGCCCAGCGGCCTAGAAGATACGAACGTCGGCTCTGCAGCGGGCGCTCGTCCGACGGATCGAGCTCGATCCTCGAGAAGCGCATGCTCACGACGACGTGGTCTCCCAGGCCGATCGCGCGGTCGACGACCACGTGGTAGTCCTCGGCGACGCGCTCCGCCACCACCTCGAGGACACGCTCGCGGCTGACGACGATCGCGTCCGACTCGCCGACCGGCACCCACTCGACGTCCGGGTCGAGCAACAGCTCCATCGCCTCGAGATCGCCGGCGACGAATGCGTGGTAGCCGCGTAGCACGAGATCGGCGCTTTCGGCGCTCTCATGGCCCATGGGGCCGAGTCTAGGCGGCCGGCGGCGTCGTCTACACTGGGTCGTCCCAGGGGCCCATAGCTCAGCTGGGAGAGCGTCGCGCTGGCAGCGCGAAGGTCGCCGGTTCGAGCCCGGCTGGGTCCACTCGCGGTGGGTGTGGAACCTGAAGAGTGGCGGACGCCCTCGCGGCAGCTGCTGAGATTGCGCCGGTTGGAGATCGGGGTGCCCGCCCTGCTGGCAGCGGTTGTGCTCGTGATCGTCGGTTCGGTCTCCGGATTCGCTGCGGCGTACGGCGTTGCGGTCGCGGCGCTCGCAGTCGGAGCGATCTCCTGGCGCTTCGTCGGCCGCCGCTTCGGCTCCTGGGGTTACGCCGAGCGGGAGGACGACCTGCTCGTCCGGCGCGGCGTGATGTTCTCCCGCCTGTCGGTCGTGCCGTACGGCCGGATGCAGTTCATCGACGTGACCGCCGGCCCGCTCGAGCGGGCCTTCGGCCTTGCGACCGTGCGCTTGCACACGGCGGCAGCGGCCACGGACGCGCGCATCCCGGGTCTGGAGCGCGAGGAAGCCGCTCGCCTACGCGACAGCCTGGCCGAGCTCGGTGAGGCGCAGGCGGCTGGCTTGTGAGCACGAGAACGCCGGAGGGCTGGCAGCGCCTGCATCCACTCTCGCCCGTGGTGCGAGGCGGACGCGCGACGACCGCCGTCTTCTTCGTCCTGATCCTGATCGCCTTCGGCGGCGACTCGCTGGGCCGCGAGGCGCCTCAACTGGGCGTCGTCGCCGTGATCGTGCTCGCCGGTGTCGTCTCCTGGCTCGTCACGCGGTGGCGGATCGAGGACGACGACCTGCGGATCGAGACCGGCCTACTGCGCCGCCAGTCGCTGCGATTCCCGCTGGCCCAGGTCCAGGCGATCGACGTCGTCCGGCCGGGGCTGGCACGGATGTTTCGTGTGGCCGAGCTGCGCTTGCGGATGGCAGGTTCGAGCGGGGCGACCGCGCGACTCGCGTACGTGGCCGAGCACGAGGTCGAGCCGCTGCGCGACGAGTTGCTCGCACTGGCCCGGGGCGCCCGCCACGACGAGGCCGCTCCGCTTGCACAGCCTGCCGTGACCCGGGAACACGTCCTGGCCACGGTGCCGGTCGGGCCACTCGTGGCCTCGATCCTGCTCGAGAACTGGTGGCTGGTCGTGATCCTGGTCGGGATCCTGGCCGTGCTTGCCGTGTCGCCGCACACGGTCGCCGGCCTGCTGGTCGGCGGCGGCTTCATCTGGGCGCTGAGCATGGTCACCTTCATCTGGCGCCGGTTCAACCAGCAGTACCGGCTGACCGTCGCGGAAGGGCCGGACGGCCTGCATCTGCGCGGCGGACTGGTCGCGTTGACGGCCGAGGTGATCCGGCCGGGCCGGGTGCAGGCCGTGCGCCTGGTCGAGCCTCTCCTGTGGCGACCGCTCGGCTGGTGCCGGCTGGAGGTCGACGTCGCCGGCCGGCAGCGAAGGAAGGGAGAGGGCGAGGCCCAGCGCGGCGAGCTGCGGGCGCTCATTCCGGTCGGGAAGCGCTCGCTCGGGCTCGAGCTCGCCGATCGCCTCGTGCCGGACCGGCCGCGCGAGCTGTCGCGGCCGCCACGCCGCGTCTTCTGGAAGAGCCCGTTCCGCTACCCGGCGCTGAGCTGGGGTCGCAGCGACACCTGCGTCGCGACGACGAGCGGCCGGCTGCGGCGCGTCACCTGCTGGGTGCCGCTGGAGAAGGTGCAGAGCCTTCGCCACGTCCAGGGGCCGGTGCAGCGGCGACTGCGCCTGGCGACCGTCCACGTCGACACCGCCGGCCACACCGCCCACGCGGCGCTGCGCGATCGCGACGCCGCCGAAGCCGCGCGTGCGCTCGCCGATCTGACCGATCTGGCGCGCGCGGCGAGGAGGCGACCGGCGCTCACGTAAACGGCATTGGCGCGCCCGGCCCGGGTCCGTGACAATGGCGGCATGTTCGAGATCGGGGGGAGCCTGCGCGAGGCCCGCCTGAAGCGGAACCTCACGCCGGCCGACGTCCAGAAGGCGATCCGCATCCGCGACCGCTACCTCCAGGCGCTCGAGGAAGAGCGCTGGGAGCTCCTGCCGGGGGATGCGTACGTGAAGGGATTCCTGCGCACGTATGCCGACTACCTCGGCCTCGACGGCAACCTGTACGTCGAGGAGTACAACAGCCGGTTCGCGCATCCCGACGAGCCGCAGCTCGTACCCGAGCGATTCGCGCGGACCAGCAAGCGCTTCGGCGGCGTCGGCTTCCTGCGCCCGCTCGTCGCCATCGGGATCATCGTCGCGATCGTCGCGGTGGCAGCCTGGCAACTCAGCGGCAAGTCGGGAGGCAAGCAGAGCAACCCGCCGACGACGACTCAGACCACGACGACGACGACGCACACCACGCCGAAGAAGACGCACCAGAAGCACGTCTCCGTCGCGCTCCCGAGCCGCGCAGTCGTGACGGCGTCGCGCGGCAGTTCCTGGCTCTGGATCCGCTCGGGCAGCTCGACCGGCCCGACGGTCTACGAGGGGACGCTCCTCCAGGGCAAGACATTGCCCGTCCAGCTGGCGAACGGCCCCGTCTGGATCGACTTCGGCGCGCCGTGGAACGTCGTGGTCCGGCTCGGCGGCAAGCCCGTGCAGGGCGTACCGGCCCAGACCGGCAGCGTGCTCCTGACCCGCCGCGGAATCCGCGCGGGCTAGACGACCGCGGCGTCGACCTCGACCGCGGGCACGTCGCTCCACAGCTCCTCGAGCCGGTAGTACTCGCGCGCGTCGGGCGTGAAGACGTGGAGAACGACGTCGAGGTAGTCCGCCACGATCCAGGCACCCTCACGGGGGCCGTCGACGTTCTGCGGCAGCAGCCGCTCCTCCTGCTTCAACCGCGTGTGGACCTCGTCCCAGATCGCAGCCGTCTGCCGGGCATTGCGCCCGGTGGCGATGACGAAGTAGTCCGTGAAGGAGCACTCGGGCCGCATGTCGAGAATGACGACGTCCTCCGCCAGCTTCTCGAGGGCGAGAGCGGCGATGCGGCGGGCCTGCTCGAGGGAGTTCAGAGTGTCTTCGTGTCCTTGGATCGCTTTTCTTTCTGCAGTGTATCCCCGCTTCACGGACGGTAGAGGCCGCGCTCCTCGACGAGCCGCGCGACGGCATCCGGCAGCAGCCCGTCGAGCGGTTCGCCGGCGGCGATGCGGGCCCGGATGTCGCTCGAGGCCGCCGGATTCGGCTCGATCTCGAAGAAGAGGACGCGCTCCGGACGATCGAGCCCCACGAGGACCCCGTCGAGCTCGCCGCGCGGGAAGCCGGGCCGCGTGGCCACGGCGATCCGGGTCCGCACGAGCACTTCGGCGGGCTCGCTCCACGCTAGAAAGTCGCGGAACTGGTCGGCGCCGATCACGAAGACGGGATCCTCGAAGCTCTCGGCGCGGAGCAGCTCGACGGTGCGCGGGTAGGGGTCGAGCCGCACATCGTCGCGCGGAAAGGCCGCGGCCGCGAGCGCGAGCCGGTCCTCGGCGGACTCGTGGACCGCCCGGTGCGCCGGCCGCTCGCTCACGAGGACGACGAGCCGCTCGACGCCGAAGCGCTTCCTCGCGCCGTCCGCGACCGCGACGTGGCCGAGATGCGGCGGGTCGAACGCCCCTCCATACAGCACTACTCCCACTCGAGCAGCTCCTCCCCCAGCTCCACCTCTTCGCCCGCACGCGCACCGGCGGCCCGGAGGATCGCCTCGAGCTCGTCGCCGTCCGGCGGCGTGCCCGTGACGCGGAAGCCGCGCTCGGTGCGGTAGACGCGGAACGCTCGCCGCGCCGGCTTCGGCCGGTAGACGAGGAAGTCGACCATCTCGTCGGCGGCTTCGGCGGGCTCGTCCTCCTCCTCGGGCGGCGCGAGCTCGAAGAGCGCTCGGCGCAGCTCGTCGAGACCCGCGCCCGTTGCGGCCGAGACGCGAAGAACGCGGAGGATCCGCTCGTCCTCGACGCCGAACGCAGGCAGCTCGGGAATCAGGTCGATCTTGTTGAGGACGACGATCTGCGGCCGCTCGTCGAGGCCGGCCCCGTACGCGGCGAGCTCGGCGTCGATCGTGCGCCAGCGCTCGTCGGCGTCGTCCTCGGACGAGTCGATCACGTGCACGAGCACCCTGGCGCGCTCGAGGTGCGCGAGAAACTCGTGGCCGAGCCCGACGCCCTCGCTCGCGCCCTCGATCAGCCCGGGCACGTCGGCCACGACGAGCTGGCGGCCGTCGGACGACTCCACCGTCCCGAGCACCGGCGAGAGTGTCGTGAACGGATACTCGGCGACCTTCGGCCGCGCGTTCGAGATCCGCGTCAGCAGCGACGACTTGCCGGCATTCGGGAGGCCGACGAGGGCGGCGTCGGCGAGGAGCTTCAGGCGGAGCTCGATCTCCCGCTCCTCGCCGGGCAGGCCGACCTCCGCGAAACGCGGCGTCTGCCGGCTCGGGCCGGCGAACTGCTTGTTGCCGCGGCCGCCGATCCCGCCGTGCGCCACGACGACCCGCGCTCCAGCGTGTGCAAGGTCCGAGACGAGCTCCTCGCCCTCGAAGACCTGCGTCCCGACGGGGACGCCGAGCACGGCGTCCTCGCCGCGTGCCCCGTGCGAGCCCCTGCCACCGCCGGCTCCGCCGCGACCCGCGCGCAGCTTCTGGTTCGGCCGGAAGCCGGAGAGGTCGCGCCGCCGGGGATCGGCGACGAGCACCACGTCGCCGCCGGCACCGCCGTCACCGCCGTCGGGACCGCCGCGCGGTACGTACTTCTCGCGGCGGAAGTGGATCGAGCCGTCGCCGCCGCGACCCGCGGCAACTGTCAATCGTGCGCGATCGTGGAACATCGCGGGAACGGTACTCAGCATTCGCCGCCGCGCCCGACATGCGCGGGCGCGGCCCGCTGCCGGTTCGCCGTCAGCGGGCGGCGAGACGGCGAAGCCGGTTCGCTCGCGAGCGAGCGGAAAGCGGAGGGCGTGGCGCGCGCCCGCGCGGCGGGCGTCCGCTAGCCCGAAGCGGGCGACGCGGGGTCAACACTGATGAAGCGGCGCTCGCCGCTCGTCCGGAACGCGACCCTGCCGTCACGCTTGGCGAAGATCGTGTCGTCCTTGCCGATCCCGGCGCCGGGGCCGGGGCGGAAGCGCGTGCCGCGCTGCCGGACCAGGATCATCCCCGCCGTCACGTCCTGCCCGGCGAAGAGCTTCACGCCGAGCATCTGCGGATTCGAGTCGCGGCCGTTCCTCGACGAGCCGAGTCCCTTCTTGTGCGCCATTACTTCTTCTCCTCGAGTGCCGATTCGAGCGCCGAGAGCGCGCCCTTGCGAGCCTTGCCGGAGCGCTCGTGCTCGAGCGCCGCTTCGACCTGCTCACGGCTCCAGCCGCCGGCCGCCTCCGAGAGCTGCGCGATCGTCATCGACGCGTAGCCCTCCGGCAGCCCCGCAGCTTCGGGAGCCTTCGGAGCCTCCGCCTTCGGCGGCGCCGTCTCCTCTGCGGCCTTCGGCTTCGCCGCGGACTTTGCCGCGCGCTTGGCGGCGCCGATCGACTCGATCTCGATCCGCGTGAGCTTGCTCCGATGGCCGGTGTGCTTCTTGTAGCCCGTGCGGCGGCGGTACTTGCCGATCCGGATCTTCTCGCCGAGCTCGTGGCCGACGACGCGGGCGGTCACCGTCGCGGACGGAGAGAGGTCCGGCGCGCCGTTGCCGCCGACGAGCAACACCCGCGGCTCGACGGTCGCGCCCTCGTCCGCCCGCAGGCGGTCGACGAGCAGCCGCTCGCCCTCGTGGACGCGGTACTGCTTGCCGCCGAGACTGATGATCGCGTAGGAGCTCATGGCGTGGAAACGCGGGCTGGGCGCCCGCGAGTCGGCAGTGTAGCTAACCCTTGGGCTCCAGCTCGTCCGCCCACTCCGACATCGGGACGTAGTCGAACTCGCCGTTCGTCGTGGATTCCTGGGCCTCTGGAGCCGGCTCGGCGTCGGCGGCCGCCTCCCCGCCGTTCTGGGACGCAGTCGCCGGCTTCTTCCTCCGGTTCTTACCGCCGCGCGAGCCGCGCCGCGTCTTCTTCTTGGGCTTTGGAGCTGCCTCGGCTTCGGCCGCCGTCGGCTCCTCGGCCGCCGCGGCCGGCTCGGGCTCTGCGGCCGGCTCGGCCGGCTCCGCGGCGCCCTTGCGACCGAGATCCTCGCCGGGCACATGGATGGTGACGGCGCGCGACTGCTCGGGCGACTCCTCCGGCGCGCCTTCCGCCTCGGGCTCGGTTCCCAACGGCTCGGCGGTTGCCGGCTTCTTCTTGCGGTTGCGGCCGCCGCGCGAGCCACGTCGCGTCCTCTTCTTCGGCGCAGGCGCCGCCTCGGCCTCCGGCGTCTCCTCGGCCTCAGTCGTCGTCTCCTCGGCCTCGGCCTCGGGCACGGGCTCGGAGACCTCGGCGGTCTCCGGTTCCTCGGCTTCGGTCGTGGTCGGCTCCTTCTCGACCGCCGCGCCCTTCCGGGCCGGCGGCTTGCGCGTCGGCTTCTCGGCCTCGCCCTCCGCGGTCAGCGGCTCGGGCGTCGCCTTGGTCTTGCGGATCGCGACCGCGTAGGCCCGCCCGTCGAGCACGCGCTCGACGCGCACCTTGACGCGCTTGCCAACCTGCGAGGCCGCGTCGGCGACGACGATGTCCAGCCCGTCGAGCTTCCCGACGGCGGCCGCACCGTCGTACCGGTCGACCTCGACGAGTTGCAGCATGACCTCCGCGTCCTCCGCCACCGGTGCCGGCGGCGCCAGGTCGGCGAGCTTGCCCTCGCTGAGGACGACGAAGTGGTCGAGGTGGGTCTCGGGCTTGCCTTCGAGGAAGAACCGCTTCTTCGTAATCGCCTCGAGCTCGACCAGCCGCCGTGCGCCGGGACCGACGAGAGCGCTCGCGATCGCATCGGCGAGCTCGACCCGGAACGCATGCGCCCGCGAGCCCGCGGCGAGCGCGCGGAGCCGCCGCTCGACGTCGATGGCGGCCGAAGCCTCCGAGTAGACGATCCCGTCGCCGCCGCAGGTCGGGCATTTGCGCGTCATGACCTCGCGCGGCCCGTCGGTCACGTTCTGGCGCGTCATCTCCACGAGCCCGAGCGGCGAGATCTCGACGACGTACGTCTTCGTCCGGTCGCGCTCGAGCTCCGTGCGCAGCGCTTCCTCGACGGTCGCCCGGTTCTTCGGGTTTGCCATGTCGATGAAGTCGATGACGATGATCCCGCCGATGTCGCGCAGCCGCAGCTGGCGGACGACCTCCTTCACGGCCTCGAGGTTGTTCTTCGTGATCGTGTCCTCGAGCCGGCCGCCCGAGTTCTTTCCGCGGCCGCCGACGAAGCGCCCGGTGTTGACGTCGATGACGGTGAACGCCTCGGCGTAGTCGAAGATGAGATAGCCGCCGGAGGGGAGATCGACGCGGCGGCCGATCGTCGACTTGATCTCCTGCTCGACGCCGAACGCCTCCATCAGCGGCGCCTTCTCCTTGTAGCGCACGACCCGCTCGACCATGTGCGGCGACGTCTTCTTCAGGTAGCCGACGAGGCGCCGGTGGGTGCGCTCGTCGTCGACATACGCCTTCTCGAAGTCGCCGGTGAAGAGATCGCGGACGACGCGGAGCGGCAGCTCCGCCTCCTGGTAGAGGAGCTCGGGCGCCTTCGCGTCCTTCGCCTTCGCCTGGATCGACCGCCAGAGCCGCTGCAGGAAGACGAGGTCGCGCTCGATGTCCTCCTCGGACGCGCCCTCGGCGGCGGTGCGGACGATCACGCCGCCCTCCTTCACATTGAGGCGCTTGAGAATGTCTTTCAGCCGGTTGCGCTCGTCGTCGTCGAGCCGGCGGGACACGCCCAGCCCCTCGCCTTGCGGGACGAGGACGACGAACCGGCCGGGCAGCGAGATCTGCGTCGTCAGCCGCGCGCCCTTCGTCTTCATCGGATCCTTGACCGCCTGGACGAGGATCGTCTGGCCGCGGGAGATCAGGTCCTGGATCTTGCGGCCGTGGCCCCTCTCGAGCTCGGGGCTGACGATCTCGTCGACGTAGAGGAAGCCGTTCTTCTCGAGGCCGATCTCGACGAACGCCGCCTCCATTCCGGGCAGGACGTTGTCGACGCGGCCGATGTAGATGTTGCCCGCGATCGAGCGGTGCTCGGGCCGCTCGAGGTAGACCTCGGCGACCTGCGAGTCCTCGAGGATGGCGACGCGGCGCTCGCCGACGTCGACGGAGACGAGCAGCTCGCGCTTCGCGGCCGGGAGAGGCGGGCGGCGCTGCGGCTCGCGGCGCCGGCGCTGGGACTGGTCGCGGCGGCGTTCCTGCCGCTGTGAGAGCTCGCGGCGCTGGGGCTGCTTCGCCGGCTCGGCCTTCTCCTTCCGCGCCAGGTCCTTCCGCTCGGGCGCAGCGGTCGCGCCGGCGGTGGAACCCGGCTTCTTGCGCCCGCGCCCACCACGGCTGCCGCGGCGGCGCTTGGGCTTGGTCGGATCGGTCGATTCGGAGCCGGCCGCGTCGGCGGCCGGGTCGGTCAGCTCGGGCTGCTCGAGCTCGGGCTTCGCCTCGAGCTCGGGTACGTCAGGACGTTGGTCGTCGGAAGATTTCTTCCGGAAACGGAACCAGGGCAAGAAGGAACTCCTTCGTGGGAGCGCGCGCCGGCAACCCCGTGCGGAGTGCGCGCGCGCTCGTTGTCAATGAAAAGGCTTGGCATGGCCTACGAATCCAGGGTAGCAACCGCTCTCCCCGGAGTCCGTCCGAGCCCGGACCTACGATCCCGCCAACTCACGACCGGGAGGTGAACGGTGGTGGCGAAACGAGAGGCCGAAGAGCTTTTGCTGATCGAAGAGGCGGACGCATGGTTCGAGTACCTCGAGTCGACCCGTAGCCAGTCGGAGAGCCGCTACCACGAGGTCGAGCCGTGGGCCTGGGCCAGGCTCACGCAGCGCCTGCGTGCGATCAGGGCTAGGCGCGCTCGGCTCCGCCCGGCCGCGGCGTAGGAGCGAGCTCGAAGCGAAGGCGCGCGACCTCGCCCAGCGCACGCGTCCCCGCATACGCCACCACGACCTCCACGGCCCAGCCCGCGCCCGGCACGAGATCGAGCACCTCCCTGGCGAGGGCGCGAAGCCCGAAGCCGGCACCGACGGTCGCCGCGAGCTCCGGGAGACGCTCCGCGATCTCGCCGGCGGCGCCGAAGGCCTGAGCGAGCCGCAGCACGAGCCGGAGCTCGTTCAGCGCCAGCACCGGCAGGTCGGCGCCGGGCAGCCAGGCCGCAGCCGCGAGCAGGCCGTTCTTTCGCGCGAAGGACGCGAGAAGCTGCGCGCTCACGGCCTCGCGGAGCAGCGGCACCTGCGCTGCGAGCGGCGCGCCGTGCTCCCCCAGCCGCACCGCGATCGCCCGCGCGATCGCCTCGAGCGGAAAGACCTCGCCTGGGCCGACCCGGACCACGTCGGTCGCGAGCACGTACGGGATCGTGGTGTCCTCCGCGAAGCCGACGGCGACGGCAATCGCCGGAACAGCCGCGGAGCGCGCCTGCCGCAGCACGGCGACGTCGTCGTCGCTCGGCTCACCCGAGAGGACGTGTACGTAGACGCGCGCGTGCTCCGGCCCGCCCAGACGGACGGCTCCGGGCTCGGCGCGCCCGCGGAGGAACTGCTGCCGCAGCACAGGCGCGAGCTCGCGGGCGCCGCCGACGGCAACGACGTGGTCGCCGGACCCCGACACCGCGATCTCGCGCAGGAGCCTCGCGGTCGCCCCGGCGGAGATTGGCAGCCTGAACATCAGCGGCGGCGCGAGTAGCGGGAGACGCGGCCACGCGCATGGATCGCGAGCAGCACGCCGATCGCCGCGAGGTTCGCGATCAGCGAGGAGCCGCCGACGCTGACGAAGGGCAAGGGGATGCCCGTGATCGGCGCGATTCCCATCGTCATGCCGACGTTGACGAAGATCTGGAAGAGCAGCGCGATCACGATGCCCCCGGCGGCGATCGCCGAGTAGAGGTCGCGGGCGACGGTGATCACCCGCAGGCCCCGCCAGAGCACGAGCAGGTAGAGCCCGAGCAGGAGCGCAGCGCCGACGAAGCCGCGCTGCTCGGCGTAGGCGGAAAAGGCGAAGTCGCTCTGGCTCTCCGGCAGGAAGCCGAGCTTGACCTGCGTCGCGTTCTGCACGCCGCGCCCCAGCAGGCCGCCGGAGCCGAGGGTCGTCTGCGACTGGAGGAGGTTGTAGCCCTGGGCGGCCGGACACGTGGACGGATGGGTGAAGCAGGTCAGGCGCTGCTGCTGATAGCCCTTGAGCAGGCTGACGCCGGCAGCGGGCGCCCCCCAGAGGACGCCGACGACGACGAGCACGACGACCGCACCGAGTGCGACGAGGTGCCGCCACGGCACCCCGGCGACGAACAGCATCGCGGCCAGCGCGGCCATGTAGACGAGTGCGGTGCCGAGATCCGGCTGGACGAAGACGAGCAGCACCGGCACGAGGCCGACGCCGATGACCTTCAGGGTGGTCTCCCACCGGTTCAGGTCGCGCTGCCGCTCGGCCAGCATCCCCGCGAGGGCGAGGACGAACAGGAGCTTCCCGAACTCCGACGGCTGGAAGGTGAAGAAGCCGAGGCTGATCCAGCGGGTCGAGCCGTGCGCCGCGTGCCCGACGAGCAGCACGAAGGCGATGACGAGCGCGGTACCGATGAAGATCGCGCGCCAGTAGCGCCGGTAGAGATCCGGGTCGATCAGGGCCGCGACGACGAGCACGACGGCCCCGACACACGCGTAGAGGATCTGCCGGTTGAAGTAGTAGGTCGGGTCCTTCGGGATGGCGAACTTCGTGATCCCGGCGACGCCCCAAAGCCCGACGCCGACGAGCGCCGCGACCGCGAGGACCAGGATCCAGTCGAAGGAGCGAAGGACGGTGAGCAGGTGCGGCGCCTCGCGCTCGTCGCGCAGGCCTGCTCGTTGGGATCCGGCGTACTCGAGCATCAGTCGGAGTGGGTGTAGCCCGTTTGCACGGAGTGGACGCGGAAGAACTTCGCGAAGACCCGCTCGGCCGCCGGCGCGGCGGCGGCGCCGCCTTCGCCTCCGTTCTCGATCACGGCGCAGACGACGAGCTTCGCGTCGTTCGTCGGACCATAGCCGCACCACCACGACTGGCTCTCGTTGTGGCGTAGGTGGTGCCGGGCAGTTGCACGACCTTCTCGGCGGTGCCCGTCTTGCCGGCGATCGCGTACGGGAAGTTGCCGAAGACGCCGTAGGACGTCCCGAGCGGGCTGTGCGTGCCCATGTACAGGCCCTGCCGGACCGCCTTGAGATAGGCCGGATTCAGACCCGGGATCGGCCGCGGCGCCGACGGTGCGGTCGTGGGCACGATCGTCCCGTTCGGGTTCTGCACGTCCATCAGGACGTGCGGCGTGACGAGCTTGCCGCCGTTCGCGATCGCCGCGTAGAGCCGCGCCATCTGGATCGGCGTCACGAGCAGGTTTCCCTGGCCGATCGCGAGCGTGATCGAGTCGCCCGGCTTCCAGATCCGGTCGATCCGCCAGTTGGTCGGGTCGGTCTTCCGCGTGATCGTGCGGTACTTCCAGCGCGATCGTCGGCACGGTGCCGGGCACCTCGGGGCCGACGTCGATCCCCGTCTTGCTGCCGAAGCCGAACTTGCGCGCCCAGCGCTGGAGCGGCTGGCCGCGGTCCGGCGGCAGCAAGTAGAAGTTGTTCCCGACGCCGTAGAAGTACGTGTCGCACGACTGGGCGAGGGCTGTCGGGAGATCCATCCCCTCGTTGACATTCGGGTCCCAGTTGTGGAAGACGTGGTGCGATCTGTCCTCAGGAGCCGTGTACGTGCCGGTGCAGGGATAGAAGGAGTACGGCTTGATCATGTGCTCCTCGAGTGCAGCGATGGCGGTCAGCGGCTTGAAGGCCGAGCCCGGCGGATACGTGGCGTCGAGAGCACGGTTCAGCGCCGGGTAGTTCTTGTCCAGGGCGGACTGTGGGGTCCCGAGGCCCTGTGCGTTCAGCGCCTTGGTCGTTCTCGGCCCCGACCAGACCGACGGGTTGTACGAGGGCGCCGAGGCCAGCGCGAGGATCGACCCGTTCTGCGGGTTGAGCGCGACGATGGCGCCGCCGTCCGCCGCGAACTGGCCGCTGTTGCGCGCGGCCTGGATACCGTCCTGAAGCGCATTCTGGGCCGCGACCTGGAGCCCGGTATCGAGCGTCAACCGCACCGTCTGCCCCTGCTGGGGCGGGGTCGTCAGGAGCCTCGGGCTCCGCGGCCGGCCGAGCGAGTCGACGTGAACCCGCGCCAGTCCGGGCGTGCCGCGCAGGTACGGGTTGAAGGCGAATTCGGCTCCCGTCTGACCGATCACGTCGCCGGGCGCGTAACCGTCCTTGCCGAGTGCCTTCAGCTCGGAAGCGGAGATCTGGCCGTCGTAGCCCAGCAGCTGAGCCGCGAGCGACCCGTGCGGGTAGCGCCGGATGTAGGTCCGGGCCAGGGTCAGGCCGGGAAACTCGGCCGACCGCTCCTCGAGGTACGTCAGCATCGGCCCCGTCGCTCGGGTGCGCACCACGATCGGATCGAGCGTGTCGCCAACCTTCCGGCGGGCCACGATCAGGTTCGTCAGGTGCCGGACCGAGACGCCTGTGACATGTGCCAGGGCGCGGAGCTCGGCGACCCGGGTGGCGTAGACCTTCGGCATGCCCGACGGAGAGAGCTCGACCGACGTGACCGGCTCGTTGGCGACGAGAACGTTGCCGTGCTGGTCGACGATCGTCCCGCGAGGCGCCTGGACACGCACCGTGCGGACCTGGTTCGCCCGGGCGCGTGCGGCGTACTGCGACCCGGCGAGCACCTGCAAAGCCCACAACCGCATGAAGAGCGCCGCGAAGCCGATCACGACGAGCGCGCTGAGTAGCGCCACGCGCCGCGCCAGCTTCGGCGTCAGGCGATAGGGCTCGACCGTCGTCTCGCCGGCTTCGGGCTTCTCCTCGGCAGGCCGGCGCCGCGGAGGGAACGGAGTCGGCCGCCCTGTCGTCGTGCTAGCCAAGGAGCTGAACCTCCGCGGTCAGCTCGTTCCGCGGGGCGGGCCGCAGCAGCCGCCGCACGATTGCGTAGATCGGAGCGGTGAGGATCAGGTTGAGGACGATCGCGGGGACGAGACTGCGGACGACCGCTCCCGCGGGCGCGTTCTCCCCGAGCACGAAGTGCACGACGAGCAGCCCGAGCTGGTAGAGGACGGTAACCACGGCGACGGAGAGGAACGGGGCATGCGCACGGTCGCGGCCCGTCGTCTCGCCGTAGCGGCCGATCCAGTAGCCGACGAGCGTCAGCACGAGCGACGTGAGGCCGAGCGTGCCGAGCGTGGCCGTGTCGACGAGCAGCCCGGCGAAGAATCCGCCGACTGCACCCGCGACGCTGCCGCGGAGCAGGGCGACCCCGACGAGCGTGACGAGCAGGACGTCGGGCACGGCGCCGAAGACGTGAACCTGCGAGAAGACCGAGACCTGGAAGACCGCCGCGACGAAGAGCAGGGCGGCGGCCTTGACGCCGTCGCCGAAGGTCATCGGTGCTGCTTCTTCGGGACGAGCACCGCGACCGCAGGGAGCGAGCCGAGGTTCGCGTAGGGCTGCACCTGCACCTGGAGGAACGTCGCCGTGTCCGTGGCGTTGACGGACGAGACCGAGCCGATCGGAATGCCGAACGGATAGAGATCCGGATAGCGCGCGTTGCGTGTCCCGGCGGTGACGAGCTTGTCGCCCGCCTTCACCTTGAACTGTTTCCCGACCTGGTCGAGGATCAGGGTCCCGCCCAGGCCGGTGTGGACCACTCCGCGCACCCCGGTGTCGACGTCGAGGGCGAAGACGAAGGTGTTCGGATCGCTGAGCAGCCTCACCTTCGCCGTGTCCCGGAAGACGTTCGACACGATGCCGGCGAGGCCGTCGCCGCTCACGACCGGCGAGTCGAGCCGGACGCCTTCCGCAGATCCGGCCTCGACCGCGAGCGAGTGCGCGAACGGGCCGCCGGGTGGTGAGATGACCGCAGTGTTGACGGCGTCGAAGCCGTTGGGGAAGGCCTGCCCCTGCTCGAAATGCAAGAGCCGCAGCAGGGTCGGATACTTCGCAGCCTCCGCCGCCCGCTGCAGGTCCTTCGCGCGGAGCGCCACGATCTCGCGACGCAGCTTCTGGTTGTCCGCCCGGGCGTTCGCGAGGCCGTCGACGTAGTTGTACGCGTCGCGGAACGGCTGCGCGATCCGGGTGGCAGCGATCTGGAAGGGGCGCAGCGCCGTCGAGCCGGCACCCTGCAGGCCGTGGAGCGCTCCCTCGGTCGGCGAGCGGAACGAGATCGTGATCAGGGCCAGCGCGACGAGAACGAGGCCGACGACGACGAGACGGCGGATGAGCGCGCTGCGAGCCTTCGAGGGGTACGGCGTAGGCTTCGAGCGCTGAACCGACGAGGCGAGAACCGCCGCGCGGGCGCTGCGACTTGGTGGAGCCACGGCCGTAGGGTATCGCGGCCGGCTGCCGACTGGACTGATCCGCCGGTGCCTAGTAGCGGTGGCGGCCGTTCCGGGAGCGGGCCTTGTTGCTGCGGTGGATGGCCTCGAACTCCTCGAGGCTCCGGCCCGAGCCGACGGCGACGCAGGTGAGCGGGCTCTCGGCGAGATGGACGGGCATCTGGGTCTCGTGGCGCAGCCGCTCGTCGAGGCCCGTCAGGAGCGAGCCGCCGCCGGCGAGCACGATCCCGCGATCCATGATGTCCGCCGCGAGCTCGGGCGGCGTCTTGTCGAGCGTCGACTTGATCGCCTCGATGATCTGAGTGACGGGCTCGTCGAGCGCGCGCCGGACCTCCTCCGAGGTGAGGACGACCGTCTTCGGCAGGCCCGTGAGCATGTCGCGCCCGCGCACCTCGGCCTGCAGCTCCTCGCGCAGGTCCCACGCAGAGCCGATCTCGAGCTTGATCTCCTCCGCCGTCTGCTGGCCGATCAGGAGCTTGTAGTCGCGCTTGATGTGGTTGATGATCGCCTCGTCCATCTCGTCGCCGCCGACGCGCAGCGACTGCGAGACGACGATCCCGCCGAGCGAGATGACCGCGACCTCGGTCGTGCCGCCGCCGATGTCCACGATCATGTTCCCGGTCGGCTCGGCGACAGGGAGCCCGGCGCCGATCGCGGCGGCCATCGGCTCCTCGATGAGGTAGGCCTGGCGTGCGCCGGCCGACAGCGTCGCCTCCTCCACCGCGCGCTTCTCGACGCCCGTCACGCCCGAGGGGACGCAGACCACGACGCGGGGGTGCGCGAACCGGTGCTGGTGCACCTTCTGGATGAAGTGCCGGAGCATCTGCTCGGTGACGTCGAAGTCCGCGATGACGCCGTCCTTGAGTGGACGGATCGCCTGGATCGTCCCCGGCGTCCGGCCGAGCATCCGTTTCGCCTCGACGCCGACCGCGTGCACCTCGCCGGACCGCTGGTCGATGGCGACGACCGACGGCTCGGACAGGACGATGCCGCGGCCACGCACGTAGACGAGCGTGTTCGCGGTACCGAGGTCCACCGCCATGTCGCGGCCACCGAAGCCGGTAAGTCCCGAAAAGAGGCCCATCGCGCGCAACCTTATCTGCAAAACGGCACAAAGCCTTGACCCTGCCGTGACGGATTCCCGCCTACCGTCCATGCCATGAACGTGGTGACGCTGATCGGCAACCTCGCGACCGAGGTCGAGCTCCGCGAGGTCGGGCCCGACAAGAAGGTGGCGAGCTTCGTGCTCGCGGTCGACCGGGCGAGCCGGGACGGCGGCGCGGACTTCGTGCGCGTGTCGGCCTGGGACCGGCAGGCCGAGCTGTGCGCCGAGTATCTCGGCAAGGGGCGGCGCATCGCCGTCGACGGCCGGCTCAAGTCCCGCTCGTGGGAGGACGACGGGAAGCGGCGCAGCGCTCTCGAGGTCGTCGCCCGGCGGGTCGAGTTCCTCGGCGGCGGCCCGCGGCGCGACGAGGAGGAAGGCGGGGAGGTGATTCCGTTCGAGGCGCCTGCAGCCGTCTAACCCAGCGAGTCGACGAATTCGCGGATCGCCGCGAGGCAGGCGTCCGGCCGCTCGCCGATCAGAAGGTGGCCGCAGCCGGCGATCATCCGGAGCGGCGCGCCGAGCCGGCGCGCGTACTCGACTCCGTCCTCGACGCGGACCCAGTTGTCGCGCGCACCCCAGAGACAGAGGCAGGGGCACGTGACGCGGTCGAGCTCGGTGCGGGGATCGGAGACGAGCAGCGCCCGGCCCGCCTGGCGCATGTCGGTGTGGTGCGCCGGCCCCTCGAGGAATGCCGCGGCCAACTCGGGCTCGAGGCCGTCGGGATCCGCCACGCCCCACCAGCCGAACGCAGCCCGGCGACCGAGTCGCGAGTGCGCCCACGCGTGCCGGTACGGCGCGATCAGGCGTCCCGGGCGGGCGGCGCCGAGCACCGCAAGCGTCACCTCTGCCGCCCGCGTTCCCGAGCCGATTCCGGCCGCCGCCGCGAGGACGAGCCCGCGAACCGCGTCGGGACGCAGCACGGCGGCCCGGAGCCCGACCACGCCGCCGAGCGAGTGGCCGATCCAAACCGCGCCGCCGGCCTCCTCGGCGTCGACGATCCCGAGCACGGCCTCGGCCAGGGCGTCGACGTCGCGCGCTTCGGGCAGCGGTGCGGAGTGTCCGTGACCCGGCAGATCGGGCACGAGGACACGATGACGCGCCGCGAGCGGCGGCGCGAGCGAGCGCCAGTTCTCGATCGTCCCGCCGAGACCGTGCACGAGCACGAGCGGAGGTCCGTCCCCACCGACCGCGTAGCGAAGCCGCGATCCGCGCCACGCGAGCTCGCGCTCCTCGAATCCGTCCAGCCGGTGGTTGCGGTCTGTCACCACTGAGGCATATTGTTCGACCAATGGATGCTTCTGCAGGGCGGGCCGAGTGATGTCCGCAAACACGACAAGCGAGGGTGCGATCTAGCCCGCCAGCGCGTTGCGCGCGGCGGGTTTTTTCGTTCCGGAAGGAGCCAAGCGATGGCGAATCACCTCACGCCCGAAGAACTGTCGAAGGAGCTCAAGATCGACAGGCAGGAGGTGATCCGGGTGTGCGTCGAAGAGGGCGTGCCGATCTACCACGGGAAGATCGACAAGTACCTCTTCCAGGCCCAGCTGCAAGCGCTCTCCAGGCAGCAGTCCGCGGCGTAGGCCGCGGGCGTCAGGCGGACTTCTTCGCCGGAGCCTTGCGAGATCGGGAGCCCGCCTTCGAGCGGGTTTTCCCGTCCTTGGAGCCGTCCGCCGCACGGCGGCTCTGCGCATCGGCGACGCTCTGCCGCAGCGCTTCCATCAGGTCGATCACGGGAGCATCGGCGATCGGCTCCGGCGCGACGATCTCCTGGCCGGCGAGCTTCGCCGCGAGCATCTGCGCGAGGTCGCGCCGATAGTCGTTCTCGAAGTCCTCGGGCGTCCACTCGCCCGCCAGGCTCGAGATGACCTGCTCGGCGAGCTTCAGCTCGGCGTCCTGGACGGCGGTCTCGGCGACGGCCTCCTCGATCTCGTCCCTCGTACGAACATCCTCGGCAAAGAACAGCGTCTCGAGCAGCAGCGTGCCGGCCTTGGCGCGGATGAGGCAGAGGTTCTCCTTGCCCCAGAGCACGAACTTGCCGACCGCAGCCATGCCGGAGTCCTCCATCGCCCGCAGCAGGAGGACGTACGGCTTCCGCTGCGCCTCGGCGTCGGCGGGCGCGAGGTAGTAGGTGCGGTCGAAGAAGACGGGATCGACGTCCTCGAGCCGGACGAAGCGCAGGATCGCGATCGACTGCGAGCGCGTCAGCGCGACGGCTTCGAGGTCAGCCTCCTCGACGAGGACGTACTGGCCCTTCGCGAACTCCCAGCCCTTGACGAGCTCGTCGGGCTCGACGTCGCGCTCGTGCACCGGGCACCAGCGCTTCTGCTTGATCGGCGTGCCGCACTCCCGATGCAGGGTGCGGAACGAGACGTCCTGCCGCTGGGTCGCGAGCGCGAGCCCGACGGGGATGTTCACGAGGCCGAAGCTGATCGATCCGTTCCAAATGGTCCGCATGAGAAGTCCCAGTTTAGTTGGGGACTGCCCAAATTCTCGATTTTCATCGCCTTCCCTGCATACGATTCTCCGCATGGAGAGCCGCACCACGCCCGAGCTCTGGCGCAACGCCGTCGGCAACGCACCGGATCAGCCCGCGTATCTCGAGGAGACGGCGAACGGCTGGCGGCCGGTCCCGTGGGACGAGGCCGCCGAACGGGTCTCGGCGCTGGCGCAGGGGCTGCTCGCGCGCGGCGTGCGACACGGCGACCGCGTTGCCGTCCTCTCCCGCACGCGGCTCGAGTGGATCCTGCTCGACTGGGCGGTGATGTCGATCGGCGCCATCGTCGTCGGCCTCTACCCCACGAGCTCCGCGAAGGAGTGCGAGTACATCCTCGGCCACTGCGAGGCGGTCCTCGCGTTCACCGAGGACGACGAGCAGACCCGCAAGCTCGTCTCCATCCGCGGCTCCCTGCCGCAGCTGCGCGAGATCATCCCGTTCGACTGGGTCGAGAAGCTCGAGTCGGACGGGCGCCTCGCACGGCACCTACAGCCGGAACCGGTCGCCGAAGACGACCTGGCGACACTGATCTACACGTCCGGGACGACCGGGCCTCCGAAGGGCTGCATGCTGACGCACCGCAACCTGGTCACGGCCGCGATGTGCGTCGTCGAGGGGATGAACCAGCCGGGCGACATCTGCCTCCTCTTCCTGCCGCTGGCCCACAGCTACGGCCGGCTCGCGCACCAGGCGGCGTCGCATCGGGGGGCGACCGTCGCGCTCGTCGCCGACGTCGGACGCGTGCCCGAGGCTCTCGCGACTGTCAAGCCGACCGTGCTGCCGGCCGTCCCGCGCGTCTACGAGAAGATTCACGCGAACGCGCTCGGCGAGATCGAGCGCGCGGGCGGGATGCGCACACGGATCGGCCGCTGGGCGCTCGGGGTCGGCGCCCGCACGAGCCGCGCCGGCCGCGAGGGAGGTCACGTGAGCGGCGTCCTCGCGCGGCAGCAGCGGATCGCCGACCGGGTCGTCTTCTCGAAGGTGCGTGAGCGGCTCGGCGGACGCCTGCGCGTCGGCGTCTCCGGCGCCGCACCACTCTCGACCGACGTCATGGAGTTCTTCCACACGCTCGGCGTGCCGGTGATCGAGGGCTACGGCCTGACCGAGACGGCGAGCTCGGCCACCGTCAACGAGCCAGGGGACTTTCGGATCGGCACCGTCGGCCGGCCCGTCGAGGGCGCCGAGGTGCAGCTGGCCGAGGACGGCGAGATTCTGATCCGCAGCGACTCCGTCTTCGCCGGCTACTACAAGGAGCCCGACGCGACGGCCGCGGCCCTGACCGACGACGGCTGGCTGCGCACCGGCGACGTCGGCGTGATCGACGACGCGGGCTTCCTGCGGATCACCGACCGCAAGAAGGACCTCATCATCACCGCCGGCGGCAAGAACATCGCGCCGCAGAACCTCGAGAATGCCCTCAAGGCTTCGCGCTTCGTCTCGCAGGCGATCGTCGTCGGCGACCGGCGCCCCTACGTGGCTGCGCTCGTGACGCTGGACGACGCCGAGCTCGCCTCGAGCAGCCGCGATCCGCAGGAGCTCGTGCAGGAGCTCGTGGACGACGTCAACCACGACCGGACGCGCGTCGAGCAGATCAAGCGCTTCGTGATCCTCCCGCGCGACTTCTCCCAGGAGGAGGGCGAGGTGACGCCGACACTGAAGCTACGCCGCAGAGTCATCCACGAGCACTTCGCGGAAGAGATCGAGCGGTTGTACGCGGGCCAGTCGGGCGACTAGCCGAGAATCCGCTTCGCGCCGTCGTACTCGGACGCGTACCAGCCCGAATTCAGGCTGTCGATGCGGACGACGGAACCGGTGTGCGGCGCGTGGATGAAGCTTCCACCGCCGACGTAGATCCCGACGTGGCCGAGACCGGCGAAGAAGACGAGGTCGCCGGGCTCGAGCTGGTCCCGCGGCACCGAGACGGAGTCCGCGTAGTCGTACTGCGCGACGGTGTAGTGCGGCAGCGACACACCGACCTGGGCATAGACGTACGCCACGAGACCCGAGCAGTCGAAGCCGGCCGGGCTCTCGCCGCCCCAGACGTAGGGCGTACCGAGGTAGCGCATCGCGATGCCCACGACACTGGCGTAACGATCGCCCGGGATCGAGCTGCTCGTAGGCTGGCTGCCGAAGCTCGCCTTCGGAGTCGCGACCTGCGTCTGCGCGACCCGCGCGACCCGGGCAGCAGCGGCCTGCGCAGCCTGCTGCCGCGAGATCATCTGCTGGATCTGGGCGCGGACCGAGTTGTAGAGATGGTGCTCGGAGGCGAGCCTCCCCTCGATCTGGTTGCGCTCCGCCGAGCGCGCCGAGACCAGCTGACTCTGCTGCGCGCGTTCGGTGCGCAGCAGCGTTCGGCTGTGCACGATCTGGCGATGGAACGAGAGCACTTGCTGGATGAGCGCCGAGTCCTGCTTCGACATCGAGTTGGCCGTCTCGATGCGAGAGATCAGATCGTTGAGGCTGCGAGCGCCCAGCAGGACGGCGAGCGAGGACTGGTCGCTCTGCGAGGTGTAGCTCGCGACGAGCCGCTTCGCGAGCATGTGCTGCGCGTGGCTGAGGTTGCCACGGGCGACGCCCAGCGCCTGGTGATTCACCCGGAGCTGCTGCTCGACACGCCGCAGCTTGCGACTCGCCGCCTGGTAGCGGCTGTTCGCCCTCTGGGCCGCCGCGTCGAGGCGCTGCAGCTGCAGGAGAACCTGCTGCGCCTGCGCGCGCTTGGCCCCGATCGGGTCCGCGTGCGCACGCGGTGCCGAGGCCCCGAATAGACCCGCGAGAAGCAGGCCGACCAGAAGTGCCGAGGGCGCAGCTAGCCGCCGCGGCACGCGCAATGACGTCCTCCCGCCCGTCACAAGCACCTGACGGTAACAAGCCTGCCGGACACTCGCACGGAGAACCGTCACGAAAATCCTGCAATTTGGCACCACGCTCCACGGCTGAACCCGGCGAGGTGCCGCAAGGAGTGGCTCCGTAAAGTACGGTCCGCCGTCATGCTCGGAGGGAGGAGATCCCGCGCCGTGCGGTTCGGCGCTCTCGTTGGCGCGCTCGCACTCACGGCCGCGTCGGCGGCGCTCGCGGCTCCGGGGGCGAGCGGTCGAAGCGCACGGACCTGCCGACGCCGCGACGCAACAGCTCGGCTCACGGACGCAGCAGGCGCTGCTCAGCCTCTACGCGCTCGACTCGCAGCTGCAGGCCTGGCGCGGACGGCTCGCCACGCTCGAGACGGCCGCTGCCGCCCTGCAGAAGCAACGCGCGTCCCTCAGGAGCGAGCTCCGCGCCGCCCGCGTGTCTCTCAAGGCGGGCCAGCACCGCCTGGCGATCGAGCTGCGTGCCCAGTACGAACGGGGCAACGTCAACTCGCTCGCCGTCGTGCTCGGAGCCAAGTCGCTCCGCACGGGTCTCAACCAGCTCGACGACCTCTCGCGCGTCGCGGACCAGAACCGGCAGATCATCGAGGTAGCCTCGGCGGCCCATCTCCGCCTGCTCCGATCGCAACGGCGCCTGGCGGCGGAGGAGCGCCGGCTCGAGCGCTCACTGGCCGCTGCCCGCCAGGCAGAGGCGAGGCTCACGACCGCAGCCGCATCCCGCGCCGCATACGTCTCTTCCCTGCGCGCGCAGGCGATGCGCGCGTCTCAGGTCCGCAGCGTCGAGAGCCAGGCACAGGCCGCCCAGCAGAAATCGCAGACGCTGCAGCAGCCGACGACGTCGGTCCCGTCCGGCAAGCGGCAGCTCACCGTGAGCGCCACGTGCTACGACCTCCCGGGCCACACCGCGACCGGGATGCCCGTGGGCCAGGGCGTCGTCGCGGTCGACCCCTCCGTGATTCCGCTCGGCACCAAGATGTACGTCCCCGGCTACGGCAACGGCGTCGCGGCCGACGTCGGCGGAGGGATCAAGGGCGACACCATCGATCTCTGGATGACGCCGTCGCAGTGCGCGGCCTGGGGCCGCCGCACTGTCACCATCACGATCTACTGAGTACACTGGCGCCGCGAGAGGGGGGAAACCCGCGGTGACCGAGCTGGTGGAGATGGCCGAAGAACGGCAGACGGAGCCGCTTCGTGTGCTGCTCGTGGACGATCACGACCTGTTTCGAACAGGCCTGAGGAACCTGCTCGAGGAGCAAGGCCTCTCGATCGTCGGCGAGGCCGCGACAGGCGCTGAGGCGGTCACGCAGGTGAGCGAGCTCACGCCGGACGTCGTCGTCATGGATCTCAACATGCCCTCGATGGGCGGCGTCGAGGCGACCCGTCACATCGCCGAGGTCTCGCCGCTGACCCGCGTCGTGATGCTCACGATCTCGGACGAGGACTCGGACGTGACCGACGCGATCCTCGCCGGCGCCTGCGGCTATCTCCTCAAGGACGCCTCGATCCAGGAGCTCGTCTCGGGGATCCGGGCGGCGGCACGAGGCGAGGCGCTGATCTCTCCCCACATCGCCGCCAAGGTGCTCCAGCGGATCCGGGCCACGAGCGCACAGCCGGAGATCGAGGAGCTGATCCGCGCGGAGCTCTCGGAACGCGAGATCGAGGTTCTGAAGCTGATCGCGAACGGCAAGGACAACGCCGTGATCGCCGCCGACCTCCACATCAGCCCGAAGACGGTCAAGAACCACATCTCGAACATCCTCATGAAGCTGCAGATCGACAACCGCATCCAGGCCGCGGTCTACGCGGTCCGGAGCGGGATCGTCTAGGCGGCGCTGCGCGCCAGCCGGCGGCGCGCTTGGAGGTTGCCGAGGAGCGAGCGCAGTCGCGCGAGCTCTGCGTCGACCGCGTCGAGGCGTACGGAGAGGGTGGAGAGCTCGCTGGCGACGCTGTGCGCCGAAACCTCGCCCGCCTCCCGCGCAACCTCGCCCAACCGCCGCTCGAGCCGCGATCGCTCGGCCTCGAGCTCCAGCTTGGCGGCATAGCCGTCCGTCAGCGTCGACTCGATCCGGTCGAGGCTGGGTGCGCCCGCTCCGTCCTCCGGCATCCGGAGGAGATCCGCGATCTCGTCCCGCTGCAGCATCACACGATTATCGGACCGCGGGACGACAGCGGGAATGGGCCGCACGGCCCATCTTCCAAGGCGGGCCGACCCATCCGGCTTGACGTTTGCCGTCCGAGTTGAACAATGGAAGCCGTGCCCCTCCGGCTTGGCGCAACGACAGTTGCGATCGTCGCGTTCGCACTCGTCCCGGCCGCACAGGCCGGGTCTCGCAGCACGTTCCAGGTGCAGCTCGGGCGGGCGCTGCACGCGCGGCACGTGAGCCCCGCCCGGACGGGCGCGATCGTCTTCGATCTCCAGACCGGCAGCGCGCTCTTCGACCACAACGCGCGCCTGCCACTCAGGCCCGCCTCGAACGAGAAGCTCGCCACGACCTACGCGGCCCTGACCGCGCTTGGCCCCTCCTTCCGCATCGAGACGGACGTACTCGGCGAGGGGCAGCTGAGCGGCACGACGTGGCAGGGGAATCTCGTGCTCAAGGGCTACGGAGACCCGGCGCTGTCCTATGCCCAGCTCAACTCGCTGGCACGGCAGGTGGCGGCGGCTGGGATCGGGGACGTGAGCGGCCGGATCCTCGGCGACGAGAGCTGGTTCGACACGCGTCGCACCGGGCTCGGCTGGAGGCCGAAGTTCTACCTCCACGAGTCGCCGGCGCTCTCGTCGCTCATCGTCAACCGCGGCTGGACGGGACGGTACGAGACGGGACGGCCTGCCCTGATGGCGGCACAGGTCTTCCGGCGCGATCTGCGCCACGCCGGCGTCGGCGTGCACGGCGAGGCCGCGATCGGCGTCGCCTCGGCTGAGGCGGCCCCGCTCGCGGACGTCGAGTCCGCCCCGCTCTCGGCCCTGGTGCGCCACATGGACGTCTACAGCGACAACTTCTACGCGGAGATGCTGCTCAAGGAGGTCGGCGCCGTGCAGGGCGACGGCGGCTCCGCGCCGGCCGGGCTCGCAGTCGAGCGGCGACTGCTGCGCGCGGCCGGTGTGCCGCTCGACCGGGTCCGGATGGTCGACGGCTCCGGGCTCTCGCTACTCGACCGCTGGACGCCGCTCGGCCTCGCCACGCTCCTGCAGACGATGTGGCAGGACGCAGACCTACGGCCGTACCTCGTCCCCTCTCTGCCGATCGCCGGCGAGACCGGCACGCTCGAGTACCGCATGCGCAGCGGCCCGGCCCACGGCTTCGTCCGCGCGAAGACGGGCACGACGGACAACTCCTCCGCGCTCTCGGGCTTCGTCGGCGACCGCTACGTCTTCTCGATCCTCGAGAACGGCAGCCCGGTCCGCACGCTGAACGCCGAGCGGTCGCAGAACCGCTTCGCGGAGGTGCTGGCGGCGGCGGCGAAGGAAGGCGGCTGATGCTCGCTGCCCTCGTCACCGCTGTCGCAGTCGCCTTCACGCCGCCGCACGGCGCCAAGCTGGACGGACGCTGGACGCTCGGGCACGGCTACGAGGCGCGCCGGTATCTCCGCATACCGCATCCCCCCGAACGCGGCAGCGACCGCTGGACGTTCGAGATCGTGCGAGACAGTGGCATCGTCAGGCAGTGGCGAGTGGAAAACCAAGCCATGCGGGTGAAGATCCGGGACGTAACCGGTGGCGGCGTGCGCGACGCCCTCGTCGTCAACTACATCGGGGGCTCCGCCGGGTGCGAGGGCTACCGCCTCTACACCGGACCGAACCTCCGACCGCTCTGGAGACTTCGGACCGTTTGCGAGGACACGACACGCGTGCAACTCCGCCCACACGGGATTGCCGACTGGACGGCGATCGACGGTTCGCACTACACCTCTTCGATCCACTGCTGCTGGCGCCGGTGGACACATCGCGAGTGGCGCTGGGAACATGGCCGGCTACGTCTCGTCCGCAGGACGGTCACGAGACGCCCGCCGTCGTTCGGCGATCCTGGGCGCTAGGCCCCGCCGAGCAGCTCGAGCAGATCCGCCTCGGCGAGGATCGGCACCCCCGCCTTCTGGGCCTTCGTCAGCTTCGAGGCGCCCGGCTCCTCGCCGACGACCAGGCCGGTCGTCTTCGCGGACACGGAGTCGGTCACCTTCGCGCCGAGCGCCTCGAGCCGTGCCTTCGCCTCCTCGCGGGAGAACCGCTCGAGCGTGCCGGTGATGACGTAGGTGCTGCCCGTCAGCCGCCCCTCCTTCGGCCGCTCGTCGTCGCTCAGCTCGAAGCGGAGGCCGAGGCCTCGCAGCTCCTGGACCAACGCACGGTTCTGCTCGTCCGCGAACCAGTCGACCACGTCCTCGGCGCGGTCCGGGCCGAAGCCCTCGACCTCGGCGACTTCCTCCGACCCGGCCGCGACGACGGCGTCGACCGTCCCGAAGTGGCTCGCGAGGTTGCGCGCGAGCACCCAGCCGATCCCGGGGATGTTCAGGCCGAGGAGGACACGCGAGAACGGCACCTGCTTGGAGCGCTCGATCGACTCGAGCGCTGCGCTCGCCGAGATCTCCGCGAACCCCTCGAGCTCGACCAGCTGCTCCTTCGTGAGCCGGTAGAGGTCGGGCAGCGAGCGGACGAGGTCCTGCTGCCACAGGACGCGGATCGTCTGCTCGCCGACGCCGTCGATGTCGGCGACCCCCGTCCAGTTGATCAGGGTCTCGAGGCCGCGGGACGGGCAAGCGCGGTTCGGGCAGCGGTGCATCGCCTCGCCCTCGGGCTTCACGATCTCGGTGCCGCAGAGCGGGCAGTGCGTCGGCATCCGAAAAACCCTCGTCCCCCGCCGATGAGGGCCCGCGGGGCCGACGATCTGCGGGATGACGTCGCCGGCGCGCTGGACGATCACATCGTCGCCCGCGCGGATCTGCTTGCGGTTGATGTCCTCTTCGTTGTGCAGCGTCGCGCGGCTGACCGTGACGCCGCCGACCTGCACCGGCTCCATGATCGCCCAGGGGTTGAGCGCGCCGGTGCGGCCGACGCGGATGCGGATCTCGAGCAACCGCGTCACCGCGGTCATGGGCGCCCACTTGTAGGCGCGCGCCCAGCGGGGTCGCGAATGCAGGGCTCCGAGCCGTCGCTGCTGGTCGAGGGAGTCGACCTTGATCACGACGCCGTCGATCTCGTAGTCGAGCTCCAGCCGCCGCTTCTCCCACTCGACGCAGGCAGCGGCGACCTCTTCGATCGACGTGAACCGCTCGGCGAACGGATTCGTGCGCAGGCCGTGCTCGCGCAGCCACTCGAGCATCCCGAACTGCGTCTCGAACTCGACGCCTTCGCGGTGGCCGGTGCCGTAGACCCAGATCGAGAGAGGCCGGTCGGCGGTGATCGCCGAGTTCTTCTGGCGCAGGCTTCCGGCCGCGGCGTTGCGCGGGTTCGGCGCGAGCTTCTGGTTGGTCCCGGCGAGGCGCTCGTTCAGCTCCCGGAAGCCCGAGATGGGCAGGTACACCTCGCCGCGCACCTCGATCACCGCCGGAGCGTCGCCCTCGAGCCGCAGCGGGATCGCCCTGATCGTGCGCAGGTTCGGTGAGACATCCTCGCCCTGCACGCCGTCGCCGCGAGTCGCCCCGCGCACGAAGACCCCGTTCTCGTACGTGAGGTTGACCGCGAGCCCGTCGATCTTCGGCTCGAGGACGTAGGCGACGGCGTCGTCGGCGCCGAGGCGCCTGCGGACGTCCTCGTCCCACTTCCGCAACCCTTCCTCGGTCGTCACCTTCTCGAGCGAGCCCAGCGGCTCCAGGTGCTGAACCTTCTCGAACTTGTCCGACAGGCCGCCGATCCGGCGCGTAGGGGAGTCGGGCGTGACGAGCTCGGGATGCTCCTCCTCGAGCGCGACCAGCTCGTCGTAGAGGACGTCGTAGGCGGCGTCCTCCATGATCGGCGCGTCCTCGACGTGATACGCGATGAGGGCGCGGTTGAGGACGTCGCGGAGCTCCGCGACTCGCACGGCGGCGGTCGTGGTCTTAGAGGACGCCAAGGAGCTCCTCGGCGCGGTCGACGGTCGCGTCGGGCTGTTCGGCGTCGAGGCGCGCGCGATCGTGGATCCGGCCCCACGTCACGGCGACGGCGAACATCCCTGCCGCCTTCGCGGCGCGGACATCGAAGGGCGAGTCGCCGACGTACGCCGTCGCGGCGGGGTCTGCTCCGAGGCGCTCGGCTCCCAGGAGAAGCGGCTCCGGGTCCGGCTTGTGCCGCTCGGTCTCGTCGCCGCCGACGATCGCCTCGAAGAGGTGGCCGAGCGGGACGTTGGCGAACGCGAGCTCGACGGTCGCGCGGCGTTTGGCTGTGACGACGCCGAGCCGCCGACCCTCGTCGTGCAGCCGCTCGAGCACGTCCTCCATCCCCGCGCAGGCCTCGAGCTCGTCGTGGAGCGGCTCGTTGTGGGCGCGGTAGACGTCCACGAGCTGCTCGACACGGTCGGGCGCCAGGGCGTGCATCTGCGCCTCCAGGCCGGGCCCGCCCACCGTCTGCAGCAGCTCCTCGTCGGAGTACTCGCGGCCGAGCACCTCGCGAGTCGCGTGCCGCATCGAGGCGAGGATGATCGCGCCGGAGTCGACGACCGTGCCGTCGAGGTCGAAGAGAACGGTCTCGAACCGCATGCGTCGATCGTATCCGCGCTCTCTCAGTAGGCTCCGGCACGTGCCAGAGGTGTCGGACTTTCGCTACCTGGTCGTCCCGCACACGCACTGGGATCGCGAGTGGTACCTGCCCTTCGAGCAGTTCCGGCTACGCCTCGGCGCGATCGTCGACGGCGTCCTGGACACGCTCGAAGACGACGCCTCCTTCCTGTCCTTCACGCTCGACGGGCAGGCGATCGTGCTCGAGGACTACGTCGAGGTGCGGCCGGAGAACGAAGAGCGGCTGCGCGCGCTGCTCGAGGCCGGGCGCCTCGAGGTCGGCCCGTCGTACGTCCTGCCCGACGAGATCCTCGTCGGCGGCGAGTCGCTCGTCCGCAACCTTCTGCTCGGCCGCCGCGTCTGCCGGCGGTTCGGGGCGGAGCCGAGCGGGGCGGGTTATCTCCCCGACAGCTTCGGTCACCCCGCACAGCTGCCGCAGATCCTCGCGGGCTTCGGCATCCGCACCTTCCTCTTCTCGCGCGGCATGGGCGACGAGATCGACGACCTCGGTGTCGTCTTCCGCTGGCGCGCCGGGCCGGCCGAGGTCGTCGCGTGCCAGATGCTCCCGCACTACGACAACTTCGCGCGCCTCACCTGGTACCACGACGCCGAGGAGCGCGTGCGCGGGATCGTCGAGCGGTTCGGCGAGCTACTGCGCGATGCGGGCCAGGAGGAGATCGTGCTCGCCGACGGCTCCGACCACGAGCCGATCGAGCCCGAGCTGCCGGAGATCCTCGCCGGGCTCGAGCAGACGTTCGGCGCCCCGTTCCGAATCGGCCGTTACGACGACCACGCGCCGGCGCCCGACGGCCTGCCGGTGCACGAGGGAGAGCTGGTGAACGGCAGGCTCCAGAACATCCTGCGCGGCGTCAACTCGGCGCGGATCTACCTCAAGCAGGCGAACGAGCGCGCCGAGCGGCGACTGCTCTCGGTCGAGACAGCGGCCGCGTTGCGCACTCTGCGCGAGGACGCGCCGTATCCGGCCGCGGACTTGCGGCTGGCGTGGCGCGACCTCCTGCGCAATCACCCGCACGACTCGATCTGCGGCTGCTCCTGCGACGAGGTGCACCGGGACATGCTCGTCCGCTACGAGCAGCTCGGCCGGACACTCGACTACGTGGAACGGGAGGCGCTCGGTGTCGGCGGAGCGCTCGTGAACACGCTGCCGTTCCGCCGGAGCCGCCTCGTCGACGGGGCCGTCTTCGAGCTCGACGGCTTCAGCGCGCGGCGTTCGGAACCGCTCGCCGTGGACGAGCCACCCGTCGACCTCGAGGCGATCGCGGAGCTCCTCGTCTTCGAGGACGAGCCCGACGTCGGAGACCTGTACACGTTTTGCCCCGCGGGCGAGCCCACCTCGGCTCGCCTGGTCGCCTCGCGGCGCGACGGCGATGCGCTCACCCTCGAGCACGAGCTACCCGGGATCACGATCGAGACGACGATCCGCGCCGCCTCGGGGCTGGACCGTGTCGAGCTGACGAGCGTCGTCGAGAACGACACCGACGACCACCGGCTGCGCCTTCTCATTCGCTCCGCCGACGGCGCGGACGAGGTGCGGGCCGAGAGCCAGTTCGCCGTCGTCCGGCGCCCGCTCGTGCCGCCGCCTCCGCGGGCGGACTGGGTCGAGCCGCCTGTGCCGACGGCGCACACGCTCGGCGCCGTCGCTCTCGGCTCTCTCGTTCTGCTGACGAAAGGGCTGCCGGAATACGAGGCAGCTGTGGACGGCCTGCGGCTGACCCTGCTGCGCTGCGTCGGCACGATCTCGCGGCCGACCGGACTACTGACGCGCCGGGTCGCAGCCGGGCCGGACATCGCGACACCGGAGGGCCAGTGCCGCGGCCGCCACGTCTTCGAGTACGCGCTGCGCTTCGACGGCGCAGAGCTCTCGAACGCAGCGCTTGTCCGCGCGAGCCAGGACTACCGCACCGACTTCCTCCGCGGCGACCCGTTCGAGCCGCCGCTCGAGCTCGGCGGCGACGTCGTCTTCTCCTGCCTCAAGCGGGCGGAGGACGGCAGCGGGCTCATCCTGCGCGTCTTCAACCCGAGCCCGCAGCCCGAGGCGCTGACCCTGAGCGTCCCCGCCCGACGCGTCCGCCTCGACGAGGAGCAAGAGGTCGACGCCGGCCTCGAGCTCGCGCCGGCCGAGATCGCGACCTTCCTAGTAGGCGACTGAGACGAGGTACAGGCCCCACGGCGGGGCCGTGGCTCCAGCCTCCGAGCGCGCGCGGCCGTCCAGCACGCCGGGAATCGTGCCCGGCGCCTCCACCATCGTCCCGACCAGGCTGCGCACCATGTGGCGGAGGTAGCTGTTCGCTCTGATCTCGAAGTCGAGGTGGTCGCTGCGCCGGATCCACTCGGCCCGCTCGACGGTGCGGACGAAGACCTTGTGCTGCGTCTGCGCCGGCGTGAAGGCTCTGAAGTCGTGCTCTCCGACTAGGGCCCCCGCCGCGGCGGCGAGGGCATCCTCGTCGAGTGGCTTCGGCACCCACCAGCTCCGGCGCAGCTCGAACGGCGACTGCGTCGAGCGCGTGAACAACCGGTAGCGATAGCTGCGCGAGCGGGCGGAGTGGCGGGCATGGAACCCGGCCGGCGCCTCGGCTGACGAGAGCACGTTGATCTCCTCCGGGAGGCGCGGGTTGAGCGCCGCTGCGGCACGCTCCGGTGGCGGCCCGCCCTCGACGTCCACCGAGACGACCTGGCCGAGCGCATGGACGCTGGCGTCGGTGCGACCGGCGACGGCGAGGTTCTCGGCCGACACGAACGTCTCGGCGAGCGCCTGCCGCAGCGCGGCTTCCACGGTCGGCAGTCCGGGCTGCACGGCCCAGCCGCGAAACGGCGTGCCGTCGTACTCGAGCGTCAGGATGAGGCGCACGTCAGGGCACCCTCACCGCGTTTGTCAGGTGTGCCTTATGCTCTAATGACTTGCACATAGTTTGATATACTCTACCTCGTGAGCGACGAGCATACCTTCCTTCTCCAGAAGGTCCAGCCGGCGATGGTCGGCCTCATCGACGGCTCCCTCTCGACGCTCGCGCCGATCTTCGCAGTCGTCCTCGCGTCACACGACACGCGGTACGCGTTCATCGCCGGCCTCGCGACATCGATCGGCGCCGCTATCAGCATGGGCTTCTCCGAGGCCCTCTCCGACACGGGCGAGCTCACCGGCCGCGGCACCCCCTTGAGCCGCGGGCTGATCACGGGCGGCGGCACGTTTCTCGGCGGGATTGCCCACACGCTGCCGTTTCTCATCCCCCACTACCAGATCGCGCTCTTCTTCGCGGTGGCCGTGGTGGCTTTCGAGCTCCTGATGCTCGCGTACCTTCGCTACCGCTTCTTCCAGGACACGTTCATCCGCGCACTCGGAATCGTCACGTTCGCCGGCGTCCTCATCGCAGCGATCAGCGCGGGGCTGGGCAGCCTGCTGGGCGCGCCGGTCGGCAGTTAGCTCGCGAGTGCTTCGCACTCACTCGCTGGGGCAAAGGAACTCCGCCAACAAGAGAGCGCGGTCTCCCGTTGGCTTCGTGCAGTTGGGCTTGCTTGGGCTTGCGCCGTTCGAGCGCTTCTTCCGGCGCGGGCGAGCATGCTGCGCGTGCTCGCCGCTGGTCCGCGGCGTCGTAACGCGCCGTTACGCCGCCGCCTCGATGCTAAAGAGGTTCGAAACCCTCAAACCAAGAAAGCGTCGAAGACCGGAGGCTAAGACACCCGCGAAGCGGTGACTTAGCCGCAGGCCGAACCGCGCTCGCGCCGGCCTCCGCCGCGCGAGAGCGCACAAGAGCAGCGCCTGAACAAGAGCATCCAAAACAAGACAGCACGGAGCGGGCCGGAAACCACGCTTTCCGGCCCGCGAAGTTCCGTTTCTCTCGACTTCGAGCCCCTAGGGTTCGTAGTCGACCAGCTCGAGGTAGACCATCTCGGCGGCGTCGCCGGCCCGGTGGCCGAGCTTGACGATCCTGGAGTAGCCGCCCGGCCGATCGGCCATCCGTGGCCCGACGTCGTCGAACAGCTTGTGCACCACTTCCTGCGAGCGGAGCACCGAGAGCGCCTGCCGGCGCGCGTGGAGGTCACCGCGCCGGCCCAGCGTGATCATCTGCTCGGCGAACGGCTTCACGGCCTTCGCCTTCGCCTCGGTCGTCCGGATCCGGCCGTGCTCGATGAGCGAGCAGGTCAGGTTGGAGTACAGCGCCTTGCGGTGCGCCGAGTCGCGGCCGAGCTTCTTCCCTGTGCGAGCGTGGCGCATCGCTGCGATCAGCTCCGTGCCCGTGCCGTGCTTCCGGCGCGCGAAAACCGAGCGATCCAAGGACGCAGGGAACGCCGATAGCGGTGTTCTATCGGCGCGACCGCGGACGCCGGAGCGCGCCGGTTTGCAGCCGGCGGAAGTGCGGAGGCGGGTGCGGAGGTGATCGCCATTCCTACTCGTAGCCGCCGGAGCCGTTCTCGCCGCGGAGGTGGAGACCGTGCTGCGAGAGCGTCTCCCGCACCTCCTCGATCGACTTCTTGCCGAAGTTCGGGATCGCGGCCAGCTCCTGCTCGCTCTTCATCACGAGGTCGCCGATCGTCTCGATCCCGACCCGCTTGAGACAGTTGTACGAGCGGACGCCGAGCTCGAGCTCCTCGATCGGGAAGTTCTCCATCCCGTGCGCGAGCGCCGCCTCGGGCGAGACGCCGCCGCCGTCGACCGGGGCGGCCTCCCCGAAGCCCTCGATGCGGTCGAGGTCGGTGAAGATCGCGAGCTGCCGGATCAGGATCTCGGCCGCTTCCGCGAGCGCGTCCTTCGGCTCGACCGAGCCGTCGGTCGTGATGTCGAGCGTGAGCTTGTCGTAGTCCGTCCGCTGCCCAACGCGCGCAGCCTCGACCTGGTACGCCACGCGGCGCACCGGCGAGAAGATCGAGTCCATCGGGATGACGCCGATCGTGTGCTGCAGCCCGCGATTGAGCTCGGCCGGCGAGTAGCCGCGACCGCGGCCGATCGTCAGCGTGATCTCGAGCCTGCCCTTGTCGGACAGGTTCGCGATCTCGAGCTCCGGGTTCAAGATCTCGAGGTCGGCGGGCGCCTCGATGTCGGCGGCCGTGACCGAGCCCGGGCCCTTCTTCGCGATATGCACCTCGATCTCGGGCGACTCGCCGTGCAGCCGCGCGACGAGGTTCTTCAGG
This sequence comes from uncultured Actinomycetes bacterium, assembly GCA_963770815.1. Classification (GTDB taxonomy): domain Bacteria; phylum Actinomycetota; class Thermoleophilia; order Gaiellales; family Gaiellaceae; genus Palsa-739. The sequence continues at coordinate 165,190 of CAVYQV010000003.1, forward strand.
TTGAGGATGATGTCCGTGACGTCCTCGCGGACGCCCGGCAGGGTCGTGAACTCGTGCGCAGTGCCCTCGACCTTGACCGAGGTCACGGCGGCGCCCTCCAGCGAGGAGAGCAGCACGCGCCGCAGCGAGTTGCCGAAGGTATGACCGAAGCCGCGGTCGAGCGGCTCGATCGCGAAGACCCCGCGGTGGTCGTCGACGTCCTCGTGGACGATCTTCGGGATCTGGAAGTCCATTTCTCTAGTCGCCAAAGAAGTTCCCTCTTTCCGTTACTTCGAGTAGAGCTCGACGATCAGACTCTCCTGCACCGGCGTGTCGATCTCGTCGCGCTCGGGTTGCTTCAACACTTTGCCTGTCAGCCCGTCATGGTCGGCCTGGAGCCACGGAGCGACCGTCGAGACAAGATCGGTCGCGTCGCGGATGACCTGCTGCGCCGAGGAGTTCGCCGCAACCGTGACGATGTCGTTCGGCCGCACCTGGTAGCTCGGGATGTTGACCCGCCGGCCGTTGACCTGGAAGTGGCCGTGCCGGACGAGCTGCCGGGCCTGGGCGCGCGAGACGGCGAAGCCGAGCCGGTACACGACGTTGTCGAGCCGGGTCTCGAGCATCCGCAGCAGCTCCTCGCCCGTGATGCCCGACTGCTTTGCGGCCTTCTCGTAGTAGTTGCGGAACTGCTTCTCGAGCAGGCCGTAGTAGCGGCGCGCCTTCTGCTTCTCGCGCAGCTGCAGCAGATACTCGCTCTGCTTGATGCGGCCGCGGCCGTGCTCGCCCGGCGGATAGGAGCGGCGCTCGATCGCGCACTTCTCCGTCAGGCACCGCTCGCCCTTGAGGAAGAGCTTCATCCCCTCGCGGCGGCAGATGCGGCACTTCGGTCCCAAGTCTCTAGCCATACAGCTCGCGGGCCATTTAGACCCTTCTCCGCTTCCTCGGCCGGACGCCGTTGTGCGCCTGCGGCGTCACGTCCTTGACCGACAGGATCTCGAGGCCCGCCGCCTGGAGCGAGCGGATGGCCGTCTCGCGGCCGGAGCCCGGCCCCTTGACGAAGACCTCGACCTTCTGGAGTCCGTGCTCCATCCCCTTCCGCGCGGCGGAGTCGGCCGTGACCTGCGCGGCGAACGGCGTCGATTTGCGGGAGCCCTTGAAGCCGGCCGAGCCGGCGGACTCCCAGGCGATGACGTTCCCCTCGCGGTCGGTGAGCGCAACGATCGTGTTGTTGAAGCTCGTCTTGATGTGCGCCTGGCCGATCGCGATGTTCTTGCGGACGCGGCGACGCGTACGGCCACGCGTGGCCGCTGTTCTACGGGGCGGAGCCAAGCTACTTCGCCGCCTTCTTGCCGCGTCCGACGGTCTTCTTCGGGCCCTTGCGGCTGCGCGCGTTCGTCTTCGTCCGCTGTCCGTTCACCGGTAGGCCGCGCCGGTGGCGGATACCGCGGTAGGCGCCGATCTCGGAGAGCCGCTTGATCGCCTGCTGCCGGTCGCGGCGCAGGTCACCCTCGACCTCGAGCTCCGAGTCGATGTAGTTGCGGAGCTTCGTGACCTCTTCGTCTGTCAGGTCCTTGACCTTCGTGTCCGGGTTGAGGCCGAGCTCCGCGGCGACCTTGCGCGCGGTCGGCTGGCCGATCCCGTAGATGTACGTCAGCCCGATCTCGAGCCGCTTCTGGTTCGGGAGGTTGACTCCGGCGATACGTGCCACTTAGCCCTGCCTCTGCTTGTGACGAGGATTGCTGCAGATGACCATGGTCGTACCGTGCCGCTTGATCACGCGGCAGCGCTCGCACATGGGCTTGACGGAGGGACGGACTTTCATCTCGGTTCAGCGATGCCTGTAGGTGATTCGACCGCGGTTGAGGTCGTAGGGGCTGAGCTCGACCTTGACCTTGTCGCCCGGGAGAATCCGGATGTAGTGCTTCCGCATCTTCCCGGAGATCGTCGCGAGCACGGTGTGTCCACCCCCGTCGAGCTGCACCCGGAACATCGTGCTCGGGAGCGCTTCGACGACCTCGCCTTCAACCTCGATCTTCTCTTCCTTAGTAGGCAAATTCCCTTCAGTGAATAGGAGTCTCGGACGCAGAACCGCGCACGGCAGAGCCGTGCGCGAAGGCGATCATCGTAGCAAAGGGGCTTTGGCCAAGGTCAGTATCCGAGGCCCGTCCGTAGTGACCGCGACGGTGTGCTCGAAGTGGGCTGCGAGCGACTCGTCGACCGACGAGATCGACCACTTGTCGGGATGGACGTACACGTACGGCTCGCCGGCAGTGATCATCGGCTCGATCGCGAGCGTCATCCCCTCCTGCAGCACCGGGCCGCGGCCCGGAGCCCCGTAGTTGTAGATCTGCGGGTCCTCGTGGTACGAGCGGCCCACCCCGTGCCCCACGAGTTCCCGCACGACCGAGAAGCCCGCCGCCTCCACGACGACCTGGACGGCGTGCGAGATGTCGGACAGCCGGTTGCCGACCTGGGCCCGCTCGATGCCGGCGCCGAGCGCCTCCCGGCAGACGTCGAGGAGGCGCTGGGCCTCGGGCGAGATCTCGCCGACGGGGAGTGTCACGGCGCTGTCGGCGATGAGCCCGTCGAGCGTGACCCCGAGGTCGAGCGAGATCAGGTCACCTTCCCGCGCCTGGTACGCGTCCGGGATCCCGTGCACGACCATCGCGTTCGGCGAGATGCACAGCGCCGCGGGGAAGCCCTTGTAGCCCTTCGACGTCGGGTAGCCGCCCTTCGACTCGATGTGCTCGTCGGCGATGCGGTCGAGCTCGCGCATCTCGACACCGGGCTCCAGATGCTCGGCGACGAGCGCGAGCGTCTCCGCCAGGAGCGCGCCGGCGCGCGCCATTCCCTCGATCTCGGCCTCAGACTTGCGGACGATCAAGCGCCGCGCCCTTCGAGCGAGTCGAGCGCCTGCTCGATCTCGTGGAAGACCTCCTCGACGGTGCGGTCCGCGTGGATGCCGACCACGTTCGCCTGGTGCGAGCGGTAGTAGTCGACGAGCGGCGCCGTCTCGCGCTCGTACAACTCGAGGCGGCGGCGGATCGCGTCGGGCGTGTCGTCGGACCGGTTCTCCTCGGCGGCGCGGCGCAGCATCCGCTGCAGCAGCACGTCGTGGTGAGGCACCTGGAAGTCGAGCACCGCGTCGATCTTGCGCCCGAGCTCGCGCAGCAGCTCGTCGAGCGCTTCGGCCTGCGGCATCGTGCGCGGGAACCCGTCGAGGACGAAGCCGCCGACCGTGTCGCCGCGCGAGAGCCGGTCGCGGATCAGGCGGATCATCAGGTCGTCCGAGACGAGGTCGCCGCGGTCGTAGACCACCTTGAGCTCCCGTCCGAGCTCGGTCGGCAGCTCCTTCATCTCGCGGATCATGTCGCCCGTCGCGATGTGCGGAATCCCGTACATCGCCTTGATCCGCTGCGCCTGGGTGCCTTTCCCCGAGCCCTGCGGGCCGAGGACGAGGGTGTTCAGCGTAGGAACCCTTCGTAATGGCGCATGACCATCTGCGACTCCATCTGCCGCATGGTCTGGAGCGCAACGCCGACGACGATGAGGACCGAGGTACCGCCGAGGGCGCGGTACGTCGCCTGGTTGAAGTGGAAGTGCGAGATGAACACCGAAGGCGCGACGGCGACCGCGGCGAGGAACAGCGCACCCGGGAAGGTGAGCCGGTTCAGGACGCGGTCGAAGTACGCGGCGGTCGGCGGCCCGGGCCGGATGCCCGGGATGTAGCCGTTGTACTTGCGCAGGTTGTCGGCCTGCTCGACCGGGTTGAAGACGACCGACGTATAGAAGTAGGTCATCATGATGATCAGGGTCGCCTCGACGAGCAGGTACTTCCAACTCGTGTAGCCGAAGTTGGCGGTGATCCAGTTGCTCCACGACACGTTGAAGCTGCCGATCGTCTGGGGGACGGCGAGGATCGCGGCGGCGAAGATGATCGGGATGACGCCGGCCATGACGATGCTGAGCGGCATGTAGGTCGAGCCGCCAGTGGTCTGTCGGTTGCCGAGCTGGCGCCGCGCGTACTGGATCGGGATCCGCCGCTGTCCCTCCATCACGAACACGACCGAGACGACGATCCCGAGTGCGACGAGCGGGAAGAAGAGCCGCGCAGTCGTCGCGCCGTTGATCCAGCCGCTGATCCCCGCAGGTGCGTAGGCGAGGATCGAGGCGAAGATGATGATCGAGATCCCGTTGCCGATGCCGCGCTTCGTGATCTGCTCGCCCATCCACATGAGCATCGTCGTGCCGCCCGTGAGCGTGATGATGATGATGATCAGCCGCCCGGCGTTGACGTTCTGCAGCACGTTGGACTGCTTGAAGAGGAATGCGTAGCCGGTCGACTGGGCCGCGGCGAGGAAGACGGTGAGGTACCGCGTGTACTGCGTGATCTTCGCGTATCCCGCCTCGCCCTCTTTCTGCAGGCGCTCGAGTGACGGGACCACGACCGCCATGACCTGGAAGATGATCGAGGCCGTGACGTACGGCATGATCCCGAGCGCGAAGAGCGAGAAGCGGGACAGCGCCGAGCCCGAGAAGAGGTTGAGGAGGCTGAGCACGCCGCTGCTGCCGCTGCCGTGGCTGAAGAACTGCGACAGCGCCTTCTGATCGACTCCCGGCGCGGGGATCCACGAGCCGAGCCGGTAGACCGCGAGGACGCCGGCCGTGAAAAGCAAGCGCCTACGCAGCTCCGGGACACGCCAGACGTTGGCGAGCCAGGACATCTAGTCCTCGGTTCCTTCCGGCTCCCTGGCCTCTGCGGCCGGAGCCTCTGCGTCGGCGGCCGCCTGAGACTGCTCGTCGGCGGTAGCCTCGGGCTCCTCGGCGGTGACGGGCTTGAGCTTCGCCTTGTGGCGCCGCTTCTTCTGCACCTTCGGCTCGCGCAGGAGCTCGACGGTGCCGCCGGCTCCCTCGATCTTCTCCCGCGCCGAGGCCGAGATCGCGTGGACGCGGACGGTGAGCTTCATCGTCAGCTCGCCGACGCCGAGCAGCTTCACGTCGGTGCGCGTGTTCTTGATCAGGCGCTTCTCGACGAGCGTCTCGGGCGTCACCTCGTCGCCGGCGTCGAACCGGTCGAGGTCGCGGATGTTGACCGGCTGCGTGTAGGTGCGGAACGGCCCGATCGGCATCGCGTCCTTCGACGTGGCGCCGCGGAGCTTGCCGAGCCGCATGTAGATGTTCGTCTGGCCGCCCTCGAAGCCCGCGCGCATCTTGTGCGAGCCCGAGCGCGACTTCTGGCCCTTGATGCCGCGGCCGGAGTAGCGGCCCTTGCCGGAGCCGAGACCGCGACCGACGCGCTTCCGGTCCTCGCGCGGCTGCGCCGGAGCGAGGTTGGAGAGATTCAGCTGCTTCCGATGCTGGCTTGCTTCGGGCATCTTGCTCAGGCGCTCTCGATCTTGACCAGGTGGCGGACCTTGCGGAGCATGCCGGCGAGCACCGGGGACTCCTCATGCTCGGCGCTGCGGCCGATGCGGCCGAGCCCGAGCGCACGCAGGGTACCCCGATGGCGCTCGGACTGCCCGATCTGGGACCGGACCTGTGTGATGCGGAGCTTGGCCACTAGGAGTCGTCCTTCTTCTTGCGCAGACCACGCCGCTTCGGCTTCTCTGGGGCTGCAAGCGTCGTCGGCTCAGCCGACGACGCGCGGCCGGACTCATCCGAAACCTCTCCTCCCTCTTCCTGAGGCTCGGCGGGCGGCTCCTCCGCAGTCGGCTCTTCGACCGGCGCCTCTTCAGTGACGGCCGGCTGCTCCTCGACGACCTCGACCTCGACGACTGCCTCTTCGACCGGGGCTTCCTCGTCTGCTACGCGCTTGGCCGGCAGCGGCAGCACCTCGCTGATGCGCTTGCCGCGGATCCGGGCGACGTCCTCGGGCCGGCGCAGGTCCTGCAGAGCAGCGACCGTCGCCTTCGCCATGTTGATCGGATTCGTCGTACCGAGGCTCTTCGCGAGGACGTCGCGGACGCCGCCGAGCTCGAGCACCGCGCGCACGCCGCCGCCGGCGATGACGCCGGTTCCCTCGGAGGCCGGGCGCAGCAGCACCCTCGCCGCGTCGAACCTGCCGAGCACCTCGTGCGTGATCGTCGTGCCGTGCTTCGGGATGGTGAAGAGGTTCTTCTTCGCGTCCTCGACCGCCTTCGTGATCGCGAGCGGTACCTCGCGCGCCTTGCCGTAGCCGACGCCGACGCGGTCGACCTCGTCCCCCACGACGACGAGCGCCGTGAACGAGAAGCGCCGGCCGCCCTTGACGACCTTCGCCACGCGGTTGATCTCGACGACGCGCTCCTTGAGCTCGCGTGTCTCGGTGTATTCGATCGTGCTCAAAACTCGAGTCCTCCCTCTCGCGCGCCGTCGGCGAGCGCCTTCACACGTCCGTGGTAGAGGTAGCCGCCGCGGTCGAACACACACGTGTCCACCCCGGCCTTCTTCGCCGCCGTCGCGAGCGCCTTGCCGACCGCTTCCGCCTGCGCCGTCTTGTCGCCCTTGAACGACTTCGCCAGGGCGAGATGCGAGGCCGACGCAAGCGTCCGGCCCGTGTCGTCGTCGACGAGCTGCGCCTCGATGCCGCGGTTGGAGCGGAAGACGACGAGGCGCGGCCGCTCGGCGCTGCCGCGCACCTTCGCGCGCACGCGCCGGTGACGCCGCAGCCGACCTTCTCTCACGGTGAGGCTAGGCACGCTTGCCGACCTTCCTGCGGACGTACTCGCCCTGGTAGCGGATTCCCTTGCCCTTGTACGGCTCCGGCGGGCGTACCTTGCGGATCTCGGCGGCGGTCTGGCCGACCATTTGCTTGTCGGTTCCCCTGACGAAGATCTCGGTCGGGGTCGGCACCTCGAACGAGATGCCGGTGCGCGGCTTGATCGTGACGGTGTGCGAGTAGCCGACGCTGAGCTCGAGGTCGGTGCCCTTGAGCGCGGCGCGGTAGCCGACACCCTGGATCTCCAGCTTCTTCTCGAAGCCCTGCGTCACGCCCTGGACCATGTTCGCCACGAGCGTCCGGGTGAGGCCGTGCAGCGCCCGGTCCTCCCCCCGCTCGGTCGGCCGCTTCACCGTGACGACGCCGTCGGCCTGCTCGATCTTCATCCGCGCCGGAACCTGCTGCTGCAGCGTCCCGAGCGGGCCGGCGACCGCTACGCGGGCAGGTTCGATCGTGACGGTGACGCCGTCCGGGACCGGGATGGGTGCGTTGCCGATTCTGCTCATTCGGTTACCAGATGAAGGCCACCACTTCGCCGCCGATGCCGCGCTCCTGCGCGGTGCGGCTCGTGACGAGTCCGGACGAGGTCGAGAGGATCGCGACGCCCATCCCGCCGAGCACGCGCGGAAGGCGGTCCTTCCGGGCGTAGACCCTGCGGCCCGGCTTCGACACGCGCTTCAGGCCAGAGATGACCCGCTCGCGGTTGCGGCCGAACTTGAGATCGACGACCAGGGTATCGAAGCTCTCGCCTCTCTCAACGTGATAGTCGCGGATGTATCCCTCCTCCTTGAGGAGGCGGGCAATCTCGACCTTCATCCGCGAGCTCGGCATGGTCGCGTGCTCGTGCAGCGCCTTGTTGGCGTTGCGGATGCGGGTCAGCATGTCTGCGATCGGATCGGTCAGCACCGTTTCTCTCCTACCAGCTCGACTTCGTCATGCCGGGAATCGCGCCCTGGTGTGCGAGCTCGCGGAGGCAGATCCGGCAGAGGCCGAACTTGCGGAAGACCGCGCGCGGCCGGCCGCACCGGTTGCAACGCGTGTAGTTGCGCACCTTGTACTTCTGGGGTCGCCGTTGTTTGACGACGAGCGACGTCTTCGCCATTACTGATCCCTCCTGTCGCCGTCCGCGAAGGGCAGGCCGAGTGCCCGCAGCAGCGCGAGGGCGTGCTCGTCATTCTCGGCGCTCGTAGTGATGGTCACGTCGAGCCCGCGGACCTGCTGGATGTCGTCGTAGTTGATCTCGGGGAAGATGAGCTGCTCGCGGATGCCGAGCGAGAAGTTGCCGCGACCGTCGAGCGAGCGGGGGTTGAGACCGCGGAAGTCGCGGATCCGGGGCAGCGCGATCGAGACGAGCCGGTCGAGGAACTCGTACATCCGATCGCCGCGCAGCGTGACGCGGGCACCGACGGCCATTCCCTCGCGCAGCTTGAACTGCGCGATCGACTTACGGGCGCGCCGGATCTGGGCGCGCTGGCCGGCGATCGTCGTCAGCTCCTCGATGGCGGAGTCGAGCAGCTTCGACTCGGTCTTCGCCTCGCCGACGCCCATGTTGAGCGTGATCTTCTCGATGCGCGGCGCCCGCATGATCGAGTCGAGCCCGAGCTCCTCCTTGAGGCGCGGCCGGATCTCGTTCTCGTACTGCTCCTTCAGGCGCGGCGTGTACGTGTCGGCTACGGCGCTCATCCGCGATCGATCTCCTCACCGCACTGCTTGCAGACGCGGATGCGGACCTTGCGGTCCTTGACCGTCTTCTCGATCGTCCCGACGCGCGTCGGCTTGCCGCACACGGGGCAGACGACCATCACGTTCGAGACGGGCAACGGCGCAGCCAGATCGATGATCCCGCCGGGGGTCATCCCACCACCACCCATGCCCATCGTGTTCTGGATCGGCCGCGGGCGGCGATGCCGCTTGACGATGTTGATGTTCTCGACGACGACGCGGCCCTGCTTGGGGAGCGCTTCGATCACGCGTCCCTCCTTGCCGGCGTCCTTGCCGCGGAGCACACGCACGACGTCGCCCTTTCTCACTTTCATGGTCTGAGCCACGGTCAGAGCACCTCCGGAGCAAGGCTGACGATCTTCATGAAGTTCTTCTCGCGCAGCTCGCGGGCGACAGGCCCGAAGATGCGCGTGCCGCGCGGGTTGCGCTGCTGGTCGATGATCACGGCGGCGTTCTCGTCGAAGGCGATCGTCGTGCCGTCGTCACGGCTGAACGGCTTCTTCGTCCGCACGACGACCGCTTGCACGACTTCGCCCTTCTTGACGGCGCCCTGCGGAGTGGCGGTCTTGACGGTGCCGACGATGATGTCGCCGACGCGCGCGTAGCGGCGGTGGTGGCCGCCCTTGACCCGGATGCAGAGGATCTCGCGGGCGCCGGTGTTGTCGGCGATCTTGAGGCGGGACTCCTGCTGGATCACTTCGCCGCCTCCACCACTTCTGCGAGGCGCCAGCGCTTCGTCTTGGAGAGCGGGCGAGTCTCGACGATGCGGACGATGTCGCCCACGTTTGCCGTGTTCTGCTCGTCGTGCGCGTGGAACTTCACGCTCCGCCGGATGACCTTCTTGTAGCGCTGGTGCGAGGTGATCACGTCGACCTTGACGATGATCGTCTTGTCCATCGCGCTCGAGACGACGACGCCGCGGCGCTCCTGGCGCCGGCCGCGGTCGTGCTCGGGCTTCGGCTCGCGGACGATCGGCTTGCGCTCGGCGCTCGGCGCCACGCGCCGGCGCGTCTTCTGCGGACGCAGGCGGCGCGGGAGCCGCTTTTGCTTTTTCTTCGGCTCGGACTGAGGCGGCGCGGGCTCCTCGGCAGCGGGCTCCTCGGCTGCAGGCTCCTCAGCCGCAGGCTCCTCGGCAGGCTCCTCAGCCGCAGGCTCCTCAGCCGCAGGCTCCTCAGCCGCAGGCTCCTCAGCCGCAGGCTCCTCAGCCGCAGGCTCCTCAGCCGCAGGCTCCTCAGCCGCAGGCTCCTCAGCCGCAGGCTCCTCAGCCGCAGGCTCCTCAGCCGCAGGCTCCTCAGCCGCCTCGGGCTCCTCCGCCGCAGGCTCCTCTGCGGCCTCCGGTTCCTCGACCGGAGCCTCGGCCTCGACCGGGGTCTCCTCAACGGACTCCGGCGCGGCCGGAGTCTCCTCGATCTGTTCTTCGTTCTGCTCGTTCTCGCTCAAGACGCTGCCCTTGCCTTTTCTGCCTCGCGTTCGTTCACAACCGTCAGGATCCGTGCGATCTCGCGCTTCGCCAACTTCAGGCGCGCGGAGTTCTCGAGCGCGCCCGTCACCGACTGGAAGCGGAGGTTGAACAACTCCCGCCGCCGCTCCGCGAGCCGGTCGCTGAGCTCGTCGTCGGTCAGATCACGCAGTTCCGATGCCCTGGTCAAAAGAGCGCTTCCTCTCTCTTCACGACCTTCGTCTTCACCGAAAGCTTCTGGCCGGCCAGGCGAAGCGCTTCCTTGGCGAGCGGCTCCGGAACGCCGGCGAGCTCGAACATGACGCGGCCGGGCTTGACCACGCAGACCCAGCCCTCGGGCGAGCCCTTGCCGGAGCCCATGCGGGTCTCGGCCGGCTTCTTCGTGAAGCTCTTGTCGGGGAAGACGTTGATCCAGACCTTGCCGCCGCGCTTGATCTTGCGCGTCATGGCGATACGAGCCGCCTCGATCTGACGGTTCGTGATCCAGCCGGCGTCGAGGGCCTTGAGCCCGTAGTCGCCGTACTGGACGACGGTCTGCCCGCTCGAAGCGCCGCGCCGGCGGCCGCGATGCACCTTGCGGTACTTGGTCTTCTTCGGCATCAACATCGGTTACTCGCCGTCCTTCGGCGCTTCCGGCGCCTTCTTGCGCGGGGCGCGCTTCGGCTTCTCCTCGGCGGCCGGCGCCTCTGCGGGCGTCTCGGCGGCCTCCACCGGCGGTGTCTCCACCGGCGTCGTCTCCACCGGAGCCGTCTCGGCCTGCTGCTCGGTCACCGGCTGCTCGCGCTCCTCGACGGGCGGTGCTGCCTGATCCTGCGTGCGCGGCGGCCGCTCACCCTGCTGGTCGCGGCGAGGGCGTCCGCCCGCACCGGGCCCGCGTCCCCTGCCGCGGCCGGGACCACCGGGCCCGCCGCCCTGGCCACGCCTGCGCTGCCGTACCGGGCCGAGCCCCTCGCGATCGGGGCCGCTCCGGCGCCCGCTCTCGCGGGAGGCGCCGAGGCCCTCGAGCGCTCCGCCGCGGCGCCGGCGCGTGTCCTGGTCGCCGAGCCGCGTGTCGCCGGTGTCGAAGCCCTCGGGCATGATCTCGCCCTTGTTGATCCAGACCTTGACGCCGATCCGGCCCGCCGTCGTCTTCGCCTCGACGAAGCCGTAGTCGATGTCGGCGCGGATCGTGTGCAGCGGGACGCGTCCCTCGCTGTACATCTCGCGCCGGCTCATCTCGCCGCCGCCGAGGCGGCCCGAGCACTGGATCTTCACACCGGCCGCGCCGGAGCGGATCGCGGAGGCGAGCGCGCGCTTCATCGCGCGCCGGAAGGCGACGCGGTTCGAGAGCTGCTCGGCGATCGACTGCGCGACGAGCTTCGCGTCGAGCTCCGGGCGCTTGATCTCGTTGATGTTGATGTGGACGTTCTTCTGCGTCAGCGCATGCAGGTCGCGCCGCAGCGCGTCGACCTCGACACCGGACTTGCCGATCACGATGCCGGGCCGCGCCGTGTAGATGTCGACCGTGATCCGCTGCTTGTCCTTGCGGATCAGGATGTCGGACAGGCCCGCGTGCGCAAGCTTGTTGTAGATGTGCTCGCGGATCCGCACGTCCTCGAGGATGTAGTCCGCGAACTCCTTCTTGCCGGTGTACCAGTTGGACTTCCAGTCGTGGATGACGCCCACGCGAAGCCCGCCCGGATGAATTTTCTGGCCCACTACGCGTCACTCTCCTCGGGCGTCTCCGCCGCATCTGCTTCGGGCTCTTCGGTTCCCGCCTCGGCCTCCGGCTCTGCGGTCTCCTCTGCAACTTCTGCTTCGGTCTCGGCAACTTCTGCTTCGTCCACCGTCTCCGGCTCCTCGACGACCTCGGGCTCCGGCTCGGGAGCGGCCATCGCGGGGACGGACGCAAGAGCCGTGTCCGGCGTGCCCTGCGCGAGCTCGATCGTGATGTGGCACGTCCGCTTGCGGATACGCGCAACGCGGCCACGGGCGCGGGCGCGCCAGCGCTTCAGCGTCGGGCCCTCGTCCGCGAAGGCTGCGATGACGACGAGGTCGTCGCCCTGCCAGTGGAGGCCCGGACGCGTCTCGGCATTGGCGACGGCCGAGCGCAGCACCTTCTCAACGTCCTTGGCGACGGCGCGATTCGAGAAGGCGAGGATCGTGCGCGCCTCCGGCACCGAGCGGCCGCGGATGAGGTCGGTGACGAGCCGCGCCTTCCGCGCGCTCGAGTGCACCCAGCGCGCCTGCGCGCGCACCGTCTCCCGCTCCTCCATGGCGACTGCCATCAGCGCTTCACCTTCGCCGTGCGATCGCCGGCGTGACCGCGGAACGTCCGTGTCGGCGCGAACTCGCCGAGCTTGTGCCCGACCATCTGCTCGGAGATGAAGACCGGCACGTGCTTGCGGCCGTCGTGGACCGCGATCGTGTGCCCGACCATCTCCGGGAAGATCGTCGATGCGCGCGACCAGGTGCGGATCATGTTCTTGTTGCCGGACTCGTTCATCGCCTCGATCCGGCTCATCAGCCGCTCCTCCACGAACGGCCCCTTCTTCGAACTGCGGCTCATTTAGCGGCGACCCTCCTTGCCGCGGCGGCGGCCGCGGACGATCAGCTTGTCCGATTGCTTGTGCTTGCGGCGGGTGCGCTTGCCGAGCGTCGGCACGCCCCACGGGGTGACCGGGTGGCGGCCGCCCTTCGACTTACCCTCGCCGCCGCCGTGGGGGTGGTCGACGGGGTTCATTGCCGAGCCGCGCACCGTCGGGCGCTTCCCGCGCCAGCGGCTGCGGCCGGCCTTGCCGCCCGTGATGTTCTGGTGATCGACGTTCCCGACCTGGCCGATCGTGGCCCGGCAGGCGAGCGGCACTCGCCGCATCTCGCCGGACGGAAGGCGCAGCACCGCAAAGGCGCCGTCCTTCGCCACGAGCTGGATGCCCGAGCCGGCCGAGCGCGCGATCTTGGCGCCCTGGCCCGGCTTGAGCTCGACCGCATGGACGAGCGTACCCGTCGGGATGTTCTCGAGCGGCAGTGCGTTGCCGACGCGGATGTCCGCAGCCGGCCCCGACTCGACGTTGACGCCGACCCGCAGCTGCGCGGGCGCGAGGATGTAGCTCTTGGCGCCGTCGGCGTAGTGGAGCAGCGCGATCCGAGCCGAGCGGTTCGGGTCGTACTCGATCGCCGCGACCTTGGCCGGGACGCCGTCCTTGCGGCGCTTGAAGTCGATGATGCGGTAGCGGCGCTTGTGGCCGCCGCCCTGGTGGCGCGTCGTGATCCGGCCGTTCCCGTTGCGGCCGCCCTTCTTCGAGAGCGGCGCGAGCAGGCTCTTCTCCGGCTCCGACTTCGTGATCTCCTCGAAGGTGGAGACCGACATGAAGCGGCGTCCGGCGCTCGTCGGCTTGTACCTACGAATCGGCACTAGAGCTGAGCCCCCTCGAAGATCTCGATCTTGTCGCCGGGCTTGAGCTCGACGATGGCCTTCTTCCAGCCGGGGCGCGTGCCCTTGATCACTCCGCGCCGCTTCGGCTTGGGCTGCACCTTGATGACGTTGACGCCGACGACCTTGACGTCGAAGAGCTCCTCGACGGCCTGGCGGATCTGCGTCTTGTGCGCATCCTTGTGCACCTTGAACGTGTAGCGGTTCTCGGTGATCTGGTGGTAGCTCTTCTCGCTGACCACGGGCTTGATCAGAATCTCGGCCGGATGGAGGCTCACGATGCGGCCCTCCCCTGTACCAACGGCAGCGCGGCCTCGCTCACGACGAGCGAGCGCGCCCACACGACGTGCGCGACCTCGAGCTCGGCGGGCACGGTCACGAGCACCCGCGGGAGGTTGCGGAACGACTTGATCAGCGTCTCCTCGTCCTCGGTCGCGACGACGACCGTGGGCTCGGCCTGGCCCCAGCCCTGCAGGAGCTCGACGGCCTGCTTCGTCGAAGGCGTCTCGAAAGAGTCGCCGGCGACGAGGCCGAGCGTGCCGGCCTGGGCGTGATCGCTGAGCGCGGCGCGCAGCGCGGCGCGCGCGGCCTTCTTGTTCACCTTGACCGAGAAGTCGCGAGGGACGGGAGGGAAGGCGACACCGCCGCCTGCGAACTGCGGCGCGCGGATCGTGCCCTGGCGGGCACGGCCGGTTCCCTTCTGGCGCCACGGCTTCGAGCGGCCGCCGGCGACCAGGCCGCGGCTCTTCGCGGCGCGTGTGCCCTGCCGCCGCGCGTTCAGCTCCGCGCGTACGGCCTCGTGCACGAGATGCGGCTTGATCTCGGCGGCGAAGACGGCCTCGTCGAGCGAGACCTCCTTCTTCGCGCCGCCAAGCAGCGGTGCCTTCGGAGCCGCCATCAGCGCGCGTCCTCCCGGATCTCGACCAGGCCGTTCTTCGGGCCGGGGACCGCGCCCTTGACGAGCAGAAGGTTCCGCTCGGGATCGACCGAGTGGACGGTGAGCCCGACCTGGGTGGCCCGCTTGCCGCCCATACGGCCGGCCATCTTCATGCCCTTGAAGACGCGCGACGGCGTCGCGGACGCACCGATCGAGCCCGGCTTGCGGACGTTGTGCGAGCCGTGCGTGACGGGGCCGCGGTGGAAGTTGTGCCGCTTGATGGTTCCCTGGAAGCCCTTGCCGATGCCGGTGCCCGAGACCTTCACCTTGTCGCCCGGCTGGAAGATCTCCACCGTGACGCTCTCGCCCTGGACCGCGTCGGCGAAATGCCCGCGGAACTCGACGAGGTGACGGTAGGAACCGTCGACGCCGGCCTTCTCGAGATGGCCACGCTCCGGCTTCGAGATCTTGCGGTCGGCGACCGGCTCCCAGGCGAGCTGGACGGCCTCGTAGCCGTCGGCATCCGGCGTGCGGACGGCGACGACCGGGCACGGGCCGGCCTCGATCACGGTCACCGGGGTCACGGCGCCGCTCTCCTCGTCGAAGAGTTGCGTCATGCCTACCTTGCGGCCGACGAGACCCCTCATCTAGGCCACCACCTCGACGGCCGCAAGGTTTCGTTCGCACCTCACGGTCGCCAACACCGTATTGCCGACGGGGCCTTTCATCTCAGAGCTCACCGCCGGAGCAGATCGTGCTCTCGGACGGCGAAAACCGAGCAGCGCAAGGACGCAGGGAGCATTCGTGGCCGGAGGCTACGGATGCGGCTGAGGACGCCGCGATGCGACGGTTTGCAGCCGTTCCGAGAGTGCGAGATGCGAGGAAGGTGAGCGTCATCAAAGCTTGATCTCGATGTCGACGCCGGCCGGGAGGTCGAGCCGCATGAGCGAGTCGACCGTCTTCGGTGTCGGCGAGTGGATGTCGATCAGGCGCTTGTGCGTGCGCACCTCGAAGTGCTCCCGCGAGTCCTTGTCCTTGAACGGCGACCGGATCACGCAGTAGACGTTCTTCTCGGTGGGCAGGGGCACAGGTCCGGTGATGGTGGCGCCGGTGCGCTGGGCCGTGTCCACGATGTCGCGCGCAGACTTGTCCACCTGCTGGTGGTCGTAGCCCTTCAGACGGATACGGATCTTCTGTTGCGGCACCGGCGCCTCCTCGACCTTCCTACTTGATGATCTCTGTTACGACGCCCGCACCCACGGTGCGGCCGCCTTCGCGAATCGCGAAGCGGAGGCCCTGGTCCATGGCGATCGGCTGGATCATCTCGATCTCCATGTTCGTGTTGTCGCCCGGCATGACCATCTCCTGGCCCTCGGGCAGCTTGATCGAGCCCGTGACGTCGGTCGTGCGGAAGTAGAACTGCGGCCGGTAGCCGTTGAAGAACGGCGTGTGGCGCCCGCCCTCGTCCTTCGAGAGGACGTACACCTCGGCCTTGTAGTGCGTGTGCGGGGTGATCGAGCCCGGCTTGGCGAGCACCTGCCCGCGCTCGACCTCCTCGCGCTTGGTGCCGCGGAGCAGCGCGCCCGCGTTGTCGCCGGCCTGCGCCGAGTCGAGCGTCTTGTTGAACATCTCGACGCCCGTGACGACCGTCTTCTCCACCTTCTCGTGGATGCCGACGATCTCGACTTCCTCGCCGATCTTGATCTCCCCCTGCTCGACCCGGCCGGTGACGACGGTGCCGCGGCCCGTGATGGTGAACACGTCCTCGATCGGCATCAGGAACGGCCGGTCGAGGGCGCGCGTCGGCTCGGGGATGTAGCTGTCGACCGCCTCCATGAGCTCGAGGATCTTCGGAGTCCACTCCGCGTCGCCCTCGAGCGCCTTCAGCGCCGAGACCTGGACGATCGGGATGTCGTCGCCCGGGAACTCGTAGCGGGAGAGGAGCTCGCGCACCTCCATCTCGACGAGCTCGATCAGTTCCGGGTCGTCGACCATGTCCGCCTTGTTGAGGGCGACGACGATCGCCGGCACCTCGACCTGGCGGGCGAGCAGGATGTGCTCGCGAGTCTGCGGCATCGGGCCGTCGGCCGCCGAGACGACGAGGATCGCGCCGTCCATCTGGGCGGCACCCGTGATCATGTTCTTGATGTAGTCAGCGTGACCCGGGCAGTCGACGTGCGCGTAATGGCGGTTGTCGGTCTCGTACTCGACGTGCGCCGTGTTGATGGTGATGCCGCGCTGGCGCTCCTCGGGCGCCGCGTCGATCGACGCGAAGTCGCGCACCTCGGTGTTGGTGCCCTTCTCGGACAGCACCTTGGTGATCGCCGCGGTCAGGGTCGTCTTGCCGTGGTCGATGTGACCGATGGTGCCGACGTTGACGTGCGGCTTTGTCCGCTCGAACTTCTGCTTTGCCATGTGTGGCTCTCCCTGTCTCCCTTTCTCGCTTGCTCAGCCCTGCGAGTCCATGATCTCGCTCGCGATCGACTGAGGCACTTCCTCATAGCGATCGAACTGCATGGTGAAATCTGCCCGGCCCTGCGTCATCGAACGCAGGTCCGTCGCGTACCCGAACATCTCGGACAGCGGCACGCTCGCTTTCACGACCTGGGCGTTGCCGAGAGGATTCATCGACTCGATCCGGCCGCGGCGGCTGTTGAGGTTCCCCATCACGTCGCCGAGATACTCCTCCGGCGTCGTGACCTCGACCGCCATCGTCGGCTCGAGCAGGTGTGGCTTCGCCCGCTTCATCGCCTCCTTGAAGGCCATGGAGCCCGCGATCTTGAATGCCCGTTCGCTCGAGTCGACGTCGTGGTACGACCCGTCGACGAGCTCGATCTTGACGTCCACGACGGGATAGCCCGCGAGGATGCCCGAGCCCATCGCCTCCTGGATCCCGGCGTCGACGGCCGGGATGTACTCCTTCGGGATCTTGCCGCCGACGATCTTGTCGCCGAACTCGTAGCCCACGCCCGGCTCCTGCGGGTAGAGATTGATGACGACATCGCCGTACTGGCCGGAGCCGCCGGTCTGCCGGACGAACTTGCCCCGAATGCCGAGCGCCTCCTTGCCGACCGTCTCGCGGTACGCGACCTGCGGGCGGCCGACGTTGGCGTCGACGTTGAACTCCCGCTTGAGGCGGTCGACGATGATCTCGAGGTGCAGCTCGCCCATCCCGGAGATGAGCGTCTGCCCCGTCTCCTCGTCGGTCTCGACGCGGAAGGTCGGATCCTCCTCCGCCAGCCGCTGGAGACCGGTCGAGAGCTTGTCCTGGTCGGCCTTCGACTTCGGCTCGACGGCCACGGCGATGACCGGGTCCGGGAAGGTCATCGACTCGAGCACGATCGGTGCGTTGTCGGCGGCGAGTGTGTCGCCGGTCGTCGTCGACTTGAGGCCGACGCCGGCAGCGATCTCGCCGGCCATGATCTCCTCCCGCTCCTCGCGGTGGTTCGCGTGCATCTGGAGGATGCGGCCGACGCGCTCGGTGCGGCCCGTGATCGTGTTGAGCACACGGTCACCGGCCTTGAGCGTGCCGGAGTAGACGCGGAAGTAGGTCAGCTTGCCGACGTACGGATCGGACATGACCTTGAAGGCCAGGGCCGAGAAGGGCGCCTTCGGGTCGGCGGGCCGCTCCTGCTCGCCGCCGCTCTTCGGGTCGGTGCCCTGCACCGGCGGCACGTCGAGCGGGCTCGGCAGGTAGTCGACCACGGCGTCGAGCAGCAGCTGGACGCCCTTGTTCTTGAAGGCGGAGCCGAGCAGCACCGGCGTGATCTCGTCGGCGAGCGTGCCCGCGCGGACGGCGCGGCGGATCATCTCCGCCGTAACCGAGGACTCGTCCTCGATGTACGCCCCGAGCACCTCGTCGTCGAAGTGCGAGATCGCGTCGACCAGCTGATGGTGGTACTCCTGGGCCTGCTCGACGAGCTCGGCCGGGATCTCCACGACGTCGAACTCCTTCCCGAGGTCGTCCTTGTAGACGACGGCCTGCATGTCGACGAGGTCGACGACGCCCGTGAAGTTCTCCTCGGAGCCGATCGGGATCTGCAGCGGCACCGGGTTGGCGCCGAGCCGGTCGCGCATCGACTGCACGGCGGCGAAGAAGTTCGCGCCGGTGCGGTCCATCTTGTTGATGAAGGCGATGCGCGGCACCTTGTACTTGTCCGCCTGCCGCCAGACCGTCTCGGACTGCGGCTGCACGCCTGCGACGGAGTCGAAGACGGCGACCGCGCCGTCGAGGACGCGCAGGCTGCGCTCGACCTCGACCGTAAAGTCCACGTGGCCGGGCGTATCGATGATGTTGATCCGATAGTCCCGCCAGAACGCGGTCGTCGCAGCCGACGTGATCGTGATCCCGCGCTCCTGCTCCTGGGCCATCCAGTCCATCGTCGCGGCGCCCTCGTGCACCTCCCCCAGCTTGTGGGTGATTCCGGTGTAGTAGAGGATCCGCTCGGTCGTCGTCGTCTTGCCCGCGTCGATGTGGGCCATGATCCCGATGTTGCGGACGCGGTCGAGCGCGACGGCCTGTTCTGTGATCTTGGTACTCAAGTCTTCCTTCCTCGTCCTGTCTACCAGCGGTAGTGCGCGAAGGCCTTGTTCGCCTGCGCCATCCGGTAGACGTCGTCCTTCCGCTTGAACGCGCCGCCCTGTTGGTTCAGCGCGTCGAGAATCTCGTTGGCGAGCTTGTCCGGCATGCCCTTCTCGCGCCGCTCGCGGGCATAGGTCACGAGCCAGCGCACCGCGAGGGTGCGGGCGCGGCGCTGCGGCACCTCGACCGGCACCTGGTAGTTCGCGCCGCCGACGCGGCGGCTGCGCACCTCCAGGACCGGGGTGACCGTCTTCACGGCTGCCTCGAGCACCTCGACCGGCGGGCGGCCGGTCTTCGTCCCGACGGTCTCGAGCGCGCCGTAGACGATCTGCTCGGCGATCGACTTCTTGCCGTCGAGCATGACCTTGTTGATCACCTGCGTGACGAGCGGCGACCCGTAGACCGAGTCGGGCTCGACCGCGCGGACCTGGACCTCGGCACGACGCGGCATCACGAGCCTCGCTTGGCGCCGTACTTCGAGCGGCCCTGCTTCCGGTCGGAGACTCCGCCGGTGTCGAGGGCTGCGCGAATGATCTTGTAGCGGTAGCCCGGGAGGTCCTTCGTCGAGCCGCCGCGCACGAGCACGACGGAGTGCTCCTGCAGGTTGTGGCCCTCGCCCGGGATGTACGCGCCGACCTCCGCCCCGTTCGTCAGGCGAACGCGGGCGACCTTGCGCAGCGCCGAATTCGGCTTCCTCGGCGTCTGTGTCATGACGCGCGTGCACACGCCGCGCTTCTGCGGCGCTCCGGCGAGAGCGGGTGTCTTCGTCTTCGCCTTCGCGGCCTTGCGGCCCTTGCGCACGAGTTGATTGACGGTCGGCAAATGAGTCCTTTCGTGAAGAGACGGTCGGCAGGGGCAAAAGCACCCCGGCCAACCGGCCTGCGGCATGGTAGCGAACCCGCGCGAACCCCGCCATTCGGCCAGAAACCCGCCGCTTCGGCTAGTAGCTCGCATTCCGACCCGAACCTAAAGTACGCCCACCGAAATCTCCGGAGCTGCAGTCATGCATTGGCTTTCCATCGGTCTCGCTATTGCGCTCGGCATCTGCGTCCTCGTGGCGCTCGAGCTGCTCCGCCGGCTGCGCCGCCGGACCTCTCGCGACGTCGATGCCCAGGTGACCGCGACCGTCCAGACGCTCGAGGAACGGCTCGATGAGCTCGCGCGGGAGTTGAGCAGCGCCGTCACCCGCGCCGAGGAAGAGGCGCAGCGCAGCCGTTTCCTCGGCCAGATCGCCACCACGATCGACCTCGACGACGCGATCGGCTCCACCCTCCAGGCCGCCGCCGGGCTGCCGAAGATCGACGCGGCGGTCGTCGAGCTGGACCCCGCCGACGACGGCGACGAACGCCTGCTCGGCTCGATCGGCCTGGACCGCGGCGACGCCGAGGAGCAGGATGGCGTCCGGATCTTCACCGGGGCTCCGGAGACGCGCGAGGCGCGGGCGATCGAGCACTCGTACCTGTACGGGGAGGAACAGGCGGCCGGAGCGGTACGCGAGGCACTCGGTGTGCCGCTCCTCGGCCGCAACGGCCGGATCGGCTGGCTCGGCGTCTTCTCGCGCGACCCCGACGTCCGGTTCGGCGACGATGACGTGCGCCGGCTCGAGGATCTCGCCGAGCGCGTCGCGCCGGCGATCGAGAACGCGCGCCGGTTCCGCGAGGCGCGACAGCTCGCCGACCTCGACTCCCTGACGGGCCTGCACAACCGCCGCTACTTCTACGAGACGCTCGGCCGCGAGGTCGACCGCGCCTCGCGGTACCAGCGGCGGCTCTCGCTCGTGATCGTTGACGTCGACGGCTTCAAGGAGATCAACGACCGGATCGGCCACCTCGCGGGCGACGCGGTCCTCGCCGAGATCGCCGACCGCATCCGGCAGGTCGTGCGCTCGGCCGACATCCCCTGCCGGGTCGGGGGCGACGAGTTCGCGGTGATCGTCCCCGAGGTCGAAGAGGGACAGGCTCGCCAGCTCGTCGGAAGGATCCAGCGGGCCGTCTCGGCCCAGCCCATCGCGCGCGCCGGCCGCGTACGCGTCTCGGCCGGGGTGGCGGACATCCAGGCCAACGACAACCCCACGACCCTGTTCGAGCGCGGGGACGAGTCGCTCTATGCCGCGAAGCACGCCGGCAAGGGCGGACTCGCGGCCGCGGACTGATCCCGCCGAAACCGCTCGCTCGGGGTACTCAAGCAAGCGACTCCGCGACCGCCGATAGGCGTCGCATGGGTCTCACCGCGAGAGCTCGCCTGTCGCGCCACCTCCGCGCGCGCGTCCGCGACGAGCGCGGTTTCACGCTGCCGGAACTCCTCGTCACGATGACGATCCTGCTGATCGTCGTCGGCTCCCTCGCGTCCGTGCTCGTGCGAGTCCACGACATCCGAGATCGACGCCAACAACCGTTTCACGGCCCAGGTGCAGGACCGCACCGCACTCGACAAGATCCGCCGCGAGCTCCGCTGCGCGAGCTCGGTCACGCAAACGAGCGGGACCGCCCTCACCGCCGGCACGGCGTACAACGCGATCACCACGCAGCTGAGCTCGGTCTGCCCGAGCGCGCTCGGTACGACGACCTACGTCACCTGGTGCACGGCGGCCAGCACGTTGACGACCGGCGACTACGCGCTCTATCGCGTGACCTCAACCTCCGTGCGGCCGACCTGCAGTTCGAGCGGCAAGATCAAGTGGGCCGACTACCTGCAGACGTCGACGCCGTTCTGCCTCCCGAGCTCGAGCACGGCGTGCAGCGGCGTGCTCAAACCGACGGCGAGCCTCCCCATGCTCCACATCACCTTGCCCGTGGATCTCAACGGGCCAACCTCGACCATCGACAAGTACAACCTCGTCGACGACATCGCCCTGCGGAACGGGACGCGTTCGTGACCGCGCTGCGCAGAGGCGACACCTACGGGGTGAGGACGGCTTCACGCTCGTCGAGCTGCTGATCGCCATGATCGTCCTGACGGTCGGGATCCTCGCGCTCGTGGCTGCGTACACCTCGGGCTACGTCGCCTTGAATCGGGCGACCCGGATCTCCAGCGCCCAGCTCATCGCCGACTCCCAGATGGAGCGCTTCCGGGCGCTCAGCTACACCAACATCTGGCTGAACACGACCTGCGGCACGAACTGCACCGAGGACTCGACCTACAAGGGCGACTCCGTCTACAGCTCGGCGGCCGCCGTGACGGGCTGCACCACCACCGACTCGTCCTGCCTCCCGACGCAGACGAAGACGGGGCCGGACAATAGGGCCTACCGGCTGGACACGTACGTCGAGTACAGCTGTTTGAGCGGCACCCTGAGCACCTCGCCGACACTCACCTGCGGAACGACGGCGCCGGCGCCGGTCAAGCTCGTCACCGTCGTGGTGCGCAGCACGGGCGGCGCAGGTACCGGGTCGGCCGGCACGATCACGGTGCGCGAGCAGTCGGCGTTCACCTCGCTCACAGGGCAGTGAGCTCCGCCCCGCGGATCCCTCGTTCGGGCGAATCACTCCATCAAGGGAACATCGCCGCGAATCCCCCCTTTTGGGGGCGCCGCCGCCGCCAGGCCGACCGACAGTGGGAGCGATGAGCAAACTGCAGCGGTGGACCGCGGCTCCTCGGCCTGTCTCGCGGCCGGTCTTTGCGCGCCTGACGCGGCGGCTGGCCGACGAGAGCGGCATCGCCCTGATCATGGCGATCGCCGTCATGCTCACGCTGACCGTACTCGTCACGTCGACGCTCGCCTTCTCGAGCTCGAACTCGCGCGACGCAAGCCGCAGCGTGGGCACACAGAAGGCGTACGCGGCGGCGGAGGCCGGGCTCAACGACGCAATCGCCACGGCCCAGGCGGCCCACAGCGACACGACGAAGATGAGCCCCTCGCCCAGCTACGCAGGTGACACGAACGCGACGGTGACATCGCTCACCGGAGGGGCGACCGCGACGTGGGGCGGGAGCTTCAACGCCTCGACGCAGGTCTGGACGCTCAAGTCGATCGGCAGCGTGCCCAACCCGACAGGTGGAAGCGCCATCACACGCACGCTCACCCAGTCGGGGACCCTCACGCCGCCGCCCTACAACTTCGTCGCTCTCGACACCGGGTGCGACGTGCACACGCTGATCGTCGACTCGAGCGGCCAGCTCAACGTGACGAACAAGATGTTCATCAACTCGTGCAACGGAGTGCAGGTCGGTGTGAAGCCCGACGCGTTCGACATCTTCGGCACGGCCGGGAACGGCAACATCTCCGCGCCGTTTATCGGGGTCGTCGGCGGCTGGGAGACGGACGGCGGCGTCACGCCCAACACGCACACGGTGACGGTGAACGGCATCAAGTGTCCGTTGGCCAAGGGCAACAACCCGGTCTCGAGCGCCCAGCCCACGGGCTGTCCGCTCACGGGGCAAGCCGCGATCGGCGATCCGCTCGCCGGGAAAGTGACGCCTCCAACGGTCGGGTCGCCCGCCTGCACCAGCACGGGCTACGGCACCCCGGTCAACTACAGCCCGTCGCAGAAGGTCAGCACGACCATGACCGCGGCTCAGACGACCGTCAAGTCCACCGGGACGGCGATTCAGAACGGCGATGTCATCCAGATCGGCAGCGAGCAGATGCTCGTCACGGCCGGCGGGGGGACGACCACTCTCACGATCCAGCGCGGATATCTCGGTACGACGGCCGCCACTCACAGCTCCGGCACGACGATCCAGAAGGTCCCGACCGTCACGCTGGGAAGCGCCGCCAATCCGGCCCCCTGCACGATCGCGTCGGGGACGACGACGCTCCAGCCGGGCACCTACTACGGAGGCATCTGCATCGGGGCGTGGAGCGGAGCCAGTTGCGGCAGCAACATCGGCGGCAACTGCCAGTCCGGGAACGCCCCCGTCGCGTACAGCCCGGCCGTGCTGGTGAATGCCAGCTCGGGTATCTCCGCCACGACGACGAGCATTCCCGTCGACTGGTCGGGCTCCAGTACGGCGGATCCTGTCTCGACTGGAGACGTGATCCTGATCGGCAGCGAGCAGATGCTGGTGACCAATGCCCCGGCCACGAACGGCTCTGCGACGTTGACCGTCACGCGCCACTACAACGGCACCACGGCCGCGACGCACAGCAACAACTCCGCGGTGACGCAGGAGCCGCCGGTCAGCACCGCCCACGTGACCTTCGCGTCGGGGACGTACATCATGGCCGGCGGCGGTCTCTTCGTCTGCGGCCTGTCGACCCTCTCGGCGCCTGACGTGCTCATCTACAACACGCAGGACTCCTCGCACACCTCGGGAAGCGGTGCGATCGACCAGGTCGAGATCAACACGACGGGCAGCATCTCGCTCGGTCCCCAGAACTCCGGCGCGTACGAAGGCCTGACGTACTTCCAGGACCCGAACCTCGCCGTGGCGCCGAGCGACACCTGCGAGAACAGGACGTATTTCAACAACAACCCCAATCCGGACGCCCCGACCCAGGCGCAGATCAACGAGTTCGACCTGGCGCTGATGTCGATGGCGAGCAGCGGCTCCAACGGACCGCTCGGCTCGATCTCCGGCTCGTTCTACGCGCCTGCGAACACGGCGGAATTCGCCGATGCCGTCGGCGGAACCGCGAACCTCGCCGTGCTCACCTCGTGCATTCTGATCGACGGCGGGGCCTCCACGTTCGCCTTCCAGCCAGCGGGCCTCTTCGGGTCAACCTTGGTTCTCGGCCCGCAGGCCGGCTAGGCGCCCGGCCGCACCTCGTCCGGCCCGAACTCGCGCACCACGCGGGCCGGGACGCCCGCGACCATCGTGTACGGCGGCACGTCCTCGGTGACGACGCTGCCCGCGCCGACGATCGCGAACTCCCCCACAGTGACGCCGGCGAGGATCGTGCTGCGGAGACCGAGATAGGCGCCCCGGCGGATGGTCGTGCGCAGCCCGGCCCGCGTGGCCTCGTCGCCGAGCAGCGGGTGGAAGTGGCGCGGGTAGTACGTGTGGCCGAGGATCGTCGTCTGCGCGATCACGGTCACGTCGTCCTCGAGCGTCACCGACGACGGAACGGCGTCGTCGATGAAGACCTCGGTGCCGATGAACACCCGCTGGCCGACGTGGACGCCGCGGCGCCGGTGAAGCGACGCGCGCGCGGCCGGCGGCAGCGGCGCGTAGCGCGCGGCGACATGCAGCCAGCGCTTGCCGACGGCCCCGACGACGCGCACGCCCTGCGTCTCCGGCCCGACGGGGATGTTCCCCCAGAGCTTCTCGAGCATCCCGCAAGGCTATGCCCTGCGGGAGTCGGCCCTACTGCATGCGCAGGAAGGGGAGGTACTCGGTGAGGTCGATCGCCGCCGGCTGCGGTAGCTGGTCGCGGAGGCAGATCGTCCGGTTCAGAGCCTGGTTCTGCTCCTTGATCGTCCAGCGCTCGAAGGACTGGGCGCGCTCGAAGCCGCGGAGGGCCGCGACGATCGCCGGCCGCACCGTGGAGAGTGGCAGCGCTCCCAGAGGCTTCGCGGGCGCCAGCGGCCGGACGGAGAACGTCCCGAGGAGCGTCGTGAGGCGGGACTTTCTCCCGGTCGGCAGGGTGAACAGCCGCTGCGGCGCTGCCTCCGCGACCGCGTACCCGGTGCGCCCGGCGAGCCACGGCGGCGTCGGCGTGACACGAACGTCCCGGACGAGCAGATCCGGATACGCCGCGTAGAACGCCGCCACCTCGCCTGCCGTCGGCTTCGCGGCATACCGCAGCTGCTCGAGTCGCGCGCGCCGGAGCTCGTCGCCGAGCACCGACAGCGCGATCCCGGAGCTCGCGTGCGCCTGGTGCAGCGCCGCGAGGTAGGCGCTCCGCTGGCCGTGGAACGAGTCCCGGATCACCTCCTGCTGCGCCGCGAGCACGGCGTGCCGCGACACCGGGCGCTCCGCAGCCTCGACGAGCCGCTCGAACAGGGCGCTGAGTGCAGCATCGCGGTCGCCCGTCAACGCCTGCAGCGAGCCGAGGGCACGGCCGTTGACGGCGCCGATGCCCTCGACGCGGCAGACGGCGCCGCTCGGCAGGAGGATCTGCCCCGCGGTCAGGGAGCGGTTGAAGCCCTTCCCGAGCATGTGGGGCGCGTTGCAGAGGCTCCGCGTTCGCGCCCAGAGCCAGACGCACGCCGCCTTGGGCTTGTCGGGATCCATCTCCTTCTTGTTCCACTCCTGCCAGCCCCAGGAGAAGATCGAACCGAGCCCGAGCTCCTTCGCGACATGCTTCGCCGCGAGCCCTTCCCACTTGACGACCTGGAACCAGGCCGAGGCGGGCTCGAGGCCGTTACGGCCGCCGACGCCTTTCTGGCTGAGGAAGCTGATCATGATCCCGAGCCGGTTCGCCGGGATCCCGAGCGAGGTGAGATCGAGGACCGCGTTCCGGTAGCTCTCCCGCAGCAGCCGGTTGCCGAGAATCGGGCCGAGCGGCCAGATGTTGGTCGCAGGCAGGTAGACCTCGCGGACGACGTCCGAGACCTTCGCCACCGACTGCCACCACGCGACGGCGTCGGCGGAGCCGGCGTAGGGGGACTTGTTGACGAGGAGGACCGGGTGCGCGCCCAGCGCCGCGAGGTCCTGCAGGAACGCGAGCACGTTCGCCCGGTACTGCGCCGTCGAAGCGGTCCAGGGCGTCGGGATCGTCGCGCCGAAGAGCTCGTTCTCGACGACGAGCGGCGTCGCACAGCCTCCGCTTCGCACGACGGCCTTCTGGTACTCCGCCTGCGCGGCGGCCTCGATGGTTGAGGGATCGGCAGGCGCGGCGGGCGTGCCGGTCTTCGCCGACATCTTCAGGTCGAAGGCGTAGGTCGCGGCGCCGCGGGCCCGCGCCGCCGCCGCATAGTCGGTGCCGGAGTGCGTGGTGGCCGCGAGGAGCGTCCCCGGCTTGGCGAGGATCGGCAGGAGCGACGGCCAGCCGTACTCGGCCCAGACGGTCTGCTGCGCCCGGATGCCGCACTGGCCCGCAAAGACGGGATCGGACACCGCCGTGCCGGCGGCCAGAAGGCACACCGCGGTGGCGACTCCGAGAACGAGAGCAAGCTTCCCCACGACCGGCCTCTGTGTAGCAGAGAGGGCGGCCTTCCGCCGCCCTCTCTTGCGAACTGCTTACGCCGCGCGCTACTCGTCGAGCGGCGTCTCGACCTCGGGAACCTCCTCGGCCTCGAGGTCGCTCTTCGGCTCTACGTCGCCGTTCGTCTCCGGCCCGCCGCCGAAGTCGAGCCCGAGCCCCGCGAGGGCGTCGGAGCCGTCGCTGCCGATCTCCTCGAGCGCCGCGAGGAGCTGCTCCTCGGTCTGTGGGCGCGCGAGCGCGCTCGCGGGCACCTTGTCGGACGGCCCGATCTCGATCGTCCGGTACCGCTTCAGGCCCGTCGCCGCCGGGATCAGCTTCCCGATGATGACGTTCTCCTTCAGCCCGAGCAGCCGGTCGACCTTGCCTTCGATCGCAGCGTCGGTCAGCACCTTCGTCGTCTCCTGGAACGATGCAGCCGAGAGGAAGGACTCCGTCGCGAGCGACGCCTTCGTGATCCCGAGGATCAGCGGCTCGGACGTCGCCTGCTCCTTCTTCGCCTTCTTGACGCGCGCGTTCTCTCGCTCGAGGACGATCTTGTCCACGAGCTGGCCGGGCAGGAGGTCCGTGCCGCCGTTGTTCTCGACGCGCACCTTCTTCAGCATCTGCCGGACGATCAGCTCGATGTGCTTGTCGTGGATCTCGACGCCCTGCGACTTGTAGACCTTCTGCACCTCGCCGACGAGGTACAGCTCGGTCTCGGTGTAGCCCTTGAGGCGCAGGAGGTCCGACGGGCTGATCGAGCCCTCGTGCAGCGGATCGCCCGCCTCGACATGCTCGCCCTGCGCGACGCTGAGCCGCGTCCGGCGCGGGACGAGGATCGAGAAGTCGTCCTCCTCGTTGCCGGTGTCGGCCACGACCGTGATCCGGAGCTGGCGCTCCGTCTCCTCGAGCGCAACGGTGCCCGCAACCTCGGCGAGCGCCGCGGCGCCCTTCGGGTTGCGCGCCTCGAAGATCTCGACGACGCGAGGCAGGCCGTGCGTGATGTCGGCGCCGGCGACGCCGCCCGTGTGGAACGTCCGCATCGTCAGCTGCGTGCCGGGCTCGCCGATCGACTGGGCGGCGATGATCCCGACCGCGTCACCGATCTCCGACAGCTCGCCGGTCGCGAGGAACGTGCCGTAGCACTGGCGGCACACGCCCGTCTCGGCCTTGCACTTCAGCACCGACCGCACCGGGACCGAGAAGTCCTGAGCGATCTCGTCGCCGAGCTCCTCGACGATCTGCCGCAGCCGGCGCACCGTGATCTCCTCGCCCTTCGAGGCGACGACCGTCTTGCCCGGCTTGCCGGACGCGAGCGGCTTGTGGATGTCCTCCGCGGCGATCCGGCCGGCGACGGACTTGTTCAGCCCTTCCGGCAGGAAGAGCGGCAGCTCGACGAACTCCTTCGTCTTGCAGTTCTCCTCACGGATGATCACGTCCTGCGAGACGTCGACGAGGCGCCGCGTCAGGTAGCCCGAGTCGGCGGTGCGCAGCGCCGTGTCGGCGAGCCCCTTGCGGGCGCCGTGGGTCGAGATGAAGTACTCGAGCACCGACAGGCCCTCCATGAAGTTCGCCTTGATCGGCCGCTCGATGATCTCG
This sequence comes from uncultured Actinomycetes bacterium, assembly GCA_963770815.1. Classification (GTDB taxonomy): domain Bacteria; phylum Actinomycetota; class Thermoleophilia; order Gaiellales; family Gaiellaceae; genus Palsa-739. The sequence goes on from CAVYQV010000003.1 coordinate 193,528, forward strand.
CCCTTCGGATTCGCCATCAGGCCGCGCATACCGGCGAGCTGGCGCAGCTGGGCGAACGAGCCGCGGGCGCCGGAGTTGGCCATCATGTAGATCGGGTTCAGCTCGTTGAGGTTGTCGACCATCGCGTTCGCGACCTCGTCGGTGGCCTCGGTCCAGATCGACGTGATCTGCTCGTGCCGCTCGGACTCGGTGATGAGCCCCTGGTCGTACGCATCTTCGACGCGTGAGACCCGCTCCTCGTAGCCGGCGAGGATCTGCTCCTTGTTCGGCGGGATGACGATGTCGTTCTTCGAGATCGTCACGCCGGCGAGCGTGCCGTAGCGGAAGCCGAGGTCCTTGATCGTGTCGAGGACGTGGGCCACCGCATGCGCACCGTGCGCCTCGACGAGCTCGGAGATGAAAATGCCGAGCTCCTTCTTCGAGAGCGTTCGGTTGATGTACTCGTGGTACGGGCCCTGATCGCCGTTGTGCGACGTCGCTTCGTGCAGCGAGCGGTCGATCTCGGCGTTGAAGATCACGCGGCCCGCCGTCGTGACGACGAGCTCGTCCTTCCAGAGGTACTCGATCGGCTGCTGGAGCTTGATCTGCTTCGCCTCGACGGCGAACTCGACCTCCTCCTCGGTACGGAAGCGGGACGGCCGCGGATCGAGCTTGTCGACCGCCAGCGAGTCGAGGTCCTTGTCCGAGTACGTCAGGTAGTAGGAGCCGAGCACCATGTCCTGCGTCGGCGTCGTGAGGGCGTCGCCGTGCGCCGGCGAGAGGATGTTGTTCGCCGACAGCATCAGGATCCGCGCCTCGGCCTGCGCCTCGGCCGACAGCGGCACGTGCACAGCCATCTGGTCGCCGTCGAAGTCCGCGTTGAAGGCGTGGCAGACGAGCGGGTGCACCTGGATCGCCTTGCCCTCGACGAGGGTCGGCTCGAACGCCTGGATGCCGAGCCTGTGCAGCGTCGGAGCGCGGTTCAGCAGCACCGGGTGCTCCTGGATGACCTCCTCGAGGATGTCCCACACCTCGGCGTGCATCTGGTCGACGTGCCGCTTCGCCGCCTTGATGTTCTGGACGATCTTCCGCTCGACGAGCCGGCTCATGATGAACGGCTTGAAGAGCTCGAGTGCCATGAGCTTCGGCAGGCCGCACTGGTGCAGGCGCAGGTGCGGGCCGGAGACGATCACGGAGCGGCCGGAGTAGTCGACGCGCTTGCCGAGCAGGTTCTGGCGGAAGCGGCCCTGCTTGCCCTTGAGCATGTCGGACAGCGACTTGAGCGGCCGGTTGCCCGGGCCGGTCACGGCGCGCCCGCGGCGGCCGTTGTCGAACAGGGCGTCGACGGCCTCCTGCAGCATCCGCTTCTCGTTGTTGACGATGATCTCCGGCGCGCCGAGATCCAACAATCTCTTGAGCCGGTTGTTCCGGTTGATGACTCTGCGGTAGAGGTCGTTGAGATCGGACGTGGCGAAGCGGCCACCGTCGAGCTGCACCATCGGGCGCAGCTCCGGCGGGATGACCGGAATCGCCTCGAGGATCATCCACTCGGGCTTGTTCTCGCTCGTGATGAACGCGTTGACGACCTTGAGCCGCTTGATCGCCCGCTGCTGCTTCTGACCCTTCGAGGAGCGGATCGTCTCGCGCAGCATCGCGGCCTCGGCGTCGAGGTCGAGGTCCTTCAGCAGCTCGCGGATCGCCTCGGCGCCCATGCCGCCGTTGAAGTAGACGCCGAACCCGTACGGCGAGCCGAAGCGGTCCTTGAGCTCGCGGAAGATCTGCTCGTCGTTGACGATCAGCTTCGGCTCGAGCTCGCGGAACAGCCGCCAGGTCTCCTCGAGCCGGTTCACGGCGTCGACGGCGGCCTCGCGTGCGTCCTCGCGGCGGGACTCGATGTCGAGGTACATCTCGCGCACCTTGAGCGCCCACTGGACGATCGCGTCGAGATCCTCCTTCTGGATCCGGCCGTCCGTCTTCAGGCAGAGGTCGTTCGTCAGCTCGCGCAGGTCGGTGTCGGCCTCGGCGCCGTCGAGCACCTCCCGGAGCAGCCCGTTGCCGAGGTCGCGCGCCTTCTCGAGGTTCTTCCGGTCGACGCCCTCGGTGAGGGCCGTGTCCTCCTCGTTCAGCTCGCCGCCCGTGAGCAGCCCCTCGGTGATGCGGTGGATGTGCTTCGTGACCGCGCCCTTCTTCGAGCCGGTCGCCTTCTCGGCGTCCTTCTCGAGCGGTGCGATGGCGGCCTTGATCTGCTCGGCCGCCGAGGCGACGACCTCGAGCTCGCGCGGCGCCAGGCGCCGGTCGTCGCGGATCGCAGAGTTGCGGACGAGCTCGCGGATCTTCTTCGAGTCCTCCGTGGTGATCTTGGGGACGAGCTCGACGAACAGCCCGCCAACGAGCGTCCGCGAGTCCTCGAGGGTCGGCAGCACCTGCTCCTCGGCCCAGGTCGAGAGGCCGCGGCCCCAGAAGTCGTCGTCCTCGTCGAAGTTCCGCTCCTTGCCCTTCGCGAAGTAGTCGCGGCGGCGCGCGAGCCGATCCTCGAGCGCGGCGAGTGCCTCGTCGCGGTCGACGTCGATCCGCTCGGCCTCCGCCCGCACCTGGTCCTCGAGCCCGTTCAGGTCGGCGGCGCGCTTCTCGTTGTCGACGGCCGTGACGATCGAGGCCGCGAAGTAGAGCACCTTCTCGAGCTCGCGCGGCGCGATGTCGAGGAGGTAGCCGATGCGGCTCGGAACGCCCTTGAAGAACCAGATGTGCGAGACGGGCGCCGCGAGGTCGATGTGGCCCATCCGCTCGCGCCGCACCTTCTGCCGCGTCACCTCGACGCCGCAGCGCTCGCAGATGATGCCCTTGTAGCGGACGCGCTTGTACTTGCCGCAGTAGCACTCCCAGTCGCGCGTCGGCCCGAAGATGCGCTCGCAGAACAGGCCGTCGCGCTCGGGCTTGAGCGTGCGGTAGTTGATCGTCTCCGGCTTCGTGACCTCGCCCGAAGACCAGTCGCGGATCTGCTTCGACGACGCGAGGCCGATCCGAATTGCGTCGAAATCGTTGATGTCGATCAAGTCTCTCCCTCGCCTCAGTCTTCGATTTCCAGATCAGCGACAGGCTCGCCGAGCGGTCCCACTTCGGCCTCGGCCTCCTCCTCGGCCTTCTGTTCGCCGGAGACCTCGACGTCCTCGAGGTCGCCGAGCGACTCGTCGGCCGGCAGGACGAGGTCCTGGTCGACCCGCTCCTGCCCTTCCTCGACCTCCTCGGTCGTCGGCTGCTGGCCGACGGCGCGGAGCGAGCCGGGCGAAAGGTCGATGCCGAGCTCCTCCGCGGCGCGGAGCAACTCGTCCTCCTCCTCCCGCACCTCGACCTCGCGGCCCTCGTCCGAGAGGACGTGGACGTCGAGCGCGAGCGACTGCATCTCCTTCAGGAGCACCTTGAAGGACTCGGGGATCGACGGCTCGGCGATGTTCTCGCCCTTGACGATCGCCTCGTAGGCCTTGACGCGTCCGACCGTGTCGTCGGACTTGATGGTCAGCATCTCCTGCAGCGTGTACGCGGCTCCGTAGGCCTCGAGCGCCCACACCTCCATCTCGCCGAAGCGCTGGCCGCCGAACTGGGCCTTACCGCCAAGCGGCTGCTGCGTGACGAGCGAGTACGGGCCGGTGCTCCGCGCGTGGATCTTGTCGTCCACGAGGTGGAGCAGCTTCAGGATGTACATGTAGCCGATCGTGACCTTCTGCTCGAACGGCTCGCCGCTGCGGCCGTTGTAGAGCTGCGCCTTGCCGGAGCACTGCCGTCCTGCCGGCCGCTTCGTGTCGACGAGGAACTTGATCGGCGAGTCGGGGTTCTGCTTCGTCCACTCGATCAGCGCCTCGTCGACGTCGTCGGGCGTGGCGCCGTCGAAGACGGGCGTCGCGACCGCGCTCGGGTTGCCACCGTTGATGATCTGCCGGCGATGGCGCCAGTCGACGTCGCCGTCGCCGTTCTTCTGACCGTTCGTCGCCCCGTCCTCGGCGAACACTCCGTGCGCCGCCGCCCAGCCTAGGTGCGTCTCGAGCACCTGGCCGATGTTCATCCGGCTCGGCACGCCAAGTGGGTTGAGGACGATGTCGACCGGCCGGCCGTCCTGGAGGAACGGCATGTCTTCCTCGGGGACGATCTTCGAGATGACGCCCTTGTTGCCGTGACGTCCCGCGAGCTTGTCGCCCTCGGCGATCTTCCGCTTCGTCGCGACGTAGACGCGGACGAGCTCGTTCACGCCGGGCGACAGGTCGTCGCCGTCCTCGCGCGAGAACGTCTTCACGTCGATCACGACGCCGCCTTCGCCGTGCGGCACCTTGAGGCTCGTGTCACGGACCTCGCGCGCCTTCTCCTTGAAGATCGCGCGGATCAGCTTCTCCTCGGCCGTCAGCTCGGTCTCGCCCTTCGGCGTGACCTTGCCGACAAGCAGGTCGCCGGCGCCGACCTCGGCGCCGATGCGCACGACCCCGCGCTCGTCGAGCTGCGACAGCGACTCCTCCGAGCGGTTCGGGATGTCGCGCGTGATCTCCTCGTCGCCGAGCTTCGTCGAGCGCGCGTCGATCTCGTACTCGTGGATGTGGATCGACGTGAGGATGTCGTCCTTCACGAGCCGCTCGGAGATGACGATCGCGTCCTCGAAGTTGAAGCCCTCGAACGGCATGAATGCGACGAGCAGGTTCGCACCGAGGGCGAGCTCGCCGTTGTCGGTCGAGCTGCCGTCGGCGAGCACGTCGCCGGCCCTGAGCTTGTCGCCCAGACGCACGATCGGCTTGTGGTGGATCAGCGTGCCCTGGTTCGAGCGCATGAACTTCGTCAGCGTGTAGTCGTCCTTGCCGTCCTTCGTCTCGACGACGACGCGCTCGGCGTCGACGTCCACGACCGTGCCCGGCCGCGAGGTGACGACGACGTCGCCGGAGTCGACCGCGGCGCGGTACTCGAGGCCGGTGCCGACGAGCGGCGACTGACGCACGAGCAGCGGCACCGCCTGACGCTGCATGTTCGCGCCCATCAGGGCGCGGTTCGCGTCGTTGTGCTCGAGGAACGGGATCAGCGCCGTCGAGACCGAGACGATCTGCGCCGGCGAGACGTCCATCAGGTCGACGTCCTTCGCCGCCGCCATCACGGCCTCGCCCTCCGAGGAGCGGCAGAGGACGGTGTCGGTGGCGAACCTGCCGTTCTTGTCGAGCTGCGCGCTCGCCTGGGCGATCACGTAGCGCGACTCCTCGACGGCGTCGAGATAGACGATCTGGTCGCTGACCTTGCCGCTCGTGACCTTCCGGTACGGCGTCTGGATGAAGCCGAACTCCGAGACCGTCGCGTACGAGGCGAGATAGCCGATCAGGCCGATGTTCGGGCCTTCGGGCGTCTCGATCGGGCACATGCGGCCGTAGTGGGTCGGGTGGACGTCGCGCACCTCGATCGGAGCGCGCTCGCGCGTGAGGCCGCCGGCGCCGAGCGCCGAGAGCCGGCGCCGGTGCGTGAGTCCGGCGAGGGAGTTCGTCTGATCCATGAACTGCGAGAGCTGCGAGGAGCCGAAGAACTCCTTGAGCGCGGCGACGACGGGCCGGATGTTGATGATCGTCTGCGGCGTGATGGTGTCGACGTCCTCCGTCGTCATCCGCTCGCGGACGACCCGCTCCATCCGGTACAGGCCGACGCGGAACGCCTCCTGGATCAGCTCGCCCACCGTACGCAGGCGGCGGTTGCCGAAATGCTCGTACTCGTCGAGGTCGTTGACGATCGGTGCCCGCGACAGCTGAGCCGCGTCCGCCGCGAAGTCCTTCGAGTCCTCGGGGACGCCGATCTTGACCGGCAGCTCGAGGAGCTTGCGGACGAGGGCGACGATGTCCTCGGTCGTGAGGACACGGGTGTCCTCGGGAACGTTGACGCCGAGCCGCTGGTTGAGCTTGTAGCGGCCGACCTTCGTCAGGTCGTAGCGCTTCGGGTCGAAGAACAGCGAGCGCAGGAGGTTCCGTGCGTTGTCGAGCGTCGGCGGCTCGCCCGGGCGCTGCTTCTTGAAGACCTCGATCAGCGCCTCCTCCTCGCGCGTCGAGGGGTCCTTGTCGAGCGTGTTGACGATGTAGTGCGAGTTGTCGAAGAGGGCGAGGATCGCCTCGTTCGTGGACGTGTCCAGCGCGAAGCCGGTCGACGGATCCTCGGCCGGGAGCGCGCGGAGCAGCGTCGTGATCGGCAGCTTCCGCTTGCGGTCGATGCGGGCGTAGACGATGCCCTTCTTGTCGATCTCCAGCTCGAGCCACGAGCCGCGGCTCGGCATGAGGTTCGCCGTGAAGACCTGCTTCGTCGCGTCCTTCGGCTCCATGAGGTAGGCGCCCGGCGAGCGGACGAGCTGCGTCACGATGACACGCTCGGTCCCGTTGATGATGAACGTGCCGAACTCGGTCATCATCGGGAAGTCGCCCATGAAGACGCCCTGCTCCCGGATCTCGCCCGTGTCCTTGTTCACGAAGCGGACCTTCATGTTGAGCGAGGCCTGGTAGGTCAGATCCTTTTCACGGCATTCCTTGATCGAGAACTGCGGATCGCCGAACTCGAACTCGCCGAACTCGACGGCGAGCGTGCCGGTGTAGTCCTCGATCGGCGAGATGTCGTCGATCGTCTCCCGCAGGCCTTCGTTCTTGAACCAGGCGAACGAGGCCTTCTGGATGTCGATGAGGTTCGGTAGGTCGAGAACGTGTTCGAGACGACTGAACGTCGTACGGGCGCGGGGCGAAACGACCGTGGTGGTCAAGTAGAACAGCCTCCCTTGAAGCGTGCGAAAACGGGCAAGAAACGGCGTCGGAGCTGCGAGCGGCCGAAAGTCGGCGCAACCTGCCAAGGTACCGGAACGACCCCCCTCACCGCAAGCGGAAGCTGCGGCGGAAGCCGGTATCGCCAGAAACCTTAGCGCGCCGAACGCGGAACCGCCATCTATCTGCTGTGGCAGGTGCCTGCTACCGCCCCGGGCGCTCCGGCCGACGGTGCGCTACCCCGCGGTAGCGGGGACCGGCCTTTGAACTGCCGGGCGCGCAAAACAATAAGGCCCGTGCCTGCCACCGAAAAGAGCGAAAGGCCGGTGGCAGGCACGATCTGCGGTAGGTGCGTTACTTCAGCTCGACCGTGGCGCCGGCTTCCTCGAGCTGCGCCTTGATCTGGTCGGCCTCCTCCTGGGCGACGCCCTCCTTGACCGGCTTCGGAGCCGAGTCGACGAGGTCCTTCGCCTCCTTGAGGCCGAGACCGGTCACCGCGCGCACGACCTTGATCACCTGGATCTTCTGGCCGCCGGCCGCGGTGAGCACGACGTCGAAGGAGGTCTTCTCCTCCGCCGCGGCTTCTCCGCCGCCTCCGCCGCCTGCCGGGGCGACCGCGACCGGAGCGGCAGCCGTGATGCCCCACTCCTCTTCGATCTTGTTCTTCAGCTCGACCAGCTCGAGGACCGACATCTTCCCGAGCTCGTCGAAGACTTTGTCGACTGCCATCTAGCTCTCCTCCTGGGTTTCCGAATCTGACACTTCGACTTCTGCTTCGGCGGCGGGCGCTTCGGCGTCCGCCTCGATGGTGTCCTCCGCCGACTCCTCCTCGGCGACAGGCTCTTCCGCGGCCGGTGCTTCCTCGGCCGGAGCGGCCTCGGCTTCGGGCGCGGGGGGCGCCTCGGGCTCGGGTTCCGGCTCCGGGGTGCTCTCCTCGCCGCCGAGCTGCTCGATGCGAGCGTCGATCAGGCCGCGGAGATTCTGCAGCGGTGCGTTGAGCAGGCCGACGAGCGTCGTGAGCGGCGCGACGATCGCGCCGAGCACCTGGCCGCGCAGCACGTCCGCCGGCGGCAGCTTCGCGAGGGTCTCCACCTCTTCCGCCGTCACCGTGCGCCCCTGCATGATGCCGCCGCGGATCTCGAGCACCTGCGTCTCGCGCGCGGCGTCCGCAAGCGCCTTCGCGGCCGCGACCATGTCGCCGTCGGCCTCGAGGAACGCGATCGCGCTCGGTCCGTCGAGCAGCGCAAGGAGCGCGTCCGTGCCGGCGGCCTCGGCCGCCCGGCGCGTGAGCGTGTTCTTGACGACGGTGAAGCGCGCGCCGCTCTCGAGCAGCCGGCCGCGCAGCTCGTCGATCTGCGGCATCGTCAGCCCGCGATAGTCGGCGACGAGGAGCGTGTCCGCAGCTTTCAGCCGCGCAGTCAGCTCGTCGACAACCTGTTCTTTCTGATCTCTTCTCATCTCACCTCGACTGGTCTTCCGCCCTCTCACGGAGGGCCGCCAGTGGTCTTCGGCGGGTCAATTGCTAGCCCGGAACTGTAGCGGCCCCCTGCGGCTGCTCGTCCAGTTCCTCGACGATGTCCCTGATCCGAGCGGGATCGACGTGGATGCCGGGGCCCATCGTGCTCGTGAGCGTGATCTGCTGGATGTAGCGACCTTTCGCCGCCGACGGCTTCGCGCGCACGATCTCGTCGAGGACCGCGGCGTAGTTCTCCACCAGCGCCCGCTCGTCGAAGCTCTTCTTGCCGATCACGACATGGACGTTCGCGCCGCGGTCGGTCCGGTACTCGAGCTTGCCGGCCTTCGCCTCGGAGACGGCCTTGCCGACGTCCATGGTCACCGTGCCGGTCTTCGGGTTCGGCATCAGCCCGCGCGGGCCGAGGATGCGGCCGAGCTTGCCGACGTTGCCCATCTGGTCCGGGGTCGCGATCGCGACGTCGAACTCGGTGAAGCCCTCCTCGATCTGCTTCGCGAGGTCGGCCGAGCCGACGATGTCGGCGCCGGCCTGCTCGGCCTCGCGCGCCTTGTCGCCTTCGGCGAACACGGCGATCCGGACCTCCTTGCCGCTCCCGTGCGGAAGCATGAGCGTGCCGCGCAGCTGCTCGTCGGCGTGACGGACGTTGAGGCCGAGCCGGAAGTGCAGCTCGACGGTCTCGTCGAACTTCGTCTCGCCCATCGCCTTGAGCAGGCGGACGGCCTGCACCGGCGAGTAGAGCTCTTCGCGGTCGAAGCTGGCGCGGGAATCGCGATACCGCTTGCCGTGCTGGGCCATTACAGGTCCACCTCCACTCCCATGCTGCGCGCCGTGCCGGCGATGATCTTGGCCGCCTGGTCGATGTCGCGCGCGTTGAGGTCGGGCATCTTCGTCTCTGCGATCCGGTTCACCTGCTCGCGGGAGAGCCGGCCGACCTTCGTCCGGTTCGGCTCGCCCGAGCCCTTGTCGAGCCGCAGCGCCTCCTTGATCAGGACGGCGGCCGGCGGCGTCTTCGTGATGAACGTGAAGGAGCGGTCCTCGAAGACGGTGATCTCGACCGGGGTGATGCGGCCGTTCTGGTCGGCCGTCTGCGCGTTGAACGCCTTGCAGAACTCCATGATGTTGACGCCGTGCTGGCCGAGCGCAGGGCCGACCGGCGGGGCCGGGTTCGCCTGGCCGCCGGGGATCTGGAGCTTGATCAGGGTGAGAACTTTCTTCGCCATCTGCTTCCCCAATACGTCGACTAATCGAGTTTCTTCACGTTGTCGAAACCGACTTCGACCGGCACCTGCCGCTCGAAGATGTTCACCATCACCTGGAGCTTCTGCGCGTCCGGGTTGACGTCGGTGATCTCCCCGTCGAAGTCCGCGAGCGGGCCGGACGTGATCTTCACCGACTCGCCGAGCTGGAACTCGACCTGCGACCGCGCCTGCAGTGCCGTGCCGGCACCGGTGTGGAGGATCCGGTCGACCTCGGGCTGCGAGAGCGGCACGGGCTTCGCACCGGCGCCGACGAAGCCCGTCACGCCGGGCGTGTTCTTCACGACCGTCCAGGCGTCGTCGTTGAGATCCATGTTCACGAGCACGTAGCCCGGCAGCGTGCGCTTCTCGGCCTGCACCTTCTGACCGTCCTTCGTCTCGATCACCTGCTCGGTGGGGACGACGACGCGCCGGAAGCGGGCGCGCTGGTTCATCGACTCGATCCGGTGCTCGAGATTGGTCTTCACCTTGTTCTCGTGCCCGGAGTAGGTGTTGATCACATACCAGCGGAACATTGCGTCTTCTCGGCCTCTACTTCACTACCACGTGTTGGATGAACCACTGCCACACCTGGTCGTTCAAGTACAGATAGGCACCGGTGATGAGGCAGGCGATGAGGACGACCGCGGTGCCGCTGACGAGCTGCTGCTGATTCGGCCACTCGACCTTGTTCAGCTCCGCCCAGGACTCCCGGAGAAAGCGGATGCCCGGGATGCCCGACCGGACCTCGTCGCTGCGCTCCGGGCGCGGCTCGCGCGACGGCCGTGGCTCCTGATCGCCATTCGCGACCGGCGGGACGGGCGGACGCGCGGGCGGCCCGCCGGCCAGGGCGGGGCGCTGCTGCGCGCGGCGCTGGCGGCGCTGTTGACGGGTCGAGCGGGCCACTAGCGCGTCTCCCGGTGCAGCGTGTGGCTACCGCACCAGCGGCAGTACTTGCGGAACTCGACGCGGTCGGGCGAATTGCGCTTCGACTTCTGCGTCTGGTAGTTCCGGCGCCTGCACTCCGTGCAAGCGAGCGTGATTGCGACTCTGACTCCGGTTGCCATTTCCTTATCTCACTCCGAGGGACGCGCCCAGTAGCGCCGGGTGGGCTCGAACCACCGACCTCTGCATTATGAGTGCAGCGCTCTAACCAGCTGAGCTACGGCGCCTCGCGCCGCCGCATAGTAGCGGAGACGAAACCGACCGCCAGCGAGGCTGCGCTGCGGGCGCACCTCGTAGTAGAGACGCTCCGGCTTCGGCCCGGCCGGACCGGCAGCGCCGTGCTCGCGTGCGAGCTTCAGCACCTGTGCGACGTGGAGCGCCCGCCGTCCCGTGTCTCCCTGCTCGATCTGCGTCTTGCAGGAGAAGCCGTCGGCGACGACGAGCGTCTCCTGCTCGAGCTCGCGCACCCTGGGCAGGAGCCCCTGCTCGCCGCACGTCATCGAGACGTCGTAGTGGGCCGCCTCGAAACCCCACGAGCCGGCGAGCCCGCAGCAGCCGGCCGACAGCGTCTCGACCTCGACGCCCATCCTCTGCAGCAGCTCGACCTCGGGATCGATGCCGCCGGTCGCCTTGTGATGGCAGTGACCCCAGACGAACGCCTTGCGCTCGAGCCGCGGCGGGTCGACGCCGAACTCCTCGAAGAACTCGGCGAAGTGGTAGACGCTCTCGGCGAGCCGCTTCGCATCGTCGTCTTCCGGCAGGAGCTTCCCGAGCTCGTCCTTGAACACGGCCACGCAGCTCGGCTCGAGCCCGACGATCGGGATGCCCTCGCGGTACCACTCGCGCAGCTGGTCGAGGCTGCGGTGGAGATAGCGCTCGGCCCGGTCGAGGAAGCCGTAGTCGTAGAGCGGCCGTCCGCAGCAGACGTGACCCTCCGGCATCACGACCTGCCAGCCCGCCGCCTCGAGCGCCTCGACCGCCGCGACCCCGACGTCCGTGTGCAGGTGGTTGTTGAACGTGTCGGGGAAGAGGACGACCTTCCGTCCGGCGGGATTCGTCGTCGCGTCGCGCTGCGCGAACCACTGCTGCAGCGTCAGCGGGGCGAACTTCGGCACCGCGCGCTCCTGCGTCATCCCGGCGGCGAGCTTGACGGCTTGCGCGAACGGCGGCGTCTGCGTGAGGAAGTTGACGACGCCGGGCGCGCGCGACGCGAGCCGGGCGACCCGGTCGATCAGCCCGAACGCATACGCGTGGCGCGGGCGAAGCCTGTGCCTCCAGCGGTGGTGGAGGAACTCCGCCTTGAACGTGGGCAGGTCGACGTTCGTGGGGCAGTCGTGCGTGCAGCCCTTGCACGCGAGGCAGAGATCGAGCGCTTCCATCACCTCGTCCGACTGCCAGCCGTCGGTGATGACCTCGCCCTCGAGCATCTCGAACAGGAGACGCGCGCGGCCCCGCGGCGAGTGCATCTCCTCCCGCGTCGCCATGAAGGACGGGCACATGACGTCGACGCCGCCGGGCGTACGGCACTTGCCGACGCCGACGCAGCGGAGGGTCGCGTGCGCGAAGTCCCCGTCGTCGCGCGGGTATGCGAACTTCACCCGCGGACGCCACGGGTCGTAGCCGGCGCCGAGACGGAGGTTCTCGTCGACGCGGTACGGCCGGACGATCTTGCCCGGGTTCATCCTCCAGTCGGGATCCCAGATCGACTTGAAGTCCTCGAACGCGCGGATGAGCCCGTCGCCGAACATCTTCGGCAGGAGCTCGGCGCGCGCCTGGCCGTCGCCGTGCTCGCCCGAGAGCGAGCCGCCGAGCTCGAGCACGAGATCGCTCGCGTCGTCGAGCCAGCGGCGGAACTTCGCGACGCCGGGCTTCGTGACGAGGTCGAAGTTCCAGCGGGCGTGGACGCAGCCCTGGCCGTAATGGCCGTAGAGCGAGCTCTCGTAGCCGTACTCGTCCGCGAGCTTCGCGAGGCGGCGGAGGTACTCGCCGATCCGTTCGGGCGGCACGGCCGAGTCCTCCCAGCCCTCGTACGCGTCGTCCCTGCCCGGGACGAACGCCGACGCGCCGAGCCCCGCCTCGCGCACCTGCCAGATGTGCTGCTCCGCGGCCGGGTCGTCGTAGAGCTTCAGTGCGGACGGCGGCCGTCCGTCCTGCTCGAGGTCTCGCATGAGGGCGCGCGCCTTCGCATCCGACTCCTCCTTCGTCTCGCCGCCGAACTCGACCAGCAGCCACCCCTCGCCGTCGGGCAACCCTGAGCGCTCGTACCGGTGGATGCCGAGCAGCGTCATGTCGTCGATCAGCCTCCGGTCCATGCCCTCGATCGAGATCGGCCGGTGTTCGCGCGCGAGCAGCACGTGGTCGCCGGTGCGGAACTTGTCCGGGTAACCGGCCGCGAGGAGCGAGACGCAGGACGGTTTCGGGACCAACTCGAGCGTCGCCTCGAGGATCGTCACGCACGTCGACTCGGTGCCGACGAGCGAGCGCGCGACCTCGAACCCGTTCTCGGGCAGGAGCTCGTCGAGGTTGTAGCCCGAGACCCGGCGCGGGATCTGCGGGTAGCGCCCGCGGATCTCGTCGGCGTTCGCGTCCGCCAGCGCGCGCAGCCGGCCGGCGATCGCGTCCGGCACCCCGGCGCCGCCTCGGCCGATGCGCAGCCGCTCCCCGCGGTACGTCAGCACCTCGAGCCCGACGACGTTGTCCGCGACCCGCGGCCCCGGCCCGTGGAACTCCGCCTGGATCGAGTGGCGGCCGCAGGAGTTGTTGCCGAGCATCCCGCCGAGCGTGCAGTAGGCATGCGTCGAAGGGTCCGGGCCGAACGTCAGGCCGTGCTCGCCCGCGGCGGCGCGCAGGTCGTCGAGGATGCAGCCCGGCTGCACGCGCGCGATCCGCCGGTCCGGGTCGAGCTCGAGGACGCCGCGGAGGTATTTCGAGCAGTCGATCAGGACTGCCGTGTTGCAGCCCTGGCCGGCGAGGCTCGTCCCGCCGCCGCGCAGGACGATCGGAGCGTCGTGCTCGCGGCAGACACGGTGGATCTCGACGAGCTCGTCCACGTGGCGCGGGACCACGACCCCGATCGGCGGCATCCGGTAGTTCGACGCGTCGGTCGCGTAGAGCGCGCGGCTTCCGGTGTCGAACCGAACTTCGCCCTCTATCGCGGCGCGGAGGTCGGCGGCGATGCTGCGGCGGTCGATGCGCCGAGTCTACGAATGCGCTTCGATGAAGGCGAGCGTGCGCTGCCACGCATCGTCCGACGCCGCCTGGAACTCCTCCTGCTTGCGGTCGAAGAAGCTGTGCGGCGCGCCCTCGAACTCGACGAGCTCGTAATCCTTGCCCGCGTCCTCCAACGCCTGCTCGAACTCGACGTTGTCGGAGTGCGGGATGCCCTGGTCGGCCCCGCCCTGCAGCGCCAGGATCGGCGCCGCGAGCTGCGGCACGAGCTCGATCATCCGGCTCGGCCGGCCGTAGAAGCCGACGGCGCCGGCGAGGCCGTGGCCCGACGCGGCCGCGGCCCACGAGCCGCTGCCGCCGAAGCAGAAGCCCACGGTGAAGATCGTGCTGCAACCGAGGGCGCGGAGGTCGCCGACGCAGGCCGCGACGTCGGCCTGCACCTGCTCGTGCGTCAGCTGCTGCACGAGCGGCATGTAGTCCCAGTCGTCCGGCCGCTTGTCGACGCCGGCGGTGCGGCCGAAGTAGTCGAAGGCGATCGCGGCGTGGCCGCGCTCGGCGAAGCGAAGCGCGAGCTCCTCGTAGAAGCGGTAGAGGCCGCGGACGTCCGGCAGGATCACGACGCCGGTCGAGACGCCCTCCTCCGGCACCGCCCTGAACGCCCCGAACCGGTTCCCGTCCTCGCTCTCGAGAACGAGGTCGTCGTGCGAGACGGCCGCGCCCGAGATCCGCGGGATCGGCGGCTCGGAGTCGAGGTCGAAGCACATGGCCCCGAGCCTACGAGAGGAGGCGGGTCCTGTGCGGCGTACCCTGAGGGCGGTGGAGGACGAGTCGCAGCGCGACGAGATGAACGCCGCCATCCGCGCCCAGCGCGAGCGGGGAGCGGTGCCGCGTTCGATGCTGCCGCAGGAGGACGAGCTGCCGCCTCCGGCTCAGGAGGCGACAGCCCCCGAGCCCGAGCCGGAATCGCCGAAGCGCGGCCTGTTCGCCCGCATCCTCGGCCGCTGACCCGGTCTGCGCCGGAGGAGTCCGGTCGGCGACCGCCGACCGGACTCCTCCACCGCGGGGCGCGGCTAGGCCGCCTTCTTCTTCCCGAGCATCTTGTTCCACCACTCGTCCTCGTCGACGAGCGATGCGGTGACCTTCGGCCCACTCGGCCAGCGCGGCATCGTCACCCGCCGCTGCTTCGTGAGCTCCTCGAGCACGATCGCACGCAGCGTGTGCAACCGCTCGTGCTGGGCCTCCACGTCCCGAGCGAGCTCGCGGCGCTCCGTTTCCCTCCGAGCGACGTCGTACTCGACCTCGAGCAGGCTGTCCCTGTGGGTGATGCTCTCCTCGATGGTGCTGGACATGCGGCGCTCCTCCTCGACTCGCTGGTGCGGACGCCGCAGTCGTCCTGGTGCAATCTTCGTCAGTAACGGCGTTGCGGCCCATCCCTCGAACTGACGTTTCTACGCCGGGGTCCGCTGTATTCAAGATCGCCGCGCTGCCGGCCGATAGAAGATGCGTGACTTCCCTGCGGCTGGTCGGGATTCGGGCATGAGTGCATCTTCCGATAGAGAGCGCATGCCACAGCGTCAGCTCGGCGAGCTGATGACCGAACTCGGGCTGATCAGCGAGGAGCAACTCGCGACCGTGCTCGAGGTCCAGCAGCAGTCGAAACGCCCGCTCGGCCAGATCATCGTGGAGCTCGGCTTCGCCTCGGGCGCTGCGGTCGCCCATGCGCTGGCGATGCAGAGCGGCGGAGCTCTCCGGACCGAGTACGGCTTCGCGCTCGGCGTTCCGCCGAAGGACGAAGAGGCCGCCGCCGAGGTCGAGGCGGAAGCAACGCGGACCGACCTTCCCAAGCTCCGGCTGGCGCCAACTGCCGTCGCACCCCCCACGCGGACAGGCCCCGAGCCGACGAACGAGGCCGTGCAGGCGGACGACACGCCCGAGACGCAGGCGGTCGAGGAGCAGCCCGAGCTGCCCGCCCATCCGGCTGCGCCCGAGGGCGAGGAGCTGGAGGATGTCCCGGAGGTCGCAGAGCCCGAGGCGATCGAGACCGAGGCCGAACCGCCGGAGGTCACTCCGGATGAGACCACGGAAACCCTTGACGCCGAGACCGAGGACGTGGCCGAACAGACCGCCGTGACCGCCGAGACGCCGCTCGTCGTCGAGGCCGACCCTGCAGAGCTCGAGCAGCTGCGCAGCGAGATCGAGCGCCTGGAGACCGTCCTGGCCGAGGCGCAGACGGCGGCCGGCGAGCAGGAGCGCCTGCTGGCCGACGTCGAGAAGCTCGAGAGCGCGCTCGCCGAGACACAGGCCGAGCACGAGCAGAAGCTCGCCCGGCTGCGGGAGGAGCACGAGCACGCAACCGGCGAGCTCGAGCGGCTGCAGGTCGCAGCTGCCGAGCAGGAGCGGCTGCTCGCCGACATCGCGCGGCTCGAGGTAGCGCTCGCCGAGGCGCAGACAGCGAACGACCAGAACCTGGGCCGTCTGCAGACGGAGCACGAGCGCGCCACGACCGAGGTTCAGCGTCTGCAAACCGCGCTCGCCGACGCCGGGAGCGAGCGCGAGCAGGAGTTCGCCCGCCTGCAGGAGGAGCGCGACGAGGTCGCGGCGGAGCTCGAGCGCCTGCACGCATCCCTCGCCGAAGCACAGGCGTCCGCGGCCGAGCACGCGCGCCTGGTCGCCGAGGCAGAGGCTTCGGCCGCCGATCATGAGCGCCGGCTCAACGAAGCGCAGGCTTCGACCGCCGAACACGAGCGCCGGCTCAACGAGGCGCAGGCTTCGATCGCCGAGCACGAGCGCCGGCTCGCCGGCGAACAGGAGCGGCACGCAGCCGAGCGAGACGAGTTCGCGGCCCAGCGCGACGGGCTCCAGCAGGAGCTCGGCGACGCACTCGAACAGCTCGCCGCCCTCGGCCCCGCCGCCGAGGAGCGGGACAGGCTTCGCACCGAGGTCGAGCAGCTGGAGTCCACGCTCGCCGAGGCGCAGTCTGCCGCTGTCGCCGAGTGCGAGCGGCTGCTGGGCGACGTCGACCGGCTCGAGGGCACCCTCGCCGAGACGCAGTCCGCGCACGAGGAGGAGCTCGGGCGGCTCCGCAAGAAGCGCGACCGCATCCGCGAGGAGCTCGACGGCGCGCGGACGGCACTGACCGAAGCGCAGGCCCTCACGGCCGAGCAGGAGCGCCGCCTGGCCGAGGAGCAGGAACGGCACGCCGGCGAGCGAGACGAGCTCGCCGCCCACAGCGAACGGCTCCAGGCGGAGCTCGGCGACGCGCTCGAACGCCTCGCCGTGGTCGGCCCTGCCGCCGAGGAGCGTGACGAGCTGCGCACCGAGGTCGAGCGGCTCCAGCACATCGTCGCCGAGGTTCGTGAGAGCTCTGCGGCCGAGCTGCGCGGCGTCCTCGGGGAACGCGACGCCCTGGCAGCCGAGGTCGAGGAGGCCCGCGAGCTGCTGCAACAGGCGGAACGTGTGCGCGAGTCGCAGATCGCACTCGAGGCCGAGCGCGACCGCGTGCTGGCCGAGCTCGGGCGGGTTCAGCTCACCGCCACCGAGGCCCAGGCGGAAGCAGAGGAGCAGACCCGCCTGCTCGCCGAGGCGCAGGACCATCACCACGCGGAGCGGGAGACGCTCCTCGCGCAGCGCACGGTGCTCGAGCAGGAGCTCGGCTCCTCGATCGAGCAGCTCGCGGCCGCTGCGTCGGCGGCCGACGAGCGAGAGGCGCAGCTGCAGCGCGATTCGCTGCGGTTGCTCGAGGCGCTGGGCGCGGTCCGCACGCTTACGGCGGAGCTCGTGTCGGGCAGCGTGGAGCTCCCGGAGGAGACCGAGCCGGAGCCAGAGCCCGAGGTAGAGGCCGAGGCAGAGACCGAAGTCGAGACCGAAGAGCTCGAAGTCGCCACGGACGAGCCGGACGCCGAGACGGACGAGATCGAGTACTCGCTGTTCGTCCCGGGCCCGAACGGCTATGAGCTCGTGCCGCAGACGGGCGTGCCGCCGCAGGCCGGCCAGACGGTCGAGCTCGTCCTCCCCGACCAGGAAGAGCCGGTTCTCTACGAGGTCGTTCGCAGCGGCCGCACGCTCCCCGACGGCGACGTCTGCGTCTATCTCGCGCAGGTTTAGAGCGCTCCGCGCCTAAAGAACCGCCCAACGGAAGCCGATAACTCCGCAGATACGCGAACTGGAGGCCTGCAGTGGACGACTACTACTTCGAGACCGAGACGACGTTCGACGACGAACCGCATGTCGAGCCGGGCGACGAGCGCAGCATGGCGATCGAGACCGCGCACAGCTGGGAGCTCCCCTACCTCGACGACGAACCACTTGTGATCGACAGCGAATCCGCCACCCGCGTAGGGGGCGAGGAGCTGGCGCGCATCGGCGCCGTTCCGGTTCGCTGTGGCGACCACAACGTCCGCGTCGTCCTTGCCGACGCGACGCCCGAGCGCATCGCCGGCATTCGCGAGCACTTCTCCGGCGCCGTCGACATCGGCGTCGTCAAGGCGTCGACGCTCGCTTCCCTGCTCGACGCCGCCTCGATGGCCGTGGTGTCCTCGGGCTCCGACCCGGTCGCGAACGGTGCCGCTGCCGCGGCGCCGGTGTGGGGACGGTCACTCGAGCGAGTCCTCACCGCTTTCGACACCGAGGCGACGCGGCTGCAGGACCTGCGCAACAAGCTGACGGAGCTCGGCGGCGAGATGGCCGCGCGCGAGCAGCGCGTGCAGGAGCTCGAGACGGAGCTCCAGCGGATCCGCGTCGAGCGCCTTCGCGACCAGGAGGCCGTCGACCGGATGCGGCACGACCTGTCCGACCGGAACAACCGCCTCGAGCGCGCCCTCGCGAAGACGCAGGAGCTCGCGGCGATCATCCAGGGCGGTCACCTGCAGTGAGAGAAGCGCCGGCACGGACGCTCGCCACGGCGGGCATCGCCGGCGCAGGAGCCGCGGCTGCGGCGGCCGCGTTCCTGATCGTGCGCGGGCTGCCCGGCCTGCTCTACGCCGCCGGGATCGCCCTGGCCGCGTTCGTCGGTGCGGTCGCGGTCTTCGCGGGCGGGAACGAGAAGGAGTCGGTCGTGGCCGCCCTCACGAAGGAGGCGCCGGAGCCGGCAGCGGCCCCGCGACGGCGCTGGCGCCGCAAGTCGCACATCATCGCGGAGCTCGAGCTCGAGCTCGCCGCCACCGGCTCGGAGCTCGCGGAGCACCGCCAGGCGCTCGCGAATCTCGCGGCGCAGCGGGCGCGCGAGGCCGAGGCGGCCCGGCGGCACGCGCAGGGGCTCGACCACCAGATCAGTGAGCTCGAGGCCGAGCGGAACAGCCTCCTGCTGCTCGTGGCCGAGGAGCGCGAGCGGTTCGAGAGCACGCTCGACGAGCTCGGCGGCGGTCTAGGGCGGCACGGCAACGAGCTCGCAGAGCTCGAGCGGGAGCTGGAGGCGCTGATCGCGCGCTAGTTCGTCCGAAGGAGGGATCGGCGCCGCGGCGCCCGATGCCGACTCGGACGGGCGAACGAGCCGGGAGAGACCGATGCTGCTGAAGATCATCGTCATCGGTGCCCTATTCATCGGGGTGATGGCCGCAGTCAAGGACGGGCGCATCATGCGAGACGCCGGTCTTCTGAGCCGCTGCTCCGCTGTCACCGTCAACGGCCAGGCCGATCCGACACTACTGAGCTGCTCGAAGGGCCGCCTCGACGGCTGGCCCGACATGACGAACAACTCGTGCAACTTGATCGCCGTCCACCCCGACCGCGAATACTGGCGCTGCCAGGCGCCGGTCGTCTCGTCGCGGACGCCGACCGGATGAACGCGCGGAAACAGGCCCGTCCGGGGGAGTCGGGGCTAAAGCCGGCGCCGTAAACGGCCGATCTGGAAAGTTGCCGATGGATCTCGAACTCGTACTCAGACGCGCCGTCGAACTCGGCGCCAGCGACATCCACCTCAAAGTCGAGCGGCCCCCGATCCTGCGCCGCGACGGCAACCTCGGCGAGCTCGAAGGCGAGCCCGACCTGTCCGAGCGCGACCTCGAGCTCGCACTCGAGGAAGTCTGCGCTGCGACTCCGAAGCGGCTGCAGACGTTCCTCGAGACCGGAGAGCTCGACAGCGCCTACTCGCCACCCGGCCTGCCGCGGTTCCGCGTCAACGGCTTCCGCCAGCGCGGGTCGATCTCGATCGCCTTCCGCGTCATCCCGCGCGAGGTCCCGAACTTCGACGAGCTGTCGCTGCCGGCCGGCGTCCGGCGACTGGCGGAGGAGCACCGCGGGCTCGTCCTCGTCACCGGCGCCACCGGCTCGGGCAAGACGACGACGCTCGCGGCGATCATCGACCACATCAACCGCGCCCGGCGGCAGCACATCGTCACCATCGAGGACCCGATCGAGATCGTCCACGGCGACCACAGCTGCATCGTCAACCAGCGCGAAGTCGGCCTCGACACCGCCTCCTTCGCGCAGGCGCTCCGCCGCGGGCTCCGGCAGGATCCCGACGTGATCCTGATCGGCGAGCTCCGCGACGCCGAGACCGCCGAGACCGCCCTGGCCGCGGCCGAGTCGGGCCACCTCGTCCTCTCGACGATGCACACGGTCGACGCCGCCGAGACGATCGGGCGGATGGTCGAGTTCTTCCCGTCCGTCAAGCAGCAGCTGATCCGCTCCATCCTCGCCGGCGTGCTGCGCGGCGTGATCAGCCAGCGGCTGCTGCCGCGCACCGACGGCGGACGCGTCCCTGCCGTCGAGGTGATGGTCGCGAACGCCCGCATCGCCGACCTGATCCGCGACAACAAGCCCGACGAGATCAACGAGGCCATCGCCGAGGGCGACTTCTTCCAGATGCAGACCTTCAGCAAGGCGCTGATCGAGCTCGTGCTCGACGAGAAGGTCGACCGCGAGATCGCCGCCAATGCCGCGTCGAACCGCCACGACTTCCTGATCGCGCTCGATCGCGCCATGAAGGAACAGGCCGCCGTCGCGCACCTCGAGTCCCTGGAGAACGCGGATCACAACGACGAGCCCAAGCCGGTGGCCGAGGATCCTGCCGAAGCTGACGAGGACCTGCCAAGGCTCCGCGTCGCCGGCCAGCAGTAGCCATGAGACGCCTCCTCCGCCTGCTCGGGGCCGTGCTCGTGCTGGCCTTGACCCTCGCCGGCACGGCGGGAGCGGACACGTTCAAGGTTGTGCGTCAGCATCAGGCGGCCGCACCCGCCGGCTCCGTCGCGTTCTCGACGGGAGGCAGCGGCGCCGTGATCCCCTTCAACAAGCCGCAGGGCGGCGGGATGTCCTTTGCGGCCCTGCTCCCCATCTGGCAGGCGGCCGGCAGCGCCTACGGGATCCCCTGGGAGGTGCTCGCCGCGATCAATAAGGTCGAGACCAACTTCGGGCAGAACCTCGGGCCGAGCTCGGCCGGAGCCATCGGCTGGATGCAATTCATGCCCTCGACGTGGGCCCGCTGGGGAATCGACGCGAACGGGGACGGCGTCGCGGATCCGAACAACCCGACGGACGCGATCTTCAGCGCCGCGCGGTACCTCGCCGGCTGCGGCGGCCAGTTCGACGTCGCCCGCGCGGTCTATTGCTACAACCACGCCTCCTGGTACGTGAACGAGGTGCTGGGGCTCGCCAGCCTCTACAGCCAGGACGGCGGCGGGGCCACCGGCTTCGCCCTGTCGCCCGGCCAGCTGAGAGCCCAGCTCTCCTCCGCCCGTAACCGCATCTCGGCCTCACACGCCCAACTGGGCGCCGCGCGGGCGCATGCAAGGAAGCTCGCGCGCTCCGAGCAGCGGTTCCTCCGCGCCGCCAACACCGCCCGCCTTCTCTCGAACAGGCTCGACGCGCACAAACGCGCGGTCCAGCTCGGCGTCCGCCGCCACGCGGCGGATGCGCGCGTGACCCAGCTGCAGCAGCGGCTCGACGCAGCGACGACGCAGCTCGGCAGATACCGGAGGGAGGCGAACGGGAGCGCCTTCGCGACGAACGCGCCGGCGTTCCTGTCGAGCAACCTGTTCTCCGGAGGTGGCAGCTCGGCGGCGCCGTACAGCGGCGTCGTCTCGATTGCGATGCAGTACCTCGGCATCCCGTACAAGTGGGGCGGCGCAAGCCCGGCGACCGGCTTCGACTGCTCCGGCCTCGTCCAGTACGTGTACGCCGAAGTCGGGATCTCGCTGCCGCACTACACCGTCTCGCAGTGGAACTTCCCGGGCGCCGTCGCGGTGTCGAAGAACCAGCTGCAGCCGGGGGATCTCGTCTTCTTCAACGGGCTCGACCACGTCGGCATCTACATCGGCTTCGGTGACTTCATCGACGCGCCGCACACCGGAGCGAACGTCGAGATCGACAGCCTCAGCGAGCGCTGGTTCGCCTCCCGCTACGACGGCGCGAGGCGGATCCTCGGGAGTGCGGTCGGCGGAGGCCGGCAGGCGGCATTCGGCCCCACGAGCGGCACCACATTCAGCTCCGACGTCGTCTACTTCACCCATTAGAGGGTCATGGGCGTGTTCGAACGTTCCGATGCACGAGGCGTGTCCCGCCGCATCCTCACCCTTCCCCGCCTGACGGCGGTCGCCGCTGCCGGCCTTCTCGTGGGCGCGACGATCAGCCTCGCGGCCGACAAGCCGACGCAGGCGACGAAGCCGGCGACGCACACGTCCGGGCCGCAGCAGGTGATGATCGTGCCCGATGTGCAGGGCCAGCTGTTCGTGTTCGCGTCGGGGACGCTCGAGGACGGCGGCTTCGGCTGGAAGGTCCGCGGCGCCGTCGAAGGCTACCCGGCCAACGTCGTGGTCGCCCAGTCGCCGAAGCCCGGCACGCACGTGCTCGACACAGGCGCTCCGACCATCACGCTGCACCTCGAGCGCGGCAAGGGCGCACAGCTCGGCCAGCCTCAGAATCGTTCGCCGTACGGCGCGAGCCTGATCCGGCGGCCGGCGAAGCAGAGCTCCAAGTAGCCCGGACGCAGCTTTCCGGCCTCCTGACCGACGCTGCAAGCTGCCCTCAAGCGGCGGCGCGCGAATGTCGATAACAAACGGGATGGATCTCGTCCTTCCGCTCGTCTTCGTGCCCGGCCTCGCCCTCGGCAGCTTTCTCGGCGTGGTCGCCGCGCGCGTGCCCCTGCGCCGCTCGATCGTGCGGCCGGGCTCGGCGTGCATGAACTGCGAGACGCCGATCGCCTGGTACGACAACGTCCCGGTCCTGTCGTACGCGTTGCTGCGCGGCCGCTGCCGCAGGTGCGGCGTCAAGATCCCGCCGCGCGACCTCGCCATCGAGTTCACGACTGCGCTCCTCCTCGTGGCCTGCGTCCTTGCGTTCGGACTCACGCTCAGGACCGCGGCGGCCGCGATCGCCTGTGGAGCACTCGTCGTGGTGACGGCCACGGACATCGAGCGGCGGATCGTCCCCAACCGCGTGGTGCTGCCGGCTGCTGCCGTCGTCCTCGCGCTGGACACCATCTGGCACCCCTCGCCCGTGTGGGCGATCGGAGCACTCGGCCTCGCGGGATTCCTCTTCCTCGCAGCGCTCGCCTATCCGGGCGGCATGGGGATGGGAGACGTCAAGCTCGCGCTGCTGATCGGCGCGCTGCTCGGCCGGACGACTCCGGTCGCGTTCATGCTGACGCTCCTGCTCGCCCTCGTCCCGACGGTCTTCCTCATCGCCCGCCACGGCCGCGGCGCCCGCCGGCTCGCGATTCCGTTCGCGCCCTTCATGGCGGCGGGTGCGGTGATCACGCTCTTTGCCGGCGAGGCGATCCTCCACGCCTACCTCCACCACCTCCTGTGAGACGACTGCGGTGTCCGCTCAGCCCGTAACGGGTGACGGAGGCCCGCCGCCCAAGGGCCCGGTCACTCCCGCGCCGATCTCGCAGCTGATGGGCGAGCTGGTCCTCGACCTGCTCGAGACGACGGGCCTGATTCCCGAGGCCAAGTTCGAGGTTCTGCGCGAGCAGGTCAAGCACGCGCCGGTCGTGCAGGTGCTGATCAACGAGGGGCTCGCTTCGAGCGAGGCGATCGCCCGCATCGTCGCCGCCCAGTACGGGCTCCCGGTGGTCGAGCTCGGCAACATCGGCATCGACCCGCTGGCCGCCGAGTCCTTGCCGCTGCACGTCCTCGAGCAGGTCACCGCCCTCCCGTATGCCTTCGAGGACGGCTCGCTGTGCGTCGCGATCTCCGACCCACAGAACATCCACGGCATCGATTCGCTGCGGCTCGCAAGCCGCCACCCGATCTCACTGCGCGTCGCTGCGAGCGAGGAGATCACAACCGAGCTCGGACGGCTCGCGCGCACCGCGGAGGCGTTCGGTGGCTCCCGCTCGACCTTCAGCAACGACGTCGTCGAGCTCGAGGTTGTCAGCGACGGCGACGAACCGGACGACCTCGAGGTCGAGGACGGAATCTCGGACGCGCCGCTCGTCCGCCTCGTCAACTCGATCATCTTCGAGGCCGCCGAGGACGGTGCGAGCGACGTCCACTTCGAGCCCCAGAGCGACTCCCTCGTCGTGCGCTTCCGGATCGACGGCGTGCTGCACGAGACCCAGCGGATCCCCAAGCGCAGCGCGATCGGCGTCACGACCCGCCTCAAGGTGCTGGCGAAGCTCGACATCGCCGAGCGCCGGAAGCCGCAGGACGGCCGGATCTCGCTCTCCGCCTCCGCCGCCGGCCGGATGCTCGACGTCCGCGTCGCCACGCTGCCGACGGTCGAGGGCGAGTCGGTGGTGATGCGACTGCTCGACAAGTCGAGGAAGCCGCCGACGATGGAGGAGGTCGGGCTCAGCATCGCGATGCAGGAGCAGCTCACGGCGATGGTCCACCGGCCGACCGGCGCCCTGCTCGTCACCGGGCCGACCGGCTCGGGCAAGTCGACGACGCTGTTCTCCGCCATGACGGAGATCAACCGCCCGGAGATCAACGTGATCACCGTCGAGGACCCGGTCGAGTACCGCCTCCCCGGCCTCAACCAGGTGCAGATCAACCCGCGCGCCGGGCTGACGTTCGCCACCGCGCTGCGCTCGATCCTCCGCTCGGACCCCGACGTCGTGATGGTCGGCGAGATCCGTGACGTCGAGACCGCGAAGATCTCGATCGAGGCGGCCCTGACCGGCCACTTCGTCCTCTCGACCCTGCACACGAACGACGCCCCGTCCGCGCTCTCGCGCCTCAACGAGATGGGCGTCGAGCCGTTCCTCACCGGTGCGGCCGTGACGGGCGTGCTCGCGCAGCGCCTCGCGCGCCGGCTCTGCGAGCACTGCAAGGAGCTCTACACGGCGAACAAGGCGGAGCTCGACGCCGCACGCATCCCCGAGGAGCTCCGGCAGGGCAAGACCGAGCTCTTCCGCCGCAACGGCTGCGTGCGCTGCCGGCAGACCGGCTACAAGGGCCGCATCGGCGTCTTCCAGCTCCTCGAGATGGACGAGGAGCTGTCGACCCTCGCCGCACGCAAGGCGAGCCACGAGGAGCTCGAGCGGGCAGCGTTGGCCGCCGGCATGTCGACGCTGTGGGGCGACGGGATCGACAAGGCCCTCGCCGGCCTCACCTCGCTCGAAGAGCTCGCCCGCGTCACGACGCTCTAGCGCCGCCGGCTGCTTCGCGAGCCGGAAGACGCGCGGGTCGTACGCTTCCCGGGCTGGCAAACTAGGGATCGGCATGTCTCTCGCGGTGGAGCGCGCCGACGGCCGGGCAGCGATGCCCTCTCCTCCGGAGAGCGGAAGGGCCGGCTTCACGATCTCAGACGCGGCGCAGGCACGCATCCGTGCCCGCGGCGGTGAGCTCTGGATCTGGCCGGGTGACGACCGGAGGCCGTCCACGTCGAGCCGGCCGCCCACGATCCACGAAACGGAATGGACGACCTACTCGCCCGACGGCCTGGTCATCCACGTGGACAGCAGGATCGTGCCGCCGTGGCGGTGGCGTCTCACGGCGGTGGAAGCGGAGCAGCTGGTGGCGGCCCGTTGGGATGGGCTCGATCCCCGCATCTTCGACCGGCCACCCGTCGGGGAGCCGCCGGAGGACGATCCGGAGCCGCCGAGCTCGCCGCTGGCACACGTCCGCACCTTCCTCGTCGTGCCCGCTCTCGCCTGGATCTTCGCGGTCCTCTGGGCCTTGCGATTCGTCGGAGTGAACAGCAACCGGCTCTCGACCGGACGGGGGCTTTTGCTTCTCGCCGGGCCGGTGGACGCTCCGTGGAACGCTGCACCTCCACCCCGCCGGCGAGCTGCCGCTCTGGCTCGCCGCGCGCCGCGCGGTCCTCGCTTCGGCCGACCAGGGGCTGCCGGCCTGGCCCGATCCGGCCGGCGTCGTGCACCCCGCGCTCGGCGCGGACGAGGTCGCCGCGGTTCGGGTGGCGGTCTGGGAGGCGCTCGACGGCCGCTGCCTCCTCCGCGACGAGCTCGCCGAGGCAGTCGTCGAGCGCGTGGGACCGACTCCCCGGGAACGGCTTCGCTCGGGATTCGCCTTCCTCCTCTCCGACCTCTGCCAGGGCCCGCCGCAGGGGGCGCGGATCACGCTCGTGCGGCCGGACCAGTGGATCGAAAGCTGGGAAGAGATGGACGAGGGCGAGGCGCTGCGGGAGGTCTGCAGGCGTTTCCTGCGCGCCTACTGCCCCGCCCAGCCGGTCGACTTCTCCGAGTGGTTCGGCACAGCCGCGTTCAGGGCGGCGGAGTCGCGGGCCTTGTTCGACGAGCTCGCGGGCGAGTTGGAGGAGATCGGCGTCGACGGTCGCGCCTACTTCGTCCTCGCGGGCGACCGGTGGTTCTCGCCGCTGAGCGCACAGGCCCGGCTGCTGCCCGAGTACGACGTCTACGTGATCGGGTTCCGCGAGCGCGCGACCAGCTCGTGCCGGAGCCCGTGCGCGAGCTGATCGCGAGCCGCGGACGCGGCCGCTACGAGGGGCCTGCTGCAACGCGCCTCGTGCTCGTGGACGGGGCCGCCGCGGGCCTGTGGAAGCGGAAGAAGCGCGGCCGACGGCTCGAGCTGCAGGTGCGACTGGCTCGCCGGGTGGGCAACGTGGCCGGCACAGAGCTCGCGCATGAAGCCGAGCGATTCGGTGCCTTCCTCGGGCTCGAGCCGGCGCTCAGCGTCGGTTCGGGCTGACCCGGGCGCTACTTCTGGCCAGGGCGGCCGCCGACGCTGAACTTCGTCGGGCGGCTGGCGGCGGCCAGGTCCTCGAGCGAGCTCGGCGGCGGCGTGAAGCCTGCGGGAGAAGACGGCTTGGCCGGCTCCGGCTCGGCGGCCGGGGCTTTCGCTTCCACGACGGGCTCGGCAGGCGGCTCCGGCTCCGGCTCGGGCTGCGCGGCCTCCGGCTGAGGCGCAGGCTGCGGCGCCGGCTCGGCGGCCTTGGCAGCCGCGACCAGCTGCTCCGCCTCCTGGCGCGCGTTTTCCGCGACGCCATGTGCCTCGGCCTGTGCCTTCTGCAGCAGCTCGTTGGCGGCGGCGCGCGCCGTCTCGACCCCTTCGCCGGCCTCGGCGGCAGCGCGGGAGAGAACCGCCTCTGCCTCCGAGCGGGCCGTCCCCAGAATCGTCTCTGCCTCGGACCGTGCGGCGCCTACGAGCGTCTCGGCCTCGGAGCGAGCGTTGTTCAACGCGGCCTCTGCTTCCGACCGGACGTCCTGCGTGGCCCCCTCGGCCTCGCTGCGAGCCGCGGCGACGATTCCGTCTGCCTGGGCGCGCGCTGCTTCGACGGCCATGTCTGCCTCCGACCTCGCGGTACCGGCGACCGCCTCGGCCTCGGTCCGGGCGGCGGCGACGATACCTTCAGCCTCGACGCGACTCTCCTCCTGCAGGGTCTGCACGCGCTCGGTCGCGGCAGCGATCGTCGCTGCCGCCTCTTCCTCCACGGAGGCCAGGCGCGCCTCCGCCTCGTTCGTAGCCTCGGTTGCTCGACGGCGCTGCTCCTCGAGCTCCTGCTTCGCCTTCGCGGCCTCCTGGCCCGCGGCCTCGAGGTCGCGCTTGAGGTGATCGAGCTCCTTCTCGCGCTCGTCGAGGGCGAGCCGGCGCAACCGGACCTCCTCCTCGGTGCGCGTGATCCTGTCTTTCGCCGTCTCCTGCGCATCGCGCTCGATCCGGTCGGCGAGCTCGACGGCGGCCCGGACGAGCTCGAGCGCCTCGAGCCGCGCCGAGCGGTTGTCGGAGGTGAAGCTGGGACCGTCGGGCGCGTCGGGATTCGGAGGCAGCCGCTCGAGCTGTGGGAGCGCGATCACGTCGGCGCCCAGCTCGTCGTGCCGAAGCTCGCCTTCTTCTCTGTGCACGGGATCCACCTCGCTCCCGCTCGCGCCTCTCAGGCGTGAATCTCGCAGCCGAGGTACACCAAGGCCTCGACGGCCTCGGTCACGAACGTGCTCGCCTGCTGGGCGTCGGCGAAGCTGTACGAGCGCGGCTCGGCCCCATCTTCACGACCTTCCACCTCGATGTCGACGACGCAGGCATCGCCGAGATCACGCGCCCGCATGGTCACCACGGGGCGTCCGTACCGGCTCGCGCTGCGGACGAACAGTTCCCGCGGCTCGGGCTCGGCGGCCTGAGGGCGGCTGCCCTTTCTCATCAGCGGGCGTCGGCGACGGCCTGCGCGACCACGTCGCGGTCGACGAAGCCCTTGTACTGCGCGGTGATGACGCCCGGACGCTTGACCACGAGGACCTCGGGCGTGTCGACGACTCCGAGCTTGCGGAGGATCGCCGTGCCCGACTGCTGATGGAAGACGTCGATGGCGACGTAGCCAACCTTCATCGCGGCCGCACCGGCCCGCGCCTCGGTGGCGGTGTACTGGTTGTCCGATCCACGCGGAGCGGTGAGGGAAACGACCACCACCGAATGCTTCTGAAGGGCGTGCACGACGGAGACCGGCAGCCCATGCGTCTTGACCGGCGTGGGCGTCGCGGTGTGCGTCTTGCTCGGGGTGGGCGTCGTCGTCGCATGCGTCGTCCGCGCCGGCGTGGTGGGCGCGGTGGTCGTGGCCGTCTTGTTCTTGGTGACGACCAGGTAGCCGCCGACGGCGACGACGACCAGCAAGAGAATGGCGACGAGCCGGATCTGGCGGGTGCTCAGCGTCGCGTTCATGGCCCTCCTATCGGCAGCCCAGGCGGCGCGGGCCTCCCTGAAACGGGGGATAGACGGAAGAGAGGCAAAAGAGAGGGCGCGGTTTCCCGCGCCCTCGGTAGTTGGGTGACTCAGGCGGGACTAGAACCCAGCGCAGGGATCCGTGGTCGCCGCGGTGTCGTTCTGGACCTGACCGCCCGGGCCTGCTACGTGCGCCCAGTGGCCACCGCTGACGGCCGAGATGCAGTACTTCTGAGTATCGGACGCACTCGGGATCGCACTCACGATGCCGGTGGAGGTTCCGTTAGAGATCACCAGGCCGGAGTCGTACGTGGTCTGCAGCAGGCTGGCGGTCATGCTGCCGTAGCTGTTCTGGTCCGAGTAGTAGGCCTCGGCGTCCGGAATCGCCGAGCGGACATCCGACATCGCCGCCGTCTGCTGAGCCTTCTTCTGGAAGCCCAGGTACGACGGAATGGCGATGGCAAGCAGGACGCCGATGATGATCAGAACGACGAGGAGCTCGATCAGGGTGAAACCGCTCTCGTCACGTGCGTTAAGCCTCTGTCTGAGGGAATGCATGCAGTCTCCTTTGATGGACAGGTAACCCAGACCCACCGTGTATCGGCAGCGACCGCAACGGCTCGTCCCCCCTTTCCGAGTGATTCGTCTCACCCACGGACTCACCCGCTGTGAGGGATGCTGGCTGAGGCCGGCTTGCGCCTCTCCCTCGACCGAGTGATTCCCGGCCGCCTCCCTAAAGCGAGCCACATCGCCCGCCGATAGCTCGCTCGCATGACGCCGCAGCCTTTCTCCATCGACACGCTCCTCGAGCGCGTTGCCACCGAAGACGCCTCCGACCTCCATATCACCGCGGGGTCGCCGCCGCTTCTGCGCATGCGCGGACGGCTCGAGCCCCTCACGGAGTTCGAGGCCTTCACTCCGGAGGAGACGCGCGACCTTCTCTATCGCGTGCTCTCGACCGACCAGCAGAAGCGGCTCGAGATCGACCGCCAGATCGACTTCTCCTATTCCGTCCCCGGCGTCGCCCGCTTCCGTGTCAACGTCTACTTCCAGCGCGACACGCTCGCGGCCGCCTTCCGCCTCGTGCCGAGGCTGATCAAGTCCGCCGCCGAGCTCGGCCTCCCCGAGGTGCTCCTCCAGCTCGCGCGGGAGCCGCGCGGCCTCGTACTCGTGACAGGCCCGACCGGCTCCGGTAAGTCGACGACGCTCGCCACGATGATCGACTCGATCAACGAGAGCAGGCCGATGCACATCGTGACGATCGAAGATCCGATCGAGTTCCTGCATCAGCACAAGACCTCGGTGATCAACCAGCGCGAGGTCGGCGCCGACGCCAAGGGATTCGCCGAGGCGCTGCGCGGTGCCCTCCGCCAGGACCCCGACGTGATCCTCGTCGGCGAGATGAGAGACCTCGAGACGATCTCGACCGCGCTGACCGCGGCCGAGACCGGCCACCTCGTGCTCGCGACGCTCCACACGCAGAGCGCGCCGAGCACCGTCGATCGCATCATCGACGTCTTCCCGTCTGCCCAGCAGGGCCAGGTGCGGATGCAGCTCGCCGCCTCGCTTCAGGGGATCGTCACGCAGACGCTGCTCCCGAGCAGCGACGGCCGCAAGCGCGTGCCGGCGCTCGAGGTGCTGCTGCCCGACGACGCAGTCCGGAACCTCATCCGGCAGGGCAAGACCGAGCAGATCTATTCCGTGATGCAGACGAACACGACGCGCGGCATGCAGACGATGGAGCAGTGCCTCGCCGAACTGGTCGTCCGTAAGCAGATCTCGCAGGAGACCGCGCTCGGCGTCACCAGCCGGCGCGACGAGTTCGAGGCGCAGCTGGCACGCAGCGGCGTCACCCCCCGTTCCGATGACCACCTTCCCGAGGCCCTCCGCGGCCTCCGAGTAGCAGGAGCCTCACAGTGAGCGGATTTTCCGAACTGATGAAGAAGGACATCTCCTTCAAGCGCAAGCCGTCGACGAAGACCGCGGCCAAGGCGCCGAAGGCCAAGGAACCGAAGACCGACGCCACCGAGACTGCGGCGACGAAGCGCCGCCCCTCGCTCAAGCGCGGGCTGACGCTGCCCAAGCGGGCGCCGAAGACCGAAGTCGCGGCAGCAACGGCCGAGGCCACCGCGTCGACGCAGGAGGAGACGACGCAGGAGAAGGCGCCGAAGCGCAAGTTCTCGCTGAAGCACGAGCTCACGCGTCAGCGCGAACTCCCGCTGCCCGCGCCGAATCAGTCGGCGAGTTCGACCACCCGGCACAAGCAGGTCGTCGGGCTGAGCATCGGCTCGTCCCAGCTCGCAGCCGCGGTCATCGTGAACAACGGCCGGCCCAAGCTCGTCAAGGCTGCCCGGCACACGCTTCCGCCCGAGGTCGTGGTGGCAGGCGAGGTGCGCGACTCGGAAGCGCTGGCGAACGAGATCGCCGCCTTCTTCTCCGCCGCCGACCTGCCGCGCAAGAACGTGCGCCTCGGCATCGGCTCGAGCCGCACCGGCGTCCGCGTGTTCGAGCGCCCCGAGGTCGACGACCCGCGCCAGCTCGCCAACGCCATCCGCTTCCGCGCCTACGAGACCCTGCCGATCCCGATCGAAGAGGCGATGCTGGACTACCACGTCGTCGACGAGGCCAACGCGCCCGACCGCGTGCTCCTCGCCGTCGCCTACCGCGACCTCGTCGACCGCTTCGCGGCCACCTGCGCCCTGGCGAAGATCGAGCTCGTCGGGATCGACATCGAGGCCTTCGCCCTCCTCCGCGCCGTCGGCGGCGAACCGCTGCATGCCGGCGAGCGGGCCGAGGCCGCACGCGTCGCCGTCTCGATCGGCAACGACCGCACGACGGTCGCCGTCTCCGACGGGCGCCTCTGCGAGTTCACGCGCGTCCTCGACTGGGGCGGCGCCCGCGTCACGGCCGCGATCGAGCGCGCTCTCGACGTCGACGCCGAGGAGGCCGAGCGGATCAAGCGGTCGGTCAACATCTCCGTCGACACGACGGCCGAGCCGGCCGACGAGCGCACGACCAAGGCTGTCGAGGCAGCGCGCCGCGAAGTGAGCGGCCTGGCGCGCGAGCTCGCCTCGTCCCTCCACTTCTACCAGGATCAGCCGGACTCTCTGGGCTTCGCCGAGATCACCGTCACCGGCGGCGGCGCTCATCTTCAGGGGCTCGCCGAGCAGCTCGAGGAGCTGATCGGGATCAGTGTCCGTGTCGCCGACCCGTTCGCTCGCGTCGGCTCCGGTCACGGCATCAGCTCCAACGGCCAGGACGGCGCGCTCGCCGTCGCAATCGGACTGGGAATCGAGGACTGATGCGCGCCGTCAACCTTCTCCCCCGCCAGCAGGTCCAGCAGAAGCGCGAGCGGCCGAACGCGGTCGTCCTCGTCGCCGGGATCGGCGGCGCGGCCGTCGTGCTCGCCCTCGTCGCGGGAACCCTTGTCGCCAGCCGCAGCGTCAGCCGCCAGCAGCAGGCGCTCTCAACCGCACGGGCCGTGCTCGCCGTGACACCGGCGCATCACGTCTCCGCGACCACGCAGGCCTTCCGCCAGCAGGTGCTCACCCAGCGTGAGCAGCGCTCGCTCGCTCTCGCGTCGGCGCTCTCCAAGCGCGTCGCGTGGGATCGCATCCTGCGCCGCTTCGCGCTCGTCCTGCCGAACGACGTCTGGCTCACGGGCCTCAGCGCGACCGTGCCGCTGGATCCGGCGCCTGTGACCCCGACGACAACCCCGAGCGCCATCCCGGCCACGGCAACCGAGCTGAACATCCAGGGCTACACCTATTCGCAGGAGAGCGTCGCGCGGCTTCTCGAGCGGCTCTCGGTCGTCCCGGACCTCCAGGACGTCCAGCTCCTGAACAGCACCTCGTCGAACGTCTCCGGCCAGAACGTCATCAGCTGGACGATCGTCGCCAACATCAAGAACGGAAGGGGGGCCTCGTGACCGCCCGGCTAGCGAGCCTGCCGAAGGCGGCTCAGGTCGCGCTCGTGGCGACCGTGCTGCTGCTTGTCGCTCTCATCGGCTACTTCACCCTGATCGCGCCGAAGCAGTCCACGGCCTCCAGCCTGAAGCAGCAGACGGCCGTCGTGGAGGCTCAGATCAACAGCAACAAGTCGTCGGCGTTCACGCAGGCGCTGCCGGCGGTTCGCTCCGCCAGCGTCTTCAGCGACACGCAGGCGATGCCGAACACGCTCGACACGCCCGACGTGCTCATCTCGCTCAGCCAGCTGGCGTCCGACTCCGGGATCTCGTTCGACCAGCTCTCGCCTGTCGGTTCCGGCAGCACGAGCACGGCGTCGACCAGCGCCGCGGCGGGAGTGCCGGCCACCGTGAGCACCGATCCGTTCGCGGTCGAGCCGATCCAGGCCAAGTTCACCGGCAGCTTCTACGACCTGCTCTCGTTCCTCCAGCGGATGCGCAACCTCGTCCGCGTCCAGAACGGCCGGCTCTTCACGGCCGGACGGCTCTTCGACGTCACCGACGTCACCCTGGCCGAAGGGCCGAAGAGCTGGCCGCAGGTCTCGGCGACGCTGATGATCGACGAGTTCGTGCCGCAGGCGCTCGTGGCGCCGACGACTCCGAGCACCACCGACACCACGTCGACGACCACGTCCACGACGACCACCACCTCGGGCTCCACCTCGGCGGCTCCGAGCACGAGCGGAGGGACTTCATGAACCGCAAGCAGCAGAAGAGAATGGAGGACGTCCGGACGGCCAAGGACAAGAAGATGAAGAAGGTCGCGGCCGGGCTCTCGGTCGTGCTCGCCATCGTCCTCGCCTTCGAGGTGCCTTCGATGCTCAAGAGCAGCGGTGGCGGGAGCGCGACTCCGCCGGCTGCGACGACCGACGCCTCGACCGGCGTCACGCCCCCGGCTACCGGCACCCCGACGACGACTCCGCCCGGCACCGCCGCGGCCGCGGTCACTCCGGTGGCGAACGCGAACACGGTGCTGCCGAACTCGGACACGCTGCCGAAGGTCGGCAAGTCGCAGCTCTACTCCTTCAGTCACTTCGCCAGCAAGGATCCGTTCGTCCAGCAGGTGGCGGCGGCCCCGCAAACTGACGGCGGAGGCTCGACGACCAGCTCGAGCTCGACCAGCTCCACGAGCACCGGCACGACCGCCGCGCTGACCCACAAGCACGTGAACCGCACGCTCGCCGTGAGAGGCGCAGCGCGGATCGCGGTCAACGGCCGGGTTCAGGTCGTCCGGGTCGGAACCGGCTTCCCGAGCGCCAACCCGCTCTTCCGGCTGGTCTCGGTCAGCAACAACGGCGTCGCGCGGATCGGTATCGCTGCCGGCTCCTACTCGAGCGGCGCGAAGACCGTCTCCCTCGGGCCGGGCCGGACGCTGACGCTCGTCGACACCGCCGACGGCATCCGCTACCAGCTCCGCCTGCTCGGCTAACCGACCGATGGCCGGCTTCGCCTACACCGCGATCAGCATCGAGGGTCTCGAGACCCTCGGCGAGATCCACGCGCCCGACCTCGAGGCCGCACGGGAGCAGCTCCGCATCCGTGGCCTGCTCGCGCAGACGCTCCGTGAGCTCCCGGCAAGCGGCACGGAGGGGCTGCGCACGACCTTCAAGAAGATCAAGCCCCGCTCGATGCAGGTCTTCTCGCGCCAGTTCGCGACGATGATCGAGGCGGGCCTGAACATCGTCGCCGCGCTCGTGATCCTCGAGCAGCAGACCGACGACCCCTATCTCGCCGAGGTCATCGCCGAGCTCCGCGCGGACGTCGAGGGAGGCCTCCTCCTCTCGCAGGCGATGGCGCGCCATCCGAAGGTGTTCGACGAGCTCTACGTCTCGATGGTGCAGGCGGGCGAGGCGTCGGGAATGCTCGACAACGTCCTCGACCGCGTCGCCGACCAGATCGAGAAGGCGACCAAGCTCAAGCGCCGCGTGAAGGGCGCCATGGTCTACCCGACCGTGGTCTTCACCTTCGCCTCTCTCGTGCTCGTGGCGATGCTCATGTTCATCGTCCCGATCTTCGCGAAGATCTTCACGGAGCTCCACGGCCAGCTGCCGACGCTGACGAAAATCGTCCTCGGCGCCTCCGACGTGCTCCGCTCGTACTGGTACATCGTCTTCCCGGCGATCGGCCTCCTGATCTGGGGCGCCCTCCGGTACAAGAAGACCGATTCCGGCCGGCAGAAGTGGGACCGGTTCAAGCTGCATGCCCCGGTGAAGATCGGCGACGTGGTGCTCAAGGTGACGATGGCCCGGCTGCTCCGCACGCTCGCCACGCTCGTCGCCGCGGGTGTCGACATCATCAAGGCGCTCGACATCGCCGGCTCGACGGCGGGCAACTGGCTCGTCGAGCGGGCGCTGGCGGAGGCCCGGGTCAAGGTGCAGGAGGGCGTCCCGATCGCGGAGCCGCTCGCGGCCGACCCGATCTTCCCGCCCATGGTCAGCCAGATGGTCCGGATCGGCGAGGAGACCGGTGAGCTCGAGCAGATGCTCTCGAAGATCGCCGACTTCTACGAGGACGAGGTCGACAGCGCGATCCAGTCCCTGACCTCGATCATCGAGCCGCTGATGATGATCGGCGTCGGCTTCATGGTCGGCATCATCATCATCTCGATGTACCTCCCGATGTTCAAGCTGATGCAGCTGATCGGGAACCAGGGCACCAACTAGCAGCAGCTAGCGCACTAGCTCGCCCGCGCGGCTCGCGACAGGACATAGATCGCCCGGATTGCGGCGAGCTCGCTGCCGCGGGCTGCGGCGGGGTGGGGCAGGTCTCCCCGAAGGAGCTTCTCGAGCGCGCGGAACGTGACGGGCAACCTCGCCACCGCGTACGTCGCGCGCGGGAAGTGCTCGAAGGCGCGCTTCGCCCCCCAACCGGCGCGCGTCAGCGGCATGATCCGCCGTTCGACCGCCGCCTGGTAGGCGTCGAGGTCTTCGGCGCGGCCGGCCAATACCTCGACCGCCGCTTCGGCGACGAGCTTGGCGGAGTAGAACGCCTCGTACATCCCGTCGCCCGACAACGGGTCGACGAGCCCGGCGGCATCGCCGATCACGGCGGTCCGGCCGCGGGCGAGGCGCGTCCCCGGCAGCCGCATCGGCAACCGGTAGCCGCGCGTGTCCTGCGCCGCCTCCGGGTCGATCCCGTACGCCTCGCACATCCGGCGCAGCTCGGCGCGCAGCTTCGGCCCCTCCTCCGCGTTCCCTCCGACGCCGACGTTGACGTGGTCGCCCTTGGGGAAGATCCAGCCGTAGCCGCCGCGGACGACCGCGATCTCGAGCACCATCGCGCCCGCGTAGCGCCGCTCGTACGGGAAGTTCGCCTCGAGCGCGACCCCATGCGCGATACGGTCCGCGAGCCCGAGCTGCTTCGCCGACCGGCCGTTGCAGCCGTCCGCCCCGATCACGATCCGGGCGTCGAGTTCCCGCGCATCGGCCGTCTCGCCCTCCCGCACCTCGGCGCCTGCCGCGGCCGCCTGCTGCAGGAGGAAGTGGTCGAGCCGCCGCCGCTGCGTCATATACGCAAGCGGCGCGCGGGCGTGGCGCGTGATGTGGTGTTGGTAGCGGAGACCGCAGTCCATCCGGTCGACGACGTCCTCGACGACCGGCTCGATCGAGAACGGCAGCAGGCGCGCTGCGCGGCCGGTGACGCCGCCGCCGCAGGGCTTGTCTCGCGGGAACGTGGCCTTGTCCAGGAGCAGGACACTCGCGCCCGCGCGCGCGAGCCGGTACGCGGCGACTGAGCCCGCAGGCCCGGCTCCCACGATCGCGACGTCACTCACACCCAGAAAGCTACGTGACGACGCGCTGGCGGAACGTCCGCAGCGAGAACAGCCCGACTCCGATCGAGCCGCCCACCAGCGCCAGCGAGAACGCCCAGACCGGCATGTGCGGGAGCTGCGGCGTCAGCGCGGCCCGCAGCGCCTCGCTCATGTAGACCATCGGATTGAGCAGGACGAGCAGCTTGAGCCAGAGGATCGGCGTGAGGACCGGATCGGCGCGTCCCCCATCGCCGAGAACGTATCCGTAGCGGTCGGACTACAATGCGCACCCCCCGGGGGTGTGCCCGAGCGGCCAAAGGGAACGGGCTGTAAACCCGTCGGCTCAGCCTACGGAGGTTCGAATCCTCCCGCCCCCACTTGTTCAGCAGGACGGTTCTGGCGGCGCTGGTGTTGTGCGTGGCCGTGTCACTCGGGGCCTCCTCGCCCCATGCCGAGCCTCTGGGGCGACGCACGGCGCTGCCGTCGGTCCTCCACCTGGTCGACAAGTCCCGGACGATTCGCCTCCCGAGCGGCAGACGGGTCCCGAGGCCGGTGACGACGTACCTCTGGTATCCGCCTGCTGCGGACCGGGGCCGGCCATCCCCGCTCGTCGTCTTCGGGCACGGGTTCGCGACAACGCCGCTCCGTTACCGGCGCCTGCTGCAGGCCTGGGCAGCCGCCGGCTACGTCGTCGCCGCGCCGCTCTTCCCGCTCGGGAACGCCCACGCGCCCGGCGGGCCGGACGAGAGCGACATCGTGAACCAGCCTCGTGACATGAGCTTCGTCATCACGCGGCTCCTCGCCGCGAGCGCCTCGCCCGCGAGCCCCTTGCACGGCCTCGTCGACCCGACGCGGATCGCGGCGGCCGGCCAGTCGGACGGCGCGGAGACCGCCTTCGGCGCGACCTACGAGCGGCCGTGGCACGACCGGCGCATCCGGGCCGCGGTGATCCTCTCGGGCGCCGAGCTCGGCGGACACGTCGGGCTGGTGTCGCGCAGGGTGCCGCTCCTCGCGGTCCAGGGAACCGCGGATCGAATCAATCCGCCGGTGTACACGTATGACCTCTTCCACGCCGTCGGCCGCCCGAAGTTCCTCTTGCTGCTCCGGCAGGCCGGCCACCTCGGCCCGTACACGGTGCCGGGATCCCGGCTCGCGGCGGTCGAACGCGTCTCGCTCGCCTTTCTGGATCACTACCTCGGGACCGGAAGCCTCGGGGCGATTGCGCGAGCGGCGGCACGATTCCGGTCGGACACGCTCACCAGCGAGCCCTAGAGACCGCGGCATAGGCTTGGCGCGGTGGCCCGCCTTCTCCACGGTGTCGTCTCGGTCCTGTCCTGGGCAGCGGTCGCTGTGCTCTGCCTGTTCGGGATCTATTTCACGTTCGCGAACTACCCCGTGTTCGGAATCGCCGTCACCCTCTCGGCCCTCGTCCTGATCGCGTACTTCCAGCGGAACAGACGCCAGAGCCACAGAGCGTCCGAGAGGGCAAGGCGGCGCGCCCACGCGCAGCACCGCCCGCTCGACGGATAGCTGCCGCCTGCGCGGGGGCGCCGGCGGAAACCGGCGCCCGCCGCTCGGTCACCTATCCGTGCTGGAGCTCGCGGACGCGGAACGCGTACACGATGTCCCGCACCCCCCTGATCAGGGCGAACGCGCACACCCAGGCGATGAGGACAACCGCGCTCCGGCCGTAATCGCCGGCCGCCCAGAAGCCGAGGAGGACCAGGATGATGCCGCCGATCAGCTGCAGCCACCAGACATCGATCTCATGCCGAGAGGCGATCGACATGATGATGTCGAAGATCCCGGCGAAGAGCAGGAAGAAGCTGAAGACGGCGGCGAGCGCGACGAACGTGTTGCCCGGATGGATGAACGCGACGACGCCGGCCACGAGGAACGCGACCGCCAGCACTCCGTTGAGCAGCTTCCACCAGCCCGGCGCGAAGAAGGTCATCACGACCTCCATGACCCCCGCCGCGATGGCGACGAACCCGAACAGCAGCGAGACGGCGTGAACGGACGTGTAGTTGAAGCGGAGCAGGATGAACCCGACGATCGTCCAGCCCACTCCTGTGATGAGAAACAGCCACCACGGCGGCAGAGCGCGCCCAACCGCCCGCTCCGCAGAGCTCTCGAGACCAGCTGTAACAGAGGACATGGCATCGACCTCCCGAGTCGCGTCTTCAACCACTCAGTGACTTGCGCGCATTCTCACGAATTTCGGCGGACGATGCAGGCGCGCTCACTCGGGCGGCTCCAGCTTCTCCACTGAGGAGACCAGGGCGCGGACCTCGCGGGTGAGCGCGAGGATCTGATTCGAGAGCACGAGCAGCTCGACGTTCTGCTGTTTCTCCTCCCCCACCAACCTCCAGTGCTCGTCGGCGATCACCTGGCGCTTCGCGTCCGCACGGTTCTGGCTGATCAGCACGAAGGTCGAGAGGAAGATCGCCTCGAGCGAGACGATCATCGTCAACAGGCCGTACGGGTACTTCTCGACGCCGAAGCCGATCCAGCAGGTGAACCAGACCACCATCGTGCTGCTGTTGCTCGCGCTCACGTTCGCAGCCGCGATGCGCCCGGGCGTGGAGTGGCTTCGCCGCCACCGCGTGCCCGAGCCGCTGGCGATCTTCTCCTTCGTCTTCATGGTGCTGGGGACATTCGTGCTGTTCTTCTGGCTCGCGGTACCGCCTGCCGTGCACCAGCTCAAGGAGGCGCTCGCGCAGCACGCGGGCAACTCCACGGTCGCGCACTCGGCCGGCATCCGCCACGACGTGATCGTGTGGGTCGACAGCCATCTCCACAACCTCCCATCCGGAACGGCGATCTTCCATCCGATCGCGACCTACGGGCCACAAGGCGACCACCGCGATCGTGGCCTTCTTCTTCACGCTCGCCGCCACCTGGTACTGGGTCTCGGAACGCGACTCGATCGACCTGCTCGTGCGGCTCGCGCCGAAGGACAAGCGCGAGAGCGTGCGGCAGACGTATCTCGAGATCGACCGCAGGCTCGGTTCCTACACGCGCCTCAAGTTCCTGATGGTCTTCGTGATCGGCGCCATCCTCTCCGCCGGCTTCTATCTCGTCGGTCTGGACTACTGGCTGCTCGTCGGCGGCGCGGTCAGCCTGTTCGAGATCATTCCGGTCGTCGAGCCGCTACTCGGCGCCCTGCTCGTGATCGCGGTCGGCGTTCCCGAGTCGCTGCACGTGACCGCGCTCGCATTGCTCGTGCTCATCGCGGTCCGCGAGTTCCAGAGCTACGTGATCAACCCGCACCTGATGGGCCGCTCGGTCGGCCTCTCGCCGCTGGTCACGCTCGTCACCGTGTCGGTGGTGGCCTGATCTTCGGCGCCTTCGCGGTGGTCCTGGCCATTCCGGCCACCTCCGCGGCCGCCACGCTCGTCGACGTGCTCGTCTTCGGGCACGAGCCGCCCTCGGAGCCGCCACCACGGAAGCTGCGGCTGCGACGCGACACCTCCCCGAGCTAGCGCAGGATGTTGACGGCCCGCGCCACGACCATCACGGCGAGCGCGAGGCTGATCGCCGACTGGACGAGCATCAGCATCTTGGCCCAGCGGCTCAACGGCATCGTGTCGGTCGGGCTGAACGCAGCCGCGTTCGTGAACGAGACGTAGAGGTAGTCGAGGAACAGCGGCCGCCAGCCCGCCGCCTCGAGCGCCGGCTCGGTGTGCTGCGGGAAGAGGAAGTCGCGTTCGTGCGGCGCGCACGTCCGCCGGTTGAGAGGACCGCCGCCGTCGAGCTGCCAGTACCAGAGCCCGAAGAGCAGGACGTTCACGACCCACATGTGGACGGCCGCCCGCAGCAGCGGCGCGGCGTGCACGTGCCGGGGGTCGTTCACGAGCAGGTGGACGAGGAGGATGATCGAGGCGCAGTTCGCCGCGCTGACGATGGCGATCGTGGTCAGCGCAAGGCGGCGGCGCGTCAGGTGGAGCGACTGCGTGTGCCAGCCGACGGCGCGGGCGAGCGGTCCTCCCGGCCGGATCGCGATGAACGTCAGCAGCACGAGCACGGTCAGCGCGGGCACGACCCAGCGCAGGGCGCCGAATGCCCCCGCGCTCGGCCCGGCGATGAACCGCCGGGGCAGGTCGGCGTAGAGCGCGGCGGCGGTGAAGAGCGCGGCCGCCGGCAGCAGCGGCGACTCCCCGATGTCGTCGGCAGGCCCGAGGACGCGACGCACGTCCAAGCGGCTGAGGCTACGCGTGGCGTCGGCGGGCGCCCGCGGAGAGCGGGGCTACAATCCGCGTTCCAGCCCTCTTAGCTCAGCTGGTAGAGCACCTCCATGGTAAGGA
>CAVYQV010000004.1:0-67869 GCA_963770815.1 uncultured Actinomycetes bacterium
CACGCGAGGGGTCGCTGGTTCGATCCCAGCCGCGCCCACTCAGGAAGGCCCTGGAAACAGGGCCGTTCAGATGTTCTTGCGTGAGAGTTGCTCGAAGAGAGCGCCGTACTGCTCGAGGTGCCGGTCGCCCAGGAACTCGTCGATGACACGCTGCCGGCCGTTCTCGCCCAACCGGGCGGCGTCCTCTCGGTCGCGCAGCAGCGACTCGACGGCGCCGCCGAACGCCACGAGGTCGGCCGGATCGTGCACGAGCAGGCCGTGGGTGCCGTCCTCGATCTGGTCGACGATGCCCCCGACCGCACTGGCGACGACAGGCTTCCGCTTCCACAGCGCCTCGGCCACCGTCAGGCCGAAGCCCTCCGCGAGGCTCTTCTGGGCGACGACCGACGCGTGGCGCTGGATCGCGTTCACGATCGCCGCGTTCTCGTCGGGATCCGCCATCGGGATGCAGGCCAGGTGCACGCGGCTGCGCGCGGCATGCGGCAGCTGCCGCCAGAGGGCCGTGCACTCGTCGAGCACCTCGGCCGCCTCGGGGTCGTCGGCGACCCCGGTGACCACAGGTCCGCACAGCAGCAGGTGCGCGCCGAGCGCAGGATCGACGTGCTCCACGAAGCCGGTCATCACGCCGGCCATGTCCTTCATCCGGTCCCAGCGCGAGATCTGCACGACGAGCGGCACGTCCGCGGGGGCCGGCGGTCCCGTCTGGACGACGTCGACGCGCCGGTTGATCCGTCCGGGCGACCCGTCACGCCGGGCAAAGGACACGGCGGGAGGCGTCTCGATCGCACCGTCGAGCAGCCCGACATAGCTGAGCGCGAGCCAGGCGTTGCGCAGCGAGAGTGCTTCGTTCTTCGCCGAGAAAGGGTCGATCGAGGGCTGGATCACGTGCACCTGCGCCGGATCCGCCCACGGAGGCGCAAACGCGGCGCGGGAGACCACGATCGCCTCGGCCTCGACCAGATAGGGCCGCAGGAACTCCCACGAGCGCTCGCTCCACTCGTTCGGCCGGTCGAGACCGACGTGGCAGCGCCAGACGACGCGCGCCCCGGCGCTCTTCGCTGCGGCGACGAGGCCTGCCGGCTGCGGATCGTGGATCACGACGACGTCTCCCGGGCGGATCAGCGCGAGCAGCTCGTCGGCGTTCCGCCGCTGGATGCGCTCGTAGTGGCTGCGCTCCGCGGCACCCAGTTGGCCGCCGTCTCCGGCGGATCCGTAGAGCCCGTTGTGGATCCGCTTGGTGATGGCGAAGAAGTCGGGATCGCCCTCGATGACGAGCCAGCGCGCGTCGAGTCCGGCGCCACGCGCGTACGAGAGCAGCGTCTGCAGCATCTCGGCCACGCCGCCGCCCGCCCCGGTCGAGTTGACGTTCAGCACGGAGCTGCCGGCGAGCGCCTCCCGCGCGACCTCCGCCGCCTGCTCGAACTGCGCCATCCGCTCCGCGCCGATCAGTGGCTCCAGCTTCGCCGCGTCGATCGCCTGGACGTCGACTTCGTGCAGCTTCGGGCCGTCGTGGAGGCTCATACGACACCGCGAGCCGGCAGCACGCGTCCGCGCACCTCGCCGAGCTCGACGCCGTTCGCCGCCCGGCCTCGCAGCACGACCTCGTCTCCGTCGTCGAGGAACCGCTCGCCGCGGAAGAGCTCGATCATCGAGCCTTCGGAGCCGGGCTCCGCACCTGAGATCGTCCCCGACGCCATCAGGTCGCCGGTTCGCAGCCGCGCGCCGTTCGAGGTCGCGTGCGCCAGCTGCTGCGGCAGCGTCCAGTAGAGCGTGCGCGCGTTCCCCTGCGAGATCGTCTCACCGTCCAGCTCCACCTCCAGAGCGATGTCGAGCGCCCAGTCCCGCCCGCCGGCGAGATGCGCCAGCGCAGGTGGATCCTGGGGCGGCGCCTCGACTCGCGCCTCGTCGAGCAGCGCCAGCGGCGTGACCCAGGCGGAGACCGACGTCTGGAACGACTTGCCGAGATTCGGCCCGAGCGGCTGGTACTCCCACGCCTGGATGTCGCGCGCGCTCCAGTCGTTGACGAGGACGACGCCGAAGACATGGTCGGCGAACGCCTCGACCGGGACGGGCTCGCCGAGCCAGGTCGGAACGCCGACGACGAAGCCGAGCTCGAGCTCGAAGTCGAGCCGGCGGCTCGGACCGAAGGTCGGTGCGTCCTCGTCGGGCGCCTTGCGCTGGCCGCGCGGCCGCACGACGTCCGTCCCACTGACGACGACGCTGCCGGCCCGGCCGTGGTACGCGATGGGCAGCCAGCGCCAGTTCGGCAGCAGGGGCTCCTGGTCGGGCCGGAACATGCGGCCGAGGTTCGTCGCGTGCTCGAGCGACGAGTAGAAGTCGACATAGTCGGCGACCTCGAACGGCAGACGGAGGCCGGCTTCCGCCACGGGAACGCGCGGCCCGTCGTGCACGCGCGCCACGCCGATTGCCTCCCGCCACCCGCTGCGGCCCGCGGCGAGCAGCTCGTTCAGGGTCGGCCGCGCAAAGACGTCGCCGAGGGCCGAGAGGTCGACGGCCTCGTCACCGTCCCGCCAGAGCAGCCCGTTCGGTCCTGCGCCGAAGCTCATCTCCCGCTCCGGCGCCGTACACGCCGCCGCCTCCGCTCCTGGATGAGCTCCGTCGAGCCTCCGCTCATAGGACCCCCAGCTCCTCGAGCTCCTCGGCGGGTTCGAAGAACGAGCACGTGCCGATCGAGTGGAAGAGCGAGGCGCGCACGTCGGCCAGCCGGCCCGGAAACGCCTCCTGGTCGCGCCAGCGGAACGATGTCGCGTCGAGCGCAAAGGCCGGCGCGCGCTCACGCAGCGCCTCTTCCTCGTCGCCGAAGACCGCGGCCGCGAGGACGTTGAGGAACCCGTGCTCGCCGGCTTCGGTCGGGTACGCGTGATGGAGGCCGGCGGTCGCCTTGAAGACGAGACCGCGCTCGCGGCAGCCGCGGATGAAGTCCCCCAGCTCCTCGGCGCTCGGGACGCGTTCGCCGCCGCAGCGGATCTTGGCGCGCCGGCCGCGCGCCGCGACCTCGTCGAGCGCGACGCCCTCGAGGTAGACCGCCTCGTTCTGCCGCTCGCTGCTCGAAGCGCCGACGGCCAAGCCGCCGGCACCCAGCGGTAGACCCGAGCCGCCTCCGGCGGCCCGCCGGCCGGCCTCGACCACGGCGAGCGCACGGCCCTCGTCCTGCGGAAGCTCTGCCAGCTGCGCCGCCGGCCAGACGAGCCGACCGAGCATCCACGCGTGCTCGCTCGCCCGCGCGCGCCGGTCCTCGGCCAGCGCCTCCACGGGCGGCAGGCTGGCCGGCGGGAACATGGGCGCGTGGTCGAAGAACCTCGTGAGCAAAGCACGGCGGGCGTCGTCGGGCACGAGGCCCGAGGCTACACTGCCTCCGGGCCAGGCCCCGTGCAGTGGGAGCCTGCGAACCGCGTCAGATCCGGGAGGAAGCAGCGCTAAGTAGTCCCTCTCAGGTGTGCGGACGGTCTGGCCCGTTTGCCCGCTTCGCCCGCTACGCCTTGGGCTCCGCTTTCCGCTCGCTCGGCGCGAGCGGCTTCGCCGCTCGCGTTCTGAAGGCGCTCGCTGGTGGGCCGCGCCCGCGCAGGTCGGGCGCGGCGACGCGACCGAGTGGCGCGCGCCGTTCTGCTTGAATCGACACGTGGCTGCGCTTTACCGGAAGTACCGCCCCCAGAGCTTCGAGGAGGTCGTCGGCCAGGAGGCGGTCGTCCGGACGTTGAGCAACGCGATCGGGACGGACGCGGTGCGCCAGGCCTACCTCTTCGCCGGCCCGCGCGGCACCGGCAAGACCTCGATGGCGCGCATCCTCG
Organism: uncultured Actinomycetes bacterium; assembly: GCA_963770815.1. Taxonomy (GTDB): domain Bacteria; phylum Actinomycetota; class Thermoleophilia; order Gaiellales; family Gaiellaceae; genus Palsa-739. Next base: position 3,810 of record CAVYQV010000004.1, read on the forward strand.
GCAAGTGCCTCAACTGCGCGCAGGGCCCGACGACGCGCCCGACGGCACGTGCCACGCGTGCCGCGCGATCGCCGCGGGCACCTCCCTCGACGTGATCGAGATGGACGCCGCCTCGCAGCGCGGCATCGACGACATCCGCGAGATCCGCGACCGGGTGGTCCTCCAGCCGGTGGAGGGCCGCTACAAGGTCTACATCCTCGACGAGGCGCACCAACTCACGGACGCCGCCTGGAACGCGCTGCTGAAGCTGATCGAGGAGCCGCCGCCGCATCTCGTCTTCATCTTCTGCACGACCGACCTCTCGAAGGTGCTGCCCACCGTCCGCTCACGCTGCCAGACCTTCGTCTTCCAGCGGCCGCGCCTGCAGGATCTCGTCAAGGTGCTGCGCCAAATCGCGGACGCCGAGGGGATCGACGCGCCGGACCAGGCGCTCGCGCTCGTTGCCCGCAGCGGTCGCGGCGCATACCGCGACGCGGTCTCGACGCTCGATCAGCTCGCCTCCGCGACCGGCAACGAGGTCACGGTGCAGGCCGTGCTCGAGCTGCTCGGGACGGTCGAGGAGGAGGCGCTCTTCCGGCTCTGCGACCTCGTGATCGACCGTGACACCGCCGGCGCGCTCACGTATCTGGAGGAGCTCGCGGAGCGCGGGCACGACCTCGGCCGGCTCGTCCTCGACCTGATCGAGCACCTGCGGCAGATCATGCTCGCGCAGCATCTCGGCGACGTGCCCGAGGCCGCAGCGACGAGCGAGGAGGCGCGGGAACGGCTCAAGGCACAGGCGAACCAGCTCGGGGAGGCGACCGTCCTGCGGCTCGTCGACTTGCTCGCCGTCGCGGTCGACGACATGCGCCAGGGCGGCGATCCTCGCCTGCCGCTCGAGCTCGCGCTCGTCAAGGTGACGCGGCCCGCCAGCGACCTCTCGCGGGAGTCGATCGCGTTCCGCCTCGAGCGGCTCGAGCAGGGGACGCCCGTCCCTGCGCCGGCGCCGCGGGCTCCCGCCCAGCCGACGGCCGAAGCTGCGGAAGAACCCGCCGCTGTCCCGGAGCCCGAGCCGGTCCCCGTCCCCGTTCCCGTCGGTGCGCCCGCGCTCGAGCTCTCGCAGCTGCAGGAAGCCTGGGCCCGAACCGTTATCCCGGCCGTCGAAGAGCGAGGCGGGATCCCCACAGCGTCGCTGCTGCGCGAGGCGCATCCGGCGGACCTGAGCGGCGACACGCTCACGCTCGAGTTCCCGCCGAGCGCCCAGTTCCACCTCGACCTTGCCCGCGACCCGAAAAACGCGGGCCTGCTCGCCGACGCCCTCTACGACGTCACGGGCCGCAGGCTCGAGCTCGCTTTCGAGCTCGGCGAGGCGCGCGAGGTGCCCGTGGCCGACGAGGAGCCGGCCGGCGAGGAAGACTTCGTCCTGCGCTTCACCGAGGAGTTCGACGCACGCGAACGGGAAAGCTAGGGCCATGTCCTTCGATATGGACAAGTTGATGCAGCAGGCCGCGCAGATGCAGGAGCAGGTGGCGCGGATGCAGGAGGAGGCGGAGAAGGAGACCGCGCAGTCGTCGGTCGGCGGCGGCCTCGTCAAGGTGACCGCGAACGGAGCCGGCGACGTCGTGGCGATCGAGATCTCGCCCGACGCGATCGACCCGGACGACCCGGAGGCGCTCGCCGACCTCGTCCTCGCCGGCGTGAACGAGGCCTTGCGCTCGGCCAGGGCCGGCGTCGAGGCGAAGGCACAGCAGCTGCTCGGCGACATGGGCCTCGGCGGCCTCGGGCTCCCCGGGCTCGGCGAGTGAACGTCGCTCGCCTTCGGCTTGCTCCCGTGGGGGCAACCATGTTTCCCCCACGTTGCCCCCTTCTTTTGCCTTGTGTGGGGGAACCTCCCAGTTCCCCCACACCCCCTCCACGTGCTCAAAGGCCATCAGAGGACGGCCCTTGAGCACCCCGCAGCCGCGGCGGCGGGTCCGCGGCCGGTATCTCCTCTCCAACTGGCTCTGGGCCATCATCGTCCTCGCCCTGATCGGCGTCGTGATCTGGGGCTGGGCCTTCGATTTCAGCCCGCATTAGCGCCCTGTCTTGTCGGGACACGACCGGTGTCTGACACCGGTCGTGTCCGGATCGGACGAGTACCCTCAGGGCGCATGCTGAGCCCCTCCGTCGAGAACCTCGTCGCGCAGCTGACGCGCCTGCCGGGCATCGGCAGCCGCACCGCTCAGCGGCTCGCGTTCCACCTCCTCCAGACGCAGAAGGAGGAGGCCCTCGCGCTCGCAAGCGCGATCGAGGAGGTGAAGGAGCGCGTTCGCTTCTGCCGCGAGTGCGGCAACCTCACCGAGGACGAGCTGTGCGCGATCTGCCTCGACGCGCGGCGCGACCGCACCACGATCTGCGTCGTCGAGCAGCCGGTCGACCTCGTGTCGCTCGAGCGCACGGCCGAGTACCGCGGCCTCTACCACGTGCTGGGCGGCGCGCTCTCGCCGCTCGACGGCGTCGAGCCCGAGCACCTGCGGATCGACGAGCTCATGCACCGCGTCCAGAGCGACGGCGTGGTCGAGGTCGTCCTCGCCACGAACCCGAACGCGACCGGCGAGGCGACCGCGTCGTACCTCGCGGGCCGCCTGCGCGACCGCGTGCGCGTGACGCGCCTCGCGAGCGGCTTGCCGGTGGGCGGCGACCTCGAGTATGCGGACGAGGTCACGCTCGGCCGCGCGCTCACCGGCCGCCGGGAGATGTGACGGTGGCGACGACGCGCTACGAGACGGTTCCCGAAGTCGCAGCCGACGACGCCGCGCGGGGGCCTGATCTCGTCGTGATGAAGTTCGGCGGCTCCTCCGTCGCGGACACGGGGAAGATCAAGGACGTCGCGCGGAGGCTCGTGCGCGCGCGCGACGAAGGCCGTCGCGTGGTCGGCGTCCTGTCCGCCATGGGTGACACGACGGACGAGCTGATCCGGCTCGCCCACGAGATCTCGCCGCGGCCGCATCCGCGGGAGTACGACATGCTCATCTCGGTCGGCGAGCGCATCTCGAACTCGCTCTGCGCGATGGCCGTCCACGATCTTGGCCACGAGGCGATTTCGCTCACGGGCTCGCAGGCCGGCATCGTCACCGACACCGTCCACGGCAAGGCGAAGATCGCCGAGGTGCGCGCGACGCGCATCAACGACGCGCTCGACGCCGGCAAGATCGTGCTCGTCGCCGGCTTCCAGGGCGTCTCGGCCGATTCCCACGACGTGACGACGCTCGGCCGCGGCGGCTCGAACCTCACGGCCGTCGCGCTCGCGGCGGCGCTCGGCGCCGGCGCGTGCGAGATGTACACGGACGTCGAGGGCGTCTTCACAGCCGACCCGCGCCTCGTCCCTCACGCGCGCCGCCTGCCGGCGGTGACGTACGAGGAAATGCTCGAACTCTCGGCGAGCGGCGCGAAGGTGCTCCAGCTACGCTCGGTCGAGTTCGCGCGCAACCACGACGTGCGGCTGCACGTGCGGTCGACGTTCTCCGACACCGAGGGAACGTGGATCGTCGACGAGGAGGATCCCGTGCTCGAGAAGGCGATCATCAGCGGCGTCGCGCACACCGACTGCGAGCCCCTCTACCGCGTCCGCCGGATCGGCGCAGCGCGGCTGTTCGAACAGCTTGCGGCGGCGAACGTCAACGTCGACACGATCCTCCAGGTGGCGAGCGACGAGATCGTGTTCAGCGCGCCCGTCGAGGATCAGCGCGCTTGCGAGGAGCTGCTCGGCGGGCTCGACGTCGAGTGGTCGATGCGCGACGACCTCGGCAAGGTGAGCCTCGTCGGCGCAGGCATGAAGAGCCACCCCGGAATCGCCGCCCAGGCGTTCGCAACGCTCGGCGGCATCGGCGTCGAGCCGGAGGTCATCTCCACCTCGCCGATCAAGATCGCCTGCCACGTCCGCACCGAGGACGTGCCGAAGGCAGTGGCCGCATTGCACGACGCCTTCGAGCTCGGGGCCGCATGAACCAGGACGCTCGGATCGGCGTCGTCGGCGCGACCGGCGCCGTCGGGACCGTGACGCTCCGCCTTCTGCAAGAACGCGGCTACGCGAACGTCCGTGCGTTCGCCTCCGCGCGCTCCGCCGGGCGGGAGTTCGACGGCGGGCTCACGGTCGAGGAGGCGAGTGCCGACGCGCTCCTCGCCGGCGGCCTCGACCTCGTCCTCTTCTCGTGCGGCACGAGCGCGTCCCGCGAGCTCGTCCCCGACGCGGTCGAGGGCGGCGCGCTGGTGGTGGACAAGTCGAGCGCCTACCGGCTCGCGGACGGCTATCCGCTCGTCGTGCCCGAGGTGAACGGCGCCCGCGCCTGCGAGGCGATCGCGACGACCAGAGTCGTCGCCAACCCGAACTGCTCGACGATCCCGCTCACGTGCGTCCTCAAGCCGCTGCACGACGCGGCAGGGCTGCGGAGCGTGCGACTCTCGACCTATCAGGCCGTCTCGGGCGCGGGCGCGCAGCGGATGGAGAAGCTGCTGGCCGAGCCGACCGAGCAGCACGATCTCGAGTTCGACTGGACGTGGGAGGGCGACGAGACCGAGGAGGAGTCGAAGATCCGCGCCGAGACGCGCAAGATCCTCGAGCAGCCCGAGCTGCCGCTCAGCGCGACAACGGTGCGCGTTCCCGTCCTCGTCGGACATGCCCAGTCCGTCTGGATCGAGACAGAGCAGCCGCTCTTGCCCGAGCATGCGGAAGCCGTGCTCGCCGGCGCCCCCGGCGTCCGGCTCGTCGAGACGCCGACGCCGCGCGCGGCCGCGCAGACGGACCAGGTGCTCGTCGGGCGCGTCCGGCCGGACCGCGCCGCGGAGAGCAACGGCCTCGTCCTCTTCCTCGCCTGCGACAACCTCGTCAAGGGCGCGGCGCTCAACGCGCTCCAGATCGCCGAGCTCCTGCTCGACGGCGCGCGCTCGACGACGCAGGCCGCCTAGCTGCGCTCCAGCCGATCGAGCTTCGCCTGCAAGAGCTCGATCAATGCGCGCACCTCGCGTCTCACATCGACGAGCACAGCTCGCGTCTCAGGAGAAATCTTCCTCTTCGCCATCGTCTTCTTCGTCCTCTGCGCGGAGGTTCTACGAGCCCGAGGGCTTTACGACGACCTTCGTCCAGATGCATCGGTCCCTCTAGTAGACGCAGACCGGGGCGTAACCGGCCCGGCCCACAACCGGACGACACCCGCCCGGCATGACACTGAGTTCGGGAGTGACACCCTGGGAAACGGTTGAGGCGGCGACGGGCAGGAGCGGCGGCGCTCCGTCGCCCCTCCCGCGCCTCTGGATTCCTCAGTCCTCCTTGTGGGGTCGGAAGCCGTGTCTCGCCACAATCCACGTGCCGAGGAACGCAAAGAAGGTGACGAAGATTGCGGTCGGAATGGTCGAGCTGCTCCCGTCAACGCTGTGGAACTGTGCGTCCGGCCCCCAGATTGCGGTGACGAAGACTGCGGTCCACATCGCCGTTATCGCGAGCGATGCCCACATCTCGGGAACGGCCCGAAGCAACGACCAACTCGGCCGCTCGCGGGCAACCGGAGGAGATCCATGCGACATAGTCGACATGTTCCACGCTCCTTTCGAAGGCCATTCTCGCGGCACGCGCCGCATGATATCAGAAATATATAAATTAAAAATAATTATTTTATCGCGAGCGATGCCCACATCTCGGGAACGGCCCGAAGCAACGACCAACTCGGCCGCTCGCGGGCAACCGGAGGAGATCCATGCGACATAGTCGACATGTTCCACGCTCCTTTCGAAGGCCATTCTCGCGGCACGCGCCGCCTGGCATCATCAGGGAAAGTCCTGACCCGGCAACCGCGACCAGGCGACCGTGACACTCGCCTGGGCCCAGTGTCCTTACGCCTGAGCCGGCTAGAAGCGCTGCGGCGCGGGAGCGGGCATGAACGCTTCCTGCACCCGCGCCAGCACCTTTTCCCGCGTTCCCTCTTCCACCGGCTGTAGGCCGCCGAGCTCGAGCCGCGCCAGCTCGACGCGTCCTTTCGACCGCACCGGCACGAAGCCGAAGTCGGCGAGGAAGTCCGCCGGGAAGATCGTGCGGTGGACGTGGAAGCGGTCGAAGTTCGTCTCGCCCTCGGGGTAGCGGTACGCGAACGCCTCGAGCGCACGCGCGCCGCGCTCGCGGGCGTCGCCGATCGCGGTGAGGAAGAGCGACTGCATGACCCACGGCCGCGACGGGTCGGTGAGGTACGCGCACGTCACGAGGACGGCGTCGTCGCTCGGCGGGCCGGCGGGGAGCTCGCGCGAGCGCGGGAAGAGCTCCGTCGGCCCGTACTGCATCGAGCCGAGCAGCCGCCCGTCGCCGTCGTGGTAGACCGTCCCCCACGCACCCCACGCGTCCTCGGCGTCGCGGATCCACTTGCGCTTGTCGGTGCTGCGCCCGTTCCGTGTCTGCCACCAGATGCACTCGTGGCAGACGCTCGGCGCCGTCTCGATCGTCGCTCCCGTCAGACCTGAGATGCGTGTCGTCATCGGTCTGGCCCCACCGCGTCGACGACGACCTCCACGGCCGCCGGCTCGACGTCCGCCATGCTCTTCAGGTACTCGCGCACGCGCTCCTGGACGAGCCTGCCGACGGCCGGAATCGACGCCCCCCACTCCGTGACGATGTGCAGCTCGACCCGCACCGCGCCGTTCTCGCCCGTTACGCGCACCGCGTGCTTCCGCGGCAGCGGACTATCTGCGAGCCCTCGCACTCCGTCGACTTCCCGCGCAGCATCCGCGGCGTAACGGGCGAGGATCTCGGTCGAGATCGACGCCTGGCCGGCCATACGCCAAGGTTAGCCCTGTCTGAGCGTGAGCTCGGTCGCTTCGGGACGCGCCGCGAACCGGAACGGGACGAACGTCGTCCCGAGCCCGGCCGAGACGTGCATCGTCGCGGCGGCGCTCCGGTAGACGCCGGCGTTGAAGCGGGCGGTCGGATGGGCGAAGCGAACCTTGCCGCCCGGCAACGGAAGCGCGATCTGGCCGTCGTGCATGTGGCCGGCGAGGACGAGGTCGAAGCGGCCCGGCTCGAGCTGGTCGAGCACGCGCGGGTAGTGGCAGAGCAGGATCGAGAAGTCGGCCTCGCGCGCGAGCCGGTTCGGATCGAGGCGGGCGCTCGCGCGCACGATCAGCCGCGGATCGGCGCCCGCGATCCACACGCTCCGGCCCCGCAGCTCGAGCAGTCGGCCGTCGTCGCGGAGGAGCGTGGCCGGCTCGAGCTCCCGCAGATCGGAGCGGCGGGCCTGCGGGTCGCGGCTGAGCGCGATGTCGTGGTTGCCCAGCACGGCGAACGCCGGCCGGGGCAGCACTCGCACATAGCGCCGCAGCATCGGCTCGCCCCGCGGATGCGTGAGGAGGTCGCCGCTGATCGCGACGAGGTCCGGCTCCCGCTCGCGCGTCCACACGGCCGCCTGCCAGGACGCGCCGATCCCGGGCGACGGAACGCCGAAGTGGAAGTCCGAGAGATGCATGATCCGGAGGCCGTCGAGCTCCGCCGGCAGTCCCGGCAGCACGAGCTCGAGCTCCCGCCGGCGTAACCAGCCGGCCTCGAGCAGGCCCCACCCGAGGCCTGCCGCGACAGCAGCTCCGAGAGGTCTCAGACTTCGAGCCGCTCGAGCGCCGGCCGCGGGTCGACGATGTGGCGCTTGAACTGCAGCTCCGCGTCCTCGAGCCCCGCCGCGACGCCGACGAGCTGGGCGAGGTGGAGCACCGGCATCTTGAAGGCGCGCCCCGTCGACGCCTCGAGCTTCTGCTGCCAGGCGTCGAGCGAGAGATGGCAGAGCGGGCACGGCGTGACCATCACGTCGGCCCCGGCCTCGATCGCCTGCTCGACCGGCTGGATGACCTCGCCGAGCGCGGTCTCCTCGCGTGCCGCGATGATCGGGAAGCCGCAGCACTTGACCTTCGCCGGGTAGTCGATCGCCTCGCCGCCACAGGCCTCGATGATCCGCTCGAGCGACCACGGCCGGTCCGGATCCTCGAAACCCATGATCTTGGACGGCCGCAGGATCTGGCAGCCGTAGAACGGCGCGACTTTCAACCCCTTCAGCCCGCGGTGGGCCACCTCCTTCAGCCTGTCGTAGCCGTCGCCCTCGGCGATCTCCCAGAGGAAGTGCCGAACCTCGACGTTGCCGGAGTACTCGGGCACTCCGACCGTCGCGAGGTTCTCGTTGATCCGCGCGAGCAGGTCGGCGTCGCCCTGGAGCATGAAGTTCGCCTGGCGCAGGTTCAGCGTGCAGACGTTGCAGACCGTCATGAGCATCTCGCAGCCCGTCGCCTCGGCGTAGGCGAGGATCCGCGCGTTGAGGTGGAGGTAGTAGTCGGGCTCGGCCTCGTGGATGTCGCCGGCGCCGCAGCACGTGACCGACTCGAGCTCCACGAGCTCCAGGCCGACCATCGGCGCGAGCGCCTTCGTCGAGCTGTCGAGCTCCTTCGCGGAGAGCGAGGCGAGGCAGCCCTTGTAGTAGGCGACTCTCTTCACCGGCGTCTCGGTCGTGCTCACGTCTTCGCTTCCTCCTCCACTTCGGGGAGCCACGGTCTCGGCGCTGCGCCGGGCCGGGCGTAGATCTCCTCGAGCGACTCGTCGGTATGCCCGTGCGCGAGCCGCTCGAGCGCCCGTTCGCCCTGGACGATCCCGAGAGCGCCGTCGCGCTCCTGCTCCTGCACGAGCTTGCGCAGCGTGCGCGCCTCGTCCACGTCCTTCGCGCTGTGCGGGAACGGGATCGGCCGCACCTTGCCGTGGCGCGCCAGGCTGGCGCCGAACTTCAGCTGCTTGATCGCGGCGACGTAGCCCTGCGTCTTGGGGATCAGCTCCTCCTCGCGCAGCCAGCCGGTCGTCTCGGCGGAGCGGACGAACCACTTCGCGTGCTTCGCGCCCATGTCGCGGTCGATGCCGAGCCGGATCGACTCGGCGCCGAGCTTCGCAATCGCGTCGCGCGGGTCGACCCCCTTCGGGCAGCGCTCATTGCAGAAGTAGCAGCGCGTGCAGTCCCAGATGCCGTGCTCGGAGTTGTACCGCTCGAGCCGCTCGACGGTCGCGCCGTCGCGCGGGTCGCCGACGAAGCGCATCCCCTTCGCGAGCGCCTGCGGGCCGAGGAACTCGGGGTCGGACTCCATCGCGTTGCACTCCGAGACGCAGCAGCCGCAGTTGATGCAGAGCGACTCCTTCTTGATCACGTTCATCCGCTCCTGCGAGATCCGGTACTCGCGGCCGTCGTCGGGGCGGTCGAAGCCGGGCTCGAGCCACGGCCACATCGCCTTGAACTTCGCCCAGAAGGGATCCATGTCCACGACGAGGTCCTTGACGATCGGCAGGTTCCCCATCGCCGAGATCACCGGAACGCGGCCCTCCTCCGCGATGTCGTACATCCGCGTCTTGCACGCGAGGACGGCCGCGCCGTCCATGCGCATGCCGCACGAGCCGCAGATCATCATCCGGCAGCTCTTGCGGTAGGCGAGCGAGCCGTCCTGGCGATCCTTGACGATGTCGAGGCAGTCGAGGAGCGTCGCCTCCTCGGGCGCGTCGATCTCGTACTCGCGCAACGCCTTCTGGCCCGTCGCCGAGTCGTAGCGCCAGATCTTCAGTCCGACTTTCATCGGCTCAGTATTTCCGCTCCTCGGGCTGCCACTTCGTGAACCGCACCTCGGAGGTGGTGAGCTCGACGCCGCCGTCCTTCCAGCGCGTGATCGAGTGGTGGAGGAAGTGCTCATCGTCGCGGGTCGGGTAGTCGTGCGGCCGCGCGTGGGCGCCGCGGCTCTCCTTGCGCACGACCCCGGCGGCGACCATGCAGAGCGCGGTGTCGAGCATGTTGCCGAGCTCGATCGCCTGCGTGAGGTCGCTGTTGAAGACCTCGCCCTTGTCCTCGACGTACACGTTCGGATAGCGCTCGCGCAGGCCCTCGATGATCTCGATCTGCTTCGTCATCTTCTCCTCGGTGCGGAAGACGGCGAAGTTCTCGAGCATCGAGTTGCCCAGCTCCTCGCGCAGCTTCCACGGCCGCTCGCCGTCTTCGCGGTCGAGCAGCTCCCGCAGCTTGGCCTCGGCGTCGCGCTCGGCCGACTCCGGCACCTCGACCGTGGTGTGCGAGAGCGCCCACTCCGCGGCGGAGCGTCCGGCGCGCCGGCCGAACGTGATCGTCTCCATGAGGGAGTTGCCGCCGAGCCGGTTCGCGCCGTGGATGGAGACGCAGGCGCACTCGCCGGCCGCGTACAGGCCGGTCATCTCGGTCGCGCCGTCGTTGTCGGTTTCGATGCCGCCCATGTGGTAGTGGGCGCCGGGGCGCACGGGCACGGGGTCGTAGATCGGGTCGATGCCCGCGTACACCATCGAGAGCTCGCGTGAGCCGGGGAGCCGCTCGATGATCCGCTCCGCACCGAGGTGGCGCATGTCGAGGAGAACGTTGCCGTCGAGGCCGCGTCCGTCGTCGATCTCCGTCTGCTCGGAACGGGAGACGACGTCTCGCGACGCCAGCTCGAGCGCGTTTGGCGCGTAGCGCTTCATGAAGCGCTCGCCGTCCTTGTTGATCAGGTAGGCGCCCTCGCCGCGGCACCCCTCCGTGAGCAGGATCCCGGTCGGGTAGAGCGTCGTCGGGTGGAACTGCATGAACTCCATGTCCTTGAGCGGCAGCCCGGCGTGGAGCGCCATCGCGGTCCCGTCGCCGGTGCAGGCATACGCGTTCGTCGTCACGCGGTACTGGCGGCCGGCTCCGCCAGTCGCGAGGACGATGGTCTTGCCGCCGAGGGTCTTGAGCCCGCCGTGCAACAGGTCCCAGCAGATGACGCCCTGGCAGCGGTCGTCGTTCTCGACGAGCTGCCAGGCGAAGAACTCCTCGTAGACCGGGATGTCTCGCTTGCAGACCTGCTCCCAGAGCACCTGGATCAGGACGTGCCCGGTGATGTCGGCCGCGTAGACCGTGCGCGGCGAGCCGGCTGCGCCGAACGGGCGCTGCGCGAGCTTGCCGTCGTCGCGGCGGGAGAAGACCGCGCCCCAGTTCTCGAGCTGGACGATGTCGCCCGGCGCCTCGCGCGCGAAGATCTCGATCGCGTCCTGGTCGCCGATGTAGTCGGAGCCCTTGACCGTGTCGTAGGCGTGGATCTCGGGGTTGTCCTCGGCCGCGTTGCCGAGCGCAGCGTTGATGCCTCCCTCCGCCGCGCCCGAGTGCGAGCGCGTCGGATGGAGCTTCGAGATCATCGCCACGTCCGCGCCGGCGTCGTGGGCCTCGATCGCGGCGCGCATGCCAGCGCAGCCCGCGCCGACGACGAGCACGTCGTGCTTCGCGATCACGTAGGCCACGCTAACGAAAGGGAAAGGGCACACGCCTGCCGAACCGTCCTCCGTGGACGCGCATGCGGCAGCCGATCGCTTCCTGGCCTCGCCGGCGCTGAGCGAGGCGACTCGACGCGCGTACCGCGGCGACCTCGGGGAGTTCTGCACCTGGCTCGACGGGCGAGGCACAAGCCTCGACGCGGTCGACGTCCGCGTCCTCGCCGACTACGTCGCCTGGCTCGGCGGCGCACGGGTTGGCAGGAACGGCGGCAGGAAGCTCGCCCCCGCGACGATCAGCCGCAAGCTGGCCGCCGTGCGCGCCTTCCTCAGGCATGCGCTCGGGCCGGAGCGCGTGCCGGACGCCCGCCTCGCCCCGCGACGCGCGCGGCGCCTGCCCGACGCTCCCGCGGCCGCCGAGATCGAGCGCACGCTCGAGGCGCTCGAGGGTGAAGGCCCGCTCGCACTGCGGAACCGGGCGCTCGTGGAGCTCGTCTACTCGGCCGGGCTGCGCAGCGCCGAGGCGGTCGGCCTCGATCTCGGCGACGTCGACTTCGAGCAGGAGCTCGTGCACATCCGCCGCGGCAAGGGCGGCAAGGAGCGGGTCGTCCCGCTCGGCGAGGAGGCGGCGCTCTGGCTCGGCCGCTACCTGCGCGACGCGAGGCCAGAGCTGACACGAGGCGCGAACGACGCGTTCTTCCTCTCCGCCCGCGGGCGGCGCCTCGATACGAGCACGCTGCGCCGGATCGTCCCCCACCCGCACCGGCTGAGACACGCGTTCGCAACCCATCTGCTCGACGGCGGAGCCGACCTGCGCACGATCCAGGAGCTGCTCGGCCACAGCTCGCTCTCGACGACGCAGGTCTACAGCCATGTCGATCCGCGCCATCTGCGCCGCGTGTACGACCGCTCGCATCCTCGCTCGTAGCGGAAGAATGCAGCCATGCGGGTCTCGGCCAAGGTCGACTACGCGCTCCGGGCGATGGCGGAGCTCGCCGCCGCGCCGCCCGGCCTGACGACGGCCGAGCAGCTCGCCTCGGCCCAGCAGATCCCGCCGAAGTTCCTGGAGAGCATCCTCGCCCAGCTCCGCAGCGGCGGCCTCGTCGCGAGCCAGCGCGGCGCCGAGGGCGGCTATCAGCTCGCGCGCCCGGCGGAGGAGATCTCGGTCGCCGACGTCATCCGCGAGCTGGAAGGCCCGATCGCCACCGTACGAGGCGTGCGACCGGACGAGCTCGCGTACGAGGGCGCGGCCGCCGGGCTGCGCGACGTCTGGCTCGAGCTGCGCACGCAGATCCGCGGCGTCCTCGAGCAGACCACGCTCGCGGACATCGCCGCAACGCAGCCGCGCAAGGCTTGACTGTTCGGAGTCTGTTCGGGTTTGCAGCTTCGCTGTGACTTATGGTAAGTATGAGCATCGCCAATACCTAGCAAGTCGGTAGGTAATCCCGAGAAAGGACTGCCACGCGATGCGCAGATTGCTCCTCTTCGCCCTGATCATCCCTGTCGTCTTCGTTGCCGCAAGCGGTGCAGCACAGGCCCGCCGGGCCGGGACGACCCTGAATCTCATCGCCTATTCGACGCCCAAGGCCATCATGGGCACGCTCATCACGCGCTTCGAGCACCAGCCCGCCGGCCAGGGCGTCTCCTTCAGCCAGTCATACGGCCCGTCGGGCGCGCAGGCGAAGGCCATCGCCGCCGGCCAGCCCTGCGACCTCGCGTTCCTCTCGACCGGTCTCGACATCGACACGATCGCCGACGCCGGTGTCGTCGCCAAGAACTGGACGAACGCGCCGCAGGGTGGAATCGCGGCCGACTCGGTCGTCGCCTTCGTCGTGCGGCCGGGCAACCCGAAGCACATCCATACGTGGAAGGACCTCACCAAGCGGGGCGTCCAGATCGTGACGCCGGATCCGTTCCCCTCCGGATCGGCGAAGTGGAACGTTCTCGCGGCCTACGGCCAGGCGCGCAAGTCGGGCCTGAACAACAAGCAGGCGATCAAGTTCGTGACGAAGCTGTTCAAGAACGTCGTCGCCCAGCCCCCTTCGGGCTCGACTGCGGCGAGCGCGTTCTTCGCGGGCCAGGGGGACGTTCTCATCACGTACGAGAGTGAGGCGTACGCCGCCTTCGCGGCCGGCAAGCAGGGCAAGCTCGTCGTCCCGAAGCCGACGATGCTGATCCAGCTGCCGATGGTGGCGACGAAGAGCGCCCCGGCGGCGGCCAAGGCGTTCATCAAGTACGTGCACGCGCCGAAGCAGCAGAAGATCCTGGCTGCGAACGGCTACCGGCCCGTCGTGCGATCGGTGCTGAAGAGCCCCGACCTCGCGAGTTGGAAGAAGAAGTACGACACCGGCCCGACCTTCAACATCCGCGACAAGCTCTTCGGCGGTTGGCTGAAGGCGAACAAGGTGTGGTTCGACCTGAGCACGGGACGGATGATCGCCATTGAGAAGGCGGTTGGAGGTCCCACCAGTTAGCGCCGTCGCAGCACCTGCCGAACGGATCTCGCGCCGGATCAACGCCGACGGACGGGCCAGTACGGCCCTGTCCGTCGGCGTCATCTCGACGTACCTGCTCGTCATCGTCGTCCTGCCGATCGCGGCGGTCTTCTGGGAAGCGAGGCAGAGCGGCGTGCACGGCTTCTGGGAGGTCGTCTCGAGCCCGGATGCCGTCGCAGCGCTCAAGCTCACGTTCGCGGTTTCCTTCGTCGTCGTCCTGATCAACGCGGTGCTGGGCACGATCACGGCGTGGGTGCTCGTCCGCGACGACTTCCACGGCAAGTCGCTCGTCAACTCGGTCATCGACCTGCCGTTCGCGCTGCCGACGATCGTCGCCGGCCTGACGCTGCTCACGCTCTACGGCCCGAACTCGCCGGTCGGGATCGATGTCGCCTTCACGCGCACGGCGATCGTGGTCGCGCTCTGCTTCGTCACGCTCCCGTTCGTCATCCGGACGGTGCAGCCCGTGTTGCTGGAGCTCGACGTGGAGATGGAGGAGGCGGCGCGCTCGCTCGGCGCCGGCCAGTTCACCGTGTTCCGGCGGATCGTCCTGCCGAACATCCTGCCGGGGATCCTGTCCGGCTCCGTCCTCGCACTTGCCCGCGCGCTCGGCGAGATCGGCTCGCTCGTCCTGATCGCGGGGAGCACCCTCCACACGCAGGTCGCTTCCGTCTACATCTTCAACCTGATCCAGGACGGCGAGTCTGCCCAGGCCGCGGCCTTGGCGATCGTGCTCCTGGGTGCAGCGTTCCTGCTGCTACTCGCCGTCGGCGTCTTGCGCTTCTACGCAACGAGGCACGAGCGTGCTTAGGCGGATCGGCCTCCGCGTGGTGGCCCTCGGCTACCTGACCGTCATCCTGCTCGCGCCGCTCGCGATGGTCTTCTACCGCACGTTCCAGCACGGGCTGGAACCGGTCTGGCAGGCGCTGTCCGATCCCAACACGCTCCACGCCTTCCAGGTGACCTTGATCGCGGCGGCAATCGCCGTCCCGCTCAACACCGTCTTCGGCGTGCTCTGTGCACTCGCGATCGTGCGCCGCCGCTTTCGGGGCAAGGGGCTGCTGAACGCATTCATCGACCTTCCCCTTGCCGTTTCGCCGGTCGTCATCGGCCTCGCCCTCTTCCTCATCTACGCGCCGCGCGGCGGCTGGTTCGGCACCTGGCTGTCGGAGCACGGGTTCCAGGTGCTGTTCGCCATGCCCTCGATCGTGCTGGCGACGATCTTCGTCTCGGTGCCGTTCGTCGCCCGCGAGGTCATCCCGACGTTGCGCGAGCTGGGCAACGAGCAAGAGCAGGCCGCAGGCACCCTCGGCGCGAGCCGGTGGCAGAGGTTCTGGCTGATCACCCTGCCCTCGATCCGCTGGGCCGTGATCTACGGCGTGATCCTGACCACGGCGCGCTGCCTCGGCGAGTACGGAGCCGTGGCTGTCGTGTCGGGCCGGATCGAGGGCAAGACCGAGACGGCGACGACTCGCATCGACGACATGCTCCAGAACTTCCAGACGAGCGGCGCGTACGCAATCGCCGTCGTGCTCGCCGTCATCGCAGTGGTCGTGCTCGTCCTGATGACCCTGACCAAGCCCAAGGAGGAGGCCCTCTAGATGTCGATCGAGGTCCGCAACGTCACGAAGCGCTTCGGCGCGTTCACCGCGCTCGACGACGTGTCGCTCGAGATCCCCGACCGCTCCCTCACGGCCGTGCTCGGGCCGAGCGGCTCCGGCAAGTCGACGCTGTTGCGCATCGTCGCCGGCCTCGAGCGGCCGGACTCGGGTTCGGTGCTGCTCGCGGGTGAGGACGCGACCGGAATCGCGCCGCAACGGCGCAACGTCGGCTTCGTCTTCCAGCACTACGCGGCCTTCAAGCACATGACCGTGCGCGACAACGTCGGCTTCGCGCTCAAGATCCGCAAGCGGCCGAAGCAGGAGATTCGCGAGCGCGTCGACGAGCTGCTCGAGCTCGTCCAGCTCTCCGGCTTCGCCGATCGGTATCCGTCCAAGCTCTCCGGCGGCCAGCGGCAGCGCATGGCCCTCGCCCGCGCGCTCGCGGCGAAGCCGCGCGTCCTCCTGCTCGACGAGCCGTTCGGGGCGCTGGACGCGCGCGTGCGCGCCGAGCTGCGCGACTGGCTGCGCCGCCTGCACGCGGAGGTCCACGTGACGACGGTCTTCGTCACGCACGACCAGGAGGAGGCGATGGAGGTCGCTGACCGGGTTGCCGTCTTCGACCACGGCCGTCTGGAGCAGGTCGGCGCGCCGGCCCAGCTCTACGACTCGCCCGACTCGGAGTTCGTCCTGCGCTTCGTCGGCGACGCCGTGCGCCTGGGCGACCGCCTCGTGCGCCCGCACGAAGTCGTGCTCCGGCGCTGGCCGAGCGACGGCGCCGTGGAGGTGGAGATCGAGCGGATCGCGGTGCTCGGCGCGGACGCCCGCGTCGATCTCGTGGACGGAAGCGGCGAGCGTCTCACGGCCCGTGTGCGGCGCGAGGAGCTCGACGATCTCGACCTCGAGCGTGGCGAGATCGTCTGGGCCGGCGCCGACCCCTTTCGCGGGCTGGCCTCAGCCGGTGACGCGGAAGCCGCTCAGCCCCTCGGCTGACTCCTCCTCGACGTCGACACGCTCGACCACGGCGCCGCGCGGGCCGCGGCGGCAGAAGTCCACGAGCGCCTCGACGTCCTCCGGCTCGCCCTCGAAGACCGCCTCGACCGCGCCGTCCGCACGGTTTCGCACCCAGCCGGACACGCCGCGCGCGTTCGCCGCCCGCTCGACGCCGAAGCGGAATCCGACACCCTGCACAAAGCCGTAGACAACTACGTGTCTGCGCTGCACACGCCCATTCGAGCAGGCGTCGCCCGTCCCGAGCCGAAGTCAGCCCGCGTGACCCCGCAGGAGCGATCCGATCCGGCCGTAGAAGGCTTCCTCGCCGTCTCCACCGCGCGGCTCGCACCACGCACCGTCGAGGCCTACCGCCGCGACCTCGCCCACCTGACGGAATGGCTGGATGGATCGGTGGGCCGCTCGCCGACGGACGCGAGCACCGACGACCTCGCCGCCTACGTCGCGCAGCTTCGCGCGGACGGCCTCGCGCCAACGACCGTCGCGCGCCGGCTCGCGGCCGTCCGCTCCTTCTTCCGCCACCAGGTCCTGCTCGGCGCGCGCGCCGACAACCCGGCGGCGACCGTCGAGCTGCCGAAACGTCGCCGGACGCTGCCGCGCACGCTCTCCCCCGCCGAGGTCGAGCGCCTGCTCGACGCGGCCGCCGGGACCACGCCGCGCGCGCTCCGCGACCGCGCCCTCGCCGAGCTCCTCTACGGCGCCGGGCTGCGCGTGAGCGAGGCCGTCGGGCTCGACCGGCAGTCCGTGGATCTCGAGAACCGGCTCGTCCGCTGCCTCGGCAAGGGCAGCAAGGAACGGGTCGTTCCGATCGGGCGCGAGGCAGCGGACGCCCTCCGCCGCTACCTCGCGCGCGGTCGTCCGCACCTCGAGCGGCGCCACCGGCAGGAGCTGTTCCTCAACGCCAACGGGGGCGGGCTGACGCGCGCCGGTGTCTTCCTCATCCTCCGCCGCCTGGCCGAAAAGGCAGGGCTCGAGCCCGAGCGCATTCACCCGCACCTGCTGCGCCACTCGTTCGCGACGCACCTGCTCGAGGGAGGCGCCGACCTGCGGGCGGTTCAGGAGATGCTCGGACATGCCGATCTCGCCACCACGGAGCTGTACACGCACGTATCCGATCGCCGGCGGCGCGAGTTGTACTTCCAGGCGCATCCACATGCGCGCCGTCGGCAACAGGCACCGAAAGCAAGGAAGTAGGCATGCACCTCGATCCCGGCCTCCACAAGAACGCGCTCGAACGGCGCCGGCACCGCCGTGTCTGCCCGTCCTGCGGTCGCGAGATCCAGGCTCGCGTCTGCACCAGCTGCGCGGGCTAGCGCTTCTCGGCAGCCTTGCGCTTCAGGCCCTGCGCGACGGTTCCGGCCGCCTTGCGCAGCTCGGCGTCCGCGTCGTCGTCCGCGGCCACGCCCTCGAGGAGCCCGATCGTGTCGCGCGGTGCGGAGCCGTTCTTCAGCACGAGCACCGCGAGGCGGCGCACGGCGGGGTTCTCGTCCTCGTCCGAGAGCATCTTGTGCAGCAGCGGCCGGACCGAGTTGACCGTGCTCGGGTGGTCGCGGGAGAGCAGCTCGAGCGAGAGCAGGGCCGAGCCGCGCGCGGCCGGGCTGCCGTCGTCGAGACCACGCCTCAGCAGCTCCTCCTTCGCCCGCCAGCGGAACAGCCCGACGGCGCGGAAGGCGAGCGCGCGCTCACGGAAGTCCGCGCTCCGCGCCGACGCCTCGAGCTCGTCGTCCCACTCGCTGCGTAGCGTCGCGAGCTCCTGCGCCGACCCGTTCTCGGCGAGCTCGTCGGCATGGGCAGCGGCTTCGGCGAGGTTCACCGGCCGAGCCTAGCGGCCGCTTCGCTACGCTCGCCCGCGATGACGCACAGGGTCGTCCTCATCCCCGGCGACGGCACGGGGCCCGAGCTGACAGAGGCGACGCGGCGCGTTCTCGAGGCGACCGGCACCGAGCTCGAGTGGGACGTGCGCGAGGCCGGCGCGGACGTGATGGAGAAGCACGGCGGCAACCCGCTGCCTCCCGACGTCCTCGACGCGATCCGCGAGACCGGCGTCGCGCTGAAGGGGCCGATCACCACGCCCGTCGGCGGCGGCTTCCGCTCGGTCAACGTCGCGCTCCGCAAGGAGCTCGACATGTACGCGCAGGTGCGCCCGTGCAAGAGCTACGCGGGTGTCCGCAGCCGCTTCGACGACGTCGACCTGATCATCGTCCGCGAGAACACCGAGGACCTCTACGCCGGAATCGAGTACGAGCAAGGGACGCCGGAGGCCGCCGAGCTGATCGAGTGGATCGAGGCGCATGGCGGCAGCCTTCGCCATAACGACGCCGGCATCTCGATCAAGCCGATCTCCGTCACCGGCACACGCCGCATCTTCGAGTTCGCATTCGACTACGCGCGCCGCAACGGCCGCCGCAAGGTCACGGCCGTGCACAAGGCGAACATCATGAAGTTCACCGACGGGCTCTGGCTCCACGTCGCCCGCGAGGTCGCGGCCGAGAACACGGACGTCGAGTTCGACGACCGGATCGTGGACAACATGTGCATGCAGCTCGTGCAGCGGCCTGAGGAGTACGACGTGCTCGTGCTGCCGAACCTGTACGGCGACGTCCTCTCGGACCTCGCCGCCGGGATGATCGGCGGGCTCGGAGTCGCTCCCGGCGGGAACTACGGCGAGTCCGTAGCCGTCTTCGAGCCGACGCACGGCTCGGCACCGAAGTACGCGGGCCAGAACAAGGTCAACCCGATCGCCGAGATGCTGTCGGGCGTCCTCATGCTCCGTCACCTCGACGACCGCGGCGCGGCCGACCGGCTCGAAGCTGCAATCGCCGCCGTCATCGCCGAGGGCAAGAGCGTCACCTACGACATGAAGCCGAACCGCGACGACCCGACCGCCGTGGGAACGAGCGAGGTCGCCGACGCGATCATCGAGAAACTGGAGGCTGAAGTAGCCGTATGAGAAGGAAGATCACGATCGTCGGCGCGGGCGCCACAGGCGCGACCGCCGCGCACATCCTCGCAGCGCGCGACTACGCGGACGTCGTCCTCACGGACATCAAGGAGGGCCTGCCGCAGGGCAAGGCGCTCGACCTGAACCAGATGGGCCCGGTGCTCGGCTTCGAGCCGCAGATCAGCGGGACGAACAGCTACGAGGAGACGGCCGGCTCCGACGTCGTCGTGATCACAGCCGGGCTCCCGCGCTCGCCGGGCATGTCGCGCGACGACCTCGTGACGACCAACGAGAAGATCGTCGGCTCGGTCACGGAGCAGGTCGTGGCCCAGAGCCCCGACTGCACGATCGTCATCCTCTCGAACCCGCTCGACGCGATGTGCCACGTCGCCAAGAGCGTCTCGGGCTTCCCGAAGGAGCGCGTCTTCGGCCAGGCCGGGATCCTTGACACGGCGCGCTTCCGCACGTTCATCGCCTGGGAGACCGGCGCCTCCGTCCGCGACGTGCAGGCCCTCGTGCTCGGCGGCCACGGCGACCAGATGGTCCCCGTCGTCTCGGCCGCGACGGTCGGCGGCGTCCCGCTGCGCAAGCTCGTCTCCGAGGAGCGGATCCAGGAGATGGTCGAGCGCACCGCCAAGGGCGGCGGCGAGATCGTGCAGCTGCTCGGCACCTCCGCCTGGTACGCGCCGGGCGCGGCGGTCGCCGAGATGGTCGACGCGATCCTCCTCGACCAGAAGCGCGTCCTCCCGTGCACTGCCCTGCTCGAGGGCGAGTACGGGATCGACGGCCTCTACATCGGCGTGCCGGTCAAGCTCGGCGCCGGCGGGATCGAGGAGATCGTCGAGCTCGACCTCTCCGACGACGAGCGCGAGGCGCTCGAGCGCAGTGCCGACGCGGTTCGCGACGTCGTCGGCGTGCTCTCGACGTGAGCTAGTGCTCGAAACGATCGAGAACCGGTTCCAGGGGCGCGACTACCTCGTCGAGCTCGGTGCGCCGGAGTTCACCTCGATCTGCCCGCTCACCGACGCGCCCGACTTCGGCGAGCTCACGATCCGCTACGTCCCCGACGCCAAGCTGTTCGAGCTGAAGTCGCTCCGCGACTACCTGACCTCGTTCCGCGAGCGGAAGATCTTCCAGGAGGAGGTCGTCAACGAGGTGCTCGAGCAGCTCGTCGCAGACGGTGCGCCGCGGTTCGTCGAGGTCGAGGGCGAGTTCGCCGCGCGTGGCGGTATGACGACCCGGGTCGTCGCCAGCTCCGGAGCGTTGCCGGAGTCATGGATCTCGGACTGAGCGGGCGCACTGCGCTCGTCTGCGGCGCCTCGTCGGGCCTCGGGCTCGCGAGCGCCGAGGCGCTGGCCGAGGAGGGAGCCAACGTCGTCCTCTTCGCCCGGCGCACCGAGCAGCTCTCCGAGCACGCGGCGCGGCTCGGCGGTGTCGCCGTCGTCGGCGACGTGAACGACGACGCCGACCTCGAGCGGGCGGTCTCGACCGCGGTCGAGCGGTTCGGCGGCCTCGACGTCCTCGTCTGGAACGGCGGCGGCCCGCGGCCGGGCTCGGCCCGCGATGCCGACGAGGCGTCGCTCGAGTCGGCCTACCGGCTCCTCCTGCGACCCGCGGTGACGCTCGTCCGCCTCTGCCTCCCGCAGCTCGAGCGCAGCCCGGCAGGACGCATCGTCGCGATCACGTCGCTCGCCGCCCAGGAGCCGACAACGCACCTCGCGCTCTCGAACACGTTCCGGCCCGCGCTCACGGGCTGGCTGAAGACGCTGAGCCGGGAGGTCGGGCAGAGCGGGATCACCGTCAACTGCGTCGCCCCGGGGCGGATCGCGACGCCGAGGCTCGACGAGCTCTATCCCGGCGGCCCGACCGACGCGCAGCTGGAGGAGATCGCGCTCGGGCGCTGGGGCACGCCGCGGGAGCTCGGCGACGTCGTCTGCTTCCTCGCCTCCGACCGCGCGCGTTACGTCACGGGCCAGACGGTCGTCGTCGACGGCGGACTGAAGCGGTTCCTGTTTTGAGACGCCACATCACGCCGTGGCGCGTGCTGGGCGCCGTCGTCGTCCTTCTGGTGCTGACGCTCGTGATCCTCATCCGCATTCCCTCGGGCAAGTACCTGCTCCTCGTCGACGGGGCTCACCCGGTCGCACCGCTCGTACGGGTGCAGGGTGCGCGGCCCGTCAAGTCGGGCAGGTTGTATTTCGTCGACGTCAAGGAGCAGCGCGCGAGCGAGCTCGACGCGCTCTTCCCCTGGATCCACCCGCACGCGTCGTTCATCCCCGCGGGCGACATCGTGGCTCCCTGCTCCACGGCGGCGCAGGCCGAGAACGTCGCGTTGCAGGAGATGGCGTTCTCCCAGCACGTGGCGGCGGCCGTCGCGCTGCGCAAGCTCGGCTACCACGTCGTCGTCAAGCCGACGGGAGTCGTCGTCTCGCAGCTGATCGGCGGCACGCACGCTCCGTGCAACCTCCAGCCGATGGACGTCGTCGTCGCTGTCGACGGCACTCCGACGCTGACCGTGGCGGCATTGCACGAAGCACTGGGACGTGTGGAACCGGGAGCCGTCGTCAAGCTGCGCATCAAGCGGGGCGGACGCACCCTGACGGTGCCCGTCAAGACGGTCGAATCGGGCGGACGAGCGCTCATCGGGTTCGTGCCGGACCAGGCGGCGAACTTCAAGCTGCCCATCAAGGTCGCCATCGACACCAACGGCATCGGCGGGCCTTCGGCCGGCCTCGCCTTCACGCTCGAGGTGATGCAGCAGCTCGGGCGCAACGTCCTCCATGGGCACAAGGTGGCCGCGACGGGCGAGATGGAACTGAACGGCGCGGTCGGCCCGATCGGAGGCATCAAGCAGAAGACATACGGCGTGCGGCAGGCCGGCGCCGACGTCTTCCTCGTGCCGGCGGGCCAGAACGCGAGGGATGCGCGCCGCTACGCCGGGCCGCTCGAGATCATCCCTGTGCGTTCCCTCGACCAGGCGTTGCACGCTCTGGCAACGCTTCCGCGCGGGTCGTAGAGACCGTCGATTTCCTGTTCCTCGAAACTGCCGGAAATTCGTCAGTTTTCGTCCGCGACAACGCTTGCGTCCCCGGGTTCTGCCCCTATCATCGCTCCTCGAGTGCGGCCCGGCGTGACTAGAGCACAACCCTGAATGAGCAAACGCTCCACTCCAACATGCGCAGATTGCTATTTCCGGCGGGCCGGCCTTTGTGCCCTTCCCGGCGAGACGGTCTGCCCGACGTTCCGCGTCGAGTCGGTCGGCCGCCTGGCGCCGCCCCCGCAGCCGAAGCTGGTTCCGCGGCCCGTCGCAGTACACGCCGCCGCCTGATCAGCCCTCGTAGGATTCCGGCGTGCGCCTGCGCCGCCCCAAGATCGACACCGACGAGGTCAGCGATCGCTGGCAGCCGCGGCTCTATCTGCGCCTGATCGTCCTCGGGCTGCTCGTCGCGTATGCGATCGGCTTCATCCTCGAGAACCGCGGACCGGTGCGCGTGCACTTCGTGCTCGCCTCGGCGCACGTGTCGCTCGTCTGGCTGATCCTGCTGGCGCTCGGGGTGGGGCTGCTCGGCGGGATCCTGCTCGCGCAGTTAGAGCGCCGCCGGCGCCGCCGCTCGCACCAGCCCGCCGAGCACTGACACGCCCTCGGCGATCTCGTCCGGCGACACGAAGCTGAAGGCGAGCCTCAGCGCCTGCTCCCCGCCCCGGCCGCCGGGGTAGAAGTCGACTCCCTTGACGAAGGTGACGCCTGCCGCCTCGGCTTCCGTGAGCAGCTCGCTGCTGGGAGGCCCGGACGGAAGCTCGACCCAGACGAAGTAGCCGCCTTCGGGCCGGGTCCAGGTCGCATCCTCGGGCAGCTCGCGCTCAAGCGCCTCGAGCATCGCGTCGCGCCGCTCGCGCAGGAGGCCGTTCACCCGCTCGAGGTTCGGCTCGAAGTTGCCGCGGCGCGCGAACTCGAGCACGGTCGCCTGCGTGAGGTACGGCGGCGAGATGTAGGTGGAGACCGCGAGCGCCTCGATCTCGGCCGCGAGCTGCGGCGGCAGGACGTACCAGCCCACCCGCAGCCCCGGTGCAACGGTCTTCGAGAAGGACGAGCAGTAGGCGATCTCGTCGCTTCCCGCAAGCTCGAAGATGCTCGGGAGCGGGTCGCCGTCGTAGCGCACGAGCCCGTACGGGTCGTCCTCGAGCACGAGCAGGTTCCGCTCCGCCGCGAGCTCGGCGAGCCGGCGGCGGCGGTCGAGGGAGAGCGTGCGCCCGCTCGGGTTCTGGAACGTCGGGATCGTGTAGAGAAACGCGAAGTCGCCCTCGGGGAGCTCGTCGGGGATCAGCCCGTCCTCGTCCATCGGGACGCCGACGATCTCCGCGCCGAGGCGCGTGAGGATCTTGAGCGGCCGGTCGTAGGTCGGAGACTCGACGAGCACCCGGGTGCCGGGCTTGACGAGCTGCTCCGCGAGAAAGACGAAGCCCTGGAGCGAACCGCTCGTGATCACGATGCGCGAGGGCTCGACGCCGTGCCGCTCGGCGAGCCACTCGCGGAGGGGGCCGTAGCCGCCACCGGGGCCGTAGCTCAGGATCGTGTGACCGTCGCGCTCGACCGCCGCGCGGGCGCAGTCGGCGAGCTCCTCGACGGCGAGACACTCCGGGGCCGGGACTCCGCGGGCGAACGAGATCATGGGTCGAGGGTAGCGGCGCGCCCGGCTACTGCTTCATCCGCTCGGCCACCATCTGCGCGACCTCGGTCGGCGTCGTGCCGACCGCGATCCCGCGGGCCTCGAGCGCCTCTTTCTTGCCCTGCGCCGTCCCCGAGGAGCCGGAGATGATCGCGCCCGCGTGGCCCATGGTCTTGCCGGGCGGTGCGGAGAAGCCGGCGATGTAGGCAAGCACCGGCTTCGTGACGTGCTCGGCGACGTAGGCGGCGGCCTTCTCCTCCTCGTCGCCGCCGATCTCGCCCACGAGCACGATGAGCTCGGTCTGCTCGTCTGCCTCGAACTTCGCGATCACGTCCACGAATGAGGAGCCGACGACCGGGTCGCCGCCGATGCCGACGATCGTCGAGTTGCCGAGACCGAGCTGCGTCAGCTCGTGCCCGATCTGGTACGTGAGCGTGCCGGAGCGGGAGACGAGCCCGACGCTGCCCTCGCTGAAGATCTCGGCCGGGATGATCCCCGCGTTCGCCTTGCCCGGCGAGAGGACGCCCGGGCAGTTCGGGCCGATCATCGTCGTCCCCTGGCCGCGGAAGTACGTGTACGCGCGCAGCATGTCGTGCGCGGGGATGTGCTCGGTGATGCAGATCACGGTGTCGATGCCCGCGTCCACGGCCTCGTAGATCGCGTCCACCGCGAAGCGGGCCGGGACGAAGATGAGCGACGTGTTCGCGCCGGCCTCGTCGACCGCCTCGGCGACCGTGTCGAAGACGGGGACTCCCTCGACGTCCTGTCCGCCCTTGCCGGGGGTGACGCCGGCCACGAGGTTCGTGCCGTAGGCCCGGTTGCGGAGACCGTGGAAGCGACCCTCCGAGCCGGTCAGGCCGGCGACGACCAGGCGCGTGTCGTTGTCGAGAATGATCGCCATCAGGCGGCCTTCGTTCCCTTGAGGACTGTTCCCTTTAGGACGAGGGTCGGCAGCTCGAGGCGACCGCCGCGCACACGGCTGTCGAGCAGCTCGCGCACACGCGGGCGCATATCCTCCGGCGTCTCGGTGCGCGCGAGCCAGTCCTCGAAGTCGGTGTCGCGCACGAGGACCTCCTCCGCGGCGACCTCGAGCCCGGCCAGCTCGAAGAAGCTGTGCCACTCGGCGACGCCGTAGTTGCGGACGTGGCTCGGGTCGCGCAGCCGGTCGGCCTCCTCGGCGGACTCGCTCGTGAACGTGTTGTCGCAGATCACGACCCGATCGTTCGCCACGCGCGCCATCTCCCGCAGCGCCGCGAGCGCGTCCGGGAAGTGGTGCGCCGCGATCCGGCAGGCGACCGCGTCGAAGCTCGCGTCGGCGAACGGGAGATGGTCGGCCGGCGCAATGACGTCGGGCTCCATGCCGGGGGCCGCGTCGACGGTGACGACCTTGGCCCCAGCCTCGCGCAGCCGCCGCGCGACGTGGCCGCCGCCGGTGGCGACGTCGAGCACGTTGACGCCTGGAGCCGGCTCACACCAGGCCACCACGAGGTCGAGGTCGTCTCCCGACGCGTGGGTCTGACTCTCGCGGTAGGCCTCCGGCCTCTCGTTCCATACGTCAGTCATGCCGCCAGCTCCACCGCGCGCCGTGCCCCGTCGAGCATCGTCGCCTCGGGATGGATGTTCTCGCGCCCTGCGTCGGCGAGGATCTGGCGGCCCTCCTCCGCGTTCGTCCCGTCGAGGCGGACGACGATCGGATAGCGGGACATGTCGAGCCGGTCGAGCGCGGCGAGGATCCCGCGCGCCACCTCGTCGCAGCGGGTGATCCCGCCGAAGATGTTGAAGAAGATCGAGCGCACCTGCTCGTCGCGCGTGATCACCTCGAGCGCATCGACGACGCCCTCGGCGCTGCCGCCGCCTCCGAGATCGCAGAAGTTCGCCGGACGGCCGCCCGCGTGCGCGACGACGTCCACGGTGGACATGCCCAGACCGGCGCCGTTCGCGAGCACGCCGACATTCCCGTCCAGCTTCACGTAGGTGACGCCCTTCTCGCGCGCGAAGGTCTCGATCGGATCGGCCGCCGTCGGATCGCGCCACTCCGCGATGTCCGGATGCCGCGGGAGCGCGCTGTCGTCGACGGTGAACTTCGAGTCGAGCGCCTTCAGCTCGCCCTCGGGCGTGACGATGAGCGGATTGATCTCGCAGAGCATCGCGTCGAACTCGACGAACGCGCGGTAGAGCTTCTCGACGATCGCCGCGATCTGCTTCTGCTCGGACGGATCCTCGACGCCGCCGCCGTAGACGAGCCGCCGAGCGACCCACGGCTGGAACCCCTCGAGCGGGTCGACGTGGAGCCGGACGAGCGCGTCCGGATTCTCCTCCGCGACCTGCTCGATCTCGACGCCGCCCTGCGTCGTGAACATGAAGAGCGGCTTCTTCGCGCCACGGTCGAAGGTGACGGAGAGGTAGTACTCGCGCTCGATGTCCGAGGCCTGCTCGATCCAGAGCGTGCGTACGACATGGCCGTTGATGTCGAGCCCGAGGATGTCGCGCGCCTTCGCCTCGGCGTCTGCGGGGTCGTCGGCGAGCTTGACGCCGCCGGCCTTGCCGCGGCCGCCGGTCATGACCTGCGCCTTGACGACGACGGGGCCGCCGAGCTGCTCGGCCGCCCAGCTCGCTTCCTCCGGCGTGGTCGCGAGCCGTCCCTCGGAGACCGGGATCCCGACGCGCCGGAAGAGATCCTTGCCCTGGTACTCGTAGAGGTCCACCGGCGCCGGACACTAGCGACGCGACGCCGGTGGACCGCGCAGTTCAGGCCCGCGCGCCACCCCTAGGGGCAGACGTAGCTGCAGGTGCTCGTGCCGCCCGTGGTGGTTGTCGACGTCGTCCCCGCGGGGGCCGCAGCCTTGATCGGCTTGCCGGCGGCCGAGACGACGTACCAGTTGCCGCCGAAGAAGTTCTGGCCCTGTCCGGAGACCTGGCCTGCGCCGCTGTCGAGGCTGTACAGGTAAACGGGATGGTGGTTGTACGTCACCTGGAGCTTGCCGTTCTTCCGCTTGGTGGTCCCGAGCAGCTTGGCCTTGACGCCCGGGCCGGCGCGCAACGCGCCCTTCTTCATGAGCGGAGGCCAGTAGCTGGTGCACTGGCCGTTGCAGGCGCTCTTCCCGTGCTTGTCCTTCATGAACAGATAGAGCGTCCTGCCAGAGCTCGTCGCGAGCACGTTGCCGAGCTTCGTGTTGTGCAGGGTGACGCGCCCGGCGCCGGCGCTGCCCGCCGCGAGCGAGTGGGAGCTCTGATGTGTGACAGCCGCGGCGGTGGCAACCCCCGCGGCGGCGAGTGCGATCGCCGATACGGCGACGACGACGGTTCTCTTCAGCATCTCTCTCCTCCTACTGGGTCGCCGGGTTCTACGCGCGCCGGGGGGCCAGCGGATTGCTAGGACGCTTCGATCGTGCAGATGACCTGGCCCGTCGTGACGGGCTGGCCGGGCTCGACGGAGAGGCTGCGGACGGACCCGACCCGGTGCGCGTGCACCTCGTTCTCCATCTTCATCGCCTCGACGATGCAGATCACCCGCCCGGGCTCGACCTCGTCGCCGTCGGACACCGCCACGGAGAGGACTGTGCCCTGCATCGGCGAGACGACTGCGTCGCTCCCGCCGGCACCGGCGCCGCCGAGCTGCGCCCGCTCCTGCCGCCGCCGCGCGAGCGCGCGCCACTCCGGCTCGGGCTCCGAGAGGCGCACCTCGAACCTCCGCCCGTCCACCTCGACGGTGCGAACGCGCTCCGTGGTCCGGACAGGACCCGTCGTTCCTTGTAACAGACTGTTACTTGGAGGGGCGATCGCCGCTCCCCCGTCGAACTCGGCCGCCTGCGCGGCGAGCTCCTCCGACTCGACGACGCCGTGGCACGTCTCCCCCGCGACGAAGCACGGGTGCGAGAGCAGCGCCTTGTGGAAGCCGATCAGCGTCTTCGGCCCCTCGATCGAGAACTCGTCGAGCGCGCGCAGCATCCGCCGCCGCGCGTGCTCGCGATCGACGCCGTGCACGATGAGCTTCGCCACCATGGGGTCGTAGGCCGCCGAGACCTCGTAACCCGCGGCGAGCCCGGAGTCGACGCGCACGCCGGGCCCGGCCGGCTCGCGGTACCCGGTCACCAGGGCCGGCGCCGGAAGGAAGCCACGCGTCGCGTCCTCCGCGTTGATCCGGCACTCGATCGCGTGTCCGCGCAGCTCGACGTCCTCCTGCCGCACGGACAGCGGCTCGCCGAGCGCGACGAGGATCTGCTCGCGCACGAGATCGAGCCCCGTGACCATCTCGGTCACCGTGTGCTCGACCTGGATGCGCGTGTTCATCTCCATGAAGAAGTAGTCGCCGTCCCGCGTGAGCAGGCCCTCCATCGTCCCGGCCGAGCGGTAGCCGCACGCCCGGGCCGCCTCGACGCCGATCGAGCCGATCCGCGCGCGCAGCTCCTCTCCGACGGCCGGCGACGGCGTCTCCTCGACCAGCTTCTGATGGCGCCGCTGCATCGTGCAGTCGCGCTCGCCGAGGTGGACGACGTTGCCGTGTGCGTCGGCGAGCACCTGCACCTCGACGTGGCGAGGGTCGACGATGAGCTTCTCGACGTAGACGTCCGGGTTCGCGAAGTAGGACTGCCCCTGGCGCTGGGCGCGCTCGAACGCCTGCTCCGCGTCGCCGGGCGCGTCGACGACCTCCATGCCCTTGCCGCCGCCGCCCGCTGCCGCCTTGATCAAGAGCGGATAGCCGATCTCGTCCCCGAGCGCAAGCAGCTCGTCGACCGAGCCGACCGGGTCGGTCGTGCCGGGGATGATCGGGACTCCGGCCTCCTGCATCGCGGTGCGCGCGGCCGTCTTGTTCCCCATCAGCTCGATCGCGGCCGGCGGCGGGCCGATCCAGACGAGACCGGCGTCCTCCACGGCCTGCGCGAACGCCGCGTTCTCGGCCAGGAAGCCGTAGCCGGGATGAACGGCCTGCGCGCCGGCGCGTTGCGCAGCGTCGAGGATGCGGTCGACCGCGAGGTAGCTCTCGGCCGCCGGCGTCGGCCCCAAGAGGAACGCCTCGTCCGCGTACGCGACGTGCAGCGCGGCCCGATCGCCCTCCGAATAGACGCCGACCGAGCCGACCCCGAGCTCGCGCAGCGTTCGGAAAACGCGGATCGCGATCTCCCCTCTGTTGGCGACCAGAACCTTGTCGAACATGAGCGAGCCGTATTCTCCACGCCGTGGACCTGACGGCGGCCGACAAGCTCACTGTCGCGCGCGCGGCGTCGGTCCCGCTCGTGGTCGTGCTCTACGCCTGGAACTTCCCCAACCACGACTACTGGGCCACCGCGGTCTTCTGCATCGCGATGACGACCGACTGGTTCGACGGGCGGCTGGCCCGCCGGCAGGGGTTCACTTCCCCCGTCGGCTCCCTCCTCGACCCGATCGCCGACAAGGTGCTCGTGCTCGCGGCGCTCGTGATGCTCATCGAGCAGGGCGTCGCCCCGGCCTGG
This sequence comes from uncultured Actinomycetes bacterium, assembly GCA_963770815.1. Taxonomy (GTDB): domain Bacteria; phylum Actinomycetota; class Thermoleophilia; order Gaiellales; family Gaiellaceae; genus Palsa-739. The sequence goes on from CAVYQV010000004.1 coordinate 33,223, forward strand.
ATGGTCGCGGCGATCGTCGTGCGGGAGGTGCTGGTCACCGGCCTGCGGCAGGCCGCGATCGAACGCGGCGTCGTCCTCGCGGCACGCGACCTCGGGAAGCTGAAGACGTGGGCTCAGGCAATCGCTGCGGCCGTGGCGGGATTCGCCGCGGCAGGCGCGTGGGGCCACGGCGTCGCCTGGTGGGCGCTGCTCGTCGCGGTCGTTCTCACCTGGGTGTCGGGCCTCGACTACGCCCGCAGCGCTCCGCGGCTGCTCAGCCGCGCTCAGCCGGAGTAGGGCGCCCCTCGTCCTCTCGCGCCGGCAGGACGGCGGCGGCCCACTGCGAGACGGCGGGCTGCTCGGCCTCCTCCTCTGCGAGCGCGGCGAGGATCGCCTTGCGCTCTGCCTCGCCGGGCTCCGGCGTGATCTGTGTGGTCCCCACCGGAAGAGGGTAATGCCCGGCGTGGTCGTGACCGATTGGAGGAACGTGGGACAGCGCCTCGTCACGTTCGCGGCGGCTTGCGCCGTCGCTGCCGCCCTGACCGCTGCGGCGGCTGGTTCTGCCACGAACCCCCCAAACTGGGCGGCTCCGCAGATCGCCACCGTCGTGGCGCACAAGCTGATGGGCGTGAAGAACGTGAAGAAGTTCCGTCCGAACGCCGCCCTCACGAACAAGACGCTCACGAGCCTCGCGGCGGACCTGAAGGAACAACTCGGCTCGTCGTCCACGAGCTCGGGCGATCCGACCGGCACGACGACGACGACCGGTACCGGCACCACGTCGACCAGCGGGACGACCACGACGACCAGCGGGACGACCACGACGACCAGCTCCGACCCCTCGGCTCCGGAGACGATGGCGCAGCTCGACCGCAGCCTCGTCCAGGCGATCGGGCTCAAGAAGGCGGCGAGCGAGTTCGTCCAGGGAGCGCGCGCCGACGGCCTCTCCGTCCCCAGCCGCTTCGGCACCGAGGTCGTGGCCCGCCTGCTCGGCCTGCGCCTCAACCATCCCGGGGCGCAGGACTACCTCGAGCTGCGGCCGCAGGATCCGGCAACGCGCGCGGAAACCGCCTACTCGGCGGCACAGATCCTCAGCTTCGGCCTGCTCGCCGACAGCTGGCAGATCGCCCAGGTGAAGAGCCTCGCCGCAGACTTCTCGCTCCCGCAGGTCAACGACTGGCAGCGCCAGATCCTCAACGTCGCCTTCTCGAAGATCGGGATGCCGTACGTCTGGGGCGGGACGAGCGACGGCACGGAGACCGACTTCGGCGTCACCGCACGCGGCGGCTACGACTGCTCGGGCTTCGTCTGGCGCGTCTACAAGCTCCAGAGCTACCCGAACGAGGGAACGCTCGCCGCGACGCTGCAGGGCCGGACGACGTACTCGATGAGCGTCGAGGTCCCGCGCTCGGAGCGGATCTCCTTCAAGAAGCTGCAGCCCGCGGACGTGATCTTCTTCGGCTCGCGCGGCTCGAAGTCGAAGGGATCGCAGATCTTCCACACGGCGATCTACGTCGGCAACGGCTGGTTCATCCAGTCCTCCAACGAAGGCGTCGCGCTCGCCCAGCTCAGCGGCTGGTACAGGCAGAAGTTCGCCTGGGGCCGGCGACCGCTGCGCGAGGCCGGGCTCGAACCCTAGAACGGGTCTGAGTTCCCCCATTCGAGTGACACCGCTACCCCCATCGGGTGATTCCCGCCCGGAACGGCCGCACCCACAATTCCCCCTGTCTGGCGTCCCTACGACGTTCTCCCCTGGAGGCACAATGCTCGAGTGGAAGTTTCGCCTCGTGATTCTCCTGGCTCTCGCAGTCACGGTTGCCGCGGCCCTCGGGAATCTCGGCTGGCACAAGTACAACCTCGGCTGGTAAGCACCGCCACACCTCGTAGGGGAGGAACCGGTGGCTGAAGGTCAGCCGGCTCTTGCCAGCACGACGAAGGCACGGGCGGCGACCCCGCCCAAGGTGTTGCTGATCGTCGTGCCGGTGATCGTCGCGGGCGCCGCCACCTTCGCGTTTGCGCTCTATCGCTACGTCGGCTCGTCGCCTTCGGCGAGGGACGTGGCGCAACTGCTCGGCCTCTTCGCGAGCATGGTCGTCGCAGAGCGGTTCCCCGTGCCGCTGGAGGGAGTCAGCGCCGGCGGCATGACGCTCGGGTTCGTCTTCTCCGTCTCGGCGATCATCCTGCTCGGCTGGCCCGCAGGCGTGATCATCGCCGCCGGGGCGCCGACGCTCACGCACCTGGTCCAGCGGCGGCCCCCGCTGCGCGCCGCCTACAACGGCGCGATGTTCGCGCTCTCGGCGCTCGCAGCCGGGCTCGTGGTCGAGCGCGTCCCCGACAGCACCGTTCCGCAGCTCGTCGCTCAGGTCGTGCTCTGCGGCGTCGTCTACTACTGGGTCGTCAACCTCGTGCTGATCAGCGCGGTGCTGTCGGCGAGCACCGGCCGTTCCTTCCTTGCGATCGCGCGGGAGAACATCACGCAGACGGCGGCGCCGTTCGCGTTCATGGTCTCGGCGGCGCTGGCGCTGATCGTGCTCTGGCAGCGCGAGCCCCTGCTGTCGATCGCGCTCGTCGGCCCGCTGCTGGCGATCGCTCTCTACCAGCGCTCGACGTACAGGGCCATGCAGGCCATGCGGCTCGCCCTGACCGATCCGCTCACGGGTCTCGGGAACCACCGCAGCTTCCACGAACGGCTCCAGCGCGAGCTCGTGAAGGCGGAGCACGACGGCTCGTCGCTCGCCCTCTGCCTCGTCGACTTCGACGACCTGAAAAGCGTCAACGACCGCTTCGGGCATCCGGTCGGCGATCTCGTGCTCGGCCAGGTGGCTTCGCGCCTCCGGCAGGGCGGCGAGGCGTTCCGCCTCGGCGGAGACGAGTTCGCCGTGCTCCTGCCCCGGCAGGAAGAGCGGCAGGCGACGGCCGTGGCGCGCTCGATCGTGGAGCGCGTCGCGGCTCTCGACGTCGAGGGAGTCGGCCCCGTGACCGTGAGCGCCGGCGTTGCGACGTATCCGATGCACGGCTCCGGGCGGGACGAGCTGATCCGGCTCGCGGACAGCGCGTTGTACTGGGCGAAGAAGGACGGCAAGAACCGCGTCCGCGCCTACGCGGCGGAGTCGATCCTCCGGGGCGACCTCGGGCAGCTCGCGGACACGCCCGACCGCGCGGCGAAGTACCGGGCCGCCGAGAGCCTCGCGAGGGCGGTCGACGAGCGCGACACCTACAGCGGGAGCCACTCGCAGCGCGTCGGCGACTACTCGGCGCGAATCGCACGCCATCTCGGGGCGGACGAGGCCGCGGTCGAGCTGACCCGGCTCGCCGGCAACCTCCACGACCTCGGCAAGCTCGCGATCCCCGAGGACGTTCTCCGCAAGGGGAATGTGCTGAACGAGGCAGAGCGGCTCATGGTCGAGCGCCACCCGCAGATCGGCTACCGGATGCTCGAGAGCCTCGGCGTCCAGCCGGTCGCGGAGTGGGTGCTGCATCACCACGAGCGGTGGGACGGCGCCGGCTATCCGGATCGCCTCGCCGGCGACCAGATCCCGCTCGGGGCGCGGATCATCTTCGTCGCCGACGCCTACGACGCGATGACATCCGATCGCGCCTACGGCCAGGCGATGACGCAGCGCGACGCACTCGCCGAGCTCGAGCACTGTGCGGGGACGCAGTTCGACCCCACCGTCGTGAGAGCGCTCGCGGAAGAGCTCCTGCCGGCCGGCGACGAAGCCGTCGCGGTCTAGGCGATCTCGTCGATCAGCTGGATCAGCTCGTCGCGCCTGTAACCCTGCTGGCGCGCGAACTTGACGAGCTCCCGCGCCCGCGCGATCACAGCGCCCTTCTCCGGCGTGCCGGCGACGGTGACGCCGCGGCCGCGCCGGAACTCGAGCAGCCCCTCCTCGCGCAGCAGGCGGAGCGAGCGGAGCACCGTGTTCGTGTTGACGCCGAGGACAGCGGCGAGATCGCGGGCCGGCGGCAGCCGCTCGCCCGGCTTCGCCTCGCCGTCGGCAATTGCGCGCCGGATCTCGGCCGCCACCTGCTCGAACAGCTCGGTCGGTTCCTGTCTGTCGATCTTGACCTTGAGCATCGTGCTGTTCATACTATCACTAAATGATCGCGCCGTCCAAGCCGCAGTCGCCCGACGAGCTCGAGGCCCTGATGAAGGAGGCGCGGCAGCGCCAAATGCGGAGACGGCTCCTCGGCGCGGCGGGAGTCGCGGTCGCGGCTGCGATCGCCCTTGGGATGTATGCCTTGACGATCGGCAGCTCGAACCGGAGCACCGAATCCGGGCCGATCGGCCCGGGCGGCGTGCCACTCTGCCGCTCCTCGCAGATCTCCGTCAGCATCCCGGGGCTTCCGGGCCTGATCGAAGAGGGGCGCACAGGCTTGTTCGTCATGACAAACACGAGCGGCTCCCCGTGCTCACTTCCGCTCCGCCCACCCAGAGCCAGCGTCACTCTGCACGGTGCCCGACTGCCCGTGCGCCAAGTGGGAGGGCGAGGGATCGTCCTCGCCAGCTGGCAACCGCTTCGCCCGGCCCATCTCCTCAAGCCCGGCGGGCGGGCAGCGATCAGCTCCTACTGGTCGAACTGGTGCGGCTCTCACTCGTACCGCCCGGTGTTCACGGAGCGCTTCCGCTTCGACAGCCAGCTGACCGTAAGCCTGCCGATAGGTCCGCACCCGTTCTGTTCCGATCGCGGCGGGCCGTCGAAGATCCGCGTCAGCCGCCCGATCCTGGTTCGCAGCTAGAGCGGGATGTTGCCGTGCTTGCGGCGGGGCCTCGGCTCCGCCTTCGTCAGCGCGGTCTCGAGCGCGTCGATCAGCACCGGCCGCGTGCGGCGTGGCTCGATCACGTCGTCGACGTAGCCGCGCTCGGCGGCGCTGTAGGGGTTCGCGAACTTCTCCTTGTAGTCCGCGATCAGCTCCGCGCGCCGCGCCTCGGGATCCTCCACGCCCTCGAGCTCGTGGCGGAAGACGATGTTGACCGCACCGTCCGGCCCCATCACCGCGACCTCCGCCGTCGGCCAGGCGAAGTTGTAGTCGGCGCGGATGTGCTTCGAGCTCATGACGTCGTACGCGCCGCCATACGCCTTGCGCGTGATCACCGTCAGCTTCGGCACCGTCGCCTCGCAGAAGGCGTACAGGAGCTTCGCGCCGTGGCGGATGATCCCGCCCCACTCCTGCGCCGTCCCCGGCAGGAAGCCCGGCACGTCGACGAAGGTGAGGAGCGGCACGTTGAACGCGTCGCACGTGCGGACGAAGCGCGCCGCCTTGTTGGACGCGTCGATGTCGAGGACGCCGGCCAGCGAGTGCGGCTGGTTGCCGACGACGCCGATCGGATGGCCGCCGAGCCGCGCGAACCCCGTGACGATGTTCTCGGCCCAGCGCTCGCTCACCTCGAGGAACTCGCCGTCGTCGACGACGCGCCGGATCACGTCGTGCATGTCGTACGGCTTGTTCGGGTGGTCGGGGATCAGCGAGTCGAGCTCCGCGTCCTCGCGGTCGGCGGGATCGGTCGGAGCGCTCCACGTGGGTTGCTCCGCGTTGTTCTGCGGCAGGAACGAGAGGAGATAGCGCGCGTCCTCGAGGCAGGTCTCCTCGTCCGGCGCGGTGAACTGCGCGACGCCCGACTTGGTCGCGTGCGTCGCCGCGCCGCCGAGCTCCTCGAACGTGACCTCCTCCCCGGTCACCGTCTTCACGACGTCGGGGCCGGTGATGAACATGTACGACGAGCCCTCGACCATGAAGATGAAGTCGGTCATCGCGGGCGAGTAGACGGCGCCGCCGGCGCACGGGCCCATCACGAGCGAGATCTGCGGGATCACGCCCGACGCCTGCACGTTGCGCCAGAAGATCTCCGCGTAGCCGGCGAGCGAGACGACTCCCTCCTGGATCCGCGCGCCGCCCGAGTCGTTGATCCCGATCACCGGGCAGCCGTACTTCACGGCCAGGTCCATCACCTTGCAGATCTTGTCGGCGAAGACCTCGCTCAGCGAGCCGCCGAAGACGGTGAAGTCCTGGGAGAAGACGAAGACCTTGCGGCCCAAGATCGTCCCGTAGCCGGTGACGACGGCGTCGCCGTACGGGCGGCGATCCATCATCCCGAAGTTCGATTCGCGGTGGCGGACGTAGCGGTCGAGCTCGACGAACGAGCCCGGGTCGCACAGCTTCTGGGCGCGCTCGCGGGCGAGGAGCTTCCCCTCCTCTCGATGGCGCGCGACGGACTTCTTGCTGCCGGCGTGCCGCGCCTCCTCGCGCAGCTCCTGCATCCACTCGAGCTTCCCTGCGGTCGTCTCGTGTCCCTCAGCCACCGACGCGGAGCCTAACGTTCGCGCTCGTGAGGCAACGCCTGCCCCCTGCTCTCCGCGTGCGCGGCTTCCGGCTTCTCTGGACTGCGCTGCTCACGAACGGCTTCGCGACGCAGATGATGGTTGTCGCGATCGGCTGGCAGGTCTACTCGATCCGCCACCGCCCGCTCGACCTCGGGCTCGTCGGGCTCGCCGAGTTCCTGCCGCTGCCGCTCCTCGCGCTGCCGGCCGGCCAGCTCGCCGATCGCGTCTCGCGGCGGACCGTGGCCGCCGTCGCGGCAGGGCTGCAGGTGGGAATCGCGCTGCTCCTGCTCGCGATCACGGCAGCGGGGCCGCACTCGATCTGGCCTTTCCTCGGCGTCGGACTGCTCGCCGGGGTCACCTCGGCCATCGGCACACCCGCGCAGCGCTCGCTGACACCGGAGCTCGTGCCGTCCGAGCTCCTGGCCGGCGCGATCGCGCTGCGCAGCGTGGCCAGCCAGATCGGCGTCGTGGCCGGCCCCGGCGTCGGCGGCCTGATCTTCGCGATCGAGCCGCTCGCCGTCTACGCCGTCGCCGGGACCCTGCTCGTCGTCGCCGGCGCCGTCACGCTCGGGCTGCCGCGCACGGTGTCGCGGAGAGGCGGCGAGCGAATCGACCGGGACAGCCTCGTCGCCGGCATCCGCTTCATCACCGGCACGCGGGTCGTGCTCGGCGCGATCCTGCTCGACCTCGTCGCCGTTCTCTTCGGAGACGCGATCGCGCTCGCGCCGGTGTTCGCGAAGACGATCCTCGAAGGCGGTCCCGTCGTCCTCGGCTTGCTGCGCGCGGCGCCGTCGGCCGGCGCGCTCCTCGCAGGCCTCCTGATCACGCGGCGGCCGCTCCAGTTCCGCGCCGGGCGGACGCTGCTCCTCGTCGTCGCGACCTTCGGCGCCGCCACGATCGTGTTCGGCCTCTCCCGCTCGCTGCCGCTCTCGCTCGCGATGCTCGCGATCACCGGATTCGTGGACATGATCAGCATGAACATCCGGGCCACGACCGTCACGATGCTGACGCCGATCTCGCTTCAGGGTCGCGTGAGCGCCGTCGAATGGGTCTTCATCAGCGCTTCGAACGAGCTCGGCGCCTTCGAGTCCGGCGCGATGGCGGCGCTGCTCGGCGTGACGCGAGCCGTCGTGCTCGGAGGCGCGCTCATGATCGGCGTCGCAGGAGCCTGGCCGCGGCTCTTCCCGGCTCTGTCCCGACTCGGACGTCTCGACGAGCTCGAGCCGGGGCCCGCGTAGGATCGCCCCATGTCGGAGCCCGTCGACCGTTCGACCATCTGGCCCTACGACGAGCGCGGCGAGCTCGGGGACTTCTACTACCAGCGCTTCGGCAGCCCGACCGTCGCGGCCGCCGAAGCGGCGCTCGGCGAGCTGGACGGCGGCACCGCGCTGCTCTTCCCGTCCGGCGCCGGCGCGACGACGGCGCTCGTGCTGTCGCTGCTCGAGCCGGGAGACACGATCGCGCTCGCGCGCGGCGGCTACTACGGCACCGGCGTCACGTTCGCGACGCTTGCGACGTGGGGGCTCCGCGTCGTCGAGTTCGACCAGACCGGCACGGCCCCCGAAGACGCCCAGCTCGTCTGGCTGGAGGCGCCGTCCAACCCGTTCCTCACGATGCCGGACCTCGAGGCGGCTGCCGCCCACCCGGCCCCCGTCGTCGTCGATGCGACGGTGGCCACACCGGTGCACCTGCGGCCGCTGGAGCACGGCGCCGACTTCGTCCTCCACAGCGCGACGAAGTACCTCGCCGGCCACGACGACGCGCTGCTCGGCGTCGTGGTCTGCCGCGACGACGCCGCGGCCGAGGAGCTGCGGACGTTCCGCAGCCGCACCGGGATCGTGGCGGCACCGGATCCCGCCTGGCTCCTGCTGCGCGGGCTGAAGACCCTCGAGCTCCGCGTGCAGCGCCAGACCGGGACCGCCGCCTTCCTCGCCGAGCGGCTGCGCGCCCATCCGGCGGTCGAGACCGTGCGCTATCCCGGCCTCGGCGGGCTCCTGTCCTTCGACGTGGCCGACGCCGAGACGGCGCGGAAGGTCGAGACGTCGACCCGCGTGATCGTGAACGCCAGCTCGCTCGGCGGCGTGACGACCCTGATCGAGAGCCGCAGCCGCTGGGAGGGCGACCGCGTGCCGCCCGGACTGCTCCGCCTCAGCGCGGGGCTCGAGGATCCCGAGACGCTCTGGGCCGACCTCGAGCAGGCGCTCGGCTGACGCAGTCGTGACCAAGAAGCGGATCCTCGAGGTCGTCCGCGAGATCTGTCTCGATCTCCCGGAGACGAGCGAACGGCTCTCGCACGGCGCGCCGACGTTCTTCGTCCGGGAGAAGCGCTCCTTTGCGACGGTCTGGGACAGCCACCACGGCGACGGTCGCTTTGCGCTCATCTGCGCAGCACCCGACGGGATGCAGTCGGTGCTCGTCGCGGCCGATCCGGAGCGCTTCTACGTGCCGCCGTACGTCGGCCATCGCGGCTGGATCGGCGTCCGGCTCGACCGCGGTTTCGACCGCGACGAGATCGCCGGGATCGTCGAGGACGCCTACGCGGAGGTTGCACCCCCGAAGCTCGTCGAAGCCGCTCGGCACCACGACGATTGAGAGAGAGCCGGAGGTCGGACTCGAACCGACGACCGCCTGATTACAAATCAGGTGCTCTACCAGCTGAGCTACTCCGGCACGGCGCCCAGCGTAGCGACCGCTACAGAAGGACTTCGCGGCCCTTCTGGTGCGACAGGATCTTGCGCTTGACGCGCTGGAGCGCGTTGTCGATCGTCTTCGTGTCGCAGCCGAGCTCGTCGGCCATGTCCTCGTAGGACGAGCCCTCGAGGTACAGGCGCAGAGCGTCCGACTCGAGCGGCGAGAGACCTGTGCCGAGGTTGAAGACGAGGCTCTGCAGCTCCTCGGTCGAGATCACGACGAGCGGCGGCTCGTGCACCCCAGGGCCGGGGAGCGCGTCACCGAGCGTGCAATCGCCCTCGCCGTCCTGCCCCGCCGGTGTGTGGCTGAACGAGACGTACGTGTTGAGCGGCGCGTGCTTGAAGCGGGTGGCGGTCTTGATCGCGGTGATGATCTGGCGCGTGACGCAGAGCTCGGCGAAGCTGCGGAACGACGTCTCCTTGTCGGCGCGGAAGTCCCGCACCGCCTTGTAGAGGCCGATCAGCCCCTCCTGCAGGAGGTCGTCGTTGTCGCCGCCGGCGAGGAAATACGAGCTCGCCTTGAGCCGGACGAAGCCCGTATAGCGGCGGATCAGCGCGTCCATGGCGACGCTGTCGCCGTTCCGCGCCTTCATCACGAGCTGAAGATCCTCGAGCTCTCGTTGAACTTTTTGCGGCGAGCGTGTCTGTGGCGTGCGTGCTGCTGCAGCGCGAGCAGCCATGGCGCCTCCTGGCCTCTGAGGGTGAAGTCTCACCCTGTGGTCGAGGCGAAGATAGCAAGGGGTCCAAGGTTTTACAAGTCCAATTGCTCTGGACCCAGCTTGCCTTGGACCCAGCGAGCTAGCGCTTGCTAGCTCTCGCCGCGACGTAACCGCTCGAGCTGGGCGAGCGTGTCGGGATCCAGGCGGTCGCGCAGGTCGCCGCGCGTGGCCGGTGGCTGACTCGGCCGCGCGAGCTCCGCGAGGAAGGTCTGCGACGCCAGTTTCCTGACCTCGATGCCGGCAGTGCCGCGGACTGCGGTGTCCGAGGAGACGATCGCGACCTGCTCCCCACTCCGATGCTCGGCCGCGAGTCGCTCGAGCAGCGTGTCGGCATCCTTCGCCCACCGCACCTCGAGCGGGCCACGCCGCTCGGTCGGGCCGCTGCCGTCGAACACGAGCACGCCGCGCGCGCCCTGTGCCGCCACCCAGCTCGCGAGCAGGTCGCGCAGCTCCTCGGGCGAGCCGAAGTCGCCGGCGTGGAGCAGGTTGAACCCGTCGAAGAGGTAGAGGGTCGGCTCAGAAATGCTGAGGCTCCTGGCTCGTCGCTCGCAAGCGAGGCAAGCGAGCGAGGCGAGGACAGTACACGTAGTACGGCCGAGCGGAGCGAGCGCCGCATCGCGCGGCGAGCGGCGAGAGCGCCGGGCGGAGGCCGGCTCCGCCGGCCGTGAGCCTGGCGCGGCCAGGGGCCTCAGACACTTCTCTGTCGCCGTGCCTCGTACAGCAGGAGCGCGGCCGCGACGCTGACGTTGAGCGACTCGACCCGGCCGAGTTGCGGGATCGAGACCTCCACGTCGCAGGTACGCCGCACGAGCGGGCGCAGGCCCTTGCCCTCGGCTCCGAACACGAAGGCGACGCCGCCGGCCAGGTCGGCCTCCCACATCGGCGTTCCCGACTCGCCCACGGCTCCGGCGACCCACAGGTCGCCGCGCTTGATCTCGCCGAGGTAGCGGGCGAGATTCGGCACCACGGCGACCGGGAGGTGCTCGACGGCACCGGCCGAGGAGCGGCAGACCGCGGCCGTGACCCGAGCCGAGCCGTGGGCCGGGACGACCACGCCACTCGCGCCGGCTCCCTCGGCGCTGCGGATCACGGCGCCGAGGTTCCGGGGATCGCTGACCTGGTCGAGGCACGCGAGGAGCGGCGCCGGGCCGCCGGCCAGCTCAAAGGCGTCGGCGTAGCGGAACGGCTCGCACCAGGCCACGACTCCCTGATGGTCTCGCGTCCCGGCCGCCTCCGACAGGTCCCGCTCGAGCTTCGTCTGCACGCGCGGCCGCTCGAGCTCGCGCAGCCAGGCTTCGCTGCGCACCGCACGCTCGCTCGCCCACAGCTCGAGCACCTCGCGCGGGCCGCGCAGCGCCTCGCGCACGGGACGGCGCCCGTAGACGAGCTCCCGCGTCACGAGCGGCGGACGAGCCGGTAGCCGGGAGGCTCCGCGACGTCCCGCACCTCCCAGCCTGCGGCCGCGATCTCGTCGCGCAGGCGATCCGCCCCCGCGAAGTCCTTGGCGTCGCGCGCCTCGCGCCGCTGCGCCGCGAGCTCGGCGACCTCGGCCGGCGCCACCTCGCGCTCGCCGATCGAGTCGAGGCCGAAGATCCCGAGCGCACGCCGCAGCAGCTCGTGGTCGCGCCAGCCGTGCAGCACCGCGAGCGCCTCCGGCGTGTTGAAGTCGTCGTCGAGCGCCGCCTCGAGCTCGGCCCAGTCGCCGACCGGCTCGCTCGGCGAGCGGAAGACGTTGCGGAACGTCTCGAGCTGTGCGCCGGCCTGCTCGAGCGTCCCCTGGTTGAAGTCGAGCGGCTTGCGCCACTGCCCCGAGAGCAGGAGCAGCAGCGCGACCTCGCGCCCCCAGGTGTCGATCACCCCGCGGATCGTCATGTCGTTGCCGAGCGACTTGGACATCTTCTCGCCGCCGCGTCGTCAGGAGCCCGTTGTGCATCCAGATCCGCGCGAAGTCGTGGCCGAGCGCCAGCGACTGCGCAAGCTCGTTCTCGTGGTGCGGGAAGACGAGATCCAGGCCGCCGCCGTGGATCTCGAAGACCGGCCCGAACGCGTCCTCGGCCATCACCGAGCACTCGATGTGCCAGCCCGGCCGGCCCGCGCCCCACGGCGACTCCCACGACGTGTCCTCGCCCGGCTTCGTGGCCTTCCAGAGCGCGAAGTCCTGGGAGGCGCGCTTGAGCGAGCTCTCCTCCTCCGGCTCCATGTTCTCGACCTTCTGCCGCGAGAGGCGTCCGTAGCCGGGATCGGTCGCGACGCTGAAGTACACGTCGCCGCCCGCCTCGTACGCGTGACCGGCGTCGACGAGCTTCTCGATGAAGCTCACGATCGACGCAATGGCGTCGGTCGCCTTCGGCAGGACGTCGGGCATCCCCAGGCCGAGGTCGCCCGTGTCCTCGAGATACCACTGCGTTGCCCGCTCCGCGAGCTCCGCGCTCTTGCCCGGCGCGGCGTCGTAGATCTTGTCGCTGACGTCGGTGATGTTGTGGACGAACGTGGCGTCGTAACCGCGCTCGCGGAGCCAGGTCCGCAGCCACATCCCGAGCACGAACGGCCGCGCGTTGCCGATGTGGGCGCGCTGGTAGACCGTGGGGCCGCAGAAGTACATGCGGATCGGTCCCGGCGCGGGCGGCAGCTCCTCGAGTTGCCGCGAGAGCGTGTTGTAGAGCCTCACCTCTCTAGCCTAGAGAGCAGCTCGTCGCGCGGCAGCGCGGCCAGGACGGCGGCCAGCTCGGGCCCGCGGTCCGCCCCGGTGAGGGCGAGACGCAGCGACTTCAGGTCGCCGCCGACCGCTTTCAGCTCCCGGACGATCGCCCGCGGCTCGAGGCCCGCTTCGACGAGCTCGCGCGCGCGGGCGAGCGTCTCGGGCGCGTCGACCTCCACCTCCGCCGGCTCCAGCACGAGCTCGGCATACGCCCGCGCCTCGGCGAGATCCCGCGCACCGCGCAGCACCGGCGCCACCGAGACCGGCACGCCGACGCGGGCTGCGAGCTCCTCGTCGCTCAGCGCCCCGAGCGTGTCGATCGAGAGCCGGCGCACGCGCGCGAGGTCGAGGTGGACGTCGTGGCGCGGCAGCCCCAGCTCCTCGAGGTAGGCCCGCACGGCCTCGGCCGGAATCCCCTCGTCCCGCAGCGACGCGACGCTCCCGCCCGGAGCCCGTTTCGCGAGCTTCCGTCCGTCCGGCCCGAGGATCAGGCCGTGGTGGACGAACTCCGGCGGCGTCGCGCCGAGAGCCTCGAACAGGCGCCGGTGCAGCTCCTCGTTGGGGCGGTGGTCGTTGCCGCGCACGACGTGGGTGATGCCGAAGTCGATGTCGTCGACGACGGAGGCGAGGTGGTACGTCGGGGAGCCGTCCTCCCGCAGCAGCGTGAGGCCGTCGAACCGGTCGCCGAGCGGCGCGCCGGCCTCGCGGTGGCGCTCGACACGCTCGCTCTGCCGTACCGGCCCCTCGTCCCAGGCGACTCCGAGCCACTCGAGGTCCCGCAGGATCGCCGCCTCGCCGTCCGGAACGTTGCGCGTGGGATCGGTGTCGTCGATGCGCAACAGCATCCAGTCGCCCAGCCGCCGGTTCGCGACCGCGCTGAGCGCGTTGCCGAGGTGGAGCGAGCCCGTCGGGCTCGGCGCGAAGCGAACTCTGGCCATCCGGCGAGTCTAGGGCTAAGCTCCGCCCGCGATGGAGTCCTGGCGCGCAACGGTTCTCCGCCAAAACGGCTAGTCCGCCGCTTCCCAGCACAGCGTCCTAGGGAAGCGGCAGGACGCGACGCGATCCTGCCCCGAAAACGGAGGTGTTACGTCGCGATGCCGATGCCACATCGCACCCAGCAGCAACTGATCAAGCGCCGGCTCGTGGGCAAGGACGGCGCCGAGCGGATCCGCGAGCTCCGCGCGATCCTCGCCGAGCTGCCCGGCTACCGCAACGGCCCGTACGCCGATCTGCGCAAGTGGGTCGAGGGAGAGCTCGAGGCGTCACGCACGCGCAAGCGCGTCGTGCACCGCGACTCGATCGCCGTGCGCCGCGAGGGCGCGGCTCAGATCGCCCTCGTGGGGCCGCCGAATGTGGGCAAATCGTCCCTCCTGCAGGCTCTTTCCGCGATCCAGATCCGCACCGGCGACTACGCATTCACGACGACGCGGCCGGTCGCTGCTACCACGCGCCTCGGCGGCGTGCTCGTGCAGCTCGTGGAGATCCCCGGCCTGATCGAAGGAGCCGCCGACGATCGCGGCGGCGGCCGGGCGCTGCTCGGCGTGATCCGCAACGCCGACGCGATCCTCTGGTGCCATGCCTGCGATCGCCCGCTCGAGGAGCTCGACGCAATCCGCGACGAGGTCGCAGCCGCCGGGATCGAGCTGCCGGCGCTTCTCGCCGCCACCAAGTGCGACGAGGCGCCGCCGCCGGTGCATCCGGAGCTGCGCGTCCTTTCCGTCTCCGTCCTCGACGACGCGAGCCTCGACCGGCTCCGCGACGAGCTCTGGGCGCTGACCGGCCTCGTGCGCGTGCACCTGCGGGACGGCGGCGACCCGGTAGCCCTGCGCCCACCGGCAACGGTGCTGGACGTCGCCGACACGATCCACCATGAACTGCGCGCGCGCTGTACGGGCGCGCGGGTCTGGGGGCCGTCGGCGCAGTTCCCGGGTCAGCAGGTCGGGCGGGAGTACGAGCTGGGCGACGGCGACACGGTGGAGGTGCTGGACCGGTAGCGCTAGGCGACTGCCCGCAGCAGGTCGGCGGCCGCGGGGCCGAACTGGTCGGGATGCTCCTCCTCGAGCACGACGACGAGCGTCCGCACCTCTCGCCGGCCGAGCCCCGCGTGCCCGGATTCGAGTGCGCCGTTGAGCCGCAGCGAGAGGTCGCGGTGCCGTTCGGACACGCCCGCGCGGGCAGCCGCCGCTGCGGCGATGGCGCTCACGACCTCGCGCGGAACCGCGACGACCTTCCCGTCGAGGTCGAGCTCGACTGTGGTGCCGTCGCTACGGTCCGGAGCCCGTCGCATGCAGCCTCTTTCGCGGGCTGAATGCGTAGACCTTGGCCCAACCGACGACGTAGAGCCGCTTCCCGTCGGTCACCACGGGCGTGAACGCGCCGTCCGGGAACGTCCACACCTGCTTCCCCGTCAGCGCGTCGAGCCCGTACGTGCGCCGCTTGAGCGTGGCGAAGTAGACGATCCCGTCGACGACGGTCGCGGAGCCGGAGATCGGGCCGTTCGCCTTGAACTTCCAGAGGACGGCTCCCGTCGCCGCGTCGAGAGCGTAGAACGTGTGGTCGTACGACCCGACGAAGACGCGGCCGTGCCAGACGGCAGGCGAGCCGTACACGAAGCCGCCGGTCTTGTACGACCAGCGCAGGTCTCCGCTCTGCTCGCCGAACGAGTAGACGTGACCGTCGGTCGAGCCGAGATAGACGCGGGAGTAGGCGACCGACGGAGTCGAGTAGAACGTGCCGTGGCTGCCGAACCAGTCGCGGTTCGAGGCCGCGCGCCAGATCAGCTTGCCGTCGCTCGCCCGCACCGAGTAGAGGTAGCCGTTGTAGGCGCCGAAGAAGAGCCGGCCGCGGTCATATGCGATCGCGCCCTTCACGGCTCCGCCGGCCCGGAAGGTCCACTCCGTCGCGCCGTCGAGGCCGCGCAGGGCGTAGACGACTCCGCTGTAGTCGGCGACGTAGACGCGATTGCCGACGATGAGCGGCGACGTCTCGGTCGCGCCAAGATGCTTGGTCCAGCGAGGGATGTGTCCACGACCGGCGGCAACGACCACGAGCTCGCCGTCTCCGGCCTGAGCAGAGCCTCTGCCGCACGGCTCCTTATTGAGGAAGGTCTCAAAGACCGAGCCGCGACCGAGCCGGTTGACCGCCGGGGAGGCCGCCTCGCAGCGGCCCACGGGGACGGTCCACAAGCGGCGTCCGTTGCGGGTCGAGACGGCGATCAGGTTGCCGTTGAGGCTCGCGTAGTAGAGGTAGTGGAAGGCGACCGCCGGCGGGAACTCGACGAGCGAGGTGCCGCCCGCGATCCAGTCGAGGTGGAACGGCGGCCGGACCTTGCCGACGCCGACGTGCAGGTGCTGCGCCTCGCCGCCGAACATCGGCGACACGATCGAGCCGGCCGGCGGCGCGGCAACCGTCCGGGTCGGGGCGAATTCGGTCGAGGTCCCGAGGACGCTGCCCCCGAAGCGGTGGGTCGACTCGTAGTAGGAGCCTCCGATGGCGACGATAAGGATCAGGACGCCGGCGAAGAGGAGCAGGCGGAGCATCCGCCGGATGATGCCTACGCGGTACGTTCGCCCCGTGGAGGATCCGCTGCTCGCCTGGTTCGCCGAGCACGGGCGCGACCTGCCCTGGCGGCGGACGCGCGACCCGTACGCGATCCTCGTCAGCGAGGTCATGTCCCAGCAGACGCAGGTGGAGCGCGTCGTCCCCCGCTGGGAGCGGTGGCTCGAGCGCTGGCCGAACGTCGAGGCGCTCGCCGCGGCGCCCGCTGCCGACGTGATCCGTGAGTGGCAGGGGCTCGGCTACAACCGGCGCGCGCTCTCGCTGCACCGCGCCGCGCAGCAAGTCGCGGCCCACGGCTGGCCCCACGACCTGACCGAACTGCCCGGCGTCGGCCGCTACACCGCGGACGCGGTCTCTTCCTTCGCGTTCGGCCGCCCGGTGCTGCCGGTGGACGTGAACGTGCGGCGCGTCTCGGAGCGGACGGGCCACGACTTCTCCCCTGCCGCCGGACAGGCGCTGATGGACCTCGGCAAGACGGTCTGCCTGGCGCGCGTCCCCCGCTGCGGCGCCTGCCCGCTCGCCGCGGAGTGTCCTTCACGCGGCCGCCGCTTCGAGCCGAGCCGCCGGCAAGGCCCGTTCGAGGGTTCGTTCCGCCAGCGGCGGGCGGCAGCTCTCCGCGCGGTCGTCGCCGGCTCGCAGCCCCGTGACGCCGAGGCCGTCGCCTCGCTCGAGCGCGACGGGCTCGTGCGGGTGGACGGAGACGCGGTGTTCCTGCCCGAGTAGTGGGAGGGCCGCCGAGACCTCCCGGTACCATCCGGCGGATGCTCGCCGCAGATTTCACCGTGCTCCTGATCCCGCTGTGGATCCTGCTCGGGCTGGTCGTGCTGCTCGGCATCCTCGCCCTGCTCGGGCGCATCAAGGGCGGCCGCTACCTGAAGCCGCTGTTCAACCTGATGGCGAAGGTGCCGTTCCTCAGGCGGCAGATGGAGAAGGCGTCGAAGGCTGCGATCGAGCGGTCGAATCCCGAGCTGGCGAGCGCGATGCGGAAGCTCGAGCCGCACGCGAAGCAGCTTCACGATCCCCAGCAGGCGCAGAAGGCGATGTCGCGGCTCACGCGCCAGGAGCGGGCGGCGCTGCTCGAGATGCAGGAGCAGCAGGGCGGCGGCCTCGAGCCGGAGACGATGAACCGCCAGATGCGCCGCGCACTCGAGAAGCAGCAGAAGCGCCGCTAGCCCGGGCTAGAACGCGTGCCGAACCCAGACGTTGGGTTCGACGTACACACCGCGGCCGTTCTTGAAGTGGACCGGGACGAGTGCGCCCGGCACGACGTAGTTGCCGTCTTCGGGGAACACCATCCCCGTCCACTCCTCCCACTCCGCGCGTGTGCCCGAGATCGTCATCGAGCGCGGCGCCACCGCCACGAGCTCGCCGCCGAGCCGCTCGTGCGTGCGGAGCCACGGGTCATACGAGAGCCCGTCGCCGCGCCGCCAACCGATGTAGCTCTCGAGCCCGACGAGCGGGTACCGGTCCTTCCACGTCGGGCGCACCGGCGCAACGAGCGCATCGAGGCCGTGACCCGCGCCGACCGCGGCGAGCCGCCGCAGGATCGTCTCGGCGATGCCGAAGCCGCGATACTCCGGGACGACACCAGCCACGACAGCGCACAACGTCGTCGGTGCCCCCTCGACCCCATCGGTCAGAGCCCAGTCGAGGCCGCGCGGCGACGCGCTCCCGTCCCAGCCGACGGGGACGCTGCAGGCGTAGCCGACCGTCGCGCGCGGCCCGACCTCGCGGTCGACGGCCCAGATCTGGAAGTCCGGGTACTGGTCGTAGAGCTGCGGCCAGAACGACTGGACGACCGGGTCGTGCGCCATGAACTCCGGCCAGATGTCGTGCATCGTCCCCGCGAGCTTCGGGTGCTCGGCGTGCGTGACGAGGGCGAGCTTCATCGCACGAGGAGCGCCACGGCCTGGGCCGCGAGACCCTCGCCGCGGCCGGTGAAGCCGAGGCCGTCCGTCGTCGTGGCGCGGACGGCGACGAGCTCCGGCTCGACGCCGAGAGCCGCCGCCAGGCGCCGGCGCATCTCGTCCCGGTGCGGTGCGAGGCGAGGCTCCTCGCCGACGAGCACGACGTCTGCGTTCGCCAGCCGCCAGCCGCGCGCCTGAATCTGCTCCCAGGCCCGCGCGAGCAGCTGGAGCGAATCGGCGCCTGCCAGCTCGGGGTCGCCGGACGGGAAGAGCGCGCCGATGTCCTCCAGCCCTGCTGCTCCGAGCAGAGCGTCGGTGAGGGCGTGCGCGAGGACGTCGCCGTCCGAGTGGCCGGCGAGGCCGCGCGGATGGTCGATCCGGACGCCGCCGAGCACGAGTGGCACACCGTCCTCGAGCGCGTGAGCGTCGAAGCCCGTGCCGACGCGGTACTCAGACACTCTGTAGTCAGACACAGCCGAGCGCCTCCGGCAGCTCGGTGAGCGAGCCGATGGTGACGATGCCGGCCGGCGACTCGACCTGCGCGTGCGCGCCCCGCCGGATGCGCACCGCCCGCAGGCCGGCCGCGCGCGCGGGGACGACGTCGTTGTCCACCCGGTCGCCGACGTAGAGGATCTCGTCCGCAGGCACGCCCGCCTCATCCACCACGTGGGCGAAGAATCCTGCGTCCGGCTTCTCGACGCCCCAGCGCTCCGACGAGCCGACGAAGTCGACGTGCGGGCGCAGGAAGTCCTCGTGGTGGGAGCGCATGTTGCCCGCGGCGCCGAGGCGCAAGCCCTGCGCGCGCAACCCCGTGAGACAGGGCAGCGCATCGGCATGGAGGTCGCGCTCCGCGAAGACGTACGTCGGCGCGTCCTCCGCCTTCCAGCGCTCGTACGCGCTCGCTTCGTCGACGAGCGTCTCGCCAACGTCGAAGACGACGGCGCTCAGCGCCACGCGGCCACCGTCTCGAGATCGGCCACGGAGGTCACCTTGAGCAGCCGCGGATCGCCCTCCACGACCTTGACGCGCCCGCCCGCCGCCTCGACGAGCGCTGCGCAATCCGTCGCTTGTAACAGACTGTTACTTGCAAGGGCATGTCGGAAGCGGTCCGCCGCGAAGGCCTGAGGCGTCTGCACGGCCCAGAGTCCCTCGCGCGCCACGGTCTCCTCGACACCGCCGTCCGAGCCGATGCGCTTCAGCGTGTCCCCGACGGGAAGACCGGGCACGGCGCCGTCCCAACCCTCCGAGAGCGGTGCGAGCACCCGTTCGATCACCTCGTCGGACACGAGCGGCCGCGCCGCGTCGTGGACGAGGACGACGAGCGCGTCGGCCGGCACCTCGCCGAGGCCCGCCCGCACGGAGTCGCTTCTCGTGTCGCCACCCGTCACGACTGCGTGTACCTTGCCGCAGCCCTCCTCCTCGGCGACGAGGATCGCGGGCTCCTCCCACTCGGGTGGCGCGACGAGCACGATCCCGTCCACCCAAGGGCAAGCCTCGAGCCGACGGAGCGGCTCCGCGAGGAGCGGCTCGTCTCCGAGCTTCGCGAACGCCTTGGGCCGGTCCAGCCCGAGCCGTTCCCCCCGTCCCGCAGCGACGAGGATGGCCCAGACGGACATGTCCGGAAGACAGGCCGGCTAGGCCGTTGCCGCCGCAGCGGCCTTCTTCTTCGCCGCCGGCTTCTTCTTCGGCGGGCTGTCGGAGGCGAGGACCTCCTCGAGCCAGTCCGCGCAGGTCTCCTCGTCCATGTCCTTCGCGTACATCAGCTCGGAGGCGAGGATCTTCTTGGCCTTCACGAACATCTGTTTCTCGCCGGTCGAAAGCCCCTTCTCGCGGTCGCGGAGAGCGAGGTTGCGGACGACCTCGGCGAGCTCGAGGATGTCGCCGGTCTTCATCTTGTCGCGGTTGTGCTTGAAACGCCGGTTCCAGTTCTTCGGCATCTCTGTCGAGACGCCCGTCAGCGCCTTGACCACGACGCCGACTTCCTTCTCGCCGATCACGCGCCTGAGACCGACCTTGTCGGCATTCTCGGACGGGACCTGCACCGTCATGTCGTTGTGCAGGATCTTGATCGTCAGGTATTCGCGCTGCTCTCCGAGAACCTCGCGCTTCTCCTTCTTGACGACCGTTCCCGCTCCGTGGTGGGGATAGACCACCTTGTCGCCGACGTCGTACAAGCCCGACCTCCCATGGCTCAAAGCCACTCTTTCGCGAAGAAAGCCGGCACGCCCTGATGCGCCGGCCACAGGGCACCAGTGTAGCAGAAACCGCCTGGATAAGCCAAATCTGCGCTCTCAGAGCTGCAGATAGCGGTCCACGAGGTTGTGCTCCTGCAGTCGGCGAAGCCCCTCGCGGATCTCGCGGGCCCGCACCGCCCCGACTCCCTCGACCGACTCGAGCTCTCGCTGCGACGCGCGGACAACCGCATCGAGGCTCCCAAGATCGGACACGACCCGGCGGACGATCGGCTCCGGGAGGCGCGGGATGTGGGAAAGGGTGCGGTAGCCGCGCGGCACGACGGTCTGGTCGAGCGGGTTGATGCCACGGTCGTAGCCGAGCACCTCCGCGAGCCGGCCGAACTCGAGCAGGTCCTGGTACGTGAGCGCCGCCAGTTCGGCCAGCGCCTCCGTCCCCTCGTCGCCGGCGCCGAGGACGTTGTAGTCGCGGACGATCGCGTCGCGCTCGCGTGGCACGTCGCCGACGAGCTCTTCGAGCTGCAGGCGGATCAGGCGTCCCTCGCTGCCGAGCTCGACGCAGTCACGGGTGATGCGCTGCGCCATGCGCGAGGTCATCTCCGCGCGCTGGAGGACGACGAGCACGTCGTCGAGCACCACCGCGTTCTGGAACTCGAGCGCGGTCAGCCGCGTCAGCACCTGTTCGAGGCGCTGGCGGTAGGTGTCGAGCGTCCCGAGGGCCTGGTTCGTCTTCGCGAGGACGTCGGCGACGGGGTCGAGCTGGTACCGCGCCGGCCCCACGAAGATCGTGACCGTCTCCCGCTGCTGCGAGACGGAGACGACGAGAGCGCCGGTCTGCTTTGCGACGCGCTCGGCGGTGCGGTGACGGGTGCCGGTCTCGTTCGACGGGATCGTCGGGTCGGGCATCAGCTGGACGTTCGCCCATGCGAGCCGTTTGACCGCCTCGTCGACGATGATCGCGCCGTCCATCTTCGCGAGCTCGTAGAGGAGCTGCGGCCGAAACGGCGCATCGAGCTGGATGCCGCCGGAGTAGAGGAACGAGAGCTCGCTCGGGTCGCCTACGACGATGAGCGCGCCCTCGTGCGAGCGGATCACGTCGTCGACGGCCTCGCGGAGCCCGGTGCCGGGCGCGATTGTGGCGATCGCGGCGAGGAGCTCGGGGTTCTTGCGGCGCGGGTCTTCCTCCGGGGGGGTGCGCGTGATGCCGAGATCGCCGAGGCGATGCTCAGTTTCGCGCTCGGTCGTCTCCTTCGGATCGGTCGCCATCGAGCCCCGCCCTGATCGCCTGCCGCAGCGTCTCTGCGGCCTCGACCTCGATTTTGCCAGTCGCGACCGTTCCCGTAGGAGCGACGACGGCCGAGAGGCCGAGCTTGGCGCATTCCTCGAGCCGCCGCTCGGCCTGCGCGGCGGGACGGAGGCGGCCGGTGAGGCCGATCTCGCCGAACGCCGCGAGGCCCGCCTTCACGGGGATCCGGCGCGCCGCGGAGGCAATGGCGAGGGCCACGGCGAGGTCGGCGCCCGGCTCGTCGATCCGGACACCGCCGGCGACGTTGACGAAGACATCCGCCTGGCCGAGCGCCACCCGAGCATGGCGCGACAGCACGGCGACGATCATGGCGAGCCGCTTCGGGTCGATGCCCGTGGCCACGCGGCGCGGCATCGCGAGCTCGCTCTGGGCCACGAGCGCCTGGATCTCGAGCAGGATCGGCCGCGTGCCCTCGAGCGCGCACGCGACGGCCGCACCCGGCTCGCCGGGCACGGTGCGGCCGAAGACCTCCGACGGATCGGGCACGCCGACGAGACCGGCGCCGGTCATCTCGAACACGCCGAGCTCGTTGGTCGAGCCGAAGCGGTTCTTGACCGCCCGCAGCACGCGGTGCGCGTGGTAGCGGTCGCCCTCGAACTGGAGCACGCAGTCGACGAGGTGCTCGAGCGCGCGCGGGCCCGCGACCGAGCCGTCCTTCGTCACGTGCCCGACGAGGATCGTCGCCACGCCGGTCTCCTTCGCCAGGCGCAACAGCCGTGCCGCGGCCTCGCGCACCTGCGCGACGGATCCCGGCGCGGAGCCGAGCTCCGAGGCGTAGAGCGTCTGGACGGAGTCGATCACGCACACGTCGGGTCGCTCCGCCTGGAGGGTCTGGCAGACCGTTTCCAGCTCGGTCTCGGCAAGGATCTCGACCGCGTCCGCCCCGCCGAGCCGCTCGGCGCGCAGCTTGACCTGCGCGACCGATTCCTCGCCGGTGACGAGCAGCGCCCGCCGGTCCCGCGAGATAGTCGCGAGGGCGTTCAGCAGCAGCGTCGACTTCCCCACTCCGGGCTCGCCGCCGAGCAACACGAGCGAGCCGGGGACGAGCCCTCCGCCCAGCACGCGGTCGAGCTCAGGCACCCCGGTCGGGATCCGCGCCGCCTCGGCCGCCTCGACGTCGATGAGCCGCAACAGCGGCTTCGGCGGCACCTGCGACTGCGCGACCTGCCCGATGACCTCCTCGACGAGCGTGCCGAACGCGGAGCAGCCGGGACACTTCCCAAACCAGCGCCCGGCGGTGTACCCGCACTCGGTGCAGCTGAACTGGACGGCCGCCGTCTTCGCCATTCGACCACCCTACGACCGGCGGCGGACGCGAACCGTCACGCAAACCAAGCGACTCTGTGCCAACTAGAGCCGGAGGCTAAGCCTCCGCGTAGCGGGACTTAGCCGGAGGCAATCCCGCTCCCGCAGACGCCGCGAAGCGGCCTCAGCGGGCGGGCGACAAGCCTCAGCACGAAGCGCGCCCGAGATCGCATCTCGGGCGCGCGAAGTTCCTCTCCCCGCGAACGGGTGCGGAGCACCCGCTCGCCCAAACGAAAACGGCCCCGCCGAGTGGGGCCGCTTCCGGTGCTTCGAGGGAGGGACTCGGGAGCCCCCGCCGCATCGGGGCTCATCCGAGGTTGTGCTCTATGCAGAGATCATCCTGGGCGAACCGGGTTGATTCGTCCCCTTTCAGGTGGTTCACCACGCCGCTTCACTGTCAAGCGCACGTAAAGCCGCCGCCGAAAGGGCTGGAAAGAAGAGGGGCGGCTCGCGCCGCCCCTCACTTACTCCTCTTCGCCGCCCGAGGGCTCTTCGCCGTCGTCGCTCGACGCGGCGGCCGCCAACTCGTCGGCCGGCACGGTCACCTTCTCGGGCGTGACCTCGCCCGGGATGAAGGTGATGTCGACGTCGTCGCCCGGCTCGCCGTCCTCGGTGCGCGTGCGCCCGACGAGGATGGTCGAGCCCGGCTCGAGCTCGCGCCCGAGCACGAAGTCGGCGAGCGGGTCCTCGATGTAGCGCTGGATCGCGCGGCGCAGCGGCCGGGCGCCCATCGCCGGGTCGTAGCCCTTGTCGACGAGCAGCTCCTTCGCCTCGTCGGTGAGCTCGATCGAGACCTCGTGGATGACCATCTGCTCGCGCAGCCGGCGGAGCAGCAGGTCGACGATGGACATGATCTCATCCTTCGACAGCTTGTGGAAGACGATGATCTCGTCGATCCGGTTGAGCAGCTCGGGCCGGAAGACCTTCTTCAGCTCGCCCATCACGCGGCTCTTCATCTCGTCGTACGAGAGCCCGGACTCGTCGCCGATCGTGAAACCGAAGCCGGTGTTCTTCGAGATCTGGGCCGCCCCGAGGTTCGAGGTCATGATCACGATCGTGTTGCGGAAGTCGACGCGCCGCCCCTGGGCGTCGGTCAGCTTCCCCTCCTCGAGGATCTGCAGGAGGATGTTGAACACGTCGGGATGCGCCTTCTCGATCTCGTCGAGCAGGAGCACCGAGTACGGCTTGCGCCGCACGGCCTCGGTGAGCTGGCCGCCTTCGTCGTAGCCGATGTAGCCGGGAGGCGAGCCGACGAGCCGGGACACGGAGTGCTTCTCCATGTACTCCGACATGTCGATCTGGATCATCGCGTCCTCGTCGCCGAACAGGAACTCGGCGAGCGTGCGCGCGAGCTCGGTCTTGCCGACGCCGGAGGGGCCGAGGAAGATGAACGAACCGGTCGGCCGCTTCGGATCCTTGATGCCGGCGCGGGCGCGGCGGATCGACTTCGCGACGGCGACGATCGCCTCTTCCTGGCCGATGACGCGCTTGTGCAGCTCCTCCTCCATGCGGACGAGGCGCGCGGACTCGGCTTCGGTGAGCTTGAAGACGGGGATGCCCGTCCACATCGAGACGATGTCGGCGATCTCTTCCTCGCCGACCTGCGGCTGCTCCTCGTTCGACTCGTTCGACCGCCACTGCTCCTCGAGCTCCCGCTTCTTCTGCGTGAGCTTCCGCTCCTTGTCGCGGAGGGAGGCCGCCTTCTCGAACTCCTGGTTCTCGATCGAGGATTCCTTGTCCTTGCGGACGCGCTCGATCTCGTCCTCGAGCTCGCGGTAGCGGGGCGGCGCCGACATCGACTTGATGCGCAGCCGTGAGGCGGCCTCGTCGATCAGGTCGATCGCCTTGTCGGGCAGGTGCCGATCCTGGATGTAGCGGTCGGCGAGCTCTGCCGCGGCCTTGAGCGCGTCGTCGGTGATCGTGACGCGGTGGTGCGCCTCGTAGCGGTCACGCAGGCCGCGCAGGATCTGCACCGAGTCGTCCACCGTCGGCTCCTCGACGCGTACCTGCTGGAAGCGGCGCTCGAGGGCGGCGTCGCGCTCGAGGTACTTGCGGTACTCGTCGAGCGTCGTGGCACCGATCGTCTGCAGCTCGCCGCGCGCGAGGGCCGGCTTGAGGATCGAGGCCGCATCGATCGCGCCCTCGGCCGCTCCCGCGCCGACGAGATTGTGGAGCTCGTCGATGAACAGGACGATGTCGCCGCGCTGCTGGATCTCCTTCATGACCTTCTTCAGCCGCTCCTCGAACTCGCCGCGGTACTTGGAGCCGGCGACGAGGGCAGCAAGGTCGAGTGAGTAGATCTGCTTGCCCTTGAGGATCTCGGGCACCTGGTTCGCGGAGATGCGCTGGGCGAGGCCCTCGACGATCGCGGTCTTGCCGACGCCGGGCTCGCCGATCAGCACCGGGTTGTTCTTCTGGCGGCGCGCGAGGATCTGCATGATCCGCTCGATCTCCGTCTGGCGGCCGACGACCGGGTCGAGCTTGCCCTCCTGCGCCTGCTTCGTGAAGTTGCGGCCGAACTGGTCGAGCAGCTTCGAGGACTTCGACTTCTCGCCCGCGGGACCGCCCGTGCCCGCCTGGCGGCGGCCGGGGCCGGACAGCATGCGGATGATCTCGTTGCGGATCTTCTCGGCGTCGGCGTCGAAGTCGAGCAGGATCCGGGCAGCGACGCCTTCGTTCTCGCGAACGAGGCCGAGCAGGATGTGCTCGGTGCCGATGTAGTTGTGACCGAGGGACAGCGCCTCGCGCAGCGCGAGCTCCAGCACCTTCTTCGCGCGCGGCGTGAACGGGATCTGGCCGGTCGTGACCTCGTCGCCCTGACCGACGATGCGCGCGACCTGCGCCCGCACTTCCTCCACCGTGATGTCGAGAGACTCGAGTACCCGCGCCGCGAGGCCCTCTTCCTCGCGGAGCAGCCCGAGCAGGATGTGCTCGGTGCCGATGTAGTTGTGCTTGAGCGCCCTGGCCTCGTCCTGAGCAAGGACGACAACCTGGCGAGCCCGTTCAGTGAAGCGCTCGAACAATTCCCTCGCCTCTCCTTTCCTCTCTGGAACGCCGTCAGACGGTCGAGGTAGGCCAATCGTAGCCGACCTCTCCGTCGGCACAGAGTGACCCGACCGCGTTAACTGCGCGTCAGTCCCGTGCGCGCAGGGCCGGGAAGAGGATCACGTCGCGGATCGTGTCCTTGCCGAGCAGCACCATCGCCAGTCGATCGACGCCGACGCCGCAGCCGCCGTTCGGCGCCATCCCGTACGACATCGCCTCGACGTAGTCGGGATCGCCGAGCTCGGCCTCGGCGTCGCCCGCCTCCCGCTCCGACTCCTGCATCGCGAAGCGTCGCGCCTGCTCCTCGGAGTCGTTGAGCTCGCTGAAGGCGTTCGCGATCTCCATCCCGCTCACGACCGCCTCGAAGCGCTCGACGAGCGTCTCCTCGCCATCGGTCGTGCGGGCGAAGGGGGACAGCTCGATCGGCCAGTCGTAGACGATCGTCGGCTGGGTCAGTTCAGGCTCGACGAAGTGGGAGTACGCGTGGTCGGCGAGCTGCGACCAGGTGCGGTCGCTCGAGATGTCGACTCCCGCCTCGGTCAGCTTCGCGCGCAGCTCGGCCTCGTCGCGTGTCCAGACGCCGTGAGCCTCGAGCGCCTCGACGAACCGCACCTCCTGCCACTGCGAGAGGTCGACGTCGTGGCCGCGGAAGGTCGTCTTCGTCCCGCCGATCGACCCTTCCGCGGCGCGGCTGACGAGCTCCTTGAGGCGCGCGGCCGTGTCCTTGTAGTCGGCGTACGCCTCGTACCACTCGACCTGGGTGAACTCCGGGGAGTGCTTGTACGAGTAACTCTCGTTGCGGAAGTCCTTCGAGAGCTCGTAGACCTTCTCGAGCCCGCCGACGATCAGCCGCTTGAGATAGAGCTCGTCGGCGATGCGGAGATAGAGCTCGGCGTCGAGCAGCTCCGAGCGCGTGACGAACGGCTCGGCGAAGCCGCCGCCGTATCGCGGCTGCAGGATCGGCGTCTCGACCTCGAGGAAGCCCTCGCCGTCGAGGTAGGCGCGAATCGCCGAGACCATCCGCGCGCGCTTGATCGCCTCGTCGCGCGACTCTTCGCTCATCAGCAGGTCGAGATAGCGCTTGCGGTAGCGCAGCTCGACGTCCTCGATCCCGTGGAACGTGTCGGGGAGCGGCGCCCGGATCCGCGCCAGCACCGAGAGCTCGTCCACCTGCAGCGACGGTTCGCCGCGCCGCGACTGCGCCGGTGAGCCGCTCACCCCCACGACGTCGCCGAGATGGAGGTCGAGCTCGCCGGTTCGCTCGGTCGGGCAGATCAGCTGGATGCGACCCGAGCGGTCGACGAGATCGAGAAAGACGAGCTTCCCCATGTCGCGGCGCGCCATGACGCGGCCGGCGAGGCGCCGCTGCGCCGAGTCGTCGGTCGCGCCGGGCTCGAGCTGCTCGGCCTCGGCGCGGACGGCCGCGACCTCGTCCCGTTCAGGAAACCGCTTGGGGGGAGACATGGCCGCGCGAGTCTACGCGGCCTTGACTTCCATGATCTTGAACTTCTTGGCGCCCTTGGGCGTCGGCGCCTCGACCACGTCGCCCTTCTTGTGGCCCATGATCGCCTTCCCGACCGGGGACTCGTTCGACAGCTTCAGCTCCGCCGGATTGGCCTCCGCCGAGCCGACGACGTGGTACTCGACCGTCTTGTTCGAGCCCATGTCCTTGAGCCGGACCTTCGTCCCGACGTTGACCTCGCCCGAGCGGATCTCCTTGCGCGTCACGACGCGCGCGTTCTTAAGCCGCTCCTCGAGCGTCGCGATGCGCGCCTCGAGATGGGCCTGGTCGTTCTTCGCCGAGTCGTACTCCGCGTTCTCCATGATGTCGCCGAACTCGCGTGCGATGCGGATGCGCTCCGCAACTTCGCGCCGCCGCACGGTCGACAGCTCCTCGATCTCCTCCTGGAGCTTCTTGTAGCCGGCCGGCGTGAGGATGACTTCCTTCACCGTTAGTCCTCCTGGACCCCGAAACATGAAACGGCCGGCGGCGAAGGGCCGACGGCGGGGGCGGATGGTACCCCCGCGACCAACCCTCGTCAATTCCCCATCGATACCATCGCCGGATGCCGGTAAACCTCCTGCAAACGTGGTCGATCGGCGGGGTCGAGGTGCCGACGCGAATCGTGCTCGCGCCGATGGCCGGCGTCAGCATCCAGGCTTTTCGGCGGCAGGGACGACGGTTCGGGGCCGGCCTCGTCTGCTCGGAGATGGTCTCGGCGGCCGGCATCGAGCACCGCAACGAGCGCACCTTCGGCTACCTGCGCGTCGCGGGTGACGAGCACCCCCTCGCGATCCAGATCTTCGGCGCCGAGCCGCGGGCTATGGCCGACGCGGCGCGGATGGTCGAGGCGGCCGGCGCGGACATCGTCGACATGAACTTCGGCTGCCCGGTGCGCAAGGTGACGAAGACCGGCGCCGGCGCGCACCTGATGGAGGATGCGGAGCTCGCCTGCAAGGTCGTTGCCACGGTGGCGGCGGCCGTCGACGTCCCCGTGACGGTGAAGATGCGGCTCGGCGTCGAGAACGGCTCGCGCGCGTGCCTCGAGCTCGGGCCGCGGCTCGTGGACGCGGGCGCGGCGGCGCTGACGCTCCATCCCCGCTCGGCGCAGCAGATGTACACCGGCGAGGCCGACCACTCCGTCACGGCGGAGCTCGTCCAGCTCGTCGACGTCCCCGTGATCGCGTCGGGCGACGTCACCTCGCGCGAGCGGGCCATCGCCGTGCTCGAGCGGACGGGCGCCGCGGCGGTGATGGTCGCGCGCGGCGCCCAGGGCAACCCGTGGGCGCTGCGGGAGATGGTCGAGGGCGAGTCGTTCAAGCCGACCCGCGAGGAGGTGGCGGCGGAGCTCGTCGTCTTCATCCGCGAGGCGGTGCGCGAGCTAGGCGAGCAGCGCGCGGTCGGCTTCCTGAAGAAGTTCTACGGCTGGTACCTCGGCCACGGCCGCTTCCCGAAGCCGTTCAAGCAGGAGCTCGTGCAGCTCAAGACGACGGACGAGGTCGTGACGCGGCTGTTCGCAGCCGCTCCGGGCGCCGCGGCGCTCGTCGAGCGGCTCGAGGCCGAGCTGCCCGCGGCGGACGACGAGGTGCTCCTCGACGCGCTGCCGATCTCGGTCTACGGCGGCGGCTGAGCTAGCACTCGAGGTGCATGCGGTACGCGGGGCCTCCGGGGGTCTCCGTGACTCCGTCGTGCACGAAGCCGACCGCCTTGTAGAAAGGAAGCGCATGCGGGTTCGCCGTCACCTCGATCCGCGAAACAACGGCGGCCGCGTCTCGAACAAGGGCCACCGCGATTCCGCGCCGCATCCAGTCGGGATCGGTGAAGAGGTCCTCGAGCTCGTTGCCGACCAGCGTCGCGAAGCCGACGATGCCCCCATCGACGACAGCGACGCGGGTCCGACCCTCGATCACGTTCGCCTCGTCGATGCAGAACGACTCCGGGTGCTCCTCGATCCAGTCGCGGTCACCCTCGTTCTGGAGCGACGCCCGGCGAAAGACCTCGCGAATCGCGGCGAGGTCGCCCGGCGTCGACGAGCGGATCAGCGGTTCAGCTCCCATACGATCCTGAGCCCTTCGAGCGTGAGGAACGGCTCGACGTGGCAGATCGTGCGCGAGTGCGGGGCGATCAGGTCGACGAGACCGCCCGTCCCGATCACCGGCGCCTCGGCGCCGAGCTCGCCCCGGATCGCGTCGACGATGCCGTCGACCTGGCCGGCGAAGCCGTAGACGAGCCCCGACTGCAGCGCCCCGGCCGTCGTCTTGCCGATCACCTGCGGCGGCTCGACGTAGTCGATCTTCACGAGCCGGGCGGCGCGCGCGAACAGGGCTTCCATCGAGACCTCGATGCCGGGAGCGAGGACTCCGCCGACGTAGGCGCCTTCCGGCGAGACGACGTCGAAATTGGTGGAGGTGCCGAAGTCGGCCACGATCGCCGGCGCGCCGAAGAGCTCCTTCGCCGCGACCGCGTTGACGATCCGGTCCGGGCCGACGTCGCGCGGCGCGTCGTGCTCGATCGGGATCCCGGTGCGCACGCCCGGGCCGATCACGAGCAGCTCCGCCTGTGCCCAGCGCTCGGCGACGTGCTCGTACTCCGGCACCAGCCTCGGCACCGTCGAGGAGAGGCAGATCCCGTCGATCGAGCCGAGGTCGAGGAAGTCGGCGAGCAGCGCGCCCAGCTCGTCCCCGGTGCGGTGCGCCTCGGTGGCGATCCGCCAGCGCTCGCCGAGCTCGGCCCCTTCGTAGAGACCGAAGACGGTCTGGGTGTTGCCGACGTCGACCGCGAGCAGCATCGCGGCCGGGAAGTTACTCGTCCTCGAGGCGGAACGGCTCGCCGATGCGCTCGGCGAGCGCCTCGGCCGTCAGCTGCGGCTCGTCTCCCTCGCCGCGCAGCTCCTCGACGGTGACGTCGCCCGAGGTGAAGACTTTCGCCCGCGGGATGATCCGCGTCGGCCGGTTCTTGTCCCAGACCCAGACGTCCTCGAGCTCCAGCTGGAAGAACGGGAGGCCGCCCGCCGCGGTCGGCGCCGCCTGCTGCACCTCGAGCTTGTTGCAGAGGTACGTCGCGTCCTGCGTCAGCACGCAGAAGCGGAAAAGTGCGAAGACGGCCTGGTACTCCTTCTTCAGCGCAAGCTCGAGCTCGGCCTCGTATTCGTCGAGATCGTCGAGGTGGGACATGCGGGTCAGTCTACCCCGCTGAGCAGGGATTCCACGTCCCCGCGCCCCGGCACGACGAGGCCCGGAGCCAGCTCGGCAAGCGGCTCGAGGACGAAGCGCCTCTCGTGGAGGCGCGGGTGCGGGACGGTGAGCCCGCGCTCCTCGATCAGCTCGTCGCCGTAGAGGAGAAGGTCGAGATCGAGCGTCCGCGGGCCGTGCTCCCCGGGGACGCGGACGCGGCCGAAGCGCTGCTCGACGGCGAGCAGCCGATCGAGGAGCTCGCGGGCGGCCAGCGTCGTCTCGAGGGCGACGACGCCGTTGAGATAGAGCGGCTGCTCCCCCACTCCGACCGGCGCCGTCTCGCGCAGGGTCGAGACGGCGACGACCTCGACTCCCGCTTCGTCACCGAGCGCGCCGACGGCCGCGAGCAGCGAGGTCTCGCGATCGCCGAGGTTGGCGCCCAGGCCGACGTAGGCGCGCGTCACGGTCTTGTCACGGTCGCGTGACGGTGGCTGCCACCGTGCCCTCGAGCCCCGCCGGCTGGACCTCCGGCTTCCGGACGCGCACGCGCACCCGTTCCGGCGAATAGCGCCGCTCGAGCTCGTCCGCAACCGCCGAGGCGAGCGCCTCGAGCAGCGCGTACTGCTGCGCAGCCGAGACCTCCTGCACGACGCGCGCGACCTCGACGTAGTCGACGGCGTCTTCGAGCCGGTCGCTCGTCCCGCGCTGCCCCACGTCGAGCTCGACGTCGAAGAGGAAGTCCTGGCCGCGCTCGCGCTCCTCCTCGTGCACGCCGTGGCGGCCGAAGATGCGCAGGTCGCTGACCTCGACGGTGATCACGCGATCGCGCCGGCCACGGTGAGCGCGTCGACGTGCGGCTTCACGTCGTGGACGCGCAGGATCGTCGCACCGCGCTCGAAGGCGGCGACTGCGGCCGCCACGCTCGCCCCGAGCAGGTCGTCCGAGCCGGTCAGCGTGCGCAGAGAGCTCTTCCGAGAGAAGCCCACGAGCACCGGCCGCCCGAGCGCGACCAGGACGTCGAGCCGGCGCACGAGCTCGAGGTTGTGCGCCACGGTCTTGCCGAAGCCGATACCCGGGTCGAGGCAGATCCGCTCCTCGGGGATGCCCTGCGCGACCGCGAATCCCAGCCGTTCCTCGAGGAACGACGCGACCTCGTCCGCGACGTCGTCGTACCGCGGCTCCGCCTGCATCGTCCGCGGCTCGCCCTGCATGTGCATGAGGCAGAGGTACGCGCCGGCTCCGGCGACCACGTCCGCGATCTCGGGATCGCCGCGCAGAGCCGTGACGTCGTTGACGAGGATCGCGCCCCGCTCGAGCGCAGCCTGCGCGACGGCCGCCTTCGAGGTGTCGATCGAGACGGGAAGCTCGCCGCCGAGACGGTCGAGAACAGGCACGACTCGCCGCAGCTCCTCCTCTGCGGAGACACCGTCCGAGCCGGGACGCGTCGACTCGCCGCCGACGTCGACGATCGCGGCTCCCGCCGCGACCATGCGACGCGCAGCGTCCGCGGCGGCGTCCGGGTCGAGGTGGACGCCCCCGTCCGAGAACGAGTCTGGCGTGACGTTGACGACGCCCATCACCGACGGCCGCGGAAAGCGCTCCTCGAGCGAGATCACGCCGGAAACCTAAAGCAGCCGAGCCCCACTGCCGACATAGCGCCTTGCGATGATCGACGACCGCCTGCTCAAGTACTGGGAGCGCGAGAGCGCCGCACGGGCCCGGCTGCGGAGCTCGCTGCCGCCGTCGTGGCGTGACGATCCCCGGCCGAACATGGACGTCGTGCGCGAGCTCTACGTCGAGGCGATGCTGCGCCTGAAGCTGGAGTCGGCGTCGCGGCCGGTCGCGATCGGCGACGACGACCGCTAGGGCCGCCTCGCACTTTTCGGCAGGTTCCGCCCGCACCTTCACGCACCGCTTACCAAGTACAGCTAACTTGCAGCCGCTCGTGCGGAGGGTCGTATGTATCTCGGTGATGGCGGCGGTGCTGCTCGTCTTCGGCGTGTTCGGCGCCGTCGGCGCGTCGGCTGCCAAGCCGGCGGCAGCCCGGTCGCAGTACGCCACCGACAAGCGGCTCAACGTCGTCGTAATCCTGAGCGACGACGAGCGCTCGGACGGGACGGCCGTGATGCACAACGTCCAGACCCTGCTCGCCGACCACGGGGTCACGTTCACCGACATGCACGTGACGACGTCGATGTGCGGGCCGTCGCGGGCGAGCATCCTCACGGGCCAGTACGCGCACCACACCGGCGTCACCGACAACTTCGGGCAGCACAGCTACCCCGCCTTCCACGCCGGTGAGGAGTCGGACGACCTCCCCGTCTGGATGCAGAAGGCCGGTTACGAGACCGCCCTCGTCGGCAAGTACGTCAATGCCTACACGGATCCGTCGGTGCACCACGCGATCCCGCCGGGCTGGGACGACTGGCAGGCCATGGACAGCGTCCCGATGGAGGCCTACTACAACTACACGATCAACGACAACGGCGTTCTCGAGCACTACGGGAGCAAGCCGTCGGCCTACTCGACGAGCGTCCTGACCCACAAGGCCGTCCAATTCATCCAGAGCGCACGCCACCCGTTCTTCCTCTACTTCGCGCCGGTCGCTCCGCACCTGCCGGCCATCCCGGCCAAGCGCGACCAGGGGAAGCTCGAGAACATCGCGCCGATCCACGACCCTGCCTTCAACCAGCGCAACATCGCCAAGGAGCCGTGGCGCTTCTACCACCACAACCTGCTCAGCGAGGCCGCGCAGCTCTACATCAATCACGTCCGGATCCGCCAGGAGGAGACGCTCCTCTCCCTCGACCGCGGCGTACGCAGCGTCGTGCAGGCGCTCCGCGCGCGCCACGAGCTGAACCGCACGGTGATCCTCTACACGAGCGACAACGGCTTCCTCTGGGGCGAGCACCGTCTCGGCGGCAAGGTCTGGCCGTTCGAGGAGTCGACGCACGTTCCGCTGATCGTGCGGACGCCCTGGACGACGACCCCGCGGCGCAACAACCAGCCCGTGCTCAACATCGATCTCGCTCCCACGATCGCCGAGCTGGCGGGAGTCACGCCCGAGTTGCCCCAGGACGGTCACAGCTTCGTCCCGTTCCTCCACGGTGAGCGAGTCCCGTGGCGCCACGCCTTCCTCGAGGAGTACCTCGGCAAGGACCTGCTCAACGAGGGCGGCCCGCCGCCGTTCACGGCCCTCCAGACGAGGCGCAACCTCTACGTCGAGTACATGAACGGCTGGCGCGAGCTCTACAACCTGAGGAAGGACCCGTGGGAGCTGAACAACCTCGCCGGCGACCCGGGCACCGACCCGTTGCAGGACTCGCTGAGCAAGGATCTGCACCGGCTCTACAACGCGCCGCCGACGCCGGTCCCACCGCACAAATAGCATCGGGGGCATGCGTGAGCTGCGCTCCGGCGTCTGGCACTGGCAATCGCCGCATCCCGACTGGGACGAGGAGCAGTGGTGGCCCGAGCTCGTCTCGTCGTACGCGATCGAGCTCGGCGACGACTTCGTGCTGTTCGACCCGCTCTCGGTTCCCGGCGAGCTGCGTGAGCGCGCAACCGCCGTCGTCCTGACCGCGCCCTACCACGAGCGTGACGCGCGCGGGCTCGGGCTGCCGGTGCACACGCCGCCGGCGGACACCTGGCAGGACTGGGTCGAGAAGTTCGGCGTCGACCCCGAGCGGGTGCGGGGCATGGAGAGCGAGGACCTCGCCTGGCTGCGCGCGGGCGAAGGCGAGGGAGAGTTCCACGGTCCCGGACCGTGGCCGTTCGGTATGACCGCGTACGCCGGCCGCGAGGACAACGACATCGTCCTCTGGCTGCCGTCGATCAACGCGATCGTCACGGGCGACTCGCTCTCGGACTTCGGCGACGGGCTGGGGATCCAGCTCGGCGGCCGCAAGCACGTGACGCGCGAGGAGGTCGC
This sequence comes from uncultured Actinomycetes bacterium, assembly GCA_963770815.1. GTDB lineage: Bacteria > Actinomycetota > Thermoleophilia > Gaiellales > Gaiellaceae > Palsa-739. The sequence continues at coordinate 67,550 of CAVYQV010000004.1, forward strand.
CGAGGAGCTCCGTCCGCTACTCGACCTACCCGTCGAGCTCGTGCTCCCCGCGCACGGCGAGCCGACCGATCGAGCCGCACTCGAGCGCGTGCTTTCCTGACGACCCGGTCCGTCAGACCTGAGAGGCCCGACTCGCCGCCTCCGCGGTGCACCGCGGGCAGCGATTCGAGCCGTCGTCGGCCGCCGACCAGCCCGTCGGCGCGGCTCGCTTCACGTCGTACTCGACCGTCTTCGCACCGCAGGGACAGCTGAACAGGGCGACGCTGCACGGAAAGGGAGCGGGAATGACGATGTACTCGGCCGTCTCGGCTCGATCCTCG
>CAVYQV010000005.1:0-14890 GCA_963770815.1 uncultured Actinomycetes bacterium
GCGTCGCGCAGTGCAGTCCGGCGATCGCGAACTTGTGGCTCTCGGAGAAGTCCACCTGGATCACCTCGACGCCGTGCTTCTCGAGCGCCCGCAGGACGGTCGGCGAGCCTGCGTTCATCACCACCCGCCCCGGTGAGAGTGTCACGCCGTTCAGCGCGAGATCCCAGTACTCCTCGACCGGCACCTCGATGATCTCGTAGTCGCGGCGGATCAGCTCCCGCACGAACCCGTAGTTGACGAGGTGCGGGGCCAGGAGCACCTTCCGGTGGTCGACGGTCAGCATGACCATGTCCATGTGGGACGTGCCGATGTTGCCGTGGCCGGTCGAGTCGTACCAGCCGGGGCTGTGGGCGACGATCAACTCGATCCCGAGGTTGGAAAGCACGAACTCGAGCTGGCGAAGGCCCTCCTCGTTCGCGACCACCGACTCGTTGAAGACGAACGTCTTCTCGTCGAGCCAGCGGCCCGCTCCCGGCTCGCCGACGCCGGTGCCGTGGATCGTGAGGTAGATCGGAACCTGCAGCGCGGCGAGGACCTGCTGCCAGATCACCTCGCGGCCTTTCTGCCAAGAGCCGAGCCCGTAGCGGTGCACGATCGCGCCGCCGTGGACGACGAGGCCGCCGCCCGCGAGCGTGACGAGGTTCTTGATCCAGCCGTAGGCGCCGATTGCGGGCACCGGCGGCTCGATGTAGTTGACGCTGACGCCGTGGTCGGCGAGCACCGCGTAGTACTCGTCGAACTGCGCCTGCAGCCGGCCGAGGTCGGCGTTGCCGGAAGCCGAGGAGTAGTAGTACTGCCACTCCTGCGCGTACTCGGGCCGTGTCTCGTTCTCCGTCGGGCGCGAGACGAGCACCTCGCGCAGCGTTCCGATTCCCTCGGCGCCCCAGCGGCGGCCCCAGACCTGCTCGACCTCGTCGTAGAGGTCGCTCTCGTGGAGCATGTAGTTGCGCAACGGCTTGCCCTGCTCGAACCACGGGAGCGTCTCGAGCACCGCCGCCTCGTCGTGAGCCTCCGCCGGTCGCGGGGACGAGTACTCGAGCTCGACGTCCCGGCCGTCCGCGGTGCGGACGCGGAACGGCACGAGCTCCCGCGACGACTGGTGCGCGGACTGGTCCGACGTCGTTGCCATTTCTCCTCCTAGAACGCGAAGATGCTTCTGCCGTCGAGCTCGACTTCGTAGATCTCGGTGGCCAGCTCGAGGTGGGCGTGCAGCGCCTCGGCGGCGCGGTCGGGATCGCGCGCTACGCATGCGTCGAACAGCTCGTGGTCGAGCTCCGCGTGCCGTTCCTGGAGCGCGCCGGCTCCGAGCAGCACCGGCCGGTAGCGCTCGCAGCTGTCCCACGCGGGGCGGATCAGGCGCAGCAGCCAGGGGGAGCGCGCCGCTTCGTACAGCGCGAAGTGGAAGGCGGTGTGCGCGCGGACTGCCGCGCGTGCGTCGCGGGCTCCGCGGGCACGGTCGAGCTCGGCGAGTTGCTCGCGAGCGGCCTGCTCATCGTCCGCGGCGAACAGCACGGCGGCCCGCCGCACCGCCATCGTCTCGAGTGCGAGCCGGATCGAGAAGAGCTCGCGCAGCTCCTCGATCTCGAGCGCGACCACCTTCGCTCCGTGGTGGGGGACGTGCTCCGCGAGGCCCCGCGCCTCGAGCTGGCGCACCGCCTCGCGGATCGGCGAGATGCTCGTCCCGAGCGAGCGGGCAAGGTCCTCGAGCCGCAGCGGCGTGCCGGGCGTCAGCTCGCCCAGGATGATCGCCTCGCGCAGGCGCTCGAGCGCCGCCTCGGCCATCGTCCTGTGGCGCACCGTCGCCCCCTCCGGCGACAGCGTCGACTCCAGGGTCGACTTCACGAGTCCGAGCGTGAACCACACTTGATCAGATGTCAAACGCGTGACACCATCCCGGCTCGGGTGCCGAGTGTCTGAGCAGCAACTGCCGCTGTTCTCGATCTCGCAGGTGAGCACGCTCGCCGCGAGCTTCGCCGACGACGTGCGCGCCTACGCAGAAGCCGGTGCGGCTGGGATCGGGATCTGGGAGCTCAAGCTCGGCGACGGCTCGCTCGAGGAGCTCCAGGCGAGCGGGCTCGGCTCGGCGACCGCAGTCCCAACCGTCCCGTCGGTGCATCCGTTGCCGCTGCTGCCCGGGCCCGACAGTGTGCGCGAGCGCGTGGACACGCTGCTGCGCTCGCTCGAAGTTCTTGCGCCGTACGCGCCGTCCGCGGTCCTCTGCCTGACCGGCCCCGGCGACCGTGAGACCGCGGTCCGCGGCGTGCGAGAGATCGCGCGCGAGGCCGAGCGGCTCGGCCTGCGGCTGGCCGTCGAGCCGTTCCAGCTGGAGGGAATCGAGAGCTGGTCGATCCTGAACACGCTCGGCGACGCCGCCGAATTCGTCGAGGAGGTTGGCAGCGACGCCGTCGGGATCCAGTTCGACGTGTGGCACCTCTGGAACACGCCCGACCTGCTGGACGAGATCTCGCGGCACGCGCAGCTGATCGCCGGCGTGCACGTGAACGACTGGCGCGAGCCGACGCGCGGCTGGGCCGATCGCGTCCTGCCCGGCGACGGAGTAGCAGACCTTCAGGGCATCTTCGGCGTCTTAGAAGACGTGGGGTGGAGCGGCTTCTACGACCTCGAGATCTTCTCCGACAACGGCGCCTTCGGCAGCGCGTATCCCGACTCGCTCTGGGATCTCGCCGCCGCCGATCTTGCGCGCCGCGGTCGGGACGCTTTCATCAACACCTGGTCGAAACGGAGGGTCCCGGTGGAAGCCGCGGGCCGGAGAGGAGAAACATGAGGGTAAGCAAGGGGGCGCGTTGGGCGCTCGTGATCGTTGCCGCTGCGGGGCTCGTCTTCGTCGCGGCCGCCGCGGCTCGGACACATACGACGGCGAAGAGCCCGATCATCATCGGCTGGGCTCACGACAGCACCGGCCCGATGGCGCCGTTCGATGGTCCGGCGCTCGGTGCTGCGCAGCTCGAGCTGAAGAAGATCAACAAGAAGAACGTGCTGGGCCGCAAGATCGTGATCAAGACCTGCGACACGCAGAGCGACGACGCCGCGGCCTCCAAGGCGTGCGCCGACCAGCTGATCAGCGAGGGCGCCAAGATCATCTTCACGACGTGTGATGTGAACCTGGCCGGGCCGGTCATCCAGGAGTCGGCGATCAAGAGCCACCTGCTCACGGTCGCGCCGTGCATCGGCACCGACCAGCTGTCGCCGAAGTTCCCCTTCTGCGGTGGAACCAAGCTCTGCTTCAGCTTCGGCAATGTCGCGCAGGACGAGGGCTCGGCCATGGCCCAGCTCGCCTGGAACCACGGCTGGAAGACAGCCGACCTCGCGAAGGACAACACGATCATCTACTTCGATGCCGTCGTCAACGCCTTCAAGGCGCGCTTCAAGCAGCTCGGCGGCAAGATCAAGTTCGAAACGACGTACCAGGATCCCGTCATCCATCCGGGCTCCAATAACTTCCACGCCGCTGCCAGCGCGATCGAGCAGCATCCGGCGAAGGTCATCGTCACCGCGACCGCAGGCGCGTGGCAGGCTCTCGGGCCGTTCATCACGGACCTGCGGACGGCGAACGACCACACGCCGGTCCTCAACTCCTGGGCGGGCGACGGGACCTACTGGACGGGGCCGACGATCACGAACTACTGGTTCGTGACGTACGCGAACGCGTTCGGACACGACCCGAGCAAGGCCGTAAACAAGCTCGCGAACGCGCTTGGCCCCCTGGGGAGCCAAAGTCGTCCGGCGACGGGCGGATTCATCACCGGCCCCGCGGCGCTCGACGGCATCGTCCTGGCCATCAAGCGGGCACACGGCTCGCTCGTCGGCTCGAAGCTCGCGGCGGTGATGCAGAAGTTCCACCAGGTGCCCACGATCTCGGGGAAGGTCAGCTTCTCGAAGAACCTGCACTCGGTCTTCGGTCGCGCGTACCGCGTCATCGAGATCAACAACAAGACGACGACCGCGAAGGGCACGATCGTCGCGAAGAAGGTCCCGCACAGCCCGGATCAGCCGTAGCAGTTGGCGGCGGTCTCTCAGACCGAGACGCAGGGGAGGCCCGGAGAATCGCTCCGGGCCTCCTCCGTCTCCCGTTCCTTCGCCGGCGTCGAAGCGCTCCACGACGTCACGCTCGAGCTCCGGCAAGGGGAAGTCGTCGGGCTGATCGGACCGAACGGGGCGGGCAAGTCCACGCTGGTCAACATCCTCAGCGGCTTCGATCGCCCGACTAGTGGCCGCGTGTTGCTCGGCGACCGAGATGTGACTCGCTGGCCCGCCTTCCGGCGCGGGCGGCGAGGGCTCGCACGCACCTTCCAGCACAGCCATGCTTTTGGCGGCCTCACGGTGCGGGAGAACGTCGAGGTCTCGGCGCTCGGCGTGGGTGCCTCCCAGCGGGAGGCGGCGAAGCGGACGAAGGAGCTCCTCGGATTGCTCGGGCTCGCCGAGCACGCCGACCAGCCGGCCTCCTCGCTCCCGCACGGAGACGAGCGGCGGCTGGGAGTGGCCCGGGCCCTCGCCACCGAGCCCCGCTTCGTCCTCATGGACGAGCCGGCGGCGGGCCTCCCCGAGGCGGAGATACCCCGCTTCGCAACCGCGGTCGGCACCGTCCGCGAGCACGGCGCCGGTGTCCTGCTCGTGGACCACAACGTCGCTCTCGTCCTCGAGGTGTGCGAGCGCATCCACGTCCTCGACCAGGGAACGACACTCGCGGAGGGCACGCCCGCCGAGATCCGAGCGCACCTCGGCGTCGCTGCCGCCTATCTCGGCGAGAGCGCCGCGGAGGACCTCGAGTGACCGCACTGATCATCGAGAACCTCTCGGTCCGGTACGGAGCGGTCGAGGCCGTTCGCGGCCTGTCACTCGAGGTGCGAACCGGCCAGATCGTCGGCTTGATCGGGCCGAACGGCGCCGGAAAGTCCTCGACGCTCCATGCGATCATGGGCTCGGCCCCCGTCACCGGCGGCGATGTCCGGCTCGACGGGACTTCGATCGTCGGGCGTCGGCCGGAGGAAGTGGCGCGGCGAGGTGTGGCGCTCGTGCCCGAGGGCCGGCGCATCTTCGGCGAGCTCACGGTGGAGGAGAACCTCCGCCTCGGCCTCGCGGGCCGGAGCGCGCGGAAGAACGGCGACGGCCTCGCGCGAGCTCGTGAGCTCTTTCCCGTCCTGGGCGAGTTCCGCTCGCGCCAGGCGGGCGTTCTGTCGGGTGGCCAGCAGCAGCAGCTCGCGATTGGGCGCGCGCTCGCCGCCGACCCGGAAATCCTCCTGCTCGACGAGCCGTCGCTCGGGCTGGCGCCGAAGATCGTCGACATCGTCTTCGAGGCGCTGCAGCGGATCAGGGACGCCGGTCTCGCTGTCCTCCTCGTCGAGCAGCGCGCCCAGCGGACCGTGGCGCTCGCTGACGAGTCCCACGTGCTCGCGAACGGCGAACTCCGTCTGACTCTCGGCCCGCAGGACGCGGCCGATACCGACCGCCTCGTGGCCGCGTATCTCGCATGATCCTCGCCTTCCTCAACCTGCAGCCCCTAACCTGGCCGACATTCGCGAACGCTCTCGCACTGGGCGGCGTCTATGCGCTGATGGCCGTGGGGATCGGGCTCGTCTTCGGGGTTCTGCGGCTCGTCAATTTCGCCTACGGCCAGCTGATCATGGCCGGCGGCTTCGCCCTCGCTTACGGCACGACGTGGAACCTTCCGGAGTGGCAGTCGATCCTTCTCTGCTTCGGCGTCGTGCTCGTGCTGTCGGTCCTGATGGACCGGCTCGTCTTCCGGCCGCTGCGGACGAGCTCCCCCGCAGTGATGCTCGTGGCGACGTTCGCGGTGGCGTTCCTGCTCCAGAACATCGCGCTGTTGAAGTTCGGCCCGCTGCCGAGGAGCGTCGGCTCGCTCGCGCAACTCAACGCGCCGTGGGACATCTTCGGCGTCGAGATCAAGAAGCTCGCGGTGATCGCGGTCGCCACCGCGGCAGGCTCCCTCGTGATCCTTCAGCTGCTGCTCACCCGGACGCCGCTGGGTCTGCACATGCGGGCCGCGGCCATGGACTTCCGGACAGCTCGGCTGCTCGGTGTTCGCGCCAATCGCGTGATTGCCGCCGCGGTGATCATCTCGGGGCTGCTCGCGGCGACCGCCGCCGTGTTCCTAGCCGCCCAGGCGATCGACGTCGGCTACACGTTCGGCCTCCAGGACACGATCATCGTGCTCGCGGGCGTGGTGGTCGGCGGGATGCACCGGCCGATCCCGGCGACACTCGGCGGCTTCGCGATCGGCTTTGCGACCGGAATCCTCGGCGGAGTGCTGCCCGCCGACAAGAGCCAGTACCTGCCGAGCTTCCTCTTCGCGGCCGTAATCGTGGTGCTGCTCGTGAGGCCGAACGGTCTCTTCACTCGCGGCGGGGGCGCGGTGGAGCGCGTATGAGCGTTGCTCGGCGCCTACCGGAAGTGCTGGTCCCGGCGCTGCTCGTACTGGCGACTGCGTTGCTCGGGCTCGCGGTCTCGAGCTATCTCCAGGCGTACTTCCTCGACACGTTGATCAAGGTCGCGATCGTCGTCGGGCTCTACGTCTTCATCGGCAACTCGGGCGTCCTGTCGTTCGGGCAGATCAGCTTCGTCGCCGTCGGCGCGTGGACCGCCGGGGTGCTCACTGTGCCGAGGCTTGAGAAGCCGATCGCCATGCCCGGCCTCGCTCACTTCCTCGTCACCACGAATGTCGGCAATGTCGCGTCGCTCGCCCTCGCTGCCGTCATCGGTGGTGTATTCGCGCTCGCGGTCGGGCTGCCGTTGATGCGGCTTTCGGGCCTCGCCGCAGGCATCGCCACCTTCGCCGTGCTCGAGATCACGAACAACGTGCTCACGTACGAGGGGTTGATCGGCCCGGCTCTGAACAACTTCTCGTCGGTTCCCCCAACGACCGGGATCTGGCAGGCAGCGATTGGTGGTCTGATCTGCATTGCGGTCGCCTACGCCTACCAGCGCACCCGTTTCGGCCGGATGCTGCGCGCGACGCGTGAGGACCCGGCGGCTGCGGCGGCGGCCGGGATCTCGATCTACCGGCAGCGGCTGTTCGCTTTTACGCTCGCCGGCGGTCTCGCGGGCTTCGCCGGCGGCCTGTACGTCCACTTGCAGCCGCTGGCGGCGAACAACCTGTTTCTCGATCTGACCTTCATCACGCTCGCAATGCTGGTGGTCGGCGGCTCCGGGAGCCTGCTGGGAGCGGTCGTCGGCGCTCTCGCGGTGAACGGCATCTACTCGTTCTTCACCGCTGCGGTGAACACCGTCGACGTGTTCGGGTGGCACCTGCACGTCCAAGCCGGCACGGCTGAGATCGTGCTCGGCGTGCTGATGGTGCTCGTGCTCATCTTCTGGCCGAACGGCATCACCGGCGGCCGCGAGTTCTCCCTGCCACGGCGGCGGCGCCCCGTGGCCGACCTCGAGAAAGCGAGGGCCACGACATGAAGTTCAGCATCTACACAGAGATCCAGAGCTGGCCCGGGAAGCCCTACGACCGGCTCTACGGCGAGGTGCTCGAGCAGATCGAGAACGCCGACCGGCTCGGCTACGACGCCTACGCCGCGATCGAGCACTTCTTCTTCCCGAAGTTCTCGGCGTCGGCGAACCCGTTCGGGTTGTTCGGGATGGCCGTCGCGCGAACACAGCGGATCAAGTTCCGGACGATGCTCCACGTCCTGCCGTACCACAACCCCCTCGTCCTGGCGGCCCAGATCCACGAATTCTCGCTGCTCACGGGCGGGCGCTACGAGTTCGGCGTCGGCCGCGGCCACGGCTGGATCCCGCTGCCCGCGGGGTTGCCGCTCGACGAGACCGCGCGGCCGCGCTACGAAGAAGCGCTCGACCTGTTCGTCGAGGCGCTGCACTCCGACGTCGTCAGCCATGAGGGCGAGTACTGGAGCGTGCAGGACAGCCAGGTGATCCCGTTCAGCGGGCACAAGTTCCGCGTCGTGCTCGGGGGCACGTCGGACCGTACGTACGACCTCGCCGCGAAGCACGGCTGGGCCGTCGCGGTGCCGCCGCTCCTGCCGTACGCGGCGCTCAAGGAGCAGCTCGACCTCTACCGCGAGAAGTGCACGGAGTACGGGACGACGCCGGACATCATCTGGATCCATGCGTGTTACATCGACGAGGACGCCGATCTCGCGCGGCGCGAGGCGGAGCGGCACATGCCCGGCTTCCTCCAGGGCAACGCGTCCCCCCTCACCGAGTATCCGGTGCCGCCGGTCGACGCGCTCAATGCCGCGGGCTACGGCTTCTACGCCGCCGGGATCATGGAGAAGCTCGCTGCGACGCCGTACGACGAGATGATCGCGGGCGACATCGTCTGGGTCGGCACGCCCGAGGACGTGATTCAGCGGATCCGGGAGACGGTCGAGGTCTGCGAGGGTCTGACCGAGATCGCGATCACCACCAATCCCGGCGGCGTCGAGCACTGGAAGGCGATCAAGGCGCAGGAGCTCTTCGCCCAGCACGTCATCCCGGTGATCCAGCGCGAGACCGGGGCGGTAGCGGTCGAGGCGTGACGTCCGTGGTCGTAGCGGGGGCCGGCTCGATCGGCTCCCTTCTGGCGGCGCACCTCGCGCAGGTCGCCGACGTCACCGTGCTCACGCGGCGGGAGGAGCACGCCGCCGTGCTGCGGGAGCAGGGCCTGCGCGTCTCGGGGCGCAGCGACTTCACTGCCCGGCTCGACGCGACCGCGGATCCCGCCGCGCTGCCCGCCGGCGCCGAGCTCGCGATCCTCGCCTGCAAGAGCACCGATCTCGACCCGCTGGCGGCGCGGCTCGAGGGGACGCTCGCCGGCGCGACGGTGATGACGATCCAGAACGGGCTCGGCGCGGAGGAGATCGTGGCGGCGCACGGCGAGTGGCCGCTGCTCTCCGCCGTCACGTTCATGAGCGGCACGCGGCACGGCGACGCGCACGTCGAGTACGTCCTCGACACCGCGACCTGGGTCGGCCCCTATCGCGGCACGACCGCGTCGGACGCGCGCGGCGTCGCGGAGCTGATCGAGGCCGGCGGCCTGAAGGCCGAGGCGTTCCCCGACCTGCGCCCGGCGCAGTGGTCGAAGCTGATCTTCAACGCCACCGTGAACGGCGTCGCCGCCTTGACGGGCCTCCCGCACGACTTCCACTTCGCGCAGACCGAGGAGCTGTCCGACCTGGGCGCTCTCGTCCGCGACCTCGTCGACGAGGGGAAGATGGTCGCCGCGGCGGCCGGCGTAGAGCTCCACGACGACCCGTGGGAGATGAACATCCTCGCGACCCGGCGCGGCCATCGCCACTTCCCCTCGATGCTCGAGGACGTCGAGGCGCGGCGGCCGACCGAGGTCGAGCTGATCAACGGCGCGCTCGTGCGCGAGGCCGGCCGGCACGGGGTGGAGGTGCCGCTCCAGACGGCGCTCTATAGGCTCGTCAAGGCGAGGGAGGCGAGCTACTCCGAATGAGGATTGCGGTCGTGGGGTGTGGGGCGGTGGGGTCGCTGTTCGCGGCCAACCTGTCGCTGCTCGACGACACGGAGGTGTGGGCGTTCGACCTCAACGAGCTGCACATGGCCGCGATCAACCGCGACGGGCTGCGGCTCTCGGGCGCCGGGGAGGTGGTCGGGCATCCCCGTGCGACGAGCGACCCGGCAGCGATCCCTCCCTGCGACTTCGGCATCGTCGCGACGAAGGCGATGCACACCGAGCCGGCGATCGCCGCGACCGCGCATGCCTTCGCCGAAGGCTACGTCGCGACGGTGCAGAACGGGCTCGGGAACGAGGAGACGCTCGTGGGACACGTCGAGCGCGTGATCCGCGGCACGACGTTCCCGGCCGGCAAGCTCCTCGAGCCCGGCCACGTGCAGTGGGACGTGAGAGGCGACACGACCTTCGGCCCCTACGACGAGCGGACGCCCTTCGCCGAGGTCGAGCGCCTCGCCGACGCGTGCACGCGCGCCGGGATGCCCGCCGACGCGGTCGAGGACGCGCGCGGGCCGCAGTGGCGCAAGGTCATCTTCAACGCGTCCACGAACCCGATCGGCGCGCTCACCGGCCTCACTCACGGCCGCGTCTGCGAGCGGCCCGACCTGCGGGCGCTCGTCACCGGCCTGGTGGACGAGGGGAAGGCCGTCGCCGCGGCGCAGGGCATCGAGCTCGACGCCGACCCCGAGGAGCTGATCGACCACGCGGCCAAGCCGGAGGTCGCGTACGACCACAAGGCGTCGATGCTCCAGGACGTCGAGGCGCGGCGGATGACGGAGGTCGACTACCTCAACGGCGGCATCGTCCGTTTCGGTCAGGAGTACGGCGTGCCGACGCCGCTCAACGCCGCGATCCAGGCGCTTGTGAGAGGAGTGGAGGCTTCGTGGACGCAGAACTGACTTCCCGCCACGCGCGCGTACGCAAGGCGCTCGAGCGCGACGGGCTCGACGCGGCCCTCGTCTGCGGCTCCGAGTACACCGGCTTCGAGGGCGCCGTCACGTATCTCTCAGGCTTCCAGATCGTCCATCGCTACGCCTACGTCCTCGTGCCGCGAGAGGGAGAGCCGGCGATCGTGTTCCCGACCGAGGCGCGCTACGTCGGCGAGCACGGCGATTCCCAGATCGCCGACCAGGTCTTCGCCGACCGGCCCGGCGAATGGCTGGCCGACCGGCTCCGCGGCCAGCGGGTCGGCGTCTACGGGCTCGACTACGTGCTGACGGTGCGCGACTACGCGCCGCTCGCGGATGCGGCCGAGCTCGTCCCGTGGGACGAGCAATTCGACCTCGCGCGCGCCGTCAAGTCCGAGGCCGAGCTCGCCTCGGTGCGCGAGAGCGTCGAGATCAACACCGCAGGCTTCCACGCGTTTCGCGACGCCTGGGCGCCCGGCCGCAACGCTGCCGAGGTGCTCGCACCGGCGGAGCAGCTCTTCGTCGAGGGCGGCTGCGGGCGGCTGACGATGAACATGGTGCTCGTCGGCGCCGAGTTCGCGATCGCGCGCGACGACACGGTCTTCGGCGAGTTCACGATCCCCTCGCTCGAGATCGCCGGGCCGGGCGGCCACTGGGTCGAGGTCTCGCGCGCGCTCGGCACCGCGAGCGCCGAGGTGCGGCGGATGGTCGAGGCCTACGAGGAGTACTACGAGGTCGCGCAGAGGGCGCTCCGGGTTGGTGCGACCGCGCACGACGTCCATCGCGCGGTCTCTGCCGGGTTCACCCAGCGGGGCTACCACCTCGGCCACGTCACGGGCCACTCGATCGGGATGACGATGATCGAGCACCCGAAGATCGGCGAGGGAATCGAGACCGAGCTCTCCGCCAACATGGTCTTCTCGATGCACCCGCACGCGATCGCGGCAGACGGCGTGGAGTGCCTATACATGCAGGACACCTGGCTCGTCACCGAGGACGGCGGCGTCCCGCTCGCCGGTCTCGAGATGAAGATCTGGTAGCGATGCCCGAAGCCCCGGAGAACGAGACCGCCTCCTCGCTGGTCGGCAGCCAGGGACGCCGCGTCGCGGGCGCCATCGTCGCCGTCATCGCGCCGGTGACGCTCATCACCGCGCTCGCCTACTACTTCGGTTACCGCCGAGAGGAAGCGTTCGCGGGCTACTTCGGAATCGATCCGGGTGCGCTCGGCTTCACCACGAACGACTACGTCCTGCGGAGTGTGGACGCGCTCTTCGTTCCCATCACCGTCCTGCTGCTCGTCGCCTTTGCCGCCGTCTTCTTGCATGCGCTCGCCGGCGACAGGTTCGAGCGCGTCAACCTGGCGCCCATCGCCGCCGTGGCCGGCCTGTGCGCGCTCATCCTCGGTATCGCCCTGCTCGCCGGGCAACCACTCGCGCGCGATTACGCCTACCTGCAGGCGCTCGGTCCGGCGGTGGGCGTCACGCTCCTGCTCTATGCGCTCGCGCGGAGCCGATCGGTGAGTCGGCATGCCCTCGGGGCCGCTGTCTCCATCGGCATTGCCGTGGTTCTCGTGAGCCTCTTCTGGGCGGCGGGCGACTACGCCTCCACCCGCGGGGGAGCGGACGCACGCCAACTCGCTCGCGACATCACGGTCCTTCCCTCCGTGACGATCTTCAGCAAGGACGATCTGGACATCAACCCGTCGGCGCCCGGTGGAGGACAGCGGCAGCCCGTCGGGCCTGGCGGGGGTTGTCCCTTGCTCACGGTCCACAAGCTCCGCGCGGGCGTCTACCCCTTTGTCTACCGAGGCTTCACGTTGCTCCTGCAGAGCGGTGGCAACCTCTTCGTCACGCCGACGCCGGTCGATGCGGGAACGCCGTGGCAACCGGCGAACCAGGCGGTCTTCGTCATCCCGGCCGACGGCAACATCCGAGTCGAGGTGATGCGCGGCACCGACTACGCTCGCAATCCGCTGACCGAGACGGCAGGCCCGCACCCAGTTTTCACCTGCTGACCCGTTCCAGTAGGGTCGGCCCCGTGGAAGCCCCGCACGGCGACGAGGAGGAGTTCCAGCCGATCCTGCCCGGCGGCGCCGCGAGCGACTACGAGCGCTACCTCCGCACCGACGAGCTGCTAGCGCTGCAGAAGACCCCGGAGGAGTGGGTGCACCGCGACGAGCTCCTCTTCCAGACCGTGCATCAGTCGTCGGAGCTGTGGCTGAAGCACGCCTGGATGGAGGTCGAGGAGGCGACGCGGCTGATCGAGGCGCGCGACGTCGCCGGTGCGCTGCGGCTGCTCGGCCGCGCGAACCACGCCATCCGCTACGTCGTTTCGTTCCTCGAGCACCTCGAGCTGATGTCGCCGTGGGAGTACCAGGAGGTGCGGCGCGTCCTCGGGCACGGCTCGGGCTTCGACTCGCCGGGGTTCCGCGGGATCCGGCAGGTCTCGCCCGGCCTCTACGCCTCGTTCGACGCGCTGCGCCGCGAGCGCGGGCTGTCGCTGCTCGAGGTCTACACGCAGGGCCGCGAGCACGAGGACCTGTACCAGCTCGCCGAGGCGCTGATCGACTGGGACGAGCAGGTCGGCGTCTGGCGCTTCCGCCACGTGAAGATGGTCGGCCGCGTGATCGGCGAGGACGTGGTCGGGACGCAGGGCACGCCGGTCGAGCTGCTGGCGGGCCTGATCAAGTTCAAGATGTTCCCCGAGCTCTGGACGGTGCGCACCGACCTGACCGAGCTCGCCAAAGAAGACGACCCGATCGGCAATGGCGGCTGAGCACCATCGCCGACCGGGTCGTCGAGATTGATCCCGCTCGAGGAGATCCGCCGCGCGCGGGAGCGGATTGGCGACGACGTCATGCGCACGCCGCTGGTCCCGCTCGGGACGGACGACAGAATCCTGCTCAAGCTCGAGTGCCTGCAGCCGATCGGCTGCTTCAAGCTTCGCGGCGCGCTGTCCGCGGTGCGCGCGGCGTCTTCGGCCGAGCTCGCGTCCGGGGTCGTCACGGCGAGCGCGGGCAACATGGCGCAGGGAGTGGCGTGGGCGGCGCGCGAGGCGGGCGTGTCGGCGCGGGTCATAGTCCCGGACACTGCGCCGCGCGCGAAGCTCGACCGGATCGAGGCTCTGGGCGCCGAGCTCTTGCCCGTCACGCACGAGGAGTGGTGGCAGGCGATGGTCGACCGGGGCCGCGACGGCGTCGGCGGGCTGTTCATCCACCCGTCGGGCGACGAGGCCGTCATGGCAGGGAACGGCACGATCGGCCTCGAGCTCGCCGAGGACGCGCCGGCCCTCGACTCGGTCGTCATCCCGTGGGGCGGCGGCGGCCTGACGTCGGGGATCGCGAGCGCCGTCAAGGCGCTGCGGCCGGGCGTGCGCATCGTGACGGCCGAGCCGGAGACCGGCGCGCCGCTGGCCGCGGCCTTCGCGGCGGGCGAGCCGACCGAGATCGAGTTCACGCCGTCGTGGGTGGACGGCGCCGGTGGCCGTGCGCTCCTGCCCGGCGTGTGGGAGCGCGCACGTGAGCTCGTCGACGAAGCGGTCGCCGTCTCACTGGCGGAGGCGGAAGAAGCTGTCCGCCTGCTCGCGACCCGCGCTCACGTCGTCGCCGAGGGAGCCGGCGCGCTCGCGCTCGCGGCCGCACTGCGGCGAGGCGACCGCTGCGTCTGCATCGTGAGCGGCGGCAACATCGACCCGGCCGTCCTGGGTCGCATCCTTTCCGTCTGATGCCACGCTGGATACTGCGCCGGATCGCCGACCTCCCGGTGGTCTCGGATTCGCAGCCCGACGACCCGACCTGGTATCCGCTCCAGTACGCGCTCGGCATCGACACGTTCGGAGCCAACGTCTTCGTTGCACGGCACGCCGATCAGGTGCTCGTCGAAGAGCACGACGAGCGGGAGACGGGGCAGCAGGAGCTCTATCTGCTCCTCGACGGCTCGGCCGTCTTCCTCCTCGACGGCGAGGAGGTTCGACTCGAGCGTGGGGACGCGCTCGCCGTCACCGATCCGGGCGTTCGGCGCGGAGCCAGGGCGCTGACCGCGGGAACGACGCTGCTCGTCGTCGGCGCCGCGGACGGCCCGTTCGAATCGTCGTGGAACCCGGCGCATTTCGTGGACATCCCGCGCCCGGACTGAGCGTCAGTCCGGCAGCAAGGGCATGGAGAAGCCGGGATCGCGCCCGAGTAGGACGGCTCTCGTGATCGAGGCGCTCCCGAAGCGGTCGCGGATCGCGTCGACCGCGGCGTCGAGTGCCTCCTCGGGCCCGAGCAGCAGTTGGCGCGTCCGCGCGTTCTCGAGCATTGCGACCGAGCAGCCGACGAGCGTGATGCCATGCCGCTCGATCAGCGGCGTCGCTGTCGCGAGGAGCGCGCGAGCCGTGACCAGGATCACCTGCGTGTTCGCGGTCGCGAAGGGCAGCGTGTGCGAGCGCGTCGCGCGCTCGAAGTCGCCGAAGCGCAGGCGGAGGACGACGGTTCGTCCGACCCGTCGCGCGGTCCGCATGCGGCTCGTGATCCGGTCGACGA
>CAVYQV010000006.1:0-40821 GCA_963770815.1 uncultured Actinomycetes bacterium
AGCTTCTGGTAGCCCGGGTGGAGGTTGATCGCCGAAACGCCCGTGTGGAGCGGGATGTAGTAGCGCCGGTCGACGTTCAGGTACACGCCGTGCAGGTTGTTCACGAGCTGCTTGAAGGCGTGGAAGTCGAGCGTGATGAAGTAGTTGATGTTGAGGCCGGTAAGGTGCTCGATCGTGTCCAGCGTTGCAGCCGGACCGTTGCCGCAGTTCCCCCAGGCCGAGTTGATGCGGTCCTGCGTGTAGACCGTGTCTCCGTGGCAGTAGATGTTCACGTAGAGGTCGCGGGGGAACGACAGCAGCGACAGCGTGTGGGTCGTCGGGTCGGCCCGCAGCAGCATCAGCGTGTCGGAGTTGGAGCCTGCGTACGGATCAGCGCCCGACGTCTTACCGCGCACGTCGTAGCCGGCGACGAGCGCGATCGCGGGGAGGCGGCGACGGGATCGCCGCGAGGTGGATTCGAGGATCCTCGAGCTCGGCTGCGTCGGGATCTGGTCGAGCGTCCCGTGCAGGTAGAGGTACATGCCGCCTGCGACGCCGGAGCCGACCACGGCGAGCGCGAGCACGAGCCAGCCGAAGCCGCGCAGGATGAGCCCGATCATGGACCGGCGCGGCGGCTCGGGCTGCCGGTAGCGGGCGATCGGCCCGAAGAGTGGAGGCGCGGCTGAATGGCCGTTGCCATTGAGCCCGGCGGCCTGCCCGATTCCGCGTTTCAGCGTCGTCCGCATATGCGAGATCGGCGCCCCGACCGGCGCCGGCTCCGAGGATAGCTCAGCTTCCGGAAGAGGCCGAAGCGATCCTTACCTCGGCCTCATCTTCCGCCGGCTCGTAGCCGAGATTCGGACGCAGCGCGCGCTCTGCCTCGGCGAGCGAAACGCCTTTCCGCTCGGCGTAGTCCTCGACCTGGTCGCGTCCGACCCGCCCCACCGAGAAGTAGCGCGCCTCGGGATGCGCGAGGTAGATGCCGCTCACGCTCGCGGCCGGCGTCATCGCGTGCGTCTCGGTGAGCGCGAGCCCGGCCTCCTCGGCGCGGAGCAGCGCGAACAGCTTCGACTTCTCGCTGTGGTCCGGGCAGGCGGGGTACCCGAACGCAGGCCGGATGCCGCGGAACCGTTCCGCAATCAGTTGTTCGGGTGGGAGCTTCGGACCCGTCTCGTACCAGGCGCGGCGCGCGACCTCGTGGACGTACTCCGCGAACGCCTCGGCGAGGCGGTCCGCGAGGGCCTTGACCATGATCGCGTGGTAGTCGTCGTGCTCCGCGACGAAGCGGGCGGCGAGCTCGTCGGCCCCGAGGCCGGCGGTGACCGCGAACGCGCCCAGGTGGTCTCCCTCCGGGGCCACGTAGTCGGCGAGGCAGCGGTTCGGGCGCGAGTCCCCGTAATCGGCCTGCTGGCGCAGGAGACAGAAACGAGTATCGGCACCGTTGTCACTTCCGACAACGATATCGTCGCCCTCGGACGACGCAGGCCAGAAGCCGAAGACGCCGCGGGCGACGAGCAGCCGCTCGTCGACGATCCGGTCGAGCAGGCGCTGAGGCGTCGTCGAAGAGCTCGCGCGCCGCCGGCTGCTCGAGGATCGCCGGGAACTTCCCCTTCAGCTCCCAGGCGTGGAAGAAGAACTGCCAGTCGACGTACTCGACGCAGCGTCGCCAGGTCCGGCTCGACGAGGCGGCGGCCGGTGAACTCGCGGCACCGCGCAGGTCGTCGAAGGCGACACGCTGTCGGTTCTCCCGCGCCCGCGCGAGCGGCAGCAGAGGCTTGCGCTCCTTCTCGGCATGAAGGTCGCGCAGCCGGTCCTGGTCGGCGCGATTCTCAGCGTCGAGCCGGGCGCGCCGCACGGGGTCGAGCAGATCGGAGACGACGCCAACCACCCGCGACGCGTCGAGGACGTGGACGACCGGCTGCGAGTACGCGGGCGCGATCCGCACCGCGGTGTGCTGGCGCGACGTCGTGGCGCCGCCGATCAGCAGCGGCAGGTTCATCCCCCGCCGCTCCATCTCGCGTCGCGACGTCGACCATCTGGTCGAGCGACGGCGTGATCAGCCCGGAGAGCCCGACGAGGTCCGCCTCCTCCTCGACGGCCACGTCGAGGACCCGCTCGGCCGGCACCATCACGCCGAGGTCGACGACCTCGTAGTCGTTGCAGCCGAGGACGACGCCGACGATGTTCTTGCCGATGTCGTGCACGTCGCCCTTCACGGTGGCGAGCACCGCCTTTCCGCGCGCGCGCGACGGCGCGCCGCCCGCGGCCTGCTCCGCCTCCATGTACGGCTCGAGATAGGCGACCGCGCGCTTCATCGCGCGCGCGCTCTTCACGACCTGCGGCAGGAACATCTTCCCGTCGCCGAAGAGGTCGCCGACCACCTGCATCCCGGACATCAGCGGCCCCTCGATCACGTCGAGCGGCCGGTCGGCACGCTGCCGCGCCTCCTCGGTGTCCTCCTCGATGAAGTCGACGATGCCGTGCACGAGCGCGTGTTGGAGCCGCTTCTCGACGGGCGCCTCGCGCCACGAGAGGTCGACCTCGCGCCGCGTCGCCTCGCCGCGCACGCGACTGGCGTACTCGACGAGCCGCTCGGTCGCGTCGGCCCGCCGGTCGAAGATGACGTCCTCGACGAGCTCGAGCAGCTCCGGCCCGATGTCCTCGTAGACGACGAGCTGGCCCGCGTTGACGATGCCCATGTCGAGGCCGGCGCGAATCGCGTGGTAGAGGAAGGCCGAGTGCATCGCCTCGCGCACGGCGTCGTTGCCGCGGAACGCGAAGCTGAGGTTCGAGATCCCGCCGCTCGTCCGCGCGCCCGGGCAGCGTGCCTTGATCTGCGGCAGCGCCTCCAGGAACGCCTTCGCGAACCCGCGATGCTCCTCGATGCCGGTCGCGACGGCGAGGACGTTCGGGTCGAAGATCACGTCCTCCGGCGGGAAGCCGACTTCGTCGACGAGCAGCCGGTACGCCCGCTCGCAGATCGCGGCCTTGCGCTCGACCGTCTCGGCCTGGCCCTCCTCGTCGAACGCCATCACGACGACGCCGGCGCCGTAGCGCCGCACCGCGCGCGCCTGCTCGAGGAACGGCTCCTCGCCCTCCTTGAGCGAGAGCGAGTTGACGACGCCCTTGCCCTGGACGCATTTGAGGCCGGCCTCGAGCACCGACCAGCGGGAGCTGTCGATCACGATCGGGATCCGCGCCACCTCGGGCTCGGTCGCGACGAGGTTGAGGAAGGTGGTCATCGCCCGCTCGCCGTCGAGCAGGTCGGCGTCCATGTTCACGTCGAGGAGGTTCGCCCCGCCGCGCACCTGCTCGAGAGAGACGTCGACCGCCGCCTGGAAGTCGCCGGACTCGACGAGGCGGCGGAAGCGGGCCGAGCCGGTGATGTTCGTCCGCTCACCGATCAGCGTGAAATTCGAGTCCGGGCCGAGCTCCAACGGCTCGAGGCCGCTGAAGCGCGTCGCGGCACGCGGCTGCGAGACCTCGCGCGGCGCGACGCCGTCGACTGCGGCCGCGATCTGCCGGACGTGCTCTGGCGTCGTCCCGCAGCAGCCGCCGACGATGTTGACGAGCCCGTCGCGGGCGAACTCGCCGAGGAAGCGGCTCGTGTCCTCGGGCTGCTCGTCGTGGAGACCGAGCTCGTTCGGCAGTCCCGCGTTCGGGTAACAGGCGACCCAGATCGGCGCGAGCTCCGCGAGGTCCTCCACGAAGGGCCGCATCTCGGCCGCTCCGAGCGAGCAGTTGACGCCGACGACGAGCGGCGCGGCGTGCTCGACCGAGATCCAGAAAGCCTCGACCGTCTGGCCTGACAGGTTGCGCCCGCTCTTGTCGACGGCGGTGAAGGAGAGCCAAAGGGGGAGCTCGGGTGCGGCGTCCTGCGCGGCGACGATCGCGGCCTTTGCGTTCAGCGTGTCGAACACGGTCTCGATCAGGAGCAGGTCCACCCCGCCCTCGCGCAGCGCCCCGATCTGGTGCGCATACGCCTCCGCGACCTCGTCGAACGTCGCGTTGCGGTATGAGGGGTCTTCGACTTTGGGAGACAAGGACAACGCGACGTTGAGCGGGCCGACCGAGCCGGCGACGAAGCGCGGGCTGCCGGTCTTGGCTTCCCACTCGTCAGCGGCCGCTCGCGCGAGCCGCGCCCCGGCGAGATTCATCTCCTCGACAACCCCGGCGTCGAGGCCGTAGTCGGCCTGGCCGATCGTGGTCGCGGTGAACGTGTTCGTCGTCGCGATGTCGGCGCCGGCCGCGAAGTACTCGCCGTGGATGCGCGAGATCAGCTCCGGCTGCGTCAGGTTGAGCAGATCCGGGTCGCCGGCGACGTCGTGGCCGTGGTCGCGGAACCACTCGCCGCGGTAGCCCTCCTCGCCGCGCACCTCGCGCTGCAGGAGCACGCCCCACGAGCCGTCGAGGACGGCGACGCGCTGCCTGAGGATGGATTCGAGCCGTTCCCGTGTGTCCTGCACCTGCGCTCCTTACTCAGAGGCCCGGGAGCGGGTGCTCTCGGGCGCTTTAGGCGTTTGTTGACCCGGTCGCCAAGCTGCCTGTCAAAGCTCTCCGGGTTCCGAAACGCTAGCAGCCGAGCCGCGCGAGACCCGCCGCGTGAGGGCCGGAGCGGACGCTAGGGTGCCGCATCGTGGCCGAGGTACACGACGGCGCGACGCTGCGCGCGGCGCTCCTCGAGATCGCGAGCGATTTCTCCTTCACGTGGATCGCCGAGGCGCGCCTCCTCTTCGACGCGCTCGACTCGCGGCGTTTCGCCGAGCTGGCGCACAACCCGACCGCGCTCCTGTCCGAGCTGACGGACGACGACCTCGCGCGAGCGATCACGCCGGACTACCTCGCGCAGCTGGCGCGCGTGCGAGGGCGCCTTGTGCGCGACCGCGGCGAGGAGACGTGGTGGCGGAGCCGGGGCGGCCCGTCCGACCTCCTGGTCGCCTACTTCTCCGCGGAGTTCGGGCTCGACGAGAGCCTCCCGATCTACTCCGGGGGGCTCGGCGTGCTCGCCGGCGACTACCTCAAGGCGGCGTCGGAGCTCGGCATCCCGCTCGTCGGCATCGGTCTCTTCTACCGCCAGGGCTACTTCCAGCAGCGCCTCGACGAGCACGACCGCCAGATCGAGCACTACCCGCTGGTCGATGCGAACCGGCTGCCCCTCGAGCTCGTGCCGATGGCTCCCGTGGTCGAGCTGGCCGACGCCAGCGGCGAGCTCGTGCCGGTGCGGCTCGGCGTCTGGCGGGTGCGAGTCGGCCGCGTCTCGCTCTACCTGCTCGACACCCGGTTCGGGGGGAACCCGGACTGGGCGGTCACCGACACGCTCTACGGCGGCGACCGGGCGAACCGGCTGCGGCAGGAGGTCGTGCTCGGAGTCGGCGGCGTCCGCGTGTTGCGCCGGCTCGGTCTCGAGCCGACGGTCTTCCACCTGAACGAGGGCCACTCCGCGTTTCTCCAGCTCGAACGGATGCGCGAGCTCGTCGAGGAGCAGGGCCTCACGGCGGGCGAGGCGATCGAGCGGCTGCGCGGGTCGACGGTCTTCACGACGCACACGCCGGTGCCGGCGGGCAACGAGGTGTTCGATCCTGAGCTCGTGCGCGCCACGCTCGGCGGGCTCGTCGAGCGCTGCGGGCTCGCGTGGGAGGACTTCGTGGCGCTCGGCAAGGTGGAGCAGGCCGAGCCGGGCTTCGGACTCACCCCGTTCGCGCTGCGCACCTCGCAGTATGCGAACGCCGTCTCGGAGCTCCACGGGACCGTGTCGCGCGAGATGTGGCACGGGCTCTGGCCCGAGCGGCGGGTCGACGAGGTCCCCATCACGTCGGTCACGAACGGCGTCCACCAGCGGACGTGGATCTCCGGCGGGCTCGAGGAGCTGCTCGGCGACACCGACCCCCAGTTCGAGCGCGCGCGCGAGGTGCCGGCCGAGGATCTCTGGGCCGCGCACCGCCGCTCGAAGGAGCAGCTGCTCGACTTCGTGGCCACGACGCGCGGTGTGCGCGAGCTCGACCCCGACGTCCTCACGATCGGCTTCGCGCGCCGCTTCGCGACCTACAAGCGCGCGAGCCTCCTCTTCAGCCGCCCCGAGCGCCTCGCGCTGCTCCTCGCCGATCCCGAGCGCCCGATCCAGGTGCTCGTGGCCGGCAAGGCGCACCCGGCCGACGAGGACGGCAAGGATCTGATCCAGCTCGTCGTCGACTTCGCCCGCGAGCCCGCGGCTGCCGAGCGCGTCGTCTTCCTCGAGGACTACGAGATGACGCTCGCGCGGCGGCTCGTGCAGGGCGTCGACGTCTGGCTCAACACGCCGCGCCGTCCGTTCGAGGCGTCGGGCACCTCGGGGATGAAAGCGGCGCTGAACGGCGTGCTCAACTGCTCGATCCTCGACGGCTGGTGGGCCGAGGCGTACTCGCCGGCCTGCGGGTTCGCGATCAGTGGTCTCGAGGCGGCGAGCGACGAGGAGCAGGACGAAGCGGACGCGGACGCGCTCTACGCGGTGCTCGAGGAGCAGGTGCTGCCGGCGTACTACGAGCGGGACGAGGCCGGGCTGCCGCAGCGCTGGCTCGCGCTGATGCGGGAGTCGATCGCCGAGCTCGGGCCGCGGTTCGGCACGGCCCGGATGGCAGCGGAGTACGTCGAGCGGCTCTACCTCCCGGCCCACGAGGGCGAGCCGCGGACGGCGAGACGGGTCGCGTAGTGGCCGACAACGATGAGGTGGACTTCGAGCAGCTCGTGCGCGACGCGCTCGACGAGCTACCTGACGACATCCGCGGCCTGATGACGAACGTCGCCGTCACGGTCGAGGACGAGTCGCCACGCGGGCCGAACCTGCTCGGCCTGTACGAGGGCATCCCGTGGGGCAAGCGCGGTCCGTACTACAGCGGCGCGCTCCCCGACAAGATCACGATCTACCGCGTCTCGCTCGAGCGGATCGCGGGCAGCGACCCCGAGCGTCTGCGAGCCGCGGTGCGACGCGTCGTCTTCCACGAGATCGCGCACCACTTCGGCATCAGCGACCAGCGGCTCGTGATATCGACCGCTACTGAGTCGGGCCGGGCGAAGAGCTGCGCTCTCCCGGCGGCGGAGTTCGTTCTCCAAGCGGCGCGAGCTAGCTCGCGCCAGAGACTTCGAGTTGGTTCTCGGCGTGGCGGATGCGCTGTTCGAGCTGCCAGCGGTCGGCGGTGGACTCCCCCGCCTCGACCTTCGCCAGTTCCTCCTGCGCCTCCTCGAGCTGGCGACGCGCCCGCTCCTCGTCGATGTCGCCCGCCGCGACCGCGTCGTCGACGAGGGCGATCGCGCGGTTCTCGAGCACCTGGAAGAAGCCCGGGCCGGTCGCGAACTCGCGCACCTCGCCCTCCCCCAGGTGGACGCGCGTCGAGCCCGCCCGCAGCATCGCGACCAGCGGTGCGTGCCGCGCGAGGACGCCGATCTCCCCCGCAGCTCCGGGCACGATCAGCATCTCGGCCTCGCCTTCGAACGCCGGTCCTTCGGGCGTGACGACCGAGACCGGGAACTGCGGGTGGTCCGCCATCGCCTAGGCGGGAGCGCCGGCCGTCTCGGCCTCGCTCGCCTCGGCGGCGTCGGCCTGCTCGTCGGCCTCGCTCTCGGCTGCCGCTTCCGGCTCCTCCGCCCCGAGCTGCCGGCCGCGCTCGACCGCCTGCTCGATCGTCCCGACCATGTAGAAGGCCTGCTCGGGCAACTCGTCGTGCTTGCCGTCGAGGATCTCGGTGAAGCCGCGGATCGTGTCCTCGAGCTTCACGAACTCGCCCGGCGTGCCGGTGAACTGCGCGGCCGTGAAGAACGGCTGCGACAGGAAGCGTTCGATCTTGCGGGCGCGCTGCACGACGAGCTTGTCCTCGTCGGAGAGCTCGTCGATGCCGAGGATGGCGATGATGTCCTGCAGGTCGGTGTAGCGCTGCAGCACCTCCTGGACGCGCGTCGCGGTCGTGTAGTGTGCGTCGGAGACGATTCCCGGCTGCAGCGCGCGCGAGGTCGAGCGCAGCGGGTGCACCGCCGGGTAGATCCCCTTCTCGACGATGCTGCGGTCGAGCACGGTCGTCGAGTCGAGGTGCGCGAACGTGCTCGCCGGAGCCGGGTCGGTGAGGTCGTCGGCCGGCACGTAGATCGCCTGCACCGACGTGACCGAGCCCGTGCGTGTCGAGGTGATCCGCTCCTGCAGCTGCCCCATCTCGGTCGCGAGCGTCGGCTGGTAGCCGACCGCGCTCGGCATGCGGCCGAGCAGCGCCGACACCTCCGAGCCCGCCTGGACGAAGCGGAAGATGTTGTCGATGAAGAGGAGCACGTCCTGGCCCTGGTCGCGGAAGTACTCCGCCATCGTCAGGCCGGACAGCCCGACGCGCAGGCGCGCGCCCGGCGGCTCGTTCATCTGGCCGTAGCACATCGCGACCTTGTCCATGACGCCCGACTCCTGCATCTCGAGCATCAGGTCGTTGCCCTTCGCGCGTGCGCTCGCCGACGCCGGAGAAGACCGAGACGCCGCCGTGCTGCAGGGCGACGTTGTGGATCAGCTCCGTGATGGTCACGGTCTTGCCGGTCCCGGCCCCGCCGAAGAGGCCGACCTTGCCGCCGCGGACGAACGGCGCGATGAGGTCGACGACCTTGATGCCCGTCTCGAAGATCTCGATCGTCGGCGAGAGGTCGCCGAACAGGGGCGGGTCGCGGTGGATCGGCCAGCGCTCACCCGTCGCGGGCTCCTTGCCGTCGATCGGATCGCCGATCACGTTCCAGATCCGGCCGAGCGTCTGGGCGCCGACGGGAACGGAGATCGACTGTTCGGTGTCGACGATGTCGACCCCGCGGGCGAGCCCGTCGGTCGAGTCCATGGCGACGGCGCGGACGCGATCGTCGCCGAGATGCTGCTGCACCTCGGCGATCAGCTCTCGCGTGCCCCCGTCCTCGGGGACCTGGACGCTGAGCGCATGGTTGATCTCGGGCAGCCGGTCCGGGAAGACGGCGTCGAGCACGACGCCCTTGATCTCGACGATCTTTCCCGTGTGCTTGCCGTTGCTCTTGTCGGCCACTGAGTCTCCCCTGATGCTCGGAATCGGCGCCACTGGCGGGCTGCCGCAGGCAGGCGCACTCTAGCCGAGCGAGGTTCGCCCCCCTCGGTGGAACCGACCACGTTTGCGAAGCTTGCCGCCATGGCCGAGACAGACGCATCTGCGACGACCTGACGCAGCTCCGTTCAGCGGTCGCACGGCGTGGACGCGCAACCTGCAGACTCCGCTCCGCGCCTTCCTCAACACCGAGACCGGGAGCGCCGCGATTCTCCTCGCGGCGGTCGTCGCGGCACTCGTCTGGGCGAACGTCGATCACGCGTCGTACGAGCGCGTCTGGTCGACGACGCTCTCGATCCACGTCGGCCGGTACTCGATCTCGATGGACCTGCGCGGCTGGATCAACAGCGGCCTGATGGCCTTCTTCTTCTTCGTGATCGGGCTCGAGGCGCGGCGCGAGTTCGATCTCGGCGAGCTGCGCGAGCGGCGACGCGTCGCGCTGCCGCTTCTCGCAGGTCTCGGCGGGATGGCCGTGCCGGTCCTGATCTACCTCGCGATCAACGCCGGCCACGACTCGATCCACGGCTGGGGAACGGCGATGTCGACCGACACGGCCTTCGCCCTCGGGCTGCTCGCGCTCGTCGGTTCGGGCCTCCCGGACCGCCTGCGCGCGTATCTCCTGACGGTCGCCGTCGTCGACGACATCGTCGCGCTGCTCGTGATCGCGATCGCGTACAGCGGGTCGATCTCGGTCGTCCCGCTCGCTCGTCGCGTTCGGGCTCTTCGGCTGCATCCTGCTGGTCCGGGCCGCGGACATCCACGTCGGCCTCGTCTACTTCGTGCTCGGAACCGCGGTCTGGGTCGCGTTCTACGAGTCCGGTGTCGACCCGGTCGTCGCGGGCCTGATGGGCGGCGTGATCGCGCTCGCGTATCCCGCGCAGCGGACCGACCTCGAGCGGGCGAGCGACATCTTCCGCCTCTTCCGCGAGCAGCCGACCGGCGACCTCGCCCGCAACGCGCGCGGCGCGCTGAGGACGGCCGTGTCGCCGAACGAGCGGCTGCAGTCGCTCTGGCATCCGTGGACGAGCTACGTGATCGTGCCGCTCTTCGCGCTGGCGAACGCCGGTGTCCACCTGAGCGCCGGGTTCCTCTCGACGGCGTTCACGTCGCCCGTGACGCTCGGGATCATCTTCGGCTACGTCCTCGGCAAGCCGATCGGGATCACCGGGGCGATCGTGGCTCGCGACCCGGCTCAGCCGCGGGCGGCTGAGGCCACCGGTCGGCTGGGCGTCGGTGGCGGGCGCCGGCACGATCGCCGGGATCGGCTTCACCGTCTCGATCCTCATCGCCGATCTCGCCTTCCACGGCACGCAACTCGACGAGGCGAAGGTCGGGACCCTCACGGCGGCGCTGCTGGCGGCGACGCTCACCTGGCTCCTCGTCGCCGCCACGAAGCGGCTGCCGCGGAGACGGCGGATCAGGATGCTGCTCGGCACGCCGGACCTGATCGTCGACCTCGCGGAGCCGGTCGACCCGGAGCGGGACCACATCCGCGGCCCGGTCGACGCGCCGGTCACGGTGCTCGAGTACGGCGACTTCGAGTGTCCGTACTGCGGCCAGGCGGAGCCGGTGGTGCGCGAGCTGCTGCGCGAGCACGGGGACGTCGGCTACGTCTGGCGGCATCTGCCGCTCAACGACGTCCATCCGAACGCGCAGCTGGCCGCGGAGGCCGCCGAGGCGGCGGCCGAACAGGGCGCCTTCTGGGAGATGCACGACCTGCTGCTCGACCGCCAGGACGCGCTCGGCTTCCGCGACCTGCTCGGCTACGCGCGGGAGCTCGGCCTCGACGTCGAGCGCTTCGAGGACGACCTGCGGACGCGAACGGGATCGGCGCGCATCGCGCGGGACGTCGACTCGGCCGACCTCTCCGCCGTCTCCGGCACGCCGACCTTCTTCATCAACGGCCTGCGCCACTACGGCGCCTACGACATCGCCACCTTGTCGGCCGCGGTCAAGGCCGCGCGCGCCCGGGAGCTCGTCAGGCCGCCAGATAGTCTGCCCGCGTGATCCCGTGGCTCATCGTCGGTCTGGTCGCCGTGCCCTTGCTGATCGTCGCCTTCGTGGCCGCACGGCGCAGGACGGATGCCTACGAGCACCCCACGAGCCAAGGCGCGCAGGCGAACGCCCTCACGGAGCAGGAGCTCGAGGACGCCGAGGCCTACCAGGAGAAGTGGCGCGAGGAGGACAGGGCGAGATACGACCAAGAGGATCTGCCCTAGGCGCCCGGGCTAGCGGATACGTCTGACGTCTCCGCGCAGCTCCAGAACGGCGGCAACATCGCGGCTGGCACTAGACACACTCGCCCGGGCCAGCGTTCAAGAGTAACCCTGAGCTAGCTGAGCGACTACCGCGCGATGGTGTTGTGGACCTGCTGGATCTCGGGCGTGCCGGGGTCGATCCCCACTTCGGCGAGGATCGGCATGAGTCGCGGGCCGAAAGCCTCGAACTTCTCTTGTGATTCCCAGACCTCGCTGACGCGCAAGGTGCCGTCGGCCATGAACGCGCAGTGGTACTCCATGCCGTCTGGTGGGAAGTCGCCGCCGTCCGACCTAAGCCGGCTGATGGTCTCGTCGTACTGCTGCGTTGTCGTAGCACCCGCAGGTGCAAAGCGAACGAGAATGCTCATGACTGGACCTCCTCTTATCTGCGCCCAGGATCAGGCGACCGCGTGAAGCCCGACCCTACGCCAATCCGCATGCCCCGGGTCTCAGTGAACTCTGGCGAGAGAGCGGTGAGCTGGGCCAGCGTCCTTACGCCTGACGCCGCCGCGACCCGGGACGCGGCTCGTCGACCTAGCCGGAAAGCGCGTCTGCGCCGGCGACGACCTCGAGGATCTCCTGCGTGATCTCCGCCTGGCGCGCCCGGTTGAGCGAGAGCGTCAGGGTGTCGATCAGCTCGCCGGCGTTCTTCGAGGCGTTGCGCATCGCCGCCATCTGCGAGGCAAGGAAGGCCGCGGCCGACTCGAGCAGCGCGCGGTAGATCTCCGTCTCGAGGTAGACGGGCAGCAGCCGCTGGAGGATCTGCTCCGGCTCCGGCTCGTAGATGAAGTCGGGGCTCGGGCCGTCCCCGCCCTGCACGAACTCCTCGGCCGTGAGGACGTCCTCCTGGATCGGCAGCAGGTCGGTCGTCGTCACCCGCTGCACGAGCGCCGACTCGTAGCGGTTGTAGATCAGGACGACGCGGTCGACCTCCTCCGCCTCGTACAGCTCGGCCAGCTTGTGGCCGATCGCCTGCGCGTCGTGGTAGGCCGGCTTGTCGGCGAAGCCCGCCCACTGCGCGGTCAGCTCGTAGCGCCGGAAGCGGAGCGTCGAAGCGCCCTTGCGGCCGACGGCGAGCCACGCCACGTCTTGTCCCTCGGCCCGCGCCTTCCGCTCGAGCTCGAACGCCCGCCGCAGCACCTGCCCGTTGAACGGGCCGGCGAGACCGCGGTCGCCGGTCACGACGACGAAGGCCACCCGCCGCACCTCGTCGCGCTGCTGCAGAAGCCCGAGATTCCGCAGGGACGAGGCCGCGCGTGCCGTGCCGACCATCAGCTCCTGCATCCGGTCGGCGTACGGCCGCATCTCCTCGATGCGGGTCTGCGCGCGCCGCAGCCGCGCGCCGGCGACCAGCTCGAGCGCCTTCGTGATCTTGCGGGTGTTGCGGACGGACGCGATCCGCCGCCGGAGGTCCTGGAGCGACGCCAAGCGGTTAGAGCCCTTCGCCCTCGACGCTGAAGCCGTTCCTGAACTTCTCGATCTCGGCGTTCAGCTTCTCTGCGAGCTCGTCCGGCAGGTCGCCCGTCTCGCGGATCTGCTTGTACAGCTCGCCCTCGGCGCGGAGGTGCTCGCGCAGCTCGTCCTGGAACCGTGAGACCTGCGGCGTCGGGATGTCGTCGAGGTAGCCGTTGATGCCGGCGTAGATCGCGGCGACCTGCTCCTCCATCGGCCACGGCTGGTACTGCGGCTGATTCAGCGTCGCCACCATCTTCTCGCCGCGGGTCAGAGCCTGCTGCGTCGCGCGGTCGAGCTCGGAGCCGAACTGCGCGAACGCCTCGAGCTCGCGGTACTGCGCGAGGTCCAGCCGCAGGCGGCCGGCGACCTTCTTCATCGCCTTCGTCTGCGCCGAGGCGCCCACGCGCGACACCGAGATGCCGACGTTCACGGCCGGGCGGACGCCCGAGTAGAAGAGCTCCGACTGCAGGAAGATCTGCCCGTCGGTGATCGAGATCACGTTCGTCGGGATGTAGGCGGAGACGTCGCCGGCCTGCGTCTCGATGATCGGCAGCGCCGTCAGCGAGCCTCCGCCGTTCTCCTCGTTGAGCTTGCACGCACGCTCGAGCAGCCGCGAGTGGAGGTAGAAGACGTCACCCGGGAAGGCCTCGCGGCCCGGCGGCCTGCGCAGCAGCAGCGAGAGCTGCCGGTACGCGTCGGCGTGCTTCGAGAGGTCGTCGTACATCACGAGCGCGTGCTTGCCGTTGAAGAGGAAGTACTCGCCCATCGCGCAGCCGGCGAACGGCGCCATCCACTTGATCGGCGCGGCCTCGTGCGCGGCGGCGGTGATGATCGTCGTGTACTCCATCGCTCCCTCGTCGCGCAACCGCTCGTAGATGCCGGCGACGGTCGACGCCTTCTGGCCGATCGAGACGTAGATGCAGTGGACGTCGGTGTCGCGCTGGTTGAGGATCGTGTCGATCAGGATCGCCGTCTTGCCCGTCGAGCGGTCGCCGATGATCAGCTCGCGCTGGCCGCGGCCGACGTTCGTCATCGAGTCGATCGCCTTGATGCCGGTCATGAGCGGCTCCCTCACCGGCTGGCGCGCGATCACGCCCGGCGCCTTGAACTCGAGCGGCCGCGTCTCGGTCGCCTCGATCGGACCGCGCCCGTCGAGCGGGTTGCCGAGCGGGTCGACGACGCGCCCGAGCAGCGCCTCGCCGACGGGGACGCTCGCGACCTTCCCGGTGCGGCGCGCCGGCTCGCCCTCGCTGACCTGCTCCCACTCGCCGAACAGCGCGGCGCCGACGTCGTCCTCCTCGAGGTTGAAAGCCAGGCCGGTGACGCCGTGCTCGAGCTCGAGCATCTCCATCGCGACCGCGTTCTCGAGCCCGTAGATCCGGGCGATGCCGTCGCCGATCTGGAGGACGGTGCCGACCTCCGTGAGGTCGGTCTCGACGTCGTACTGCTCGATCCGCTGGCGCAGGATCGACGTGATCTCTTCCGGTCTCAGCTTCACAGGTGCGTCAGCTCCTCACGAGGTCGTTTCTCAGTCGTTCCAATCTTCCGCGCACGCTCGCGTCGACGCGCAGCGAGCCCGCCTGCAGGACGATGCCGCCCACGAGGTCCGGGTCGACCTTCTGCGTCGCCTCGACCTTGCGCCCGGCCGCGTCCTCGATCTGCTTCAGGATCGCCCCGGCCTCGACGTCGGTCAGCTCGCGCGCCGTGGTCAGCTCGACCGTGAGGCGCCGCTCCTCGCGCGCGATCAGCCGCTCGAACTCCTTCGCGATCTCCTCCAGCTCGCCCGCGCGCCCCTTCTCGGCGACGAGCCGGAGGAAGTTCGTGACCAGCGGCTCCTCGTCGCCCGCGAGATCGCCGACGATCGCGGACTTCGAGCTCGGCTCGAGCTGCGGGTTGCGTAGGACGGCGCGCAGCTCCGGCGACTCGGCCACCGCGGCCGCGAAGTCGCCGAGCGCCTCGTGCACCGGTGCGAGCCTGCCGGCGTCCTTCGCGGCGCCGAAGAGCGCCTCGGCGTAGATGCGGTGGGCTACCGCCACTAGGCCGACTCTTCCAGGCGCGAGAAGTCGAGGCCTGCAATCGCCTCTTCGATCAGCTCCTGGTCGCGCTTCGCGTCGAGCGTCCGCCCGACGACCCTGGAGGCAGCCTCCAGCGTGAGGTCGGCGACCTCGGCGCGGATCTGCTGGAGAGCGCGCGCCGTCTCGGCCGCGATCTCCTTGCGCGTCTCCTCGAGCCTGCGCTGCCGCTCGGCCTCCGTCTCCTCACGCATCCGCTGCTCCATCGACTCGCGGGTCTTGCGCGCCTCGGCGAGGATCGCCTCGCCCTGGCCGCGCGCCTCCGCGATGAGCCTCTTGTGTTCCTCGAGCAGCTGCTGCGCTTCGTCGCGGGCCTGGTCGGCCGCCTCGAGCGAATGCTCGATCGACTCCCGGCGCGTGTCGATCAGCTTCTGGATCGGGCCGAACGCGTAGCGCTTGAGCACGTACAGCGCGATCAGGAAGCAGACGATCGTCCAGATCATCAGACCTGGAGTGACCGAGATGAGTGGGTTCGAGCCGACGATCACTTGACGAGGACGTATGCCAGGATCGAGCCGAGCAGGCCGTAGAAGACGACGGCCTCGGTCAGGGCGAAGCCGAGCCACTGGATGCCCTGCAGCTCACTGCGGAGCTCGGGCTGGCGGGCCACGGACTGGATCATCGAGCCGAAGATGATCCCGATGCCGACACCGGCACCGGCTGCGCCGAGCCCGACGCCGAGCGCAAGGCCGATCGCCTTGCCGGCGCTGGTCACGTTGCCGGTCGTGGCGGCGAGAATGTAGCCGATCATTTCTCGTTCCTCCTTAGTGCTCCGGCTCGATGGCCGAGCCGATGTAGATGGCGGACAGGGCGGCGAAGATGAACGCCTGGATCCCGACGACGATCACCACTTCGAAGATGTAGAAGACCGACGCGGGAATGATCACGAACACGAGGGCCAGGGACTCGAAGATGAAGATCAGGCCCAGGAAGGTCAGGATCAGGATGTGCCCGGCGAGCATGTTCGCGAAGAGCCGGACGCTGAGCGAGATCAGCCGCATGAACTGGCCGAGGATCTCGAGCGGTACGATCAGGATCAGGAGCCCCTTCGGCGCCTCGGGGATCCAGCTCTTGAAGTAGCGCCCGGCGCCGTTCCACCTGATGCCCTCGTAGTGGGTGAAGCAGAACGTCAGCAGCGCGAGCGCGAGCGTCACCGAGAGCGACGACGTGGCCGCGTAGATGCCCCAGGTCGGGACGCCGTGCCACGTCTCCCCGGTCAACGGCAACGGGATGAAGCCGAGCAGGTTGACCATGAAGATGAAGAGCAGCAGCGTCGCCACGTACGGGAACCAGCGGCTGATCGCCTTGGTCGGCAGCCCCTGCTCCGCGATCTGCGTCTGGGCGACCTCGTACAAGGTCTCGCCGATCGTCTGCCTCCGGTCGGGCTTGAGCGTCAGGCGGCTGCGCATGGTCAGGAGCCCGAGCGCGATCGTGAGGACCGTCCCGAGCATCAGGTACGCGACGGCCTTCGTGATCGAGAGGTCGATCGGCCCGAGGTGGATCGGGATCCAGTCGTGCTGCTGGAACTCGGTCGTCGGGTCGAAGTTGCCGCGCGCGAAGGCGGCCTGCGGCGCGAGCAGCGAGAGCCCGGCGAAGACGAGCAGGATCCGGAGCCTGGTCACGCCGACTGCGTCCCGAAATACGAAGCGAGCGAGAGACCGAGCTCGAACGTGTACGCGAGGCCGTACGTCAGTAATGTCGTCAGCGCGAGGTTGCGGTTCGCGGCGAGCGCCGCGAAGAGCACGATCAGCAGGGCGATCAGCTTGAAGAGGAGCGCGAACGCCTGGATGCCGGAGTTCGCCGGACTGGCCCCTGGCTTCGAGCGCGCCCGGATCACGAGGAGGTCGAGCGCGTGGAGACCGAGCCACAGCAGCGCCGCGAGCGCCCAGCCGGCGATGCTCCAGCCGACGAGGGCGACCACCGGCAGCAGCAGTGCGACCACGACCGTCCCGCCTGCCGCAGGCAGCAGGTGATCGGGCTCTGAGCGTCGGGTCGAGAAGAGGGCGCCGAGCATCAACTCATGTTTCCGTACCGAGCGTAGACCGCGACGATCCCACCGAGGATCCCGACCACCGCTCCGAACAGTGCGCCGACTGCTCCGGAGCCGACGGCCCAGCCGACGAGAGCGCCGACGCCGACGCAGCCTGCGAGCACGGCTAGAAGAACGCCGCCGGCACCGGCGGCGTTGAACTGCGACGAGGTGGTCCCCTGCATCCGAGCGCGAGAATAGCAGCGTAGGACGGGCCGCGACCCGGTACTTTGTGACACCCGAATCCCGCATGGAGAGCCAACCTCGCCTCTTGTTAGTTCACGGTTCCGTCGTCAATGCGGAGCTGACCTGGAGCGCCCAGCGGCCGCTCGCCGAGCAATTCGAGATCGTGGCGCCCAATCGCCGCGGCTTTCCGCCCGGGCCTGACGTCGAGCACGTCGATTTCGAGGACGAAGCAGCCTGGCTGGAGCAGTTCCTGGAGCCGGGGACGCACCTCGTCGGCCACTCCTACGGCGGCGTCATCGCGCTGTTCGCCGCGGCGCGGCGCCCGGAGCTCATCCGCTCGCTCACGGTCATCGAGCCGCCCGCGTTCGGCGCCGCGCGCGGCATTCCCGCCGCCGACGAGTTCATGGCACGGATCGAGGAGCACTGGACGAGCGGCCCGCGCGACCCGGGCGAGTTCCTGCGCGGCTTTCTCTCCCTCGTCGGCTCCTCCACCCCGCCCGGCGACTTCACGCCCGAGCTGCTGCAGGGAGCGCGGACGCTGATGATCGAGCGGTCGCCGGCCGAAGCCGTGATCCCGTTCGACGAGCTGGCGCGCGCGCCGTTCCCGAAGCTCGTCGTCTCGGGCGGGCACAGCGACGCCTTCGAGGCGTTGTGCAACGTCCTCGCGGAGCGGCTCGGCGCCGAGCGGGCCGTCCTACCGGGCGCGGGTCACTCCGTGCAGCGGCTCGGCGACCCGCTCAACGAGCTGCTGGCGAGCTTCGTCGAGCGCGCCGAAGCGGGCTAGGTCGGCTCAAGGCGGTCGCGCAGCCGCTCGCCCGCGAGCACGCCGGGCACGAGCAGGAACGAGAGCACGAGCAGCGCGCCCCCGAATCCCGCGACCACCAGAAGCGTCCGGACTCCGAACGCATCCGCGAGCGGACCGACGACCGCGAGCGCGATCGGCATCAGGCTCGTCGAGACGAGCCAGTCGATGCTGTTGACCCGCCCGAGCAGGTCGCCCTCAACGCGCTCGTGGATCAGCGTCATCCAGACCACGAGGCCGACCGTCGAGAGCGCACCCATCAGGAAGCTCGCGATCATCGCCGTCGCGGCGCTGGTGGCGAAGCCGAACAGGCCGACCGCCGCGACCTTCCCCGCGAGGACGAGGAAGAGCACCGTCACCGGCCGCCGCGGGCTCCCGCGCGAGCCGGTGGCGAGCGCCGCGACCACGGCGCCGACGCCGCCCGCGGCGTAGACGGCACCGAGCGTCCCGGCACTCCCGCCGAGGTCGTTGCGCACCAGGAGCGGAACGAGCGCCTGCACGACACCCCAGGTCGCGAGCGTGCCGATCGCGTCCGCCCCCATCCCGGCCCAGAGCCACGGCACGCGCCGGACGGCGGAAAGTCCCTCCCCCACCTCGCGCAGGACTGCGCGGATGCTCGTCTCCACGGCCGCGAGCGTGGTGCGCGGCACGGCCATCCGGGAGAGGATCGCGGCCGAGACGAAGAACGTGCCTGCGTCCAGGGCGAAGGCCGTCCCGAGCCCGAGAGAATCGACGAGGATGCCGCCGAGCGCCGGCCCGGCGAGCCGCAGCGCGAGCGGCCGGTTGAGCTGGTTGAGCGAGTTGGCCTGGGTGAGGATCTCGCGGTCGACGAGGTCGGGGACGATCGCGCCGTAGGCCGGCCCGAACACCGCCTCGCTCGCGCCGTAGCCGGCCACGAGGATCAGCAGCTTCCAGAGCGTGAGCTCACCGCTGAGGGAGAGCACGGCGATCGTGCCGACGAAGATTCCCGAGACGATGTTCGCGCCGAGCAGGACGCGACGGCGCGGCAGCCGGTCGGAGAGCACTCCCCCGAAGAGCAGCATCACGATGTGCGGCAGCGTGAACGCGAGCCAGACCACCGCCAGCGCCGTCGCGCTGTTCGACAACTGGAGGGTCTGCCAGCCGATCGCGACGTACCAGATCCCGTCCCCGAGCAGCGAGACGGTGCTCGCGGTCCAGAGGAGCCGAAAGTCGCGGCTGGCGAAGGGCGCAAAGATGCGGCTCACGGTTTCGCGCCGGCGTTCGCTGGGTAAACCTGCGTGGAGCCGCCGGGCTGACGGCCGCCGTCCTTTGGCGGCTCCGTCGCAGGCGTTAGACCGCAGATACCGGGGCTAGCTGCCCCACGCGGCTAGACGAACGTCCATCAGCGCGAACCTCCTTCCCACTAACTCCCGATCGGGGTACCCCGTTCGAGGGATACGGGGGATAGGCTGGCACAACCGTTGACTCTCGTCAACCTCGAGGACGACCAGGGTTAGGCTCGACCTCTGGCTAGGCGGTCTTGCGCAGCGGATCGTCCGGCTTACGCCGCTTCTGGATCCTGTTGCCGAGCTTCACGATCTCGAGCACGTAGACGACGTAGACCGAGAAGACCACCGCCGCCAGCCCGATCGACACGGCGAGCAGCGTCCACCAGGGGTGCCAGACACCGTGCGCGCGGAACGGCACGAACCGCGTCGCGAAGGCGGCCGCGGCGAGCGTGATGCACCAGGCCCAGATCGTCAGCGCCGCCCGCCGCTGTGAGAAGCCTCGCCGCAGGAACCTGTGGTGCAGATGCGCCTGGTCGGCCTCGAACACTCGCTCCCCGTGCTTGAGCCGCCGCACGACGACGAACGTCGTGTCCACGATCGGGATGGCGAGCACGAGCAGTGGGAAGAACAGAGCCACGGTCGCCGCCGTCTTCAGGAGGCCCTGGACGGAGATCGTGGCGAGCATGTAGCCGAGCAGCAGCGCTCCCGAGTCGCCCATGATGATCCGCGCCGGATAGAAGTTGTGGCGGAGAAAGCCGAGGCAGGCGCCGAAGACGATCGCCGAGAGGATCGCCGGGTCGACCTTCCCGAGCGAGAGCGCGATCACGCAGAACGTGAGCCCCGCGATCGCGGCGACCCCCGCGGCGAGACCATCGAGGCCGTCGAGGAAGTTGAACATGTTCATGATCGCGACGATCCAGATGATCGTGAGCGGGATTCCGACCGACGACGGCAGCGTGTGGATGCCGACGAAGGGGAACGTGAACCGGTCCACCCAGATGCCGAACCCGGTCGCCACAGCCGCGGCCGCGACCTGACCCGCGAGCTTCGCGTACCACTGGAGGCCGCGGAAGTCGTCGATGATGCCGACGGTGACGGCGATCGTCGCGCCGAGCAGCAGCCCACGCGTCTGCTGTCCGACGTGGAGGAAGGCGAGCGCCGGCACGAGCATCCCGAGGAAGAGCCCGATCCCGCCGAGGCGCGGCACCGGCAGCTGGTTGATGCGCCGGCCGCCGGGGATGTCGACCACACCGAGCCGGCGGGCCATCCCTCCCACCGCGGGCGTCAGCAGGACGACGATGGCGAACGCGACGAGCGCTCCCCACAAGACCTGGAGGTGATCGCCGAGCTCGTCGAGGACGCTGAGGTGCGGGCTGATCGCCGCGAGCACGCCGTCAGAGTACTTCGCCGCCGGGATGCGCTCGCCTGCGCGCGCTCCCTCGGACGTTAGGTTCTACATACGGCATGACCATCACCCTTCGGACACTTGCAGACGGAGATCTCGACCAGTTGTTCGTCTGGGAGAGCGATCCGCGGGCGGTCGAGATGGCGGCGTTCACGCGGGCGGATCCGTCCGACCGCAGCGCGTTCGACGCCCACTACGAACGCGTCCGCCACGACCCTGCGAATCTCCTGCTCTCGATCGACGACGGCGGCGAGTTCGTCGGGACGATCGGCAGCTTCACGATGGAAGGAGAGCGACACGTCGCCTACTGGATCGCGCCGGAGCGCTGGGGCCAGGGTCTTGCGTCGCGGGCGCTCCGTGCCTTCCTCGCGGTCGAGCTGACCAGGCCGCTCCACGGTCGCGTGGCAGACCACAACGCCGCGTCGGCGAAGGTGCTTGCTCGGGCCGGCTTCGTCGAGGTCGGCTCCGAGACCTCGTTCGCCCCCGGAGTCGGAGGCGAGGTCGTCGAGCGCATCTACCGGCTCGACCGGTGAGGTTCGCGGGATAACGCCGGCGCCCGTTAGCTGCGCCGGAAGCGGAACAGCACGAGCGGGACGGCGATCGCCACACCGACGAGCTCCGGGCCTAGCCCCTCCCAGCCGAACTCGTGGAATGAGTAGATGAACGCGAACGCGATCAGCGCGACCATCATCAGCCACCAGGGAAGCCGGCTCAGCGTGCCGCGCCGCACGGAGTAGCCAGGCTAGCGCTCCCAGCGCACCGCGACCTGCCCCTCGATCCCGGGCAGCGGCAGCGAGTTCGCCTCCGCCTCGACCGCGTCCCGCTCCGCGCGGGTGAGCCGGCGCCAGGGCTGGACGCTCAGGTCGGCCTGGGCGCGTCGCCACGTCCCGACGATCTCGCCGGCGACGAGGACGGCGCCGGGCCAGACCCGAGATGTCCAGAGCTCGGCGCGCTGGGCGGGGTCGGGGATCAGGAGCTCGCGTCCTGCTCGCCAGTGGAGGAAGTACGCGTCGCCGCTCGGCAGGAGCCGGGCGGATGCCGAAGGCCCCGGCGGCTCGCGGAAACCAGGCTCGTCGCGGGCCAGGATCCAGGCAGCGCCGATCGGGGTTCGCACCGCTGTGAGCGACGGGCGCAAGGCCTCGAACGCCGCGCGCGCCTCGGCGCCTCCGACTCCCGCCCAGGTGCCGAACGCCTCGGGTATCGCCGGCCCGAAGACGTGCAGGTAACGGCGGGCGAGCTCGCAGCGCGCCTTGTGCGGCTCGATCTCGGGCCGCGGGACCGTCCAGAGCAGCGGAGTTCGGGCGCCGTCCCAGCGCAGGAGCAGGGTCCCGGTCGGCGCCGCGTACTTGACCATGTTGCCGACGCCGAGCGCGTGCTGCACGTCGTTGTCCTTCAGCCGCCGCCCGGCGAGATGGGCATGGATGCGCGCGGCCATGTCCTCGGCTCTGCGGCGGCGATGCGGGGCGTCGGGCAGCCTGCCGAGCGTGAAGACCGCGTGGTCGCGCGCCGGCACGACGTAGACGCTGTAGCGCGGTCCCCAGACCTGGACGAGCGAGCGATCCTCCCAGCTCTCGGGATGCGCCCCCTCGATCCGCGCGTGGATCGAGAGGAGCGCCGCCCGCGGCACGCTGTCCGTCAGCCCCGCCCAGGCCGCCACCCGCAGCGAGCGCGCACCACGCGGGAGCCGCTCGTCGAGCGCTCCGGCTCGACGCCGGAAGGCGAGGATCTGGGCGCGCGTGAGCTCGAGCGGCGACATCGGCATCCGGCGCGAGACGATACGCGCGGACGGGAGTAGGATCGCGTCGTGGCCGACTTCGAGACCCCGGTCGACCTGATGCACAACCGGGGGCTGATCGCGGATCCGGAGGCCTTCGCCAGCGAGAAGGGCGCCGCCTCCTGGCTCTTTCTCTGCGGCGAGGAGTTCGCCTCGGTGGAGGGCGGCATGTCGTACGCCGACGTCGAGCGCGCCGTCCCAGTGTCGGCGAACGTCGTCTCCGACCCGCCCACTCCGCTCGACCTCGATCTCGCGCGCAAGCAGATCGAGGCGCTCGACGGCCTGCCGAGGCCGACCCTCGTGACCTGCCGGACCGGGCCGCGCTCGTCGGCCCTGATCTACCTCTACGCCGGGCTGGAGTCCGGTGCGCCGGCGGAGGACGTGTTCGCACAGGCCGAGGCGGACGGCGCTCCGTTCGTCCAGTCCGACGAGCTGCGGGCGTGGGTCGCCGACGGGCTCGAGCAGCTGTCCTGACCGAACCTCCGGTCAAGGTCATCGCCGAGGCGGCGCGCCGCTATCTCGTCGCCCGGCACTCCCTCGCGCCTCCGCGGTCCCTCGAGAGCGGCCCCGACGCGGTGTTGGAGGTGATCCGCAGGCTCGGCTCGATCCAGTTCGACCCGATCGCCGTTGCGGGCCGGAACCACGACCTGATGCTGCACGCGCGTGTCGCCGGCTACGAGCCTGCCTGGTGCGACTCGCTCTACGAGCGCCGCAGGATCTTCGAGACGACCAACAAGGCGCTCTCGTTCATTCCGGCGAGCGAGTTCCCCTGGTATCGCGTCAACGCAGGCCGCAAGGGACCGCGGTTCCACGCCGCGGCGCTGGCCGACAACGCCGCCGTGGCGGAGCGGGTGCTCGAGCGGCTGCAGGCCGACGGGCCGCTCTGCTCGGCCGACTTCGAGCGCGAGAGCGGCCGGACGAAGAACTGGTTCGGGCTGCCGGAGAACGCCGTGCGCTCGGTCCTCGAGGCATACACCGTCGCCGGCGTGATCGGGCTCGCCCGCCGCGAGGGCAACGTCCGGTACTACGACGTGATCGAGCGGCTGCTCCCGGCGAAGCTGCTCGCACAGGACGTGCCCGAGCGGGAGCAGCTCCGGCACAAGCAGCTCTCCCGCCACCGCGCCCACGGGCTGCTCGGCGCAGGCGGGGCCGGCGGCACGTTCGCCCGCATCGCGAATCCGGACGTCCGGCGCTCGCTGCACAAGGAGCTCGTCGAGCTCGGCGCGCTCGTGCCGGTGGAGATCGAGGGCCTGCGCGGCAAGCGCTTCGTTCCCGCCGAGGAGCTCGAGCTGCTGGAGGCGCCGCCGGAGCCCGCGCCATCCGTCGCGTTCATCGCGCCGTTCGACTCCCTGCTCTGGGACACCGCCCTTCTGGCGAGCCTGTTCGATTTCGAGTTCGTCTGGGAGGGCTTCTTCAAGCCGGAGAAGCGCCGCTGGGGCTACTACGTCCTCCCGATCCTGTTCGGCGACCGGTTCGTCGGCCGGATCGAGCCACGGATCGACCGGGAGGCGAACCGCGTGGAGGTGCTCGGCCTCTGGTGGGAGGAGGGCTTCGCGCCGCGCGGCGCCGCCGGGTTCGTCGAGGCGATGCGCGACGCGCTCGGCGCCTACCTGCGCTTTGCAGGCGCCGACCGTCTCGAGTGGGCACCCCAGCTCGCCACGGAGAGACGGCTCTTCCACGCCCGGCCGTGACCCCGATGAGTTCGGCGTGGTTTGTCAGTCTCTACCGCAACGCGGCCGGAGCGGGCCGCCGGACAAAGGAGCCGTCAGATGCCGCGATACCTGATCTCGTTCGACGCCCACGCGATGGACCACATCCCCCGGGAGGAGATGCCCGCTGTGAGCGACGCATCGCACGAGGTGGTTCGCGAGGCCATGGACGCCGGCGTCTGGGTCTTCGGGGGCGGGTTGGAGCACGAGGCGGCGAGCATCGTGGCAACCGACGGGACGGTCACCGACGGCCCCTACCCAGAGGCCGTCGGCGGGTTCTGCGTCGTCGAGGTTCCCTCCCGCGAGGAGGCGCTGGAGTGGGCCGCCAGGACCGCCGTCGCGTGCCGCTGCGCGCAGGAGGTCCGCGAGTTCATGCCCGACCCGATGGTCGGCAACTAGCTCTCTCTCGCCTCGATCGCGAAGCTACTTCGTGCCGTAGAGGCGATCGCCGGCGTCGCCGAGGCCCGGGACGATGAAGCCGTGCTCGTTCAGGCCACGGTCGACCGCCGCGCAGACGATGTGCACGTCGGGATGCAGGCGATGGACCTCCTCGATCCCGGCCGGGGCCGCGACGATGCAGACCAGCGTCACCGACTGCGCCCCGGCCTCCTTCACCACCGCGATCGCGGCGCAGCTCGAGTGGCCGGTGGCGAGCATCGGGTCGAGGATGATCGCGTCCCGCTCGGCCAGGTCGTCTGGGAGCTTGAGGTAGTACTGGACGGGCTCGAGCGTCTCCTCGTTCCGGTACATCCCCACGAAGCCGACGCGCGCGCTCGAGACGAGCGAGAGGACGCCGTCGAGCATCCCGACTCCCGCCCGCAGCACCGGGCAGACCGCGACCTTCTTGCCGGAGATGCGCTGCACCGTCATCCGTTCGAGCGGCGTCTCGACCTCCGTGTCCTCGGTCGGCATGTCCTTGGTCGCCTCGTACGTGAGCAGGAGCGTGATCTCGTTCGCGAGCTTGCGGAAATGGACGGTCGGCGTCTCCTTGTCGCGGAGGTAGCCGAGCTTGTGCTGGATCAGCGGGTGCCCGACGACGGTGAGGCGAGGCTCGGTCACGCGACGTAGGTGGTGTAGCCGCGGAAACCTTCGTAGAGCGGATGCTGCGTGCAGAGCGCCGCGACACGGGAGCGCAGCCCGCCGAGGTCGGGCGACTCGGCGAGCGCCTCGCAGATGATCCGCCCCACCTCGCGGAAGTCGTCCTCGTCGAAGCCGCGCATCGTCATCGCCGGCGAGCCGAGCCGGATCCCGGAGGTGACGAACGGCGACCGCTCGTCGAACGGGACCGTGTTGCGGTTGACGGTGACGGCGATCTCGTGCAGCCGCTCCTCCGCCGCCTTGCCCGTCCACTCCGACTCGCGCAGGTCGACGAGCAGGAGGTGCGTGTCGGTACCGCCCGTGATCAGCGAGAGCCCACCATCGAGCAGGGACTCGGCGAGAGTGTCGGCGTTGCGCCGGACCTGCACCTGGTAGTCGCGGAAGGCGTCGGTCATCGCGATGCGGAAGCACGTCGCCTTGGCCGCGATCGTGTGCTCGAGCGGGCCGCCCTGCATCCCCGGCATCACGGCGGAGTCGAGCGCCTTCGCGTGCTCCTCGCGGCAGAGGATGAAGCCGGCGCGCGGACCGGCGAGCGTCTTGTGGGTCGTCGAGGTGACGAAGTCGCAGTGCTCGACGGGGTTCGGCTGGAGGCCGGCCGCCACCAGCCCGGCGAAGTGCGCCATGTCGCAGACGAGGATCGCTCCGACCTCGTCCGCGATCGCCCGGAAGCGGTTCGTCTCGACGGTGCGCGGATACGCGGAACCGCCGCAGACGATCACCTTCGGTCGCGCCTCCTTCGCCCTCGCGAGCACGTCGTCGTAGTCCACGGTCATGGTCTCGGGGGAGACCTCGTAATGCGCGACGTGGTAGAGGCGGCCCGAGAAGTTGACCTTGTGGCCGTGCGTGAGGTGGCCGCCCTGGTTGAGCGCGAGCGCCATCAGCGTGTCGCCCGGCTCCATCACGGCGGCATAGACGGCCATGTTCGTCTGGGCACCCGCGTGCGGCTGGACGTTCGCGTGCTCGGCGCCGAACAGCTCCTTCGCACGGTCGATGGCGAGCTCCTCGATCTGGTCGATCACCTCGCAGCCGCCGTAGTAGCGGCGGCCGGGATAGCCCTCGGCGTACTTGTTCGTCGGCACCGAGCCGACTGCTTCGAGGACGGCGGGCCAGGTGAAGTTCTCGGAGGCGATCAGCTCGATCTGCCCGCGCTGGCGTTCGAGCTCGGCGCCCAGCAGCCGCGCGATCTCGGGGTCGATCGCGTCGAGCCCCTCATGCTTCAGCTCCTCGAACGTCGCCTGGGTCGCAGCCACGGCTCGATGCTACGGCAGGCCGGCGCCCCGCACGCGCAGACCGGTGGCACCCACCGTCACAGATCGGTGACACGAGCACGGCGAAAACGCGACCTGGCGCTTGTCCATGCGGTGCGTCTCGTCACAGAGTCGTAACGGTGGCTGCCACCGGCCGTCAGGGCGGCGGGCCCGCGCCCTCGCGGAGGACGCGCGGTTCCGGACCTGTCAGGTCGAGCACCGTGGAGGGGACGCCGGGCAGCTCGCCCGCGTCGACGATCGCGCCGCAGGCGGCACGGATCTCCTCCGGGACGTCCTCGACGCGACGCGGGTCCGGCCCGCCCGAGAGGTTCGCGCTCGTCGCCGCGACGACTCCCACTGCCCGGACCACCTCGGCGGCGGCCGGCGGCAGGTTCGGGACG
This sequence comes from uncultured Actinomycetes bacterium, assembly GCA_963770815.1. Classification (GTDB taxonomy): domain Bacteria; phylum Actinomycetota; class Thermoleophilia; order Gaiellales; family Gaiellaceae; genus Palsa-739. The sequence goes on from CAVYQV010000006.1 coordinate 26,731, forward strand.
CGGACACCGACGCCGCCGAAGACGAGCGTGTACGGCCCGGGCAGATACCTCCCGAGCACCGACGGATCGAGATCCGGCCGTGCGGCGACGAGCGCGGCGACGTCCGCGGCCAGCAGCGCGACGGGCTTCGAGCGGTCGCGGTCCTTGAGCTCATAGAGGACGTCGTCGTGCTCGGGCAGCGCGCACAGCCCGTAGACGGTGTCGGTCGGGAGGATCACCGCGCGGCCGGCGCGCAGCGCGGCGACCGCGTCCTCGGTCACAGGAGGAAGCCGGTCAGCGCAGCGCGGAACGCCTCGGGCTGCTCGACGTAGACGAAGTGGCCCGACTCCGGGATCGTGACGAGCCGCGCGTCGGGCAGCTCGCGCACGATCGCGTCCGCACAGACGGGGCCGGCGATCATGTCGTCGTCGCCCGCCACCACGAGCGTCGGCGCCTCGATCGTGCGTAGGCCGGCACGGAGATCGAGGTTCGGGAACTCGACCGTGTTGAAGTAGTGCAGCGGCTCGAAGTGCGCGAAGTCCGAGAAGAGCACGCGGCCGATCTGCTCGTTGCCCTCCCAGCGGTGGAAGTACAGCGGTGCCTGGAGTTGGACGTTCGCGATCAGGTCCTCCACGGACGAGAACTCGCCCGCCAGCTCCTCCTCGATCGCCTTCGCCGCGGCGGCGAACCAGGGCTGATCGCGGCGCTTCTCGATCCCACGGTTCATCGCCGCCTCTGCCTCCTCGCCCCAGACCGCAAGCGTGCACGCGAGCACGAGCCGGCCAACCCGCGCGCCGTGTGCGGCGGCGTAGGCCATCGCAACGACTCCGCCGTGCGAGAAGCCGAGCAGGCTCAGCTGCTCGACGCCGAGCTGCCGGCGCAGCGCCTCGAGGTCGGCGACATAGGACGCGAGCGCGTAGTCGTCGGCGGGATCGGACCCGTGCGAGCCGCGCGGGCTGAAGAGCACGAGCTCGAACGTGTCGTCGAGCCCGGCGAAGTCCAGGAACTCCGCGGCCGACCCGCCCGGACCGCCGGGATGACAGACGAGCAGCGGGCCGCTCCCGCGCCGCTCGTACGAGAGGGTCAGCCCGTCGGGCGTGGTGAAGATCTCGATCACGGCAGCCTCGCTTCGACGACCCTAGCGCGGCCCGTGAGGTCGGCGGTGATCGCCACCTCGGAGCAGCCGAGGCGCTCGAGCATCGCCGCGACCTCGCCCGCCTGGCCGTCGCCGACCTCGAAGACGACGAAGCGCGCCCTCGCCGCCCGCGCGAGCCGTTCGTGCTCGCCGCTGCCGATCAGCGCGACCTCGGGCTCCCATTGCAACTCGGGCTGGAGCTCGTCCCGGCTCTCGACGTAGGGCGGATTTGCGACGACGAGATCCCAGCCCTCCTCGGCAACGGCGGCACCGTCGACGAGACGCAACTCCAGCTCCAGGCCGAGTCGCTCCGCGTTCTCGCGCGCGAGGGAGAGCGCGTCGGGCGAGATGTCGACGCCGGTCACCCGCGCGTCCGGCCGCTCGTCCTTCAGCGCGAGCGCGATCGCGCCCGAGCCGACGCCGACGTCGAGGATTCGCGGGCGCTCGATTCCCTCCGCGAGCGCGAGCGCGCGCTCGACGAGCGTCTCCGTTTCCGGACGCGGCACGAGTGCGCGGGCGTCCGTCTGCAACGTCAGCCGGCGGAAGCCCCACTCGCCGAGGACGTACGCGAGCGGCTCGCGGGCCTCGCGCCGCGCGAGCAGCGGCTCCACCCCGTCCACCTCGTCGTCGAGCCGCGCCGCGAGCCCTGAGCGCGTGGTGCCGAGCCGATGCGCGACGAGCCACTCCGCGTCGACCCGCGGCGTCTCCACCCCGGCGGCGGCGAGCCGCTGCTCCACCTCCGCCAGCGCTTCGCGCGCGGTCACTCTCCCAATGCGCGGCGCCGGTCGTCGGTCGTCAGCGCCTCGGTGAACTCGTCGAGCTCGCCCTGCAGGATCCGGTCGAGCTGGTGCACGGTCAGCTTCACCCGGTGGTCGGTGACCCGGCTCTCCGGGAAGTTGTAGGTGCGGATCTTCTCCGAGCGGTCGCCCGAGCCGATCTGGGAGCGGCGCGTCGCGTCGAGCTCGGCCCGCTGGCGTTCGAGCTCGCGGTCGTAGAGCCGCGCGCGGAGCACGCGCATCGCCTTCTCCCGGTTCTGCAGCTGCGACTTCTCGTCCTGCATCGAGACGACCACGCCGGTCGGGAGGTGGGTGATGCGGACCGCCGAGTCCGTCGTGTTCACCGACTGGCCGCCGGGGCCGGTCGAGCGGTAGACGTCGATCTTGAGGTCGTTCGGGTCGATCTCGATCTCTACCTCCTCGGCTTCGGGCATCACCGCGGCCGTGGCGGTCGAGGTGTGGATGCGGCCCGCGCTCTCGGTCTCGGGGACGCGCTGCACGCGGTGTGTGCCGCCCTCCCACTTGAAGACGGAGTACGCGCCGTCGCCCTTGACCGCGAACGTGACCTCCTTGTAGCCGCCGCCGTCCGAAGGGCTCGCCGTGAGCTCCTCGACCTTGAAGCCGCGCCGCTCGGCGTAACGCGAGAGCATCCGGTAGACGTCGCCCGCCCAGAGCGCGGCCTCGTCACCGCCGACGCCCTGGCGCACTTCGAGGATCACGTCCTTGCTGTCGGCCGGGTCGGTGGGAACCATGGCCAGCCGGAGCTCGCTCTCGAGCGTCGACGTCCGCTCCTCGAGCTCCGGGACGAGCTCGCGGAGGTCGGAATCGTCGCGTGCGGCCGCGAGGTCCTCGCGCGCGCCCCGCCACTCCTGCGCGAGCTTGTACGGGCCTTCGAGCTCCTTCAGGCGGCGGCCCACCTCCGCGGCCTCGCGGTGGTCGTTGTAGACGGACGGGTCCGCCAGCCGCTCCTGCGTCTCCTTGTAGGAGCGCTCGAGCTCGTCGATCAGGTTGTCGAGGGTGGCGGCCATGCCGCCGACTACGTTAGCCGCGCCTCCAGCGTGATCTCCGGGACGCCGGCGAGCGCCTTCGAGACCGGGCAGTTCTCCTTCGCGGCCTCGGCGAACTCCTGGAACGCGACGCCGTCGATAGCGGGGACGGCGCCCTCGACCTCGAGCGCAATGTGCGTGATCCCCTCGCCCGGCTGAAAGGTCACGGTCGCGGATGTGCGGAGCTCCTCCGCCGGGGTCTCGGCCCGCGCGAGACCGGCAGACAGCGCCATCGAGAAGCAGGCCGCATGAGCCGCGGCAATGAGCTCCTCCGGGCTCGTGAGGCCGCCGTGCTCGTCCTCGGAGCGCGCCTTCCACGTGACGCCGAGCCCGCCGAAGGCGCCGCTCGTCGTCGAGTCGATCGTGCCGGAGCCCTCGAGCAGGCTCCCTTGCCAGCGCACCTCGGCGCGACGCTGGGTCGCCATTACGCCATCACCTCCACAAGAGACGGTTCGCCGCGAACGTTTTCCAGATCGAGCACCTCCCGCAGCGCGCGGATCGAGACCTCGAGCTGGTCGAGCGTGGGCTCACGGGTCGTCAGCCTCTGCAGCCACAGGCCCGGAGCGAGCAGTGTCATCAGCACCCGGCTGTCCTGATGCTTGCCGGCGAAGCGGATCAGCTCGTAGGCCAGGCCGGCGATCACGGGGAGCAGCAGAATCCGCGTCGCGATCAGCCAGTACCAGGTGGGCCGGCCGAAGAAGGCGAACACGAAGACCGCGATCACCATCACCCAGAGCAGGAACGCCGTGCCGCAGCGCGGGTGGATCAGCGAGTAGCGCTGCGCGATCTCGGGCTCGAGCGGCTCACCGGCTTCGTAGGCGTTGATCGCCTTGTGCTCGGCGGCGTGGTACTGGAAGACGCGCCGCAGGTCGGGCAGGAGCGAGATCAGAAAGAGATAGGCCACGAACATCGACACGCGGATCAAGCCCTCGACGACCACGAAGTACTCGCCGGTTCGGATCGGAAGCTGGTCGGTGATCAGCGCCGGGCCAACCTTGAACACCGCGACGGCGAAGCCGATCGCGATCAGGAAGGCGAAGACGATGGCGCCGCGCGAGATCTCGGTCTCGACCTCGCCGTCGTCACCCTCCTGCTGCTGCGCGTAGTTCGCCGAGATGGCGAGCGCGCGGAAGCCGATGGTGAGCGACTCGCCGAGAGCCATCACGCCGCGCACGACCGGCAGCCGGAAGACGGGGTGGCGCGCCATCGCCGAGTCGATCGGACGCGAGACCTGTGCGATCTCGCCGGACGGCTTGCGCACCGCGACGGCCCAGTTGCCGGGGCCGCGCATCATCACGCCCTCGAGGACCGCCTGTCCGCCGACGTTGGCCATGAGTCGGGACCGCTAGCCGCGGCGTGCCTGGTCGGCGCGCTCGAGGCGGCGCTGGAAGCGCTCGACGCGGCCGCCCGTGTCCATGAGCTTCTGCTTGCCCGTGTAGAAGGGGTGGCACTGCGAGCAGATCTCAACGTGCAGCTCGGGCTGCGTGGAGCGGGTCTGGAACGTGTTTCCGCAGGAGCACGTCACCGTGGCTAGGACGTACTCGGGATGGATACCGGCTTTCATTGCCCTCTCAAGATAGCAGCGGCCTGGTCGGCCTCCACGTTGCCGCCCGAGACGATTACGGCCACGCCGCGGCCCGGCTCGACCTTGCCGGCGAGGATCGCTCCGGTCGCCGCGGCGGCAGCCGGCTCGCACGCAAGCTTGGCGCGCGCGTAGAGAAAACGCATCCCCTGGGCGATCTCCTCCTCGGTTACGAGGACGGTCTCGACCTTGCCCCGGCAGATCTCGATCGGGAGCTCGCCGGCGAAGGGCGGGGCGAGCCCGTCGGCGATCGTGTCGGTCTCGACGCGCACGCTATGGCCCGCGGCGAGGCCCGCCGGGAACGCCTGCGCGCGCTCCGGGGCTACGCCGATCACGCGCGCGCGGCCGTCGAGCGCCGTGACGATCCCCGAGATCAGGCCGCCGCCTCCGGTGCCGACGACGACGGTCTCGAGCTCCGGCACGTCTTCGAGGAGCTCGAGCGCGAGCGTGCCGTGGCCGGCGACGACGAGCGGGTCCGAGTGCGGGTGGACGAAGAAGCGTCCCTGCTCCTCGACGATCTCGAGCACGCGGTCGTAGGCGGCGGCCGGGTCGGGTGCCGAGAGGTCGACGGTCGCGCCGTAGCCGCGCGTCGCCTCCACCTTGAACGGGCTCACGCCCTCCCACATCTGCACGAGGCAGTCGACGCCCTCCTGTGCCGCCGCCCACGCGACGGCCTGCGCGTGGTTCCCGGCCGACCAGGTAACGACGCCGCGCTCCCGCTCCTCGGGGGTGAGCGCGGCGAGCCGGTTGAGCGCGCCGCGCACCTTGAAGGAGCCCGTCTTCTGGAACAGCTCCGCCTTGAGCGAGGCGCCGAGCGCGCTCGAGCCGAAGGTGGGCGTGCGGTGGATCCGCCCGGCGAGGACGGCGCGCGCCTCTTGGACGTCCTTGCGCGTCACGCTTTCGCCACGCTTACGTCACGGTGGCTGCCACCGTGTCTTAGGTGTGTCGTCACGCAGGAAGTGTCTCGCGCGCGGCGACTTTCGGCTCGAGGAGCCGCACCGTGAAGACCGTGAGCGTGCCCGGAGTGCTCTCGACCTCGACGCTGCCGCCCATTGCGAGGGTCAACTCCTTCACAATTGCGAGGCCGAGACCCGTGCCGACCTGCCGTTCGAGCCCGTAGCGCTCGTGGAGGTAGAAACGCTCGAATGCGCGCTCGGTGTCCGCCTCGGCCAGCCCCGGCCCGGTGTCCTCGACGCGCAGGATGCCCGGCTCCGCGACGACGCGCACCTCGCCGCCCGCCGGCGTCAGACGCAGCGCGTTCTCGACGAGGTTCGACACGACCTGGAGCACGCGGTCGGCGTCCCCGATCGCGGGCGCGGACTCCTCGGTGACGGCCAGCAGCGCGACGCCGAAGCCGGCGGCCTGCTTCCCGTAGCGGCGAACGGCATCCTCGGCCACCTCCCCGAGGTCGATCTCGGTGTTGTGCACGTTGAAGTCGGTCCGGTTCATCCGGGCCAGGTCGAGCAGGTCGCGCACGAGGCGCTCGAGCCGCCGCGCCTCGGCAGCCACGGTCGCCGCAGCCTCCTGTGGGTCGATCGCTCCGTCCTCGACAGCCTCGGCGTAGCCGCGGATCGCGGTGAGCGGCGTCTTCAGCTCGTGGCTGACCGAAAGGAGGAAGTTCCGCTCCGCCTCCTGCGCTCTCTGGAGTTGCGAGGCGAGGTCGTTGAACGCGCCGGCCAGCGTCGCGATCTCGGTGGCTCCCTCGACCGGGACGGGCTCGGGATGCGTTCCGCTGGCGAGGGTGCGCGCCGCGGCCGCGATCCGGTCGACCGGCCGCGAGATGCGGCGGGCCAGGAGGAACGCCGCGAGCGCCGCGAGAAGCCCTCCGGCGGCAGCTGCGATGAGCAGGCCCCAGACATACCCGGACAAGAGCGAGCGCTGCTGCCGTAGGAGAATGATTGTCCCCGGGTTGGCCTTCACGGCGGCGAAGTAATAGGAGCCGCCGCTGAACGCCATCGTTCCTTGAACCGGTCGATTCCGCGCGACGTCCTTCTGCGCCCACGGCGGCAGGGAGCTGCGCTGGTAGAGATAGATCTCCCGTTGTGGCGACTGGTCGAGAATCGCCTGGATCGTCGGCTGCAGGGCTTTCGCCGAAGGAACTCCCTGGTTGGCAGCGATCAGGTCCACCTGGTGAGCGAGGTCGCGCAGCGACGAGTTCTTGACCTCACGCTGGGTGAGGACGAGCCCGACGCCGATCGTGAAGGCGACGCAGATGAGGACGACGACCCCGATCGCCTGGAACAGCCGCGAGCGGAGCCCGTTGCCCCTCATGTCAGGCCGGGACGAGCTTGTAGCCGGCTCCTCGCACGGTGCGGATCCCCTCGGGATCGCCAAGCTTGCGGCGGAGCTGCGCGACGTGGACGTCCACGGTGCGCGTCCCGCCGGGATAGGTCATGCCCCAGACGAGGTCGAGCAGCTGCTCACGTGAGAGGACGATCCCCGGATGCTCGAGGAAGCAGGCGAGGAGGTCGAACTCCTTGCTCGTGAGCTCCACCTGCGCGCCCGCGACGGTCACCTCGTGGGAGTCGCGCCGCAGGACGACCTCGCGCGCAACGAGCACCTCGTCCTCGTTCCTGCGCTCGGACCGGCGGAGGATCGCCTTGATCCGGGCCGACAGCTCGCGCGGCGAGAACGGCTTCGAGACGTAGTCGTCGGCCCCGAGCTCGAGACCGGCAACGCGGTCCGGCTCCTCGTCCCGGGCGGTGAGCATCACGATCGGCACCTTCGACCCGGCCCGGATCCGGCGGCAGACCTCGAAGCCGTCGATGTCGGGGAGCCCGATGTCGAGCACGACAAGGCGCATCGGCTGGCCGCGCAGCTCGGCGATCGCCTCCTCCCCGGTCCGGCGCCAGACGACGCGCCAGCCGTCCTGCTGCTCGAGGTATTGCTTGACGAGCCTGCCGATCGAGTCGTCGTCCTCGACGAGGAGGAGCGCGCCACCCGTTGCCATGGCGGTCACGGCCTCAGGATAGGTGCGCCATCGGCGATCAACCGGCGCCCTTGCCCTTGCCTTGCCCGTACGCGATCTTCTCGACGTCCACGGACACCGCCGGCCCTGTCGCCGGCCACGTCACGAGCACGTGCCAGCGCGGGGCCAGATCGGACAGCGCAAGGCTGGTCCCCGGGTGGATGACCCTCGTCGTGCTGGAGAGCGTGATCGGCTGGACGCGACCGTCGGCCTCCTTCAGCGTGAGCTGGGTGCCGTTCACCAGAGTGATCACCCCGCGGTCGAGGTTCCACTGGGCCCCGTTCTTCTCGAGGATCTGAGCCCGGACCATCCTCGGGCCGAAGAGCTGGTTGACGATGACCCGACGGAGTCCGCCGACGGCCTTGCCGTGAACCTTGGGGATCTTTTCGACGTCGACGAACAGTGCTGGGCCGCTCTCCGGCCAGGTCACGAGCACGTGCCAGCGCGGGGCGAGCGCGGACAGCGGGAGGCTGGTTCCCCGGCGGATGACCTTCGTCGCGCTCGAGAGCGTGATCGGCTGGACGCGGCCGTCGGCCTCCTGCAGCGTGAGCTGCGTGCTGTTCACCTGGGTGATCACGCCGCGGTCGAGGTTCCACTGGGCTCCGGTCCTCTCGAGGATCTGAGCCCGGACCATCTTCGGGCCGAGCAGCTGGTTGACGATGGCCCGCCGGATCGCGAGACCAGGCGCAGCGAGCAAGAGCACGACGCCGAGCGCCGCGAGGACGCCTGCGAGAAGGACGAAACGCCGCCTGAACATGGACATATTGTCGTCGCTGAAGCGGCGCTACGAAGTAAATCCGCGGTAAATCAGGTGAGCGTGTACTCGGGCCCGGAGCCGCCCTCGGGCGGCGTGAGCCGGCCGCCTTTGGCGGTGATCGCCCCGCACTGGACGCAGTTCGACGGGGCGAGCTCGACCAGGACGGTGCCGTCCTCGTCCTCGCGCCCGACCTCGTAGACCTGCGCCGGACACATGTGCGCCCAGAGCTGCGCGACCTCCCGGGGCACGCGCCGCTCGATCCGGATGTGGTTCGGCTGGTCGTCGCGGGTCTTGTTGCCCGAGGCGAAGACGGACGAGAGCTTGTCGAAGGTGAGCTTGCCGTCGGGCGCCGGGTAGCTCTTGTCGCGGTCGGTGACGATCAGCGACTGGTCGGCGTCCGGCTCGGCCTGCATCTTCCCCAGCTCGACGCGCCCCTTCGACATCGTCATCGCGCTGGCGAGCGCGCCGCCGACGAAGAACCCGCGCCCGAAGACCTGGCGCATGTTCCGCACCTCGTACAGGTCGCTCCAGATGAAGCTGTCGCGCACCGCGTCGTCGTAGGACGAGAGCGCGCTCGCGGGCGTCTCGCCGCGCTGCAGCGCGCGGAACGCGGCCTCGGCGGCGAGCTTTCCCGACTCGATCGCGTAGTGGACTCCCTTGAGGCGCGGCACGTTGACCAGGCCGATGCCGTCGCCGCAGAGGAGCAGCCCCGGCGCGTGCAGCTCGCGCGGCAGCGCATGGAAGCCGCCGCTCGGGATCGTCTTCGCGCCCCACTGCACACGCTCGCCGCCCTCGAGGATCCCCCGGATCTTCGGGTGTGTCTTCAGCTCCTGCAGCAGGTCGTGCACCGAGAGCGACGCGTCGCGGTAGTCGAGCCCGACGACGAGGCCGATCGTGACCATGTCCTTGCCCATCGGGTAGATGAACGAGCCGCCGAACTCGCGGAACTTCTTGCCGGTGCGCAGCGGCCAGCCCATCGTGTGGATCACCCGGTCGAGCGGCTTCGCGACCTTCCAGACCTCCTTGACCGCGAGCTCCCAGACCTGCGGCTCCTCGCCGCCGAGGGAGAAGCGGTCGATCGCGACGCCGGTGAGGTGACCCTGCGTCCCCTCGGCGAGCACCGTGACCTTCGCGACGAGGTCGGAGCCGGCCTCGAAGTTGCCCAGCTCGCCGCCCTCGCGGTTGCGCCCCTTGTCGCCTGTGCGGACGCCCAGGACGCGCCCGTGCGAGACGAGGAGCTTCTGCGCCGTGGTCTCGGGCAGGATCATCGCGCCGCCCTCCTCCGCCATCTCGGCGAGGAAGCGGCCGAGCTCGGAGAGGGAGAAGATCCAGTTGCCATGGTTCCGCATCGGCGGCGGCGGCGGGATCGGCAGCGCGCTGCGCCGCGTGAGGACGTAGACGGACTCGCCCGGCACCTCGCCGTACGACGGCAGGTCCTCCATCCGGAAGCCGGGGCCGAAGAGGCGGCGCAGCGCCCTGGGATTCACGACCGCGCCGGAGAGCAGGTGCGAGCCGGGCTGCTTGCCCTTCTCGAGCACCGCGACCGGCACGTCGCCGAGCTTCTCGGCAGTCTCCGGGTGCTCCTCGATCAGCTGGCCGAGCCGGATCGCGCACGCGAGGCCGGCCGGGCCGGCGCCGACGATGAGCACGCCGACCTCGATCCGCTCGTCCGCCGGGTCGGTGGGCTCTGCGACGTAGTCGCGCGCCGAGAACGGCGGGGGGAAGTTGCTCGGCCTGCTCATCCCTTACGGGCGCGGATCAGCTCGGTGAGCTTCGGCACGATCGCGTGCACGTCACCCACCACGCCGAGGTCGCTGAACTCGAAGATCGGCGCGTTCGCGTCCTTGTTGATGGCCACGATCGTGCCGGAGCTCTGCATGCCGACCTTGTGCTGGATCGCGCCGGAGATGCCGAGGGCGACGTAGAGCTTCGGCGAGACGGTCTTGCCGGTCTGGCCGATCTGCGCCGAGTACGGGTACCAGCCGGCGTCGACGACCGCACGGGTCGCGCCGACTGCGCCGCCGAGCGCCTGCGCGAGCTCCTCGGCGAGCGTGAAGTTGTCGGGCGAGCCGAGGCCGCGGCCGCCGGCGACGATGACGTCGGAGTCCTCGATCGACGGGCCGCTCGACTCCTCCGCGTCCTGGCCGACGAGCTGGACGGCCGTGGAGTGCGCCGCGTACGAGGGCGAGACGTCCGCGATCTCGCGCTCGCCGCCGCCGGCCGGCGTCGCGTCGAACGAGCCGGCGCGGAAGAGCGCGAGCCGCGTGGTGCCGGTCCAGCCGACGTCGGCGTAGACGGAGTCCTGCAGCGCCGGCCGCTTGCCGACGAGCTCGCCGTCCCTCAGCTCGAGATCGACGAGGTCCCAGTTGAGGCCGGCGTCGAGGCGCGCGGCGAGGCCTGCGGCCACGTCCGCCGCGAGGACGGAGTTGGCGAAGAGGACGGTGTCGTAGCCGCCTTCCTCCACCACCTTGGCGAGTACGTCGACGCGCGGCTGCGGCACCGGCTGCGTGACCTCGGCGTCCTCGCAGATCCAGACCTTGGCGGCACCGAACTTCCCGGCCTCGGCGGCGAGCGCTCGCACGCCTTCGCCGGCGATGACCGCCCCGACGCCGTCACCGAGCGACGCAGCCTTGGCCAGCACGCCGAGCGAGCCCTTCTGCAGCTCGCTGCCGTGGCTCTCGAGGAAGACGAGCATCGCCATCAGACGAGCCTCTTCTCCGCGAGGAAGTCGACGATCGCCTGGGCCGCGTTGCCGTCGTCCTCGATCTTGCGCGCGTCGGCGCGCGCCGGCGGGTCGCCGAGGGCGAGGACGGTCGTCCGCGATCCCGCGTCGCCGACTTCGCCGGCGTCGACTCCCAGCTCGGCGAGCGAGAGCACGTCCTGCGGCTTCTTCTTCGCGCCCATGATCCCCTTGAGCGACGGGTAGCGGGGCTCGTTGATCGCGTCGCTCACCGCCACGACGGCGGGCAGCGCCGCCTCGAGCGTGTCGTAGCCGAACTCGGTCTGCCGCTTGACGCGAACGGAGCCGTCGTCGACCGCGAGCTCCATCGCCTGCGAGACCACCGGCCGGCCGAGCCGCTCGGCGACGGCCGCCCAGAGGACGGCGCCGTCGGCGTCCGAGGCCTGCTGTCCGAAGAGGACGAGGTCCGCCTCCTCCTTCTCGAGGGCCGCGGCGAGCAGCCGACTCGTGGCGACGAGGTCGGAGCCCGCGGCCGCGTCGTCGCACACGAGCACGGCCCGGTCGGCGCCCATCGCGAGCGCCTTGCGCAGCGAGTCGAGCGCGCTCTGCGGCCCGAGCGAGACGACGACCACCTCGGTGTCGGACTCGCCCTTGAGGCGCAGCGCCTCCTCGACCGCATTCGCGTCGAAGTGATTGAGCGCGCCCTCGCCGGAGCGGTCGAGGCGGAACGTCTGAGGATCGAGGCGGCTCGGCCCCTCGGGCACGTGCTTGACGCAGACGGCGATCTTCATCCCGGCGGGATGCTAGTGATGCGGCCGCCGCCGCTGGTTCACATGCGCTTCTCGAGCGCGAGCACGTCCTTCGCGAAGGTCTTGCTCACCTTGTACAGGCCGTGCTTCCGGACCGCGCCCTCGCCCTGGTACCAGCCCGCGAGCGCGAGGCGCTTGTCGCCGTGGAAGTCGTGCAGCAGGTGCGACAAGTAGGCGACACCCGCGTGGACGTTGCCGTTGGCGTCGTGGTGCAGGCGGTGGTGGATGAGGACGTTCTCGGAGAAGCGGAAGGTGCTGGGCAGGAGCTGCATGATCCCGCGCGCCCCGACCGACGAGACGAGCGCGTTGTTGTAGCCCGACTCCATCCAGGCGAGCGCGCGGACGAAGTGGACGCTGACCCCGTAGTGCTCAGCCCAGTGGTCGAGCAGCGCCCGGGCGGAGGCGACGCCCACGGTGCGCGCGGCGACGTGGGTGGTCGTGACGTGGCGAAGGCTCGGCACCCGGAGACGCGTGCCGAGCAGGAGGTAATGGCTCGGATCGAGGTGATTCATCCGCGCAAGCCTCGCAACCGTCGTGTGGTAGCGGCGCGCGAGCCCCGAGAGGGTGTCCCCCGTCCGGACGACGTGGACAGCGGTCAGCGTGCGCTGCCGGTGGTGGTAGGACGACCGCTGGTGAGACACGACTGCGACGTGCCCGGCGAGCGGCACCGGGTCCCGCCGTTCGAGCGCCGCGAACGTGTGCGGCCCGACGACTCCGTCGGTGGGCAGGTGGAGGCGCTGCTGCAGCAGACGGACGCCGTGCAGAGTGGGGCCGTCGTAGTAGGCATTGATGGGGACGCTGATCCCCTGGTGGACGAGCAGGTACTGGAGCACCGCGACGTCCCAGCCGAACGCTCCGCGGTGTAGCGTCCGCGCGCCGAAGAGCGGGCTGCCGAGCGGCCCCATGGCGGCGCGTGTGCGTGCGTCCGCCAGACCCGTGACGGGCAGCCCCTGCTCCCGCTGGAAGGCGCGCACGGCGGCGACGGTCGCCGGCCCCGAGAGCGCGTCGATCGGCCCGCGGTAGAGCCCCTGGGCACGCAGCGCGACCTGCAGCCCGGCGGTCTGCGGATTCCGGCCGCCCGAGGCGAGCGTGGCCGGCGTCGCGGCCATTGCAGCGACGAGAACGAGTCCAGCGGAGGCGAGGCGCAAGCGCATGGGGTCCCCGACTACGCGCCTTGCGCGGCGAATCCTCCTGCTGTGGGTGCCGCTTTACCTGCCGACGAAGCGGGGAGCCCGCTTCTCGGCGAACGCGGCGAGGCCCTCCTTGGCATCCTCGCTCGCGAACAGGTCGCCGAACTCCTCCGCTTCGCGCTCGAGCGCGCCGGGCGAGAGGTTGAGCAGGCGCTTTGCGATACGGAGCGCGACGGGGCTCTTGGCCGCGAGCTTCACGGCGACCGCTTGTGCATGCTCGAGAACGGGGTCGGCGATCGCGTTCACGAGGCCGATCCGCAGCGCCTCCTCCGCGTCGACCGGGCGGCCGGTGAGGATCAGCTCCTTCGCGACGCCGAGGCCGCAGACGCGGGCTAGCCGCTGCGTGCCGCCCCAGCCGGGGACGATGCCGAGGTCGATCTCGGGCTGGCCGAGCCGCGCGTTCGATGAGGCGTAGCGCAGGTCGCACCCGAGCGCCAGCTCGCAGCCGCCGCCGAGCGCGAAACCGTTGATCGCGGCGATGGTCGGCTTCGGCATCTCCTCGAGCAGGCGCGCCGCCTCGTGGCCGAGCGCACCCCACTCCTTCGCCTCGGCCGGTCCGAGGCCGCCCATGTACTTGATATCCGCGCCCGCGACGAACGCTCGGTCGCCGGCGCCGGTGAGGACGACGACGCGCGCCGCCTCGTCCTCGGCGAGCTCGCGCAACCGGTCGCGGAGCTCGGTCAGTGTCTCGACGTTGAGCGCGTTCAGCGCCTCCTGCCGGTCGATCGTGACGACGGCAACCGCTTGGTCGCGCCACCCTACGACGACTGTCATACGGGGACGGCGCCGCGGATGAAGTCGACGATCTCGGTCGTCGGCGCGCCCGGGCCGAAGACGCCGGCAACGCCGAGCTTGCGCAATTCGTCGGCGTCGTCGTCGGGGATCGTGCCGCCGACCACGACGACGACGTCCTCGACGCCGTTCTCGCGCAGGAGCTCGAGGATGCGCGGTACGAGGGTCATGTGCGCGCCGGAGAGGATCGAGATGCCGACGGCGTCGGCGTCCTCCTGGATCGCGGTCTCGACGATCTGCTCCGGCGTCTGGTGGAGGCCGGTGTAGATGACCTCCATGCCGGCGTCGCGGAGCGCGCGGGCGATGATCTTGGCGCCGCGGTCGTGCCCGTCGAGGCCCGGCTTCGCGACGACTACGCGGATGTTCCCTGCCACGGC
>CAVYQV010000007.1:0-39863 GCA_963770815.1 uncultured Actinomycetes bacterium
TGCGCGAGCGCGAGCATCGAGCCCGCGAGCGCGGCACCGCCGTGACAGGCGCCGCGGAGCAGCTCGGTGCGGGCTTCGCGATCGTGTGGAGCGGCGACGACGCGCGGCAGCCAGTCGGCGATCAGGCGCGCGCCGGCCAGCGCGTGCTCGTCGGCGGCGGGGTTGTGTCCCTGGACGTAGAGCGCCTCGGCGCAGTGGGCGAGCGCGTTCATCGCCGTGCCCACGGTCGTCTCCGGCGGCAGGTCGAGCGTGAGCTCCGGCTCGTAGACGATCGCCGTGGGGTGTGCGCCTCCGCCGCCGCCTCGCATCCGCCGTCCGGGGTCGCGGACGCCGAAGTAGCTCGTCCACTCCGCGCCCGCGTACGTGGTCGGGACGGAGACGAGCGGTAGCCCGGTCGCGGCGGAGATCGCCTTGCCGAGGTCGATCGCGCTGCCACCGCCGACGGCGAGCACGCCGTCCGTCCCGGCTGCGACGGCCACCGCCTCGGCGATGCGATCCGACGGCACCTCCTGCCAGCGCGCGGCGGGCGCGACGGGGAGCTCGAGCGAGTCCCAGCGTGGGCCGGCCACGAGCAGAGGCGACGTGACCCCTGCCTCCGCGCAGGCAGCAGGGAGGGCACTCAGGCCCCACTCGACGATCACGGCAGTCGTTCTCTGGCGAAGGCCACGAACTCCTGCGCCACGCGGGTCTCGGCGCGTCCGCTCGCGCGGGCGAGCTGAACGTCCCGCGCCGGCTCGAGCCCGTCGACGCGCACGATCGCGAGCGTTCCGGCCGCGAGGTCTTCCTCGATCGCGATGCGCGAGATGAACGTGGCGCCGAAGCCGCCGAGCACGGCGGCGCGCGCCGACTCCTGCAGCCCGAGCTCGAGCCTCACGTTCAGGTCGCGCAGACGGAGACCGAGCTCCCGCAGCTCGTCGTCGATCATCTGGCGGATGCCGGCGCCTTCCTGCATGAGGACGAGCGGTTCGGCCTTGAGCTCCTCGAGCGTCATGCTCTTGCCGGCGCGCTCGTGCCCCGCCGGAACCGCGAGCACGACCTCGTCCCGGTAGAAGGGCTCGAACGTGACGCCACGATGGCGGCCGGCCACTCCGACGATCCCGAGCTCGAGCTCGCGCCGCCCGACCTGCTCGACGACCGTGTGCGTGTCGCCCACCGTCAGCGCGACCGTCACGAGCGGATGCACCCGCTGGAACTCACCGAGGATCACGGGCAGCACACTCCCGCCCGGCCCCGTCGAGGCGCCGATCTCGAGCCGGCCCTTGAGCTCGCCCTCGGCTTCCTCGCCGAGGTCCGCGAGCAGCTGCTGCTCGAGCGCGAGCAGCCGCTGCGCGCCGCGGTAGAGGCGAAGGCCGGCCTCGGTGGGCTCGACCCGGCGGCCGGAGCGGTCGAGGAGCCGCTGGCCGACGCGCTGTTCGAGCGACCGGATCTGCAGGCTGACCGCGGGCTGCGTCACCCCGAGCTGGTCGGCGGCCTGCGAGAAGCTGCTGCGCTCGACCACCGCGCAAAAGGCCGCCAGCTGCTTCGTGTCCATAAGAACACCTTATAGCCGCCTGCCGGCTCGCCCCCTGGCCGCTCGCCGCTTTACGATCGAGCGCGTGCCTGAACCGACGCGGCTCGAGGACACGCTCGTCCGCGGCTATCGCCAGCTCGCGCTCGACACGCCGGCGCGGCCGCGTGACGTCGTCCTGCGTGCCCTCGACCTGCTCCTCTCGTCCGTCTTCCTGCTCGTCTCGCTGCCGATCTCGCTCCTGATCGCGGCGGCCGTGCTCGTCACGAGCGGGACACCGATCCTCTATCGCGGCGAGCGCGTCGGCCGCGGAGCGCGCGTCTTCACGATGTACAAGTTCCGCACGCTGCGGCGCGGCGCCGAGAGACGGCTCGGTTCGCATCTCGGCGAGGAGCTCGTCGAGCGCACGCGGGCCGAGTTCACGCCGATCGGGAAGTGGCTCAAGGCGACGCAGCTCGACGAGATCCCGCAGTTCGTGAACGTCCTGCGCGGCGACATGAGCCTGGTCGGGCCACGGCCGATCCGACCCGTCTTCTTCGAGGAGCTCGCGCACGAGCTGCCCTCCTACTGGCAGCGGCTCGTCGTGCGGCCCGGCCTGACGGGGCTCGCGCAGGTGCGCCGCGGCTACGAGACGTCGATGGGCGAGAAGCTCGCCCACGATCTCGAGTGGATCGCCGACCGCTCGGTCCGCCTCTACCTCCGCACCGTTCTCGCCACCGGCTGGCGCGTGCTGAAGCAGTCGGTCGGAGGACTCGTGCGACGCGGCGCCTAAGGTAGAGCCGTGTGCGGAATCTGCGGGATCGCGACGACGCACGGCGCCGCGGACGTCGAGGCGCTGCGCGCGATGAGCGACCTCCTCGTCCACCGCGGGCCCGACAGTCACGGCGAGCACGTCGACGGCGGCGTCGCGCTCGCCGCGCGGCGCCTCTCGATCATCGACCTCGAGCACGGCGACCAGCCGATCGCGAACGAGGACGGGAGCTGCGTCGTCGTCCAGAACGGCGAGATCTACAACTACCCGGAGCTCCGCCGCGAGCTCGAGCGTGCAGGCCACGTGCTGCGGACGCACTGCGACACCGAGGCGCTCGTCCACCTGTACGAAGACCTCGGGACCGGCTTCGCGGAGCGGCTGCGCGGGATGTTCGCGGTCGCGATCTGGGACGCGCGCCGTCGCCGCCTCGTGCTCGCGCGCGACCCGTACGGGATCAAGCCGCTCTACTACCGGCACGTCGACGGCGAGCTCCGCTTCGCGTCGGAGCTGCGGGCGCTGCCGCGCGGCGAGATCGACCTCGACGCGCTCGAGGCGTTCCTCGCCTTCAACTCGATCCCGGCGCCGTACTCGATCTTCCGCGACGTCCGCAAGCTGCCGGCCGGCCACGTCCTCGTCTGGGAGAACGGCGAGATCTCGCTCGAGCGGTACGCGCGGCCCGGCCCGGCCGCTCGAGAGCGAGCTGCGCGACGGCGACGACGCGGAGCTGATCGAGGAGCTGCGCGCACGGCTGCGCGACTCGGTGCGGGCGCATCTCCTCTCGGACGTGCCGGTCGGCGTGCTCCTCTCGGGCGGCGTCGACTCGGCCGCGCTCGCCGCGCTCGCGGCGCAGGAGACGCCCGAGCCGGTGCACACGTTCACGATCGGCTTCGCCGAGCGCAGCTTCGACGAGCGCGCCGACGCGCGGCTGGTCGCCGAGCGGTACGGGACGGAGCACCACGAGCTGCTCGTCAAGCCCGAGCCGGAGCTGCTCCTGCGCGCGCTCGCGGAGGCGTTCGACGAGCCGTTCGCCGACTCGTCGGCGCTCCCGACCTACCTCGTCTCGCAGCTCGCGGCGGAGCACGTCAAGGTCGCGCTCTCGGGCGAGGGCGGCGACGAGCTCTTCGGCGGCTACTACACGTATTCGGCCGACCTCTTTGCCGACCGCCTGGCGCCGCTCGCGCGGGTGGCGCGCCCGCTCGTCGAGGCGCTCCCGGCGTCGACGCGGAAGGCGAGCCTCGACTACAAGGCGAAGCGGTTCGTGCGCGCCGCGCACCTGCCGCCGCTCGAGCGGCATCACGGCTGGAAGGAGATCTTCTCGCCCGAGGCGCGCGCCGAGCTGACCGGGCGCCGCGCCGTCTTCGATCCCGTCGACGTCTACCGCGCGCGCTACGCCGAGACCGCGGGAGCGCCGCAGCTGGCGCGGCTGCAGGACGTCGACTTCGGCGTCTACCTCGTCGACGACCTGCTCGTGAAGACCGACCGCGCCTCGATGGCGCACTCGCTCGAGGCGCGCGTGCCGTTCCTCGACCCGCTCGTGACGAACCTCGCCTTCGCGCTGCCGACGCGCCTCAAGGTGCGCGGCCTCGCGAAGAAGGTGGCTGCTGCGGAAGGCCGTCGAGCCGCTGCTGCCGGCGGAGGTCGTGCACGGCCGCAAGCGCGGCTTCTCGATCCCGGCCGCGGCCTGGCTGCGCGGCGAGCTCGAGCCGTTCGCCCGCGCCACGCTGTCGCCCGAGAATCTGCAGCGCCAGGGCTTCTTCCAGGCGCAGCCGGTCACGCGGCTGCTCGACGAGCACGTCGCCGGGCGGGAAGACTGGAGCCGCCAGCTCTGGGGGCTGCTCGCGTTCACGCTCTGGTACGAGCGGCACGTCGAGCAGGAGCCGCCGCGGCTCGAGTCGGCGCGGATGGAGGCGCTCGCGGCGTGAAGGTCTGGATCGACATGACGGCGCCGGCCCACGTGCTGGTCTTCCGGCCGCTGATCGAGATCATGCGCGGGCGCGGCGACGAGGTGGAGATCACCGCGCGCGACTACGCGCAGACGCTCGAGCTGCTCGAGCTGCACGGCCTGGAGGCGGACGAGGTCGTCGGGCGCCACGGCGGCCGCTCGCGGGTGCAGAAGGCGCGGCAGATGACGCACCGGCTCGGCGCGCTGCGGAGGTGGGCGCGCGGCCGCGACTTCGACGTCGCGCTGGCGCACGGCTCGCACGAGCTGACGATCTCGGCGCGGCGGCTCGGGATCCCCAGCTCGACGACGTTCGACTACGAGTTCGCGACGCTGCAGCACCAGCTCGGCTGCCGCGCGGCGACGCGGGTCGTCGTGCCGGACGCGATCCCGCCGGAGCGGCTCAAGCCGTACGGCGTGCGCCCGCCGAAGCTCGTCCAGTACCCGGGCCTGAAGGAGGAGTACTACCTCTCGGACTTCGAGCCCGACCGGTCGCTGCTCGAACGGTTCGGCGTCGACCCGGCGCGCGTGCTCGTCGTCCTGCGGCCGCCGCCCGACGTGTCGCTCTACCACCGGCACTCGAACCCGCTCTTCCCGCAGACGCTCGAGCATCTCGGCCGGGCCGACGACGTGCACGCGTTCGTCCTGCCGCGCACCGAGGAGCAGCGCGAGTACGTGCGCGGGCTCGCGCTGCCGTCGGTGATCCTCCCCGAGGGCGCCGTCGACGCGCAGAGCCTGATCGCGCTCGCCGACCTCGTCGTCTCGGCGGGCGGGACGATGAACCGCGAGGCGGCGGCGCTCGGCGTGCCGGTCTACACCACGTACGGCGGGAGGCTCGGCGGCGTGGACGAGGAGCTGATCCGGGACGGGCGGCTCAAGCCGCTCACCGACCCGCGGGCGCTCGAGCTGACGAAGCGCGACGAGTCGGCGGCGACGCGAGTGCGCCGCGACCCGGCCGAGATGCTGTCGCTGCTGCTTTCCGCCCTCGACGCCTGACGCATCTCACGCGGTCGGAGACCAGCCGAGGTCAGATGAGAGGACGCTGGCCCAGGCGAGCGTGCTGCCGCCCGGCGGAACAGAGGCTCAGGCCGCGACGTCTGCGAGCTGGGCGAGCAGCTCGGGGCCGTAGCGCTCGAGCTTCGCCGGCCCGATTCCCGGCACCGCCGCCAGCTCCGCCAACGTCCGCGGCGTCCGCGCCACGAGCTCCGCGAGCGTCCGGTCGTTGAAGACGACGTACGCTGGCACCTCGTCGGCGCGCGCCCGCGCGAGGCGCCACTCCTTGAGCGCCTGTACTGCCGGCGTCTGCGGCAGCGCCGAGCTCTCCCGCTTCGGGAGCGTCGGTGCGGCCGCGCGCACTCCGAGCTCGTCGAGGAACCGGCTCGGCTTGCCGTCCCACGTCACGAGCAGATGCCGCTTCGCGCGCGTCAGCCCGACGTAGAAGAGGCGCCGCTCCTCGGCGACGTCGCCGCGCCGCACGGGCAGCTCGCCCTCCTCGACGCGCGGCAGGAAGACGGCCTCCCACTCGAGCCCCTTCGCCCGGTGGAGCGTCAACAGGTGCACGCCGCGGCCGGTGCTCTCGCCGAAGCGCTCATGGAGCAGGTCGACGAAACCGCCGACCTCGCCGTCGAACTCCGCCGCGAGCCGCACGAGCCGCGCAAGGTCGGCCTGCCGCGTCTGCTCGCGCTCGCCGAGCTTCTCCGGCACCTTGGCGAGGAGCCCCTGCGCGACGGCGAGCTCGCGCACGATCTCGGATGCGGGCCCCTGCCGGCCGCGCAGCGCCTTCAGCAGCTGCCGCGCCGCGTCGCGCGCCAGCAGCGACGCGCCCTGGAACGGGATCCCCGCCTCGTGGAACGCCTCCTCGAACTCGCTCGTGCGGGCGTTCGTGCGCACCAACACGGCCATCTGCTCGAGCGGCAGCCCCTCGGCGTGCAGCCGCCGCACGTGCTCGACGACGCTCAGCCCCGGCCCGACCACCGGCTCCGGTCCGTCCGGAACCGTCGGCGCGAGCGTCTTCGCCGAGCCGCCGAGCCGCGGCACGAGGCGATTCGCCAGCTCGATCACCTGCGCGGTCGAGCGGTAGTTCCGCTCGAGCCGCACGACCCGGGCGTGTGGGAAGCGCCGCGGCAGCGCGAGCAGCCACTCGGCGCTCGCGCCGGTGAACCCGTAGATCGCCTGGTAGTCGTCGCCGACCGCACAGAGATCGTCGCGGTCGCCCAGCCAGAGGTCGAGCAGCGACTGCTGGAGGAGGTTGACGTCCTGGTACTCGTCGACCGTGAAGGCGCGCCAGCGGTCGTGCACGGCCGCGCGGGCAGCGTCGTCGGTCTCCAGCAGTCGCGCCGTGCGCTCGAGGAGGTCCTCGAAGTCGAGCAGCCCCTCGGCGGCCTTGCGCCGCTCGTACTCGCGGAACACCCGGAGCATGAGGTCGGACGGGATCGGCGCCTCGTGATCGCCGAGCCGGTCGCGGTACGTATCGGGCGTGAGGCGGCGGTTCTTCGCCCATTCGATCTCCGTGGCGAGGTCGCCGGCGGGACGGAAGCGGAACGCGCCCGGGAGCCCGTTGCCGATGCGGCGCAGGAGAATCGCCTTCGTGGCGAGGATCCGGCCTGGATCTCCCTCGAAGTGGCGGAGCAGGGCAAGCGCCGCCGAATGGAAGGTCGAGGCCCGCACGCCGTCGACGCCGAGCGCGCGTAGCCGTGCACCGAGCTCTCCCGCCGCCTTGCCGGTGAACGTCACCGCCACGATCTGCTGCGGCGGGAAGGCGCCGCTCGCGACCTGCCACGCGATTCGGTGCGTGATCGTCGTCGTCTTCCCGGTTCCCGCGCCGGCGAGGATGCACAGCGGCCCGCGCGGCGTCTCGACGGCAGCGCGCTGCTCGGGGTTCAGCCCTTCGAGGATCCGATCCGTATCCAGGTCGCCGAGGCTAACGATGCGACCGGCCGGGGACCGTCACGGGTAGGTCAGGGATTCGTGTCGGCGTGCGGCTTGAGCTCGAGCACGTAGCTGCCCGTGTCCGAGAGGTTCGGCCGCTCGACGCGCTGCGGCTTGTCGACGATCTTCCGCAGCTTCCCGACGACTTCGAGCGTGTCGCCCTCGTCGGCGAGGCGCTCGAGCTCGGCGAGCTGCACGGCGAGCCACTCGGGATCGACCGGCGGCCGGCTCAGCCGCATGATCTTCAGGTGCGCCGTCTCGCCGACCTCGTCGTCGTCGCTCCACAGCTCCTCGTGGATCTTCTCCCCCGGCCGCGAGCCGACGAACGCGATCCGGACGTCCCGCGAGCCCGTGGTCGGATCGTCCGGCAGGCGCGGCTCCTTGCCCGACAGGCGGATCATGTTCTGCGCGAGGTCGACGATCCGCACCGGCTCGCCCATGTCGAGCACGAACACCTGGCCGCGGCCGCCGATCGCGCCCGCCTGCACGACGAGCGAGACCGCCTCCGGGATCGTCATGAAGTAGCGCGTCATCTCGGGATGGGTCACCGTCACCGGCCCGCCCTTCTCGATCTGCTTCCGGAAGATCGGGATCACGCTCCCCGACGAGTTGAGGACGTTGCCGAAGCGCACGGCGCTGAAGCTGGTCGCGACGTCGCGTCGATGGCCGAACGACTCGACGATCCACTCGCAGAGCGCCTTCGACTGGCCCATCACCGTCTTCGGGTTGACGGCCTTGTCCGTCGAGATGAAGACGAACCGCTCGACGCCGAACTCGGCCGCGAGCTCGACGAGGATGCGCGTGCCGACGACGTTGTTGCGCACCGACTGGAGCGGATGCGTCTCGAGCATCGCGACGTGCTTGTACGCCGCGGCGTGGAACACGACCGTCGGCTGGTACTTCTCGAACACCTCGCGCCGCATCGCCCTCCGGTCCTTGACGTCGATCAGCTTCGGCAGCGCAGCGGTGAAGTCACGCTCGGCCACGAGCTCGCGCTCGATCTCGAACAGCGGCCCTTCGGCGTTGTCGACGAGGATCAGCCGCGTCGGCCGGACGCGCGCGATCTGGCGGCAGAGCTCCGAGCCGATCGATCCGCCGGCCCCGGTCACGAGCACGGTATGGCCCTCGAGATAGCCGGCGACCTCGTGGAAGTCGACCTCGACCTGCTCCCGGCCGAGGACGTCCTCGACCTGGACGGGCCGGATCTGACCGGCGAGCCCGCTGTCGCCGGCGATGAGCTCGTAGAGCCCCGGCAACGTCTTGACCACGATTCGTAGCTGCTGGGCCGTCTCGACGATCCGCCGGCGTACGTCGCCCGAGACCGACGGCATCGCGATCAGCACCTCGTCGGGGGTGTGCTCGCGCAGCACGCGGGGCAGCTCGTCGATCGTGCCGAGCACCCGGACGCCCATGATCCGCGTGTGCCGCTTGCGCGGGTCGTCGTCGACGAACCCGATCGGCGTGTAGTTGAGCATCCGCGAGCGCTGCATCTCCTGCACGATCAGGCGGCCCGCATCGCCCGCGCCGACCACGACGACCTCCTTGCCGCGCGCCACCATCGTGAAGCGGCCCGGGCGCTCCATCGCGGTGCGCGCGAGGAGGCGCGAGCCCATCACGAGGGCGAGCGTGAGCAGCAGGTCGGTGGCGGCGATCGACCGGGGCAGGCGGAAGCCGTGCACGGGCGCCGCGAGATAGACGGTCAGATACGCGACGATGCAGGCGACGACCACGCCGCGGGCCGTCGCCCACATGTCGCGAATCGAGACGTACCGCCACCAGCGGTTGTAGAAGCCGAAGGCGATGAAGACGATGAGCTTGATCCCGACGACGACCAGGATCGTCCGGTCGAACAGCAGCGAGTACTTCGGCGGCAGCCCGTGGTCGAAGCGCAGCTGGAACGCGACCCACCAGGAGAACGCGACGATCAGTGCGTCCACCAGGAGCTGCCAGAGCCGGTGCGGGGAGAGGAGGTGGCGCATCAGACTTAGCCCGTTCCGGTGCCGGCAAGGCCGGCGCCTGCGCTCTTTGCCGGCTCCGTCGAGCCTACGCCGGTAGAGGGGACGGCCGAGCGGACGACGTCGACGACGCGCTCCTGCGCCTCGGCGGGAATCCCGGGCCAGAGCGGCAGCGAGAAGTTCTCCAGCCCCGCCTGCTCGGTCGCCGGCAGCGATCCCGGCTCGTAGCCGAGGAAGCGCAGCGACGGCTGCAGGTGGAGCGCCGTCGTGTAGTAGGTGGCCGACGCGATGCCGGCCTCCGTGAGGGCGTCCCGGATCGCATCGCGCTCGCGCGAGCGGCAGACGAAGAGGTGGTAGACGTGGCCCGGCTCGTCCTGCGGGATCTCCACGAGCTCGCCGAGACCGAGCTCCGCGTAGCGAGCAGCGGCGGCGCGACGCCCTTCGTTCCAGCCCGCGAGCTCCGGCAGGAAGATGCGCAGGAACGCGGCCTGCAGCTCGTCGAGCCGCGAGTTGTAACCGACGAGGCCGAACTCCTGCTTGTCCTTCGAGCCGTGGAAGGAGAGGAGCTTCACGCGCTCCGCGAGCTCGTCGTCGTCGGTCGCCACGAGCCCGCCGTCGCCGAGGCAGAAGAGGTTCTTCGTGGGATAGAAGCTGAACGTCGAGATCGCGCCGTGCTGGGCGACCTCGGGCGCTCCGAACGCCTGCGCCGCGTCCTCGAGCACGGGGACGCCGAGCGCGACCAGCGGCCGGACGTCCATCATCCGGCCGAACAGGTGCACCGGGATGATCGCCCGCGTCCGGTCGGTGACCTTCGCGGCCGCGTCCTCGAGGTCGAGGTTGAGCGTAACCGGATCGATCTCGGCGAAGACCGGCGTCGCGCCCCGCCGCACGACCGACTCGGCGGTCGCGTAGAACGTGAAGGCGGGACAGATGACCTCGTCGCCCGGCCCGACGCCGAGCGCCTCGAGGGCGAGCACGAGCGCGTCGGTGCCGTTGGCGACGCCGATCGTCCGCTTCACGCCGAGGTACGCGGCTGCCTCCTCCTGGAACGCCCAGTAGTTCTGGCCGCGGATGAAGGCCTTACCGTCGAGTACCTCGCGGAACGCGGCCTCGAGCCGGGGGATCAGCGGCTCGTATTCAGCTCGAACGTCAACGAGAGGAATCGTCTGCACGCGGCGTAACTTTAGCCGCAGCCACCCGACGGTAGACCAGAAACGCCAGCAGGATCAGGATGCCCGCCACGACGGCATATTCGACGTAGTGGAAGCCGTGATCGAATCCGCTGTAACTCTTGCCGAGCCCGTAACCGGCTCCCGCGAAGGCGAACGCCCAGATTGCGGACCCGACGAGCGTCAGCACCGTGTACACCCCGAGCGGCATCTCGAGGATCCCCGCGGCAATCGAGACGAAGGAGCGCACGACCGGCGTGACTCGGCCGATCAGCACGCCGAGGGGGCCCCAGCGTGCAAACCACGCTTCGGCGCGGTCGAGACGCGCCGGCGAGAGATGGAACCAGCTTCCGTGCCGCTCGAGCAGCGGCCGGCCTCCGTAACGGCCGATCGCCCAGCCGATCAGAGCGCCCACGAGGTACCCGAGCGTCCCGGCCAGCGCGAGCGCGACGAACGCGCCGGCACCCGAACCGATCCGCGAGCCGAACAGCGTCAAGCCGTGCGTGCCGAAGACTCCCGCGGCAACCGCGCCCGCGTAGAGCATCACGAGCTCGCTCGCCGCCGGGAAGAGGGCGTCGATCGCCATCAGGCCGAAGACGGCGTAGACGCCGTGATTCGCGACCGCGGAAGTGAAACTCGACGAAACGCTCGCGAGGAGCATTCGGGCGAGTCTAGTGACGCACGTGAGCGCGCCATGAGAACGGCGCCGCGAGCGAGCTCGTCCCGACGGAGCTCTTCGCCTGCACGGCCACCTGGTAGCGCCCGTTCGGCGCCCGGTGCCGGTCGATCCGGCCGCGCCAGGTCACTTGCTCCGTCCCCGCCGCGCGCGACCCCGAGCGAAGCGTCGCCACTGGGACGCCGTTCGGCCGCTGGACCTGCACGAGGACGGTCGCCGCACGGGTCAGCTCGAACGTCGCGGTCGGAAACCCGTGGCGGCCGGTCGCGACAGAGAGGGACGAGAGCGTGTCGTCGAGGGAGAACGTCCGCTCCGCGCTGGTGGTGACGTTGCGGTCGTCGGTCCCCTGGACGCCGAACGTCCACTTTCCCTCGGGCGCGGGCGGGCCTCCAACCGTGCCGTCCCAGCCGAGCACGTGCAGTCCCGGCGACTCCGCCCCACTGGCGAGCGTGACCTTGGCGCCACCCGGCCCCGCCAGCGACGCAACGACCTGCGAGGGCCGGGCGACGCGGTAGGAGAACGTCTCGGTGTCGCCGACACCGTCCCCGTTCGGCGAGAGCACGGCGGTCGAGGGAGGCGCCGCGTACACGCCGCTGTACGACAGGACGAGCGCATCGGAGACCTTCGGCACCACGCCGCTCGAGGGCCGTGTGAGCAGCTTCCCGTCGAACGCGAGCCCGGAGGCGGGGCCGGCGCCGAGCCCGAACGCGGTCCTCGCCCCTAGCTGGGAGAGCTCGACGGCGAGCTCGTAGTTCGACATGCCGATGCTGTAGGCGGGCTTCGTGCCCTCGACGCCGACGAGGACGATGCGCCCGTCCGCGAGCTGGCCGATCGCCCCGCGCGCCTGGCGGCCGCTGAGCCGGCCGGACGGGAAGGACTCGCCTGCGTGGAAGATCGGCTTGCCGTTCTTCACGAGCAGCGGCCCGCCGCCGATCGCGCTCGCGAGGCCGCTCCAGTCCGGCGAGAGCGAGAGCAGAGCCTCGACCTGTTGCCCGACCGGCGCCTCCGCCGTGAGCTGGGCCGTGGACTGTGTCCCGCGGGCGACGAGCACCGCGCCGCCGGGCGGGATCTTCGTCCGCCCGCTGGTCGTCACCTGGGTGACTGTGCCGTCGAGCGGCGTGTCCAGCTGGGCCAGCGGGAACGTGCCGATCACGGCCTCGACGACTCCCGACTCCTTCGGCGTCGCCGAGCCGTACACCGGCGTGTAGAGCGAGAACTTCCCGGTCGCCGAGTTCAGGAACAGCGGCCGCCGCAGGCCGTTCCCCTGCCAGATCCCTGCAAAGGAGACGCGATCCGCCGTCAGCGTGCCGTCGGCGGCGATCCCGAGGCTCGAGCGCCCGCCGGCGGGCGCGCTCTCGAGGACCCCGTTCTGCATGAGCATCCCGCTCGGCACGCCGGTGCTGTCGAAGTAGTCGCCGTCGATCGCCACGGTCGTCGCGTTGCCGGCCACCCGCTTCTCGAGGCGCGTGAGCGACTCCTTCCCGCGCAGCTGGTTGTTCGAGAGCGCCGGGACGAGCGAGTAGAGCTGGCCGTCCGGCTGTGGCGCCGTGACGACGTCGAGGACGATCGGGCCTCTCGACGTGAAGTCCACCTCGCGCGTGTAGGTCACGCCTGGTGCCAGCAGGGCGCGCGAGACCGACTCCTGCTCGGAACGTCCGGTCGCCGCCGAAGCGGCGACGGCCGCGACGAGGAGCGCGAGCGCGGCGGCGATGAGGAGCTTGCGAGGCACGACCCGCGCGCAGGGTAGCGTCCTCCGGATGCCGCAGCCTCTGGTCGAGCGGGACGACGGCTGGGACTTCAGGGTGCTCGTGATCGACGACGAGTGGGTCGTGCGGTGGCCGCGCCACGAGCTCGCGGTCGAGGAGATCGAGAAGGAGAGCGAGCTCCTGCCCGTGATCGCGCAGCTCCTCCCGGTCGAGGTGCCGGTGTTCGCGTACGCGTCGCGCGAGCCGTGGCTCGTCGTCTACCGCTTCATCGCAGGCGAGCCGCTCGTGGACGAGGACGCCGACGGCGTGCGCGGATTTCTCGACGCGCTCCACGCCGTCGACGCCGGCTCGGTGCCCGCGCCGCGGCCGAACTGGCTCGAGGCGTACCGCGAGCAGGCCGACGAGTTCCGACGCGTCGCGCTGCCGCTGCTCGACCACGACGAGCGCGCAGCAGGAGACGCGCTCCTCCACGAGGTCGACACGCTGATCGGGTTCGACCCGGTGCTCACGCACTCCGACCTAGGCCCGCCGCACATGCTCGTCCGGGACGGCCGGCTCGCCGGCGTGATCGACTGGGGAGACGCACGGATCGGCGATCCGGCAATCGACTACTCCTGGCTGTTGAACGGGCCGTTTCCCGACTGGGACGTGGACGACGACCTGCGCCGCCGGGCCGCGATCTACCACCGGTTCGCGGCGTGGTTCGAGATTCACTACGGCGTCTTCACCGACCAGCCCGAGCGGGTGCGCGCCGGCCTCGCCGCCGTCAGGTCCAAACTCTGACCATGCGCCTCGCGCTCATCTCCGACCAGCACGGGAACGACGTCGCCTTCCGAGCCGCGCTCGAGGACGTCGAGCTGCTCGGCGTGACGGAGGTCGTCTGCCTCGGCGACGCCGTGCAGGGCGGCACGGAGCCCGCGCAGACGCTCGACCGCCTTGCCGCTCTCGGCTGCGAGACGGTGCTCGGCAACGCCGATGCGTTCCTCCTCGAGGTAGACGACGACTCGCCGGAGCCGGTCACCGAGCGGCAGCTCGAGGTGCGCGACTGGACGCTTTCGCAGCTGGCGCCGTCCCAGCTCGAGCAGATCCGCGCCTTCGCGCCGGTCGTTCGCCGCGAGCTCGACGGCGTGTCCCTGCTCCTCTTCCACGGCTCGCCGCGCTCCTACGACGACGTGCTTCTGCCCGAGCTCGGCGGCGAGGCGCTCGATCCCTTCCTCGGCCACGACGCGGCGCTGCTCGCGGGCGGTCACACGCACCTGCAATGGACGCGCCGGATCGGCGATGCGCTCTACGTCAACCCCGGCAGCGTCGGAGTCTCGTACGACCGACATCCCGACCCGCCTGTCCTGCGCCCGCTCGCCGAGTGGGCGCTCGTCACCGTGGAGGACGGCGCGGTTGCGGTCGAGTTCCGCCAGGTGCCGTACGCAATCGACGACTTCCGGGCGGCAGCGGAGCAGAGCGGACGGCCCTACGCCGCCGAGTTCGCCGCGCAGCTGACCGGCTAGGCCCAGACCTTGACTTCGCGGTAGAGCGTGTCGCGCTGCACGGCACCTTGCCCATGCTCCTGATCAGGTGAACGAGCTCCTCCGCACTCGTGCGATGCGTGGTGCCTGCGGCCGAGACGACGTTCTCCTCGATCATCACCGAGCCGAGGTCGTCGGCGCCGAAGCCGAGCGCGACCTGGCCGATCTTCTTCCCCTGTGTGACCCAGGACGAGCCGATGTGCGGCAGGTTGTCGAGGTAGATGCGCGAAACGGCCTGCGTGAGCAGGTAGTCGAACGAGGTCGGCCGCGCCTCGACCGGCACGAGCGAGACGAGCCGGTTGCCGTCGTCCTGGAACGTCCAGGAGAAGAAGGCGCGGAAGCCGCCGGTCTCGTCCTGTAGCTCGCGGATCCGCCGGAAGTGCTCGACGCGCTCCTCGAGCGTCTCGACGTGGCCGTACATCATCGTGGCCGTCGTCGAGATCCCGAGCCGGTGCGCCTCGCGCATCACGCCGAGCCACTCCCTCGTGTTCACCTTCTTCGGCGCGATGATGTCGCGCACGCGGTCGACGAGGATCTCGGCGCCGCCGCCCGGGATCGAGTCGAGGCCGGCATCGCGCATGCGCGTCAGCGTCTCGGGCACGGTCAGCTTCGAGCGGCGCGCGGCGTGCACGATCTCGGAGGGGGACAGCGCGTGCAGGTGGATCGGATAGCGCGCCTTGATCGACGAGAAGAGGTCCTCGTAGTACTCGACACCCAGGTCGGGATGGTGGCCGCCCTGCATGAGCAGGCCCGTGCCGCCGAGCGCAAGCGTCTCCTCGATCTTCTTGAAGATGACCGGCTTCGGCAGCAGGTAGCCCTCGCGCTGGTCGCCCGGCCGGCGGTAGAAGGCGCAGAAGTCGCAGTCGGTGACGCAGATGTTCGTGTAGTTGAGGTTGCGGTCGATGATGAACGTGACGCGCTCCGGATCGTGCAGCCGGTTGCGGATCTCGTTCGCGGCGCGTCCGACGGCGACGAGATCGCGCGAGCGCAGGAGCTCGATCGCGTCCTCGTCCGTGATCCGCTCGCCGGACGTCGCCTTCTTCAGGATCTCGGCCACGGGAGTGCGCTCGGCGACGCTCATGCGACGGCTGCGCCGGTCGTCTGGACGAAGCGGAGCTCCGGCACTGTCTCGAGCAGCCCGGCGTCGCGCGCGAGCTCGAGGAACGTGTAGAGGCCGGCGCGCTCGCGCGGGCCGAAGCGATAGCGGAGCTTCTCGAAGTAGCGCGCGAGGAAGCCGGCCGGATAGCCGTAGCGCTCGGCGGCCTCGAATGCGAGCTGCTCGGGCTCGGCGCGGGCGAGCCGCACCGACGAGACGAGCGCGTCCTCGAGCTCGGCGAGCCCTTCCGCGAGCGGCTCCGGGCAGGCCCAGACCGCGAACACCATCGGCAGCCCGGTCCGCTCGAGCCAGAGCCGGCCGAGATCGTGGTGCGGGGTCGGATCCTCGAAGGCCGAGCGCAGCGCCGCGTCTCCGATCAGGAGCTTCGCCTCGGCCTCGCCCGCTTCGTACGCCTCGAGCGGCGCCTGCTCGGCGTCGGCCAGCAGCACCTTGATCAGCGCCACTGACGTCGCCGACTCCGGCGTCACCGCCACGGTGCGCACACGCTCGAGCGGCACGCGCGTCACGAGCTGGATCGAGTCGACGGCGCCCTCCGATGCGACACAGAGCCGCGGCAGCAGCCGCAGCCGGTCGGCGTTCTGCGCGTACGCGATCGAGGAGATCGGCGCCGTGTCGAGCTCACCCGCCACGAGCATCCTGTTCAGCTCGGTCGGGACGCCCTGCACCTCCTCCACCTCCGCGTCGACGCGGTAGAAGACCGGCGCCATGTTCACGTACGAGATGCGGCCGAGCCTCACCATCGGCGCAGCTCGTTGTAGAGGCTGTCGCGCTGCACCGGGGTGCGGCCCGCCTCGCTGACGAAGCGGACGAGCTCCGCGACCTTCTGCTCGGTGCCGGCGCTCGCACCCGCGGCCTGGAAGATCTTCTCCCGCACCACCGTGCCCTGGACGTCGTCGGCGCCGAAGTGGAGCGCGACCTGGGCGAGCGGGAGGCCCATCATGATCCAGTAGGCCTTCACGTGCGGGACGTTGTCGAGCAGGAGCCGCGAGACGGCGATCACCTTCAGGTCGTCGGCGCCGGTCGTGAAGCGGAAGCCGCGGCGCTCGAAGACGGTGTTCTCGGGGTGGAAGGCGAGCGGGATGAACGAGAGGAAGCCGTTGGTGCTGTCCTGCTGGTCGCGCAGCCGCAGCAGGTGGTCGACCCGCTCCTCGTACGTCTCGACGTGGCCGTAGAGCATCGTGCACTGGGTCGTGATCCCGAGCCGGTGCGCGGTGTCGTGGACGTCGAACCACTCGTCGGGATGCTCCTTGCCCGGCGCGATCAGCGCGCGGACACGGTCGGCGAAGATCTCGGCGCCGCCGCCCGGCATCGAGTCGAGGCCGGCGTCCCTCAGCGTGCGCAGGACCTCCTCGTGCGAGCAGCCCTCGAGCCGCGACATGTGGTGGATCTCGGACGCCGTGTAGAACTTGAGATGGACGTCCGGCAGCGCCTCCTTCAGCTTGCGCAGGAGCTCCGCGTAGTAGTCGAGCTCGACGTGCGGGTTCTCGCCGTTGACCGTGTGGATCTCGGTGAAGCCCGAGGAGCTCGTGCTGCTCGACCGCGTCCTCGACGAACTCGTCGGCGGTCAGCGTGAAGGCGTCCTCCTGCTTGCGCGTCTTCGCGAAGGCGCAGAACTTGCACTTCACGCGGCAGACATTGGTCTGGTACATGTTGATGTTCTGCACGAAATAGACCTCGGGGCCGCCGCCGCGCTGCCGGCGCGCGAGGTCGGCGAGCTCGCCGAGCGCGAGCAGGTCGTCCGTCTCCATGAGAGCGACGCCGTCGTCGAAGTCGAGCCGCTCGCCGGCGAGCACCTTGTCTCTGATCGGTGCGAGCGTGTCCAGCTCCAGAACAGCCATTGCGGCTACCTCTCCCGGTCGACTACTGCGTGCGTCAGGGCCTCGAGCTCGTCTCTGTGCAGCTCGCCGTCGAGACGGGCTCTGGCCTCCGTAGCGTAGTCCAGCGCCACCTGGCGGGACTCGTCGAGGGCGCCGGTCGCGGCCACGCGCACGAGCGCGCCGTCCAGCGGGCCACCGGCAAGCGCGGCGCGCACGACCGCATCCCGCTGCGCGGCGAGCAGGAGCGGAAGCGTCGGCGTCCCGTCGCGGAGGTCGGTGCCGGCGATCTTGCCCGTCTCGATCGTGGCGCCCGAGCAGTCGAGGACGTCGTCGGCGATCTGGAACGCGATCCCGAGCGCGAGGCCGTACTCGCCGGAACCTCCGCCGAGCCGGCACGCGGCCTCGAACAGCTTCCCGGTCTTGAGCGCACAGCGCTCGAGGTACGCCTCGACCGTCGTCGACGGGTCGCGGGTCTGCGTGCGCTGCAAGGCCTCGCCGCGCGCGAGCGCGAGCGTCGCGTCGGCGAGAGTCTCGACGGCCGCGGCGTCTCCCGTCGCGCTCAGCTCGGAGAAGGCGCGCGCAAACAGGTAGTCGCCCGTCGCGCGCGCGGCGGCCGGCCCGTAGATCGACCAGGCGGCGGCCTTGCCACGGCGGAAGTGGGCGCGGTCGATGAGGTCGTCGTGCACGAGCGTCGCCATGTGGACGAGCTCGACCGCGACGCCGGCCGCGAGCGACGGCTCTGTCCCCGGTGGGGCGGCGAGGAAGACGAGCGTGGGCCGCAGCCGCTTCCCACCCGCGGCGAGCGCCTCGTTCCCCACGGCCGCGACGAGCCCGGGATGCGTGGCGACGCTCCGCGCGAGCCGCTCCTCGAGCGCGTCGAGATAGTCGTCCAGCCCCGGCACCGACCGGATGTCCGACAGCGATGTCGTCACGAGCCCGCCTCTCCTACGTGCAGCGCCACGATACCCCCGGCGAAGAGCCGGAACCGCACGGCCTCGAAACCGCAGGAGCCGAGCAGCTCGGCGAGCTCCTCGGGCCCCGGGAAGCGGCGCACGCTCGCGGGCAGGTACGTGTACGCGTCGCCGCCGGGAAGCACGCGGCCGAGCAGCGGCACGATGCGGTCGAACCAGAGCCGGTAGAACGGCGCGAGCCGGCCGCGCGGCGTCGTGATCTCGAGGATCCCGAGCCGGCCGCCGGGGCGGAGCACGCGGCGCAGCTCCTTGAGCGCCGCCTCGAGGTCGTCGACGTTGCGGACGCCGAAGCCGACGACCGCCGACTCGAAGCTCGCGTCCTCGAACGGGAGCGCAAGCACGTCGCCCTGCACGAATTCGAGCTCGGGCGCCTTGCGCCGGGCGCGCTCGAGCATCTGCTCGGAGAAGTCGAGGCCGACGACGCTCCCGGCGCCGGCCTTGCTCGCTGCGACGGCGAGGTCGCCGGTGCCGCAGCACGCGTCGAGCACGCGGTCGCCCGGCCGTACCGCCTCGGCGACCGTCGCCTTGCGCCAGTGCTGGTCGAGCCCCACGGTCATGACGCGGTTCATCGCGTCGTAGACCGGCGCGATCCGGTCGAACATCCGCTGCACGCCCTCGGCCGGGAGGCGGCCCGATTCGACCGTCATGTCTATTGCCCCCAGCGCGGGGTGAGCGCGTGCTCCAGCCCCAGCAGGTCGAGGGCGCGAGCGACGACGAAGTCGACGAGGTTCTCCACGGTCTCGGCGCCGTGGTAGAAGCCGGGCGCGAGGAAGAGGATCGTGGCTCCGGCCTCGCGCAGCGTGAGCATGTTGCGGAGATGGATCGCCGAGAGCGGCGTCTCGCGCGGCATGAGCACGAGCCGGCGCTCCTCCTTCAGCGCGACGGACGCTGCACGGTGGATGAGGTTCGACATCGCGCCGGACGCGATCGTCCCGACCGTGCCCATCGAGCAGGGGCAGATCACATACGCGTCGACCTTCGCGGAGCCCGAGGCGTAGGGAGCGCTCCAGTCCTCGGGGTCGTAGATGCGGGCGGCGCCGTTCGCGTGCTCGAGGAGCCGCGCGAGCGTCTCGTCGCGCGGCAGAGCCGGGTCGCCGAAGAGCTCGGTCCCGAGCACTTCGATTCCGGCGCGCGACGCGCAGATCCCGATCTCGCAGTCCGCAGCGGCGAGCCCCTCGAGCAGCCGCGCTGCGTACGGCGCGCCGGAAGCGCCCGTGATCCCGAGAAAAACGTGCATTCCCGGGGATTGTCGCTGGTCCCTCTTAGTGAATGCCCCTGGAGGCTTCGAGGAAGACGGCGAGCCGCCGCAGGCGCTGCTTGCCGAGCGACGCGAACGACGGCATCGGCGAGCCCGGGTTCACGCACGACGGGCACATCAGGTGGGCGATCTGGAACCGGATCCCGAGATGCCGTCTCCCGATCGCCGTCAGGGCAGGCGCATTGAGGTTCGTACTGCCCGAACCGGCGTAGGTGTGACACGCGGTGCAGCCCGAGTAGAAGAACTCCAGAGCACCCGGCATTGCCTTCTCCGGCAGGTGCTCGACCTTGATCCAGCGCGTATCGGACTGACCGACGGGTTCGGAGCGACAGCGGCCGCACCGGACGAGCTGTGCACCAGCGGCGTCGCGAACGGACTCCAGCCGCACGCCGACGCGAGCGGGACGAGCAATGCGAGCAAGAGGAGCTGCCGCAGCTCGCCTGTCTCCCCGCCGCTAGTGCGTGCCCTTGGAGGCCTCGAGGAAGAGCGCGAGCTGGTTCAGGCGCTGCGCGCCGAGCGACTGGAAGGGTGGCATCGGCGAGCCCGGATTGACGCACGACGGGCACATCAAATGATTGATCTGGAACTGGACGCCGAGATTCCGCGAGCCGATGTTCGTCAGGTCGGGCGCGCCCAGGTTCGAGCCCCCGGCGCCGTCGTACGTGTGACAGGCCGTGCACCCCGCGACGGCAAAGAGGTGGGCCCCGGGGATCGCCGACGGCGGCAGGTGCTCCTCCTTGATCCAGCGCGGGATGTTCTGCTTGACCTCGGAGGCGAGCGCTTCCTGTGCCGTCGCGCCCTTCCAGGTCAGCACGCCCATGGACACGATCGTGAGGACGGCGGCGACCATCGCGACCGGCCGCTGCGAGGGCTTGCGCACGCGGCGGCGGTCGAGGAACGGCAGGCTGATGAGAAGGATGAGCGCGATCGTCGGCACGCCGACCGTGCCGAGGAAGACCGACTCCGGCCATTTGAAGATCCGGAGCAGGTAGAAGAGGAAGTAGAAGTACCAGTCCGGCCTCGGCACGAAGCTCGTCGTGCCGGGATCCGCCGGCGGGTCGACTCCGGGTCCGAGGATGCCCTTGTGCGTCGGGTCGTGAGCCGGTCCGTAGGAGGAGAAGTGCCAGACCGCGGCGAGGCAGATGATCACCACCACGACGACGAGGCTCATGATCGTGTCGTGGAACATCGCGTACGGGTAGAAGGGCTTCCCGCGCGTCTTGACGTCCGACTTGTAGCGGGCGAACTCGGCCCTGGCCTCGTCGATCCGGCTCGGCTTCTCCTTCTTGATCGCGGCCACTACTCACGCCCTCCCGGCTCGGCCTGCATCGCGGACGCCCCCGACGGCCGCGGCACCGGCCGCGTCAGGCCCGGCCGCAGCTGCGGCTCCTCTGCCTCTTCGGGCTCGCCGCCCGCGGCGTCCTTCGACCACGGCGGCGAGGTGACGCCGAGCCGGACCACCAGGTAGAGGTGGAGCGTGATCAGGGCGATGATCGCCCCCGGGATGACGAGCATGTGCAGCGAGTAGAAGCGCGTCAGCGTATCGCCGCTGATCGACTGGCCGCTCCGGAGGAACTGGGCTATCCAGGGGCCTAAGAAAGGCGCCGTCCCGTTCAGGTTGATGCCCACGACGGTCGCCCAGTACGCGGTCTGGTCCCAGGGCAGGAGATAACCGGTGAAGCCCTCCATCATCCCCATCACGAGGATGAGGACGCCGATGATCCAGTTCAGCTCGCGCGGGTACTTGTAGGCGCCGAACAGGAAGACGCGGCCCATGTGGAGGAACATGAGGATGATGAAGACGCTGGCGCCCCAGCGGTGCATGCCGCGCACCAGCCAGCCCATCGTCAGGTGGTCGGTGATGTTGACGATCGACTCCCACGCGACCGGCTGACCCGTGCGGGGGTCGGTGTCGGCCGACGGCACGTAGTACATGGCGAGGATCACGCCGGTGATCGCCTGCACGAGGAAGGCGGTGAGCGCGGCCGAGCCGAGCGTCTGCATCCAGTTGATGTCCGACGGGACGTTGCGGAAGAGGAAGTACTTGACGCCGCCGATGAGCCCCGACCGCTCCTCGAGCCAGTCGAGCGGGTAGAGGACGGCCGCCTCCATCTTCTGGCGGCGAAGCTCGGCCTTCGTCGGCTTCCGTTTGTACGTGGTGGCCATCAGTGCATCGGCGGGTTGACGGGATAGAACCACTGCTCAGGCCCGTCGACGTGCTCGCCCGGACCGACCGACTTGTACTTGTAGATCTGCGCCGTCCCTCCGGTACCCACCACGTGCGAGACCGAGTACGTGCTGAGGAGGATCAGGCGGCCGTTGACGACGCTGAACGCGTAGCGGTCGAGCGCGCGTACCGGCGGTCCGGCGATGCGGTTGCCCTCGGGGTCGTACTGGCCGCCGTGGCACGGGCAGCCGTAGCCGGCCGGAATGACCGACTGGGCCTCGACGGGGCCGTTCAGCGTGTGCTCGTTGAAGGACGCGACGCCGGTGAACTTCTGTCCGATCGGGCCGTTCGCCTGGACGGGGCAGCCGAGGTGAACGCAGTGGTTCGAGATGATCGTGAAGCTCGGCTGCTGCGTCGTCTGTCCGGTGCTCGGGTCCTTCACGGCGACGTTGCCGTTGTTGCGGAGGAAGGCCGTCCTGCGGCTGACCTCTCCCTCGGCGGGATCCTGGATGAAGGTGACGATGAACCAGTCGTTGAGCGGGAACTTCGAGATCGGCCCGAGGTCGACCTTGTGCTCGTCCTGGCCGAGGAATGCCGGTAGGAGCGAGAAGCCGATCGCGGGGACGGCGATCAGGCCGCCGATCACGGCGCCGAGGCCCAGGGTGGCGCCCTCGAGGAAGACGCTGCGCGTCACCTCGGTGTCCGGGGCCTTCTCGATCGTGACGTCGTGCGGGTCTTCGCCCCCTTCCTCCGCCTCGCGCCGCTCGGGCTCGACGGCGACCTCCTCCCCGCGGAGCTCGGACGTCGCCTCGCGTGCCCAGAGGACGGCGAAGATGATGGCGATCGCGGCGCCGATCGACGAGATCAGCAGCGGATCGATCACGAGCCCGACGAGAAGGACGACGACCCCGATGGCGAAGCCGATCGGATAGAGCGTCGGCGCCGGCAGATGCGCTTCCTCGTGGAGCGGCTCCTGCTCGGCGTCGGGACTCGGCTGCTCGGGCTCCACCAGGTCGAAGTCTTACCGCAAAGGCCGGCCTGAGGGGGCGAGAACTAACCCAGGCCGTACTCGGTCCAGCGGCGCGTGACGAGCTCCTTGATCGCGGAGTCCATCTCGATCTCGTCGGGCCAGGGGCGCGCGCCCTCCTCCGGCCATTTCGCGGTGGCGTCGATGCCGAGCTTGCCGCCGAAGAACTGGCGCTCGGGCGCGTGGTCGAGATGGTCGAGCGGGCCTTCGGAGAGGATCACGTCTCGCTTCGGATCGACGTTCGCGCCCGCGTAGAAGAGCACCTGCTCGTAGTCGTGCACGTCGACGTCCGCGTCCACGACGACGACGCACTTCGTGAGGCTCAACATCCCGAGCCCCCAGAGCGCGTGCATCACCTTCGCCGCGTGGCCGGGGAACTGCTTGCGGATCGAGACGATGCAGCAGTTGTGGAAGGCGCCGGCGATCGGCAGGTCGTAGTCGACGATCTCCGGCAGGGTCGTGCGCACGGCGGGCAGGAAGATCCGTTCCGTCGCCTTGCCGAGCCACGCGTCCTCCTGCGGCGGCTTGCCCACCACGATCGAGGGGTAGATCGCGTCGCGGCGCATGGTCATCGCCGTGACGTGGAAGACGGGGAACGGCTCGGCCGCGGTGTAGTAGCCGGTGTGGTCGCCGAACGGCCCCTCCTGACCGACCTCGTCCTTGTCGATGTAGCCCTCGAGCACGATCTCCGCGTTCGCGGGCACCTCGACGCCGACGCTGACGCCTTTCACCAGCTCGACGGGGTCGCCACGCAGGAAGCCGGCCATCATGAACTCGTCGACGTGCTTCGGCAGCGGCGCGCTCGCGGAGTACGCGGTGATCGGGTCGAGGCCGAGCGCGACGGCGACCTCGATGCGGCCGTCGGTCGCGAGGTAGTCGGCACGGCCGTCCTTGTGGATCTGCCAGTGCATGAAGGTCGTGTTCCGGTCGATGACCTGCATCCGGTACATGCCGACGTTGCGCCCGCCCGTCTGCGGGTCGTGCGTGATCACGGCCGGGAGCGTGATGAACGGCGCCGGGTCGCCGGGCCAGCAGCGCTGGATCGGCAGGAGGCCGAGGTCGACGTCGTCGCCGCGCAGCACGATCTCCTGGCACGCGCCCTTGCCGACCGTCTTCGGCCGGGAGTCGGCGATGGACTTGAGCTTCAGGAGGCCGCGGACCTTCTCGATCAGCCCGTCCGGCGGCTGCATCTCGAGCACGTCGGCGACCCTCTGCGCCACGTCGTCGAGGCGCTCCACGCCGAACGCGAGGCACATCCGCCGCTCGGTGCCGAACTGGTTGATCAGGAGCGGATGTTCGGATCCCTTCGGGTTCTCGAACAGCAGCGCCGGCCCGCCGGCCTTGACGGTGCGGTCGACGATCTCGGTGATCTCGAGGTCGGGATCGACCTCGGCCGAGACGCGAACGAGCTCACCCTCGCGCTCGAGGAGCGCGATCCAGTCACGGAGATCCTTCGCAGGCACGTGGCCGAGTCTACGGACGGGCTAGAGCTGAAGCGCCGGGACGCTCAGCGGGTGATGTACCGGTCCAGGCGTCCGGCGACCAACGGCGACAGGTAAACCAACAGGCGACGCGGCGCATTGCAGTACGGCAGCTCCAGCGAGCGGCCGACCGGAGTGATCGAGCCCGGCGGAGTCACCAGAACCTTCTCTGACGGCAGCGGGACGGGACAGATGTCCTGCAAGCCTGTTCCGTCATCTTCGATCACGTGGAACGATGCCGCGCCGTGCGGGCGAAGCACGACCGCGCGGGTCGGAACAACTCTGCTCCATGTCGCATTCCGAGCATGGCCGACATGCGCGACGACCGGCTGGCCGTCAGGCAAGACAACCTCGAACCTCGGCCGACCCCGCAGCGAACAGCTTCGCGCGGACACGTTCGTGAAGGTGAGGTTCTCGACCTCATGGGCGGTGTAGGCGCCGTCAAAGATTGGCCGCCCGAGGCTGAGCTGTCCGGACATGCACCGCGGAACCGCTGCGATCCCGTTGGGCCGGCCTTGATCCGCGCGCGCCGGGGGGCCGGTCAGTCGTCTTGGCTGCTGCGCCGCTGCTTCGCGACCCAGTGCGAGAGCTCGCCGAGCGCGATCACACAGAGGAACACGAGGCCCGTGCCCAGCATGATCTCGACGACCTTGCTGCCCTCCTGCGCGGCCGTCTCCTCGGCGAACAGCAGGTGGAAGACCGCGGCGAGCACGGTCGGAATCTAGCTCACCCTCCTGGCCGCGTGCGCCGCGAGCGCAGCGTCGACCGCTTCATCTCCGACCGCCGAGCGCGCCGTCGCGTCGAGGAGCTGCGGATCGCCGTGGAGCCGGAGCGCCGTCCGCGCGTCGTCGAGCGCGCCCTGGCCGAGCAGCGCGGCCGTCGCCGCCCAGAGTGCTCCGTCCCCATCCGTCTCTTCTGCCCGCACCTGGCTGCAGAGCGAGATCAGCTCTGAGAGGTCGGCGACGGCCGCGACGTCGTGTAGCGCCGAGATGCGCGCGACGCCGTGCGCGTAGAGGTAGTCGCCGAGCAGCAGCGCCGTGTCGTCGTCGGGCGCCGCGAAGAGGCGCGACCGGCCGTAGTGGACGAGGTAGCCCTCGTAGATCGTCTCGAGCCCCAGCGCGTAGCGCGCCTCGCCGAGCGGCGAGAAGACGGGGCTGGGGTCGCGCTCGGGCTCCGGCCGCAGGCAGTCGCCCCAGAGCGTGCTCTCGGCGGCCGCCTCGCCGGCCATCGTCTCCCAGACGTCAGCCGGCAAAGCCCGCCACCGCGGCGATCGTCCGCCCGATCTCCTCCTCGCCGTGCGCCGTCGAGGGGAAGAGCGCCTCGAACTGCGACGGCGGGAAGTAGATGCCCTGCTCGAGCAGGTGCCGGAAGAGGGCGCCGTAGCGCTCGGTGTCGCACGCCTGCGCGTCCTCGAAGTTGCGCACCGGTCCGTCCGTTTGGAAGAGCGTGAGCAGCGGGCCGACTCGCTGGACACGGCCGAACGGGGCGAGTCCCGCCTCGAGGGTCGCGGCGCGCCGCTCGAGCTCGTCGTAGACCGTGCCGTCGCGCAGCCGGCGAAGCACCGCCAGGCCCGCGGCCGTCGCGAGCGGGTTCCCGGCAAGTGTTCCGGCCTGGTAGACGGGGCCGCTCGGCGCGAGCAGATCCATGATCTCCGCCCGGCCGCCGAAGGCCGCGAGCGGCAGCCCGCCGCCGACGATCTTCCCGAGCACGGTCAGGTCCGGGGTGACGCCGTACCGCTCCTGCGCGCCGCCCCGCGCTACGCGGAAGCCGGTGATCACCTCGTCGAAGATCAGCAGTGCGCCCGAGACGTCACAGAGCCGGCGCAGCGTCTCGAGGTAACCG
The DNA here is from genome assembly GCA_963770815.1 of uncultured Actinomycetes bacterium. Classification (GTDB taxonomy): domain Bacteria; phylum Actinomycetota; class Thermoleophilia; order Gaiellales; family Gaiellaceae; genus Palsa-739. Next base: position 25,835 of record CAVYQV010000007.1, read on the forward strand.
GGCTCCGGCGGGACGACGCCCATGTTCGCCGCCACCGGCTCGACGACGATCGCCGCGAGGCCCTCGCCGTGGCGCAGGACAGCCTCCGCCGCGGCGTCGAGGTCGTTGTACGGGACGACGATCGTGTCCGCGGCGGCTCCTGCCGGGACGCCCGGCGAGGCCGGGATCCCCAACGTCGCGAGGCCCGAGCCCGCACTGGCGAGCAGCGCGTCGGCGTGGCCGTGGTAGCCGCCGGCGGTCTTGAGGATCCGGTCGCGCTTCGTGAACCCGCGCGCGAGCCGCAGCGCGCTCATCGCGGCCTCCGTCCCGGACGAGACGAGCCGCACCTTCTCCACCGAGGGCACTGCGGCGACGATCTCCGCCGCGAGCTCCACCTCCGCCTCGGTCGCCGCGCCGAAGGTCGTGCCGCGCGACACGGCGTCGCGCACTGCCTCGATCGTCTCGGGATCGGCGTGGCCGAAGAGGAGCGGCCCCCACGACATGACCCAGTCGAGCAGCCGACGGCCGTCCTCGGTCTCGACGTACGCGCCGTCGCCGCTGCGGACGAAGAGCGGCTCGTCGAGGCCGACCGCGCGCATCGCGCGCACGGGCGAGTTCACGCCGCCGGGGATCAGCTCGAGCGCACGGCGATAGAGCTGCGAGCGCTCGGTCAGAGCCACGCCGCGAGGTCGCTCGTCCAGTAGCTGACGATCAGGTCGGCGCCGGCGCGCTTGATCGCCGTCAGGGACTCGAGTGCCGCCGCCTGCTCGTCGAGCCAGCCGGCGCGCGCGGCTGCCTTGACCATCGCGTACTCGCCGGAGACGTTGTACGCCGCGAGCGGCACGTCGAACGCTTCTCGCGCCGCGCGGATCACGTCGAGATAGGGCAGCGCGGGCTTGATCATGATCGCGTCGGCTCCCTCCTCGAGGTCGATCTTGCACTCGCGCAGAGCCTCGCGGACGTTGGCCGGATCCATCTGATACCCGCGCCGGTCGCCGAACGAGGGCGCGCTGTCGGCGGCCTCGCGAAACGGCCCGTAGAACGCAGATGCGTACTTCGCGGAGTAGGCGAGGATCGGAGTCGTCTCGAGGCCGTGGTCGTCGAGCGCCTCCCGGATCGCCCCAACGCGTCCGTCCATCATGTCGCTCGGCGCCACGATGTCGGCCCCGGCCTCGGCGTGACTGACCGCCGTGCGGGCGAGCAGCTCGAGGCTCCGGTCGTTGTCGACGTCGCCGTCGACCACCACGCCGCAGTGACCGTGCGACGTGTACTCGCAGAGACAGACGTCCGTGAGCAGGACGAGGTCGGGGAAGCGCGGCCGCAGCGCGCGCAGCGCGATCTGGACGATGCCGTCCTCCTCCCACGCGCCGGTCGCCTCCTCGTCCTTCACCTCGGGGACGCCGAACAACATGACCGCGCGAACGCCTCCGGCGACGAGCGCCTCGACCTCGTGGAGCAGCCCCTCGATGTCGAAGCGGGCCATGCCCGGCAGCTCCTCGTTCACGAGCGGCTCGGGCGCGACGAAGAGCGGCATGACGAACTGGTCGAGCGAGAGCCGGGTCTCGCGCACGAGCCCACGGAGCGAAGCCGTGCGGCGAAAGCGCCGGAGCCGGGTGACCGGGAACGAGCTCACGCCAGGATGGTACGCCGGGAGGGGTCAGGCGGTGGGCGCCGGAGGCGGTTCCGAAATCGGTGGCTTCTTCGGCTCCACCCGGATCTCGCCGAGCGGCGCATCGTCCGACCAGGTCTGGAACTCGACCCGCTCGGCGAAGAACTCCCACGCGGCACGCCCGGCGGCGAGTAGCGGCAGCGCGACGAGGATCCCCGCGAACCCGTAGATCTCGCCCCCGGCGAGCAGGCCGAAGATCACGAGCAGCGGGTGGAGACGCAGCGAGCGTCCCATCACCTTCGGCACGACGACGTGACCCTCGAGCTGCTGGATACCGAGGAAGAGGAGCGCGACCCAGAGCGCAGAGAGCGGGTGCTGGACGAGCGCGTACAGCACCGGCGGGATCGCGCCGAGCCACGGGCCGATGTACGGGATGAGCTCGGTGACGGCCGCCCACGCGCCGAACGCAGCGGCGTACTTCTCCCCGTTCGGGAACAGGCCCACTACCCCGAGGAGGTAAAGCCCGAGCCCGACACTCACGCCGATGATCAGCGAGAGCAGGAACTGGCCCTTGACGTAGCTCGCGACCGCCTGCTCCATCCGCACGATCAGCCCCCCGCGGCCGTGCGGCGGGAATCGTCGGTCGACGGCCTCCGTCAGCCGCTGCATGTCGAGCAGGATGTAGATCGAGACGACGACGAGGAGAACCGCGTCGAAGAGGAGGGTGACAACGGTGAGCCCGGCTCCCTCCGCCCAGCTCAGGGCCTTGGACGTGTACTTCTGGACGTCCTTCGTCCCGACCTGGTTGAGGAACTTCCGGCCGTCGCGCTCGACGTGGATGCTGCCCAGATGATGGTGGTCGAGCCAGGCCTGGAACCGTGCAAGATCCTGCTCGGCGCCCGTCTGCGGCGGGTGTCCGGAATCGACCGTAAAGTAGTTGTCGACGCGGTGGGCCGCGGTGCGAGTCTGCTGCACGACCACCGTGGCGAGAGCGAGGATCGCCAGTGCCACGACTGCTGCAAAGGCGAGATAGACGAGCGCTACCGCCCCTCCGCGCGGAATCCTCGCCCGACCGAGACCCCGGACCAGCGGGTTGAGCAGCAAGGCGATGAGCAGCGACACGAGGAAGAGGAAGAGGACGTGACGCACCGCTCCCGCCACCGTCCAGATCAGCAGCAGCAGGATCGGCAGCAGTACGAGCTGCGTCCAGCGCGGGATCTCGATCCGGACCGGCGCAGGCGGCGGCATGGCAGCGATGGTAGGCGGGGCGTCGGAGCGCGCCCGACGGCCCAGGGGCATGGAATCCAGGGCAACTTGGCGCTCAACGTCTGGGAGGAGCCGTTGCGGTTCGATAAGGTGCCGCGCGACATGCCGTCCTCACGCCCCATACGGAGGCGGCGGGTCGAACGCCGGCAGGCGCGCGCCACGCGTCGTGCGCGTTTGGTCGCCCTCCTCGTCGTCCTCGCTGCGGTCTTCCTCGTGGCCCTCGGCCTGACCGCCTTCGCAGGCAACTCGACGGCACCGACGTCGGCCATCGTCCCGGGGCCGAACCCGGCGACCGTCGCGCAGAATCGGCCGACGACCGAGATCGTCGCGCTGCGCGGGCCGGTACGCCTGCAGCTTCCGATCTCGCAGAGCAGACTCACCGCGATCGGCTACTACTCGGCCGGGGACGGCGCCCTCTCACTCCACCCGGTCGGCCACCAGGCGAACGAAGGGCTCGTGCAGCGGGTCGTGCACGGCGTCTTCGGCGGCGGAGGCGGCTCGCCGAAGTGGTACCAGCTCGGCGGCGGCGGCACGTCGGCGCTCGACGTAGGCGCCCCGATCGGCAGCGACGTCTACTCGCCGGTGGACGGGACGGTCGTTGCGATCCGGCCGTTCATCATCGAGGGCAAGACGTACGGCTCGGAAATCGACATCCAGCCGCAGACCGCCCCCTCCGTCGTCGTCGCGGTGACGCAGCTCGTCGCCGACCCGGCACTCTCGGTCGGCACCGCGGTCGTCAGCGGCGCGACGAAGCTCGGCCGGGTCGCCGACCTCGCGGCCGTCGAGCAGCAGGCTCTCGCGCACTACACGAACGACGCCGGAAACCACGTGACCATCGAGGTACGCTCGGCCCCGGTCCTCGCGACCGGCTAGGAAGGTACCGCCCCCTGAAGATCCTCTTTCTCGCGGACGTCTTCGGCGTCCCCGGGCGCCGCGCCGTCGAGGACAACCTGCCGGCGCTGCGCGAGCGGTACGACGCCGACCTCGCGATCGTCAACGGCGAGAACGCCGCGGACGGAGCCGGCATCACGGCGAAGCTCGCCGACAAGCTCCTCGCGGCCGGAGCCGACGTGGTCACGCTCGGCAACCACACCTATCGCCGCGGCGGGATAGCGTCCTACCTCGCTGCAAGCGAGCGCGTGATCCGGCCCGCGAACTCGGGGGCTGAGGCGCCCGGTCGCGGCCTCACCGTCGTCGAGGCGCGCAACGGCGTGGCCGTGGCGGTCATCAACCTGCTCGGCCAGCTCTTCCTGCCGACGCCGGTCTCCCCGTGGGAGATGGTCGACGCGCTCGTCGACGAAGCCAGAGCGGCGGCACCGGTCGTCTTCGTCGACTTCCATGCCGAGGCGACGAGCGAGAAGGTCGCGCTCGCCACCTGGCTCGACGGCCGCGTCACCGCCGTGATCGGCACGCACACGCACATCCAGACGAACGACGCGCGCATCCTCGCCGGCGGCACCGCGGCCCTCAGCGACGCGGGAATGACCGGGCCGCACGACTCGGTGATCGGCGTGAAGTCGGAGCTCGCGATCGCCCGGATGCGGACGCGGCTACCCGTCCGGTTCGAGCCCGCCGAAGGCGACGTGCGGCTGGAGGGTGCCCTCGTCACGTGCACCGACGCCGGGCAGGCCGAGGCGATCGAGCTCGTCCGAGTCCCCGCTTGACTGGGTGACGAGCTGCCGCAGCGGCACTGCCGGCGCGAGGAGCGCGAGCGCGGCGAAGGGGTAGAACCACGAGATGTACGTGTAGAGCCAGTACGTCACGACCAGCTCGAAGCCCGCGAGGAGAACGGCCGTGAACGCGGCGAGCTGCAGCGGTGACTTGCGACGCGGGAAGAAGGCCACCACGAAGGCTCCTGCGATGAGCAGCCCCTGCAGGAGGTGCTGCACGACGTGGAGATCTGGCAGCCCGCGCGCGTGGTACTGCCCCCAGTCCCAGAGCGACCACGGTGCCGCGCGCCCGATCTGGAAGCCGACCGTCCGGCTCCAGAAGACGTGCGCCTCGTGCAGCGGGTGCGGCGACAGGAGCAGGATCGAGAAGGCGGCGAGCGTGGCGCCGACAAAGCCCAGCGCGAAGCGCCAGCTCGGCCTTCGGCCGGGATAGGTGAGCCAGAGCGGCACGACGAGCAGCGAGGCGAACTTCGTCCAGCCCGCGAGCGCCGCGAGGATGCCGCGGGCCGCGGGTCTCGAGACGAGCCAGAACCCCCAGACGAGGAAGCAGGGCATGATCGCGTCGTTCGTGTTCGAGTTCGAGACGTACTGGGTGAAGGGGTACGCGGCCCAGGCGAACGCGAGCACCGCCCCGAGTCTCTGCCCGCCGAAGCGCAGCCCGACGAGGAAGAGGCCGAGCAGCGTGAGCAGGTCGAACGCGATCGCGGTGAAGTGCGCCGCCGGCAGGTCGTCCCACTTCCCCGTCCAGCCGAGGATCGCGTAGCCGGGGATGTACGACTCGTACGCGACCGGGCCGTACGTGTCGCCCTCGGGGTTCGCGCTCTCGCAGCGCCCGTTCGTCTGGATCCAGTCGCGGATCTCGCCCGATGCGTCCGGCTTGCCGCACGACTTCTTCGTGTTCTCCACCGGGAAGTTCCCCCACGGCGCCTGTCCGTGCACGATCCGCTCGGCCCCGATCACGCCCGAGTAGCCGACGTCGATCACGTTCGAGCGTTCGACGTTGAGCCCGACCCGGAAGCCGGCGAGGAAGATCGTGGCGCCCAGCAACACCCAGATCGGCCAGCGCGGGGCACCCGGCGTGCCGCGGTTGCGGACACCGATCCACGTCCCTCGCAAGATCACCCAGACGAGCAGCGGATAGAAGAGCGGCACCGCCGTGAACACGTCGCCGTGGTTGAAGTACCAGAGGGAGGCGGTCGGCGAGAGCAGGAAGAGCAGGTCGAGGTTGCGGAGCGAGAACGGCCGCCGCCAGTCGCCGAGCCCGACCAGGAAGACGACGCAGAACGTCCCCCAGATCCACGGGTTGTTGATCGCCGTGCCGCCGAACGCGCCCGGCGAGCCGCGCGCCATCCCCCACGCCACCTGCGGTCCCGTCCACGCCTCCGTCACGGCGCCGGTCGCGTCGACCACCGTGCCCTCGGCGATCTCGCCGGCGTTCCCCCACCAGATCTTGACCGTCCATTCGTTGGTCTTCCCGTCGTACGTCGCCTCGTGGGTGCGGCCCTTCTGCGGATAGCGCGAGAGCCAGGCCGCGACCTTCGGGTAGCGCTCGAAGTCCCGGAGCACGTGCTTCTGCGTGAGCTGCGCACGCGGCTGCGGGACGAGCGGCTGCACCGGAACGAGCGGCGTCTTGACGAGATGACCCTTGCCGTCGAAGACGGGACCGGTGGAACTGGTACCCGTCGACGCGAACGCCGCGGGAGCGAGCACGGCGACAGCGAGGGCGGCGAGGGCAGCGGCGAGGAGACCCCTCACCGCGCGAAGGCTACTGAGAGCTCCGACGGAACGACCAGAGCTTGTTTCCGACGAAGTTCAGCGGCGTCACGAGCACGATCGCGACGGCCTGCGCGGAGAGCCTGCCGAGCCCGCCGTACGCGATCAGCAGGTGCAGCACGACGAGGTTCGCGCCGAGCGCGGCAAGCGAGACCAGGAAGAAGCGCATCCCCTGGACGCCGACATGCCCGCGCTGCTCGCGAAAGGTCCAGAGCCGGTTCCACGTGTAGTTGCTCGTCACGGCGACGAGGAACGAGCACGTCGCAGCGACGAGATAGTGGACCCCCGCGTGCAGCAGCGCGTCGTAGACCGCGAGGTTGATGAGATAGCCGACCGCACCGACCGCGCAGAACTTGCCGAGCTGCCGCCAGTTGCGTGCGGAGCGGAGCGACGCGCTCAGACGCGACCGCGGAGGCTGGAGAGAGGCGGCCGGGCGTCCCACGGTCGCCAGCGAGGGTAGCGCCTCTTCGCCGTCAGGCCGTGGAAGCAGGCGCGGACTCGACGGCCTCGACCGTGCCGTCGGGGGCGACGAGTAGGTCGGTCAGCCCGGCGCGAAGGAGGTCGCGCAGCGAGCGCGAGCGCTCGCGGTAGAAGTCGACGTCCTCGAGCAGGACGAGGGCCGAGAGCAGCTCGATCGCCTCGTCGTGCAGGTCCGCGGCGGCGAAGGCGAGGAAGCGGCTGCTCTCGTCGCCGCAGAGCACGACGAAGCCGAGCGCGCGCCACTCGACGGGATCGAGCAGCAGGTCGACCGGTTGGCCGAGACGGATTCCGCGGAGCTGCACCGGAAGTTGCAGCAGCTCAATAGCTGATCTCGGCCCCATGCGCTCCATCGTTTCTCGCCCGTCGGCTGTCGCGAAACCCCTAGCGCCCCGCCACGAGCGGGACGAAGCGGCAGGGAACGGTGCGCAGGACGGCCGGGCCTTCGGGCGTCCGCACTACGACCTCGAGCCACTGTCCGGCAGCTCCGCCCACCGGGACAACGAGACGGCCACGCGGCTCGAGCTGGTCGTAGAGCGCGGGCGGAGCCTCGAGCGCTGCCGCGGCGACGGCGATCCCGGCGAACGGCGCGCACTCCGGCACGCCGCGCGTCCCGTCGCCGAGGTGGAGCTGGACGCGGTCCGCGTAGCCGGCCGCGGCGAGATTCGCGCGCGCGCCGTCCGCAAGCTCCGGGATCCGCTCGATCGAGTGCACCTCGGCGGCGAGCTCGGCGAGCAGCGCGGCCTGGTAACCCGAGCCCGTGCCGACATCGAGCACGCGCTCTCCGCCCTGCAGGGCGAGCTGCTCGCAGATGAGCGCGACCATGTACGGCTGGGAGATCGTCTGGTCCCCTCCGATCGGGAGCGCGGCATCCGCATACGCCGCGTAGCGCAGCTCCGGCGGGACGAAGAGCTCGCGCGGGACGCGGCCCATCGCGGCGAGCACGCGCTCGTCCTCGATCCCGCGCCGCCGAAGCTGCCACTCGACCATCCGTGCCCGCTCCTCAGCCGACACCGGCGAGCGCCTCCATCGACTCCGGCACCGCCACGCCGAAGTGCGCGAGCACGGCGGGAGCAACGTCCGTGATGCGGCGCACCTCGGCCCGGAGCCCGACGGTCACGACGGGCACGAACGAGTCGCCGGCGACGAGCGAGCCGTGGCTCCCGCCGCCCGCGTGATGGCGGCCGGCGAGGTCGGCTAGCTCCCACCCCTCCGCCGCGGAGACGAGCAGCTCGCCCGCGTTCGGGTTTGCGAGTGCGGAGCGCGAGCGCCAGGCGGCGTCGGGATGCTCCAGCTTCTCGACGGGACCGTCCGTCCCGTCGCGGCGGGCCACGACCTCGTCGCCCTCGAGGCGGAGCGTGACGTCCACCGCCGGGAAGCCGTCCAGGCGCCGGGCGAGCGCGGCGGCATCCACGCGCGCGTCCGGCAGGAGGTAGACCTGCCCGGCTCGGTTCGAGGCCGTCACCAGCACCTCGCCCGCGAGATCCGCGAACGGCTCCTCCAGGCGCGCCGCCTGCTCGACCCTGGTCTGCCCGTGATCGGAGAGGAGCATGACCGCGTAGCGCTCGAGGAACTCGTCCGGCCCGCCCGCCGCGTCGAGTAGCGCCCCGATCGCCGCGTCGGCCTGCTCGAGCGCTTGATCGGCCGCGGCGCCGTCCGGGCCGCCCGCATGGGAGGCAAAGTCGAAGCCGGAGAGGTAGAAGGCAAGGAAGTCGAAGCCGTCACGCGTGACGAGCCAGCGCCCGACCGCGGCGGCGTACGCGTCGACCGAGCCGGCGCGGCGGCTGCGCACCGCGAACGGCGCTCCGGTCCGGTCCGACTCGAAGAGGCCGTAGAAGAAGAAGCGGCGCGGCCCGTAGGCGGCGCGGCCTGTACCGGGAACGGTCGGCAGATAGCGATGCCGACCGCGATAGCACGTGATGTTCACCGCCCCCGAGACGAAGCCCGCGTCCTCGAGCGCCTCGTAGATCGTCACTGCGTCGGGCGAGAGGTGGCGGGCGTTCATGTTGAGGATGGTGTCGATGAGCCCCTGCGAGAACCCGGCCTTGCGGAGCGCCGCGAAGGAGGAGCCGTACTCGACGATCCGGCGCTCCTGCCGGTTCCACCACACGAGCGAGGGGATGTGGTGCACGCTCGGGCCTGCGCCCGTCGCGATCGACGAGAGGCAGACGGGCGTGAGGGACGGGAAGACCGAGGTCGCCTGGCGGTAGTCGCCGTGCTCGGCGAGGAAGGCGAGAGCCGGCGCGCGGCCACTCTCGACCGCGCGCTCGAAGGCCGCCGGGGTCATCCCGTCCACGACGGCGAGCACGAGCTTCTGAGGCATGTCCCCGGCTTACTCGTCCCGCGCGAGCGTCCGCAAACCGGCGTACCGCTCGGGACGCGAGCGCCTCAGCATCAGGACGAGAGCCAGCAGCGCAAGCGCGATGACGTACCCGGCGGCCGGGATCCACGCGAGCGCCGCGAGCACGAGCGCGGCGCCGGCGAGGAGCGCCGCCGTGGCGACCCGCGTGCCGCCGCGCCGGAGTGCACCGCTCACGGTCTGCGTGGCTCCGAGCGCGCCGGCGAGACCGCCGGCGATTCCCGCTGCGCGGTCGCCCCAGCCGCCCGACTGCCAGTCCCCGATCGCAAAACCGATGCCGGCACCCGCAGCTCCGGCCAGCAGGATGACGGCAATTCTCGCTCCGCGTCCGCCGCCGAAAGCCCCCGCCAGGAGGACGCCGACCGCCGCGCCGAGCCCGGCGCTCACACCGATCCAATACCAGGAGCCCACGGGGGAACCGTAACCGCGGGCGCGTCTCGTCCGTTGTCGGCGCATGAGCTCCCACCGTCACCACGCCGCGGATCGAGTCGACGCTCGAGCCGCACCTCGACGACGCGCAGGTCGCGGTCTAGCTCTCGAGCCGGCCGATCATTGCGAGCCCGAACTCGGCGGCGCGCTTGCCGTCGATCACGCGGTGGTCGAACGTGACCGAGACGTTCCCCATCGTGCGGACGACGACCTCGCCCTCGCGCACGACCGGGCGCTCCTCGATTCGGTGGATGCCGAGAATCGCCACCTCCGGGTGGTTGATCAACGGCGTCACGAACAGGCCCGCCGCCTTGCCCGCGCTCGTGACGGTGAACGTGCCGCCGCGCAGCTCTTCCGGCTTCAGCGTCCCGGCGTTCGCGCTCTCCGCGAGGCGCCGCACCTCGGCGTCGAGCTCGTCGAGTGAGAGGTGGCCGGCACCGTGGACGACCGGGACGACGAGCCCCTGCTCGGTCTGGACGGCGACACCGATGTCGTAGCGGTCGAGCAGTACGAGGTCACCGTTCTCGACGCGCGCGTTCAGCTCGGGGAACTCGCGGAGCGACTCGGCGACCGCGTGGAGGACGAGCGGGACGAGGCGCTTCAGGTCGACGGCCGAGAAGTCGCACTCCTCGACCCAGGTCACGGCCGGAATCTCGTGCGCACGCGTCAGGTGCTCGAACATCTGCCTGCGCACGCCGCGCAGCTGCACGTGTGCCCCTTCGGGCCCTGTCTCGGTGTCTGACACCTGGACAGGGCCGGAAGAGCCGGCGGCTGCGCGAACGTCCTCCTCGGTGATCCGCCCCTGCCGGCCCGTGCCGGACACCGAGCCGAGGTCCACTCCCAGTTCCTGAGCCACTTTGCGCACCAGCGGCGTGGCCCGCACCTTCGTCGTGTCGTCGCGGCGGGTCGGCGCGGGTGTCTGCTTCGGACCTGTCTCGGTGTCTGACACCTGGACAGGTCCGGCGGAGCCCTCGCCGCCGATCACGACGAGGACCGTGCCGACCGGGACGATCTCGCCCTCCGCGACGAGGATCCGGGACACAGTGCCGGCTGCCGGGGAGGGGATCTCGACCGTCGTCTTGTCGGTCGCGATCTCGACGAGCGGTGCGTCCTCGGCGATCTCCTGACCCTCCGCGACGAGCCAGCGGGCGATCTCGCCTTCGGTCAGGCCCTCGCCGAGGTCGGGCAGCTTGAACTCGTAGGCCACGGGGGGCAGTTCTAGCGGATCGCGTCGTCTCGGAGCATGGCGTGGACGCCCTTCACCTCGTTGACGACCTGAGTCACGCGCAGATCGACCACGACGCTCGCCAAGGCGAGCGCCTCCGGCCGGGAGACCGCGAGCTCGCGCTCCATCAGGTCCAGCATGGTCGCCAGCGCCTGCTCCGCAGCGGCGTCGAGGTCCTCGTCGAAGCCGAGGGCAAGCCATGCGTCGGCCGTCCGCGCGATCGGCGAGCGCAGCTCGCGATCCTCGAGATCGAGGGTGAGCGTCGCGCGCTCGACCGGACACTCGATCGCGGTCCCCGACACCTCGCCGTCGCCCTGCGCGCCGTGGCCGTCGCCCGCCATGAGCAACGCTCCGTCGACGGGGATCGGAAGGTAGAGCGTTGACCCCGCGACGAGCTCCTTGCAGTCGATGTTTCCACCCCAGCGCCGCGGCGGGGTCGTCGAGTGCTCGCCGGGCTCCGGTGGCGGCATCCCGATCACGCCGAGGAACGGCGCCGGGCGGACGCGGCGCTCGCCCAGGTGCCACCAGTCGCCCGCCCGCGACCAGGTGAAGGTCTCCCCGTCCGCCCACGTGCGCCCCCAGTCTCGAGGCACGACTTCGTCGATGCGGACGACGAGCGTCTGCCCCGCCCGCGCTCCGCGGACCTCGACGGGGCCGTACAAGGCATGGCCGGCGCCTTCGGGCCGCTCCGGTTCGACGTCGGCGTCCCAGAACCAGCCGGCGTTCGGGACGTGGAACGAGACGGAACCACCGGGGTCGATCGCCTCGAGGGGCTCGTACTCGCGGGAGAACCAGCCCCTCACGACCGCGGCTCCTGGATCCAGGCGTCCGCCGGCGCGAGCAGGACGCGCAGGCCGATCCGGTTCCCGTCGTCGCCGCGGAACTCCCACAGCGAGACGGCCTGCTCGTCGCCGTGCAGCTCCGGTGCGACGTCGGCCGGGACGTAGCCCGCCTGCAGGCGCCGCTCGGCGTCCCAGACGGCGACCGCGTTCGGGTCGTGCTCGTTCTCGGGCTCCCGGACGAGCTCGAGTCGCCGGCCGGGAGCGAACGCCTCGTCCTGCAGCGCGTCGGCGCGGTACGACGCGCCCGCGAGCTTCACCACCCGCACGCGCGGGTCGTCCCACTTCATCGCGTCTCCGGTCGCGGCATCGCGCAGCCAGTACCCCGACTCGCCACGCTCGAGCCAGATCCTGAGACGGCCGGCCCGGCCGCCGCCTACGGCGGCGGGGTCTGCCGGACGGGCGTCGGCGGCTTCGCCGCCGACGCTTCCAGCCTCAGAACTCGAGGAGCTTTCGCGCGGCACCGACGACGCGCTCCACGGAGGGCATGTAGCGATCCTCGATCTTCCAGTACGGATAGGGGACGTCGAAGCCGGTCACGCGAAGCACCGGCCCCCGGAGGTCGAGGATCGCCTTCTCCGCGAGGATGGCCGCGATCTCGGCGCCGAAGCCGGCGGTGCGCGGCGCCTCCTGCACCACGACGACGCGACCGGTCTTCGAGGCGGACGCGAGCAGCGCGTCCTCGTCGAGCGGCCTCAGCGAGCGGAGGTCGAGCACCTCGACCGAGGCCTCGCCCTCGAGCGCGTCCGCCGCGCGCTCGCACACCGGAACCATTGCGCCGTAGGCGACGAGCGTCACGTCCGTCCCCTCCCGCGCGAGCCGCGCCACACCCAAGGGCACGACGTGCTCGCCCTCGGGCACCTCCTGCTTCTCGCCGCGGTAGATGAGCTTCGGCTCGAGCACGACCACTGGATCCGGGTCGCGGATCGCGGCCGCCAGCAGCCCCTTCGCGTCGGCCGGCGTCGAGGGGATCGCGACCTTGACGCCGGGCGTGTGGACGTAGTACGCCTCCGGCGAGTCGTCGTGCAGCTCGGGCGCGCGCACGCCGCCGCCGTACGGCATGCGCACGACGAGCGGGAACTCCATCTTCCCGCCCGTGCGCCAGCGGTAGCGGCCGACGTGGGTGATCAGCTGGTCGAGGCAGGGATACGAGAACGCGTCGTACTGCATCTCGCACACCGGCCGCCAGCCGGCCATGCAGAGCCCGACCGCGCTGCCGAGGATCCCGGCCTCGGCGAGCGGCGTGTCGACGCAGCGGTTCTCGCCGAAGCGGTCGCGCAGCCCGGCCGTCGCCCGGAAGACACCTCCGGCCCGGCCGACGTCCTCGCCCATCACCATGACGCTGTCGTCGCGGGCTAGCTCGACGTGGAAGCCGTCGTTGATCGCCTCGACCATGAAGAGCTCAGCCATCCCAGCCCTCCCGGAGGTTCGGCGGCGGGAGGACGTACGCGTTGTCGAAGACGAGCTCGGGATCGGGCTCCGGCTCGGCCTCGGCCGCCGCGATTCCCTGGCGCATCGCTTCGAGCGCCTCGTTCTTGATCTCCTCCGCCGTCGCGTCGTCGAGCACGCCGAGCCGGCGCAGATAGGCCTCGTAGCGGCCGACGCACTCGTTGCGCTTCTCCTCCTCGACGCGGTCGAGGTCGATGTACGCGCGCGGGTCGTCGGCGGTCGCGTGCGGCGCCGCGCGATAGGTCACGGCCTCGATGAACGTCGGCCCTCCGCCTCCGCGCGCCCGCTCGACCGCCTCGCGCGTCGCCTCGTACACCGCGAGCACGTCGCCGCCGTCGACGCGCACGCCGGGCATGCCGTAGCCGACGGCCTTGTCGGCGAGCGTCTGCGCGTGCGTCTGCGCCTGGAGCGGCGTCGAGATCGCCCACTGGTTGTTGTTGCAGAAGAGGATCAGCGGCGCCTGCATCACGGCCGCGAGGTTGGCGCCCTCGTGGAAGGAGCCCTCGCTCGTCGCGCCGTCGCCGAAGTACGCGATCGCGACCGTGGGGTTCCCCTTCAGCTGCTCGCCCCAGGCGAGGCCGGCCGCGTGCGGGACGTGCGTCGCGATCGGCACGCAGATCGACGCGACCCGGTACTCCGCCGGGTTCCACCAGCCGGTCGGGTGGCCTCGCCACCAGTGCAGGACGGTCTCGGCGGCATCCCGCGAAGGAGCCCGATCGCCGACTCGCGGTAGCTCGGGAAGATCCAGTCCTCGTCGGCGAGCGCGTGCACCGCGCCCACCTGCATCGCCTCGTGGTTCCAGAAGATCGCGTACGTCCCGATGCGGCCCTGGCGGTGGTAGATGACCGAGCGCTCGTCGTAGGTACGCAGGAGCACGAGGTAGCGGTAGATGGCGAGGAGCTCGTCCGGACCGAGACCCTCGACCTCGCGCTCCTCGTCGATCACGCGCCGCAG
>CAVYQV010000008.1:0-14184 GCA_963770815.1 uncultured Actinomycetes bacterium
TCCCGCAAGCTTCCGCGGTGTTTACCCCGTTGGAGTGAGCAGGTGCTCCAGGCGTGCGGCGAAGCTCTCGCCGGAGCTGCGGTCGATCAAGGGTTTCCTGCTCTTGCCGCCGATCGTGAACCCGATCGGGTCGCAGATGCCGGCGATGCGCTCCGGCACAGTCGCGCGGGCGAGTTGAGTGCCGGCTGCGCTGCGGAATGACAGGGTGATCTGCCCGCGGCCGACCAGCGGGCAGGCGACGGCGATCCCGGGCGGCGAGACCGGGAGGGCGTCGAACCAGCGGATGATCCGCGCGACCTGCGCCTGGTTCGTCACGGTTCGCCGGATCTTCGGCCCGCGAACGACGATCGTGCGCGTCGTCGGCGGAACGCTCTCGCTCGGCGAGCGCGGGTAGATCCAGAGAGCCAGAGCGTCGACTCGGAGCACCGTTCTGCCGCGGAGTACGACTGCCGTGACGTCGAGGTAGCGGCTCGGCGACGAGAAGCTCCACATCAGGTAGTGCGGGACGTTGCTGCCGTAGGTGGCGCCGGAGTTTCGGAGCCCGGGCGGCCGGTGCGTCCTCACGAAGGCTGCGACAACCGCGAGCGGCTTCCGCACGCTCCAGAAGCGATGCACGTCGACGATCTCTCCCAGCGGTCCCGACCCGTAGCGGCGAAGCACGCCGCCGTACCCCCGCGGCTCGCGAGTCGCGCGGGCACCCGGCGGAGGCACGAACTCGCGTAGCAGCAGCCTCGCCTCGCGAGTCGCGTCCTCCTTGCGCCGCGCGGCGACGACGCTGACTCGCGGTACGTGCGCCCCCGCCAGCGTCACCCGCGGCGCCGGCTTCGCACCGGCGCCGCAGGCGGTGACGACGAGGACGAGCGCGGTCGCCGGGAGGAGAATGCGCCTCATCCTGATGCGCATACGTCACCGGGACCCACGTCTGTCACATCAGAACACGAACGGCACCAGCATCTTGGTGGAGCGCTTGTACGCCGGGTAGGTATCAGGGAACTGCTCGGCCAGGTAGCGCTCCTCGACCGTCGCGGCATAGACGAAGTAGATGGCGCCCAGACCCACGGGAGCCAGCCACAGCAAGCTCACACCTACGGCCGTGCCGAGGCCGGCGGCGAGGATCCCCGAGTAGATCGGGTGGCGCACCAGCCGGTACGGGCCGCTCGTGACGAGCTCCGGCTCGGCCTTCTGCGTCATCGGAGTGCCCCAATTGCGCCCGATGTGCACGCGCGCCCAGATCGCGAGCCCCAGGCCGGAAGCGAAGAGGACCAGCCCGATCGCCTCCCGCCACGGCGCCGAGGTGATGTGGCTGTCATGGAACGCTCCGAGGCGAAGCAAGACGACGGCGACGGCGATGATCACGACCCTGATCCGCACCTCGCGGGACCACTGAATGCGGCCCCGCTTCGAGGAGAACGCCGCCAGGATCCAGAACAGCCAGAAGGCCGCCCAGCCGACGGCGAAGACGAGCTCGACCGGTCTCACGTCGGCCGCTTAGACGTTCGAGAAACGGGCGACGATCCGGCCGGCGTACGTCGCCAGGTCCGGCGCCTCCTCGGCGCTCGCGACCATCAGGGTCCCGAACTTGGTCTCGAGCGACTCACCGACGTCGGGCAGGCGAGGCAGCTCGACGTCCTCGACGTCCGTCCAGCCGGGCCCTTCGATGGTGACGATGAACCGTGCGATGGACGCATGATCGCATGCCGTCGCGGGTCGTCAGTGCGAGATGAGCACCTTCAGCAGGACCACGACTCCGCCGAGTGCGAGGTTCGCGGCGATCACGGCGGTCGTGCCGGCGGCGCCGAGCCGTTCGACGCGCGCGTAGCGTGCTCCCTGCGCCGCCAGGGCGACGAAGCCGACGGTGAAGGCGAGCCAGATGTCGGGAGTCTCGGCGATGACGCCGAACGCGCCGAGCAGAAGGATGCTGATCGGCGCCGCCGCGGAGACCAGGATCGGCACCTCCTGCGCAGCGATCCCGGTGAACTCGGGCCAGTCCAGCCGGCGACCCCGTTCGATGCTCTCGCCGAGAGTGTGGGCGTACACGTGCGCGAGCCAGATCACCGCGGACGTCGTCGCAACGACCGTGATGAGCTGGCGCGGCGAGAGATGCTCGACCGCGCCGGCCGCCAGGGCGGCCATCGCGAGCACCGTCCCGTACACGGTTGCGGCGATCCCACGATTGCCGCCGCCGATGATGACTCCGAAAGAGCGCTTGCCGTTCACCGGTCAGGCGGCCGGCGTGGGCGCGCTGCCGAGCACGCGTGCGTCGCGCGCGCGCAGCCGCGCGTACCCCGGCTTGATCGTCTCGTTGATCAGCTCGAGCCGCTCGTCGAAGGGGGCGAAGGCGCTCTTCATCGCGTTCGTCGTCAGCCATTCCATGTCGTCGAGACCGATCCCGAACGCCTTGCCGAGCGCGTGAAACTCGGAGCTCAGCGTCACGCCGCTCATGAGCCTGTTGTCGGTGTTGACCGTGACCCGGTACCGCAGGCGGCGCAGCAGGTCGATCGGGTGCTCCTCGATCGACGCGGCCGCTCCCGTCTGGACGTTGCAGGTGGGGCACATCTCGAGCGGCACGCGACGGTCGCGCACCAGCGCTGCGAGGCGCCCGAGCTCGGTCGAGCCGTCCGGCCGGATGGTGATGTCGTCGACGATGCGGACGCCGTGGCCGAGCCGCTCTGCGCCGCACCACTGGAGCGCCTCCCAGATCGACGGCAGCCCGAAGCTCTCGCCGGCGTGGATCGTGACGTGGAAGTTCTCGCGCTGGATCAGCTGGAAGGCGTCGAGGTGCCGCGTCGGCGGGAACCCGGCCTCCGGGCCGGCGATGTCGAAGCCGACGACGCCCTCGTCGCGGTGGCGCACGGCCAGCTCGGCGGCCTCGACCGAGCGCGCCGCCTGGCGCATGGCCGAGACGAGCAGCTTCATGACGATCCTTCGCCCCTGGGCCTGCGCCCGCCGCTCTCCCTCCCGGAACCCGTCCAGGATCGCCGTCACGACCTCGTCCATCGTCAGGCCGCCCTCGGTGGAGAGCTCGGGCGCGTACCGCACCTCGGCGTAGACGACGTTGTCCGCCGCGAGATCCTCGGTGCACTCGCACGCCACGCGCTCGATCGCGTCCCGCGTCTGGAGCAGGGCAATCGTGTGGCGGAAACCCTCCAGATAGAGCTCGAGGCTCTTGCGGTCGGCGCCGCGCAGGAACCAGCGGCCGAGCTCGGCCGGGTCGGACGTCGGCAGCTCGTCGTAGCCGATCTCGGCGGCGAGCTCGATGACCGTCTCCGGGCGCAGGCCACCGTCGAGGTGGTCGTGCAGCAGCGCTTTCGGCGCCTCGCGGATCACGTCGAGCTCGAGCATCACCCTTCGGTTACTGGAGCCGCTCGGCGAGGTAGCGGATCGCGAGCGGGTAGCGGTACTCGATCCCGCCGTGGCCGGCGTCGAACAGCTCGAAGAAGACGTCGGTGATCTCGAGCGCCTCGAGCTCGCGCCGGAACGCGTCCGCCCCGAGGTCGAGGAACCACTCGTCCCTCTTGCCCGCGTCGATGTAGATCGCGCGCTGGCTCCGCAGCGCCTCCGCGTGCCGGCGTGCCATCCGCACGGGGTCCCACGCGAGCCAACGCTGCCACACGTCGTCGCGCAGCATCCCGGTCGCGGTGTCGAACGGCAGCTCGATCGAGCCGTCCTCGTTCGCCGAGTAGCAGGCGGCCATCGCGTAGGTGTTGAGGAGGTAGTAGTCGGACTTCTTCGTGAACGCGGGCCGTGAGCGGAAGTCCTCCCAGAACCGCTCGTAGGAACCCTCGTACTCGTCGCGGAGCGTGCGCACCGAGTCCCGGAACTCCGGCAGGTAGCAGAGCTCGAAGAGCGCGTCGCCGGAGTGGGTGGCGAGGCCGCCGAAGACGTCGGGCCGCAGCATCGGCACCACCATGGCGCCGTAGCCGCCGCTCGACTTGCCGGTGAGCCCGCGGTGCCCGGGCTCGGCGAGCGTCCGGAAGCGGGAGTCGACGAAGGAGACGACCTCGTCGCAGAGGTACTCGCCGTAGCGTCCCGTCCCGGATGAGTCGATGAACTGGGCGCCGCCGTAGGACGTCCACGCATCGACGGCGACGACGAGTGCCGGCGGGCAGTCCTCCTCCGCGAAGAGCCGGTCGATGAGCTCCGGGACATTCAGGCGGAAGGCCGAGCGGTTCCGCCACATGTCGAGCTGGCCGGTCATGCCCTGGATCAGGTAGATCGACGGAAAGCGCCGGTCGGGCTCGGCGTCGTACGCGGGTGGGAGGTAGACCCAGAGCGGCCGGACGTGCGGGTCGCCGAGCGGGTTGCCGCGCAGGACGTCGCTCTCGATCTCGAGCTCGTCGAAGCGTCCCACCGGCTCCCGCGACCACGGCTCCACGCGGCGGTTCTATCAGGTCGCGCATGGCTAGACTCAGGGCATGGCCGAGTACGGGACGATGCGGGTCAAGAGCGGTCTCGCCGAGATGCTCAAGGGCGGCGTGATCATGGACGTCGTCGACGCCGAGCAGGCGAAGATCGCTGAGGACGCGGGCGCGTGCGCCGTCATGGCGCTCGAGCGCGTCCCGGCGGACATCCGCCGCGACGGCGGGGTGGCGCGCATGTCCGACCCGGACAAGATCGGCGAGATCCAGGAGGCCGTGACGATCCCTGTCATGGCGAAGTGCCGCATCGGCCACTTCGCCGAGGCGCAGATCCTGCAGGCGCTCGAGATCGACTACATCGACGAGTCCGAGGTGCTGACACCCGCCGACCTCGAGCACCACGTCGACAAGTGGCAGTTCACCGTCCCCTTCGTCTGCGGCTGCACGAACCTCGGCGAGGCGCTGCGCCGGATCGCGGAGGGCGCGGCGATGATCCGCACGAAGGGCGAGGCCGGCACCGGCGACATCGTCAACGCGGTCACGCACATGCGCTCCGTCTTCGGCCACATCCGCCGGCTCGGCGCGCTGCGCGAGGAGGAGCTGTACGCGGAGGCGAAGGAGCTGCGCGCGCCGTACGAGCTCGTCAAGTGGGTCGCCGAGAACGGGAAGCTGCCGGTCGTGACGTTCACCGCCGGCGGGATCGCGACGCCGGCCGACGCGTCGCTCTGCATGCAGCTCGGCGCCGACGGCGTGTTCGTCGGCTCGGGCATCTTCAAGTCGGGCGACCCGGAGCAGCGGGCGAAGGCGATCGTCGAGGCGACGACGCACTTCCGGGATCCGGAGATCCTCGCCCGTGTCTCGGCCGGCCTCGGCGAGCCGATGGTCGGCATCTCGACGCAGTCGCTCGACCCGAGCGAGCTGCTCGAGACCCGCGGCTGGTAGCCGTTGCCCGAGGCGCCGCTCGAGGAGTCCGGCTCCGGCCTCGCCCCGACCGGCCCGGGGTGGTTCGTCGTGAACGTCGGTGAGGCGATGTGGCTCACGACGGAGGGCGGCGAGAAGAAGCCGTCGGGCTCCGAATGCTCCTTCGAGAGCCCGCGCGCGGAGTTCGCGCAGCTCGGAGTCCGGATCCACGTCCTGCCGCCCGGCGAGCCGAACGGCTGCTATCACGCGGAGAGCCAGCAGGAGGACTTCCTCGTTCTCTCCGGCGAGTGCACGCTGCTCGTCGAGGGCGAGGAGCGGACGCTGCGCGCCTGGGACTTCTTCCACTCGCCCGCCGGGACCGAGCACATCTTCGTGGGCGCCGGCGACGAGCCGTGCGCGATCCTGATGGTCGGCTCGCGGACCGGCGAGTGGACCGTCCGGTACCCCGTCTCGGAGCTCGCCGGACGCCACGGCGCGAGCGTCGAGCGCGAGACGGCGAGCCCGGACGAGGCGTACGCCGGGTGGGAGCCGTCGCGGCGCGAGCGGCCCGCCGGCTGGGCTCGCCTGCCCTGGGCCTAGTCCGTCCGACGGGGGGTGGACGATTCCCCCGTGCCCGACCGCGAGCTCAAGCCGGTCTGGAAGACGTCGAGCTTCCTCGTCTACACCGGTGGGCTGACCGTCCTCTTGGGCGGGCTCGCCGCGCTCGGATACCTCTCGACGCAGTACCCGGGCGGCGGTGCCCGCACGGCCTGGGCGCTGCTCATCTTCATCGTGCTGGTGCTGGTCGGCCAGCTGTTGCGGCGCGCCGGTACGTGGGTCGCCGCCGGGATCTTCGCCTTCACCGTGGTGATCGCCTGGGGCTACCTCGTCGGGTCCGCGTGGAGCTGGTTCGGTTGGCTTAACGGCGGCGGGAGCTCGCCGTTCGCCGGCTGGTCGCTGGGGCGCCTCACGTTCGAGTTTCTGGTTCTCGCCGCGGCCCTGGTCTTCCGCTGGTACTCGCGGTTCCCGTTCATCGCGCTCATCTCGGCCGTGGTCGGCTGGCTCTTCGTCACCGACTTCATCTCCAACGGCGGCTGGTGGACGTACACCGTGACGCTCGTCATCGGTCTGATCTATCTCCTGGCCGGGAGCATCTCCGACCAGCCGTCGGCGTTCTGGCTCCATTTAGTGGGCGGGCTGCTCATCGGCGTGCCGATCCTGCACTGGTTCCACACGAGCGACTTCGACTTCGCCGTCGTCCTGGTCGTCTCGCTCTTCTTCGTGCTGATCGCCCACGCGACGAGGCGGTCGAGCTGGGCTGTCTTCGGCACGATCGGCTTCTTCATCGCGACGATCCATTACGTGGTCGGCTCGCCGACCCAGCTCGCGGAGAGTTTCCTCGGCCTTGGCAGCGGCGGGGGGTGCGTGGCGACGCCAGCGGGAAAGACCTGCACGTCGAGCGTGGGCGGGATCAGCGGCTGGTCGCCGGCACTCGCTCTCGGCCTCCTCGGCTTCTGGCTCGTCTTCCTCGGGCTGCTCGGCAGGCGGCGTCGCGCGCCCGCCGATCCAACGCCCGCCTGAGCCCCGTTACCATCGAAGGCGATGGAGAAGCCGCTCAGGATCGGCGTTCTCGCCGTGCAGGGGAACTTCCGTGAGCACGCCGCGGTGCTGCAGCGGCTCGGCGCCGAGCCGGTCGAAGTCCGGCTGCCCGAGCAGCTCGGCGGGCTCGACGGCCTGATCATTCCGGGCGGCGAATCCACCGCTATCGGCCGGCTGATGCGGCTCTACGGCCTCGACGAGGCGGTGCGCGGGTTCAGCGGCCCGATCCTCGGCACCTGCGCGGGGATGATCGTCCTCGACCGCGACCACCTCGGCCTCGGCGACTACCGGACGCGGCGCAACGCGTTCGGCCGCCAGGTCAACAGCTTCGAGGCCGATCTCGAGATGGGGGACGGGGAAGAGCCGCTCCGCGCGGTCTTCATCCGGGCGCCGTGGCTCGAGGAAGCCGGGCCGGCCGTCCAGGTGCTCGCGGAGGTCGACGGTCATCCGGTGCTGGCGCGCGAGGGACGGCTCCTGGTCGCCGCCTTCCATCCGGAGCTGACCGACGATACTCGCGTCCACGAGCGCTTCCTGAGCATCGTGAGGGAGGTGGGACATGTCCGGGCATAGCAAGTGGTCGTCGATCAAGCACAAGAAGGGCGCCGCCGACGCGAAGCGCGGCAAGCTCTTCTCGAAGCTCACGCGCGCGCTCATCGTCGCGGCGAAGGAGGGCGGGCCCGACCCGGCCGCGAACCTCTCCCTCCAGAACGCGATCGAGAAGGCGAGGGCCGCCTCGATGCCGAAGGACAACATCGACCGCGCGATCGCGAAGGGCTCGGGTACCGACGCCGACGCCGCCGACTACGAGACCATCGTCTACGAGGGTTACGGCCCGGCAGGCGTTGCGGTGATCGTCGAGGCGCTGACCGACAACCGCAACCGGACGGCGGGCGAAGTGCGGCACACGTTCGACAAGAACGACGGCAACCTCGGCACGCCGGGGGCGGTTTCCTGGCTGTTCGAGCGGCGCGGCATCGTGCTCGTGCCCGCCGACGGCACCGACGAGGACGAGCTCATGCTCGCCGCGGCGGAGGGCGGCGCCGACGACGTCGAGCTCGACGGCTCGAGCTACCAGGTGCTCTCCGCGGCCGAGGAGCTCGCGACGGTGCGCGAGGCGGTGGAGGGCGCCGGCTTCGAGATCGAGTCTGCCGAGCTGACGATGCTGCCGAAGACGACCGTCGCCGTCGAGGACGAGGGTGAGGCGAAGAAGATCCTGCGTCTGATCGACCAGCTCGAGGAGAACGACGACGTGCAGGAGGTCTTCGCGAACTTCGACATCCCCGAGCGGGTGTTGGAGTCGGTCGCGGGCTGACGCCCGCGACCGAAGCGGAACTACGCGCGCCGGAGAGCGCGGTCTCCGGCGCGCTCCGTGCTGCTCTCTTGCCCGCCCGCTGAGGCCGCTTTGCGGCGTCTGCGGGAGCGGGATTGCCTCCGGCTGTGCCGACTCGAGGCAGAGGCAACCTAAAACGCCAGGAGCACTTCTCCGGCCGTGACGTACGGTGCTGCGACACTCAGCTCCGGCAGGTTCTCGGACAGCCACGCGGCGGCGGCACGGCTTGACTCCTCCGCGCCTTCCTTGTCGTCGAAGACGCTGACCGTGGAGGTTCCCTCGTCGAGCTTGAGGAGGTAGTAGGCCCGGAACCCGTCGATGTCGCCAATGACCTGACGAATGTCTCCCTCGCGCTCGACGAGCGCGTCGGCGAGGTCGGAGTTGCCGGAGTATGCGCGGATCACTGCGTACATGGTCGCCACCTCATTTCGTCTCGTGGACCAGCAGAGCCTCGGAGTGTCTCATGATCGAACACGATCGAGCGATAGGTCGCTCGGCCGGGCGAGTGTTCGCAAATGACCCCCTGAGCGCCGGGGCGGTTGACCCGCGGCGTATCGTGGATGGCCCTGGCGCCGCGAGCGTCCGCGTGCGCGAGGATTCTGGGTGGAGGTGAGGATAATGAGAACGCTTCGTGTGGCGGGGCTGCCCCTCGCGTTCTTGTTCCTCGCGCTGTTGGTCGCCTCTGCGCAGGCTGGTGCGGCCAAGCCGCAGCCGAACAGGGTGAAGCGCACGGACGCGGGGATCTGGATGGTCGCGATGGACGGGCCGCGTGTCGCGTATGTGAGTAACGGCAGGATCGATGTCTGGAACGTGGCGACGGGCGCCACCTCTGTCGTGGCTGGCCGCTACAGCAACGCCGCCCGTACAAACACTGCGTCGGAGCTTGCGATCGCCGGCACGCGGGTCGCCTGGATCAAGCGTCAGGACTTCGGCAACACCGAGATGGGCGAGAAGCTCTACACCGCTCCGATTGCGGGACGCGCGAGGATGATCAAGCACGGGTACATCTTCGGCCGGGAGACCTCCGCGCATGCGGTGGGCGGCTGGATCGCGGGCGTCGCCGGCGGCGCCAAGGTGCTCGCAGTCAGCACCTGGAAATCGAACGACGCGACCACCAGCAGCGAGAAGCTCAGCCTGATCACGCCCAGCGGGCTGCGTCCGATCGCCCGCGGACCGGGCGCGATCGTGGCGACCGCGGTGAACAGCGGCCACATCACCGTGCTGCGATCGCTGGCGGCCTGGCCGGCCGACGATCCCTCGACCCCTACTAGCGAGCCGACCGTGGGCATCTACTCGGCCGGCGGAAAGCTGCTCCGCGAGATCGTGCTCGACACGCCGGTGCCACCGCAGCCTCCGTGTGGCGATTGCGGGCCTGACATCGGGGCGAGCACGAGGTTCAACTCCGTCGCCCTCAGCGGCGACCGGCTCGTGGTGCTCACACAGACGAATCCCGAGACTGCCAGGTCCTCCACGTACACGACCAAGCTCGAGGTCTTCGACTGGACGACGGGCGTGCTGCTGCAGACCTGGCCGGTGGCGAACACTCCTCAGGCGGGCAACGTCGCGCCGGCACTCTCGGCCTCCGGGCGGCTCGCCGCTCTGCAGGGCCGAAACAGGCTCCAGCTGATCGACCTGACGACCGGAAAGGACGTCACGATCGCAACGTCGCCCGGCAGCTATCGGGCGATGGCGATGGATGCACGCGGGCTCGTCTACGTGGCGCCCGGGCAGGGCAAGCACGGGAAGCTCGTTTTCGTGCCTACAACCAAACTGCTCGCGATGCTGCACTGAATCACGGCCCGAGCTAGAGCCGGCACCGCAAGACCCTGAGCTGGGCGACCGTCCTCTCGCCTGAGCGAGCGCTATCTCCGAGAGTCCCGCATCCGCGTGCGGCCTGAACAGGATTCGTCCGATCGGGTCCGTAGCTTTCTGCCGTGAAGGTCGTAGGCATCGATCCGGGGACTGCTGCTTGCGGGTACGGAGTCGTCCAAGAAAGCGGAGGCCGCCTCAGGGAGGTGGCACACGGATGCTGGTCGACGCCCGCCGGACAGGACACCGTCCTCCGTTTGAAGACGATCCACGACGCGGTGGCGGCGCTCATCGAGGAGCACGCGCCGGATGCGGTGGCGCTGGAGGAGTCGTACGTCGGCGCCGACGCCCGCATCGCACTCTCCGTCGGGCAGGCACGCGGCGCCGTGCTCGTCGCGGCCGCCAACGCGGGACTCGACTGCCGCGAGTACGCGCCCGCCAGCGTGAAGCAGGCGATCTGCGGCTACGGCCGCGCCGACAAGGCGCAGGTGCAGCGGATGGTGAAGATGATCCTGTCGCTGGACGAGCTGCCGACGCCGCACCATGCCGCCGACGCGCTCGCGGTCGCGATCTGCCACGCGCTCGCGCCGCCGCTCCTGCGCGCCGCAGCCGGCTAGTGGGAACGTCCGTTCCCGTGCGTACTCTCCCGCTGTGATTGCGCGTCTGCGAGGGAAGCCCGTGGCCAACACACCCGAAGGGCTGATCCTCGACGTCGGCGGCGTCGGGTACCTCGTCCACGCGACTCCGACTGCCGTCCGCAAGGGCGAGTCCGCGGACGAGCTCACGGTCGAGACGTACACGCACGTCCGGGAGGACTCGCTCCAGCTCTACGGCTTCGCCGACCGGGGCGAACGGGAGCTGTTCATTCAGCTCCTCGCCGTCAGCGGCGTCGGGCCGAAGGTTGCGCTCGCGATCGTCTCCGGCTCGCCGGCAGCCGAGCTGCGCCGCGCGATCGCGCGCGAGGACTCGGCGCGCTTCCAGGCGATCCCCGGCATCGGCAAGAAGACGGCCGATCGCATCGTGCTCGAGCTCAAGGAGAAGCTCGGCGCCGAGGAAGCGATCGCACAGGAGGCCGGCCCGGACACTCCGTACCTCGTTGCGCGCGACGCGCTCGTCGAGCTCGGTTGGTCGCTGCTCGACGCCGAACGCGCCCTCGCGGAGGTCGACTCGGAGCTGCCGCCGGAGGAACGGGTCCGGCTCGCGTTGAAGAGAGCCGCATGAACGCCACCCAGTTCCTCACGCCCGCGCTGAGCGACGACGAGGAAGAGGTCGAGCAGAGCCTGCGGCCGCGCCGACTCGACGAATTCGTCGGCCAGGCCCGCATCAAGGAACAGCTCGCGATCGCGCTCGAGGCGGCGAAGGGACGCGGCGAGGCCCTCGACCACGTCCTCCTCGTCGGGCCGCCCGGGCTCGGCAAGACGAGCCTCGCGCACATCATCCGCGAGGAGCTCGGCGTCGGCATCCGCTCGGTCGCCGGCCCCGCGCTCGAGCGGAAGGATGTCGCGGCGATCCTCACCGCCGTCGAGGCGCGCGACGTCGTCTTCGTGGACGAGATCCACCGCCTCAGCCGTGCGGCGGAGGAGATCCTCTATCCGGCGCTCGAGGACTTCAGGCTCGACATCGTGATGGGCCAGGGGACGGCTGCGCGCACGCTCACGCTCGACCTGCCGCCGTTCACGCTCGTCGGCGCGACGACCCGCACGGGCCTGCTCACGTCACCGCTGCGCGACCGCTTCGGGATGACGTTCCGGCTCGACTACTACGAGGACGGCGAGCTTGCGACGATCGTCCGCCGCTCGGCCGGGATCCTCGGCGTCGAGATCGCCGCTGACGCCGCCGACGAGATCGCGGGCCGCGCCCGCGGGACGCCGCGCGTGGGCAACCGGATCCTCCGCCGCGTCAGGGACGTCGCCGAGGTGCGGCACCAGGGCGCGATCACGACCGCCATCTCACGCGAGGCACTCGAGCTGCTCGAGGTCGACGAGGCGGGGCTGGAACGCCTGGACCGCGAGCTCCTGCGGTCGATCGCCGAGAAGTACGACGGCGGCCCCGTCGGGCTCAACACGCTCGCGGCGGCCCTCGGCGAGGAGCCCGACACCATCGAGTACGTGTACGAGCCGTATCTCCTGCAACTCGGCTTCCTCCAGCGCACGCCCCGCGGCCGCACGATCACCGCGCTCGGCCGGGCGCATCTTGGCGGGGCGCGCGAGCCTGAGGCGGACGCGCGGCTGTTCTGAGCCTCCGCGAGCTAGTGTCAGCGGCGTGCCCGAGCTCTGGACACCCGTCCCCGAGCTGCCCCACGAGGCGTTCGTCGAGCGGCTCCATAAGGCGATCTCGTCGTTTGCGGCGGCCGCCGGCGTGGAGAAGCCGATCGTCGAGGTCGAGCTCGCCGACCGGTCGCGGTTCGTGCTCGAGCGGATCGAGCCGGAGCCCGGCTTCGGGATGGTGACGCTCTACGTGACCGACGCTCGCGACGACGCGCCGGACGCGCTGATCATCCCGATCGGCTCCCTGCGGCGGATCGAGCTCCGCAGCGCGCCGGAGAAGGCCGAGAGCATCGGCTTCAGCGTTCCGCGGGCCACGTAAACGAGCCACGGCGCGATGAGCAGCGCCATCACGTCGAACCAGACGTAGCCGCTCGCGACGCCGCTCGGCGGGTTGCCGTCCGGGACTCCGAGACCGGGCAGCGTCGAGGCCCAGCGCCAGGTCCCGATCGATGTCCCGTACAGCTCGAGCGCGCCCACGACGAGGAAGACGCCGGCGTACGTCGCCCGGAAGCGCGACCGCCAGAGGAAGACAAGCAGCAGCGGCACGCCCACGGCACCGGCGACGTCGAGCCGCGGCAGCACGGTCAGGCCGGCGATCCCCCAGGCGGCAGCGCCGACCAGCGCGGCCCAGACGACGGCACGCTCGCGGAGGCTGCGGCTCAGCGCGACGCCGCTCAGGTAGACGAGCCCATGCGCCGGCGGAATGAAGAGCGGCAGGTTGTGCAGGCGGTAGTGGTAGACGCCCCAGACGAGCGAGCCCGTCACCTCTCCGACCGTCGCGAAGAGCACGACGCCGACGGCCTGCGCCCGAACCGGCGGCGCGAGCGGCCACAGCGACAGCGCAAGGACGACGAACGTGAGCACGCCGAGCACGAGCTGCCCGGGCAGCGAGACCTGGGTGTCGACCGCGAGGAGCGCCGCCAGATACGCCGGCAACACAACCGCGTACCGCCGAGGGATATTTCCCGTTCCAGGCTCCGGCAAAGCCGCCGCCTTCGCTCCTCCGTCGAGCCTACGCTCACTCATCGCCGGTACTGGAGCTCGTGCCAGCTCGGGGTGGGGAGGAGCTCCAGCAGGGCGCGGCCGCCGTTCGTGTCGGCGAACGTGAAGTCCTGCCGCTCCTCGTCCCAGTCGACCTCGAGCAGACCCTCCTTCACGCGGTGGTCGAGCCAGGCGCCGCGGAAGACGAGCTTCTTGAGCCAGTAGACGAGCGACTCGCCGCGGACGAGGGCCAGCTCGTCCCAGTGGCGGACCAGGTACTCGCCGAGCGCGCTGCGCGGTGTCTCGATCGCATCGCGCTCGACCAGCTCGACGAGGTCGGCGGTCTCCTCCTCGTCCAGCTCGGGGGTGGACACGAGCCCGAGCCGGACCGCGGCTGCGATGACCCGCTCCTCGAAGTCGAGGCTGCTGAAGGAGAACCGGTAGCCGAGGAACTCGACGACGTAGTCGTCGCCCGAGTGGTAGTTGCCGGCCGCTTCCACGGCGGCAGCGTACCCTGACGGCATGCGGGTACTCCGCTATTTCGTGGCGCTCGCGGTGGTGCTGGCGATGGTCGCGCTGACCGCTTGGGCGCTGGCCTGGCCGCTCGAGAAGGCGGTCTATCTCGCGCCAGTGATCGTGGTGGGCGGAGCCGCACTGTTCGGTCTCCTGCTTCTCTGGGGGAAGATCGCGCTCAGCTCCCTGCGGGAGTCACGCCACCCGCGGCGCGTGCTCGCCTACTGGCTGCTCGGGATCGGGCTACTCGTCCTGTTGACCGTGCTCGGCGTCAAGCTCCCGAACGAGGGCGGCTAGCAGCCGGTCGATCTCCTCGCGCGTCGTGTAGGCGGCGACGGACAGGCGCAGGAGCCTGTCCACGCCGTCGACCGGGATCTCGACCCGGTGGCGCGTGAACAGCTGCTCGGTGAGGTCGGGTGTGGGGCGT
>CAVYQV010000009.1:0-145626 GCA_963770815.1 uncultured Actinomycetes bacterium
ACAGCCTCGGCAATCGATTCCGAGAGCGTCGGATGTGCGTGGATTGCGAGCTCGATTTCTTCCACTGTAAACTCATTCTCGCGCGCACCGCCAGCTCGTGAATCAGTTCCGTCCGTGCGCGCCAACGATGTGCGCGCCGAGGATCTCGCCGTACTTGGCGTCGCGAATGATCTTCACAAAACCTTCCGTCTCGCCTGACGTGCGCGCGCGGCGGTTGGCGTGTATGGGAACTTGCCGACCTTGTAATCGATCTTCTTTTCCTTCACCTGCGCCTCGGTCAGGCCGATCGACGCGACTTCCGGATGGCAGTAGGTCGCGTTCGGAACGTTGCCATAACTCAGCGGATGGAAATGCTTTCCCGCGAGCACCTCGGCGACGATCATCCCTTCGCGCTCGCCCTTGTGCGCGAGCATCGGCGGACCGGCGACATCGCCGATTTCGCGTAGAGGCCCTTTCCGCACTCGTCTCCATCTTCTCGTTGATCTTGATGAAGCCACGGTCGGTGAGCTGAACGCCCTGTTCTTTGAGACCGATGTTCTCGACGTTCGCCGCGCGCCCGGTGGCGACAAGCACCGTGTCCGCGACGATTTCCTGTTTGGCCCCCTGGACTTCCACCGTCAGTGTGACGGAGTCCTTGCCGACTTTCGCGGACGTCAGCTTCGCGCCGGCCATGACGTCGATGCCGCGCTTCTTGAAACTGCGCTGCACTTCGCTCGACGAATCCTCGTCTTCCAATGGAAGGATCCGGGGCATTGCTTGGATGAGAGAAACCTTCGAGCCGAAGGCGTGGAACACATCGGCAAACTCGCAGCCGACGGCGCCCGCGCCGATGATGGCGATTGTCTTGGGCGCCTTGTCGAGAATCAGCGCTTCGTCCGACGAGATCACCGTCGTCTTGTTCAGCTCGAGCCCGGCCTGCGGCAGGCCCCGCACGCGCGATCCGGTGGAGATGACCACGCCCTTGGTCGCGTTGTGAACTTCCATCTTTCCATCTTCCATCTTCACTTTCACCGATTTGTTCGGCGCGAGCGTGCCCGTCGCCTTTGATCCAGGTGATCTTGTTCTTCTTGAACAGGAACTCGACGCCCTTGGAGTTCTTCGTGCTCACGTCGCGTGAGCGCTTCATCGCGACTCCATAATCGAGCTTCACATCGCCGACCGTCACGCCGAACTCGGCGGCGTGCGAGACGCGCGTCGCGAGATTTGCGGCTTCGAGCAGCGCTTTTGCCGGAATGCAGCCCCACAGCACGCAGGTGCCACCCAGGCCCTCGCGCTCGATGACGGCGACGTTCATGCCGAGCTGCGCGGAGCGGATCGCGCCCACGTAACCTGCCGGGCCGCCGCCAAGAAAAATCACGTCAAAGGATGCCATGTGATAAACCTTTATAAGCCTAGTAGACGAGCATGAGAGGATTTTCGATCATGCGGCGGAGTGTTTGCAAAAAGCGCGCGCCAACCGCGCCGTCGATTGCGCGGTGATCGCAGCTCATCGTGACGCGGAGCCGCTTGCGCGTCTCGAGCGAGCCGTCCGGAGCAACGACCACTTTGTCTTCGATCGCGCCGATCGCGAGGATGCCGCACTCGGGTGGATTGATGATCGCGGTGAACTGCTCGATCTGCATCATGCCG
The DNA here is from genome assembly GCA_963770815.1 of uncultured Actinomycetes bacterium. Lineage (GTDB taxonomy): Bacteria > Actinomycetota > Thermoleophilia > Gaiellales > Gaiellaceae > Palsa-739. Next base: position 1,630 of record CAVYQV010000009.1, read on the forward strand.
AGATTGGACACGGAGAACGTCGAGCCAGTGTACTGGCCGGCGTGAGTTTCCGCTCGCGCGCTTTCCTGGCGAGCGCTTTCGATTCGATCGCGATCTCGCTCATGCGCTTTTTGTCGGCATCGAAGATCACCGGCACGATGAGGCCGTCGTCCGTGGCGACCGCCATGCCGAGGTGGACGCGATGGTGGAGGCGGATGTGATCGCCGAGCCAGTGTGCGTTCACTTCGGGGTGCTGGGCCGAGCGCGGTGGCGGTCGCCTTGAGGATGATGTCGTTGAACGAGACTTTGTAGTCATCGCCCATCGCGGCCATCGCGGCGCGCATTTCGCTGGCGCGCTGGAGGTCGAACTCGGCGGTGAGGTAAAACGTGGGGATGGGGCCGATGGATTCGGCGAGGCGGCGGGCGATCGTCTTGCGGATTTGCGTGAGCGGGACATCCTCAAAGGCGATGGAAGATGGAGGATGTAAGGTGGAAGATGACGGCTTCACGCCAGATGACGGGCCGGTCGCGATCGCCGCTTCGATGTCGCGTTTGATGATGCGGCCACCGGGGCCGCTGCCTGCGACGCGCGCGAGATCCAAGCCTCTTTCGTCGGCGAGGCGCTTGGCGAGCGGGCTCGACAGTGTGCGGCCACCGTTTGCGGGAACGGCGATGGAAGATGGAGAGATGGAAGGCGGAAGCGCCGCAGGCGCCTTCGGCGGCGCAACAGTCGGCGGTGGAGACGCTGGAGCAGCAGCCGTAGGGTTCGCGGCCGGACTTACATCTTCCATCTTCGATCTTCCATCGCTTTTCGTCGCGCCAGCGACGAGCGCAGCGATGTCCTCATCCTTCGCGCCAATCACACCGACGAGCGTGCCCGACCGGCACCGCCTCGCCTTCGTTGACGAGTCGCTTGCGCAGAACTCCTTCGCCGCGCGCGGCGAGTTCCATCACCGCTTTGTCGGTCTCGACTTCGGCGAGGACATCGCCGCTTTTCACGGCGTCGCCTTCGTTCTTGAGCCACTTCACGAGACGACCCTCTTCCATCGTGGGGGAGAGCGCCTCCATGAAAATCTTGGTAGCCATCGTCAGGCCTCGATGTACATGACTTTTTTCACCGCCGCGATCGTCTTGGCGAGATCGGGCTTCGCGGACTTCTCCAGCGCCTTCGCGTACGGCATCGGCGTGTCGGCCTGATGCACGCGAATCACGGGCGAGTCGAGATGATCGAAGCAGTCGCGCTGGATGTAGTCGACAATCTGCGATCCGATGCCGCACACTTCCCACCCTTCTTCGAGCACCACGGCGCGATTCGTCTTCTTGCACGCTCGTGGTGATCGCGTCCACGTCCATCGGGCGGATCGTGCGCAGGTCCACGACGTCGATCTTGATGCCTTCCTTCGCGAGCGTGATCGGCGGCCTGCATCGCGACGAGCACCATCTTGCCGCTCGTGATGATGGAGCAGTGATCGCCTTCGCGCTTCAAATTCTGCTTTGCCGAGCGGGATGAGATATTCCTCGTCGGGCACTTCGCCCTTCAGGTTGTAGAGCATCTCGCCTTCGAGGAAGATGACCGGGTTGTCGTCGCGGATCGCGCTCTTGAGCAGGCCCTTCGCGTCGTACGGCGTGCCGGGCGCGACGACCTTCAGGCCGGGGATGTGCGCGAGCCACGACTCCCACGCCTGCGAGTGCTGCGCGGAAGCTGCAGCGCGGCGCCGTTCGGGCCGCGGAAGACGATGGGCATGTTGAACTGGCCGCCGGACATATAGCAGCATCTTCGCGGCGTTGTTCACGATCTGATCGAGCGCGAGCAGCGCGAAGTTCCAGGTCATGAACTCGACGATCGGGCGCAGTCCGACCATCGCCGCGCCGACGCCGACGCCGGCAAAGCCGAGCTTCGGTGATCGGCGTGTCGATGACGCGCATCTCGCCGAATTGCTCGAGCATGCCCTCGGAGACTTTGTAGGCGCCGTTGTAGACGCCGACTTCCTCGCCCATGAGGAAGACGCGGTCGTCCTTATGCATTTCTTCGCGCAGGGCCTGATTGAGCGCGTCGCGATACGTGATGAGGGGCATTTTCGCCTAAGACGAGTTAACTGCGTTCCGTGCGGCAGTAAAAAGTTGTCAGCCAGACGTGGTTTCTACGAGCACATCTTCATACAACGCTTCCAGCGGCGGCTCGGGACTCGCATCCGCAAAATCCCACGCATCCTGGACCACCAGCGCAATCTCCTTTTCCATATCAGCGATCTGATCGGCGGTGATCTCGCCGGCGGCCTTCATCTTCGCTTCGAGAATGTTGATCGGGTCGCGCTTCAGATATTCCTCGAGCTCGGCCTTCGTGCGGTATGTGCCGCTGACGGCGTCCGACATCGAGTGCCCCATGAAGCGGTACGTGCGGATCTCCAGCAGCGTCGGCTGATAATCGTCGCGCGCGCGCTCGAGCGCCTTGGCCATCGCGTCGCGCACGGCAAGCACGTCTTGTCCGTCGACTTCAGCGCTGGTGATCGCGTACGTCTCGCCGCGCTTGTACATGTCTTTGATCGACGATGCGCGCTCGACAGCCGTACCCATGCCGTACTTGTTGTTCTCGATCACATAAATCACCGGGAGCTTCCACAGGCCCGCCATGTTCAGCGATTCATGAAACGCGCCGTTGTTCACGGCGGCTTCGCCCATGAAGCACACGATCGCCTGATTTCCGCCGCGATATTTGATCGCGAACGCCACTCCGGTCGCCATTGGCGCAAGGTGGGCCACCCGCTACGAGGCCGTCTCCTGTCACGTGGCCCTCGAGCCAGATGAGGTGGCCCGACTGCTCGCCGCCCAGGAGCAGCCCCTCCCGCCGGAGCGCCTCGAGCACGTAGCGGTCGCCGACGTCGGTGACGACGACGCGAATACCGCGCTCCTCCATCAGGCGATGGAAGCCGAGGTTCGTCATCGTGGTGACGGCGACGCCGTCGACGCCGAGGTGGAGCGCGAGCACCGCGAGGATCTGGTCGCCGTCGACCGGATCCCCGCGCTCGTCGACTGCGAGCATCCGGTCGCCGTCGCCGTCGAACGCGATGCCGAGGTCGAGCCCACGGGCGCGGACCGTCTCGGCGAGCAGGCCGAGCTCGGTCGCGCCGCAGCCGACGTTGATGTTCGTCCCGTCGGGCTCGTTGCCGATCGCGACGACCTCGGCCCCGAGCTGCTCGAACGCCTGCGGCGCGAGGCCGGCGTACGCGCCGTTGGCGCAGTCGACCGCGATCCGGAACCCGGAGAGGTCGGTGCCGAAGCGCTCGAGCACGTGCTCGAGGTAGCTGTCCGCTGCGACCTCGACCCGGTCGATCTCCCCGCCGCCGGGAGCCGGGCCGTCGAGCAGCGCCTCGATCTCCTCCTCGGCGGCGTCCGTCAGCTTGCGGCCGTCGCGGTCGAAGACCTTGACGCCGTTGTACTCCGGCGGATTGTGCGAGGCGGAGATCACCGCGCCGAGATCGAGGCCGAGCAGCGCGACCGCGGGCGTCGGCAGCACGCCCGCGAGGACGGCGCTCCCTCCGGCCGAGGCGATCCCGTTCGCGAAGGCCTCCTCGAGCTCCGGGCCGCTGGCGCGCGTGTCGCGCCCCACGAAGACACGGCCGCGACCGCACCAGGCAGCCGCCGCCTTGCCGAGCCGCTCGACGAGATCCTCCGTCAGCGTTTCGCCGACTACACCGCGAACGCCGTCGGTTCCGAAGTACTCCCGCGCCACGGCGCGGGACGATAGCGGCTTACATCGTGAGGACGAGCTTGCCCCTGACGTGTCCCTCGCCGAACGTGCGCAATGCGTCCTGGGCTTCGTCGAGCTCGTACGTCCGGTCGATCGCCGGTTTCAAGGCGCCGCTCTCGAGCAGGTCGGCGAGCGTCTGAAGGTCCTGCTTGTTGAACTTGGCGATGAAGAACTTGACCTTGTGCTTGCTCCAGAGCGACGTGAGCTTGACGGCCGCGATGTGCCGGAGCTGGCCGCGGCTGCCGTGCGCGCCGACGACCACGAGACGGCCCTCAGGCTCGAGGACACGCCGAAGCGCGGACCACGAGTGTCCCCCGGCGACGTCGAGGATCAGGTCGTAGCGCTCCCGCTCGCGCGTGAAGTCCTCGCGGGTGTAGTCGAGCACGCGGTCGGCGCCGAGCGCTCGCGTCTGCTCGACGTTGCGCGTGCTGCATACGGCGGTCACGTGTGCGCCGAGAGCCTTCGCGATCTGGACGGCGAGCGTCCCGACACCACCCGAGGCGCCGTTGACCAGCACGCGCTCGCCGGCCTCGAGCCCGCCGTGATCCCGGATGCCCTGGAGCGCGGTCAGTCCCGCGATCCCCATCGTCGCGGCCTCCTCGAAGGTGACGTTCCGCGGCTTCCGGACGACGTGGATCGCGGTCACGTACTCGGCGAAGGCACCGTTTCGGCCGCCGAAGACCTCGTCGCCGGGCGCGAGTTCGGTCACGTCCTTCCCCACCGCCTCGACGACGCCGGCGAAGTCGGTGCCGATCTGGGAGTCCTTCGGGCGCAGGGTGCCGCCGATCATCGGCCGCATCAAGGGCGGCCAGCCGCGAAGCTGGTGCCAGTCCGCCTTGTTGATGGAGCTGGCGCGGACGCGGACGAGCACGCGGTCATCCTCCAACGCCGGCTTCTCGATGTCCTCGATGCGCACCACATCGGGGCCGCCGTACCGGTGCCGAACGAGTGCCTTCATCATCGTCTTCTCCTCCATACGCCGTAAGTTTACGGTGTAAGATGACATACAGCGTAAGCTATGTCAATGGCGACGCACCAGACGCAAGCCGCTCAGCCGCGAGCGCATCCTCGCCGAGGCACTCGAGCTCGTGGACGAGCAGGGCATCGACGCGCTTTCGATGCGCAAGCTCGGCCAGGCACTCGGCGGCTACGAGGCGATGTCCCTCTACAACCACGTCGCGAACAAGGACGACCTGCTCGACGGGATCCTCGACCTCGTGCTCGCGGAGATGGAGCCGCCGGACACGAAGGGCGGCCTCGCGTCCATCCGGAGCAGCTCGGTGTCGGCGCACGAGGCCCTCGTGCGGCACCCATGGGCGGCCGGCCTGCTGATGTCACCCGCGCGCATCCGACCGGCGCGGCTCGAGTTCATGAACGCGCTCCTCGCCGCGCTTCGCGAGGCGGGATTCTCGGCCGAGACCACCTACACCGCGTACCACGTCCTCGATGCTCACATCATCGGCTTCTCGCTCTGGCAGTCGACGCACGGCTCGCTCCCGGTCATGGACATCGAGGAGGTCCGCCCCTTCCTCGACCGGATGCTCCCCGAGGCCGCCTACCCGCACCTGCACGAGCACGGGATGCAGCACCTCGAGGAGGGCTCGCACCACGACGCGCGCACGTTCGAATACGCGCTCGACCTGCTCCTCGGCGGCCTCGAGCGGTCGCGCGGCTAGTAAGTTCGCCACATGCGCGTGAAGCGAGTCGGTTACGTCGGTATCCGCTCGAGCGACGTCGAGGGCATGACCTCGTTCCTTCGCAGCACCCTCGGCCTGGAGCCCGCGGGGAGAAGGAAACGGTGACGTTCCAGCGGCTCCCGACGAACCGCCGCGACCTAGTCGAGGTCTATTCGGAGGGGCTTCACGACCTGCAGATGATCCCGGACGAGGCGGACTTCGTGATCGGCTTCGTGGTCGACGACATCCGCGCAGCCCTGGCCGAAGCCGAAGCCGCCGGCCTCGAGCTCGTGAACGAGCCGGTGTGGGCGGCCGGGTCCTTCGACGAGCCGGACGCCGGCGACTGGGCCTGGTTCTGGGTGCGCGCGCCCGACCGACGCATCTACGTCATCGAGCAGGTCCCGGACTAGAAGCCGGCGACTAGCGCTTCGAGAACTGCGGCGCCTTGCGCGCCTTGTGCAGGCCGGCCTTCTTGCGCTCGACCTGACGTGCGTCCCGGGTGAGGAAGCCCTCGCGCTTGAGGGGGATGCGGAGCTCCGGGTTCGCCTCGACGAGCGCGCGGGCGATCCCGTGCCGCACCGCTCCGGCCTGTCCGGTCAGCCCACCGCCGTGGACACGGACGCGGAGGTCGTACTGCCCCTCGAGGCCGGCCACCTTGAGCGGCGAGACGGCGATCGTCTGCCAGACGGAGCGCGGGAAGTACTCCTCGAGCGTGCGGCCGTTGATCCAGGTGGCGCCGCCGCCGGGCCGGAGGATGACGCGCGCGACCGAGGTCTTGCGCTTGCCGGTGCCGCGGTACTGCGCGATCTGGCTCACTGGTCGGACTCCAAAGGCTTCGGGTTCTGCGCCTCGTGCGGATGCTCGGGGCCGGCGTAGATCTTGAGCTTCGTGATCTGCTGCCGCGCGAGCCGGTTCTTGGGGAGCATCCCCTTGACGGCGACGCGGAGCACCTCCGTCGGCCGGCGGTCGAGCTGCTCGCGGAGCGTCCGGCTGCGCAGGCCGCCGGGATAGCCCGAGTGGCGGTAGTAGCGCTTCTGGTCGAGCTTGTTCCCGGTCACGTGGATCTTCTCGGCGTTGACGACGATCACGAAGTCGCCGGTGTCGACGTGCGGTGTGAACTGCGGCTTGCGCTTGCCGCGAAGCGTGTCGGCGATCTGGGTCGCGAGGCGGCCGAGCGTCTTGCCCTCGGCGTCGACGAGATACCACTCGCGCGTGATCTCTCCCGGCTTGGCGCTGTAGGTCTTCATAGGCTGTGTTTCTTCAAAGAAACGGGCGGACACGTGCCCGCCGGCGGCCGATTGTAGCGAAAGCCCGCCGCAATCCTTGCTCGAATGCGGCCGCCCCGCCGTGCGACGGATGGCGGACGTACGGCGCGTCGAGAGCGGCGGCGGCAACGCGGCCGACGGCGATCGAGACGCGCCCGCGAGTCAACTCGTCGAGGAACGGCGAGGCCGCCTCCACCTCCGCTCGCGTCGGCCGCCGGTTCGAGGTCGCGCTGCCGGGATGCGTCGGAACGACGTTCCACAGCAGGACCTCCTCCTCGACGCCGAGCGCAGCGAGCACCCGGTGCACGATCGTCGCCGTCGCCTCCGCAGGGCCGGCGCCGGTGAGCTGGCGCTCGGAGGTGAACGGGATGCCGCTCACGCGCGCGCCGCGATAGCCGGCCGCCTCGCCGACGAGCACGACCTCGGCCCTGTGACGAGTCTCGAGGTAGGAGCGAAGCCGTTCACGCCGGAGCGCCGAGCCCGCGTACTGGTTGTACGTCTCGCCGATCTCCGCCGCGGCGAGCCGCTCTACGAGCTCCAGCGGTTGAACTGCACGACCTCGCCGTGCGCGCGGCGGCGCTGCGAGAAGACGCTCGATGCTCGGTCCCAGTCGGGATCCTCCGCCGGGTGGCCGATGGTGACGCCGGCGACGATCGTGAGGTCGTCCGGGATCCCGAGCAGCTCGCGCACGCGCGCGTCCTCTTCCACCGGGACGCCGTAGACGCCGGCGCCGAGGCCCTCTTCGAGCGCGGCGAGCCAGAGGAGCATCAGCGCGGCACCCGCGTCGACGTGCCAGAACGGCACCGGCCACACGACCTCGGTGCCGCCGGTGACGGCGAGCTTGTCCGGCTGCGTATAGCGGTCGTGGTAGTCCTGCTCCCGGGTCAGGACGAAGACATGCGCGGCGGCCTTCAGGAACCAGGCCCGGTCGGCCTCATCGGCCTCCGAGTCCGTGAGCGCTTCGATCGTGTCCGGGTCGTCGACGACGAGCAGTCTCAGCCCCTGGCTGTAGCCGGCGTTCGGCCCACGACGCGCGGCGCGCGCGATCCGCTCGAGGGTCTCACGCGGCACCCGCTCGCCGGTGTAGCTGCGAACGGCGCGGCGCTGCTTGAGGAGGTCGTAGAAGGAGCCCATCTCGGGCTCCTACGCTACTCCCACTCGATCGTCGCGGGCGGCTTCGACGTCACGTCGAGCACCACGCGGTTGACGCCCGGGATCTCGTTCACGATGCGCGCCGAGATCGTCTCCACGAGGTCGTACGGGAGCCGCGCCCAGTCGGCCGTCATCGCGTCGTCACTCGTCACGGCGCGGATCACGATCGGGTAGCCGTACGTGCGCTCGTCGCCCTGCACGCCGACCGACCGGACCGCCGGGAGTACCGCGAACGACTGCCACAGCTCGCCGTAAAGGCCTGCCCGCCGCACCTCTTCCTGCAGCACGGCGTCGGCCTGGCGCAGGATCTCGAGCCGCTCCTGGGTGACCGCGCCGATGATCCGAATCGCGAGACCGGGGCCTGGGAACGGCTGGCGCCAGACCATGCGCTCGGGCATCCCGAGCTCCTCCCCCACGCGCCGCACCTCGTCCTTGAACAGGAGCCGCAGCGGCTCGACGAGGCGCATCTTCATGTCCTCGGGCAGGCCGCCGACGTTGTGGTGCGACTTGATCGTCGCCGCGACGCCCTCGGTGCCGCCCGACTCGATCACGTCGGAGTACAAGGTCCCCTGCACGAGCCAGCGGACGTCGCCGAGCCTCCGTGCCTCCTCCTCGAAGACGCGGATGAACTCGCGGCCGATGATCTTGCGCTTGTCCTCCGGCTCCTCGACGCCGTCGAGCAGCTCGAGGAAGCGCTCCTGCGCCTGCACGTGGACGAGCGGGACGTGGAAGTGCTCGCCGAAGGTCTCGACGACCTGCTCCGCCTCGTCCTGGCGCAGGAGTCCGTGGTCGACGAAGACGCACGTGAGCTGCTCGCCGACCGCCTTGTGCACGAGCAGCGCCGCGACGGCCGAGTCGACGCCGCCCGACAGTGCGCAGAGCACGCGCTCGCGCCCGACCTGCGCGCGGATGCGTGCAACCTGCTCCTCGATCACCGCGGCCGGTGTCCAGCTGGGCGGCGCCTCGGCGACGCGGTAGAGGAAGTTCTTCAGCACGTCCATCCCGTGCGGCGTGTGCACGACCTCGGGATGGAACTGGACGGCGTAGAGGCCACGCTCGGGCGCCTCGAAGGCCGCGACCGGTGTCGCCGGCGAGCTCGCGACGACGTGGGCGCCCTCGGGAGCGGCCACGACCGTGTCGCGGTGGGACATCCAGACCGTCTGCTCGGGCGGGGTGTCGGCGAGCAGCTGCGACTCGGTCACCTCCATGGCGGTGCGCCCGAACTCGGAGACGCCGGTGCGGTCGACGCGGCCGCCGAGCTCGAGGGCCATCAGCTGCGCGCCGTAACAGATGCCGAGCGTGGGAATGCCGAGCTCGAACAACGCCGGATCGATGCGCGGTGCGTCGTCGGAGTAGACCGACGCCGGGCCCCCGCTCAGGATCAGCGCGTACGGGTTCCTGGCCCGCACCGCCTCGGGCGTGATCGTGTGGCCGACGAGCTCGGAGTAGACGCGGCACTCGCGCACGCGGCGCGCGATCAGCTGCGAGTACTGGCCGCCGAGGTCGAGAACGAGAACGGGCCGGTCGCCCCGGACCGGCAGCTCGACGACCTGGGCCTCCTCAGCGCCGATAGTTCGGCGCCTCCTTCGTGATCGTGACGTCGTGCGGATGCGATTCGCGCAGCCCCGCCGCCGTGATCCGGACGAAGCGCGCGCGCTTCATCTCGTCGATCGTCGCCGCGCCGCAGTAGCCCATCGCCTGGCGCAGGCCGCCGACGAGCTGGTGGACGACGTGCTGCAGCGGGCCCTTGTAGCCGACGCGTCCCTCGATGCCTTCGGGGATGAGCTTCTCGACGTCCTCGACGTCACCCTGGAAGTAGCGGTCCTTCGAGAAGCCGCGCGCCTTCATCGCGCCGAGCGACCCCATGCCCCTGTACTCCTTGAAGCGCTCCCCCTGGACGAGGATCACGTCTCCCGGAGTCTCGTCGGTGCCGGCGAGCATGCCGCCGAGCATGACCGCGTCGGCGCCGGCGCCGATCGCCTTCGCGATGTCGCCCGACGAGGTGATGCCGCCGTCCGCGATCACCGGCACGCCTTCAGGCGCAGCGGTGCCCACGACGTCGTGGATCGCGCTGATCTGCGGGACGCCGACGCCTGCGACGACACGCGTCGTGCAGATCCCGGACGGCCCGATGCCGACCTTCAACCCGTCCGCGCCCGCGTCCATGAGTGCCCGGGCTGCGTCGGCCGTGGCGATGTTGCCGGCAACGACCTCGAGCGGCACGGTGTCCTTGATCCGCCGCACCATCTCGATCACGCCCTGGGAGTGGCCGTGGGCGGTGTCGACGACGATCACGTCCACGCCCGCGCCGACGAGCGCCTCGGCCCGCTCGAGCGCATCGGGCCCGACCCCGACCGCGGCGCCCACGCGCAGCCGCCCCTGCTCGTCCTTCGTCGCCTCGGGGAACTCGATCTTCTTCTGGATGTCCTTGACGGTGATCAGGCCGCACAGCCGCCCGTCGGCGTCGACGACCGGGAGCTTCTCGATCTTGTTGCGGTGGAGGATCTCCTCCGCCTCCGCGAGCGTCGTGCCCATGGGAGCGGTGACGAGGTTCCGCGACGTCATGAGCGCGGAAATGGGCTGCTCGACGTCGTTCTCGAAGCGGAGGTCGCGGTTCGTGAGGATGCCGACGAGGACGCCGGCGCCGTCCGTGATCGGCACGCCCGAGACCTTGTAACGGGCCATCAGGTCGAGCGCCGCACTCACGGGCGCGTCGGGAGGCAGCGTCACCGGCTCGACGATCATCCCCGACTCGGAGCGCTTGACCTTGTCGACCTCGGCGACCTGCGCCTCGATCGAGAGGTTGCGGTGGAGAATGCCGATCCCACCCTCACGCGCGAGCGCGATCGCGAGACGGGCCTCGGTCACCGTGTCCATCGCCGCCGACACGATCGGGATCGCGAGCTCGATCGAGGGCGTGAGGCGAGCGCGTGTCGAGACGTCGTTCGGCAGCACGTGCGACTCGGCCGGAACGAGGAGGACGTCGTCGAAGGTGAGGCCCTCGCGACCGAACTTCCGGTCGAGCTCGAGCAGCCGCTTGACGTCGTCGGCCCTCAGCTCGGCTGCTGCGTGCTCCGTCAAGAAAAAGAGGGTAACAGCCGATCGGGACACGATTTTGACAACGTCCTAACACCGGACAGTTACGGTCATGCCGTGCGGGCCCTCCTCGCCTCCTCAGCGGGACTTCTCGTCCTCGCCGGCGCAGCCGTGGCCGGAACTCCGACCGCACACACGCTGCGGAAGAGCCCGGACGGACCGATCGCGGCGGTCGCGCAGAACAACGGCGTCGCCGCGTGGTTCACGTCCGGCGCGAAGACGAAGACATGCAACCTCGTGCACGTCATGGCGCCCGGCAAGAAGGACCGGACCCTGCCCCAGCCGTCGTCCGGGAGCCTGACCTGTAACTGGAGCCTGACCGGCGGGCAGCCGCAGCTCGCGGTCGCGTCCCGTATGTCCACGGCGCTCTGGTCCCTGCACGAAGGCGGCCCGCAGCCGTTCGACTGGGTCGTCGCCGCACCCTTCGCCGGGCCCGAACGACAGGTCGAGCATCTCGCCCACGCGAGCAACGGCATCGGCGACTGGCTCGGCGGCGTCGCCGGAGCGGGCCGGACGCTGGCCTACTCGTGGGACGACGTCGAGTACGTCGACCCGTCTGCCTGTCTCTCCAAGGGCATGTGCAAGCAGAAGATCGCGGACGGCGGGATCAAGATCGTCTCTCGGACGACAGATACCCCGTTGCCGGGAGCGGAGCCTGCGCTCCTGCTCGCTGCGGCGAGCGGCCGCATCGCCTACGTCCCCGCGACGACCGTCAAGGCCGGCCGCCCGTCAACGAGCGCCAAGAACACGCTGCAGATCGTGGACGCCACCACCGGAGCCGCCGTCGCCCAGGCCTCCGTGCACGGGTTCCCGCTCGCGCTCGCGCTCTCCCCCGAGGTGCTCGCAGTCCTCACGACGCAGGGCACTCCCCACGATCGGATCTCGTGGTTCTCCGCCACCACCGGGGCGAAGCTCGGCAGCGCCGTGATCTCGGGGCTCGCCGCGCCTCAGCTCGCGGCGAGCGACCAGCTCATCGTCTACCGCGTCGGCCTCCAGCTGCGTGACATCTCCACACACAACGGCCACATCGCGAAGCTCGTGAAGACGGGCCTCAACTACGTCGACCTCTCGCTCGCCAAAGGTCGGCTCCTCTGGGCCGAGAACCACAACCACACCGGCCGCCTGCGCGCGCTCGCGCTCGGCTAGCCGGGCGAAGAGCTTCGCTCTTCGCCCGGGTCCGACGGAACTGCGCCCACCGGAGACGCGGTCTCCGGTGGGCGCCGTGCTGAGGGCACATTGGGCTCGATGGGTTTCGCGCTTGTGCCGTCGCGGGCGAGCAGGCTGCGCGTGCTCGCCCGCTGGTCCGCGGCGTCGTAACGTGCCGTTACGCCGCCGCCTCGACGCCAAGAAGGCTCGAAGCGCTCAAATCAAGCAGGCGCAAAGGGCGGAGGCTAAGACAGCCGCGTCAGCGGCGACTCAGCCGCAGGCCAGACCGCGCTCGCGCCGACCTTTGCCGCGCGCGAGCGCACCAGGCAGGCATCTCATCCAGACCACCCAAGAGACAAAGGCACGGAGCGGGCCGGAAACCGCGCTTTCCGGCCCGCGCAGTTCGATACCCCAGCGAGCGAAGCGTCAGCTTCGCGAGCTCGAGAAGGGGGCGAGCTCCTCGAGCTCGACCCCGGAGGCGAGGCGGCTGGCCTCACGCGGATCGAACCGCCCGGCGCCGAGCTCGACCACCGAGGCTGCCGCGCAGCCGACCGCGGTCCGCAGCGCGTCGCCGGCCGAGCGGCCGTTGAAGCGCTCGGAGAGATAGCCGCCCAGGAGGACGTCCCCGGCTCCGACCGGCGCGATCGGCTCGACGCGCGGGATCGACGCGCGGAAGCGCTGCACGCGACGCTCCTCGCGGACGAGCGCGAAGCACGAGGTCTCCCGGGTGATCAGCACGTTGCGAGCCCCGAGGTCGGCGATCGTGTCGAGCGCCATCACGAAGTCCTCGTCGTCCTCGAACTCCTGCCCGACGAGGCTCTCGGCCTCCTGCTGATTCGGCGAAACGAGATACGGCTCGGCCTCGACACCCAGCCGCAGCGGCTCTCCCTCGCAGTCGAGCACGCACTTGATGCCGCGCCGTGTCAGGTCGTGGATCGCGTCGGCGTAGAAGTCGTTCTCGACGTCGCGCGGCAGCGAGCCGCTGAAGACGACGAAGCTCGCCACCCGCGAGAGGTAGTGGAGCTTGTCGATGAGCATCTGCAGCTCTTCCGGCCGCACAGCCGGGCCCCACTCGTAGACCTCGGTGAGCGCTCCCGCGGTCGGGTCGACGACCGCGATCGAAGTGCGTGACTCGTCGGAGATGCGGACGAAGTCACAGAGGATTCCCTCGAGGCCGAGATCCTCGACGATCCGGTCGCCGGTGCGGCCGCCTGCGAGGCCGCTGGCGACCACGGGGGCCTCCAGCCGCTTCAACGCCCGCGCGACGTTGATGCCCTTGCCGCCGGCGCTCGTGAGGCTGCTCGACGCCCGGTGCCGGTGACCGAACTGGAAGTTCGGGACGGTCAGCGTCCGGTCGACCGCGGCATTGAGGGTTACGGTGACGATCACTGCCGGTGCACCACGCCGCTGCGGAGGTTACTGGACGCGGATCGTCTGACCGACGGGGAGGGCGGTCGGGTTGATCCCGGGGTTGAGCTGCTCGAGCCGGGCGACCGTCGTCCCGGTCTTGGCCGCGATCCCGCCCAGCGTGTCGCCGGTCTGGATCGTGTACGTCTTTCTGCTCTGGTGCACGTGGCCGTGGTGATGCTTCTTCTTGGTCGTCGAGGTGACCGTGGTGGCCGGTGGGCCGGCGCGGTGGTGCTTGCCGTGCTCGAACCCCGCGCGGACGACGAGCGCCCCGATCGTGATCGCCGCGAGGAACGCGACGGGGGCGGCCCAGCGCGTGAAGCGACTGCGGTCCACGGCTCAGACCACGGCGACAGCACGGAGCTCGCGGGCGAGGCGCTCGGCCTCGGCCGCCGCCGCCTCCTGCCAGCCCGCGCCTCGGTCCGCGTAGAGGACGGACCGCGACGCCGAGGGGAGCGCGCTCGCCGGGCCGGCGGTGAAGGCCGCGGCGAGATCCTCGAGACGACCGCCCTGCGCACCGACGCCCGGCAGGAGCAGCACGGCGCGAGGCAGCAGGCTCCGCGCGGTCTCGAGTAGGTCCGGGTGGGTGGCACCGATCACCGCCCCGACCGAGGAGAGCCCGCTCTCGCCGACGCGGTCCTCTCCCCACCGGTCGACGAGGCCTGCGACGTGCTGCCAGAACGGCCGTCCATCGGCGAGCGGCAGATCCTGGAGGTCCGCGCTGCCCGGGTTCGAGGTCTTCACGAGCACGAGGACGCCGAGGCTCTCGTGCGCGAAGAACGGCTCGAGCGAGTCGTAGCCGAGATAGGGGTTCACGGTGACCGCGTCGGCGAGTGGCGCGAACGCGGCGGCATAGGCCTGGGCGGTCGAGGGGACGTCGCCGCGTTTCGCGTCGGCGATCACGAGCAGGCCCGCCTCCTGCGCGTAGCCGCACACCTCGGTGAGCGCCGCCCAGCCCGCGGCCCCCTGCGCCTCGAAGAACGCCGCCTGCGGCTTGACTGCGACCGCGCTCCCGGCGACCGCGTCGACGATGCCGCGGCAGAACTCGACGACGCCGAGCCCCTCCGGCATGAGAGCCGGATCCGGATCGAGGCCGACGCAGAGCGGCGCGCCCTTCTGCTCCACCGCGGCGGCGAGCCGATCCGCGAAGTGACCCGACCCGCTCATCGCAGTGAGGATACGGGGACCTCCGGAAAACGAAGAGGCCGCCCGAAGGCGGCCTCTCGATCCTCGGAGGAGACTTGGGCTGTCGTTAGTAGGACGATCCGCCGCTCTTGACGGCCGCCTTGAGCGTGCTGCCGGCCGAGAACTTCGGGACCGTGGCTGCGGGGATGTGCACCTTCTCTGTCGGGTTGCGCGGGTTGACCCCCATGCGAGCCGCGCGATTCGACGTCGAGAACTTCCCGAATCCTGTGAACGTGACCTCGCCTCTGCCCTTCAGCGTGTCCGTGATGCACTCGAGGAACGCGTCAACGGCCTTGCCCGCGTCGCGGTTGGAAAGCTGCGCGCGGCGGGCTACCTCGGATACGAACTCCTGCTTCGTCACTCTTCTCCTCCAGTCGTAGATCGCTTGCTGGGCCTGAACGACCCTACCAAGTCCGTGTTTGCCGCTCAACCATGCGGTTTTGCGGGGGTTTTCTCCCCCTGCAGCAGGTCTCCTGCCCGGAAAAGGGGTCGCAAACGCACGGCGTGGCGCGCGAGAGCGTCGGTTCCGCCCTCCTCCCGGTCGACGACACAGACCGCCGTACGGACGACGAGACCCGCTTCGCGGACCGCCGAGATGGCCTCGACGAGCGCTCCGCCCGAGGTCACGATGTCCTCGACGAGGCACACGAGCTCGCCTTCCTCGAAGGCGCCTTCGAGCCGGTTCGCGGTGCCGTAGGCCTTCGCCTCGTCGCGGACCATCACGAACGGCAGGCCGCCCGCCAGCGAGGCGGCCGCGGCGAGCGGCACGGCGCCGAGCACCGGCGCGGCGAGGCGGACGGCCTCCGGCTCGTGCTCGCCGACGGCCGCGGCGATCCGGTCGCCGAGCGCGGCGAGGAGGTCGGGCCGCGTCTCGAAGCGGAACTTGTCGAGGTAGTAGCGCGACCGCTTGCCGGAGCGGAGGACGAAGTCGCCCTCGAGGTAGGCCGCCGAGACGATGCCCTCGCGAAGCTCCTCGTCGTTCATGCCCGTTGCGCCGCCAGAAGGACTTGACGGGCGAGCGGCAGCAGCCGGGCCGACTCCGGCGAGGCTGGCCCGAACGTGACGAAAGAGCCGTCGTCGAAGTAGACGTCGAGCCGCTCGCGGTTCCTGCCGAACCAGTGCCGGTACGCAGCCGTCCCGGCGAGCGCTCCGCTCGCGAAGCCGGCCAGGGCGAACGCCTTACGTCTCATCGGCCAGGGGCGCGTCAGCGGCCCGGTCTTCCCGCCGGGCACCGGGGGCTTCGCCGCCGGTGCTTCCAGCGCTGAGCGCCGCGAGGCAGCGCTTGAGGTCGTAGAAGACGAGACCGGGCGCGGGGCGCTCACGGGCGACGGCGACGATCGCCCGCTCGCCCGGACCGGCCACGGCGAACACGTCCCCGTCGGCGAGCTCGGCGTGGAGTTGCGTGACGCGGCCCTGGTCGCTGCGGAACGCCGCAGCGCCGTCGAGCAGCTCCCGTACCGCACGCGCGAGGACGCTCGCACGCGCCTCGGGAACGCCCACGGAGCCGGCGAGCTCGCCGTCTGCGGCGACGACGGCGGCCGCCTCGATCTGCGGCGAGATCTCGACCAGATCGGCCAAAGCGGCTGCCGCGTCCATCGCTCCGACGGTATCAAGGTGCAGACTCTGCATCCGTGCGGATCCGTCGGCGCCAGCTCGTCCACAAGTTCTTCGCCGATCGCGGCACCCACCTCGCCGCGATGGTCGCCTACTTCGCGCTCCTCTCGTTCGTGCCGCTCGTCTTCCTGGCGCTCTCGCTGCTCGGCCTCGCGCATACCGCAAAGGCGTCGGATTTCTTCATCAAGGAGCTGAAGCACGCGTTCCCGGGCACCTCGGTCGAGAGCATCATCAACCTCGTCCACCACGTCCAGAACAACGCGGCGGCCCTCGGGATCATCGGCGGCGTCGGTCTGCTCTGGTCGTCACTCTCGTTCGTCAGCGCGCTCGAGTCGGCGCTCAACATCGTCTACGGGCTCCCGAACCGGCGCTTCTTCCACGGCAAGGGAATCGCGGCCGCGTTGATGGCAGGCGTCCTGACCACCCTGTTCGTCAGCCTCGTGGTCGGCGCGTTCGGCGGGAGCGTGCTCAAGCACCACCTCCGGTTCGCGGACAGCGCGGCCGTCGCCGACATCGTCTCCTTCGGCGCCTCGCTCGCGGGCGTCTTCATCTTCCTGCTGGTCATCTACACCTGGCTGCCGAACACGGAGGTGACCTGGCGGGAGGCGCTACCCGGCGCGATCGCAGGCGCCTTGTTCCTGGAGGTGTCGTTTCTGGCGCTGCCGTTCTTCGTCCGCCACGCCAGCGTCAACGTCACGCTGCGGACGCTCGGAGGGCCGGCGATCCTGCTCCTCTGGATGTACGTGATGGCGAACGTGATGATCTTCGGCGGCGAGCTCAACTGGTGGTGGCGGGAGCGTCACCGAGAGCTTGCAGAAGCGCCCGCGCAGCACGGGCTCGATGAGAGTGCTCAGCCTTCCAGCCGTTCCCCAGTTCGGCCACCGTCCGCTCCTCACCATCCGGAGTGAAGACCGGGTCGTAGCCGAAGCCCTCGCTGCCGGCAGGGTCGCGAGCGATGCGTCCCTCGAGGACGCCGGTGCCGCGCAGCTCGCGTCCGTCGGGCGAGAGCAGCACGAGCTCGGAGACGTAGCGGGCGCGTCGATCCTCGATCCCCCCGAGCTCGCCGAGGAGCTTCGCGATCGCCGGCGCCCCTTCCGGCGCGTAGCGAGCGGAGAGAACACCGGGCCGGCCGCCGAGGGAGTCCACCTCGAGACCCGAGTCCTCCGCGAGAACCCAGCCGTCCCCATGCTCGCGGCCGAACTGCGCCTTCAGTGCCGCGTTCTCGTAGTACGTCGCGCCGGTCTCCGGCGGGAAGTCGTCACGGTCGAGCGGCTCGAGCGTCCAGCCCGGGAGGAGTCGCTCGAGCTCGCGTGCCTTGTGCCGGTTCCGCGAGGCGAAGACGGCGCTACGGGAGCTCACGCGCGACGGCCTCCGCCTGGAGCGTCGCGATCTCGCCGATGCCCACCGCCGCCAGCTCGAGCAACTCGTCGAGCGTCTCGCGCGCGAACGGGTCGCGCTCCGCCGTCGCCTGCACCTCGACGAGGCGCCCGTCACCGGTCATCACGACATTCATGTCGGTGTCGGCGCTCGAGTCCTCGCCGTAGTCGAGGTCGAGCAGCGGCTCGCCCTCCACGACGCCGACCGAGACGGCCGCGACCGAGTCGCGGAACGTGCGCGAGAGACCGAATCGGTCGAGCGCGCGCATCGCGGCGACGTACGCCCCGCAGATCGCGGCGCACCGCGTGCCGCCGTCGGCCTGGAGAACGTCGCAGTCGAGCCACAGCGTCCGCTCGCCGAGCGCCTCGAAGTCGGCGACCGCGCGGATGGCGCGTCCGATCAGGCGCTGGATCTCGACCGTCCGTCCCTGCTGCTTGCCGCGCGCCGCTTCCCGCTGGACACGCTCGCCGGTCGAGGCGGGCAGGAGCGAGTACTCGGCGGTGATCCAGCCCCGGCCCTGCTTGCGGAGCCAGCGCGGCACGTCCTCCTCGACCATCGCCGTGCACAGCACCTTCGTCCGTCCCTGCGTGATCACGACGGAGCCGTGCGGGTTCTCGAGGAAGTCCGGCTCGAAGGAGATCGCGCGCAGCTGGTCGGGCTTCCGGCCGCCTTCCCGCGCGCTCATGCGGCGGCTCCCCTGGGCGCCGCAGGCGTCCGGTCGTTCGGCCGCGCGTCGCCGGCTTTGCCGGCGGCGCTTGCAGCCTCGAGCGTCGCCACGGTGACGTGCTCCACCTCGCGCACCGGCAGCTGGAGGAAGCGACGGCCGAGCTCGCGGAAGGCCTCGGGATCGCCGGTGGTGAGGAAGCGGTAGGCGCCCTCGCGGCCGCGCTCGTTCTCCACGCCCTTGCGCGCGAGCGTCTCGGCCACCTCGCGGGCTGTCTCCTCCGCCGAGAAGACGAGCGTCACGTCGCGGCCGAACACGCGCTCGAAGATCTTGCGGATCAGCGGATAGTGGGTGCAGCCGAGGATCACGGTGTCGACTCCCTCCGCCTGCAGCGGCGCCGCGTACTCGCGCACCGCACGCTCGGTCTCCTCGCCGTACGGGTCGTCGCCCTCGATCAGCGGCACGAGTTGTGGGCACGCGACCTGGTGGAACGAGATGCCGGCGTCGAGCGCGTGGACGAGCTCGGCGTAGCGGCCGGCCTCGACGGTCGCCGCCGTGGCGAGGAGGCCGACCCGCCGGTTGCGCGTCGCCTGCACGGCGGCGTGCGCCTCGGGCGTGATGACGCCGACGACCGGCACGGTCAGCTCCTCCTGCAGCTGGGGCAGCGCAGCCGAGGTCGCGGCATTGCACGCGACGAGGATGAGCTTCACGTCCTGCTGCTCGAGGTAGGCGCCGATCTCGCGCGCGAAGCGGCGGATCTCCACGAGAGGCCGCGGCCCGTACGGCAGGCGCGCGTGGTCGCCGAGGTAGACGAAGTCCTCGTTCGGCAGCGTGACGAGGCACTCGTGGAGGACGGTCAGCCCTCCCACGCCGGAATCGAAGACACCAACCGCACGCGAGTCCATGGCGGGCATCGTAAATGCGCGCTAGCGTGGACATCGTGGGTCGGGCGCGGGTCGTCTTCGCCATCCTCGCCGCAGCGCTCGTGTGCGCCGGGAGCGCTTCGGCCGCGCCGAGCTGGACCGAGGTCACGATCGACGCCTCCGACGCGACGCCGCTCGCGTGCGCGTACATCATCCCCGGCGGCACCGCCCCGGCCGGCGGCTGGCCCGGCGTGATCCTCTTCCACGGGCTCGGCCAGTCGCACACCGACATGGAGCCGTACGGCAGCGCGCTTGCGCAGTACGGCTTCGCCGCGCTCGCCTGCGACGCGCGCGGCACGGGCGCCTCGGGTGGCACGTTCGGGCTCGACGGGCCGACGGACGTGCAGGACGCGCAGGATCTCTTCAACTGGTTCGCCGCGCGCAGCGACGTCTCGGACACGAAGATCGGGGCCCTCGGCCTGTCGCTCGGCGGCGGCGAGGTCTGGAACGCGGCGGCCGCCGGCGTCCCGTTCAAGGCGATCGTGCCGGCGACCACGTGGACCGAACCTCGGGCAGGCACTCAACCCCAACGGCGTGCCCAAGATCGGGTTGCTGGAGGAGCTCCTTCCAGGACGTACCCGCCTCCCAGTGGGATCCGTCGCTCGAACCCCGTGCAGGACGACTGCTCGGCGGCACGGTGAACGCGGCGGTACGAGACGTCGAGGCGGCGCGCTCCTCGCGGTCGAACCTCCACTCGCTCCACGTGCCGACGCTCTTGCTCCAGGGGCGGCACGACTTCCTCTTCGACATCGACCAGGCGGTCGCCGCGTACAAGCTGCTCGCAGGCCCCAAGCAGCTCTATCTCGGCGACCTCGGCCACGCCCCCGCCAAGAACCCAACGGCCGAGGAGCCGACCTATCTCAACGAGGTACTCGGTTGGTTCGACGAGTACCTCGCCGGCGGGCCGAAGGCCAGCGGCGGCGTCGACCTCGCCCACGATCCGTGGGACGGGACGACGAGCCACTACAAGAAGCCTCCCGCGCACGCGGCGCAAGAGCGTGAACCTCCCCGGCACGAAGACGCTCAAGACGATCAGCAACGCAGCCGGCAGCACCACCCGCTCCGTGCGCCTCACGGGCGGCCCGTTCGAGACCTTCGGCGACGGTTACCTCACGGTTCGCTACTCGGCCAGGGCAACTACGGCTGGCTGATCGCATCCGTGGGGGTGAAAGGGAGCTCGACGCCCGTGACCTTCGGCGCCGCGCCCCTGAACAGGACCGCAGTCGGGGACGGTGCAAGATCCCGTTGAGCGACCAGGCCGTCTTCCTGCCGCGCGGCAAGCGGCTCGTGGTCACGGTCGGCCGAGGGTTCCCCGACGACGTCGTACACCTCGGCGGCGGCGAACGGTTCGAACGCGAGGTCCCGCCGATCCACCGCCAGGTCACGATCGGCAGCCTCACGCTCAACCTCTCCCTGCTCAGGCGCGCGGTCTCCAAGTAGCGTCCGCGGCATGGCCGCGACCGTCCGTATCGGCACCTGCTCGTGGGCGGACGAGGCGCTCTCGAAGTACTTCTATCCGCCGAAGCTGCCGGCGAAGGAGCGGCTTGCCTGGTACGCAGAGCACTTCGACACGGTCGAGGTGGACTCGACCTACTACCGGCTGCCGAACGAGCCGATGGTGCAGGGCTGGGCCGAGCGGACGCCCGACGGCTTCACGATGCACATCAAGGCCTTCGGCCTCATGACGCGGCATCCGGTCAAGGCCGAGGTGATCCCGGAGGACCTCCGCGGCGAGATGCCCGTGGACGAGCGCGGCCGCGTCGACCGCCCGCCGCGCGAGCTCCGCGGCGAGATCTTCCGCCGCTTCCTCGAGGCACTCGAGCCGCTCCGCTCAGCGGGCAAGCTCGGCGGGATCCTCTTCCAGCTGCCGCCGTACATCGTCTACAAGGACACGTCGCTGGAGTACCTCGAGTGGGCGCGCGAGCAACTCGGAGGGACGAGATGCTGGTCGAGTTCCGCCACCGCTCGTGGCTCGACGACGAGAACCGCGCCGCAACCCTCGCCTTCCTCGAGCGGATCGGCGCCGGCTACGTCGTCGTCGACGCCCCGCGCTCGGACACGGCGCGCAACCTCGTCCCGACCGTGGTTGCGACGACCTCACGCACCGCGTACGTCCGCTTCCACGGCCGCAACCTGGGGACGTGGAACAAGCGCGGCGGCTCGGCGGCCGAGCGCTTCGACTATCTCTACTCCGACGAGGAGCTCGGCGAGTTCGTCGAGCCGCTGCGCGAGCTCGCTGGCCGGTCCGAGCAGGCGTACGCCTTCTTCAACAACAACGCCTCCTCGGAGGATCCCGACAACCCGCTTGGGCGCGTCTCGCAGGCGGCGACAAATGCGCGGCAGCTGCGGCGGCTCCTCGACGTGAACCGCATCGCGGCCAGCGGAGGGGCGACCTGAACGTCCTCTCGATCGTGCACGGCGAGGACGCAGGTACCGAGCTCTTCGGCCCGCTCGTCGCGGAGGCCGGCCACCGGCTCGAGGAGTGGAGCTTCGAGCGCGGCACGGAGCTGCCCCGCCCGCTCGACGAGTACGGCGCCGTGTTCGTCTTCGGCGGCGGCATGCACATCGACCAGGAAGGCCGGCATCCGTGGTTGCGGGACGAGGCACGTTGGCTGGGCGATCTGCTCGAGCGGCCGGTCCCGACACTCGGCGTCTGCCTCGGCTCGCAGCTCCTGGCGCGCGCGGCGGGCGCGATGGTCGGGCCGCTCACCGTGGCCGAGATCGGCTGGAGCGAGGTCGAGCTCACGGAGGCGGGCGCCGCCGATCCCGTGCTCTCGGTCCTCCCGGCGCGGTTCGAGGCCTTCCAGTGGCACCACTACGGGCACGAGCTGCCCGAGGGAGCGGTCGCGCTCGCGCGGAATGCGGCCTCGCTGCAGGGCTTCCGCCTCGGCGAGAGGTGCTGGGGCGTCCAGTTCCACCCCGAGGTGACGGAGCCGCAGGTCGAGCGCTGGATCGGCGACGAGAGCGACCCGGCGCCCGATCCCGAGCGGCTGCGCAAGGAGACGCGCGAGCGGATCGGCCGGTGGAACGAGCACGGACGCAGGCTCTGCCGCTCGTTCCTCGCCGCGGCCGAGCGGCTCCGTGCCACCTGAGGCCTTCGCGCTCGCCCTCGCGGCGGCCTTCCTCCACGCGGGGTGGAACGTCTTCCTGCGCGGATCGGAGGACGTCGGAGCCCGCACCGTCGTCGTCCTCGGGCTCTCGGTCGTCCTCTTCGCCCCGGTCGCGGCGCTCACGTGGTCCGTCTCCTGGGCCGTCGCGCCCTACGTGGCCGCCTCGGCCGCGTTGGAGGGTGCGTACTTCGCGCTGCTCGTCGTGGCCTACCGTCGGCGAGAGCTGTCGGTCGTCTATCCGATCGCGCGCGGCTCGGCTCCGCTCTTCGTCCTGCTCGGGACGGCCGTCGTCCTCGGCCGGGACGTCTCACCGGAGGCGGCAGTCGGCGTGTGTCTCGTCGCCGGCGGGGTCGTGCTCGTACGCGGAATCCGGCGCGGAGCGGAGGGCGTGGTTGTCGCGCTCGCGATCGGTTGCGCCATCGCGGGCTACACGCTCGTGGACAAGGAGGGGCTGCAGCACGCCGCCTCGCTGCCGTATCTCGAGCTCGTCCTGTTGCCGGTGGCACTGGTCGCGGTGCCGCTGGTCGCGGTGCGGCAGGGCGTCCGCGTGCTCCGCAAGCAGCTGACGGTGTCGACGTTCGTCGCCGCCGTGGCCTCCTTCGGCGCCTACGCGCTCGTGCTCGCCGCGCTCCGGCTCGCCTCGGCGCCCGAGGTCGCGGCCGTCCGCGAGACGAGCGTGGTCATCGCGGCGCTGCTCGCCGGCACGTTCCTGCGTGAACGCGTCGGAGTCGAGCGGCTCGTCGGCGCCGCCGCGGTCGCGGCCGGCGTCGCGCTGATCGCGCTGGCCTGAGCCTTGACTCCCCGCGCCCAGCCGGTCAGGATCCCTCGAGTCGGAGGTACGTACCTAGGCGGGAAACCTGGAGGTGGGTGGCGCGTGGATGTCCTGAAGAAGCTCTCCCGAGAGACCCAGGTGGTCCTCGGCTGTGCGGTGCTCTTCCTCATCTTCTCGTTCTTCGATTGGCAGCAGGTCTCTTTTTCGTCCGCGTTCGTCAGCGGGGCGGTTGGGCTGAACCTGTGGCACGGCGTCGGCGTCATCGCCGGTCTGCTCGTAATCGCACTTCTCGCCTGGGAACTGGTGCGGCTGTTCGAGGTGAACGCCCCGACGGGCAACGTGAGCCACGGCCATGTCTCGGTCGGTCTCGCGCTGGCTCTCCTCTTGTTCACTGTGATCGCCTTCTTCGACAAGAGCACGGCGCGGCATTGGCCTGCCTGGATCGGCCTGCTTCTCTCCCTGGTGATCGCGGTTGTCGCGGTGGTCCGCGCACGTGCGGAAGGCGTGCAGCTCCCGCAGGCGAGGGCGACAGATCGTGCGGCCGAACCGACGGCGCAGGCCCAGCCTGCAGCGGCGCCGGCCGAGCCTGCAGCTGCACCGTCCCAGGCTGCGGCACCGGCAGAGCCTGCTGCAGAACCTGAGGCTCCGGCCGCTCCCGAGCAGTAGCTCAGCGCTCGAGCGGCAGCTCGTCGTGGCGGCTCCACTCGTGCCAGGAGCCGGCGTAGTTGCGCGCGTCGTAGCCGGCGGCGCGGAGCGCCAGGGTCGCCAGCGCCGAGCGGGAGCCTGAGTGGCAGTACGCGACGACGACCGCTCCCTCCGGCAGGCCGACGAGGTCGCGGACACGCTCGGGCGGAGCCGGCAGCCCCGGACCCTCGAACAGCTGGCCGACGTGGAGGTTCCGAGCGCCGGGAATGTGTCCCTGGCGCGGGTCGCACTGGTTACCGCGGCGACCTGAGTACTCGTCAGGCGTGCGAACGTCGAGCACCGTCAGCTCCGGGTCGCCGAGCCGGCCGGCGAGCTCCTGGCGCGTCGGTAGCGCGCTCGGGTTCGGCTCGAGGTCCGCCTCGGTCTCCCGCACGGGCTCGAGCTCGACCGCGCCCTCCTCGAGGTCGCCGTCCCAGCCCGCGATACCGCCGAGGAGGATCGCCACGCTCGGATGACCCGCGAGCTCGGCCATCTGCGCCGCCGGCATCGCGCCGACGCCGTCGCCGCGGTCGACGAGCACGAGCCGCTCGCGGCCCGTGATTCCGTGCCGCCGCAGCCGCAGCGCGATCTCCTGCGCGAGCGCACGCGCCGACTCCTCGTCCGCCGCCGGTGGCGGCGAGCCGAGCACGAGCGGGCGCGAGCCCGGGATGTGCCCACGCATGTGGGCGTTCGGGCCGCGGACGTCGCCCACGACGAGGTCGTCCTCGCCGAGATGCTCCGCGAGCCACCCGGAGTCGACGACCGCCCTCACAGCGCGGCGACGACGCCGGCTTCGGCCGCGATCGCGGGCCGCTGCTCGAGCCGCGCGAGCCAGTCGGCGACGGAGGTAAAGCCGCCGAGCTCGACGCCGAGCATGTCGCGCGCACGGAGGAACCAGGGAACGAGCGCGATGTCGGCGAGCCCGTACTCCGGTCCGCTCAGGTACGGCTGCCCCTCGAGTAGCGCGTCGAACCGCCCGAGCGCCGCGTCGAGCTGCTCGCGCGCTCCGTCCTCCTCACGGCGCAAGGCGTAGTACGGATCGGTCAAGTCGTGGTCGCGGAAGACGAGGAGCCTGACCGCGGCCCGGTCGGCAGGATCAGGCGGCAGCAGCGGCGGTTCTGGGTACCGCTCCTCCAGGAACTCCATGATCACCGCCGACTCCGGCAGCGGATCCCCGTCGTCTTCCTCGATGACGGGAACCCGGCCGACCGGGTTCTTCTCGTACAGCCAGGCCGGCCGGTCGGAGAGGTCGATCTCGACGGTCTCGAACTCGATGCCCTTCTCCGCGAGGACGATCCGGGCTCGCGCGGCGTAGGGACAGCGCGCGGCGTTGTACAGCGTGATCACGGTTGCACCCCCATCACGGTTGCGATCTGCTCGTAGAGCTCCTGGGCGGGCGGGAGCTCGCCGGGCGAGGCCGCGGTGCGCGCCACTTCGCGCACGCGTCTCGGGTCGGCGCCGGTCAGCCGTCCGACGACGGTCGCATTGGCGCCGAGGGCGTACACGTCGCCCGGCGGCAGCGGGCCGAAGTACTCCGGCAGGGACAGGTACTCGTCGACGTCCGCGCCGCGGTCGAAGAGGTCGTAGCGGACGACCATGCCGCGCTGGATTCCGAGCGAGAGCGTGACGCCGCCGGTGGTGTACGAGAGCTCCTTGGCGAGCGCCCTCAGCTGGTCCGGGTCGGCGTCGGTCGCGTCGGAGCGCACGCGAATCCAGTTGCCTTCGACCTCGACGTCGGGCTCGAGACGCAGCACCTTGACCGCGTCCCGCTTGACCTTCTCGACGTCGTCGGTCTGGACGTGGACGAAGCCGAACGTCGGCCCGTCCGCCGGCTCCAGGCGCTTTTCGAGGTCGTCGACCAGCGCGGCGAGCCGCAGCTCGAACGGCTGGAATCCCCAGCGGCTGTACGTCGCGCGGGCGATCTCGTTCGAGGCGACGACGTCGAGCTCGATCACCTCGGCCCCGGCCTCGCGCATCTGCGCGAGAAAGCTCCGCGTGAGCTCGTTCGCGACGCCTCCTCCGCGCGCAGCCCGGCGGACGAAGATGCCGCGCAGCTCGGCGACGCGCGCTCCGGTCATGCGGCCGAAGGCGATCCCGACCGGGCTCCCCGCATCGTCCTCGGCGATCCAGGCCGTGCCCGCCTTGGTCAGCTCGTCGAGCTCCTCGAGCTCCTCGTCGGAGTCGTCGTCGCGCCAGACGGCGTCCTCGATCTCCTGCCCGAACTCGAGCCAGAGCTCGTGGAGGGCGTCGCGGTCGTCGGTCGTCGCTTGGCGAATCATGGAGTCAGGAATTGTGCGAGTAGGTAGTGCGCAGTGAGATTCTGGAAGGGATCGAACCGCGCGCCTATCGCGCGGACGTCGGCGTCACCATAGAGCGCGCGCACGGCCTTGCGCAGGGCGAGGTCGCCCGCCGGCCACGCACGCGGGCGGCCGAGGTAGCGCGCGAGGAACCAGTCGGCCGTCCACTCGCCGAGCCCGCGCAGCGCGGTCAACCTCGCCTGCACCTCCTCGTCGGACAGGAGCGCCAGCGACTCGAGGTCGACATCCGAGCGCGCGAGGCCGATCACGTACTCGGCCTTGCGCCGCGAGAAGCCGAGCGAGCAGAGCTCCTCCTCCGACGCCGCCGCGACGCGCTCGCGCGTCGGAAACGCCCAGACCCGCCCGACGCACTCGCCGAGCCGCTCGACGAGCCGGTTGCGAATCGCGAGGGCCGAGAAGAGCGAGACCTGTTGCGCCGTGATCGCGCCGACGAGCATCTCGAACGGGTCCGGCGCGAGCGTCGGGCGGTAGCCGGCGAACCTGACCACGAACGGGGCGAGCCGCTCTTCTCCGGCCGCCCACGCCGAGAAGCCCACGAGGTCGAACTCGAAACCGACCACCTTGCGGACGACCCTTTCGACGTCCTCGTCGAGCGGCTCGACCTCCACGCCGCCTGCTGCCTCGGCGATCCGTATCTCTCGCCCGCCGACGGCGCGATAGAGCGCTCCGTCCTCCCAGACCGTCGCCCGGTCGAGCCCGGACGCGCGGAAGCGCGCCGTCGAGAGCTCGAAGTCGAACGGCTCCGGGATCTCGACGAGCGCCACCGCGCTCAGGCTATGTGCCGCTCAGGCAGCTGCGACGAGCACCGGCTCCTGGAGCGGGCTCTCGGCGAGCCGCTTCAGGTTGCGCAGCTGCCGGGTCTGCATGACGATGTGCGCCGGATCCCAGAAGACCAGGTTCCCCGCGGCGAGCAGCAACCGTGGCCGAACGGCGCCGGACGAGCGCACCACCAGCCTCGTCTTCCCATCCGGAAGCTCGTCGAGGACGAACGTCCAGACGCCGTCGACGGAGAACCGGGGCCTCGGCCCTGCAGGGTCGAACGGCGTGCGATTGCGAACGTCGATCGACGACCGTAGGACGAGCAGGCGCTCCGGTTCGAGCCGCTCGACCTGAAACCAGTAGCGCGAGTCCGGCGAGCACAGCACCCGGTCACCGACCTCGAGGTCCTGCCACTCCGGATGGATCTCCGTCGCGCTCGGCCGGCCGCCGTTGTCGAGGCTGTCCCAGCTGTAGAAGCCGGCGCGGTCACAGCCCATCTGAACGAGCCACGGCCAGACCTCGGACGGCGGCACGTCCATCGTGACCGCCATCGTCGACGGGCTCTTCGCTCGGGAGACAAGCTCGTCTCCCGGCAGGACCGACCGGCTTTCCGCGCGGGTCGCGCCGAGATTGCGAAGACGTCTACGTGCGAAGGCGAGCGCGCCGACACCGGCTGCGCCCACCAGGATTGCGCTCCTCATCGCCCACCTCCTTCGTGTCCAGCCAGCGTCGCCGCCGCAGCGGTCCGCGGCATCGGTGGAACTACTTAGAGATGCGAGGTCAGCCCGGCGCCGGAGGCGTCGGAGTCCTCTGCCGTGTCGCCGTCCTGCGCGTTCGCGTACCAGGAGCGCCAGTACGTCCCGTCGTCGAGGTCGCGCGCAAAGCTCGTCAGCCGGAGCGGATTGAACGTGTCGCACATCACGGCGAGCTCGTGGGTCTCGTGCATCCCGATCGCCTTCTCGGCGAGCCCGGGCTGCGGGCCGTGCGGGAGGCCCGACGGATGGAGCGTGATCGAGCCGACCTCGACGCCCTTGCGCGAGCCGAACTGCCCGGAGACGTAATAGATCATCTCCTCGGACTGCAGGTTCGAGTGGTGGTACGGGATCGGCACCGCCTGCGGGTCGAAGTCGAGTTTCCGCGGGCAGAACGAGCAGATCACGAAGTTCTGGCCCTGGAACGTCTGGTGCGAGGGCGGCGGCTGGTGGATGCGGCCGGTGATCGGCTCGAAGTCGTGGATCGAGAACGTCCACGGGTAGAGGTAGCCGTCCCAGCCGACGACGTCGAACGGGTGGTAGTCGACGACGTACGTCTGGTAGCCGCCGCGGACCCGCACCTTGACCGGGTACTCGCCGCGCTCGCGGACCGTGTGCAGCTCGGTCGGTGGGTGGATGTCGCGGTGGTAGTACGGCGCGCCCTCGATCAGCATCCCGTAGTGGTTGCGGTAGCGCCGCGGGATCTCGATCAGGCCCGGCGTCTCGAAGACGAGGTAGCGCTGTTCGCCCTCAGGCTTGAAGCGGTACGTCGTGCCGCGCGGAACGACGACGTAGTCGCCCTCGGAGTACGGGAGGTCGCCGAAGATCGTCTCGAGCGTCCCCGATCCCTCGTGGACGAAGATCACCTCGTCGCCCTCGCCGTTGCGGAAGAAGTAGTCCATCGAGCCGGACGGCCGGCAGAGCGAGATCTCGACGTCGTTGTTCCACATCAGCAGGCGACGGCCGGTGATCTCGTCGCCGCCGGGCTCGGTGTCGAACGTCTTGAAGTGCAGGTGGCCGTGCTGCTCGGGCACCCACTCGTCGCGCTCGATCGGCTCGAAACCGCCGAGCTCCATGACGCGGCAGGGCGACTGGAGGTGGTACAGGATCGACTCGTTGCCGCTGAAGCCCTCGAGGCCCATGACCTCCTCGGTGAGGAGCGTCCCGTTGTCGCGGAACTGGACATGACGCTTGCGCGGGACGTCGCCGAGGCGCTGGTAGAACGGCATGGCGACAGCGTATCGCCTAGCTCAGGGCGAGATCCGCGAGCCTGCGGCCGACCGCGGGCGCGAACTTGAAGCCGTGCCCCGAGCAGGCGGAGCCGATCACGACCCGGCCGCGTCGCTCGAGAACGAAGTGCTGGTCGGCAGTCGTCGTGTAGAGGCACGTCTGCGCCTCCACCGGGTCGGGGTCGACGTCCGGGAAGCGCTCGCGCACCCAGGCGGCGATGCGCTCGACGATCGCCGGGTCGGGCTCGCCGTCGGCGTCGGGGTCGGCCTCGGCTCCGGCGTGGTGCGCGCCGGCCTTCAGCCCGTGCACCGGATCGTGGAGCGAGTACATCCCGTGGCCGCCGGTCTCGGCATTGAGGTCGACGATCGACGGCGGCGGCGGGCCTTCCCGCTTGAAATAGGCGACGGTCTCGCGCGTCACGGTCACGGGGACGTCGGACACGAGCTCCCGGACCCAGGAGCCGGCGGTGACGACGACGACGTCCGCGTCCAGCTCGTCGGTCGACTCGACGCGGCTGTTGGTCTCGACATCGACGCGGGCCGCCTCGAGGAAGGCGTAGCGCGCGCGGTCGGCGAACACGACGCCCGCGTCGGTCGTGAGCAGAGCCGTCCAGCCCTCCGGGAGGATCGCGCCACGCGCACGGACCTCCTCTGCGTCGAGCAGCCGGTACGGCACGCCGCACTCGTCGAGCGCACGCGCCGAGGTCAGCTCCGGGTGCGCGACGAGCTCGATCAGCCCGTAGAGGCCGAGCAGATCCGGATCCAGGTCGCGCCAGCCCGCGTACGCGTCCTGCGCGAACCGGATCCACTCCACCTCGGGATACGCGACCCGGAAGATGCGCGTGCGGCCGTGGCTCGAGCCGCGGTCGTGGTCGAGCTCGAACTGCTCGTGCAGCGTGACGTCGGCGCCGCGCTCGCTCAGCGCCCACGCGGTCGCGCAGCCCATCACCCCCGCGCCGACGACCGCGACCTTCACCGGACGATCAGGTCTCCTGGGAAGAGCACCGTGTTCTCGGCCGCGTACGCGACGAGCCGCTCCCAGTCGGCGCCCGGCGGCGCACCCTCGTCGGGCGTGGTCACGACCGGCCCGAGCGTGAGGGCGAAGTCGCGCTGCTTCGCGCCTTCCAGCTGCGGTGCGACCCACTCGACGAGCGGCGTGAAGCCGCCGATCGCGCCGTCGGCGCCGATGATCGCCGCCATGCGCTCCACCGGCTCGGAGCCCGGCACGCCGGGCTCGTCGCCAACCGCCTTGATCGCGGCTGGATTCGCAAATGCGAAGTCGCCCGAGTCGTCGAAGATCCGCACCGACGGCGGATGCAGCACCGGCGCGCGGAAGATGACGTCGGCGAGCGGATACTGCGCGTGCTCGCGCGCCGTCCCGCCGCCGGCGAAGAACGCCTGCAGCGTCTGCGCCGCGAGCTGGATCACGGTCTCGCCGTCGATCCGCCCCGGCCAGCCGCGCTCCAGATCCTGGTCCCGCGGGGAGAACATGCACAACTTCACTGGGTGGCCTTCACTGGGTGGCCTTCACTGTGTGGCCTTCACTGGGGCTCCGTGTGCACGACGACGTCGGCGATCTCCGGCCGTTCGCGCCGGATCAGCTCCTCGATCCGGCTCGCGTCGGCATGTGCGGCCGCGAGCGTGTCGGCGCCGAGCCGGAGCGTGAGGTAGGCGACGAGCCCCTCGTCGGTGTCGACGAAGCGCAGCTCCGCCGGATCGACGCCGAGCTCGGCCCGGACGATGCGGCGCACGGTCGCTGCATCGCCCGCCACCTCGTGGCCGGCGGCTTCCTCGCCGAGCGGCTCGAGGTGCGTCCGCACCGACGTCACCTCCGGCACGGCCTGCTCGATCGCCCGCTCGACCTGCTCGGCGATCGCGTGCGCCTCCTCCAACGGGAGCTCGCCCGGCAGCTTGAGGTGCAGCGAGAGTTCGGTGCCGCTGTCGACGGAGACCGCCGAGACGTTGTGCACCTCGCGGACGCGCGGCACGTTGAGCGCCGCGGCATGCGCGCGCTCCCGCACGTCCGCGTCGGCGACCTCGACCGGCTCGACGTGGACGACGACGTCCGCTTCCGGCAGCGCCGACTGCACCGCGCGCTCGACCGCGTCGGCCGCGGCGTGACCCTGGCCGACGGCCGCCCCGTAGTCGACACCGATGACGACGTCCGCGAACACGCGCCCGGCTGCCTGCCGCATGCGCAGCCGCCTCAGCTGCACCGGCGGCTGCACGTCGACGATCGCCTGGCGGGCCGCCTCCTCGGCGTCCGCCGGTGCGCGGTCCATCAGCACGTCGACGTTGCGCCGCATCAACCGTGCCGCCGCGATCAGGACGAGCGCTGCGACGAAGAGCGCCGCGACGGAGTCGGCTCCCTCGTGGCCGGCGCGGGCGAGCACCAGCCCGACGAGAACCGCGACCGAGCCGCCGAGGTCGCTGCCGAAGTGGAGCGCGTTCGACGCGAGCGCCGGGCTCGAGTACGCGCGAGCCGCGCGCCGCGACGCAACCGTCCGGGAGATGTCGATGCAGATCACCAGGCCGATGACGAGGAAGGCGAACCAGGTCGCGTGCACGGCGGGTCCGCCGTGGACGAGGCGCGAGATCGCGTTCCAGACGATGAAGACGCTGGCGACGACGAGGATCGCGCCCTCGGCGAGCGCCGCGAGATGCTCGGCCTTCCCGTGGCCGTACTGGTGACCGACGTCGGCGGGACGCACGGCGACACCGAGGGCGAAGAAGGTCAGCAGTGCCGCGATGAGATCGGTGCCCGAGTGAGCCGCTTCCGAGATGAGACCGAGGCTGTGCGTGGCGAGGCCGGTGCCGAGCTTCAGCGCGATCAGCGCAATGGCCGCGAACACCGACCAGAGCGCGGCTTTCCGCTGGGCCTCCACGCCGGAAATGTACGTAGCGCCCTAGATGCCGATGGGCTCGGGCGGCCAGATGAGCGCGTCTTGGCGGAACGCAAAGTGGCAGCACCGCGGCTGCCCCAGTGCGAACGGCGCGATCGACGACAGCTCGACCTCGGCCTCCGCCGGACTGAGCACCCAGCGGTCGTGGTGCATCTCCGCTCGCGCGTCGGCGGCGAAGAGGCGGTAGCGCTCGGTGAGGAACCACTCGAGCGAGCCGGGCTGCGCGTCAAGCGTCTCGGCGGTCGCCCGGTAGCGCGCCGCGAACACGCGGCCCGGCTCTCCGACCCGCACGCACTCGGCCTCCTGCCATTCATCGACCGGCTCGAGCGTCATGCGCGCGTGGAACGCGGGCACGTGGTAGATCCGGCGCACCCCCAGCGCGGCGAGCCGGCTCGAGGCGTCGATGCTGAAGAACCAGACGCCGGGCAGGCCGTCGGGGCCGCGGACGTACGTGCGGACGTTCAGCTGCAGGAAGTTCGAGATGCCCGGCACCGGCAGCGCGCCGCGGGCCCGCAGCGCGCGCACGCGAAAGAAGACGATCGAGAGCCAGGCGCTGCCGTCGTGCTCCTCGATCTCGAGCTCGTCGGGGACAAGCGCGCGCACGTCCGCGGAAGCCACCGCCCAGTGCGCCAGGAACACGTGCTCCCAGGTCTGGCCGAGCGTCCAGCGGCTCTCGGGGAGCGGGAACGGGCGGTGACCGACGCTGCGCAGCGTGCGCGATTGCCGGCTCGCAGCCCTCGCGTCGTCGAAGAGGTCCGTTCGCCCTCCCTACAAGGTTGCCGCGCAGCGCCTGCTCGCGCTCGATCGCCTCGAACAGGGCCTTGAAGTTGCCCTCGCCGAAGGTCGTCGCGCCGTGCCGCTCGATCACCTCGAAGAAGACCGTCGGCCGGTCCTGCGCCGTCTTCGTGAAGATCTGGAGCAGGTAGCCGTCGTCGTCGCGGTCGACGAGGATCTTGTGCTCCTGCAGGATCGGCCACTCCTCGGCGATCTCACCCACCCGCCCCGGCGCCTCGTCGTAGTACGAGTCCGGCGTGTCGAGGAAGAGCAGGCCGTGCTCCTTGAGCGCCTCGACCGTGCCGACGATGTCGCTCGACGCGAGCGCGATGTG
Source organism: uncultured Actinomycetes bacterium (assembly GCA_963770815.1). Classification (GTDB taxonomy): domain Bacteria; phylum Actinomycetota; class Thermoleophilia; order Gaiellales; family Gaiellaceae; genus Palsa-739. The sequence continues at coordinate 34,497 of CAVYQV010000009.1, forward strand.
CTGCGCGCCGGCACCGCCGTAGAACTCGACGTACTCCTCGATCTGGCTCTTGCGCTTGCCCTCGGCCGGCTCGTTGATCGGGAACTTGATCTTCCCTTCGCCGTCCGACATGACCTTCGACATGAGCGCCGAGTACTCGGTCTGGATCTGGTCGTCGCCGAAGTGGAGGATGTTCGTCATCCCGAACACGCGCTCGTAGAACTCGACCCAGTAGTCCATCCGGCCGAGCTCGACGTTGCCGACGATGTGGTCGACGTTCAGGAGGCCGACGCCGCGGCCGGCGTGGCCGTTCTCGGACACGGAGACGTAGCCGGGCAGGAACGGGCCGCCGTAGTCGGCACGGTTCACGAACGTGTGGATGGTGTCGCCGTAGGTCGCGATCGCGGAGCGCTCGACCTTGCCGAACTCGTCCTCGTCGGTCTGCGGCTCCATGATGCTGCGAGCGCCGCGCGAGACCGCCTCGCGGTAGGCCTGCGTCGCGTCGGGCACGGTCAGCGCGATGTCGCGGACGCCGTCGCCGTGCTTCGCGTGGTGCTTCGTGATCTCGTGCTCCTCGCGCAGCGCGCTCGTGACGACGAAGCGGACGTCTCCCTGCTCGAGCACGTAGGAAGCGCGGTCGCGCACTCCCGTCTCGGGGCCCGCGTACGCCGTCCGCGTGAAGCCCATCGCGCGCTCGTAGAAGTACGCAGCCTGCTTTGCGTTGCCGACCCAGAGCTCGACGTGATCCCACCCGAGCAGCGGCATGAAGTCTTCGGCCATGCCCCGATTATGCCGCTCGCCCGGCCACTGCCGCTCACTCGGCCGGCGCGACCGCCGGCTGGCGCAGGCGCCGCTCGAGATAGATCCCGGCAAAGATCAGGGCGCCGCCGACGATTTCGAGCGCGTGCAGCGACTCGGAGAGGATCAGGAGCGCGAAGAGCACGCCGAAGAACGGCTGCATGTTGTTGAAGATCGAGGCGCGCGCGGCGCCGACCCGGCTGACCGACGTGAACCAGAGGATGTTCGTGAGGAAGAGCGGCCCGATCACCGCGTAGACGAAGCCGACCCAGACCGTCCCGGTGAAGGCGAAGTCCTGGCGGCCGATCTGCGGAATGCTCACAAGCGCGAGCGGCGCCCAGCCGAGCGCGAGCACGACGGCGCTGATCCGGAACGGCGAATAGCGCTGCATCAGCGGCGCGATCGCGATCGTGTAGGCCGCCCAGGTGATCGCGAGCGCGATCGCGAGAATGTCTCCCTTCCAGCCGGAGACGAGCCCGCCGCCCGCGCCTGCGGCGATCAGCGCGACGCCGAGGAAGGTCAAGCCGGCACCGATCCAGAACGAGCCGTCGAGGTCGGTGCGCAACAGGACGATCGAGATCAGCCCCACGAACATCGGGCAGGAGGCGAAGAGCAGCGACACCGTGGCGGCGTGCGCGAACTCCAGGCTGTAGACGAAGCAGAGCTGGTTCAGGAAGATCATCAATGCCGCGATCCCGACGTAGATCCAGTCGGCGCGGGCGATTCGGAACGACCGCTCCCGCCACCAGGTGTAGCCCCAGAAGATCGAGATCGCGACGAAGTAGCGAATCGTCGCGTACGCGAGCGGCAACCAGCCGTGCTCGAACATGTACTTCGTGACGACGATGTTGAGCGCCCACAAGAGGACGGCGCTGAGCAGCATCGCGTCCACGGTGGTGACTCGGGACACGTTCTCGAACGTACCTTCGTTAGGCTCCGCTGCGATGCCGGAGCCGACCTTCGCCGACGTCGACGAGCTCGTCGGGCCCGCGACCCCGCACTTCGCCTACCAGCTGCGCGCGCGCGTGCGCGAGCTCGTCAACGACCTGCCCGAGGAGCACCCGGTGCGGCAGTACGCGGAGGAGAAGGTCGAGCTGCTCGACCGGCTCGGGCACGCGTCCTCGAAGGCGACCGACAGCCGTCGCGAACCGCAGTCGCGGCCCGGCTGGAGCGAGCTCCCGAGCTCGGCGCCCGCCGACGCGCCGCTCCCGCGGCGATGAGTCTCGAAGGCGCTTCCGTCCTCGTGACGGGAGGGACGCGCGGAATCGGCCGTGCGATCGCGCTTCGGCTCGTGGCCGACGGCGCCTCCCGCGCCGTGCTCGGTTACATGCGCAACGACACAGCGGCCGAGGAGGCGGCGGCGCTCGTCCAGGAGGCCGGCGCCGAGGCGGTGCTCGTGCGCGGCAACGTCGCCGACGAGCGGGTCGTCGAGGAGCTCGCCGCCGGCGGGCCGTACCGGGTCGTCGTCCACAACGCCGCCACCGGCGTGATCCGGCCGGCGCTCGAGACCGAGGACAAGCACTGGGACTGGACGCTCGCGGCGAATGCCCGCGCGCTCCTCTCGCTGGCGCGCGCGACCGTGCCGGCGATGGAGGACGGCGGCGCGATCCTTGCGATCTCGAGCCTCGGCTCGCAGCGCGTCCTGCCGAACTACGTCCTCGTGGGCACGTCGAAGGCGGCGCTCGAGTCGGTCGTCCGCTACCTCGCGTTCGACCTGGCGCCGCGCGGGATCCGCGTCAACTGTGTCTCGGCGGGCGTGGTCGACACCGAGGCGCTCGACTGGTTCCCGAACAAGGAGCAGATGCTCGCCACGGTGAAGCGGACGCCGGCGGGGCGGCTCGTCGAGCCCGCGGACGTCGCCGCGGTCGTTTCCTTCCTCTGCTCACCGGACGCCGCGATGATCTGCGGTCAGACGCTCGTCGTGGACGGCGGCTACTCGCTCGGGGCGTAGGTCCTCGATGGAGCCGACCGAGGAGAACATCCGCGCCTTCGAAGCCGCGCACACGGCCCGACCCGAGCCCGCGGAGCTACCGCGGGTCGTGCAGCGCACGCTCGGCGACCTGACGAAGAAGCGCGTCCTCCACCTCCACTGCGGGACGGGCGAGGTGACCGCCGCGCTCGCGGAGCTCGGAGCCGTCGTGACCGGCGTCGACGCGCGGCCCGGAGCGCTCGAGACGGCGCGCGAGCGCTGGCCGAAGATCCAGTGGGTGGACGGCAACCCGCAGTCGCTGCCCCGCCAGCTGCGCCGCCATCGCTTCGACCTCGTCTACTCCGGCGAGGGCGTGCTCGGCCACCTCGACGACCTCGGCGGTTGGGCGACCGGCATCGTGGCGGCGTTGCGCGAGCGCGGCGAGCTGCTCGTCTTCGACGATCATCCCGTCGCCGATTGCGTGGACGACTTCCTCCGCTGGCGCCATGACTACTTCCGCGACCCGGCCGATCCGGACCGGCTGTGGCGAGTCGGCCAGGTCGTGAGCGCGCTGGCCCGCGCCGGGCTGCGCATCGAGGCACTCGAGGAGTATCCGGGCGGCACGGCACGCCGCCGCCACGACCGCCGCGTCCCGGCGACGTTCCTGCTCTACGCGCGCCGCACGGCCTAGCCCCGACAGACACTCTTGAAACAGACACGACCGGTGTCTGACACCTAAACGTGTCTCTTGCGGCCAACTCCGGTTCGTCCGTCCGCTTGAGCAAGCCACGCAGTGTGCTCTGTGGACCTGGCCGGTGTCTGACACCGAGTCAGGTACCTGCCAGGTCTCGTCAGGACAGTCGCTCGAAGGCCTCGTCGACCTCGGCGTCGGTGATCGTCAGCGGCGGCGTCGCCTGGATCAGGGAGCCGTCGAGGCCCGCAGGGACAACGAGCACGCCCCGGGCAAGAGCCTCGTCTGCGTCGCCTTCGCGCGCCCGGAGCAGCCCGCGCCCGTGCCAGCCCGCCCGCTCGAAGCGCGCGCCGACCTCGCGTATTCGCTCGAGAAGCTGCGGCGCTTCTTCGAGCACGACGAGGCCTCCCGCGCACGCGAGCGGGCTGCCGACGTGCGTATGCGTGTACACATCCTCCGGCCCGAGCTGCCACACGTCCTCCAAGCCGGCGCGGTAGAACAGCGCCGCGGACAGAGGCAGCCCGCCGCCGAGCGCCTTGCCGATGCAGAGGACGTCCGCGACCTCCTCGCCCGGCCACATCTCGCCCACGCGGCCGAGCCCCGCGAAGATCGAGTCGACGACGAGCAGCGCTCCGGCCTCGTCGCAGCGGCGGCGCAGCGTGTCGAGGAAGCCGTCGGGCGGCACCCGCGATCCGGCTCTCCCTTGCACCGGCTCGACGATCACGCAGGCGGCGTCCTCCGGCAGCGGCCCGGGATCCTCGCCGTACGCGCCCCGGTGCACCGGCCCGGGCAGCCACGGCGCGAACGGCTCGCGGAACCGCTCGAAGCCCGTCGCAGCGAGCGCGAGCAGCCCGGTCCCGTGGTACGCGCCGTCGAAGGCGACGATGCCCGGCCGCCCTGTCGCGAGCAGCCCCGTCCGGAGGGCGATCTCGACCGCGTCCTCACCGGTCACGCCGAGCTTCGCCGGCCGCGGCAGCGCCTCGCGCAGGCGCACCGTCACCGCGGCATCGGCCAGATCCCCGAGCGCGTGCACGACCTCCTGCTCGCGCCAGGCCTCGAGGATCCGCGGATTGCGATGGCCGAGCGCGGCAACGCCGAAGCCGCCGGTCAGGTCGAGCAGCTCGCGCCCGTCGGCGAGCGTCACGCGGCAGCCCTCGGCGCGCGCCCAGATCACCGCAAACCGAGCCGGAGCACGCGACCGGCCGTCGCCTTCGCGATCGTCCCCGCCATCGCCGGGTTCTCCTGCAGCCGCCGCAGCGAGTAGCCGTACCAGTGCTCGCCGAAGGGGACGTACACGCGCAGCCGGTGCCCCTCCGCAACCAGCTCGTCACGCCGTTCCTCGCGCACGCCGAGCAGCATCTGGAGCTCGTACTCGAGCGGCCCGAGGCCCCGCTGCGAGATCCGCGCGAGCGACTCCTCGATCAGCCACTCGTCATGCGTCGCGATGCCGACGTAGCAGCCCGCCTCGAACAGCCCGTCGAGGCAGCGGAGGAAGTTCGCCCGCACCGCCTCGTAGTCGGTGAACGCGATCGTTCCCGGCTCGAGGTAGATCCCCTTGCAGAGGCGGACGCTCGGCCGCAGGTCGGCGAGCGCCTGCACGTCGTCGAGCGTGCGCCGTAGCCGCGCCTGCAGCACGACGCCGAGATTCTCGTGCCCGTCCTCGCGCAACTCGCGGTAGAGGCGGAGCGTGTCGTCGGTCGTCGACGAGTCCTCCATGTCGATCCGGACGAAGTTGCCGTAGCCCGCCGCGGTGCGCACCACATCGAGGAGGTTCTCGCGACAGAGGTCGTACGAGAGATCCAGCCCGAGCGCGGTGAGCTTGACGCTGACGTTCGAATCGAGCTCGGCTTCGTCGATCGCTGCGAAGACGTCGTCGTACGCCTGGGCGATCGAGCGGGTCTCGTCCTCGTGGGTGATCTCCTCGCCGAGCACGTCGACGGTGGCCATCTTCTCGCCGCCGTTCAGCCCGCGGACGCACTCGACGGCCTCGGCGAGTGTCGCGCCTGCGATGTACCGCGAGGAGAAGAGCTGCACCACCGGTTTCGGCACCGCCGGCAGGAGACGGACGAGGGCGGAGTCCAACAGCGACACGGGCGCGGCGATTCTATGCGGCCACCGGACGGCGCAGCCGTCCGAGGTTCCGGCCGGGGTCGTCGGCTTTGCCGCCGACGCTCTTCCAGCCTGCAGGGGTTGCACGGACGCGCGGGCAGGACTACGGTCGGAGCAACCACTGCGGCGCTCAACCGATCAGGAGGCGCAGGACGATGCAGTGGATCGACGAGGCGGACGCGGTATTCAGGGGCGGCGGCGTGAAGGGGCTCGCGCTCGCGGGCGCGCTGTACGGGTTCGCCGAGCACCCGACGAAGCCGGTGCGCACGTGGAAGAGCGTCGCCGGCGCGAGCGCGGGCGCGATCATCGCCTGCTACCTCGCGACCGGTCACGACGCCGAGGAGATGCTCGAGCTGATGCAGCGGACGAGCTTCGGCCAGTTCGCCGACTTCCCGCTGCACAACAAGCTGCTCGGCGCCGGCCGCCTGCTGGTCGGCCACGGGATGGCGCCGGGAAAGGCGTTCGAGCGCTGGTTCGACGACGCCCTCGGCGGCGCGACATTCGCGGCCGTGCGCAAGCCCGAGAGCACCGATCCACTCGACCCGTGGTGGCTCAAGCTCATCGCCGTGGACGTCACCGGTGGACGGCTCCTCGTCCTCCCCGGCGACCTGCAGCTCTACCGCGACCCACGCACCGGGCGGCCGATCGAGCCGGACGACTTCCCGATCGCGCGGGCGGCGCGGATGAGCATGTCGATCCCGTACTTCTTCGACCCGGTCGAGCTCGTGGACACACAGGGCCGGAGGTGCCTGATCGTCGACGGCGGGACGCTCTCGAACTTCCCGGTCTGGCTCTGGGACGTCGACCCGAGGGTGAGCGGCCGCCTGCCGACGCGGCCGACGTTCGGTTTCACCCTCTGCGGCGGCCACGGCTTCGGCCCTCCGAGCTTCGTCACCAAGGTCACGCCGTGGGGGCTCCGCTTCGCGTTCGACATCTTCCACACCGCCGAGTCGGCGTGGGACGAGCGCTTCGTCTCGCACTCGACGCGCGTCCGCACGCTCGCCGTCGATGCCGACGACGTCGGGACGACCGATTTCAATCTCTCACCGGAGAAGCAGCAGCTGCTCGTGAGCAACGGCCGCGCGGCGGCGAAGGCGTTCCTCGACTCGTTCTCGCTCACGCAGTACGAGAACACGTACCACGCGGGGCTCGCACAGAACCCGGCAGCGGCGGCCTAGCTAGGCGTCTCGCGCATGAACCCCTGGCGCGCGGCGCTGACGAGCGCCACCGCCTCGGGGAACAGGACGCGCATCGCGTCGCGGAGCGCGATCGCCTGCTCGTCCACGCCGCCCGTCGGCTGCATCTGCTGCAGCGCGGCCGCGGTCAACTCGACCGCGGTGTTGAGCGTGAGCGTGGCGAACTGCTCCCGCTGCGCCTCCTGGACACTCTCGGCTTGCGCCTCGGCGAACTCGCGCAAGCCGCGCATGATCTCGTCGGGGTCGCCGCCAAACGGGAATCCGAATCCTCCACCTTCCATGCGGGAAAGCGTAGCCGCCCCCGCTAGGCCAGCGGCAGCTTGTAGTTGCCCTCGACGTCGGCTGCGAGCTCCTCGACGGAGCCGAGCGCAGCCTGCATCGCCGCCGCGAAGGGAGACGCGCCGCTCTCGCCTAGCGCCTGCTCGAGCCGCTGCGAGACAGAGCCGAGGGCGTCGAGATAGGCGCCGCTCGCGACGCGCGGCTCCTGCTGCAGCGTCTCGGCGAGAGCCTCAGCCGCGGCCTCGGCTTCCTCGATCCCTTGCGGGTTGTCCGTCTCGCGGAGCTCGGCGAGCCGGGCCTGGAGCTCGGGAAGATGGCCGCCGCCCGCGGATTCCTCGGCCACCTCGCAGAGCGCGGCGAGCGAAGCGGCCTCCCGCACGAGCCGTCCCTCGGTCACCGGCTCCGCCGCGGCGTCGAGCGCGAGCCAGCTGCGGCCCTCGGCGGATTCGAAGGCGCAGAGATAGATGCGCCGGCCGAGGGTCTCGGTCACGAGCACGCCGGACAGGTCCTCCGCCGGCTCGGCGAACGCGGCAGCGGCGCTCGCGATGCGCCCGACCTCCTCGGCGACGCTCATGCGGCCAGAATAGGGCCGTGGAGGCCTCCGCTCGTACCCGTCACGCGCGCGAGCTGTTCGCGCCGCTCGGCCCGACGTACGACCGCTACGCGAATCTGCTCTCCTTCGGCCAGGACCCGCGCTGGCGCTCGTTCCTCGTGTCGCGGATCCCCGCCGAAGCACACCGGGTGCTCGACGTCGCGAGCGGGACGGCGGCCGTGGCGATCGAGCTCGCACGTGCGGAACGCGGCCGGACGGTGACCGGCGTCGACCAGAGCCCGGAGATGCTCACGGCGGGGCGCGAGCGAGTCGCGAACGCAGGGCTGACCGACCGGATCGAGCTGCAGGAGTCGCGAGCCGAGGAGCTGCCGTTTGCCGACGGCGAGTTCGACGCCCTCACATTCACCTACCTCCTCCGCTATGTCGACGACGTGCCCGCGACGCTGTGCGAGCTCGCCCGGGTCGTGCGCCCGGGCGGGACGGTGGCGATGCTCGAGTTCGGGCTCCCACGCGGGGTGTGGCGGCCGCTCTGGGAGCTCTACGTGCGAGTCGGCTTGCCGGCCGCGGGAGCCGTCGTCTCCTCGAGCTGGGGCGGCGTCGGCCGCTTCCTCGGTCCGAGCATCCGCGACTTCTGGCACGACTGGCCGGAGCCGCGCCTCCTCGACGCGTGGCGTGAGGCGGGCCTGGCCGAGGTCGCGGCCCGGCGGCTCAGCGTCGGCGGCGGAATCGTCGTCTGGGGGACGCGCACGTGACCGCGGCGCGGCCGCGCCCGGCCTTCTACGCGCTCCGTTCCGGCGGCTGGCGCGACTACGTGACGCTCCTCCATCCGCCGTACACGCTCTGGCACCTCTCGTACGTCGCGGTCGGCGCTGCGCTCGTGCCGCGGATGGACTGGCCCCTGCTCGGGTGGACGGCTCTCGCGTTCGCGCTCGCCATGGGGGTTGGAGCGCACGCCCTCGACGAGCTGCGCGGCCGGCCGTTGCAAACCCGCATCCCACCGCCGGTCCTCGTCACGCTCGCGGTGGTCTCGATCTCCGCCGCTACCGCGATCGGCATCGCCGTCGCCGTGTCGCGCACGCTGTGGCTCCTCGTCTTCGTGGCTGTCGGCGCGTTCCTCGTCGTCGCGTACAACCTCGAGCTGTTCGACGGGAAGTTCCACGGCGGGCTCTGGTTCCCGGCGGCCTGGGGAGCGTTCCCCGTGCTGACGGCGTACTTCGCGTCGGCCGAGACGCTGCGCGCCGCCGCCTTCGCGGGAGCGGCGTACGCCTTTGCCACGAGTTGGGCGCAGAAGCGACTGTCGACGCCGGTGCGGCTCGTCCGCCGGCGTGTGATCGGCGTCGAGGGAGAGCTACGACTCGACGACGGGACGACGGTGCCGCTCAACGCGGACGCGCTCGCCGCCGAGCCCGAGGCGGCGCTGAAAGCGCTCGCCGCCGCGACGGTGCTCATCGCCGTCGCGCTACTCCTGTTCCGGGCGGGGTAGCTCGGTGCGCCTCCGGTGGGTGGTACCGCGTCTCCGGCGAGCGAAAGGCGAGCGAGGCAAGGACGCAGGGAACCCTGATAGCCGCAGCTATCGGGGCGACTGAGGACGCCGCAGCCGGCGACGCCGGCCGACGAGCGAAGCGAGGAGTCGCGAAGCCTTGCAGCCGTTGGAGACGTGGAGAACACCCGCCGGGGGCGCACTACACTCAGGACGGTGACGCTGACGACGATCGCCGATCTCCTCTTCGCCGGCGGCGTCGTGGTCGCCGCGCTCGCGCTGGCCGGCGCCGGGCTTCGTCGCGCCTCGACTTCCGTCCTCGCGACCGCCGTGATCCTCGAGGCGGTCGCGGCCGTGGGTGTCTGGGTCGCGTTCGCCCTGCGCCACGACCGGTCGCTGGCCGTGGCCGCCGCCGGGCTGACCGCCTCCACGCTCGCGGCCGTGGCCGCGCTCCTGTTGCGCCGCGCGCTGACGCGAGTCGAGGCGACGGACGCCCGCCTCGCCGAAGCCCAGACGGACCTCCTCGCGTCGGTCGAGCAGGAGAAGACCGCGCTCGGGAAGGACCTCCAGCTGACGCTCGCCCGCGCCCGCGCCGACTCGCGTTCGCTGCTCGAGGAGCAGGAGCGGCAGATCGCGGAGGAGCGGCGGACGCTCGTGGCCCTGTGGGAGCGCGACGCGACGGCGGCTCTCGGCGACAAGCTGAACCAGGTCCAGGCGCAGATCGAACAGCGGCTCGCCGAGTGGTCGCAGGATCTCGAGCGAATCGCCGAGGCGACCAAGACGCGGATCGCGGAGCTCGAGCAGCGGCAGCAGCAGGTGCTGCGCGAGATCGAGCTGCGGCTCACCGCGGACGCCGAGCGGTTGTCGGCCGAGAGCGAGGAGCAGCGGGCCGGAGTGGCGCGGCTGCGCACGGAGCTCCAGCGCACGCTCGAGGACGCCCTCGCCCTCGCGAGCAGTGAGCTCGAAGTGCACGCGGCGGACCGCCGCCGGGCGCTGCACGAGCTCGAGGAGCGGATGGCTCGCCGGGAGCGCGAGCTGGCCGAGCAGACGCAGCGCGAGGAGGTCGACGCGGTGCAGCGCGTGAAGGCCGGCTTCGAAGACGTCTCCCGCCGCCAGATCGAGCAGCTCGAGCGCGCCGTCGACCGCGCCGTCGCGTCACATGCCGACGAGGCAGCCCAGAGATTCGCGCAGCTCGTGAAGGCCTCGCGGGAGGATGCTGCGAAGCGCCTCGCGCGCGAGCTCGAGCGCGCGGTGAGCACCTTCTCCCGGGAGGCCGAGACGGTGCTCGCCGAGCGGCTCGCGCACGTCGGGGACGCGGGCGCGCAGCGGCTCGAGCACCGGGTGTCGAGCGTGGGCAAGGAGCTCGACCGGCGCCACGACGAGCTCGTAGCCGCCCAGGACCAGCGCCTGAGCGAGCTCGAGAGCGAGATGCGGCGGCGAATCGAGGATCTCCGCTCCGACGTCGAGGCCGAGCGAGGTGTGCTCGAGGCGCGTCTGCAGGAGGTCCTGCGCCGCTACACGTCGGCCGCCGGCGCGCGCGGCTTCTGACCATTCCTTACAAAAAGTTGCCCTAACAAGGCTCGGGAGGGTTCGTCGAAAGCAGCACGAACCTGGTGAAGCCATGAGCGAGATGACGACCACCCCCACCCTCGACGAGCCCCTCTTCGACGAACGGTCGAAGGTCGAGAGCTGGCGCCTCCACGTCCTGATCGAGGCGGGCTATCCGCTCTCGCTCGCCGAGCGCCTCGCCGTGAGCGAGGCCGACCTCCATCTCGCCTGCGAGATGCTCGGCCGCGGCTGCCAGCCGGCCACGGCAGCCGAGATCCTCCTGTAGCAGCCGCGCGACTACGCTGCGGCCGTGGCCAAGGTCGAGGCGCTGCCGTACGACGATCGCACCGTCTACTCGGTCGCTGCATTCAATCGCGGGATCGGGCAATGGCTGTCGCGCCTCCCCACCGTCTGGGTCGAGGGCGAGGTGACGGAGCTCCGCCGGCACGAGCGGTGGGCGACCGTCTTCTTCACGCTCAAGGATCCGGCCGACGGCTCGTGCGCGGGCGTGGCGATGGCGCGCGGGAGGTTCGACGCGCTGCGGCTGGACCTCTCGGACGGCGAGCGCGTCCACGTGTTCGGGCGGCCCGAGCTGTACGAGCCGCGCGGCGAGTTCAAGCTCCGCGCACTCACGATCGAGCGCTTCGGCGTCGGCGCCCACCTCGCCTCGCTCGAGCGGCTGAAGGCGACCCTCGCGGCCGAAGGTCTCTTCGCCGACGCTCGCAAGCGGACTTTGCCGTTCGTGCCGCGGCGAATCGGGATCGTGACCGGGAACGACGCGGCGGCGAAGCGCGACATCGTGACGACGATCCGTTCCCGTTTCCCGCCGGCCTCGGTGCTCATCGCGGAGACCTACGTGCAGGGGTCGCGCGCCGCCGCCGAGATCGTGGCGGCGATCGGAGCTCTTTGCGAGCACCCCGACATCGACGTCGTCGTCCTGACCCGCGGCGGCGGCAGCTTCGAGGATCTCCTCCCCTTCAGCGACGAGCGCGTCGTGCGAGCGGTCGCCGAGTGTCCCGTCCCCGTGGTCTCGGCGGTCGGACACGAGCAGGACACACCGCTCTGCGACCTCGCCGCGGACGTCCGCGCCTCGACCCCCACGGCCGCGGGAAAGCTCGTCGTGCCGGAGCTAGCTGAGTTGTTCGGCAGGCTCGACCGCGCGCGTGGAGCGCTCGGGCGCAACGTCCGGCGCTCGCTCGACCGGGACCGGCAGCGACTCACCGGCTCCGTCGAGCGGCTCCGTGCGCGGCCGCGCATCGCCCTCGAGCGGGAAGGACAACGGCTCGAGCGCACGCGCGAACGACTGCGGCTGGCGCCCGCCCTGGCGGTCGAGCGGAAGCGGGCGGTGCTCGAGAGGAGCGCCGCGAAGCTCGGTGCGTTGTCACCTGTGCAAACACTCGAGCGAGGGTACGCCATCGTCCGGACGGACTCCGGCGACGTCGTGGCCTCGGCCTCCGGCCTCTCCGCGGGCGCGCACGTCGACGTCACGCTCGCCGACGGCGGCTTCGGCGCGCGCGTCGAGGAGGTGACGCCGTGACCGAGCCGGCGGAGCCGACCTTCGAGCAGGCGCAGGCGGAGCTGGAGCAGATCGTCGAGCGGCTCGAGCGCGGGCAGGCCCCACTCGACGAGGCGCTGAAGCTGTGGGAACGAGGCGAGGAGCTCTACGCCCTCTGCACGGCGAAGCTCGACGCCGCCGAGGGCCGGGTCGAGGAGCTGGCCCGCCGCGTCGAGCAGTCGAGACCGGCGAGCGACTCCTAGCCCGCGGCCGCGCGCTCGGCCGCCGGAGCCGCGTCCTCCTCCGACTCGTCGGGCGGGAGCTCGGCCTGGTCGGCGGTGGGCATCACGCGCAACATCGCGAACGACAGACCCTCGCGGGCGAGGAAGAGGAGCCCGACGCCGATGCCGACCGACGCCTCGATCGCCTGTAGCCCGAAGCCGTACGCGACGCCCGTGCTGTACGCCACGCCGTAGCCGACGAGCGCGGAGGCGATCGCGACCTGGACGAGACCAACGTTGCCGGGCCAGAACGGGAGGATCGTCACGACGTTCATCACGAGGAGCACCACGCCGGCGGCCGGCAGGGGTGCGTGGATGTCGAAGGCGCGCATCGCGGTGTAGACGGCGAACAGCTGGCACGTCCAGCCGATGATCTGGAAGAAGATCGCGCCGGCCGCGCCGCCCGGAGACCGCATCACAACGAGCCCGGCGCGCGCCATCGTCAACAGCCGGCGCACCGGGCCGAGCCCCTCGATCGCCATCTCATGGTGATGCCGGCGAGCGCTGACGAACGCGAAGACGAACAGCCCGACCCCGAAGCCGATCACGAAGAGCAGGGTCGCGCGGGCCGAAGACGGGATGCTCGCGGTGACGACGACGTAGAGGATCAGCAGGAGCACCGGCACGATGTCGAAGACGCGGTGCGCGAACACCGTCCCGACGAGCGTCGCCCACGCTCCCTTGCGCCCGGGCATCTTCCGGGTCAGGACGGCGACCCGTGCCAATTCACCGACCCTGCCCGGCAGCAGCGCGTTCGCGAACAGGCCGACGGAGAACGCCGAGAAGACGAGCGTCCCGCGTGGGCGCGGCGGGTCCATCGCCGAGTGGATCACCGTCGTCCAGGCGACCGCGCGCGCGACTACGGAGAGGAGGTTGAGCAGGATCGCCACGACGACCCACTCCCACTCCACGGCCCGGAACGCGCTGCCGATTCCCTCGAGGCTGCCGCGCCTCCACCAGAACAGGCCGGCGAGAGCCGCGAGGACGACGAGCCCGAGGAAGACGCGCAGGATGCGGCTGGAGGGGAGCTTGAAGAAGTCGCTGTGCTCGAAATCCATCCGGGGCATTATCGTCGGCCGCCCGGTGCGTCTTCGTTCCCCACACGATCGCGAGATCGTTCGTCTCGCGCTGCCGGCGCTCGGCGCGCTCGCGGCGGAGCCGCTCTACGTCCTCGTGGATACCGCAATCGTCGGCCACCTCGGGCGGCCGCAGATCGCGGCGCTCGGCCTCGCGGGCACGGTGCTCGCAGGCGCGTTCACGATCTTCAACTTCCTCACCTACGGCACCACGGCGGTCGTGGCGCGCGCGTCAGGCGCGGGGCGACACGACGAAGCCGCCCGGATAGCAGCGCAAGCCCTCTGGGCCTCTCTCGGGATCGGCGTCCTGGTGCTCCTCGCCTGCGAGCTCGTCGCCGTGCCGCTGCTCGAGGGCCTCGGCGGCCACGGCCGGTCGGGGGACTTCGCGCTCACGTACTTCCGAATCGCCGCGATCGGGCTGCCGGCGGCGCTCATCGCGCTTGCCGGTCAGGGATACCTGCGCGGCGTCTCGAACCTGCGACGGCCGCTCGAGATCGTCGTCCTCGCGAACCTGCTCAATCTCGTTCTCGAGGTCGTCTTCGTCTACGTCTTCCACTGGGGGATCGCGGGCTCGGCGGCAGGCACGGCGATCGCGCAGGCCGCGATGGGCGCCGCCTTCGTCGTCGAGCTGCTGCGGCCACACGCGCTTTCGCGGCGGCCGAGCCTGCGGGCGATGCAGCCGCTCTTCCGCATCGGCAGGCAGATCTTCGTGCGGACGGCGGCGCTCTACGCTTCGTTCCTCGTCGCCGCCTCGGTGCTCGCGCGCATGGGCGACGCGGAGCTCGGCGCGCATCAGATCGCGTACCAGCTCTTCATCCTGCTCGCGCTGATCCTCGACGCGCTCGCGATCGCCGGCCAGGTGATCGTCGGCCGGACGCTCGGCGCCGGCGACGCCGACGGCGCCTACGAGGCGGGGGTGCGCATGATCTGGTGGTCGGTCGTCGTCGGCCTCGTCTTCGCGCTCGTGCTCGCGCCGCTCGCTGACGTCCTGCCGCGCGCGTTCACGAGCGATCCAGCGGTCCTCCACCAGGCGGCGCTGCTCTGGCCGTTCCTCGCGCTGATGCAGCCGCTCGGCGGCGCGGTCTTCGCGCTCGACGGGATCCTCATCGGCGCCGGCGACACGCGCTACCTGATGTGGTCGATGCTCGCGGCGAGCGCCCTCTTCATCCTGCTCGCCGCGCTCTCGCTCGCCTACGGCTGGGGCGTGATCGGAGTCTGGATCGCGCTCGACGTCCTCATCGCCGCGCGACTCGCGCTACTGGCACCGCGCTTCGTCCGCCGCAAATGGGCAGTGGTTGGCTGGAACTAGGGGCACGGGGGAAACCATGTTTCCCCCGTGAGCCCCCATCTTCAGGGTCAAGACCGAGGGCTAAGATCCGCGGATGGACGGCCTCGCCGAGCTTCACACCCACCTCGGCGGCTCGGTCTCGTCCGACACCCTCTGGTCGCTCGCCCACCGTCAGGGCATCGCGCTGCCGGTCAAGGACTTCTGGGATTTCGACCGGCTCGTGACCGTGTCCGACCCGCGCGGCGTGCCCGACCTCGACGCGCTCGACGCGATCTACCACTGGACGGAGCTGATCCAGTCGAGCCCCGACGCGGTCGAGGTGTCGGTGCACGGCGCGATCGGCGGCGCGTACCGGTCGCAGGGGATCACGACGCTCGAGCTGCGCTTCAACCCGATGAAGCGGAACCGCGGCGGCGAGCGCGACCTCGACCACATCATCCTCGCCGCGATCCGCGGCCTCGACGTCGCGAGCCTCGAGTACCCCCACGTCCGCGCTGGCCTGATCCTGATGATGGACCGGACGTTCACGCCGCACCAGAACGAGGTCATCGTCGAGAAGGCGATTCGCTGGGCGCCGCGCGGGGTCGTGGGAGTCGACATCGCGGGGCCGCGGCCCGGCGGCGAGCGCTACGACTACGCGCAGGTGCAGCCGATGGTGGAAGAGGCCCGCGCGGCCGGCCTCGGCGTCACCATCCACGTCGGGGAGGAGGGCGGTGAGATGGGCCGCGCCGAGATCGGCGAGGTGCTCGAGCTCCTCCGCCCCGACCGGATCGGGCACGGGATCCTCGCGGCCGGCGACGACGAGCTGATGAAGGAGTTGAGCGCGCGCGAGGTCGTCCTCGAGATCTGCCCCACCTCGAACCTCCTCACGAAGGCGCTGGCCGACGAGGACGCGGTGCGCGACGTCTTCCGCACGTTCGTCGACAACGGCGTCCTGTTCACGATCGCCACGGACGGGCCGGAGATGATGCGGACGCACCTCCGCGACGAGTTCGACCTGCTGCTGCGGATCGGCGCGCTGACGCAGGAGGAGCTCGCAGGGGCCAACGCACGCGGCCACGAGGCGAGCTTCGTGGGCGGAGCGCACGCCACCAGCCCGAATACCCCCGTCGGCCGATAGGCGCCGCGCCGGCGCGGCCGTAGCGTGCCGCGCCATGAGAGAGACCGACGAGGCAAAGCCCGACCTGACCGAGCGCCAGCTCCAGATCGTTGTGTTGATCGCGCGCGGGTGCTCGAACGACGAGGTCGGAGAGCGTCTCGGCATCTCGCCCAGAACGGCGAAGGCGCACTGCGACGTGCTGCGCCAGAAGCTCGGCGTGCCGAGGCGGCGGCAGATCCCTGCCGCGTTCAAGGCGCTCACCGGAGAGGACCCCCTCGCCGGTGAGCTGGCGCCGGCCCTTGCCGGCGCCGGGGGCTGACGGCGACCCGCGCTCGGGCCCTACCCCGAGCGCGGGCCCCCCGCTTGCAGCAGTCGTGACAAGCGACTGAGGGAGGAGTAGGGTCCTCCGATCTCGGGCCGCCGGCCCGACAGGGGAATGGTGGAGACGATCACAGCGACGGCCTCGCCGGCGCTCGACCACATCATCGAGCGCCCGCGCTTGATCGCGCGGCTCGCAGAGGGCGGCGGCGCGCGGATCTCGGTCCTCGCGGCTCCGGCCGGCTACGGCAAGACGACGCTGGCGCGCCAGTGGTCGCAACGGCAGACCGGCCCGGTTGCCTGGTATCGGACGACGCGCGCGTCGGGAGACGTCGCGCTCCTTGCGGTGCAGCTGGACGAGTTGCTCGCCTCGATCGCTCCGGAGCTACCGCGCGAGCCGGACAAGGTCGCGACGATCGCGTCCGTCAATCCGAGCCCGCAACCGCTCGGCCGCGCGATCCTGCGAACGTTCGAGACGCTCTCGCAGGACGTCCTTCTGGTTGTCGACGAATGGGAAGCTGCCGGGACCGACGAGGCCGAGGAGCTCCTGTCGATGCTCGTAGAGGGTCTCGACATCCGGTTCCTGATCACGACACGA
Organism: uncultured Actinomycetes bacterium; assembly: GCA_963770815.1. Lineage (GTDB taxonomy): Bacteria > Actinomycetota > Thermoleophilia > Gaiellales > Gaiellaceae > Palsa-739. The sequence goes on from CAVYQV010000009.1 coordinate 51,194, forward strand.
ACGCGGCCCGAGTGGTTCACGCCGCGCCTCGAGGTCTACGGCGAAGGGCTCGAGATCGGTGTCGACGAGCTCGCGATGACCGACGATGAGGCAGCTCGTGTGCTCCATGCCGTAGGCGCAGTCGCCGGCCGAGCCCGTCTGATGCGCACCGCCGAGGGCTGGCCCGCCGTGCTCGGCCTCGCTGCGATGAGCGGCGACGTCGATTTCACGTCGAGCCGTCTCATGTCGCACACGCTCTACGAGTTCCTGGCAGGCGAGCTGCTCGCTGCCGCGGCCGAGGAAACTCAGGACGCGCTGATGCTGCTCGCGGTCGCGGCCATCACTGATTTGGGGGTGGCACACTCCGTGCTCGGCGCGAACGCCGACGCCGTACTCGAGGACGCCGTCGCACGCGGTCTGGTCGCGGTCACTAGCCATCAGTCGCTCTTGCTCCACCCGCTCCTTCGGGAACTACTCATCGAGAGCTTCAAGGGGGCGGATCCCGAGAAGCGCGCAGTGCAGCTCGTGCGAGCCCGCGGACTGTTCGACCTGCGCCGTTGGGACGAAGCGCTGAGCGTGACCGAGGTCGCGCAAGACCCAAGCTTCGCCACCGAGGCGATCGAAGCCGCGTTAGACGACCTGCTGGCCGCCGGACGAACGAGCAGCCTGCAGAGGTGGGTGGCCGCGGCGCGCGCGACAGGAGCTGCAGGTGGCCTCATCGACTACGCAGAGAGCGAAGCCCTTCTACGAGGCAACGAACTCGACCAGGCGATGGTCCTCGCTATGCAGGCCGCGAGTTCTCTCGACGGAGATCTTGCTGCGCGCGCCCACCTAGTCGCCGGCCGATCGGCGCATCTGACGGACCGCCCAGATCGCACACAACAACATGCTGAACGTGCCGGCATGTCCTCTGAGACTCCTCAAACTCGCGACGGAGCACTTTGGTTGGGTGTTCTCGGCGCGCAGGCTCGGCAGGCGCCCGATCTCACAGAACGGCTAGATGCATTCCGGACGGCCGCGGGGAACGGAGTCAAGCAATCCCTCATGATCGCCAGTGCCGAGCTTCTGGTGGCCGAACTTGAAGGGGGAATCGGAGACGCACTCGACGATGCAAGAGCGGTGCTCCGGCTGGCGCGGACGGGCGCGGATCCGATCGCGCACACCGGGTGTCTAAGCACCTATAGCGCTCTCCTTGTCATGCGCGGCCGCTACGAAGACGGCCTAGCAAGTAGCGAGGCGCTCGCGTCCGTCGCCGAGGACTGCGGGCTCGAGTTTGCCCTACCGTATGCCCAGTACTACTCGGCTAGCGCGTCCGTGGGGCTACGCCGTCTCACCACTGCGGCCCGCATGCTGTCTGCGCTCGAGCGGGCCACGCAGAACGGGTCGGACACCTTCTTCTCTCAGAACCTGCCGAGTCAGCGCGCTCGTCTGTATGCAAGCGTCGGTGACCTTGAACGAGCACTCGACGTCGTCTCCGTTGATCGCCTGGCGCGCACCAGCAAGTGTGGTCGTGGCGAGTTTCTTGGGTGGCGAGCCCTCCTGACCGCGGTCGCAGGAGACGCACGACGAGCAGCGGCGCTGACTGACGACGCGCGTCGAGTGAGCCGGGATCTCGGCACGAGTGCTCTAGCGCATACTGCCGAAGCGCTCATCGCATTGAACCGCGACCAGCACGACACGACGATTGCTTGTCTGGAGATGGCAGTCGATACGGGGATGTGGGACCCCGTCGTTATCGCGATACGTGCTGCGCCACACCTTGGAGCCTTCATTGCGGATCAGCCGCAGTGGCGCTCATGGCTTCAGCAGCTTCTGGCCGCCTCGCGCGACAATAACCTCGCCGCCTCGCTCGGTCTACGAATCCCGAGGGCCGCCAAGACCAGGGCCGCCCTGAGCCCCCGTGAAAGCGAAGTGCACGAACTCCTTGCGCAAGGGCTTACGAATGACGAGATCGCGAAGCTCCTCTACATCAGCCTCTCCACGACCAAGGTGCACGTCAAACACATCTACGAGAAGCTCGGCGTCCGGTCACGGCTCGAGGCAGCCCGAGCTCTACGTGACGACGTCTAGCGCTACCGCAACGTCTTCCCTGACCTCGGCAAGCTGCTCCCGCTCGCGCATAAACGAGGTTCCTCTGCCAGAACGGTAGTTCTCGTCGGCCGTCGCGAGTATCGCCTCAAACGCCGCGACGACCCCGGTGTCGAACTGGGTCCCGACCGCCTGAGCGAGCCGCATGCGAGCGACTCTGCTCGGTAGCGCTTCGCGATACGGGCGATCCGAGGTCATTGCGTCATACGCGTCGGCGACGCCGATGATCCGAGCAAGGAGGGGGATCTCGTCGCCGTGGATGCCATCCGGATATCCCATGCCGTCGATGCGCTCATGATGCGACCGGACGATGTCGGCGATCTCCGAGTAGTCGTCGACGTTGCGGAGAATCCGCTCGCCGATTTCGGAGTGCTGCTCCATCTGCCGGCGCTCCTCGAGCGTCAGCGGCCCGGGCTTCTCGAGCAAACCAGCCGGCAGGCCGATCTTGCCGATGTCGTGCACGAGCCCGCAGAGGTGCACGAGCTCCTGTTGTCCCTCCTCGAGGCCCATCCGCCGGGCGATGTCTCTCGCGTAGATCGCGACCGCAGCAGAGTGACCGGCGGTGTACTGGTCTCGAGCGTCGAGAGTGGCGACAAGCGCCGTGGCGAACGAGAGGCTCGCCCGCCGGAGTCGGTCATTTGCGGTCGCCAGCCGATTCGTCGCCTCCTTCTCCTGCCGGTAGAGGTGCAGTAGTCGTTGCGCAGCAAGCGTCGGGACGAAGAAGACGAGCACGAGCTCCAGCGAGTAGGTGTGGTATGCGTAGACGAACAGCGTCAGGATCGGAACGTAGAGCGGCACCGTGAGCCAGGAGAGTGACGCGAACGCCTGAAGGTGAGCGACAGGATCGTTGTTGCGGACGAAAGCCGTGACGGTGGTGAAGAAACCGTCCGCCGCGAGGAAGACCAGCGAGCCGACCAAACTGGCCAGCAGGTATTCGCCAAAGCCGGCGGGTTGCGGGAAGAGCTTCACCACGACGAGTCCCGCCGCAGCGGTCTCGAGCGCGCGGATCGGCGTATAGACGCTCCACTTCAGTGGTGACGTACGCAGATCGAGAACAGTGGAGAGTGCTCCGACTACAAAGCCTCCGATCGGCCCGAACGCAACAGCAGCGAAGACGAGCGGCAGGAAGGCGACCGACATCTCGGTCCTGTCGCCAATCGCGACGGTCTGCCGTTCCGCAGCCGCGGCGATTGCGCCCAGCACGAACAGCGCCCATACGTGCGGCACCCGGTAGCCGTGCAGCCAAAGGGCGCTGACCGCCCCGAAAGACGCTGCCCACAGGACTCCGGCCCAGACTGCGGATCGGCGGTCGGCGCTACCGAGACCTTTGACGACCCGGTCCAGCCTTGCGTATCCCCCAAAAGGGGTATAGGCTGGCGGTGCCGTCAGTCCCCGATCGATCGGAGTTCTCAATGCGTTCCCTTATTCGTTTCGCGGCCCGGGCGACCGTAGCCGGGGCGTGTAGGAACTGGTAAGAGCCGTCGGATAGTCCGTTATCCACAGCCTCCGTTCATCCCCCGCGCGGGGGATCCGGGGCAGAGCTGGGAGACGGATAGCCGGATTCACGGGCGCCGGGTGGTTTTCACCCGGCGCTTCGTCTTTCCTTTGTCCACAACTGTGGACGGAATCTTGTCAGCCGATGATCCCGCGGCGGAAGCCGACGGCTACGGCATGGGCGCGTGAGCGCGCCTGGAGCTTGGCGAGTAGATGCCGCACGTGCGACTTGACCGTTTCCTCCGACAGGAACAGCTTCTGGCCGATTTCCCGGTTCACCAGCCCGTCGGAGATGAGCTGCAGCACCTCGACCTCACGGCCCGTCGGCTCCTGCTCGAGCTCGCGAAGCGGGTTCTGCAGCGGAATCACGTCCGCACCGCCGGCACCACGACGCCGCGCCGCGACTTCCTCGAAACGGCGCGAGTGCGTCAGATAACGGCTGAGGATCTCCTTGCGCTCAGCAGCGTCCACGGCCCGAGTATCGGCGCCGTAACCAAGCCGCTTTAGCGGTCGGGCCTACCTCGAATGGGTGTCAGGCGCTACGGCAGGATGAGAGCTGCCTGACGTGTCCTGCGGCAGCGCCGACGCATCCGCCGCGGCCGGCGAATGCTGTGCCGCCACCTCGACCCGCTTCAACGTGGCCTGATCGACGTTGAGCGGGTGGTGACAGGCGGCGAGATGGCCGCCTCCGTAGTCGATGAGAGGGGGCTCCAACTGCCGGCACACATCCGTGGCGTAACGGCAGCGCGGATGGAAGCGGCAGCCGCTCGGCGGATTGATCGGGCTCGGGACGTCGCCCTCGAGCACGATCCGCTCGCGCTTCTCGGCCAGGTCCGGATCCGGGATCGGGACGGCTGAGAGCAGCGCCTCGCTGTACGGCATGATCGGCCTCTGGTAGAGCTCCTCGGCCGGCGCCAGCTCGACGATCTTGCCGAGGTACATCACCGCGATCCGGTTGCTCACGTGGCGGACGACGCCGAGGTCATGCGCGATGAAGAGGTACGTGAGCGCGAGCTCCTTCTGCAGGTCGTCGAGCAGGTTGAGCATCTGCGACTGGATCGAGACGTCGAGTGCCGAGACGGGCTCGTCGGCGACGATCAGCTTCGGCCGCAGGGCAAGCGCCCGCGCGATCCCGATGCGCTGCCGCTGGCCGCCGGAGAACTCGTGCGGGAAGCGGTTGTAATGCTCGGGCGAGAGGCCGACGGTCTCGAGAATCTCGCCGACGCGGCGCTTCTGCTCGGCGTGGCTGCCGAGGTTATGGATCCGCATCGGGTCGGACACGATCGTCCCGACGCGCTTGCGCGGATTGAGCGACGCGTACGGATCCTGGAAGACCATCTGCACCTCGCGCCGCAACGGGCGCATGGCCCGCGTGCCGAGATGCTCGATGTGCCTTCCCTCGAAGATGATCTGGCCGTCGGTCGGCTCGAGCAGCCGCACGATGGTGCGGCCGAGCGTGGACTTGCCGCACCCGGACTCACCGACGAGCCCAAGCGTCTCCCCTTCCCGAACTGCGAAGCTCACGTCATCGACGGCGTGCACGTTTGCGACCGCGCGCTGCATGACCCCCTGGCGGATCGGGAAGTACTTCTTGACGTGGCGAACCTCGAGAAGCGGGGTCTCGCCCGACTCGGCGCCCTGGTCGAGAGCCGTCACGCCGCCGCTTCCGAGCCCGGCGAGATCGTCTCGTCGCGATGGCCGCGCTTGTACTCGACGTCGAGCCAGCAACGGTCGAGATGGCCCGGGGTGCCGACGCGGTTCTCGAGCGGCGGCTCCTGCTTGCACTTCTCGAACGCGTGCGGACAGCGGGGGCGGAACTTGCAGCCCTCCGGCGGGTTGATGAGCGACGGAGGCATCCCCTCGATCGTGTACAGGCGCTCGACCCGTGGCCGGTCGAGACGTGGAATGGAACCGAGGAGGCCCCACGTGTACGGCATCTGCGGGTCGTAGAAGACGTCCCGCTTCGAGCCGCGCTCGACGACGCGCCCGGCGTACATGACGATGATCTCGTCGGCGATCTCGGCGATCACGCCGAGATCGTGGGTGATGAAGATCACCGCGGAGTCGAAGTCGTCCTTGAGGCGGTTGATCAACTCGACGATCTGCGCCTGGATCGTCACGTCGAGGGCGGTCGTCGGCTCGTCGGCGATCAGGATCGCCGGGTTGCACGACAACGCCATGGCGATCATCGCGCGCTGACGCATCCCGCCGGAGAACTCGTGCGGGAAGCTGTCTACGCGCGTCTCCGGGTTCGGGATGCCAACCTGCCGCAGCAGCTCGACCGTACGCGCCCGGGCCGTGCGTTTGTCCACGTTCTCGTGGGCCTGGATCGCCTCGACGATCTGCTCGCCGATCCGGTAGACGGGGTTCAGCGAAGTCATCGGATCCTGGAAGATCATCCCGATCTCGTTGCCGCGATAGTCCTGCATGTCACGGTCCGAGACCTTCAGCAGGTCGGTCCCCTTGTAGAGCACTTCGCCCTCGAAGCGTGCATTTACGCCGCGCGTCAGCCCCATCAACGTCATCGCGGTCACGCTCTTGCCCGAGCCCGACTCGCCGACGATCCCGATCACCTTGCCGCGCTCGAGCTCCATAGAGATCCCGTCGACCGCGCTGACGATCCCGTCCTCGGTCGCGAACCGGACTTTGAGGTCGTTGACCTCGAGCAGGCGTTCGGCCATCAGGTGAGCCGGATCCGCGGATCGAGGTACGCGTACGCGACGTCGACGAGCGTCGAGAAGACGACGATGAACGCCGCGCCGTAGAGCGTCACGGCGATCAGCGGGGGCAGATCCTGCGTCGCGATCGACGCCGCCGCGTAGTAGCCGACCCCGTGGATGTCGTAGACGTACTCGGTGATGATCGCCCCGCCCCCGAGCACCGCGGCGAAGTCGAGTCCGAACAGCGTCACGATCGGAATGAGCGACGACCGCAGCGTGTGCTTGACGAGGATCCGGCGGGACGAGAGCCCCTTCGCCTTCGCGGTCCGCACAAAGTCCTCGTTGATCGTGTCGAGGATGTTCGAGCGCAGAACCCGGCCGTAGAAGCCGATGAAGAGGATGGCGAGCGTGAACCACGGCAGCAGCAGGTGGTAGAACCACTGCCAGGGGCTCGTGGTCAGGGCGACGTAGCCGCCGTCGGGGAACCACGACCAACGATTCTCGCCGGCGAAGTAATAACGGAGCATGATTGCCAGCCAGGCAACCGGCAGCGAGATGCCGACCAGCGCGAGCACCGTGATCGCCTTGTCCGTGAAGCGCCCGGCCCTGACGGCGGAGATCGTGCCCACCAGGATCCCGAAGCCGAGCCATATGACCGCGGCCCCGATGCACAGCGAGAAAGTCTCCGGCAGTCCTTCCTTGATCTGCTGGACGACGTTCGTCCCGTCGTAGTACGAGACGAGCTGCCCGCTGAACAGCTGCTTCATCATGTCGAAGTACTGCACGAAGACGTTCTGGTTGAGCCCGAGCTTGTGCTCGATCGAGACGACATTCGCCGGTGTCGCGTTCCGGCCGGCAATGCGTTCCGCGACGGCCGTCGGACCGCCGCCGGGGAGCTTGAAGTAGATGAGATACGTGATGAAGCTGACCGCGATCAGGACGAGGATCATCCCGAACACCCGCCGGACGAGGAACGCCACCATCTAGCGCCTCGAACTCCTCAAGGCTCGATCCTCACCTTCGCGCGCGGGTCGAGCGCGTCGCGCAAGCCGTCGCCGAAGACGTTGAGCGAGATCACCGAGATGGTGATCATGATCCCCGGCAGGATGGCCAGCCACGGGTCGCTCGCGATGATCAGCTGGCCGTCGGCGATCATCGTTCCCCAGGAGGGCTGAGGAGGCTGGACGCCGGCGCCGAGGTACGACAGGGCTACTTCGGTGAGGATCGCGTTGGCGACGATCAGCGTGAAGAGAACGAGCACCGACGACGCGATGTTCGGCAGCAGCTCCGAGAACATGATTCGCAGCGGGCCCGCGCCCTGGGCGGTGGAGGCTTCGACGAATTCGCGGTTCCGTAGCGCGAGGACCTGGCCCCGCAGCGGCCTCCCGATATAGGGGATGAACACGAACGCGATGACGGCCACGGGGATCCAGAGGCTGCCGGCCGCAATGTTGATCGTCCAGCCGGGGAAGATCCAGAAGCTGGGGATGATCGTGTGGTGCAAGCCGTTGATGTTTAGGGCGGTGCCGAGCGAGATCCCGAGCAGGATGACCGGGAAGGCCCAGATCAGGTCGAAGAGCCGCGAGATGATCCAATCGGTGGCGCCGCCGAAGTAGGCCGCGAGCAGAGCGAGGAGGATCGCTATGACGGTGGCGATCACCGCGGAGCCGATGCCGATGTTGAGCGTGTTGCGGCCGCCGTAGAGAAGTCGCGTGCCCGCGTCGCGTCCGAGCTGGTCGGCGCCGAAGAAGTACTGGCCGCCGGATGCGCCCCACTGCGGGCCGATCGGGATGCCGGCACCGGCGTGCAGGGTGACCGTTCCGTTCTTGTTGAAGATCACCCCGCCCTTTGCGAGGACCGGGATGGTCTTGCCGTTCTCGTGGATGACGCCGCTCGCGTTCTCGTTGGTCGGCCCGAGGTGTGAGACATGGCCTGCGTAGACCGGCGCACCCGCGTAGCAGAGAAGCAGCATGAGGATGAAGATGCCGAGGAAGGCGAGGGCCGTGTGGTTGCGGCGCAGGCGGCGGCCGGCGAGCGCCCACGGGCTCTTGCCCGCGATCTTCGATCCGCCGCCCTCGTCGGCCGCCAGCTCGGCGGCGGTGTCGAGAGTGAACTCCTCTTGGATGGTTCCCTGGGTCGACACTGATTCGTTGAGATCGAAGAGGTGCCGGCGCGGCGGCGACGCCGCCGCCGCCGCGCCGACCGTTACCTCGTTACTTCATGCACATCTCTGCCACATCGTCGAACCAGTCGTCGAAGACGTCGCAGTTCGGGTTCATGTTCGACGAGAAGAACGACGTGATGACGCCGTTCAGGAACGGCGCCTCGGTGGCGTACTTGGTCATCATCGTGTTGTCTAGCGCAGCCCAGGAGTTCGTCGTGCTCGACGAGAAGGCCTGCGACGGGGGCAAGGCGCTGAGCTTGGCGATCTCCTGGTTCGTCGACGCGATGTTCACGTTCGAGTTGTTGTTGTTGTGCTGCTGCGTGATGTTCGGCCCGTACTGGAGAACGCGGAACCAGTCCGTCGGGTACGGGTAGTCCTCGAACCAGTCGGTGAAGCCGATCTGCGCCTTCGTCTTCTGGTTGCCGACGACGACGAAGTACTGGGCGCCGGCGAGCTCGTGCATCACCGCATGCCAGCCGATCTTGTTCAGCTGGCTGCCGAGATATTCGCCCTGCGCCTTGTCGATCGAGTCGTCGGAGATCGTGTAGACACCGACGGTCATGCCCTTGGTTCCCGACTGCTGGACAAGCTGTTTCGCCTTCGAGAGGCTGTACGGATACGCCGTCGGGCTGATCTTCTTGTACTGCGGATAGGTCGGAGGCAGGAAGTTCTCGGTCGGCACTCCGAGACCGCCGCGCAGCTGAACCAGCGTGTTCCGGTTGATCGCGTAGTTGACCGCCTGACGCGCCTTCAGGTTGTTGAACGGGGGCGTCCGCTGGTTCATGAAGAAGTAGTACGTCGACGGCGTCCGCCAGAGCTTGATCTGAGAGGCGTACTTCTTCTGGAGCTGAGGCAGCCGGTCCGTCGGGAGCGTGTTCTCGTCGTAGTTGTACTGGCCCGACGTGACGTATTGCGCGGACTGCGCCAGGTCGTTCGTCATGAGCGCGACGATCTTGTTCGGGTTGCCGTTCGGGATGCCCGGGATCGGCTTCCAGTGCGGGTTCCGCAACGCGACGAACGAGCGGCTCGGCTTGTAGCTCGAGATGTAGTACGGCCCGTCGGCCGCCGGAGGCGGATTCTCCGTGTCCTTGTTGGGCGTCGAGGACGGCACCATCGCCGCGAACGGCGTCGTCAGGATGTATTCGAAGTCGGACTGGGGCTTGATCAGCTTGATCTCGACCGTGCCGGCGCTGTCGTTCGTGATGATCCCCGAGATGGCCTTGCACTTCGTCGGGTTCGCCTCGCAGGACTCGCTGCCGACGATGTTGCTGAAGAACCCGATTCCCGGCGAGTTCATGTTGAAGTCGCGGATGATCGTGTGCGCGAAGTCGCTCGCCTTGACCGTCTCGCCGTTCGAGTACTTCAGCCCCTTCCGGATCGTGAACTTGAAGTCGGTACCGTTGCTGTTCACGGTCGGCAGGCTCTGCGCGATCGCCGGGATGATCTTCGTGCAGTCGCCGACCGGCGCGCACGTCTGGTACTGCTTCTGGAGCAGTCCGAGGTAGACGTCCTGGAAGATCTGCCACGACTCGAGCCGGTACGAGAGGCCCGGGTCCATGTAGTCCGTCGTCCCCCAGACGACCTTGATCTCCGGATAGGTCTTTCCCTGAGCCGCAGTCGTCGACGTCGTCGTGCTGCTGCTGCCGCCGCCGCCGCAAGCGCTCACTACCACCACGAGCCCCGCCGCGACCACCGCCGCGATCGCGATGGATCTCACTCGCTTCGTCCTCACTCTCTTCCACCTCCTGGGTAGCGAGCAAAGGTTGTGCTGGGCCCCCTGGCCCCGCCCACTGGGCCGAAAGGCCCAGGTGCGATTCTTATCAAACACTCTCTTTATTGACGCACGTGGCCGCTATTTGTTGACACAGATGCTCGCGTAGTCGAACTCGTACAGGACGTTATTGACGTAACAGCGGAGTTCGACACGCTTGCTGAAGAAATCCGTACCTTCCTGGTTGAGGAACGGCGCCCAGGGCGCGAGCCGCATCACCTGGCGATCGAGACGCGCCCAGCGGCGATCGACGGAGCGCGTGAGCTTGGCCGGCCTGGTCAGCCTCTCGATCTGGCGGTTCACCCAGCCCACGTCGAAGTTCGCGTAGTTCGAGTTGTGGGTCGGCGTGATCGTCCGCCCGTCGAGCAGCCGGAACCAGTCGAGCGGGTGCGGGTAGTCCTGGATGAAGTCTGCGAAGCCGATCTGAGCCCGCGTCTTTCCGTTGCCGATCGTCGTCCAGTAACTCCCGGCGGTCACCACCTTCGGGCGGGCACGGAAGCCGAGGCTCTTCAGCACCGAGACGAGGTACTGCGTGAAGGGGAGGTCGGCGGCGATGTCGTGGTTCCAGACGAAGACCTTCTTCCGCCAGTGCCAGTACCCGGACTCGTGCACGAGGCGGATCGCCTTGCGCAGGTCGTGCCGGTAGAGACTGTGGGCCTGGAACGACGGGTAGCCACGCGGCAGGATGTTCTCCGACGTGTGGGCGAGGCCGGTCGCAAGGTGTTTGAGCCAGGGGCGCGAGATCGCGTAGTTCACGGCTTGCCGCACCTTGACGCTGGTGAACGGCGGCACCCGCGAGTTCATGAAGAAGTACATGAGGTTCCCAGGCGTGAAGAAGCGGAGGCGGCTCGCGTACTTCTGCTCGATCGCGTGCAGCCGGTCGCCGGGGACCTGGTAGTAGCTCATCCAGTCGTCCTTCCCGGTCAGGACGCGATGGAGTGCGACCGAAGCGCTCGGAACGATGTCCCACGTGACGCGGTCGGGGTTGCCGGCGGGCACGGCCTTTTGGAACCGCCAGGCCTGGAATTTGGGGTTCCTCTCCTCGACGATCCCCGACTTCGGCGAGTAGCTCTTGATCTCGTACGGGCCGGTCGCGGGAAGCGGATTGAGCGACGTGTCCGCCGCCGGCGAGTCCGCGGGCACCGGCGCCGCGAACTCCGAGGCGAGCACGTTCGAGAAGTCCGCCTGCGGCTGCTTGAGGTGGATGACGATCGAGCCGGTCGCATTGTCGACGTCGATCCCGCGGATCCGGCGGCCCTTCTGCGGGCTCTCCGCATAGGCGTCCGCGCCGACGATGTTCCGGAAGAGGTCGGCGCCCGGCGAGTCGAGCTTGAAGTCCCGCTCGATCGTCTGCTCGAAGTCGCTCGCCTTGACCAGGTCGCCGTCCGAGTAGTGCAGCTTGTCGCGCAGCGTGAGCCGGTAGGTCCGGCCGTCGCGCGAGATCCGCGGCAGCGTCGTCGCCAGGTACGGCACGAGCCGCGCGCCCGCCGGGCCGCTGACGTGGCGGTAGCCGAGCAGCGGGAGGTAGACGTTCCACATCACGCCCCACCCCTCGGTCGTGTCCGAGAGGCCTGGGTCCAGATAGTCGGTGCCCTCGTCCATCGCGATCCGGAACTCCGGGAACTCGCGGGGGTTCGCCGCACGAGCCGTCGTGGTCGAGGCAGCCGTCGTCGTGCGCGCCGCCGTCGTCGTGCGCGCCGCGGTTGCGGACGTGGCCGCGTGACCGGACCCGCCGCAGCCTGCGACGAAGACGAGCGCGAGGAGCGGAAGCACCGCAGCGACCGCGCCCGCTCTCCCCGGAAAAGCGCTCGGCTCCACGTGGGCGGCGAAATCTAGCGCGCGGGGGACACTTCGGAGGCGGGGTCCATGCGCACGAGCGCGCGCCGGCGCTCGCGCAGCTCCGCGGGCTCGTCCTCCTCGACGACGCCGTCGACTCCGTCGCGCTGCGTCGAATGGAGGATGCGCCCGCCGCCGACCCAGAAGGCGATGTGATCGGCTCCCTCCGGAGGGCCGTAGGTGACGAGGTCTCCAGCGCGGAGGTCGCTCTCCGGCAGCGGCTCGCCTGCCTCCTCCTGCTGGTCGGCATCCCGTGGCACCAGGCGCCCGCAGGCCCGGAAGGCCATGTGGACGAGGCCGGAGCAGTCGATCCCGGCGGAGGTCATCCCGCCCCACTCGTAGTGCGTGCCGAGCAGCGTGCGCGCGTGCTCGACGGGGTCGGAGGCGTCGGGCCGAAGCCAGTCGGGCTCGGGCTCGCCTCCGAGATCGGCCTGCCTCACCCAGCCGGGATAGGCATAGGCGGTCTCCACCCGAGCCCAGTCGCCGCGCCGCTCGAGCACGCGCAACGGCTCGCCGCGCAGAGCCTGAGTCACCTGCTCGGCGTCGTCCGCAGGCTCGGCGCGAAGGGCGATCAGCTGGCGAGCGAACGTATGTTCGCCTAGGCTCTCGCGCATGCAGCTCAGGCTAGACGCGGCCGACCGCCTGGTCGAGCTCGTGGAGGAGCAGCGCGGGCCGGTCCTCGCGGAGGACGCGGCGCGGCGGCTCTTCGCCCTTCGGCAGGCCCCGGTCGCCGTCGCACGCTCGCTGCTCGCGGATGTCGTCGAGACCGATGCGCGGCTCGCGTGGAGCGGCGACGCCGTGGCGCTCGCCGAGCCGCCGGGAGCAGCGCTTCTCCTCGAGCACGCGACTTTCGTGGTGGTCGACCTCGAGACCACGGGGTTGCGCCCCGGCCAATCCGGGATCTGCGAGATCGGGGCGGTACGCCTCCGCGGCTTCGAGGTCGAGGCCGAGTTCGAGACCCTCGTCGACCCCGGGCTCCCAATCGACGCGGGAGCGAGTGCCGTGACCGGACTGCGAACGTCCCAGCTGCGAGGAGCACCTCGCCCGGCCGAGGCCGTGCGGAGCTTCCTCGCCTTCGCCGGCGACGGTGTTCTCGTTGCGCACAACGCGCGGTTCGACCTCGCGTTCCTCGACCGTGAGACCGAGCTGCTGACGGGCTCCCGCATCGGCTCGGCGGTCGTCGACACCGTGCGGCTCGCGCGGACGCTCCTCGCCGGGCGCGTTGCGGGGTTCGGTCTCGGCCAGCTCGCGTGGTTCCTCGGCACGTCGGAGCGGCCCTGCCACCGCGCGCTGCCGGACGCCCGCGCGACCGCCGAGCTGCTGCTCGCCCTGATCGGGCTCGCGCAGGAGCGCGGTGCCCGCACCGTGGCCGACCTGACAGCGCTCGCCGCGACCAGGACGCGGCGCCTGCTCGACAAGCGGCACCTCGCGTTCGGGGCGCCGTCCCGGCCCGGCGTCTACCTCTTCCTCGGCCGCAGCGACCAGGTCCTCTACGTCGGCCGGGCTCGCGACCTGCGGGCACGCCTGCGCTCCTACTTCCGCAGCGACCGGCAGCGGCCGGCGGTCGAGGCGGCGGTTGCGGCGGCCGAGCGGATCGAGTGGCGGGTGACGGGATCCGAACTCGAGGCGGCACTCGAGGAGCTGCGCCTGATCCGCGAGCTCCGGCCACCCGGCAATGCGCGCGTCTCGCGACCGGAGCGCTTGGTGTGGCTCCGGCAGCGCGGCAACTCGGTCGTGGCAACGACCAGCCAGGTCCAGGCGAGCCGTGTCAAAGCTAGTAACAGTCTGTTACTTGGTCCGTTGCGCTCACGGCGGACGGCGCAGCTCGCAGCCCGAGCGCTGACTCCTGACGAGCTCGCCCGCCCCGATGCCGCGCTGCCGCGCCTCCACCGCCGGTTGCGCGAGCACGCCGACGCTCGCCGCTTCGAGGACGCTGCACGGCTACGCGACCGGATCGCAGCTCTGGAGCGGGTTTGCCGCGAGCTCGAGCGGCTCGATCGCGTGCGACAGCTCGCGTGCTGCGTGCTCGTGCCCGCCACTGAGCCCGCCCACGTGCGGGCGTTCTTCGTAGCCGGTGGCCGAGTGGCGGCGGAGCGAACGCTGCCCCCCGGCGGTGGCGCAGCGCTCGAGATCGAGGCCGGCCTCGCCGCCGCGAACAGACATGTCCAACCTAGTAACAGACTGTTACAAGGTGATTCGGGAGAACTCGATCTCGACGAGCTGCTCCTCGTCGACTCGTTCCTGCGCCGGCCGCCACCCGAGCTGCGCGTCGCGCCTCTCGACCGCGAGGCGATCCTGCGAGCGAGGAGCTCGGTTCGAGGTTAGGCCGCCGCGACCGAGATGAGATCGCGCAGCGCGCCGAGGCGGGAGAGCGCCTGGCCCTCGAGCTGCCGGACGCGCTCGCGCGTCAGGTCGAGCTCGTTGCCGATCGCCTCGAGCGTCCACGGCTCGCCCTCGAAGCCGAAGCGCAGCTCCAGGATCCGCCGCTCGCGCTCCGGCAGCGCCTCGAGTGCGCGCCGCACGCCCTGACGGCGGAGCGACTCCTCGGCCTCGTCGAACGGATCGGCCGCTTCCCGGTCGGCGAAGAGGTCGCCGAGCTCGCCCTCGTCGTCGGCGCCCACCGTCTGGTTTAGGGAGACGGATGCGTTCGCGGCACCGAGCGCCTCGTCGACGTGCTGCATGGGCAAGCCGGTCGCCTCGGCGAGCTCCTCCTTCGTCGCCTCGCGCCCGAGCTCGACCTCGAGCCGCCGCGCCGCGCGCGACAGCTTCTGCTGGCGCTCGACGACGTGGACGGGCACGCGGATCGTGCGTGCGTGGTTCGCAACCGCCCGCTGCACCGACTGCCGGATCCACCAGGTGGCGTAGGTCGAGAACTTGTAGCCGCGGCGCCAGTCGAACTTCTCGACGGCGCGATTCAGCCCGAGCGTTCCCTCCTGGATCAGGTCGAGGAACGGCACGCCGAGCCCGCGGTAGCCCTTGGCGATGGAGACGACGAGCCGGAGGTTCGACTCGATCATGTGACGCTTCGCGGACGGGTCGCCGCGCTCGATCCGCTTCGCGAGCATGACCTCCTCGGCCGCGGTGAGCAGCTTGTGGCGGCCGACGTCGGCGAGGAAGAGCTGCAGGCTGTCGGCCGAGCCGGAGATCGCAACGGTCGGGGTGACGGGCTCAGGCGCCGGCTCATCCGGCTTCTCCTTCGCCTCTTCCTTCGGCGCCTCGACCGGCTGGCCGTTGGCCGCAGGAGCGGCCGGCTGGCCGATCTCGAGCCCGGTGCGCTCGAGCTCCCGCGTGAGCTCCTCTACCTCGTCGTCGTTGAGCTCGAGCTCGGTCGCGAATGCCGTGAGCTGGGCGGGGTCGATGAACCCGCGCTCCTCGGCGCCCTCGACCATGGCGCGGATCTGGTCCGACTCGAGCAAATCGTTGAGCTGGTTCTGCGTCAGCGCTCCCTCAGTCCTTTCGTCCTACCTCGTCGCTTGCCCGCAAGCCTTCTTACCTTAGGAGCGAAGTCCTCCGGTTACCACCCTCGCCCGGGAGTGCCGCCGCTCCCACCTGCACCCGGTCGCTCGAACGAGCTGCGCGGCAAGTGTATTCCGCGCGTCGACCCGGTCCGTGAGCTTAGGACGCGGACCGGTCGGCGAAGTTTGTGGAGAACAGCTCAGGAAGCCTTGCGGCGACGGCCGCCTCGCTTCGCCGGCCCTTTCGCCCGGCGCTCCGCGAGCAGCTCGACGGCGCGGTCGAGGGTGACCGTCTCCGGATCGTCGCCCTTGCGGAGGCTCGCGTTCGTCTCGCCGTCGGTCACGTACGGACCGAAGCGGCCCTCCTTGAGCACGATCTCCTGGCCGCCGACCGGGTCGGTGCCGAGCTCGCGGAGCGGCTTCGTCGCGGCCCTCTGCTGGCCGCGCCGCTGCCGGGGCTGCGCAAGGAGAGCGAGCGCGCCGGGGAGGTCGATGGTGAAGAGCTGCTCCTCCGACTCCAGCGAGCGAGACTCCTTCCCCTTCTGGACATACGGCCCGTAGCGGCCGTTGCGCGCGACGACCTCCTCCCCGTCCTCGTCGACGCCGACCACACGCGGGATCTGGAGCAGGCGAAGCGCGTCGTCGAGCCCGATGGTGTCGGGCGACATCGTCTTGAACAGCGACGCGGTGCGCGGCTTCTCCTTCGCGCCCTCGGGCAGCACCTCGGTGACGTACGGGCCGTAGCGCCCCGTGCGCGCCACGATCGGCAGGCCGGTCTCGGGGTCGGTGCCGAGCTCCCGGTCGCCGCTGGGCTGTGCGAGCAGCTCCTCGGCCCGCTCGACGGTCAGCTCGTCGGGGGCGAGCTCGTCGGGGACGCTCGCGCGTTGGCCGTCGCGCTCGAGGTACGGCCCGTAGCGGCCGACGCGCAGGACGATCCCGTCGCCGATGTCGAGCGAGTTGATCTCCCGCGCGTCGATGGCGCCGAGATCCGACACGAGCTCGTGCAAGCCGAGGCTGGAAGCACCGGCTGCGGAGCCGCCGGTGCCCGGCCGGGACACCGCGCCGCCTTCGGGGGCGCCCGGCCCCTCGCCGAAGTAGAAGCGGCCGAGCCACTCGACGCGGTGCTCGTCACCGGACGCGATCCGGTCGAGGTCGTCCTCCATCGAGGCCGTGAAGTCGTAGTCGACCAGCCGGCCGAAGTGCTTCTCGAGCAGTGCGACCACGGAGAACGCGAGGAAGGCCGGGACGAGGGCCGTGCCCCGCTTGAAGACGTAGCCGCGGTCGAGGATCGTGCCGAGGATCGAGGCGTAGGTGGAGGGACGGCCGATGCCGAGCTCCTCGAGCGTGCGCACGAGCGTCGCCTCGGTGTATCGCGCCGGCGGGCTCGTCTCGTGGCCCTGCGGCTCGAGCGCACCCAGCTCGACGGGATCGCCCTCCGCGAGGTTCGGCAGGCGGCGCTCCTCGTCGTCGCCCTTCGCAGCGCCGTCGTCGTCGCGGCCTTCCTCGTAGGCCGCCAGGAAGCCGCGGAAGGTGATCACCGTGCCCGACGCGCCGAACTCGACAGCCTCGCCCGCACTGGAGTCGGCGGCGATCCGCAGCGAGACCGTCTGCCCCTGCGCGTCCTTCATCTGAGACGCGATCGTCCGCATCCAGATCAGCTCGTAGAGCGCGTGCTCGTCCGACGAGAGCTCCGAGCGCACGTCCTGCGGCGTGCGGAAGCGGTCGCCCGAGGGCCGGATCGCCTCGTGAGCCTCCTGCGCGTTCTTCACCTTCCGCTCGTAGCGCCGCGGTTCCGGCGGGACGTAGTCGGCCCCGAAGAGGGACGCGGCCTGCTCGCGCGCGGCGGTGAGCGCCGACTCGGACAACGTCGTCGAGTCGGTGCGCATGTAGGTGATGTAGCCGTTCTCGTACAGGCGCTGCGCGAGCCGCATCGTCGTCTGCGCGGAGTAGCGGAGCTTGCGGCTCGCCTCCTGCTGGAGCGTCGAGGTCATGAACGGCGGACTGGGACGGCGGACGTACGGCTTCCGCTCGACGCGGGCGACCTGGAACGACGAGCCCTTCAGCCGGTCGGCGAGCCCGCGCGCCGCCTGTTCGTCGAGCTGGCGCGCCTCCCCACGCAGCTTCCCGTCCGGCCCGAAGTCGCGTCCCGTCGCGACGCGCTGCCCCTCGACGGAGACGAGCCGCGCCTCGAAGCCCTCCGGATCGAACGTGGCCAGGAGATCCCACCACTCGGCCGCGCGGAACGCCATCCGCTCGCGCTCACGCTCGACGACGAGGCGCGTCGCGACCGACTGGACGCGGCCGGCGGAGAGCCGGGGCATGACCTTCTTCCAGAGCACCGGCGACACCTCGTAGCCGTAGAGCCGGTCGAGGATCCGCCGCGACTCCTGTGCGTCGACGAGCCGCTCGTCGACCTCGCGCGTCTCCTCGAGCGCCTCCTCGATCGCGTGGCGGGTGATTTCGTGGAAGACCATCCGCCGGACCGGCACCTTCGGCTGCAGCACCTCGAGCAGGTGCCAGGCGATCGCCTCGCCCTCGCGATCTTCGTCCGTCGCGAGCAGGAGCTCGTCGGCGCCGGCGAGCTGCTTCTTCAGCTGCGCGACTGTCTTCTTCTTGTCGGGGTCGACGACGTAGAGCGGCTCGAACCCGTGCTCGACGTCGACGCCGAGGCGCGCCCACGACTCGCCCTTGTACTTCTCGGGGATCTCGGCGGCGCTGTCGGGCAGGTCGCGAATGTGGCCCACGGAAGACTCCACGACGAAGTCCGGCCCGAGGTAGCCGGCAATCGTCCGCGCCTTCGCAGGAGACTCGACGATGACCAAGCGCTTCGCCATCGGCGCGTCACGATAGCCCCCACCGCGGCCGCCGCAGGCGGTCCGGGGTCTTTCGGCCGTTCGCCGACGGCTTTGCCGGCGGCGCTTCCGGCCATCCTCGGGATACTGCCCCCATGCCGAATCCGTCCCTCCGTCCGCCGCTCCTGTATCGGGTCGTTGCCGCGGTCAGCCGGCCGATTCTCCACGGGCCGTTCCGGCTGCGCGTGCAGGGGACGGAGAACGTGCCGACGAGCGGCGGGTACGTCCTCGCCTGCAACCACCTCTCGAACTTCGACCCCTGGCCGCTCGGAATGCCGCTCTACCCAGAGCGCTGGCTCCGCTTCATGGCGAAAGTGGAGCTCTACTGGTGGCCGGCGACCTACGTCCTCGACGCCGCGGGTGCCTTCCCGGTGCACCGCGAGCGCGCCGACGTCGAGGCAATCGAGACGGCCGTGCGACTCGCAAAGGAGGGCAATGTCGTCGTGATGTTCCCCGAAGGGACGCGGCGAAAGAAGGGGCTGGTCAAGAAGCATCAGGCCCGCGCACGCACGGGCGCGGCACGCATCGCCCTGCTGGCCGGAGTGCCGCTCGTGCCGGCGGCCCTCGCAGGCACCGACCGGCTGCTCGCCCTCGGGCCGCTGCGCGTCGCCTTCGGCGTGCCGATCGAGATGGAGGATCTGATCACGACCGGCGACATGCGCCAAGCGTCGCGGGAGGCGACCGAGCGGTTGATGGCGAGCATCACGGAGCTGGAGGCCTCGCTGTGAGCACCCTGCTCACCGTCGACGGCGACTCCTTCGCGCATCGCGCCTACCACGCGCTGCCGAAGTCGATCCGCCTCAACGCGGTCGTCGGCTTCACGAACATGCTCGTCCGGCTCTGGCAGGCGGAGCGGCCGGACGCCGTCCTCGTAGCCTGGGACACGCTCTCGGTACCGACCTACCGCCACGAGGCCTACGAGCCGTACCAGTCGGGGCGGGTGTTCGAGGACTCGATCGTCGAACAGCTCGAGATCCTGCCGGAGGTGGTTAGCGCGTTCGGCTTCCTCGTTGCGAAGGCGGCGGGCTACGAGGCGGACGACTTCCTCGCGGCCTCGGCCCGCGAGTGGCCCGGCGACGTGCTCGTGGCGACCTCCGACCGCGACGCCTTCCAACTCGCGAGCGACCGCGTCACGATCCTCCAACCCGCGCGCGGCGTGAGCGAACTCGTGCGGATCGGCCCCGCCGAGGTGCGCGCGCGCTACGGCGTCGAGCCCGAGCAGGTGCCGGATCTGATCGCGCTGCGCGGCGACCCGTCCGACAAGCTGCCGGGCGCGCGCGGGATCGGGCCGAAGAAGGCCGCCCAGCTGCTCGCGCAATACCGCTCGCTCGAGGCCGCGCTCGCCGACGGCCGGTTTGCAGCGGAGGCGGAGGACTTGAGGCTCTTCCGGCGAATCGCCACGATGGACGCCTCCGCTCCCCTTCCTCCCCTCGCAGAAACATCCCCGGTGTGGGCGGAGGCGTCTTCTTTCCTCGAACGGCTCGGGCTCGGCGGAGTCGCCAGTCGCGTGAGCGCGCTATCGACGTCCTGACACATCCCGCGCTCGCGCAGCTGCACCCGACCGGGGGCCACCCGGAGCGCCCCGAGCGGCTCGGGGTGCTGCTCGCACACCAGCACATCTGGAGCGAGGGCCGCGCCGCGACGGTGGAGGAACTGCTGCTGTGCCATACGGCGGAGCACGTGGAGCTCGTCGGCGGCGTCGAAGATGCGGTCTGGCTCGACGGCGACACCGTTTGCACCGCGACAACGTTCGAGGCCGCCGCGTTGGCGGCGGGAACCGCGATCGAGGCAGCGCTGCGCGGCGGCTTTGCGCTCGTCCGTCCGCCCGGCCACCACGCCCTCGCCGGTCGCGCGATGGGCTTCTGCGTCTTCAACAACGTCGCCGTCGCGGCGCGAGCGGCACAGGAACGTCTCGAGCTCGAGCGGGTCGCGATCGTCGACTTCGACGTGCACCACGGGAACGGGACGGAGGCGATCTTCCGCGACGACGACAGCGTCCTCTTCGTCTCGCTCCACCAGTGGCCGTTCTATCCGGGCTCGGGTGGTCCGGACGACCAGGCCGAGACGACGGTCAACATTCCGCTGCGCGCGGGCTGCGGCGACGAGGAGTACCTCGCGGCGTTTGCGCAGATCGTCGAACCGGCGGTGGAGCGATTCGAGCCCGAGCTCGTGCTCGTCTCGGCCGGGTTCGATGCGCACGTCGACGACCCACTCTCGGACATGCGCGTCAGCGAGAACGGCTTTCGCGAGCTGTCACGGCGCTGCCGCGCGCTGTCCAACCGGGTCGCGGCCGTTCTCGAAGGCGGTTACGACCTCGAGACGCTGCCGGGTCTCGTCGACGCTGCGCTCGACGGCTTTAGCTCTCCGGGCTAAGAGCTGCGCTCTTCGCCCGGGGGATGAAGGAACTGCGCCGACCGGAGACGCGGTCTCCGGTCGGCTCCGTGCAGAGGGCTTTCCTGGGCTTCGGTGGTTCGAGCGCTGGTGCCGTCCGCGGCGTCGAGAAGGTTCAGAACGCTCGAACCCCTTGGCGCCCAGGGCCGGAGGCTAAGACAGCCGCGACAGCGGCGACTTATAGCCGCAGGCCGCACCGCGCTCGCGCCGGCCTCTGCCGCGCGCGAGCGCACCAGACAGAACTCCCACCCAGATCACCCCAAGACCAAAGGCACGGAGCAGTTCCCTATCCCAGCGGCCGAGACCGAAGGTCTCGTTCGCTATTGAGCTGCTCGAGAGCCTCGCGGCGCGAGGACACGCCGAGCTTGCGCAGGAGGCTCTTGACGTGCGAGCGGACGGTGTGCTCGGAGATGAAGAGGCGCTGCGCGATCTCGTCGGTGCCGTGGTGCTCGTCGAGCAGGAGCAGTACCTCGAGCTCGCGGGCGGAGAGGACCGAAGCGATCCGGTCCGGCACGCCCGAGCCGCGGCCGCCGCTGCGCACCTGGTCGAGCAGCCTGCGCGCGACGGGGCCGGAGAGGGCCGCGTCACCCTGGACGACGCCGTCGAGGAACTCCGCGATCCGGTCCGGCGACTCGGTCTTGAGCAGGTAGCCGGCCGCGCCGCCGCGAATCGCGGCGAGCAGGTTCTCCTCGGTGCCGGAGGCCGTGAGGACCACGACTTCGCAGCCGGGAGCGGCCTCGCGGAGCCGAGGTAGCGCGGAGAGGCCGTCGAGGCCGGGCATCAGAAGATCGAGCAGGACGAGGTCGGGCTGGGTCTCCGCCGCTGCCGCGATCGCCTCCTCGCCGTCGGCCGCGAGCCCGGCGAGCTCGAAGCCGTGCGAGCGCAGCAAGGCAGCGAGCGCCTCGCGCGTGAGCGGATGGTCGTCGACGACGAGAACGCGGGCGGGCATGGGTTCCTTATCGGCAGCAGCCGTTCTGCCGACAAGACCCATGTGAGAACGCAGCGCACCGAGCTGCAGGCATGGCTGTGGGGCGAGGTCGTCCTTTGCGGGCTGCTCGCGGCCAGCCTTGCGCTGCTGCTCACCTATCCGACCTTCCGGATGCAGTACGACCGGCCGCAACTGCTGCTCGTGCTCGAGACGACGATGGCGCTCGCCGGCGTGCTCGTCGCGCTCCTCGCCGGCGTGCGCTTCTCGGTCACCGGGCTGCGCACCGATCTGTTCCTCGCGGCCGGCTTCCTGATCTGGTCACTGTCGACCGTTGCCTTCGTGATCGTGCCGGTGCTCGATGGCGGCTCGCTCAGCCGCGCGGACGGGTGGGCGGCCCTCGCCGGGGGCATCGCCGGCCAGGGCCTCATCGCGGTCGCGCCGTTCGTCAGCGGCCGCAGCCGGCTCCGTGACCGTGCCCTCCGCGACACGGTCCTCGCCGCCGGCGTCGCGCTCGCGGCCCTTTGGGTCCTGCTCCGGGCGCACGGCGGCGGGCTGCCGCTCCTGAACCCACCGTCGGGCATGGTCGACGCCCCGCCCGGGCTCGCCTCTGCGCTCGCCGTGCAAGCGCTGCTCGACCTGCTGGCCGTCGTCGGCTGGGGCAGCCGGTTCGCGAAGACGGGAGACGATCTCGCCAAGTGGCTTGCTCTCGGCTTCACGCTGCTGGGATTCGCGGCGCTCCATCTCGTCTTCACACCGCCGCGCGGGACGACGTACGTCGCGGCGGGCGACTACCTGCGGCTGCTCGCCTTCGCACTGATCCTCGTCGGCGCCTGGCGCGCAATCCGCTCGGCCGAGCTCGGGCGCGCCGTCGCGGAAGAGAGGGCGC
This sequence comes from uncultured Actinomycetes bacterium, assembly GCA_963770815.1. GTDB lineage: Bacteria > Actinomycetota > Thermoleophilia > Gaiellales > Gaiellaceae > Palsa-739. The sequence continues at coordinate 73,698 of CAVYQV010000009.1, forward strand.
GCGTCGCACGTGAGATCCACGACGGGCTCGCCCAGTATCTGTTTGCAGTCTCGACGCATGCCCAGATGCTGGAGTCCGGGACGCCGGTCGAGGAGGTCGGCCCTCAGCTCAAGCAGGCGGCGGCGCTCGCGCAGCAGGAGGCGCGCTTCGCGATCCTCGCGCTGTCGTCGGCGAGCGGCACCGCCCCATTCGACTCCGCGCTAAGCCGCTACGTCGAGTTCCTGACCGCTGACGGCGACCTTGCGGTGGACCTCGAGATCGACCCCGGGATCCGCCTCGCTCCGGACGAGCAGATCGAGATCTTCCGCATCGTTCAGGAAGGGCTCGGGAACGTCCGGCGCCATGCGAACGCGACCCGCGCCGAGGTGGTGATCGGCCGGCGACCCTCCGGCGAGCGGTTCGTGGCCGTCGCGGACGACGGCGAGGGCTTCCCGCCGGAGACACCGACGGTCGGGCAAGGGCTGCGGAACATGCGCGACCGGGCGATGTCGATCGACGGCGGCTTCAGCGTCCGCAGCACGCCCGGTCTCGGCACGGCGCTCGAGGTCGTTCTGCGCACCTGAATCGACCTTCCAAACAGCCGCCGCTCGACTTAGAGTCAAGCGCCGTGAGTCGCTTTCTGACGCTGTTCGCTGCGATCGTGCTCTGTAGCGCTCTCGCGGCGACTGCGGACGCGGGAAAGCAGCGGCCGAACCAGCGCGTGACCATCTTCTCCGACTCCTCCGGGGCGGCACTGAACTGGGACTCGGCGGCGAAACGGATCGTCGAGCGCGGCAACCGCGTCCGCCTCGAGCTCCATCCGTGCGGCCGGCTGACCCAGCCCGGCTGTCTCACCAAGAATCCGCCGCCGAGCGTCCTGGCGACGGTGCGCAAGCTCGGCCGCGCGCTCGGGCCGAACGTGGTGGTCTTCGTCGGCTACAACGACGATCCCGCGACGTACCGCCGCGGCCTCCCGATCGTGGTGAAGGCGCTGTGGAAGCGCGGCGTCCACCACATGATCTGGCTCACCTTGCACGCCATCAGCAAGCAGTACGTCGACACCAACCACGCGATCTACGCCGAGCAGCAGACGTGGGGCCCGACGATGACCGTGCTCGACTGGAACCACTACTCGGCCTCCCGCCCCTCCTGGTATGCGTCGGACGGGATCCATCTGAGCGGCACCGGCGCGATCGCGTTCGCCACCTATCTCCACCGCTCGCTGAAGAAGCTGGGCCTGACCGGACCAAAGCCCCCCAGCTAGAGATGGAGAAGCCCCGCCGGAGCGGGGCTTCTCGGTAGCAGGCCTGTAAGCCGGATTCTGTCGGGGGTGGCCATCCATCTGTGCGGCTACCCAGCTCCTCGGCGGGCCGCGTCGGCGGAGCCTGTTCGCCTTGCACCGGACGGGGTTTGACGAGCCGGCCCTGTCGCCAGGGCCGCTGGTGGGCTCTTACCCCACCGTTTCACCCTTACCGGCCGTGACTCCGGAGATTCGCGACCGGCGGTCTGTTTTCTGTGCCACTTTCCGTCGGCTTTCGCCGCCTCCCTCGTGTCGCCAGGCGATGTCGGGAGCGTCCTGCCCTGCGGTGTCCGGACTTTCCTCGACGCCCCGAAGGACGCCGCGGTCACCCGGCCTGCGAGCCGGATTGTACCCCGGTTGCGACGCCGTCGATCCGCCCGTGCAGGCGCATCGAGCATTCGGGACAGCGCACAGCGGCGCCCTCGTGGAGGACGAACTCGCCGCAGACCGGGCATTCGAGCGACGCCCCGCGCAGCACGGCGAGGAGCTCCTGCTCGAGGGTCCGGTGGAGAGGCGTCGGGTTCAAAGCTCCCGGAACACCCCCACGACCTTGCCGAGGATCTGCACGTGCGGGGCATAGATCGGCTCGAGCGCAGAGTTCTCGGGCTGCAACCGGACGCGGCCGTTCTCGCGGAAGAACCGCTTCACCGTCGCCTCGTCGGCCGACTCGTCGTCACCGGCGAGGGCGACGACGATCTCGCCGTTCCGCGCGTCCTGGGAGCGGCGCACGACGACGACGTCGCCTTCGAGGATCCCGGCCTCGATCATCGAGTCGCCCTTGACGCGCAGCAGGAAGTCGCCGCGGAGGTTCTCGGGCACCGCGATCTCGTCCTCGACATTCTGATCCGCGAGCAGTGGGCCACCCGCGGCGATCTGCCCGAGCAGCGGCAGCTTCGGCAGCTCGGCGGCGACCGTCTCAACCTTCTTCTCGCGACCCACGAGCTCGAGCGCCCTCGGCTTCGACGGGTCACGCCGCAGCAGGCCGGCGCGCTCGAGGTTCGCGAGATGCGCATGGACGGTGGACGGCGACGCGAGGCCGACAGCCTCGCCGATCTCCCTCACCGTGGGGGGATACCCGTGGCGGTCGACGTAGCCGACAAGAAAGGTCCAGATCTCGCGCTGCCGGCCGGTCAACTCCGCTGTCGTCTGCATCTCACGCTCCGAGGGTCGGGGACGATTGCGAACACGTGTTCGGGAGCAGCGTACGGACTCCTCCGGACGGCGTCAAACTCCCCCAGAGAAAAGGCCGCCCTGAGGCGGCCCGCCAAATGAACTTTCGGCCGCGCGGCGCCGGCTTTGCCGGCGCCGCTTGCAGCCTAGAGAGAGTGCGCTGGAGAGGACTTGAACCTCCACGGCCTGTTAAGGCCACTAGGCCCTCAACCTAGCGCGTCTACCAATTCCGCCACCAGCGCGAGAGCCCGCGCAGTGTAGCCCCCGAGGTCTTTCGGCCGCGCGGCGCCGGCTTTGCCGGCGGCGCTTGCAGCCTTGAGCGCCGGCTCAGGTGAGGTACTTGAAGAGGGCGATGCTGTTGGCGAAGAAGAGCACCGTGAGGACGAGGGTGACCCGCGTCAGGTTCCGCTCCACGATGTGCGTCCCGCCCTGCGATGCTGGGGTGAAGCCGAGCCCGCCCATGCCTGCATCGCGGCCGGAGTGCATGAGGATCAGGGAGATCATCGCGACGACGATGAGCACCTGGGCGACTGCGAGGAACGTCAGCACGCGCTCAGGGTAGCCGTCGCTCGGTCACTTCGACGATGGCCGCGACGAGCTCGGAGGCGATGCGGTCCTTCGTGACGTAGCCGGACGCGCCCGCGTTGCGCGAGCGGTCCACGTCGGCCCGCGAGTTGGAGCCGGTGAGCATGAGGACGCGGACGCCTCCGCCCCCGGCGCGGATCTCGCGGGTGGCCTCGAAGCCGTCGACGCCGGGCATGCTCACGTCCATCAGGACGACGTCGGGGCCGAGCTTTCGCGCGAGCTCGACCGCCTCGCTGCCGTCGCTCGCCTGGCCGACGACCTCGATCCGCTCGTCGGAGGCGAGGATCGCCTCTAGCGCCTCGGCGAAGAGGCGGTGGTCGTCGGCGATCAGCACGCGGAGCGGCTCGGGCTTCTTCGCGCGGCGGGGCACCGGTTCATCCTCCCTGTTAGCGTCGCCGTGTGGAAGAGGACGTCCGCGAGCGGATCCAGAAGCTGCTCGTAACGGGGGACAACCGCCTCAAGCAGGGCGTCGCTCCGGCGAAGGCGCGCGAGAGCTGGGAGCAGGCGCTGGCCCTCGCGCGGGAGGCCGGGCTCGAGGAGAAGATCCGGCCGCTCGTCGAGGTCAGGCTGGCCGATCTAGACCAGCAGCCCGGCTGAGGATCGCCTCGATCCGCTCCGCCTGACGGCGGACGTCGTGGTCGGCGGTCGCTTCGCGGGCGGCGAGGTTCGGGCACGGCAGCGCCGCGGCCTCTTCGAGCGCCCGCGCGAGGGCGTCGACATCGAGCGGATCGACGAGCACGCCGGCCTCGGGCGGGACGAACTCGGGCGGCCCGCCGATCCGCGTCGCCACGACCGAGCGGCCGCAGGCCATCGCCTCGAGCAGCGCCTGACCGAGCGGCTCCACCAGGCTCGGCTGGGCGAGGACGCGGCTCTCCGCAAGCAGGCGCGGGATCTCGTCGTGCGGAACGCGCCCGAGCAGGCGGACGCCGTCGCGTCCCTCCAGCTGCGGCCGGAGCGGCCCGTCGCCGGCAAAGGTGAGCGTTCCCTCGCCGAGACGCGCGAACGCGTCGGCGAGGCGCACCACGTTCTTCCGCTCGTCGAGCGCGCCGACGCAGAGAAAGCCGGGCGGCCCGGGCGACGGGTCGGTGACCGCGAAGCTCTCGCGGTCGACGCCGCTCGAGACGACCTCCACCTTGCCGCGGGCCTCGGGCAGCTTCGTCTCGAGCTCCCGCCGCAGGTAGTCGGAGACGCAGATCACCGCCGCCGCCCGCCGCACGACGAGGCGGGTCGCGGCCGCCACGCCCGGGAACGCGCCGATGTTGCGGACGTCCCTGCCGTGTGCGGTGACGACGAGCGGGGCGCGGCCGGCGAGAGCGGCGATCAGGCCGGATGGGACGAGGAAGTGTGCGTAGACCACGTCCGGCCGGCCCGCCGCACGAGCCCGGCGCGCGAGGGTCAGGTAGCGGAGCTTCCCACCCGCCCGCGTGTCGAGGACGGCAAGCTCGATCTCGTGTCCCCGAGCCACGAGCTCGCGCTCGACCTGCGCGACGAACGTGCCGAGGTCGGGCGCGTCGGGCCCCGGGTACATCTGCGAGACGAGGAGGATGCGCACGGCAGCAGCGTAAGCTCCGGGCATGAGCGACTACACGATCGTCAACCTCGGCGACGTCGAGAACGTCGCCCCGAAGTTCCAGATGCCGGAGGGCTTGGACGTCCGCTTCCCGAAGCAGCACCTCGGCTGCACGGCCGGCGGCGTCGGCATCGAGAAGCTGCCGCCCGAGCTCCGCATGCCGTTCGGACACAAGCACTCGGAGCAGGAGGAGATCTACGTGATCGCCGAGGGCTCTGGCCGGATCAAGCTCGACGACGAGGTGCACGACCTGCAGCAGTGGGACGTCTTGCGGATCGGCCCCGGCGTGATGCGCAACCTCGAGGCCGGGTCAGACGGGATGACGCTGATCGCGTTCGGCGCGCCCATCGCCGAGGAGTCGGACGGCGAGATCGTCCCGGGTTGGTGGACCGGCTAGTGGCTCGGGCGAAGAGCTGCGCTCTTCGCCCGAGGACAGAGGAACTCCGGGTTACGCCGCCGCCTTCGCGCCAAGAGACTCGAAACGCTCAAACCAAGAAAGCGCCAAAGGCCGGAGGCTAAGACAGCCGCGAAGCGGCGACTTAGCCGCAGGCCGCACCGCGCTTGCGCCGGCCTCTGCCGCGCGCGAGCGCACAACAGAAGCATTCCATCGAGGGACCGACAAGCAAGAACAGCACGGAGCAGCCGGGAGACCGCGCTCTCCCGGCGGCGGAGTTCCGTCTCCCTCGGGCGAAGAGCGCAGCTCTTCGCCCGAAGCGCGAGCGAAGCGCCAGCTTCGCGAGCTAGCGCGCCCGCACCGCGTCGTACATCCCCCACTCCTCGCGCAGCGCCTCGCAGATCTCGCCGACGGTGCACCGGGCGCGCAGCGCGTCGCGCATGGACGGGAGCAGGTTCGCGTCGCCGCGCGCGGTCTCGCGCACAGCGGTGATCGCCGCGGTCGCCTCCTCCGCGTTCCGCTCCGCGCGCACACGGGCGGTTCGCTCGAGCTGGTGCCGCTCCGCCGCCGGATCGATGTGCAAGAGCTCGACGCGCTCGTCCGCTTCCTCCTCGAACGCGTTCACGCCGACGATGACGCGCTCGCCCGCCTCGACCTGCTGCTGGAACTCGAACGCCGCCTGCTCGATCTCCTGCTGCACGAAGCCGGACTCGACCGCGGCGACGGCGCCGCCCGCCTCGTCCACGCGCTCGATCAGCTCCCAGGCGCGGGCCTCGAGCTCGTCGGTGAGCGACTCGATGTAGTAGGAGCCGCCGAGCGGGTCAGCGGTGTCGGTCGTGCCGGCCTCCGCGGCGAGGATCTGCTGCGTGCGCAGCGCGATGTGCGCCGCGTGCTCGGACGGCAGGGCGAGCGCCTCGTCGAACGAGTTCGTGTGGAGGCTCTGCGCGCCGCCGGCCACCGCCGACAGCGCCTGGATCGCGACGCGGACGACGTTGTTTTCCGGCTGCTGCGCGGTGAGGGTCGAGCCGCCCGTCTGGGCATGGAAGCGGAGTGCGAGAGCCTTCGGGTTCGTCGCGCCGAAGCGCTCGCGCATGATCCTGGCCCACAGCCGCCTCGCCGCCCGGAACTTCGCCACCTCCTGGAAGAAGTCGTTGTGCGCGTTGAAGAAGAAGGAGAGGCGCGCGCCGAAGTCGTCGGGCGACAGTCCGGCCGCGACGGCCGCGTCGCAGTAGGCGATGCCGTTCGCGAGCGTGAAGGCGAGCTCCTGCACCGCCGTCGAGCCCGCCTCGCGGATGTGGTATCCGCTGATCGAGATCGTGTTCCAGTGCGGGATCCGCTCGGCGCAGTACGCGAACAGGTCGGTCGTCAGCCGCATCGAGGGCCGCGGCGGAAAGATGTAGTTCCCGCGCGCGATGTACTCCTTGAGGATGTCGTTCTGGACGGTCCCGCGCAGCGCGTCCGGGGCCACGCCCTGCCCTTCGGCCACCAACTCGTAGAGCAGCAACAGGAGCGACGCGGGCGCGTTGATCGTCATCGAGGTCGAGACCCCGCCGAGCGGGATTCCGGCGAGCAGGGTCTCCATGTCGGCGAGCGAGTCGATCGCCACGCCCGTGCGGCCGACCTCGCCGAGCGCGCGCGCGTCGTCGGAGTCGTAGCCGAGCTGGGTCGGGAGGTCGAAGGCGATCGAGAGGCCGGTCTGCCCGCGTTCCAACAGGTAGCGGTAGCGCGCATTCGACTCCTCGGCGGAGGCGAAGCCGGCGTATTGCCGGATCGTCCACGGCCGGCCGCGGTACATGTCCGGGTACGGCCCGCGGGTGAAGGGATATTCGCCCGGCCGCTCGAGCGCGCCCGGCGCGTCGGCGGCCGTGTAGACGGGCTTCACCTCGATGCCCGACTCGGTGCGCCGGTCGCCGCCCTGCAGCCACGGCGTAGATCGTAGGTGTCTACGCGGCGGGGTGGCACCGCGAGCGCACCGGCCGCACGCTACGTACGGCCGGCACGCTCGCCGCCCGCGGAGGGGCGGGCAGAGGCGAGAGATGGTCGGCGAGCGCCCGGAGAGCCGAGGCGCTTCGCCCGCGGAGCGCTCCGGGGCCGCGCAGCCTCTCGGCCGCAGCGACGTCCTCGCGGCGACGCCGGTCGGCGGAGTGGAGGGCGAAGAACTCGGGCGGCTGGGGGATCATCGTGCAGGCTCCTTCTGTTCGATGAATCTCGTCTGTTCGATATATATCGAACGCTACCCCGGCTTGTCAAGCACGAATCGGGAAAAGGCGCTATCTTCCTGGTTACAGTTCGATGCCGATCGAAAACATACAGCCCCCGCGCACCGTCAAGCAGCCGCGAGTCGTCGACGTCTCACGTCCGGGGCAGGCGCTCACGGTCGAGATCGAGGCCTCCGAGGCCGCCGAGTTGCTGCTCAGTCTCGCGACGCTGCTCGTCGAGGACGAGCAGGACACCTACGAGCTGGGGGCAGCCCGGATCGACGAGCTTCGGGCGGCGACTCCGCCCGAGCTGCTCCGCCAGGCCGCCGAGCTCCTGCCCGAAAAATCGGCGGCACTCCTGCTCGGGCTCGTCTACACGACGCCGAAGCCACGCACGGCGTCCGCCTTCCTCGAGCACCTCGGCGCGGCCGACCCGATCGAGATCCGGCTCCACCTGCTCGGCTACTACCTCCGCGGTCACCACGTGACCGAGCCGGAGACGATCCGACGCGCGGCGGAAGGCGATGCCGCGGCGATCGCCGAGTTGCTGGCCGGAGCCGCCGAGTACGCCGCTCCGGACAAGTGCGCGGACATGGAGCGGGCCGTCCGCACGGATCCGGTCGAAGGCAAGCGTCGGCTCCTCGACCTCCTCACGGGCTGGGCCGAGCACGTCCTGCCCAGGATGGCGCCGGCGGACCCGACGCTCGCCGAGCGTGACGCAGAGGCAAAGCGCGAGCTCGTGAAGTCGGTCCCGCCCGAGCAGGTCGTCGAGCGGCTGGCACCGGGCATCCAATGGGCGCCCGGGCCGGAGATCGACCGCGTCGTCCTCTTCCCCGCGTACTCGCCGCGCCCGTGGGTCTACATGAGCGAGTACAAGCGCGTGAAGATCTTCTGCTACCCGATCACGCTCGACCGCGAGCCGGCGGCTCCGGGCGACCCGGCCGAGCTCGTGCGCATCTACAAGGCGCTCGGCGACGAGAGCCGCCTGAAGCTGCTGAAGCGGCTCCAGGAAGGGCCGATCTCGCTCGCCGAGGCCGCGCAGGAGGTCGGCCTCGCGAAGTCGACGACGCACCACCACCTGGCGATCCTGCGCCAGGCCGGCTTCGTGCTGATCCGGGAGGGCGACGACAGCTACAAGCTCCGCTCCGATCTCCGCCCGGAGCCGGGCGCGCTGCTCCGGCAGTACCTCGGCACCTGACGACGCAGGCAAGATCCGGGCATGCGGGTGACCGTTCGCCTCTTCGCCGGGCTCCGCGAGCGCGCCGGCCAGTCGCGTCTCGAGCTCGAGGACGTCTCCCGCCTCGAGGACGTCTGGCCCGCCCTCGACCGTGTTGTCGGCATGGGGGGCGACGAGCCGCCGGGGCTCCTCTACGCGGTCAACCGCGAGTACGTCGAGCGGGGCCACGAGCTCGCGGACGGCGACGAGGTGGCGCTCATCCCGCCGGTGAGCGGAGGCTCGTTCCGGCTCGTCGAAGGCCCGCTCGACGTCGCCGCCGTGCTGCGCGAGGTCGAGGATCCGGGAGCAGGCGCGGTCGCGAGCTTCGTCGGCACCGTCCGCAACCACTCGCGCGGGCGCGACGTGCTCCACCTCGAGTACGAGGCGTACGAGGAGATGGCCGAGCCGCAGCTCGCCCGCCTCGGCGAGGAGCTGACCGAGCGCCACGGGCTCTGCGCGTTCGCCGTCCACCACCGGGTCGGACGAGTCGAGATCGGCGAGGCGAGCGTCGTGATCGCAGTCTCGGCTCCGCATCGCTCGGCCGCGCTCGACGCGTGCCGCGAGGCGATCGAGACGCTCAAGACGACGATCCCGCTCTGGAAGAAGGAGGTCTACGCCGGCGGCGAGGAATGGATAGGCCGAGGATCATGAGCGCACCCCAGATCCAGGACAGCGACGTCAACCGCGGCCGCGAGCTCGTGATGTTGATCGGGACGTTCCTGCTCTCGTTCCTCATCTTCGCCGTTGGGTTCGGGAGCTGGAAGTTCGGGCTCGGCTTCGTTCTCCTCCTCCTCGTGCACGAGTTCGGCCACATGGTCGCGGCACGGTGGCAGGGAGTGCACGTCTCGCTGCCGACCTTCATTCCGTTCTTCGGCGCCTACGTCATGGTCCGGCACGCCGGGCTGCCGCCCTGGCGCAGCGCGCTCATCTCGCTCGCCGGGCCGTTCGTCGGCGGGCTGGGTGCGGCCACGGCGTGGGCCATCGGCGCCGCACACAACTCCCACTGGCTCGTGGTGCTCGCTTACATCGGCTTCCTGCTCAATGCCGCCAACCTCCTGCCGATCGGGTTCCTCGACGGCGGGGCCGTCTACCAGGCGATCACGATGTCCCGGCGCGGCTGGATCCGGTACGAGAACGACATCCCGGTCGAGGCGATGCCACCGGATCCGGAGCACGCCAATCTCGTGACCTTCCTCTATTTGCTGCTCGCGGTGGGGCTCGTCGCCGCGGTGCTCGCCGTCCGGCACAGCGCGATGCTCTAGTCGATGCAGGACCGCGATCTCCTCCAGACGCACCACACGCTCGAGCATCTCCGGGTGCGCTCGAAAGAGATCGGGCAGGAGTTCCTCACCGGCTTCGCGTGTGTCGAGAAGATCGACCGCCCGGCGGTCTCCTGCTTCGGCTCGGCACGCGCGCCGGAGGGGTCGCGGCCGTACGAGGCCGCGCGCGCGACGGCGCGGCTCTTCGCGGAGTCGGGCTGGGCCGTCGTCACGGGCGGCGGGCCGGGCGTGATGGAGGCGGCGAACCGCGGCTGCCGCGAGGGCCACGGGCTCTCGGTCGGCTTCGGGATCGAGCTGCCGCACGAGCAGCAGATGAACGACTACGTCGACCTCGGCCTGATCTTCGACCACTTCTACGCGCGCAAGACGATGTTCGTGAAGGCGGCGGAGGGCTTCTGCGTCTTCCCCGGCGGCTTCGGCACGGCGGACGAGCTGTTCGAGTCGCTGACCCTGATCCAGACCGGCAAAGTCCTGCACTTTCCCGTCGTGCTGCTCGGCGAGGCGTACTGGACGCCGCTGCTGGAGTGGGTGCGCCGCAGCGCGCTCGCCGACGGCATGGTCTCGGCCGAGGATCTCGCGCTCCTCACCCTGACCGACGATCCGCACGTCGCGCTCGAGACGGTGCTGGACGCGTTTCGTGCCGGCGACGGCACGCCGAGCCCGGACGCGCCGCACAAGGCCGACGCCCAGTAGCTCGCGAAGCCGGCGTTCGCTCGCGAGCGCGGTCCGGCCTCCGGCTAAGCCGGCCTGCGCTGGGCCTTAGCCTCCGGCCTCTTGCGCCGTCTTGCTTGACGCACTTCGAACCCGCATTGACGCGTCCGACAGGCGTTACGGTCCACCTGTGGAGTTGCGTGATCTGCCGTCGGTCGACGAACTCGCGCGCGAGGCGGGCGACCCGCTCGCGGTGGACGCGGCCCGGACGGTCATCGACCGGGCGCGCGAGGAGATCCAGGCCGGGGCGGATCCGGGCGATCTCTCGGCGCGGCTGCGGGAGGAGCTGGACGATGCCCGGCGGCCACGGCTCCAGGCCGTGCTCAACGCGACCGGAATCGTCGTCCACACGAATCTCGGCCGCGCGCCGCTCGCCGAGGAGGCGGTCGTGCGGGTCGCCGAGGTCGCGCGCGGCTACTCGAACCTCGAGTACGACCTGCCCGAGGGCTCGCGCGGCTCGCGCCAGGACCACGTCGCGGCGGTGCTGCGCCGGCTGACAGGCGCGGAGGCCGCCCTCGTCGTCAACAACAACGCCGCCGCAGTCCTCCTCGCGCTGGCTGCGCTGGCGGAGGGACGCGAGGTCATCGTCTCGCGCGGCGAGCTGATCGAGATCGGCGACAGCTTCCGGATCCCCGACATCCTGGCCCGCTCCGGCGCGCGGCTCGTCGAGGTCGGGACGACGAACCGGACGCGCGCCGCGGACTACGAGCGCGCGATCGGGCCCGAGACGGCCGTCGTCCTCCGCGTCCACCAGTCGAACTTCCGCGTCGTCGGCTTCGAGGAGCGGCCGCGGCTCGAGGAGGTCGCCGCCGTGGCGCGCGGCCACGGCCTCCCGCTCGTCGACGACCTCGGCTCGGGACATGTCTCCGCTAGTAACACAGTGTTACTAGGTCAGGGGGAGCCGACAGTACGCGAGTCGCTCGCGGCCGGCGCCGACCTCGTCTGCTTCTCGGGCGACAAGCTGCTCGGCGGGCCGCAGGCCGGGATCGTGCTCGGCCGCGCGGAGCTCGTCGAACGCCTCCGCCGGCATCCGCTCCAGCGCGCGCTGAGGATCGACAAGCTCTCGCTCGCCGCACTCGAAGGGACGCTCCTTCTGCAGCTCGAAGCACCCGAACGGATTCCCGTCCTGCGCACGCTCGCCCAGAAAACCGACGATGTGCGCAAGCGCGCCGAGCGGCTCGCAGCGGCGACCGGCGGGGAGGTCGAGGAGACGGTCGGCCGCGTCGGCGGCGGCGCGCTGCCGCTCGCCGAGCTGCCGAGCTTCGCGTGTGCGCTGGAGGAGTCGCTCGCGGAGCCGCTGCGCGCCGGCGAGCCGCCGGTGGTGGGCGTCGTCCGCGACGGGCACCTCTTGCTCGACTGCCTGACGTTGACGGACGCCGAGGCCGAGGCGGCAGCGGCAGCGGTCGGGCGCGCCCGCGGATGAGCGAACGGCCGGCTCAGGCTGTCCTCTGGGACTTTCTCCGTGGCTCATTGATGACGAAGGCGCTCGCGGCCGTCGTCGACGCCGGCGTGCCGGAAGCGCTCGCGAACGGGCCGCGGCCGGTATCGGAGCTCGGCGGCGACCCGGACACGCTGCACCGGCTGCTCCGCGCGCTCGCGAGCGACGGCGTCTTCCGCGAGACGGAGCCGGGAGTGTTCGAGCACACCGATTCCTCGCGACTCCTCCTCGGGCCCGGCTGGAGCGAGTTCGCGCACCTCTTCGGCGGCGTCTTCTTCGAGGCCACCACGGAGCTCGATGCGTCCCTGGCCGGGTCTCCGTTCGAGAGCCGCTTCGAAGCCGGGTTCTGGGACTGGCTCGCGGAGCGCCCCACCGAGCGCGCGACATTCGACGCGGCGATGGCGGGAGAGCGCGACCGCGCCGCCGAGCGACTTGCGGCGTTCGAGTGGCGGGAGGACGAGGTCGTCGTCGACGTCGGCGGCGGCAACGGCGCGCTGCTCGCTGAGCTGATCCAGCGGCGGCCGGAGCTGCGCGGCATCGTCCTCGACCTGCCCGAGACGGTGCGGGACGAGACAGCGCTCGGCGACAGGATCGAGTTCGTGGAGGGGAGCTTCTTCGAGTCGGTGCCGGAGGGCGACGCCTACGTCCTCTCCGGGATCCTCCACGACTGGCCCGACGCCGACGCGGCGCGGATCCTGCGCACGATCCGTGCGGCGGCGCACCGACCGCATGCGCGTCTGCTGATCAACGAGTCCGTGATCCAACCCGGCAACGACGCCGACGGCGCGAAGTGGCTCGACCTCCTGATGCTGGTTCTCGCCGGCGGTCGCGAGCGCGACGAGACGCAGTGGCGCACCCTCCTCGAAAGCGCGGGCTTCGAGGTCGAGTCGCTCGAGAACCCGATCGTCGCCCGATGCCGCTGACGGTCGGCACCGCGGGTCACATCGACCACGGCAAGACCGCGCTCGTCGAGGCGCTGACCGGCAAGAACACCGACCGGCTGCCGGAGGAGCACGAGCGCGGCATCTCGATCGACCTCGGCTACGCGCCGCTCGAGCTTGCCGGACGGCACGAGCCTCTCGGTTGTCGACGTCCCCGGTCACGAGCGCTTCGTCCGGACCATGGTCGCGGGCGCGAGCGGCATCGACCTCTTCCTGCTCGTGATCGACGCCGGCGAGGGAGCGCGCCCGCAGACGCACGAGCATCTCGCGATCCTGCGGCTGCTCGGGATCGAGCACGGGGTCGTCGCGCTCACCAAGGCCGACGCGGTCGACGAGGAGACGCTCGAGCTCGCGCGGGTCGAGGCGGAGGAGCTCGTCCCCGGCGCTCCCGTCGTCGCGACGAGCGCGCGCTCCGGCACCGGGCTCGACGAGCTGCGCGCGGCACTGGTCGAGGTCGCCGCCGGAGTGAGCACGGCACGACGCCGAGGGGCCGACGCGACTCCACGTCGACCGCTCCTTCACCCTGCGCGGGATCGGAACGGTCGCGACGGGGACGCTCTGGTCGGGGACGATCGGCGAGGGCGACGAGCTGCGCGTCGAGCCGCGCGGCCGCTCGTGCGGGTGCGGAGCGTGCAGGTGCACGACCGGCCGGTCGAGCGCGCGGAGGCGGGGCAGCGCGTCGCGGTCGCCCTCCCCGGCGTCGAGCGGCGGGAGCTGCGGCGCGGCGACGTGCTCGTCACGCCGGGAGCGTTCCGGCCGAGCTTTCGGCTCGACGTCACGCTCGAGCCGCTGGGCGACGTCCCGCCTCGCGTGATGCTCCATCACGGCACCGCGGAGACCGCCGCCCGCGTCGCCCGCGCAGGCGACCGCTTCGCCCAGCTGCGCCTGTCACGGCCCGTCGTCGCCGCGCGCGGCGACCGCGTCGTGCTGCGCGCGGGGACGACGGTCGGCGGCGGGGTCGTCCTCGACCCGAACCCGCCGCGCCATGCCGACCTCGCCCGCTTCGAGGCGCTCGAGCGCGGCGAGACCCTCGTCCATGCTCCCGTCCGCGTGGACGGAGAGTGGCGCTGGTCGCCGGAGTGGCTCGACGAGCTTCGCGCCGAGCTCGACCGCGCGCTCGACGCCGCCGACCCGCTCGATCCCGGCGTTCCCGTGCCGGCCGCCGACTGGGCGAAGGCCGTCGTCCCCCACCTCGGGCTCGAGCTGCGCGGCGCGAAGCTCTACCGGCCCGGCGCGGCGGCCGGGCTCGGCGGGCGCGAGGAGGAAGCCGCGGCCCTCGAAGCTCAGCTCGGCGTCGAGCCCGTCCGGGTCGAGGATGCCCAGCTCGCGCGCTTCCTCGAGGAGCAGGGACGGCTCGTGCGGGTCGGCGACGGCTTCGCGATCTCACCGGCGGCGTACGAGCAGGCGCGGGCCGTGCTCGTCGACGGCATCACGCTCGCCCAGTTGCGCGACGCACTCGGCGTCGGCCGCAAGACGGCGCAGCTCTACCTCGAGCGCTTCGACGCCGACGGCGTGACGCGCCGCTTCGGCGACACGCGGGCCTGCGGCGGCGCTGATGCCGGAAGCGTCGCCGGCAGAGCCGCCGACGCCGGCGAGGGCGCGGCCGCCTAGGCGTCCCACGCGACCGGCAGCGCGACGAGGCTGCGGAAGAGCGGCACCGGGCGGCGGCGCAACTCCTCCGGCGGTACCGCCAGGCGCAATCCGGGCAGCCGCCGCAGCAGCGTCCCGAGCGCGATCTCGGCCTCGAGCCGCGCGAGCGGCGCGCCGAGGCAGAAGTGGCGGCCGCGCCCGAAGCCGAGATGCCGCACCTCGCGCTCGGCCGCCAGATCGAGCGTGTCCGGCGCCTCGAACCGCTCCGGGTCACGGTCGGCGGCGCCGAGGACGACGATCACCGAGTCGCCGCGGCGGATCGTCCGGCCACGCGAGCTCCACGTCCATCGCCGCCCACCGGTTGAGCGTGCGCTCGACCGGCCCGTCGTAGCGGATCAGCTCCTCGACCGCGCGCGGCAGCAGCGACGGATCGCGCTCGAGCAGGGCCCGCTGCTCGGGATGCGTGAGGAGCGCGAGCGTCGCGTTGCCGATCAGGCTCACCGTCGTCTCGTGCCCGGCGACGATGAGGAGCGCGACCATGCTCGAGAGCTCCTCCTCCGAGAGCGTGTCACCGCCGTCCTCCACGGCGACGAGCGCACTGACGAGGTCCTCCCCGGGCTCACGCCGTCGCTCCGCGAAGAGCGCGTGCAGATAGGCCACGAATTCCTCCATCAAGAGGACGAACCGCTCCAGCTCGGCGGCGGCCAGCGCCGGGCTGACAATCGCGCCCGACCACTCGCGGAAGTGTTCGCGGTCGGCGGCGGGCACACCGAGCAGCTCGGCGATCACGGTGATCGGCAGCGGAAACGCGAACGCCGACACGAGCTCCATCTCGCCGTCGGCAGCGACGGGGTCGAGCAGCTCGTCAGCGAGCTCCTCGATCCGTGGCCGCAGCCGCTCGATCATCCGCGGTGTGAACGCCTTGGAGACGAGCCGACGCAGGCGACGGTGGTCGTCGCCGTCGCGGTTGAGCATGTTGCTGTCGATGAAGGCCATCGAGCCGGGAAGACCGACCTCGAACGCAGCGAGCTGCTCCGGCGGCAGCGCGAGCCGAGGGTCGCGGACGAAGCGCTCGTCGTCGAGCAGCACCGCCTCAGCGTCCTCGTAGCGGGTCACCCACCAGATCGGCGTCTCGCCGTCGATCCCGGGCTGGCAGATGACCGGGATCGTCCTCGCGCATGCGCGCGAACGTCGCGTATGTCTCGGCCCGAAACGCGTCGCTGTAGAGGTCGTACTTGCGAGGCGCCGTCGCCACGCCGGCGATGCTACTCGGCAACTAGGCTCCCGCCGAGGATGGACGCAGCCGCGACCCGCGACCTGATCGAGCGCTACAACGCCGCCTGGAACGCGCAGGACCTCGACGCGATCGACGCGCTCCACGATCCCGAGATCGTCTTCCACAACCACACCGCCGACGAGCGGGCCGAAGGCGCGGCGACGGTGCGGGAGCACATCGCGCGGATCTTCAGCAACAACCCGACACTGCGGTTCACGGCGCGGTCGCTCTACACGGGCGACGACTTCGCCGTCTGCGAGTGGACCGCCTCGACCGGTTCGAAGGAGTGGGACGGCGTGGACGTCTTCCCGCTCAGGGACGGGCGGATTCTGCGGAAGGACGTGTACTCGTCGTCCCACCGTCCGCGCGAACTGTGAGCTGGAGGACGTCGGGCCGGCTGTAGTGGCCGACCGGGTCGAAGCGCTGCCGCTCGGCGAGCAGCCGCGCCGGGTCGAGCTCCGCGTAGAGGATCGCCTCCTCGTCGTACACCGGCCCGGCGAGGTACGAGCCGTCGGGCGCGAGGATCGCGCTGCCGCCGCGGCCGATCGTCCCGACTCCCTCGATCTCGGCGGCGAGCGGGAAGTCGTCCGGGTACGAGGACTCCTGCTGGAAGTGCGCCGGCGCGACGACGTACGCGCGGCTCTCCCGCGCGATGTGAACGAGCGTCGCCTGCCAGCCGGCGCTGTCGTCGGCGGTCGAGGCGACGTAGATCTCGACGCCCGACTCGTAGAGCGCCACACGCGCGAGCGGCATGTAGTTCTCCCAGCAGATGAGGCCGCGGCGAGGCTGCCGAAGCCGGTCTGGACCGCGTTGAGCCGCGGCCGTCGCCCTGGCTACGAGCGGCCAGATCGGATCGTGCTGGACGTCTACGAGCCTGGCGGGAGGAGGCGACGTGACGCACGACCACGATCATCCGCACGAGCCGATCACCAAGGCGAGCCTCCGGCAGCCGGCCGGGCGAGCACTCGAAGAGCTGGTAGAGAAGGGAGTCATAACACGTGGATCTGCGCCGCCAGATCGCGGCTCGTCTCCCGCTCCCGGGCGACGACCCGGATCGTCGCACGCGCGTGGGTCGATCCAGAGTTCAAGGCGCGCCTGCTCGACGATGCGAGAGCCGCAGCCCTCGAGCTCGGCCGCGATCCGGGCCATTCGCCGCTCGGCCGTCGAGCCGACCGCAGACCGACTCCTGCGCCAGGCGCGCGAACGTCTCCTCGCGCCCCGGCGCGCCTCGCCAGCGCCGCGAACGCCTTCGCCCAGCGGGGTACGACGGGTAGACCGGCACGAACGTTCGGGGGAAAGACGACGAGCTCGGCGCCTTCCCGCGCCGCCTCGGCGGCCGACCGTCTCGAGCTTGTCGAGCGTCGCCTCGCGGTCGAGCACGACGGGCTCGACCTGCACGCACGCGACCTTGACCGGACGCTCCATGCGGAAGAGCCTACTCGCGGGCGCTGTGGCCGCCGCCGCCGGGCGTCTCGACCCGGACGACGTCGCCGGAGTGAAGCTGGCGCGTCACCTTCGGCGGCTGCTCCTCGCCGTTGACGAGGGTTCGGCCGCGCGCTCCGTCCTCACCGCCGCTGCGTCCGGGCGGCGCCTGGCGGCGCCGCTCTGCGAGCACCGACAGCCGGCAGTCGTCGAGCACTCGCAACTCGCGAACGACGCCGTCGCCGCCGCGGTGCCGTCCTGCACCGCCCGAGCCGAGCCGTAGCTCCCAGCGCTCCACCCGCAGCGGGTACTGCAGCTCGAGCGCCTCGACGGGCGTCGCCAGCGTGTTCGACATGGCGACGTGGACGCCGCTCGGGCCGTCGGCATCCGGACAGGCGCCCTGGCCGCCGCCCACCGTCTCGTAGTACGTGAAGCGGTCGTTGCCGAGCGCGAGGTTGTTCATCGTCCCCTGGCCCGCGGCGGGCACGGGCACGAGCCGGCCGAGCGCGGCGAACACGACGTCGACGACGCGCGAGGAGGTCTCCGTGTTGCCGGCAACGACGGCCGCCGGCCGGCGCGCGTTGACGAGGCAGCCCTCCGGCGCGGTCACGGTGACCGGCGCGAAGGCGCCTCCCGAGGCGGGCAGGTCCGGCTCGGTGAGGCAGCGGACGACGAAGTAGCAGGCGGACTTCGTCACCGCGAGCGGGCAATTGAGGTTGCCGTCGTACTGCGGCGCGGTCCCCGCGAAGTCGATCCGGATCCCGTCGCCGGCGATCTCGACCGCGCAGTGGATGGACAGGTCGCCGTCGACCGCCTCGACGACGTCCTCGGCCTCGCCGCGACCGTCCGGCAACCCGGCGAGCGCGGCCCGCACCATCCGCTCCGAGTACGCGTAGAGCTCGTCCATCGCGGCGCCGACGCGGTCGCGACCCCGTCGCGCGCACAGCTCCTCGAGCCGGCGTTCGGCGAGACGGTGCGCGGCGAGTTGCGCGCGGAGGTCGCCGCGCCGCTCCTCCGGCTGCCGCGTCGCGCGGACGAAGCGTTCGAGCACCTCGTCGGTGAGGAGCTGCGGCGGCAGGACCACGCCCTCCTCGTCGAGCGTGTGCGAGAACGCGGGGAGGCTCGCCGGCTCGATGCCGCCGACGTCCGCGTGATGGGCTCGCGAGACCGCGAAGCCGAGCACGGTGCGCGAGACGAGCGTGACGTCGGGCAGGTGCGTGCCCCCGGTGTACGGGTCGTTGAGGATCGCGACCTGCCCCGGCTCGAGCCCGAGCGCCATGACCGCGGCGACCGCGTCGGGCATCGCGCCGAGGTGCACCGGGATGTGCTCGGCCTGCGCGATCATCCGGCCCCGCTCGTCGAACAGCGCGGTCGAGCAGTCCCGCCGTTCTTTGATGTTGGCCGAGAACGAGGAGCGAATCAGGACGGCGCCCATCTCCTCCGCGATCGACCGCAGGGACGCGCCGATCACTTGGAGCTGAATCGCTGCAATCGCGTCACTCACGTGTCACGACCCAACCGGCACCATCCCTAGCCCCCACCCACCCGGGGGGAATCCACAGAGTCGACCCGTCCAGTTCGACCAGGGCCGGGCCAGACACGCGTTGTGGCTCGCCGCTCGGCAGCTCCAGCTCCGGCCCAGGAGTGACCTCGGCGGTGCGAACCGCGACCAGCTCGACCTCTCGCCCGCGATCGGCGTAGCCGTAGCGCTCCTCGTGGGCGCGGTGGAAGCGCTCGGCCAGGCCGGCACCGAGCGGAACCGACAGCTCGAACGACTGGCCGCGGTAGCGGAGGTCGGCCTCGCCCTCCGACGGCAGGTCGTCCACCTCGCCCAGCGGTCGAACGTGGGAGACGACACGGTCGCGCCGCTCGTCGCCCGCCGCGAGCCCGAGCGCGGAGAGAACGCCGGCCGCCGCCGGCACGAGCACCGCCTCCATCCCCAGCTCCTCCGCGAGCGCGCACGCGTGGAGCGGTCCTGCGCCGCCGTAGGCGACGAGCGCAAACTCGCGCGGGTCGTGTCCCCGCTCGACGGAGACGACGCGCAGCGCACGCAGCATCTCCGCATTCACGACGTCGACAACCGCCGCCGGGTCGATCGCATCCAGCGCCGCCGCCGCAGCGTCGCGATCGAGGACGAGCCCGCCCGGCAGCTCCGCCGGCAACCGGCCGAGTAGGAGGTTCGCGTCCGTCACGGTCGGCCCGCCGCCGCGCCCGTAGCACGCAGGGCCTGGATCCGCGCCTGCTGACTCCGGCCCGACCCGCAGCGCGCCGCCCGCGTCGCGCCGCACGAGCGAGCCGCCGCCGGCACCGACCGTGTGGACGTCCACCGACGGCAGCCGGACCGGCACGCCTCCCAACTCGCGTTCTGCCACGCGCACGGCCCGGCCACCGGGCAGGAGGCAGACGTCGGTCGAGGTGCCGCCCATGTCGAACGCGATCGCGTCCGCGAAGCCCGCGCGGCGCGCAAGCAGACCCGCCCCGACGACGCCGCCCGCCGGACCCGAAACGAGCAACCGTGCCGGGTGCGCCGCAGCCTCCTCGGCCGGCAGGACGCCGCCGGACGAGAGCATCACGACCGGCTCCGGTAGCCCGGCCTCGGCCGCAGCCGCCGCCAGCGCGCGCAGATAGCGGGCCGCCACAGGCGCGAGATAGGCGTCGGCGGCGGTCGTCGACGCTCGCTCGTACTCCCGGAACTCGGGCGCGACCTCGTGCGACGCGACCACGTGGACACCGGGATGGCGGCGGCGCAGCTCCCCCGCGACCGCCCGCTCGTGGGACGGGTCGCGAAACGCAAAGAGAAGGCAGACGGCGATCGCATCGGCCTCGCCGACGTCGGGAACGGAGTCGAGCTCGAGCGGCTCGAGCTCGCCCTCGGGCCCGAGCCGACCGCGAACTCCGTGGCAGCGCTCGAGCGGCACGAGCGGCTCGGGATGCTCGGCGCAGAGACGGTAGAGCTGGGCGCGGGTCTGGCGCCGCAGGTGAAGGAGATGCTCGAAGCCGGCGTTGCCGACGTACGCGACGCGGGCGCCGCGCCGCTCGAGCAGCGCGTTCGTGGCGACGGTGGTCCCGTGCGCGAAGCGCGTCAGCCCGGTGCCCGCGCCTACCTCCCGCGCTGCTGCGAGCACCGATTCCTCCTGCCGCGCCGCCGTCGGCACCTTGGCCGTCCGGATCCGTCCCTCCTCGACGAGCACGGCATCCGTGAACGTGCCGCCGACGTCGACGCCCAGGATCGCCACGTCCGTACTCTGCACCGGCATGCCGGTCCGCGCCTTCCTCTTCGACTTCGACGGCCTGATCCTCGACACGGAGCTCGCCTCGCGCGCGGGCTGGGAGCTCCTCTACCGCGAGCACGGCCACGAGCTGCCCACCGACCTGTGGGCGACGCTCGTGGGCACCACCCACGCGCCGTGGGACCCGATGGCCCACCTCGAGGAGCTCGTCGGCGAGCCCCTCGAGCGGGAGGCGCTGAACGAGCGGCGCTACGCGCACGAGATCGCACTGATCGAGGCCGAGGAGCTGCGACCGGGAATCGCGGACTACCTCGCAGCCGCGCGGCAGCACGGACTGAAGCGCGCGATCGTCTCCAGCTCGACGCGCCGCTGGGTGGACATGCACCTCGAGCGGCTCGAGGAGACGGCGGGCTGGGACGCGATCTGCACCGCCGACCGCGACCCGGCCCGCGCCAAGCCGGCTCCGGTGCTCTATCTCGAGGCGCTCGCCGAGCTCGACGTGGCCGCCGACGAGGCCGTCGCATTCGAGGACTCGCCGAACGGCGTGCTGGCGGCGAAGGCGGCAGGCGTCTTCTGCATCGCCGTCCCGAACGAGGTCACACGCGAGCTCGGGCTCGCGGAGGCCGGCGCCGACATCGTCCTCGACTCCCTCGCAGACCTGCCGCCCGAAGCCTTGTTCAGGCGGCTCGAGGAGGGATAGGGTCGGCGCATGGCTGCCTACGAAAAAGCTCACATCGACGAGATCGCCTCGAAGCAGTGGCCGCACTGGATTCCGGTCCGGCACCACTTCGGGATCGAGACCTTCGGCATCAACCTCTGGCGCGGACAGGACGACGGCACCGTCATCCCCGAGCACGAGGAGTCCGGGAGCGGCGCTCCCGAGCTCTACTACGTCGTCGAGGGGCAGGCGACGTTCACCGTCGCCGGCGACGAGGTGGACGCTCCGGCCGGGACGTGCGTCTGGGTGACGGATCCGAGCGCAAAGCGCGCGGGGCGCACGGACACGCCGGGCACGCTCGTCCTCTCGGTCAGCGGGGCGGCGCCCGGTCAGGCGTACACGCCCGCAGGCTGGGACTCGCACTACCTCGCCGACGACAAGTAGGGGGAGGGCTTGGCGGGGCGGTGCTCGTCGCAGGGGTGCGCTGGACGCCGCGACTCCTCGCTTCGCTCGTCGGCCGGCTGCGCCGGCTGCAGCGTCTTCAGTCGCGCGGATAGGACACCGCTATCGGCACTCACTGCGTCCTTGCCTTGCGACGCCCACTGTTCCGCCAAGCCCTCCCGGCTACGCTCGCAGCGGAGCGGCCGGGCCCGGTGGCCCAGCGGGTCTTCAAAACCCGTACGGTCGTGCAGCCCACGGCTAGGTCGGTTCGACTCCGGCGCCGCTCCGCTCGTTCACGCCACGGCGCTGGAAAGGTCGAGCGCCGAATCACCCGTCGCCGATGGCCAAGCGCGGGCTGCGGGTGTAAGTAGAAACCGGCGCGGGTTGCGCCCCGGCGGGAGACCGGCTCGAGGTGCCTTCCGTTGAGAGTCTTAGCCTCCCGCGACGGGCGCAACCCGGCCTCGGTCTCCCGTGGAAACCGTGCTCGCGCACGCTGCGTAGGAGCCGATGGAGGTGATTCGATGCTTCGCCGGACACGCGTATCCCCGCAGGCGCTGACGCTGCTCGCCGTACTGCTCTTCGTCGCGCTCGCTGTAGCAGGCTGCGGCGGGAAGGGCTACTGAGGCCGGTCGGCCAGGTCGCCTACGCCGACTCGTCGGACTTCATATCGTCGAGGGCGGCGCGGCCCTCCTCGTGCACCTGTTGCCGCCGCTCCTCGACCGCCTCGGGAGCCTCAGCGGGCTCGGCCGGCGCCGGTTCCTCCTCCACACGGGTCTCGGCGAGCTTCTCCCGCAACTCCTCGGCGCGCTCGTCGGGCTCGATGGGTTCCGGCGGCGGCGCGGGCTCCGTCGTCGGCTCGGCCACGACCTGCGTGTGCCGGCGCCAGAACCGATAGGCGACGACCCCGCCGGCGACTCCACCGATCCAAGCGGTCAGGCGACGCATCGAGCCGATGCTACAGTGAGCGCCGCTTCCTGCCCCGTCATCGCACCGTTCGGTCCCGAGCGGTGCCGGCAGTCGGGGCCGACATCGAGACCATGGGAAGGGAGGACCTCGGGACGTGACGACTTACGAAATCCTGCTGTTGCTGGACCCCGAGCAGGCGGAGGCCCGCCAGGACGACATCGTCGCCCGCGCGCGCGACCTCGTCGAGACGAACGGCGGCACGTGGCACAGCCACGACGCCTGGGGCCGGCGGCGCCTCGCGTATCCGATCTTGCACAAGGAGGAGGGCGTCTACCACCTCTTCGTCTTCGACGCGGAGGCCGAGACGCTCGCGGAGATCTCCCGCGTGCTCAAGATCGACGACGCCGTGCTGCGCCACCTGGCGACTCGCCACATCGCCGGCTCGCGCACGAGCGCGCCGCGCGACGACGCCGCGGCCCCGGCTGTCGTGCCGGCGGCGGTGGAAACCGCCGCTGCGGACGACGCTGGAAGCATCGCCGGCGAAGCCGCCGATGCCCGGCCTGAAGACCTTGGGGACGACGTCGCAGAGACCACTCCTGCGGACGATGACGCCGTCGCGGACGAGGAGTACGCTGACCCGAACACGAGTTCGGACGAGGCTGAGAGCGCCGCCGACGAGGACGGCGACGTTCAGCCGGAAGATTCCGGGGAGGAGTGAAGGCATGGCAGCGAACATCAACCGCGTCGTACTGGTCGGGAACCTGACGAGGGACCCGGAGCTCAGGCACACGCCGGGCGGCACGCCCGTCTGCAACCTCGGCATCGCCGTCAACGGGCGACGCCGCGACGAGTCGGGCAACTGGGTCGACAAGCCCAACTACTTCCGGATCTCGGTCTTCGGCAACCAGGCCGAGAGCTGCGCCCAGTACCTGAGCAAGGGCCGCCCCGTCGCGATCGACGGCCGGCTCGACTGGCGCCAGTGGGAAGCGCAGGACGGCTCGAAGCGCGAGGCCGTCGAGATCGTCGCCGAGAGCGTCCAGTTCCTCGGCAGCCGCGGCGACGGTGACGGCGGCGGCAACCAGTTCGTGCCCGCGGGCGCGGCGCAGCAGGAGAGCGCCGACTTCCCGGCCGCGGCCGACGACGACATCCCCTTCTAGGAGAGGCATGGCCAGAGAGAAGACTCAGCAGCAGCGAAAGCGGCCGGGCGGCCCTCAGGGGCAGATCAAGCGCCGGAACTGCTTCTTCTGCAAGGAGCACGTCGCCGAGATCGACTACAAGAACATCACCCAGCTGCGCCGCTACGTCTCCGAGAGGGGCAAGATCCGCAGCCGCCGCATCACCGGCGCCTGCCGCCGGCACCAGGTGCAGATCGCGACCGCCGTCAAGCGGGCGCGCGAGATGGCGCTGCTGCCGTACGTCGCCGAGGGCGCCGAGGAACGCAGCGGCGGACGGCGCGACCGCGGCGATCGCGGTGATCGCGGCGACCGGGGAGACCGCTGATGGAGGTCATCCTCCTCTCGGACGTCGAGCACGTCGGCCTCCGCGGCGACGTCGTCTCGGTCGCGCGCGGCTATGCCCGCAACTACCTCCTGCCGCGGCGGCTCGCCGAGGAGGCCACCCCGGCGCTGGTGGCGGAGCTGCAGAAGCGCGACACCCTGCGCGCCCGCCACGAGGCGAAGACGGCCGAGCAGGCGAACGAGATCGCCGAGATCCTCTCGAAGACGGTGCTGCGCTTCGAGGTCAAGGCGGGGCCAACCGGCTCGCTGTTCGGCTCGGTCACGCCGACGAACATCGCCGACGAGCTGTGGGACACGAAGAAGGTCCGCGTCGACCGGCGCAAGATCGAGACTGACCCGATCAAGCGCATCGGTCGCTACGAGATCCCGATCGCGCTGTTCGAGGACGTGCACGTCGAGGTGAAGACCGAGGTCGTCCCCGAAGGCGGCGAGCTGCCGTCGGAGGAGGAGCTCGCCGAGATGGAGGCCGCCGAGCGCGCCGAGCACGAAGCTGCCGAGGAGGCCGAGCCGTCCGTCGAGATCGAGGAGATCCTCGCGGAGGTGGACGCTGCGGAGGCCGCAGAGGCCGAGGCGGCGGAAGCCGAGGACGCCGCCGAGGCCGAGACCGGGACGGAAGCCGAGGCGGAGCCCGAGTGGCGGGCCGACGCCGACGCGGCCCTCGCCGAGGAGTAGGAACCTGCCCCCTTCGGTCGCGCGGCGGGCCCTCGTAGCCTGCGCGCTGGCCGCGGCCGTCTTCGGACTGACCGGCGCCCGCGCGGCCGCGCTCGAGCTCTCGGCGCAGAAGGTCAGCGGCTGGCGGGCGCCCGGCGTCCGCGTGACCGTGCAGGGCTGGGGACCCGCGAACGGCACCGTCGTCCTGCGCGCGGGCGACCACGTCGTCAACACGACGACGGCGGGGCCGAGGGGTCTGTTCCGGCTCGGCTTCGCCACGCTCCGTCCCGGCCTGTACCCGCTCAGCGTCACTGCCGCCGGCCAGACGCTGAGCGCCGGCGCTGTCCGGATCCGGCCCGCGACGCTCGCTGCGATCGGCGACATCACGTTCGGCGAGCAGGTCGGCCCGACACTCGACCGGCTCGGCGGCCGCTACCCGTGGACGTCGGTCGCGCCGCTCCTCCGCCGCGCGGACGTCACGACCGGCAACCTCGAGACAGCGGTGTCGCTGCGCGGCACGCCTGCGGCGAAGCAGTACGCGTTTCGCGGAGCGCCCTGGATGCTTCGTCCCGTCCACTCGTACGCGGGCTTCGACGTTCTCACCCTCGCCAACAACCACGCTGTCGACTTCGGCCGCGCCGCGCTGCTCGACACCGTCCACGCGGTCCGGGCGGCGGGCATGGAGCCGATCGGCGCCGGCGCGAACGCGTCGCTGGCGCGGCGGCCCGCGATCGTCACGCGCGGAGGTCTGCGGATCGCGTTCCTCGGCTACTCCGACGTCAACCCAGCGGGCTTCCCCGCGACGACCGACCTCCCCGGCACCGCGGCAGCGGACCCGGCGACGATCACCGCGGACGTCCACGCGGCCCTGCGCCGCGCCGACGTCGCCGTCTGCTTCTTTCACTGGGGAGTCGAGCTGCACGCCCAGCCCGACGCGCGCCAGAAGGAGCTCGCGATCGCCTGCCTGCGCGCGGGCGCGTCACTCGTGCTCGGCGCACACCCGCACGTCTTCGGCCCCGTCGTGCGCCCCACCGGGCACACGCTCGTCGCGTGGACGCTCGGCAACTTCGTCTTCCCCTCCGCTGGTGCGACGGCGCGCACCGGCATACTCCAGGTGCGGCTCGGCCGCGACGGCGTCGAGGGCTACCGGCGCACGCCGGTCACCATCGAGGGCTTCCGCCCGGTCGTTCGATAGCTCGGAAGCGCTCGAACCACCCGCGCGCGCAAGAAGCCGGAGGCTAAGACAGCCGCGAAGCGGCGACTTAGCCGCAGGCCGGACCGCGGTCGCGCCGGCCTCCGCCGCGCGCGAGCGTACAAGGTAGGCATCTCGTCCAGCGATCCCGAAACAAAGACGGCACGGAGGGTTGGGGAGACCGCGCTCTCCCCAACCCGGAGTTCGTCATCTCGCGAGCGAAGCGCCAGCTTCGCGAGCGAAACGAGACGTTCACACGCTGTCCACGGCGGTGTGGATTGCGGACGAAGTTCCCGCTCCTTGCACTCGTTTTCGTACACAGGGCGCCGTCCGGCGCGCCTGCGAGGATGGTCGATTCTCCTGCAAATGGCCAAAAACGACCTGTTCACAAAGGACTTTCCCCCAGGGGCTGCGACCCCTAGCAACCCGGCGGCTGACGTGCTGGAATCGCCACGCATGTCGCTTGCCCCCGCGCCGACGCCGGCCTCCGTCCCAGGCACCGTCCCAGGCATCGTCCCCCCGCAGAACCTGGAAGCCGAGGAGTCGGTCCTCGGCGCGATGATGATCTCGCCGAACGCGATCGCCGCCGTCACCGAGATCCTCGACGCGAGCGATTTCTACCGCGAGTCGCACGCGAAGATCTATCGCGCCGCGCTCCAGCTCTACGGCAAGAACGAACCGGTTGACGCGATCACGCTCACGAACGAGCTCGAGCAGCGCGGCGAGCTCGACGAGATCGGCGGCCGGGTCCGGCTCCACGAGCTCGCCCGGCTCGTGCCTGCCACCGCGAACGCCGGCCACTACGCGGCGATCGTGCGGGAGACCGCGACGCTGCGCGGACTCATCCTCGCGGGCGGCGAGATCGCGCAGCTCGGCTGGGACCGGGAGGGCGAGCCTGCAGAGCTCGTCGCGCGCGCCGAGCAGCTCGTCTTCGAGCTCGCCGAGCGCCGCTCCGACGGCGAGCTCGTCCTCTTCAAGGACACGCTCGTCGAGACCTTCCAGCGGATCAGCCATCTCTACGAGTCGGGCGCGGAGGTCACGGGGCTCGCGAGCGGCTTCCGGGACCTCGACAAGATCACCGCCGGCTTCCAGCCCTCGAACCTGGTGATCCTCGCCGCCCGCCCGTCGATGGGCAAGAGCGGTTTCGCGCTCGAGATCGCGGCCAACGTCGCCGTCGACCAGCAGATGCCGTGCGCCTTCTTCACGCTCGAGATGTCGCGGCAGGAGGTCGCGCAGCGGTTGATCTGCTCGCGCGGCAAGGTCGATGCCCATCACATCCGCACGGGCAAGCTCTCGAAGGACGACTGGCCGCGCCTCGCGCAGGCGTGCGGCCAGCTCGAGTCGGCGCCGCTCTACGTCGACGACACGCCGGCGCTCAGCCTCCTCGAGCTCCGGGCCCGCGCGCAGACCCTGAAGCGGCGCGAGCCGAACCTCGGCCTCGTCGTCGTCGACTACCTCCAGTTGATGACGACGGGCCGCAACGAGGAGAGCCGCCTGCAGGAGGTGTCCGCGATCTCCCGCGGCCTGAAGGAGATCGCCAAGGACCTCGACATCCCGGTCGTCGCGCTCTCGCAGCTCAACCGCTCGCCCGAGCAGCGGCACGACAAGCGCCCGATGCTCTCCGACCTGCGCGAGTCCGGCTCGATCGAGCAGGACGCCGACCTCGTCATGTTCCTCTACCGCGAGGAGTACTACGAGCGCGACGAGACCGACGACAGCAACAAGGGCGTGGCCGAGGTGATCGTCGCGAAGCACCGCAACGGCCCGACCGGCGACTTCAAGCTCGCCTTCATCAGCAAATACGCGAAGTTCGCGCCCCTTGCCCACTAGCCTCACAGCGACCTGCCTGGGCTGCGGCCGGGAGTTCGCGACCGAGGAGGTCGTCCTCCTCGGCCAGAAGTTCGCGGCCGAGCGCTACTGCGAGCTGTGCCGGGCGACCGAGGAGGTCGTCGACGAGCAGCGCCGGGCGGACGAGCGCTGGGCGCACGTGAAGGTGCCTGCCGCCTACGACGGCTGCACGTTCGAGAACTTCGAGCCGGTGCCCGACACGCGCAACGCACTCGCCGTGTGCCGGCAGTGGACGAAGGAGTTCCGGGCTGGAACGGATCTCCGCCAGGGCCTCCTCCTGCGCGGCAACCCCGGCGCGGGCAAGACGCACCTCGCGGTCGCGATCCTGCGCGAGGTGATCTGGAGCGACCGCGCGCCCCGGCCCACGGCGCTGTTCCTCAACGTCCCGGGGTGGCTGAACGCCCTGCGGGAGAGCTACGGCGACGGCGAGCCGCCGCCGAACCCGAGCGGATACGAGCTCGTCGTCCTCGACGATCTCGGAGCCGAGGACTGGTCGAGCTGGGCGCGAGACCGCATCTACAACCTCGTCAACCAGCGCGAGCAGCAGCGGCGGCTCGTGATCGTGACGACGAACCACGAGTGGCGGGAGCTGGCCGGCCGCGTCGGCGGTCCCACGGCGAGCCGGCTGCGGCGCCTGACCCGCGAGGTCCACGTGGACGCACGCGACGACTTCCGCGAGCGCGAAGCCGCGTCAGCGGCGTAACGGCACCGCGCCAGCGCCCTGCAGGTTCGAAGCGCTCGGACCACAAGGACGCCAAGGGCCGGAGGCTAAGGCTCGGCTTAGCCGGAGGCCGGACTTTCGCTCGCGCCGGCCTCCGCCGCGCGCGAGCGCACAAGAGCGGCATCTCATCCCGGGATCGAACAGCAAGAACAGCACGGAGCCGCTGGGAGACCGCGCTCTCCCGGCGGCGGAGTTCCTTGTCACAGCGAGCGGGTGCGCAGCACCCGCGAGCTATCGTCCCGACTGTGCCCGCCACCGTCATCGTCGGCGCGCAGTGGGGCGACGAAGGCAAGGGCAAGATCGTCGACCTGCTCGCCCAGGATTCCGACCTCGTGTGCCGCTACAACGGCGGCCCGAACGCCGGCCACACGATCGTGGCCGACGGCGAGACGTACAAGCTGAAGCACATCCCGTCCGGGATCCTCCAGGGCAAGGAGTGCGTGATCGGCGCCGGCTGCGTCGTCGACCCGCCGGTGCTGCTCGAGGAGCTCGACGGCCTCGCGTCGCGTGGCATCGAGACGGGCCTCGTCCGGCTCTCCGGCAACGCGCACCTGATCATGCCGTGGCACCTCGCGATCGACCAGGCGAGCGAGCGGCGGCTCGGCAAGCTCGCGATCGGCACCACGAAGCGCGGCATCGGCCCGTGCTACGCCGACAAGGCGATGCGGCTCGGGATCCGCGTCCAGGACATCCTCGACCCGAAGATCCTGCGCCAGAAGATCGAGGTCGCGCTCGCCGAGAAGAACCTCTCGCTCGAGCGCGTCTACGGCGAGGAGCCGATCGGGCTCGAGGGGCTGGTCGAGCAGTACGAGGGCTATGCCGCGCGCCTGCGGCCGATGATCGCCGACACGTCGCTGCTCGTCGACACGGCGCTGCGCGACGGCAAGCACGTCCTCTTCGACGGCGCGCACGGCACATTGCTCGACCTCGACCACGGGACGTATCCCTTCGTCACCTCCTCGCCGACCGTCGCGGGCGGCGCGGCCGTCGGCATCGGGATCGGGCCGAGCCGGATCGACAGCGTGATCGGCGTCGCGAAGTCCTACGTCACGCGCGTCGGCCAGGGGCCGTTCCCGTCCGAGATCGAGGGCCCGGACCAGGAACGGCTACGCGAGCTCGGCGGCGAGTACGGGACGGTGACCGGCCGCGAGCGGCGCTGCGGCTGGCTCGACCTCGTCGCCCTCCGCTACGCCGTGCGTCTGAACGGCATCGACCGCCTGGCGCTGACGAAGCTCGACGTCCTTTCCCACTTCGCCGAGCTGCCGGTCTGCGTCCGCTACCGCACGCGCGACGGCCACGAGACCGTGGACTTCCCCGCGCACCAGAGCGACTTCCACGCAGCGGAGCCGGTCTACGAGGTGCTCGGGGGCTGGCACGAGCCGCTCGACGGCTGCTCGTCCGTGGGCGAGCTGCCCGACGCCGCGCGCCGCTACGTCGAGTTCGTGGAGCGCGAGCTGGAGGTCGAGGTGACGCTCGTCGGCACCGGCGCCGAGCGCTCCTCCGTCCTCACGCGGGCGTAACCGCAGCGGCGAACGCGCGCGCCTGCAGCTCGAACGGCCCCGGCGGGCTGCCGAGCTGCCCGAACAGCTCCTCGTAAGCCTGCGTCCGCTGCTCGGCGTCGAGCGAAGCGAGCCACTGGCCGGCGGGGCCTACACCGTGGTCCATCGCCTGCCAGAACTCGTCGAAGTCGCGGTAGCCCGCGGTCACGTCGAGCTCGGCGGTGTCGACCTCGCCGTGCGGCGCGAGCAGGTCATGGATCTCCCGCGTCGTCCGGTAGCGGCGCGGCTCGGCCGCCCGCGGGGAGCCGACCGCCTCCGCCACCGAGTCGATCGCGCGGAACATGTCGACCTCCGCGACGCCCCACATGCAGACCGCAACGCGCCGGGCCACCCGCGCCATCTCCGCGACCGCGGCCGGCGCGTCGGACATGAAGGCGACGACGAGCTGGGCGAGCGCGACGTCGAACACCCCCGTCGCAAACGGGAGCGACTCGGCCGGCGCCTCCTCGACCTCGAGGCCCGGGAAGCGCTCGCGCAGCACGGCGACGAACTCCGGCGACGGATCCGCCGCCGCGACCGAGGCACCACGGGTCAGCAGCGCCGCGGTGAGAGCGCCGGTGCCGGCCCCGACGTCGAGCGCGCGCAGGCCCGAGCTCACGCCGGCGAAGTCCGCGAACAGCGGCGCGAGGACCGTCGAGTAGCGGCCCATGAAGTTGTCGTACTCGTCCCCGCCGACCCGGAACACTCCGCTCATCGTGCGAGCGTATCGAGGTCGGCCGGCGTGTTGACGTTGGCAAGCAGTCCCTCGTCGAGCTCGACGCGAGCGGTGTCGAGGCCGTCGAGGACGGTGCGGAGCCGCCGCTCGCCGGTCTCGAACGCGGGCAGCGTGCGCCGTGCGACGGCGCACGGGAGCGGGCCGCGTTGAGCGGTCGCGGCGTCGCGGCAGGCCTCGGCCAGCCGGCGCAGCGCGCCGGCCGTCAGGAGCGGCATATCGACCGGGATCACGACCGCAAGCTGGTATGTCGCCGCACGCAGGCCGGCGGCAATTGCCGCGACCGGCCCGGTGCCGGGATCGGCCAGGCCGCCGCGACCGACTGAGATTCGCTCGTCGCACAGCTCTCCGAGCAGACGCCACGCGCGGTCGCCGAGCGCTTCTCCCTCGTACTCGGCGAGCTCCTTCGGCGAGCCGAACCGGGTGCCGGCACCGCCGACGAGCAAGATCCCGGTCAGGCCTCGATCCGCCACGGCTCGGTGTAGACGTTGGCAGAGCCGCCGCGGACGAAGCCGCACAAGGTGATCCGCCGGTCGGCCGCGAGATCGACGGCGAGGCTCGACGGCGCGCCGACCGCGACGAGGACCGGGCAGCCGGCGACTGCCGCCTTCTGGACGAGCTCGAAGGACAGCCGACCGCTCACGCAGAGGACGTGCCCGGCGAGCGGCAGCAGCTGCTCCCGGAACGCCCAGCCGACGACCTTGTCCAGCGCGTTGTGCCGGCCGACGTCCTCCCTGACGCACAACGGCTCGCCGGCGGCGGAGAAGAGCCCGGTCGCATGCAGTCCGCCGGTCACTGCGAACGCGGCCTGCGCCTCGCGCAGCCGGTCGGGCAGCGACACGACCAGCGCCAGCGGCAGCGACAGCTTCGACTCGACTCGCGGCGCCTCCACCTCGACCGCCTCGAGTGCTCCCTTGCCGCAGACCCCGCACGAGGACGAGGTGAAGAAGCTGCGCTGCAGGCGCGCCGGATCGAAGCCGGGCGCTTCGACCTCGACCGTGTTCGCGGCGAGATCGTCGGGCACCCGCGCCTCGCGAGGTCGCAGCCCTTCCGAGAGACAGAAGCCGAGCGCGAGCTCCTCGTCGTGCCCGGGCGTCCGCATCGTGACCGCGACCGGGCGGCCGGCGATCCGGATCTCGAGCGGCTCCTCGACGGCGACCCGATCCGGCTCGGTCGTGCCTGCCGGGAGCCGGAGAACGTCGACCGCGGCGGCCGAGTAGGGCGGCGCGTCCATCAGGGACGCAGCATACGATCGCCCGGTGAGAGCGCTCGTCGTCGGGTCGGGAGGTCGCGAGCACGCGCTCGCCTGGTCGCTCTGCCGCAGCGCAGGCCTCGACGAGCTGCACGCGGCTCCCGGCAACCCGGGAATCGCAGCGCTCGCCCACTGCCACCCCGTGCGCGCCGACGACCCCGCCGCGCTCGTGTCGCTCGCCCGCGAGCTCCGGATCGACCTCGTCGTCGTCGGCCCCGAGGCGCCGCTCGTCGCAGGCCTCGCCGACGAGCTGCGCCTGCGCGGCATCGCGGCCTTCGGGCCGAGCGCCGCGGCCGCCCAGATCGAGGGCTCGAAGTCCTTCGCCAAAGACGTGCTGGAGGCTGCCGGCGTGGCGACGGCCCGGACGCTCCCGATCGCCCGGCCGCCGTGCGTCCTCAAGCTCGACGGGCTCGCGGCGGGCAAGGGCGTCTGGGTCTGCCGCATTCAGGAAGAGCTCGATGCGGCGCTCGAGGCCGCGCAGGCGCTCGACCGGCCCTTCCACGTCGAGGAGCTCCTCGAGGGGCCCGAGCTCTCGCTCTTCGCCCTGGCCGCCGGCGAGACCGCGGTCGCCTTTCCGCCGGCCCGCGACTACAAGCGGATCGGAGACGGCGACACCGGCCCGAACACCGGCGGCATGGGCTCGTTCTCGCCGCTGCCCGACGTCCCCGACGAGGAGGCGGGCGAGATCCTCGACACCGTGCACCTTCCGGTGCTCCGCGAGCTCGCCGCCCGCGGCACGCCGTTCCAGGGCCTCCTCTACGCGGGATTGATGCGGACGGAGGACGGGCTGCGCGTGATCGAGTTCAACTGCCGCTTCGGCGATCCCGAGACCCAGTCGCTGCTGCCGCGGCTCGAGACCGACCTGCTGCCACTGCTCGCAGGCGACCTCTCGCAGGAGCCGGAGGTTGCGGATCGCGCCGCCGTGACGGTCGTGCTCGCGGGCGGCGAGTATCCCGAGCGCGGCGACCAGGGCACGCCGATCGAGGGAGTCGAGGCGGCCGACGCGACGGGGGCGCTCGTCTTCCACGCGGGGACGGCGCTCCACGACGGGCGGCTCGTCACGAACGGCGGCCGCGTCCTGAACGTCGTCGGGGTCGGCGAGACCGTCGCCGACGCACGAACCGCGGCCTACGAGGCGACGGCGCACATAGATTTCGCCGGCATGCAATTCCGCACCGACATCGCCGCCGATGCCTGAAGCCCCTGGCCGCGCCTCGCTCCCGGCCGGCGGAGCCGGCCTCCGCGACGCGCTCTCGCCGCTGGCGGCGCGATCCTGCGCTCGCTTGCCAGCGACGAGCCAGGAGCCTCAGGGTGGCTGACGGCCCACTCGTCGGCATCCTGGTGGGCTCGGAGTCCGACCGCGAGCGGATGCAGGGCGCCATGACCGTGCTCGACGAGGCAGGCGTCGACTACGAGTTCGAGGTGCGGTCGGCGCACCGCACGCCGGACGCCGTGGCGGAGTACTCCCGGAGCGCCCGCGAGCGCGGGTTACGCGTGCTCATCTGCGGCGCCGGGCTCGCAGCCGCGTTGCCCGGAGCGGTGGCGGCGCACACCGACCTGCCGGTGATCGGCGTCCCCCTGCGCTCGAGCCTCAGCGTCCTCGACGGCCTCGACGCGCTGCTCGCGATCGCGCAGATGCCTCCGGGCGTCCCCGTCGCGGCGGTCGGCGTCGACAACGCACGCAACGCCGCCGCGCTCGCGATCCGCATCCTCAACGCCTGAACCGGGCGCCGGCGGGCTCGCACCCTAGACTGAATGACGTGATCGCCCGCTACTCCCGACCGGCCATGGCCAGGATCTGGTCGGACGAGGGGAGGCTCGCGACTTGGCTCACAGTCGAGCAGGCGGCCACCGCGGCCTGGGCCGAGCTCGGAGTCGTGCCGGACGACGCAGCGGCGAGCATCGCGTCGGCAGCCCCGCCGAGCGCCGACCGGGTCGCCGAGCTCGAGGCGACGCTGCACCACGACACCGCCGCGTTCGTCGACGCCGTCGCCGAGCAACTCGGCGAGGAGGGCCGCTGGTTCCACTACGGCCTCACCTCCTCCGACGTCGTCGATACGGCGCTATCCCTCCAGATCCGCGAGGCCGGCGCCCTGATCCTCGAGGGGCTCGACCACGCCTTCGCGGTCGTCGTGGCGCGCGCCGAGGAGCACCGCGAGACGCTGCAGATCGGCCGCACGCACGGCGTCCATGCGGAGCCGACGACGTTCGGGCTCAAGCTCGTCGGCTGGGCCTTCGAGCTGGCGCGCGGCCGCGAGCGAGTCGCGCGGGCACTCGAGGGGATGCGCGTCGGCAAGCTCTCGGGCGCCGTCGGCACGTACGCGGCGACCGATCCCGAGCTCGAGCGGCTCGCGTGCGAGCGGCTCGGCCTCGAGCCCGCGCCCACCTCGACCCAGATCCTCCAGCGCGACCGCCATGCCGAGCTCCTCGCGGCGCTCGCGGTCGTCGCGTCCTCTCTCGACTCCTTCGCGCTCGAGGTCCGGCATCTCGCCCGCACCGAGGTCGGCGAGGTACAGGAGCCGTTCGGCCGCGGCCAGAAGGGCTCGTCGTCGATGCCTCACAAGCGGAATCCCGTCGTCGCCGAGCGGATCTGCGGGCTCGCGCGCGTCGTGCGGGCGTACTCGCTCGTCGGCCTCGAGAACGTCGCCCTCTGGCACGAGCGCGACATCTCGCATTCGTCCGCCGAGCGCGTCGTGATCCCCGACGCCTTCTTCGCGCTCGACTACATGCTCGACCGCTTCGCCTGGCTCGTGGAAGGACTCGTCGTGCGACCCGAGCGGATGCGCCGGAACCTCGAGGCGAGCCACTTCCTCTTCTTCAGCCAGCGCGTGCTCAACGGACTCGTCGGGTCCGGCCTCTCGCGCGACGACGCCTACCGCCTCGTCCAGCGCGCGTCGATGCGCGCGTGGGAGGAGGAGCTCGATTTCCGGGAGCTCTGCCGGGCCGACGACGAGATCGCCTCGCGCATCGACCTCGACTCGACCTTCGACCTCGGTACGTACACGCGCCACATCGACACCGTCTTCGCCCGTCTCGAAGCCCTCAAGGAGGAACCGCTCCATGCCTGAGACCCACATCGCGTCCGGCAAGGTCCGCGACATCTACGAGATCGACGACGAGCGCCTGCTGCTCGTCGCCTCCGACCGCATCTCGACCTTCGACGTCGTCCTGCCGACCGAGATCCCGGACAAGGGCCGCGTCCTGACGGGCCTCTCCGGTTACTGGTTCACGCTCCTCGCGCCGATCGTCCCGAACCACATGCTCGCCATCCGCGACGACGGCCGCTCGATGGAGTGCCGCCGGCTCGAGATGCTGCCGATCGAGTGCGTCGTGCGCGGCTACCTCGCCGGGTCGGGCTGGAAGGACTACCGGGCGAGCGGCGAGGTCTGCGGGCACAAGCTGCCCGAGGGCCTGCAGGAGTCGGACAAGCTCCCCGAGCCGATCTTCACGCCGGCGACGAAGGCGATCGAAGGACACGACGAGAACATCACGCGCGAGCAGGCGGCGGAGCTCGTCGGCGAGGAGCGGCTGCGCGAGGCCGAGGCGGTCTCGCTGCGGCTGTACAAGACGGCGGCCGACCACGCGCTGCGGGCCGGGATCATCATCGCCGACACGAAGTTCGAGCTGGGGCTCGACGCCGACGGCAACCTCGTACTCGGCGACGAGGCGCTGACTCCCGACTCCTCGCGCTTCTGGCCCGGCGAGACGTACCAGCCCGGCCGCGCGCAGGACAGCTTCGACAAGCAGTTCGTCCGCGACTACTGCGAGACGACCGGCTGGGACAAGACCGACCCCGGCCCGGAGCTCCCCGCCGACGTCGTGCAGGTCACACGCGCGAAGTACCACGAGGCGTTCGAGCGGCTGACCACGATCCCGTTCCCCGCCTACCTCGACGACCCCGGCGTGGTGCTCGGGTGAAGGCGACCGTCCTGATCCGGCCGAAGCCCGGGATCCTCGACCCGCAGGGGGAAGCGGTCGGCTCGGCGCTCGGCCACCTCGGCTTCGAGGTGAGCGACGCGCGGGTCGGGAAGGTGATCGACCTCGAGGTCGAGGCCGCCGACGGCACGGTGGCCAGGGCCCTGGTGGAGAAGATGTGCGAGCAGCTGCTGGCGAACCCGCTGATCGAGTCGTACGAGGTCGAGATCGTTGGCTAGCCCGCAGCCACGGATCGGGGTCGTCACCTACCCCGGCTCCCAGGACGATCGGGACGCGCTCTGGGCGCTCGCCGCGCTCGACGCGGAGGCGATCGCGGTCTGGCACGAGCAGCCCGAGCTGCCGGACGTCGACGCGGTCGTGCTCCCCGGCGGCTTCTCGTACGGCGACTATCTCCGCTGTGGCGCGATCGCGCGCTTCTCGCCGGCAACGGCCGCCGTTCGCGAGTTCGCCGGCGCCGGAGGCCTCGTGCTCGGGATCTGCAACGGCTTCCAGATCCTCTGCGAGGCGGGCCTGCTGCCGGGCGTGCTGCTGCGGAACGAGTCGCTCCGCTTCGTCTGTCGCGACGTGCCCCTGATCGTCGAGCGCGACGACCTGCCCTTCACCACTCGCTGCACCGCCGGCCGGCTGCTCGTGCTGCCGGTGAAGCACGGCGACGGCCGCTACCTCCCACCGCCGGATCTCGATCCCACGCAGGTCGTGCTCCGCTACGTCGACAACCCGAACGGATCGGTGGGAGGCATCGCCGGCGTGTGCAACGAGGCAGGCAACGTCATGGGCCTCATGCCCCACCCCGAGCATGCGGTCGATCCGCTGCTCGGCTCCGACGACGGTGCGCTGCTGCTCGCCTCGCTCGTCGACGCCGCCCGCGAACGGGTCCTGGCCGCGATCTAGCCCAATCCGAGCGTCTCCGCGAGCGCGGGATGCTGGGCGAGGGCGGCTTTCAGCCGTCCGATGTCTCGCTCTCGAAGAGTCACCGGCCCGCGCGTGCCGCCGCCGGCGCCCGCGTAGGAGAAGCGAACGAGCCTCTCCCCCTTCGGGGTCTCGAGCAGCTGGACCTTCGACGCGAACCGCTTGGCCCCCGCGCGCTGCGGGACGGTCAGCTCCTCCACGAGATCCGCAGGTCCCCACGGTGTCGCCGCCCTCGTCGCCATGCCGAGGACGCTAGACCCGCAAGCGTCACGCGTCAGTACCGACTTCCAGGCGATTCAGTGAACGAGCAGCCCGAACACGTACCCGGCCGCGATCGACAGCGCGGGACCGAGCACCCAGCCCTGGAGAATCGAGAAGAGCGTCTGAAGGTGCACGGTCTCGCGGCCGCGCGCGAACCCGGCGCCCGCCATCGCGCCCACGAGCGCCTGGTTCATCGACGTGAAGAAGCCGAAGGCGACGGCCGCGAGGACGACGGCGGCTTGCACGAGCTGCGCCGCCGTAGCCATCGCGCGGTCGACCTCCACGATCTCGAACGCGACCCGGCGCAGAAGCGGCTTGCCCCAGGTGAGGACGCCGAGAGCGATCGCTGCGCCGCCGACCGCTCCCGCCTCGAGTGGACTCATGGTCCCGGTGCCGACGAGCGCGCCGCTCGCGTTCGAGACGTCGTTTGCGCCCATCGCGAAGGCGGCGATCGCTCCCATCGCGACGAGAACCGTCCCGATCCGCGCCCCGAGCTGTAGGCGGTCGAGGCCGAGCGTCAGGAGCAGGCCGAGGAAGATCGCGGCGATCGGCGCGGCGACCCAGACGAGCACGAGGTGCCCGATCGAGCCCCAGTCGACCCCGGTGCTCGTCGCGAGCGCCACGCCGACGACCGAGAAGACGAGGATCTGGATCGTCGAGGTCGGCATGCGGAAGCGGTTGAAGAAGGTCGTGACCGCGAAGGCGACGCCGATCACGACGACCTCCTGCTCCACCGACAGCGGATGGTCGGTCAGCCCCGAGCCGACCCGCTGCTCGACGGCGTGGCTCGCGAACGTCGCGCCGATGAACGCGAGCGGCGCCATCAGGAGCAACGCCTGCCACGCGCCGATCGCGCGCAGGGCGTGCGGCATGCCCATCACAGCGCCCGTGTAGTGGGCGCCGATGCTCCACGCGAAGCCGATCGCGAGGACGATGAGAAGCGCCGTCACGGCCGGCCGACGTTATACGGCTTGTCGGCATGCCGCCAGACGCTGTACGGTCAGCAGCCATGGAGGGCCACCAGGGAGGCGGTCCGGGCTACGACGACTGGTTCGACGAGCCCGAGCAGCCGACGGAGACGCAGAGCGGCGCCAATCGCGGCGTCTACGAGGACGTCGAGGAAGTGTGGGTGCTGCCCGAGGACGAGGACTCACGCTCCTCCGGCCAGCGGGAGATCGTCATCGCCGGCCGGGCCTTCACGACGACGCAGGTCGCGATCATCGTGCTCTCCATCCTGGCCATCTTCTTCGCGATCCTCGCGGCCGCGGGCGTCTTCGACAGCGGGAAGGCCGCGGCACCGCCGGTGACGCCGCCCACCCATCCGGTCACGACGCAGCAGACCACGACGCAGACGAACACGACGCCGGCGGGGCAGGCGCCGTCGACGACGCTCAAGCCGGGCGACACCGGCCAGCAGGTGAAGCTCCTCCAGCAGAGCCTCGCCTCCCTCGGCTTCTCGGTGGGCACGGTGGACGGCGACTACGGGCCGGCGACCCAGGTGGCGGTGGAGAAGTTCCAGGTTGCGAAGAACCTGGCGGAGGACGGCATCGTCGGCCCGGCGACGCTCGCCGCGCTGCAGAAGGCGGTCTCGGGCGGTTAAGAGCGCCCGCTGCGGTCGCTCAGCTCGATGCGGTAGCCGTCCGGATCCCGTCGGGTAGAAGGTTCACGAATCTGCGAACTTTTCAGGCGCGGAGGCGGACGACCTCTGCGCTTCCGCCGATCGGTGATCGCTGGACCGATCCGGCTCGTTGGCCTCCTTCATCCTGCACGCTGGTAGCTCTCTCTCTTGGCCGCGCGAAGACTCCGGTCTAGGCTTCGAGCCATGGTCAGCTGCCGAGAGTGCGGGCGCGACAACCCCGAGGGCGCGAAGTTCTGCAACAGCTGCGGAGCCCCGCTCCTCCAGCCGTGCCCTTCCTGCGGCACGCCAAATGCGCCGGACGCGCGCTTTTGCAGCGAGTGTGGGACGCCTCTCGGCGAGATGCGGCCGTCTGCGGCGCCGACCCCCGCCGTGCAGGAGCCGGTGACGGAGCGGCGGCTCGTCTCGGTGTTGTTCGCGGATCTGGTCGGGTTCACGACGCTGTCGGAGACCCGTGACCCGGAGGAGGTGCGAGACCTTCTTTCGCGCTACTTCGATACGTGCCGGCGGTTGATCGAGCTGTACGGCGGCACGGTGGAGAAGTTCATCGGAGACGCGGTGATGGCCGTGTGGGGGACGCCGACCGCGACCGAGGACGACGCTGAGCGGGCCGTGCGCGCGGCGCTCGATCTCGTCGCGGCGGTCTCGGCGCTGGGGGACGAGGTCGGCGCGCCAGAGTTGCGGGCGCGGGCCGGTGTCCTCACCGGCGAGGCAGCCGTGAATCTGGCGGCGATCGGCGAGGGGATGGTGGCAGGTGATCTCGTGAACACCGCCTCGCGGGTGCAGTCGGTGGCGGAGCCGGGATGGGTGTTCGTGGGTGAGGCGACGCGGCGGGCGTCGGAGCGGGCGATCGTCTACGAAGACGCGGGCTCGCATGAGCTGAAGGGCAAGGAAGGAGAGACGCCGCTGTGGCGGGCGTTGCGGGTGGTCTCCGGGGTGGGTGGTGAGCTGCGCTCGGAGGGGTTGGAGGCGCCGTTTGTCGGCCGTGACCGCGAGTTGCGGCAGATCAAGGACCTGTTCCACATCTGTGCCGACGAGGGTCGGGCGCAGCTGGTCTCGGTGACGGGGATCGCGGGGATCGGCAAGTCGAGGCTGGCCTGGGAGTTCTACAAGTACTTCGACGGGCTGAGCCAGATCGTGTACTGGCACCGCGGCCGCTGCCTCGCCTACGGGGAGGGCGTGACCTACTGGGCGCTGGCAGACATGGTGCGGATGCGCTGCCGGATCGCGGAGGATGATCCGCAGGAGGAGGCGTTGCGAAAGCTGGAGGCGGCGCTGGACGAGCATCTGCTCGATCCGGAGGAGCGCCGCTTCGTCGAGCCCAGGCTCGCGCAGTTGCTCGGGCTAGGCGAGCACGAGACGCGCGACCGGCAGGATCTGTTCGCAGCCTGGCGGCTGTTCTTCGAGCGTCTCGCCGAGACCTATCCGACGGTGCTCGCCTTCGAGGACATGCAGTGGGCCGACGCGAGTCTGCTCGACTTCGTCGAGTACCTGCTGGAGTGGTCGCGCGACAAGCCTTTGCTCGTGGTCACGCTGGCGCGGCCGGACCTGCTCGAGCGACGCCCGACCTGGGGCGCCGGGCACCGCAACTTCACCTCGCTCTACCTGGAGCCGCTCTCGGAGCAGGCGATGCAGGAGCTTCTGATCGGACTGGTGCCGGGGCTACCGCCGCCGCTCCGCGCCCAGATCCTCGCCCGCGCCGAAGGCGTCCCCCTCTACGCGGTCGAGACCGTGCGGATGCTCCTCGACCGCGGCCTGCTGGTCGAGGACGGTTCCGCCTACAAAGTCGTCGGCGAGGTGGATGCGCTCGAGGTGCCCGAGACGCTGCAGGCACTTGTGGCCGCGCGCCTGGACGGCCTAGCCCCGGAAGAGCGAAGGCTTGTGCAGGACGCGGCCGTGCTGGGCAAGACGTTCACGAGCGCGTCGGTAGGAGCGCTTACCGGACAGGCCGAGGCTGAGCTCGAGCCGCTCCTGGCCGGGCTCGTGCGCAAGGAACTGCTGGGACTCCAGTCTGATCCGCGCTCGCCGGAGCACGGCCAGTACGGATTCCTGCAGGACATCGTCCGCCGCGTCGCCTACGAGACATTGCCGAAACGCGATCGGCGTGCGAAGCACCTCGCCGCCGCCGAGCACCTCGCAGCGACCCTCGGCGAAGACGAGGTAGCAGAGGTGGTCGCATCACACCTGCTCGAGGCCTACCGCCTCGACCCCGACGCCCCCGAAGCCGAAGCATTGCGCGGCGATGCTTACGTCGCACTACTGCGCGCCGGGGAGCGAGCCGCTTCGCTCGGCGCGTCCGCCGAAGCCCAACACTACTTCGAACAGGCTGCCGAGCTGGCCGCCGAACCCGGAGCCGAGGCCGCCGCGCTCGTACGCGCCGGCGAGATGAGTTCACAGGCGGGCGATCCCACCGAGGCGGAGACGCTGTTCACGCGAGCCGTATCTCTGTACGAAGAGCTGGGGGACACGCACGCCGCTGCCCGCGCGACGGCCTGGCTTGCCTACGCCGAGCAGCTGCGCGGTGACCTGCAGGGCGCGATCGAGCGGATGGAGCGCGCCTACGAGGTCGTCGGCGCGGACGAGCCCGACGCAGACCTCGCGTTGCTGCTTACGCGCCTGGGCGGCGCATACTGGTTTGCGGGGAATCAGGAGCTGGCCGCGGATCGCACCGAGCGAGGCCTGGAGATCGCCGAGGCGCTGCGGCTGCCGGAGATGCTCGCCCGCGGCTGGGGCACGAGGGCGATGGTGATCACCGCTCGCAAGCCGCAGGAGGCGAGAGCCCTCGCTCAGCTCGTACTGGACACGGCTCGCGCCCACGAGCTGCATAACCAGGCCGCCGTCGCGTCCGTCAACCTGTCGGACATGGCGTTCCAGGGCGACCGGTACGGCGAGTCGCTCGGCTATCTCGAGCAGGGGCTCGAGCTCGCGCGGCGGGTTGGCGACCGACGACGGGAGTGGTTCGCGCTCGCAGAAACCGCCTATGCACTCACGATGCTCGGCCGCTGGGACGAGGCACTCGCCCGCTTGGGCGACCTACCGGACGAGATCGTGGTGCTCGCCGACATCTCGAGCGTCCTCACCGGGCCGTTGGAGGTGTACATCCACCGGGGGGAGCTCGCGAGGGCACGAGAGCTCCTCGCACGATTCGAGGGGCTCAAAGGCGCGAGCGACGTCCAGTGGCGCGCCGGCTACAACACTGCCCAAGCAGCCGTGCTTCTGGCCGAGGGACGCAACGAGGATGCCCTCGCGGCGGCCGAGCGGGCGGTGTCCGATCGCGACGCGTTGGGTATTGCCGCCCAGGACGTCAAGCACGGGATCCGCCATGCGCTCGAGGCGTCGCTGGCGCTCGGCCGAAGAGACCGGGTGGAAGAGCTCGTGGCGCTCGTGGAAGGTCTCCCCGTTGGGTTACGTCCGCCGTTTCTCGACGCGACTGCCCACCGGTTCCGCGCGCGGCTTGCGGGCGATTCGCCCGCCGCGGACGTGGAGTTCGTCGCAGCGGCGAGTGGGATGCAGCGGCTCGAGCTCCCGTTCCATCTCGCGGTCGTGCTGCTCGAGCACGGCGAGTGGCTGGTCGGGCATGGCCGACACGACGACGCTG
Source organism: uncultured Actinomycetes bacterium (assembly GCA_963770815.1). Lineage (GTDB taxonomy): Bacteria > Actinomycetota > Thermoleophilia > Gaiellales > Gaiellaceae > Palsa-739. Next base: position 115,795 of record CAVYQV010000009.1, read on the forward strand.
CGCCACTCCTGACCGAAGCGCGCGACATCTTCGAGCATCTGCGGGCGCAGCGGTGGCTCGAGCGAACCGACGCGGTTCTCGCCGACACCCCGGCCGTACGCGCGACCTGAGCCTGCCTACTTCCCGCTGCGGTCGATCAGCTCGATGCGGTAGCCGTCCGGGTCGGCGACGAAACAGATCAGCGAGCCGCCTTCGCTGACCCGGTAGGGCTCGCGCTCCGCCTCGATGCCCTGCTCCTTCAGCTCCGCGAGCGACTGTTCGAGGTCGTCGACGCTGACGGCGATGTGCCCGTAGCCGGTGCCGAGGTCGTAGGTACGGCCGTCGTGGTTGAAGGTCAGTTCCAGCACCGATCCGTGGTCGCCGATGCCGTAGAAGTAGTTCGTCGCCTCGAGCTCGCCGTTGCGGACGATGTCCATGTCGCGCTCGAAGTGGAAGCCGAGCGCCTCGTAGAAGGCGCGGCTCTTCTCCGGATCGGTGATCCGGACCATCGTGTGGAGGAAGTCAGCCATGGCCGGATCCTAAGGCCAGGCGACCAGCCGGCACGGGACGTCGGCGTCCTCGTCGAGGTGGTGGCTCGCGCAGATCCGGTGGTAGCCGTCGGCGACGGTGAGCGGTGTCCCCTTGTCGCCCCGGCCGCGGACGAGCAGCACCGGCGACAGCCGCTTCCCGGCCGAGACCTTGTCCAGATCCTTCTTCACATGGACGTTGTCGGCGGGAAGCAACCCGAGCCGGCCGGCGCGCAGCAGGTCTTTCGCCTTCCGGTGGACGGTCTCGGCGGAACGCAGCGCCTCGACGACCTTCTCGATCTCGTCGGCGGGCGCGACCAGGCTCAGGTAGTCGGCGGCCGCGGGGAAGTCGTGCTCCTCGGGCTCGTCCTGCCAGTGCTCTTCGACCGCCACGAGTGGAGCCTAGCGCCGCGCAGGCTCGCGCTCTCAAGCCGTTCCGGCGCGTCGCCGATAAAGGGCGAGAGCGTCTAGGGAGGGCTGTCTCGTTTGAGCAAAGGACTGAGCAGACGACTCGCGGTCGGGACTGCGCTCGTGGTCCTCGTGCTGCCCTTCGCCGCCGGCGCCTGGGCCGTCGCCGGCTCTGAGGCGGCACGGACGCGCTCGCACGCCGAGGCGGCGCTGCAGGAGACGCTGCGGCAGGCGGCGGCCGACTACAGACTCGTCCTCGCGGGAGCCGCGCGGCAGTCTCACGCCGTTGCGTCCTCACGGCGCGTGCAGCGCGCGTTCGAGCGTCGCGACCGGCGCGCGCTCCGCAGGCTCGCGCGTCCGAACGTCCGGCTTGCGCTCGGCGCGCTGCTCCCTCCGGTGCGGGAGGCAGCCGTCAGCCGCAGCACCCGCGTCGTGGTCGGGAAGCGCTGGATCGGAACCGTGAGCGTGTTCGTCCCCTCGGACCACCGGCTGCTCGCACGGCTCGAACGGGCGGAGTCGCGGCCGAACCGCGAGCTCGCCCTCGCGCACGGGCGGCGGCTGCTCCTCCCCTCCGGAGCCAGGGCCTCGATCCCGGCGACGCTCGCCCCCGGCCGGCCCACTGAGGTGCCTCTCGGCGGGACGCGCTACGTCGCGGTCTCGACCCCGCTGAGCCGGGAGAGGCCGGCGACGCGGCTCGTCGTGCTCGCGCCCGCAGCCGAGATTCTCGGCAGTGCCGACGCAACACGGTGGCGGCTGCTCCTGGTCGGTCTCGGGATCCTGGTCGCAGTCGCGCTGGCCGCCTACTCGTTCGCGCCGCTGCTCGGTCGAAACCGCCTCGCGCGGCAGCAGCGCGACCAGGCCGCGCGGGTGCTCTCCCACCTCGGCGAAGGTGTCTTTCTCGTCGACTCGAGCGGCGTGATCCGGGTCTGGAACGCGGCGGCCGAGACCATCACCGGCCTGGCGGCGCATGAGACGTGCGGCGTGCGCGCCGAGGCGGCGTTGCCGGGCTGGGAGTCGCTCTCCGCTCGCGTCCCGACCTCGGAGGCCGACGAGATCTACCGCCCGAAGACGATCCCGCTCGAGCTCCATGGCCGCGAGCTCTGGCTCTCCATCGCCGGCGTGGAGTTCGGCGACGGCACCGTCTACGCCTTCCGCGACGCCACGAGCGAGCATCGGCTGGAGGCGATCCGGGCCGAGTTCGTCGCCACCGTCTCGCACGAGCTCCGCACTCCGCTCGCGGCGCTCCACGGCGCCGCGCTCACACTCACAACGCGCGGGCACGAGCTGCCGGAGGAGACGCGGGGGATGCTGCTGGCCATGATCGGGAAGCAGTCGAAGCGGCTGGCGAGTCTCGTCGAGGACATCCTCCTGGCGGGCCAGCTCGATGCCGGCTCGCTCCGCGTCGAACGGGAGCCGTTCAACGCCGCGGAGGTCGCGCGGGCCGCGGTCGACGAGGCCCGGCAGCGCGCGGCCACGAAGGCGATGCTCCGCGTCTCGGCGGCCGAGGACCTGCCGCGGGTGCTCGGCGACGAGGGCCGCACCCATCAGATCCTCGCCAACCTCATCGACAACGCGGTCAAGTACTCGCCCGCCGGCAGCCGGGTCGACGTCGACGTCAAGCGCGAGCGCGGCCGCGTCCGCTTCTCGGTTCGCGACCGGGGCCCGGGGATCCCGCGCGGCGAACAGGAGCACGTCTTCGAGAAGTTCTACCGCCTCGATCCCAACCACCACTACGGAGTCGGAGGGAGCGGCCTCGGCCTCTACATCTGCCGCCAGCTCGTCGCTTCGATGCACGGTCGGATCTGGGTCGAGCCGGCTCCCCGGCACGGCAGCATCTTCGCCTTCGAGCTCCCCGTCGCGGACGACCGCGCGCCGGCCGCCGCCTGACCGTCAGGCGGCTTCGCGCACCTCGCGCGCCTCGGCTCGCGCGGCGCGGAACGCGGCGAGCCGCACCGAGCCCGTCGCCAGGGCGACGCCGACGAGGATCAGCGCGAGGGCGCCGAAGTCCGCCGCCCCGAAGTGCTCGCCGAGGAAGATCGCGCCGTACGCGAGCGCGATCGGCGGCACGAGGTACGTCACGAGCGTCGCGTAGTTCGCGCCGGCGCGCTGGATGAGCGCGAAGAAGAGCAGGTACGCGATCGCGGTGCCGACGAAGCCGAGAACGAGGATCGACGCGATCGTCTCGCTGTGCCACATGCCGACCGGAGCCTGGATGACCCCGGCCGGAACTACCGCGATCGTTGAAACCGCCGTCGAGGCGAGGGCGACGACCAGCGGCGGCGTGCTGCGGAGGTAGCGGCCGGCGAGCAGCGTTCCGATCGCGTAGCACATGGCCATGGCAACGACGGCAAGAGCTCCCAGAAGCTTCCCGTGAGGCTGGTCGGCGACGAGCAGGGCCACCCCGATGAAGCCGATGGCCAGCCCGACGAGCCGGATGCCTCCGATCCGTTCCTCGCGGAAGAACGCAAAAGCCAGGAGCGCGTTGAAGATCGGAACCGTGCCCTGGATGATCGACGCGAGCCCCGAGTCGATCCGCTTCTCGCCCCAGGAGAGGAGCCAGAACGGCAGCGCCGTGTTCACGAGCCCGATCACGACGAGCCACTGCCACCTGGCCCGCATCTCGGCGAGCGTCGCGCGCGGGCCGAGGCGCACCATCGCGATCACGGCGAGGAGGAGCGCGGCCGTTCCGAGCCGGCCGAGGATCAGGGTCGCCGGCGCGAGCTGCCGGTCGGCGATCTTGATCAGCATGAACGACGCGCCCCAGATCAGCGCGAGCACGGTGAGGATGACGATCGGCCGACGCATCTACCTAGTGAAACGCAACGTGGACGAGTCCCGTGAGATTCCGCCGCGAGCTTCCAACGCAATAAGGCACGCGCTGACTGGGCGCGATGAGCGAGTGCGACGCAAGGACGCAGGGAGCGTGAATAGCAGCGCTATTCGCGCGACCGAGGACGCCGCAGCGCGCCGCACAGCGCGTCCAGGCAGCCCCGTGCTTCGTTGTGTTGGGAGCTCTCCTCCACCGTGGATACACTCAATCACCTGACGGAGGTCGCCGCCCAGCCCCTTCATCTCGCCCTCGGTCTCACCGACTGGGAGGCGGGCCGTATCCGGGAGCTGCTCGGGCGCGACCCGAACCACTTCGAGCTGGCGGTCTTCTCGCTCCTCTGGTCGGAGCACTGCGGCTACAAGCATTCCGCCCCGCTCCTCAGGCGGCTGCCGTCGGCCGGCGAGCGCGTTCTTCAGGGGCCGGGTGAGAATGCCGGGGTGCTCGACCTCGGCGACGGCACGGCGGTCGCGTTCAAGGTCGAATCGCACAACCACCCGTCCGCGGTCGAGCCGTTCCAGGGCGCGGCGACCGGCATCGGCGGGATCCTCCGCGACGTGATCGCCATGGGAGCGCGGCCGATCGCGCTCCTCGACGGGCTCTGGTTCGGCGAGCCGGACTTCCACTTCCAGCAGGCCGTCGCCGGGATCGGCCACTACGGCAACTGCGTCGGCGTGCCGACGGTCGGCGGCCAGACGGTCTTCGACCCGGCCTACGCCTCGAACTGCCTCGTCAACGCGATGTGCGTGGGGCTCCTCGAGAGCGACCGCCTGCGCTCGGCGAAGGCGAGCGGGCCGGGACGCGTGGTCGTCCTCTACGGCGCGACGACCGGCCGCGACGGCATCGGAGGCGCGTCGGTGCTCGCGAGCGCCGAGCTGAGCGAGGACGACTCCGACAAGCGTCCGTCGGTTCAGGTCGGCGATCCGTTCACCGGCAAGAAGCTGATCGAGGTCTCGCTCGAGCTCGTCGAGTCGGGCCTTGTCGAGTCGCTGCAGGACTGCGGCGCGGCCGGTCTCGCCTCCTCCCTGTCGGAGATGGCCGGCGGGGATGCCGGGATCGACGTCCACCTCGACCGCGTGCCGTTGCGCGAGGAGGGCATGGAGCCGTGGGAGATCATGATCTCGGAGTCGCAGGAGCGGATGGTCGCGGTCGTCCGGCCGGAGATGCTCGAGGCGGTGCGCGGCGTCTGCGCGCGTTGGGAGCTGCCGTGCACGGCGATCGGCGAGGTGACCGGCTCGGGCAACCTGCGCGCGTTCCACGACGGAGACGTCGTGGGCGAGATCCCGGCGCGCCTCCTGACCGACGAGTGCCCGCGCTACGAGGTCCAGCAGCGGGCGGAGCCGCGGCCGGTGCGGCGCCCGGAGCAACCGGAGTTCGACGTGGGCGAGGTGATCGAGCAGTACGACCACCTCGTCGGCTCGCGCACCGTCCGCCGGCCGGGTCTCGACGCGGCCGTCCTGCGCCTGCGGCCGTCGCTGCGCGGGCTCGCGGTCGCGCTGCAGGGGCCGGCACCCGGGGAGACCGACGGTCTGCGCGCCGGGGTGCAGGCGACGCTCGGCGCCGCCCGCAACGTCGCGTGCGCCGGCGGCGAGCCGATCGGCCTCACCGACTGCCTCAACTTCGGTAACCCCGAGAAGCCGGAGATCGCGCACGAGCTCGCCCAGGCGATCGAGGGGATCGCGCTGGCCGCGGAGGCGCTTCGGATCCCGGTCGTCTCGGGCAACGTCTCGCTCTACAACGACGCTGACGGCGCCTCGATCCCGCCGACGCCGGTCGTCGGCTGCGTCGGGCTCGTGCCGGACGTGCGACGGGTGCCGGGCCGGTGGCGCACCGGCGACTCCGTCCTCCTCGCGACGTCGCCCGACGGATCGCTCGAGGCCGAGGCAGCGCTGATCCGCTTCCTCTGGAAGGCGGCGCCGCACCTGACGCTCTGCCACGACGTCGGCAGCGGCGGCGTCGCGGCCGCCCTCGCCGAGGCTGCGGCCTGGAGCGGCGGTCTCGAGGCCCAGGTCGAGCTCCCCGCGGACTACGACTCGCGGCGCGGGGCCGCGATCATCGCCTGCCGTCCGGAGCGAATCGGCCGGCTCGGCTCGCGTGGCTTCGTCGAGATCGGGATCGTGACCTGATGTGCGGCGTCTTCGGCGTCTACGCACCCGACCGCGACGTCGCGCGGCTCACGTACTTCGGCCTCTTCGCGCTGCAGCATCGTGGCCAGGAGTCGGCGGGCATCGCCGTCTCCGAGCACGGACGGCTGACGGGGCTGCGCGATCTCGGCCTCGTCTCGCAGGTCTTCGACGAGCAGAAGCTCGGCGGCCTGCGCGGCCAGGTCGCGATCGGCCACAACCGCTACTCGACCACGGGCTCGCTGTCGTGGGCGAACGCGCAGCCGCTCGTCCAGCACGGGCGCGCGCGCACCGTCGCCCTCGGCCACAACGGCAACCTGATCAACGTCGGACAGTTGCGCGAGGAGCTGCGCGAGGCGGGCGTCCCGCTCGGGACGACGTCCGACAGCGAGCTGATCGCCGCGCTGATCGCGAACGACGAGGCGCCGCTGGAGAAGGCCGTGGCGAACGCGATGCGCCGGCTCGAGGGCGCCTACTCGATCGTCGCGCTGTCGGAGGGCCGGCTGATCGGCTTCCGCGACCCGCAGGGCTTCCGGCCGCTCGTGATCGGGCGCATTCACGACGACTGGGTCTTCGCTTCGGAGACGTGCGCGCTCGATCTCGTCGGCGCCGAGTTCGTCCGCGAGGTCGCGCCGGGCGAGCTCGTCATCGCCGACGCCGACGGCCTCCACGCGACGCAGGCGCTCGAGCAGCCCGACGGCGGCGCGCTCTGCATCTGGGAGTTCTTCTACCTCGCCCGCCCCGACAGCCGGCTCGAGGGGATCGAGGTGCACAACGCGCGCGTGCGGATGGGCGAGCAGCTCGCACGGGAGGCGCCGGTCGAGGCGGATCTCGTCCTGCCGATCCCCGACTCGGGCACGCCCGCCGCGATCGGCTTCGCGCGCGCGACCGGCCTGCCCTTCAGCGAGGGGCTGATCAAGAACCGCTACGTCCAGCGCACCTTCATCCAGCCGGATCAGGAGCTGCGCCGGCAGGGGATCCGGCTCAAGTACCACCCCGTCGCCGAGGTGGCGGGCAAGCGCGTCGTGGCGGTGGACGACTCGATCGTGCGCGGGAACACGACCCGCGAGATCGTGCGGATGCTCTTCGACGCCGGCGCCGCCGAGGTGCATCTGCGCGTCTCGTCGCCCCCCGTGATCGGCCAGTGCTTCTACGGCATCGACCTCGCAGACCCGTCGGAGATGATCGCGTCGACGCGGAGCGTCGAGGAGGTGCGCGAGCACGTCGGCGCCACCTCGCTGGCGTATCTCTCCCACGACGGGCTCGTCGAGGCGACGCTGCGGCCGGCCTCGGCCCTCTGTCGCGCGTGCCTCACCGGCGAGTACCCGACCGCGGTTCCGGACGAGGCCGCGAAGCTCAGGTTCGAGCCGGCGCGCGCGTAACGATCACTGACCGGCGACGGGTTGCCAGAGCTCGAAGCGGTTCCCCTCGGGGTCGACACCCCAGCCGAAGCGTCCGCTCTTGTGCTCCATCGGCCCTTCGACGGTGATGCCCGCGGCGCGCAACTGCGCGAGCATCGCGTCGAGGTCGCTGACCCGGTAGTTGACCATCGCCTGCTGGTCGAGGCGCCCGAAGTACTCGGTGTCCGCGGGGAACGCGGCCCAGACGAGCGTCTCGCCTCCCGACGCGCGAAGCACGGAGCCGTGCCAGTCCTCGATGTCGAGACCGAGCTGCCCGGCATACCACGCCGCGAGGGCCGCCGGATCGCGCGAGCGTAGGAAGACACCGCCGATCCCGGTGACGCGTTCCATGTAGGTGCCTTCGTACCATGGCCGACCGGTGCAGCTCTTCCATTACCACCTCGTCACGAGCCGCGTCCGCGAGGTCGAGGCGCGCTACATCGGCAAGCTCGCGTTCGGCCTCGTCGCGCGCCACGGCCGCATCGGCGAGGATCTCACCTCGTACGAATCCGGGGTCGCCTGGAGCGAGCTCGACGCGCTGGGCTTCAAGCTCCGGCTGACCGAGCTCGAGAAGGGCGCCGTGAACGTCGTCGTCCAGCCGGGACAGTGGCCCACCCCGCGCGTCGACCACCTCGGTTTCGTGCTCGACGAGGACGAGTTCGAGGCGGCCATCGAGCGCGCCGAGCGGAGCGAGCTGCGCGTCCAGGAGCACGGCGGGCGGCGCACGTTCGTGTCCACGAATGCCGGCTACCGGCTCGAGCTCCACCCGCCGCGCGAGTGGATCGACGAGCTCCTGGCGCAGGGCGACGAGCTGCGCCTGTCGGAGCTGCACCTCAAGGCCGACGACCCGGCGGGCAAGGCGGAGGCACTCGCGGCGATCCTCGACGCCGGGCGTGACGGAGCCAGCGTGGAGGTCGGCGAGACGGTCGTGCGCTTCGTCGAGGGCGGCCCGCAGGGCCGGCCGGAGCTGCTCGGCGAGCTGTTCGTCTAGAACAGACACGCCCGGTGCCTGACACCGGCCATGTCCGGCCTGGACGCTGCCCGCCATGGAGATCGGCCTCGTTCCTGAGGGCCGCCGATACCAGCCCTGTCCAACTCGAGACACGTCCGGTGTCTGACACCGGTCACGTGGGTTTGGGTCGTGTCTGGAAACGACATCGTGCCGTCGCCGTAGACTCGGCTCGTTGACCGAGGGGGAAGGACGGACCTACGATGCGGCCGGCGTCTCGATCGCGACGGCCGAAGCAGTCGTGGAGCGGCTGCGCGCCGCTGTGGAGTCGACCGGAGCCACGGGCTTCGGACAGTTCGCGGCGCTGCACCCGCTCGGCGACGGCCGCTTCCTCGCCGCGTCCACCGACGGCGTCGGCACGAAGCTGATCCTCGCCCGGCAGCGCGGCGCGCTGCGCGCCTGCGGTGCCGACCTCGCCGCGCACTGCATCAACGACGTGATCACGTGCGGCGCCGAGCCGCTGATCCTGCTCGACTACGTCGCGGCGGCGCAGGTCGAGCTCGAGGAGGTGGCCGAGCTCGTCGAAGGCGCTGCCGAGGTGTGCCGCAGCGCAGGCGTCGCGCTCGTCGGCGGCGAGACGGCCGAGCTGCCGGGGATCTACCGCGACGGCGAGCTCGACTTCGCGGGCACCTGCGTCGGCGTCGTCGCGGAGCCGCTCGACGGCTCGGCGATCGAGGCCGGAGACGCCGTGCTCGGCTTCCCGTCGGCCGGCCTCCACGCCAACGGATTCACGCTCGTCCGCCGCGTGCTCGAGGAGGAGGACTACGACGGCCCCGACCTGCTCGCACCGACGAGGCTCTACCTCGACGTCGCTCGCAGGTTGCACGGCCGGGCGCTCGCGTTCGCGCACGTGACCGGCGGCGGCATCCGCGGCAACCTCGAGCGCGTTCTCCCGCAAGGCCGCAGCGCCGAGATCGACTGGGACGCCTGGGAGCGCCCACCCGTCTTCGACTGGCTCGCCCGCCACGTCTCCGAAGAGGAGCTGCGCCGCGTCTTCAACCTCGGCATCGGCTGGTGCGCGGTCGTCCGCGAGGCCGAGCCGGAAGACCTCGTGATCGGACGGATCGCGTGATCGGCGTGCTCGTCAGCGGCCGGGGGACGAACCTCCAGGCGCTGCTCGACGCCGGACTGCCCGTCGTCGCCGTCGCGAGCAACCGCAGCGGCGCACCTGCCCTCGAGCGAGCCTCGTGCGCGACTGCATCGTTCGAGCTCGCCGACTTCCCGGACCGCGCAGCTCGCGACGCCGCAATGGCCGACTGGCTCGAGGAGCAGGGCGTCCGCCTCGTCGTCCTCGCCGGCTACATGCACCTGCTCACGCCGGGCTTCCTCGACCGCTTCCCCGGTGCCGTGGTCAACGTCCACCCGTCGCTGCTGCCGGCGTTTCCCGGTGCGCACGCGGTGGAGGAGCAGCTCGCGGCCGGCGTCGCGGAGTCGGGCGCGACCGTGCACCTCGTGGACGAGGGCGTCGACAGCGGGCCGGTGCTCGCGCAGGAGCGCGTCCCCGTCCTCGCCGGCGACACGACGGAGACGCTGCACGAGCGGATCCAGTCGGTCGAGCACCGGCTGCTGCCCGAGGTGGTGAGGGAACTGTGCGCGCGCTGATCTCCACCTGGGACAAGTCCGGCCTGGACACCTTCGCGCGCGGGCTCGTCGGCCTCGGCTGGCGGCTCGTGGCCAGCGGGAACACGGCGGTCGCGCTCGAGGCGATCGGCCTGCCGGTCGAACGGGTCGAGGACGTCACGGCCTCGCCGGAGATGCTCGGTGGACGCGTGAAGACGCTCCATCCGCGCGTCCACGCCGGGATCCTGGCCCGCCGCGACGAGCCGGACGACGTCGCCACGCTCGAGGAGCACGGGATCGAAGCCGTTCGACCTCGTCTGCGTCAACCTCTATCCGTTCGAGGAGGTCACGGCGCGGCGCGGCGTGACCGAGGCGGAGGCGGTCGAGACGATCGACGTCGGCGGCCCCTCGATGCTGCGCGGCGCGGCGAAGAACTTCGCCCACTGCGCGCCTGTCTGCCGGCCCGAGCAGTACCACGACGTGCTCGAGGAGCTGCGCACGAGCGGCGAGCTCTCCCTCGACACGCGCCGCCGGCTGGCGGCGGAGGCGTTCGCGCACACCGCCGCGTACGAGGCGGCGATCGCGACGTGGTTCAACGCGCGCGAGGAGTTCCCCGACTCGCTCGTCGTGTCGCTCGACAAGGTGCTCGACCTCGCCTACGGCGAGAACCCGCACCAGCACGCTGCGTACTACGCCGAGCGCGGAGTTCGCCGCCACCTCCTCTCGCGGGTCGAGCAGCTGCACGGGAAGGCGCTCTCCTTCAACAACCTCAACGACTTCTCGGCGGCGCGCTCGCTCGCGCGCGAGTTCGCGCTGCCGGCCTGCGTCATCGTCAAGCACGCGAATCCCTGCGGCGTCGCGGTCGGCACCACCGCCGAGGAGGCGTACGACAAGGCGCTCGCCTCCGACCCGACCTCGGCCTACGGCGGTGTCGTCGTCCTGAACCGCGAGGTCGAGGCGTCGCTCGGCGAGAAGCTCGCTGCGCAGTTCGTCGAGGTGCTGTTCGCACCCGGCTACACCGAGGACGCGCTCGACGCTCTCCGACGCAAGCAGAACATCCGTATCCTCCTCGACGGCGAGCGGCGCGCGGGCGACCCCGGCGAGCGGAGCTACAAGCGGGTGCTCGGCGGGATGCTCGTGCAGGACTCCGACGCCGAGATCGAGGAGCGCGACAACTGGGAGCTCGTGACCGGCGAGCTGGACGAGGCGCAGTGGGGCGACCTCGTCTTCGCGTGGCGCGTGTGCAAGCACGTCGCCTCGAACGCGATCGTCCTCGTCAGGGACCTGCAGACGATCGGGATCGGCGCCGGCCAGATGAGCCGCGTCGACGCGGTGCGGATCGCGGTCGAGAAGGCGGCCGAGTTCGGCCACGACACGAGCGGCTCCGCGCTCGCTTCCGACGCGTTCTTCCCCTTCCCCGACGGCCCGCAGATCGCGCTCGACGCGGGCACGACGTCGATCGTCCAGCCCGGCGGCTCACGCCGCGACGAGGACGTGATCGCCGCGGTTGCGCAGGCAGGGGCGGCCATGGCCTTCACCGGCCGCCGCCACTTCCGGCACTAGGCCCGAGCCCGGGTCAGTGGGGCATGTGGAGACGCGTGATCTCGCGCTCGACGTCCGCGTTGGTGATCGGCCGCCGGAGGTAGACGTCCCAACCGTTGAGGACGAGCCCGATCCCCCAAATCCCGGTCAGCCAGGCGGGCCACGGGTATCCCGCGCCGGTGGTCGCCCAGATGACCCAGACGGCCACGTTGATGACGATGTAGGCGACGAGATGGTTCTGGAACTCCCGCCGCTTCTTCAAGCGGGCGAGAGCCTCCTGCCGCTCGTCGCCGGTCGGATTGTTCTGCTCGCTCATGAGCCGAGCGTGCGGTGCGAGGCGGTCGAGCGCATCGGTGCCGACCCGGAGCCGTGGCGGCGCTTTCTACGGAGACGCGTGTCGATCCGGGGTCGGCCCCCTCGTCGTCTTTAGGATCACGCCCAGACCCAGGGGAGGAGAAGAAATGACCGCCGCAACGGTCGCTGCACCCGATCCGAGACGCTGGCAGGCACTCGCGCTCGTCTGCGTCGCGTTCTTCATGACTGTGCTCGACGTCTCGATCGTCAACGTCGCGCTGCCTTCGATCGGCGACAGCCTCCACTTCTCCCAGACCGGCCTGCAGTGGGTGATCACGGCGTACGCGATCACGTTCGGCGGCTTCCTGCTGCTGGGCGGGCGTGCCGGCGACATCCTCGGCCGAAAGCGGATGTTCCTCGTCGGCGTGCTGATCTTCTCGGTCGCCTCCCTCGTCTGCGGCCTAGCTGGGTCGACCGGCGTGCTCGTTGCGGCGCGCGCCGTGCAGGGCTTCGGTGCGGCGATCGTGTCGCCGGCGACGCTCTCGATCATCACGACGACCTTCGAGGAGGGCCCGGATCGGAACAAGGCACTCGGCATCTGGGGCGCGATGGGCGGGAGCGGCGCCGCCGCCGGCGTCCTCTGCGGGCGGCATCCTCGTCCAGTACCTCGGCTGGGAGTGGATCTTCTTCGTCAACGTCCCGGTCGGCGTGCTCGTGCTCGCGCTGCACCGCGCATCGTCCGCGAGAGCCGCGCCCCGGACTCGAGCGGAACTTCGACGCCGATCGGAGCAGCCTCGGTGACAGGCAGGCTCACCTTGCTCGACTACGCGATCTCGAAGGCGCCGGTAGACGGTTGGGCAACCGACGACGATCGGGTTGCTCATCGCGGCCGGGGCTATCGTCGTCTTCGTCGTCTGGGAGCGCCGCGTCGAGAACCCGCTCGTGCCTCTCTCGATCTTCCGCGTCCGGACGCTGACCGGCGCGAACGTCGTCGGCGCGCTGCTCGGCGCCGTCGTGTTCGCCGACTTCTTCCTCCTGACGCTCTACGTCCAAACGTGCTCGGCTATTCGGCGGTGAAGACCGGGATCACGTTCCTTGCGACGGCGGGGACGGTGGTGCTCGTCGCCGGGTTGCGCAGGGCTCTACGACGAGGATCGGCCGCAGCCGGTGATGGTCACCGGGATGCTGCTCGATACCGGCGCCCTGATCTGGTACGCGCAGATACCCGTGAACGGGACGTACGTGCACAACCTGCTCGGCGGGTATGTGATGTTCGGCATCGGCCTCGCCTTCGCGTTCATCCCGGTGTCGATCGCCGCGCTCGCCGGCGTCGGGCCGCGCGAAGCCGGACTCGCCTCCGGCTTGCTCAATACGTCGCAGCAGGTCGGTGGGGCTATTGGTGTCGCGATCGCGTCGAGTGTGGCCGTATCCCACGCGACGCACCTCCTCCGGACCGGTGACTCGAAGGCGGCTGCGTTCACGAGCGGCTACGCGCTTGCGTTCTGGGTGATCGCCGGCATCTGAGCGGCCGGCGGTCATCGCTGCACTGACCGGCGATCGTGAAGAACGAGATCCCGGCACTCGAGGAGGCTCAGAGCTCGCCGGGGATGGCGTAGCGGTAGAAGAACGGCCCGAGTCCCGTCTGGTTGACCGCGAACAGCAGCGCGAGATGGTCCTCGAGCAGGCGCGCTCTGTCGAGCCCGCCCGCGTCGACGGGGTCGTAGCCGGCGTCGCGGATCAGCTGCTCGGTGACCTCCCGGGCCTCGTCCTCGGCGCAGTAGAGGTTGGACGGCCGCACGCGCTGCGCGCCGATCTCGTCATAGACGTTGGCGAAGTTGAGGTTGAACGACTTCGCCGTCGGGCCGCCGACGATCGACTTGATCTCGTGCGCATTCGACTCGAACGCCTCGTTCCGGCCGCGGAACGCGTTCGTGGCGTCGATCGTCACCTTGCCCTCGATGCCGGTCACCCCGCCGAGCGCGTTCGCGATCTCGAGCCCGGGAACCGCGACGAGCAGGACGTCGGCAGCCGACGCGTCGCCGCCGTCCCTCCCGAGCTCCTGCACCTCGTGGCCGGCCTCACGCCAGAGGCGCGCGAGCCCGCCACCGACGTTCCCTCGCCCGATCACGGTGATCTTCATGGCATACCCTTTCGCTCGCTGTGGCTCGTGAGTATCCGAATCTCCTCGAGCTGGTCGGCTCGACGCCGATCGTACGGCTCGACAGGTTGTCTCCGGCGAACGGCGCGCGGATCCTGGCCAAGCTCGAGTACCTGAACCCGGGCGGCTCGGTCAAGGACCGGATCGGCCTCGCGATGATCGAGCAGGCCGAGCGCTCCTGCAGGACGTCGAGCTCCCCCAGGACGACTGGCCCTATCTGTACCTTCGCCATCGTACGCTCGCCGCGCACTACGTGGTCGCGCTGACGGGTGTGCTGGCCATCGCCGCCCTGCTCATCTCGCTGGTTGGCCTGGACGGGTGGAGGCGCTGGTGGGGAGGGGTTCCTCATCCGACGATCGCGACCCACGGAGTCCGGGTCTTCTCGCCGGACTCGGCCCCCGCGACGTGGCATTGTTCTCGACCGGATTGGGCTTCCTGCTCCTCGAATCCAAGAGCGTCACCGAGATGTCCCTGCTCTTCGGGTCGACCTGGACCGTGAACCTCCTCGTCTTTGCGTCGATCTTGACGGTGATCGGGGTCGCCAACGGCGTCGCCGGCCGCCTCACCCCCAGCGCACTGCCCGGCCTCTTTCTCGCGCTGTTCGCAGGGCTGGGCATCGCGTACGCCGTGCCGATCCACGCGCTTCTCGTACTGCCGCCCGCCGCACAATGGCTCGCCGGCGGCCTCCTGGTCGGCGTGCCCGTCCTGTTCGGTGCGCTCGTGTTTGCGCTCCTCTTTCGCGACCACGCGAACCCCACGCGCGGGCTCGGCTACAATCTCATGGGTGCGATCGCCGGCGGCGTGCTGGAGTACGCGGCTATGATCACCGGCGTCAAAATGCTGTATCTGATCGCCGGTATGGCCTATCTCGTGACGCTGGCGGCGGTGCGGCGATTGCAGCCTGCCCCCCTGCGCGCGCCACTCGACGCGTCCCTCCGCCAGACACCGGCCCCGCTGCAGGCCTAGCACCCGCAAATCGCTTTCGGTTTGTCGGCCCTCCCGGGGCAAGGCCCCCGTGGCGGGACCGGGCCCAGACACGTTACCATAGCACGTGCTTTCATTGCTCATCGGCGTCGTGATGCTCGCCGGCGGCGCCGGGTCGGGTCGTCGCCCACTTCGACTGCCCGGCGACTCCGGGGGGACCGTCTACAACGGACGCAGCGGCCAGGTCTCGGCGCGAATTCCCCGGATCGATGCCGAGGTGCCGGTCGACGGCACCCTCACCGCGCCGCCGTGGCAGCGGGCAGCTGTGCTCAATGGCTTCTCCGAGTACCTGCCCGTCGATGGCGTGCCGGCGGCTGACTCCACCGAAGTCCTGGTCTGGTATTCACCGACCGCCATCTATTTCGGTATCCGAGCATTCGAATCCCACGGGTCGGTCCATGCCACCCTTGCCAACCGCGACAAGATCGATGGTGATGACAACATCTTCATCGTCCTCACCCCCTTCATTCACGGACGCAACGCGCTCGTCTTCGGGGTCAATCCGTTCGGCATTCAGGAAGACGGAACCATCACGAGGGGGTGACGGTCTCGGGCTTCCTGGCCAACAGCGAGACCGGTGGCCCGGTAATCGACCTGAGCGCCGACTTCGTGTACGAGTCTAAGGGACAGCTGACGCCCTACGGATACGACGTCGTCGTTCGGATCCCATTTCGCAGTGTGAAGTTTCAAGGTGTCGATCCCCAGGATTGGGGGATCAATATCATCCGGACAGTACAGCACACCGGTGAGAAGGACACGTGGGTTCCGACGCAATTTGCCGCTGCGTCCTTCCTCGCCCAATCCGGCAGCCTCGTGGGACTTACGCATTCAACCGCGGGCTCGCCCTCGATCTCAACCCGTTCGTGACGGAGAACGTGGTGGGCGCGCCGTCGAGCGGCGTGCCGCCGATGTGGCAATACGCCGTGGAGCGCCCGCAGTTCGGCGCCAACGCGCGCTGGGGGATCACCAACGATCTCCTGCTCGGCGCGACGTTCCATCCCGATTTCGCGGAAGTCGAGTCGGACGCCACGCAGCTGACCTACGACCCCCGCACCGCGATCCAGTACCCCGAGAAGCGTCCTTTCTTTCTGGACGGGATCGAGCAGTTCAACACCCCGAACAATCTCATCTACACCCGTCAGATCCAGGCGCCGACGGCCGCTCTGAAGCTCACCGGCAAGGTTTCGGGCCTCAACGTCGCCTATCTCGGCGCCCAGGATGCGGAGAGCTCGACATCGACGGGCGCGATCGGGCATCCGCTGTTCAATGTGCTCCGCGTACTGGATGATTTCGGCGAAGCGTCGCAGGCCGGAGCGGTCGTGACCGACATCGAATCCAATGGCAGCTTCAACCGCCTGGCGGCACTCGATACCCGTCTGACCTTCGCCAAGGTCTACTCGCTCTCCTTTCAGGGCGGCACCAGCAGCAGCAGGGTCGTGAATCCGCCGCCCCTCGGGTCACCGGCGGGGACGCCGAGCACCGTGTCGACCGGAGCGGGGCCGATCTGGGAGGCCCACTTCATTCGGGCGGGCCGAACCTTTGGCCTCAACTATGACATTCTGGGGCTGGATCCGGAATTTCTCCCGGGGCTGGCTTCGTCTCCCGAACTGGCGTGGTGAATGTCAACCTCGATCAGCGGATCTCGTTCTACAACTCGCCGAATGCGCTCATCCAGACGTTATCCGGCGACATCCTCCTCGTCGGGATCTGGACCTATCGCAACTTCACATCCGGCAATGAGGCGGAAGACACGAAGTTCCACCCCAACATTGCGGCGACGCTTCGCGGCGGCTGGCAGCTCTCGGCGGCCATCTATCCCGAGCATTTCGGCTACGATCCCGCCCTGTACGCCAACTACTACCTCGGTCACATCTCCGGATCGGACACGACGTACACCGCCTTCGTCGGCACCCCCCATATCTCGAATACCGACCTGGTGTTCTCGGTCACGACGCCCCAGTTCTCCCGCTTCTATGCATTGCTGCTCCTGGTCGGCGGTCGAGATGAGAACTTCTTCGAATGGTCCTCGGCGAACATTTGGGATGTCTCTCTCACGGTGAACTGGCGGCCGACCGACAAGCTGCGCTCATCGTTCACCTACAATGCGCAGACCTACTGGCGGCACAGCGACGGCTCACTGGTCGATCGCACGATCATCCCGCGTCTCGATGTCGAGTATCAGCTCGCCCCGCCACTCTATCTCCGCATCATCGGCCAGTACACCGCCACCTTCACGGACAGCCTGCGTGACGATTCCCGGACCAACCTGCCGATCTTCATTCGGGACCCGACCACCGGCACATTCTCGCGGGCCCTCCCTGTCAACAGCAACACATTCCAGGGCTCCTTCCTCTTCGCCTATCAACCGGTGCCCGGTACGGTCGCGTTCCTCGGCTACGGCAACAACCTCACCGAGCCCAACGCCTTCACCTTCACCACGCTGACCCCGACGTCGGTCAGCTTCTTCGTGAAGTTGAGCTACCTCTTCCGGCTCTAACGTGATCGGACCTAGGGGCTCTCTGGGCCTCGTCGCGCTGGTGGCGAACGCTGCCCTTTTGGGTGCGCAGGCCACGCCCGGATCGCCCGGATCGGCCGACTCGGCCCGCAAAGGGATCGGGACGGCCTATAGCGGCAGAGCCGGCCAGCTCACCGTTCACGTGCCCCGCGTCGATACCGACGTCGATATCGATGGCACACTGACCGCCTCAGTATGGCAAACCGCTGCTGTGCTCACCGGTTTCTCAGAATACCTGCCCACTGATGGCGTGCCGGCCGAAGATTCCACCGAGGTTCTGGTTTGGTACTCGCCCAATGCCATGTACTTCGGCATTCGTGCCTTCGAGACGCATGGCCCGGTCCACGCTACGCTCGCCGTCCGGGACAAGATCGACGGCGACGACAACGTACAGCTCATCCTGAGTCCCTTCCTGCATGCGGCGCAGGCACTGGTGTTCGCGGTCAACCCGCTGGGGATCCAGGAAGACGGGACGATCACCGAGGGCGCAATCGCGATCGGCGTCTCGAGCTACGGCATTGCGGGGCACGCGGGGCCGCCTCCGACCGATCTGAGCCCGGACTTCGTGTACGAGTCCAAGGGGCACCTCACGCCGTTCGGCTATGAGGTGGTGGTTCGGATTCCATTTCGTAGCCTCAAATACCAATCCGCCGATCCGCAGGACTGGGGGCTCAACGTCTTGCGGATCGTTCAGCACTCGGGGCAAACGCAGTCCTGGTTTCCCGCGCGCCTCGCAGCGTCATCCTCTTCTTGCTCCAGTCGGGAACGCTGGCAGGGCTGACCGGACTGCACCGCGGACTCGCGCTCGACCTCAATCCATTCGTGACCGAGACGGTCCAAGGGGGGCAGAGTACCGGCGGTGCGACCCCCGGCAGTTGGATCTACACAGTGACCCGTCCCGCGTTCGGCGCCAACGTGCGCTGGGGTATCAGCAACAATCTTCTACTCAATGCGACCTTTCGGCCTGACTTCGCCGAGGTCGAGTCCGATGCGACGCAGGTGCAGTACGATCCGCGGAACGCCGTGTACTACCCGGAGAAGCGCCCGTTCTTTCTGGATGGGCTGGAGCAGTTCAACACCCCCAACAATCTGATCTACACGCGCCAGATCCAGTCGCCGATCAGCGCCGTGAAATTGACGGGCAAGGTGGGCGATGTCGCGGTGGCGTACATGGGCGCCCAGGATGACGAAGGCGAGACGAGCGCCGGCGGATTCGGCCACCCGATCTTCAACATCGTCCGAGCGCTGGCCGACGTCGGTGGCGGATCGCAGGTTGGGGCCGTCGCCACCGACCGGGAGTACGGCGGATCCTTCAATCGATTGGGCGGCGTCGATGCACGCTTCGTGTTCGCCGACGTGTATTCCCTGGCGCTTCAGGCGGCGGGCAGCAGCTCGCGGACCACTGGATCGACGAGCCCTGGCGACACGACGGTATCGACGGCGGCGGGCCCGCTCTGGGAGGCCCATTTCATCAGAGCCGGCCACACGTTCGGCATGAACTACACCCTCATCGGCATTGACCCGGAATTCGAGGCCGCCAGCGGCTTCATTTCGCGCAACGGGATCGTCAACCTCGGTCTGGATCAGTACTGGACGCTCTACGGCCGGTCGAGCGACTTCATCCAGACCTTTGCCGTCGACGTCGCGCTCCTCGATACCTGGGTCTATCGACGCTTCACCGCCGGCCAGTCGCTCGAGGATGCGAGGTACCACCTGACCGGGACAGCGAGCATCCACGGTGGATGGCAGCTGGGCACTGCCGTCTACATTGAGACGTACGGCTACGACCCCCAGCTCTACGCCAATTACTATCTGGGCCACGGCACCCCGCCGAGCATCACCTACACGCCGTTCGTCGGCACCCCGTTCATCCCGAACACCGACTTCATTTTCACGCTGACCACTCCCCAATTCTCGAAATTCTACGGCCAGATCGTCTACGTCTCTGGACGGGACGAGAACTTCTACGAGTGGGCGTCGGCCGATATCGGGAACACCAACGTCACGCTCAATTGGCGGCCCACGGACCAACTGCGCGTCAACGCCACCTACATCGCGAACTTCTACCACCGACACAGCGATGGCTCGCTCGTCGAGCGGCAGCTCATTCCCCGTCTCGACATCGAGTACCAGCTATCGCGTCCCATCTCTTCGTTCGACTCGTCACACAGTACGACGCCGTCAAGCAGGACAGCCTGCGCGACGATTCCCGGACCAACCTACCGATCTACGTCTACAGTCCCACCACCGGCATCTACACGCGCGCCTCGGCGTTCGTCTCGAATCTGGTCCAGTTCCAGGCACTCTTCGCCTACCAGCCGGTCCCCGGCACCGTCGCCTTCCTCGGCTACGGCAACAACCTGACCGAGCCCCAGACCTTCGACTTCGCGACGCTGACGCCGACGTCGGTGAGCTTCTTCGTGAAGTTCAGTTACCTGTTCCGTCTGTAGGCCTTCCCCCTCTAGGGACTTAGGCAGAGGACAAACCACGGACCTTGCTGTCGTTCCTGGGGTACGGGCGCTCGAGGACCGCAGGGCGGCCTCAGCCGACCCCGTTCCACGGTGGCGGTATTGGCAGTTCTCTGCTATCTACTTACTGTGGTTCTACTTTCTCGGGCGCGTAAAGCGCCCGCGTGGAGCGCGACAGCCATGCGAGTTCAGAGAGCGGGGTGGGGCGCGGCGCTGCTCACCATGGTGCTGCCACTTGTGGCTGGGGCACAGGCTCCAACCATCCTCCTAGGCGGTGGCGGGGTGGTCGCCGGCCAGGTGCCTGACAACCTGACCAACGGCGGACTCAACTACAATCTGCTGGTTGGTGTGAGCCTTCCCCTCCCGGTGCTCCCGCTCGCTTTGCGCATTGACGGCCAGTTCGACCAGCAGGCGGCGCCAGTCAGCGTCAATCGCCTCCAGGTCTACAGCGCCACGGCCAACGCCGTCTACAGCATGCACGTGCTCTTCCTGCAGCCCTACCTGATCGGCGGGATCGGGTACTACCACATCCTGTCTCGCTACCTTGGGACTTACGCGCCCCCGGCCTCGCCGCCTGAGGTACAAGCGACCTCCAACGGCTTCGGGGTCAATGGCGGTTTCGGGGTACGCATGGGATTGGGCCGCCTGGGCTTCTTCGGCGAATGGCGCTACCACGACATCTTCACCGGCCGGCAATAGCCCCTACGATCACACGACCTACGCCCCGTTCACGATCGGCGTGACGTTTTAAAGCGGGTAGCGGGTAGCGGGTTGCTGGTGGTTGGTGGTTGGTGGTTGGTGGTTGGTGGTTGGTGGCGGGTAGCGAGTGGCGAGTGGAGTAGGGCTACCAGGCGCTGCGAGCCCGCCAAGCCACAAACCACAAGCCACAAACCACAAGCCCCGCCCCCCCCCGGCCCCCCGCCCGTCTTGCGTTCCGCGGCGAGCGCGCGCAATAATGTGGGGTCGGTGGGACCGTCCAGCGGTCGGCAGTTCACCCACGACGCCATGCACTCTTCGCCTGTCGCGCTGTGTGTGCTGGTAGTGGTTACCGGAACAGCTTTCGGGCAGAATCCGGCGACGACGACGCTTGCCTCGCAGAATGCCGCGGCGCCCAATCCCTCGAGCATCAAGGTCATGAGGTGCCCGTCGGCTGCGTCCACACCCGACAACTGTATCTCGTCGGACGAAGACAATGGGTTGACCGACCTCTCTCCGACGCAGTGGCTCTTCGGCAAGCAACAGGACAAGAAGCTCGCCCAGCCGTCTTTC
This sequence comes from uncultured Actinomycetes bacterium, assembly GCA_963770815.1. Taxonomy (GTDB): domain Bacteria; phylum Actinomycetota; class Thermoleophilia; order Gaiellales; family Gaiellaceae; genus Palsa-739. Next base: position 136,858 of record CAVYQV010000009.1, read on the forward strand.
CATTCGGCCTCGATGGCGCGGGCGCGCATGGTGGCGCTCGCCGTCATGCCGCCGCAGCCGACCGCTGTCACGCCGGAATACGCGGCTCTGTTGCGCTTGCTGGTGCTACCGGCCGCCCCTGGACCGGTCGCACGGCCCGTGCGAGAGCTCTCGCCTGCCGAACGGATGGCTGTTGAGGCTCGCGCCGGGCGATTTCTGGTCGAGGAGTGGCGCGATGCCGAGCTCGCGGTTGCCGATAGCGTGCACCACAGCGTCCTGCTCCAGATCGGCGCGACCTACGATTCCGCGGAGGCCGCAGGCGTCAGTGGGCAAGCCCGCACCGAGGTCCTGGCCCGGCTGGATCGCCTCGCCCGCGCGAACCAGTACAGCTGGTACCTTTTCCGATCTCAGGTGAATCTGCGCGCCGACAGCGCGATCGCGGCAGGCGCGGCAATAGAATCGCGACCCACAGCCAGTAGCAAGTAGGGGCGAGGCTTTACCTCGCCCGTCCACCACATTGGTTAGGTGTCGCCCAGGTCAAGGGATTGGTGGGCGCCTGTAGGGGCGAGGCTTGGCCTCGCCCGTCCAGCACAGCGCGCGCGACCTAGTGCTCGCCGATCGAATCGCGAACGACCCCGTACTGGCTGCCCCAGGTGTCGGTCATGTGGCTACGGATCTCCCACAGCTCGGGGAAGAATTTGGTTCGTAGGCCCTCGTTCAGCAGCTCCACCGAACGGCCCTTCAGCGATTTGGCGCCCATCCCGATCGATCGCTGAATGAGTTGCACGTGCACGAACCGAAACCGTTGAAAGCGCTCGTCGAACTCGACGAGCGCTTCGGCCACCATGAATGCATTGGAATGTGTGTACTCGGAGTTGTAGATCTTCTCGACGGTGAGGCCATGCGCATTGAGGTAGTGGGTGCGGAAAGAGTCCCACAGATGCTTGGGCATCTTGAGCAACGATCGGAAGCCGGGTGATTCCTGTCCACTGCCGTTCCCCAGGAGCAGTCGGATCTCCTGATACTCCTTGGGCGCCATGGTCTCGAGCAGGGCCAACTGCTCGGTCATGAGCTGCTGAGTGATGTGGACGCGGCGGAAGAGGGTCAGGACCCGATTCGTGTTCTCATGCTGCAGAAAGTCATTGATGTCGAGCAGCGTGTAGCCGATGAGCTTCATCCACAGCTCTTCGGCCTGATGCACGATCTGAAACTGTAGCTCGTCCTGGTTGCAGAACTCCTTGAAATCCTTCTGGCAAGACAGGAGTGTCTTTGTATTGAGGTAGATCTCGTAGTCGAGAGTGCCCTCGCCGTTCATCGTCGCATAAAAGTGTTCCCGATCCACCGTTACCTCCTGCGGGTGCGTCTCCTACTGTGTGCCCGTCTACGTTCTCGGGCGCGGATCACCCGCCGTATGCAGTTGCCGTCCTCAACTTTCTCTTTCCCCTTTCTACTTTCTGTTTTCAGCGGCCAGCGGCCGCTTGCGGCTCCGGCCGAACCGCCGCGCGGAGCACCGCGTGCAACCGCTGCCCCACGATCGCATCCTCGCCCGGCTTCATCATCAGCGTGCCGATCACGATCGTGTTGGCGTCGGAAGGCAATCCGGCCGCTCCCGACTCGTGGCCCGTTCCCGGGTTGAGCTCGATCGACGGTTTGCCGTTGCGCAGCGCCGCCGCGACATTGAGCGGCGTGATGCCAATGCGCTGCTGGTCGTATCGGATCTTGAGGTGGGGGACATGGTTGGCGATCGGCGGCACGACGATCTCGGTGGTGACGGTCGGCAGCCCTTTGAGCGCTTGCGCAATGTGGTCGGCGCGCCCGCGCGCAACACTCTCGAACTCCTCATCGCTCTGCGCCAGCATCCAATCCACGGCCGCGACCATTCCCACGATCTGCTCCTTGGCGACTTTCATGCCCCGCCCGACGGAGCGGTCGACCGGATTGTTGTTGGCGACTGCCGCCTCGATGAGGTCCTTGCGGCCGAGGAGAAGTCCCGCATTCTGCGGACCACGTATCGCTTTTCCACCGGAGAACGTCACCAGGTCGTAGCCCATTGGTGTAGTTCCAGAGATTCGAGATCGGCGGCACGTCGGCCGCGGCATCGAGGAAGCACGGCACCCCATGTGCGTGCGCGATCTCCAGCCACTGCTGCCGATCGATCTGGCCGCCTTCGGCCGCGTTGAAGAAGAACGCCATGCCGGTCTTCGCGTTGAACGCCGCCTGGTAGTCCGCGACGGTCTCGACCTCCACCAGCTTCATGCCGCACATCTCGACGCCCTGATCGTGCGAGAAGCGATGGGCCTTCTGGATGAGGCACTCGTTCTTCATGGACCCGACCCGTAGCGGGAGGTCTTCGGACTCCTCGGGTTTCCCGAGTGTCAGACACGCCGCCGTTCCCAGCAGGATCCCCCCCTGGGCGCCCGACGTCACGACCGCAGCTTCGCACTGGAGCTTCTTGGCGAGATACACCCCGGCCGCAGCCTGCAGCTCCCTGAGCCGCACGGGATGCTGTGCCGCGAGCGCCACGGCCGCGAGGACCTGTGGCGGCATGAGCGACGCGGTCAGGTAGGTGTATGTGCCGGCGGCATTGATGATCTTTGTCACGCCGAGCTTGTCGTAGTAGTCCACCGGCGCGGCGGCCGGCGGATCGCTCATCTGGATGGCCTTCGCGGGGTCGAGGCCGAGGAATGCGCCCGCCACGACCGATCGCTGCACGAACTCACGACGTGTTGTCACTGTACCACCCTCGCTTGATGATGAACTACGGGCGACGTAGGCATCGCCCTACCGATCGCCGAACGACCTTCAGTGCCGATCACATTATGCTTCCCGCCCCCCTCCTCTACTCTCTACTCTCTGCCTCTCCTTTCAGCCGTCTAGCGGCCCGCGGCCGCCGGCTGCGCGGGCCGCTCTGCCGCGCGCAGTACCGCATACAGCCGCTGCCCGACTATCTCGTCCTCGCCGGGCTTCAGCATCCAGGTCGCGATCACGATCGCGTCCGGACCCCCGACTCGTACCTGCGTATCCTCGATCTCCCCATGGTGTCGCTCCGTACCCGGCACGCGCCCCGTGTTGGGGTCGACCTCGATTGATGGCTTTCCCCTTCGGAGCGCAGAGGCGACCTCGGTCGGCGCAATGGCGATGCGTTGCTGGTCGTACCGGATCAGCAGGGTCGGCACATGATTGCCTATCGGCGCCATCGCCACTTCCGTTCTGATCGTCGGCAGATCCTTGAGTGCACGCGTGATCGTCTCGGCCCGCCGACGGGCCTCGGCGTAGATCTGGTCGTCGGTCTGGCTCAGGATCCAGTCCACCGCCGCCACCATCCCCACGATCTGCTCCTTGGCCACCTTCATCCCCCGACCAATGGAACGATCGGTGGGGTTGTTGTTGGCGGCTGCCGCCTCGATCAGGTCCTTGCGCCCAAGAAGCAGGCCCGCGTTCTGTGGACCCCGAATGCCCTTTCCGCCCGAGAAGGCTACTAGATCGAACCCCATCTTCGTGTAGTTCCACAGATTCGCGATCGGCGGCATGTCGGCGGCCGCGTCGAGAAAGCAGGGCACGCCGTGCGCGTGCGCGATGTCGAGCCACTGCTGGCGATCGATCTGTCCACCACTCGCCGCGTTGTAGTAGAACGCCATCCCGGTCTTGGGGTTGATGGCGGCCTCGTAGTCCGCCGCGGTCACGACCTCGACCAGCGTCATGCCGCACATCTCGATAGCCTGGTCGTGCTTGAAGCGGTGGGACGTCTGGATGATGCATTCCGTCTTCATCGTGCCCACGCGTGCCGGGATGTCTTCCGACTGATCAGGCTTGCCGATCGTCATGCAGCCAGCGGTGCCGAGCGCAATCGCGCCTTGGGCACCGGAAGAGACGAGCGCCGCCTCACAGTGGAGTCGGTCGGCAATGTAGCGCCCGGCGGCGGTCTGCAGCTCTCGCAGCCGGACCGGGTGCTGTGCCGCGATGGCGGCCGCCGCGATCACCTCGGGCGGCATGAGTGACGAGGTCAGGTACGTGTACGTCCCGGCGGCGTTGATGATCTTGGTCACCCCGAGCTTGTCGTAGTAGTCCACACCGGCGACCGTCGGTGGAGCCTCGGGAGTCGCGCCGGCGAGATCGATGGCATCCGCCGGCCGCAGGCCGAGGAATGCGCCGGCCGTCACCGAATGCTGCACGAACTCACGACGGGTGGTCACGTACCAACCTCGCTTTGAATGGAGGGCCATGGGCGATGCATATCTCGCCCCACCAGTCGCCGGCCAATCTCGGTGCTGGCCCCTTCTACTATCCGCTCTCTGTCCTTTTCCCTTCTCGGGCGCGAAAGCGCCCGCCGGGTGGTTCAAAGCTGAGGGCAAGCCCTGGGGCTCGCAAGCTGATTGTGCTCCTGCTTCCGCCGACTCCCATCTGCGTGCAGAATCTAGGGCGCGCGGCGCTCCGCTTCGCGTTGCGAGAGTGGGCAAAACAGAACGGAGAATGGAGACTTGATGAAGTGCGGTGCGGTGTTTGACCTCGGGCCTGGGCTGCTCTCTTCACTGCATGGCAGCGACGCTGACGTCGCCCTTGCCGGTCGGGCGGTGCGCATCGCGCTCATTGCCGGTGTCCTGTGTGGCGCCGCAGCGTGCGGCAACCCGCGCGCCGGCGGGTCCGGCGTCAGTGCAGGGACCGGAACTGACTCGGTGAAGGTCATCGGCGTCTCGCTACTTACCCGGGAACAGGAGTTCTACCAGGAGGTTGAGGCGGGCATCCGCACCGCTGCGGCCAAGCACGGGTTCCGGCTTATCGTGACCTCTGGAGATTTCGATCTCGCCAAGCAGCAGACGCAGATCGACAACTTCATCGTCCAGCACGTCGACGGAATCATCGTGTCGCCGGTCAACAGTCAGGGGGTCGGTCCGGCGATCAACCGAGCCACCGCCGCCCATATCCCTGTCGTGACCGCCGACACCAAGGCCGTCGGCACTGCGGTCGTCGCGCACGTCGCTTCCAATAATCGTGAAGGTGGTCAGCTGGCCGGTGCATTCATGGCGCGTGCGTTGGGTGACTCTGGAGCGGTCGCAGTCATCGGCCAACAGGAGACCCACACGGGGCTCGAACGGCAGCAGGCGTTCGTAGACGAGATCGCCCGCCATCCCCGCATGTCGGTCGCCGCGATCGTCAACGGCGGGGGCTTGAGGGACAAGGCCCTCAAGGTGGCGGAAGATGTCTTGCAGGGACATCCCGATCTGCGCGGCATTTCACGATCAACGATGAGTCGGCGCTGGGAGCGCTGGCGGCGGCCCGAGCCCGGGGGAAGACCGCCGCCAACTTCACCATCGTCGGCTACGATGCCAGCCCCGAGGCCGTCGCCGCGATCAAGGCTCACTCGCCGCTCAAGGCCGACGTGGCCCAGGCGCCCAAGGACATTGGGGTCTACGCGGTCGACGCCATGGCCAAATACCTCGACCACCAGCCGGTCGACTCGGTGATCACGGTGCCGGTGCGGATCGTCGACGATCAGACACCGTGACCGACCCGGCGCCCGCGCTCTCCGCGAAGGGCGTGACGGCGAGCTATGACGGCGCCGCAGTCCCGGCGCTCTCCGACGTGTCGATCGACCTCGTCGCCGGCGTGGTCCATGGGCTCGTCGGCGAGAACGGTGCCGGCAAGTCGACGCTCATGCGTGTGCTCGCCGGTGCGATCGTGCCGGATCGGGGCACACTCGAGTCGCGTGGACTGTCGGTGAATTTCCGGAGCCCGCGCGACGCGCACCGAGCCGGCATCCGAATGATTCAACAAGAGTTGAGCCTGGTCCCCGCGCTGACGGTGGCGGAGAATATCCTGCTTGGCGCCGAGCCATCGACGTCGCGGCGTCATCGATCGCCGGCAGATGCGCTCGCGAGCGAGTGATGTGCTGAGCGAGCTTGGAGTGAACCTCGATCCGATGTTGCCGGCAGAGCGTCTCTCATTGGCCGAACGCCAGATGGTGGAGATCGCCAAGGCGCTGGCCGCCGGTGGAGGTGGAGGGCTGCGAGTGCTCATCCTGGACGAGCCGACAGCGATTCTGTCCGCGCACGAGACGGATGCGCTCCTCCAACGGGTTGTCACGCTCAAGACACAGGGACTGGCGATTCTCTACTGTTCACACCGGCTGGAGGAGATCGACCGCGTCGCGGATCAGGTCACCGTGCTTCGAAATGGCGTGCGAGTGACGACCGGCAACGGTCGCGACCTGCCGCGCGACCGGCTGATTCCGCTCATGGTCGGACGACCCCTCGACCGACAGAGCTGGCGGGCTCCCGACTCCCTGCACCGCGGGCCGGCCGTGCTCACCGTCGACCACCTGTCCACTGGGTCCCGCGCAGCACGCAAGCGCGGACGCTCGGGTCCGCCGGGGCGAGCGGGGGGGACAGCGGCATCGCCGGCCGTGGTCGATGTGTCCTTCGCACTGCACGCCGGTGAGATCACGGGGCTCGTGGGCCTCGTCGGCGCCGGCCGCAGTGAGCTCGCCCTCGCCTTGTTTGGTGCGGTCGATCGGACCGGTGGCACGATGACGCTGGCTGGGGCTCTGCATGACCCGGCATCCCCCCGTGACGCTGAGCGCGCGGGCGTCGCGCTCCTGCCCGAGGACCGAAAGGTCAGTGCGCTCATCGGGCACGAGTCGGTTCGTGTCAACATGACCTTGGCGCGACTCCGCAGCTTCGCGAAAAGCGGCATCGTCGTCGATCGGTATCGCGAGCGTGCGGTCACCGAGCAATGGATGGCGTCACTCCGCATCAAGGCGCTGTCAGTCGAAATGCCCGTGCTCCGCCTCTCCGGCGGCAATCAGCAGAAAGTGGTCCTGGCGCGCTGGCTCATCCCCGGCGATGGGCCGCTCAAGGTGCTGATCCTCGATGAGCCCACACAGGGCGTCGACGTCGGCGCCCGAGAGGAGATCTACGACAGCGTGCGCGAGCTGGCATCCGGCGGCACCGCCGTGCTCGTCGTGACGTCGGATCTCGTCGAGGCGCTGGCGCTCTGCGACCGGCTCCTGATCATGCGTGAAGGGCGGCTCGTGGGTGAGCTGACCGGCGACGACCGGTCTGCGGAACGCGCGGCTTCACTCATGGTGCCCGCGTGACGGCGTTCTTCGCAGCGTTCTTTTCCGTCGCCAACCTGCTCAACATCGCGCTGTCGGTCTCCGTGATCGGAATACTGGGCGTGGGGATGACCGCAATCATTCTCACCGGTGGGATCGACCTGTCGGTGGGATCAGGGGTGGCGCTGAACGGAGTGGTGGTGGCTCTCGCGGCGAGCGCCGTCGGCGGCGCTCACTCGTCCGGACTCGCGGTGATCGCGGGGCTCGGCGCCGCGTTGGCCGTTGGCGCCAGCGGGGGGATCTTCACTGGCGCGACCGTCGCCCGACTGGGCGTGCCACCCTTTCTCGTCACGCTCGCGTTGTTGTCGATCGAGCGCGGACTGGCCTTCGTCCTCTCATCGGGCCAGTCGCTGAGCAGTCTGCCGCCGGCGATCGAGTGGTTGGGCCAGGGGTTCGTCCTGGGCGTACCCGTCCCCGTCTGGTTGACGGCTATGGTCTTCGCACTCGGTTGGTTCGTGCTCGCACGAACAACCTGGGGTCGCTGGGTATACGCGGTCGGCGGCAATCAGGAAGCAGCGTGGCTCGCCGGCATCGATACGCGCGCAGTCATCGTGTGGGTCTATGTCGCCAATGGACTGCTCGTGGGTCTCGCCGGCGTAGTGCTCGCGGCACGACTCGGCGCGGCCGTGCCCGATGCGGGGCTGGGCTACGAGTTGGATGTGATCGCCGCTGTCGTGGTTGGCGGGACGGCCCTCACTGGCGGCCGCGGTAGCGTACTCGGGACGCTCATCGGGGCGACCGCTATCGCCATTCTCAACAACGCCCTCAATCTCGCCAACGTCGACCCCTATCTGCAGCGGATCGCCGTGGGCGTGGTGATACTGGCGGCGGTGTTGGGCGATCGGCTGCGCCACCGACTGGGCTGAGTCGTGCCCGAACGTTCAGCGGCCACGATCATCGGTCTCGATATCGGCGGTACGAAGACCGCCGTCGTCGAGGGGCACCCCGGCACCGGGGCCACGCTCCAGAGACACGAGCTCCAAACAGAATCGTCGACACCATTCGCCTCTCGACTCCCGGCGATCACCGCGATCATCGACCAGACGCGAGAGACTGCGGTGCGGGCCGGGCGGTCGATCGCGGCAATCAGCGTATCGGTTGGTGGTCCGCTCCGGATCGACGAGGGCGTGCTCGTCGACCCGCCTCATCTGCCCGGCTGGTACGGTGCGCCGATTCGTGCGGCGCTGTCGTCCCGCTACCTCGAGCTTCCCGTGTACGTGGAGCATGATGGAAACGCCGGCGCGCTGGCGGAGTATCGCTTCGGCATCGGCCGCGAACGCGCGATCCGCCATCTGGTCTTTCTGACCGCCGGTACCGGGTTGGGCGGTGGTGTGATCGCCAACGGCACGCTGCTCCGTGGCGCGAGCGACGCGGCGGGCGAATTCGGCTTCTTTCCGCTGGCCGCGCCGGATGCGGAGGGGAGGTGGGTGGTGGGGAGCTGGGATGCGCTGGCCTCAGGCGCAGGGCTCCTGCGGCACGCGCGCGAGATGTTTCCGGCGCGTTGGGGTGGAGGGCGAAGGAGCGAGGGAGGGGGAGAGGCGTCGCGCACCGCATCGATCCGCACGATCGTCGACGCCGCGCTGGCCGACGATCCGGATGCGCTCGCCGCCGTCGAGCGAACCGGCGAGTGGCTTGGCCGCGGCCTGGTGATGGTGCTGGCGGCGCTCAACCCGGAAGTC
>CAVYQV010000010.1:0-166999 GCA_963770815.1 uncultured Actinomycetes bacterium
GATGGCCGCGGTCGTCACTCTCACCTGCGCGGTCCTCGCCTTCCCCCTCGCTTTCTTCATGGCCCGGCTGGCCGGCAAGCGAACGCGGGCCCTGCTGTTCGTGATGGTGCTGCTGCCGCTCTGGTCTAGCTATCTCGTCCGCCTCTACGCCTGGCAGACCATCCTCGCCCACAACGGCGCGATCAACTGGGCGCTCAACGGGCTGGGCCTGCCGGATCAGAACCTCGCCTACACGAACACGGCGATGTGGATCGTCTACACGTACGTCTGGCTGCCGTTCATGGTGCTGCCCGTCTACGCGGCGCTCGAGCGGATCCCGGACTCGTACCTCGAGGCCTCCGCCGATCTCGGCGCGCGTGGCTGGCGCACGTTCCGCTCCGTCGTGCTGCCGTTGGCGTTGCCCGGCGTCGTCGCCGGCTCGATCTTCACGTTCGCGCTGACCCTCGGCGACTACATCACGCCGATCCTGATCGGCGGTCCGAACTCCCAGATGATCGGGAACTACGTCTACGAGAACTTCGCCACCAACCTTCCGTTCGCGGCCGCCCTCGCCGTGATCCCGATGGCGATCATGGGCGCCTACCTGTTGATCGCCCGCCGACTGGGAGCGTTCGAGGCCCTGTGACCGGCCGCGGCACCCGCATCTCGCTTGCGGTCTGGTCAGTACTCGTGATCGCCTTCCTCTGGATCCCGATCGTGATCATCGCGCTCTACGCGTTCAACGGCTCGACGCTGCAGGGCTGGCCGATCACGAGCTGGACGACCCACTGGTTCAGCGTCGCCTGGCACGACCCCGACGTGCGCAGCGCCTTCGAGCTCTCGGTGAAGGTCGGCGCGATAACCACGGTCATCGCGCTCCTGCTCGGGACGATGGCCGCGGCCGCCGTGGCCCGCTACCGCTTCTTCGGCCGGGAGGCCGTGTCGTTCCTGCTCGTCCTGCCGCTCGCGCTGCCCGGGATCATCACCGCGATGGCACTCATCTCGTTCTTCAACTTCGCCGGGATTCGGGCCTCGATCTGGACGATCGTGATCGGACACGCGACCTTCTGCGTCGTCGTCGTCTACAACAACGTCGTCGCGCGCCTGCGCCGCTCCTCGGGATCGCTGATCGAGGCGTCGCAGGATCTCGGCGCGGACGGGTGGCAGACGTTCCGCTTCGTCCTCTGGCCCGTCCTGTCGACGGCGCTCGTCGCGGGCGGGCTGCTCGCCTTCGCGCTTTCCTTCGACGAAGTCATCGTGACGACCTTCACGGCGGGCGCGCAGCAGACTCTTCCGCTCTGGATCCTCGACAACATCCGGCAGGGCCAGGAGTTGCCCGTCATCAACGTCGTGGCCTTCTTCGTCATCGTCATCACCGCTATACCGGTGGCACTTGCGCAGCGCGTGATGCGCGACACTGGCGTCATCCGACGCGGAGCAGCAGAGGTGACGGAGGAAATCGAGAGCGGCCGAGATACCCGCGGTCTGAGCAAGGAGGAGACCATGAGCACCACGACCACCGCAGTACGAGATCTTCGTTGGCGGCGAGCTCGCCGACGCGGCTGCCCGGCGAGACGATGGAGGTGGTCGCGCCGCGCGACGGGCGGGACCGGATGGCCGAGGTGCCGCGCTGTTCGGCGCCGAGGACGTCGACCGCGCCGTGAGGCCGTCGCCGGAGCCCGCCGCGCCCGAGACTGGCTCGGCGCCGACGCCAAGGAGCGCTCAGAGCTACCTGCTCAAGCTCGCGGACGTGATCGACGAGCACGCCGAGGAGCTCGCGCAGCTCGAGTCGATCAACGTCGGCGAGCCGCTCATGGCGTCCCGCGACGGATGCCGTTCGGGGCGGCAACCTCCGCTTCTACGCGGGAGCGTCCCGCAATCTCGAGGGCGAGTCGACGGGCGAGTTCTTGCGGGCTACACGGCCGTGACCCGGCACGAGCCGATCGGGTCGTCGGCGGCGTCTGCCCCTGGAACTACCGGCTGATGATGTCGATCTTGAAGATGGGGCCAGCCCTCGCGGCAGGCAACCTCCAGATCCTCAAGCCGTCCGAGCAGACGCCGCTCTCCCTCCTCCGCTTCGTCCAGCTCGCGCAGGAGGTCATCCCGCCGGGCGTGCTGCAGGTCGTGACCGGCGACGGCGTCCCGGTCGGATCGCGGATCGTCGAGCATCCGGCGATCGGGATGGTCTCCCTCACCGGTGACGTCGAGACCGGCAAGACGATCGCCCGCAACGCCGCCGACACGCTCAAGCGCGTCCATCTCGAGCTCGGGCGGCAAGGCTCCGATGGTGATCTTCGACGACGCCGACCCGAAGGCGGTGGCCCAGGGGATTCGGCTCGCGGGCTACTGGAACTCCGGCCAGGACTGCACCGCCGGCTCGCGCGTCATCGCCGGGCCGAAGATCTACGACGCGCTGCTCGAGGAGCTCGTGCCGCAGGTCGAGTCGCTGAAGGTCGGCGACCCGCTCAACGACGAGACCGAGATGGGCTCGGTCATCTCGCACGACCAGCAGGAGCGGATCCTCGGCTTCCTCGAGCGCGCGAAGGGCGCGACGATCCTGACGGGCGGCGGCACGGCGCGAACGGCGGCGGCTTCTTCGTGGAGCCGACGATCGTCACCGACGTGAAGCAGGACGACGAGATCGTGCAGCGCGAGGTCTTCGGCCCCGTGGTCACCGTGCAGCGCTTCGCGGACGACGACGAGGCGATCCGCTGGGCGAACGACGTCCGCTACGGGCTTGCCGCGTCGGTCTGGACGCGCGACGTCGGCCGCGCGATGAACGCGGCGAGCAAGCTCCAGTTCGGGTGCGTGTGGGTCAACGACCACCTGCTGCCGCTCTCGTTCGAGCTGCCGCACGGCGGCTACAAGCAGTCCGGCTACGGCAAGGACATGTCCATCTACTCCATGGAGGAGTACACGAACCTCAAGCACGTCGCGATCAAGATCGACTAGCCGCCGCGAAGGACAACGGCGCGCCCGAGCGTGTCCCAGAGCCTCGTGAAGCTGGGCTCGCAGCTCCCGTGCACCGTGATCGTCCGGCCGGAGGCTCGGATGAAGCCCGAGGCGAAGTCCGGATTCGTGCCCGGGCACCGGCGGCTCGTCAGCCCGCCTCCAAACTCCTGCCGCACGAGCCGGGAGAGGGACGCCACTTTCGCGCGTGAAAGCTGGTTGCGCCGCAGCTTGGCGAAGCCGGTGTGGCTTACCTGCCCGCTCGGCTCGATCGTGACCTGGAACGGCGCGATGTTCCCGCCGCTCACGCCGAAAACAACAGGCTCAGGCTTCGTCGAGGTAGAAGCAGAGGCACCGCACGCGGCCAACGTGGCGGCGATCGCGACGAGCGCGGCGAGCCTGCACACGCTGCGAGAGTACCGCGCCCCTTGAAAGCGGAAGGCGGACTCGTGCTGAGTCCGCCTGGGGCCGCAGTGTCTAGGTTTGGGCCGGTCGTGTTGCGCGCGCTCGGCGCGGTGGGCACGAACTCGGAACCCGTCTCTGCACGACATCGTGGTCGACCTGCGCGGGACGCGCCCTGGCGGGAGGGCCAGTCTCACCGGTACCGACCGTTGTGGCTCGTTCGAGGGACTAATCGCGGACGACCCAGACGGACTAAAAGGCATCCCGCCCGTCCCTGGGGACGACGCGGCCGGTAAACCGGCCTATCTGGCGAGGAGAGGTCAGGAAGTCGCTTGCGCAACGACGCAGGGTGCGTTGTCTAGCCACTGACGCCCGGCGCGCGAGGGGGCGAGTACGCGCCGGGGACGTGCCCTTCCTGACCTCTCCTACCAGCGAGATCTACCGAGCCCTTCCGCGTACGTCTCCACTGCCTGTGAGTCGAACTCGTAGCCGACGACGGGCTCGTCGCCGACGACCCACGCCTCGTGACCCGGCTCGATCACATATGCCTGGCCTGCACCGATGTCCTGCGCGCTGCCGTCCTCGTGCTCGACGTGCAGCGTCCCGAACACCATCACGCCGACGTGATGAACCTGGCAGTTGTCCGTGCCGGCCACCGGCTTGATGCAGTCCGACCAGCGCCAGCCCGGCTCCAACGACATGCGGGACGCGCTTGTGCCGCCCATGCGCACGATGTCGACCCGCGTCTTGTCGGGCGCCCGTGTCTCGTCGGGCGCCGAGAAGTCACGCACTTCCAACCCGGCCATCGAATCCTCCTCGCATCGTGGACAACCCCGCTGACGATCCTAAACCGCGTTGACACCAACCTACGTCCGCTTTCGTCGTCTCAGCCGGTGAGGCTACTGAGGCTACGCTCTCTGAGAAGGAGGCCGCTTGGCAATCCAGACGCATGCCGACGCGTACGAGATCGCGTGCCGGCTGCTCGACGAACATCGAGACGGTCGTCCACGGGAAGCGCGAGCAGATCACGCTCGTGGTCGCGGCCCTCGTCTGCGGAGGCCACGTCCTGCTCGAGGACGTGCCGGGCACCGCGAAGACCGTCCTCGCCCGGGCGATCGCGCAGTCGATCGAGGGAGCGCACGCCTCCCGGATCCAGTGCACACCCGACCTCCAGCCGACCGACGTGACCGGCCTCTCGATCTTCAACCAGCGCGAACGCGACTTCGAGTTCAGGCCCGGGCCGGTGTTCGCCAACGTCGTCCTCGTGGACGAGATCAACCGCGCGATGCCGAAGACCCAGTCCGCCCTGCTCGAGGCGATGGCCGAGCAGCAGGTGACCGTCGACGGCGTCACACGCCTGCTCGCCGAGCCGTTCCTCGTCATGGCGACCCAGAACCCGATCGAGTACGAAGGCACGTTCCCGCTGCCGGAGGCGCAGCTCGACCGCTTCTTCGTCCGCACGACGCTCGGCTATCCGGACGCGGACGACGAGAACCGGATCGTGGACGAGCAGCTCGGCGGGCATCCACTGACACGCCTAGAACCGACCGTCGACGTCGCAGACGTCGCGGCGATGAGCGCGGCGGTGCGCGAGGTCTTCCTGCACGACGCGGTCGGGCGCTGGGTCGTCGAGCTCGTACGCACGACGCGCCGGCTGGAGATGGTCGCGATCGGCAGCTCCGTCCGCGGCTCCCTGGCCCTCAACCGTGCGGCGCGCGCGTGGGCGATGCTGAACGGCCGCAGGTACGTAACCCCGGAGGACGTCGAGCGGCTGTTCGTCCCCGTGCTGATGCACCGCCTGCTCTTCCGGCCGAGTTTCGTGGCCGAGATCAGGGACCGCGGCTGGGAAGCGGCTTCGGAGGAGATCCAGCTGCGCTGCCTCGAGCGGGCACCGAAGCCGGGCTTCGACATCGACCTCGACGTCCCCGCCGCGGCGGTGTAGCGCCAATGCCCGCCGTGCGGGTCGTGAACTAGCGATGGCCACCGGAACCTTCCCGCTGATCCCGCGCCGCCGGGTGATCGGCCTCGCCTTCGGCGGGATCCGGAGCGTCCGCCGCGGCAGCGGGTCCGACGTCGCCGGCTCACGCCAGTACGTCCCCGGAGACAACCTCGCCTGGATCGACTGGGCAGCGTCCGCCCGGCTCTCCGCCGTACGCGACAACGACGAGTTCATCGTCCACGAGTTCTTCGCCGACGAGGCTCCGCACGTCGTGATGGTCGCCGACCGGAGGCCTTCGATGGGGATTCGGCCCTCACCGCTCCGGCGCCTCGACAAGCCCGAAGCGCTGCTCGAGAGCCTGCGCCTGATCCGGGAGAGCGCGCGCGTGACGCGCAGCCTCACCGCCTACTTCGACCACGCCGGCGGCGAGACGACCTGGCGCCCGCCGCGCAGCGAGCGCTTCGCACCGCAGGGCAGCCTGGAGGGGCGCCCGTTCGACGCGCCGGACGACACCGTCGCGCGCGGCCTCGAGCACCTGCACCAGCACCGGCGGGAACTGCCGACACAGACGTTCGTCTTCGTCCTCTCGGACTTCCTGGTCGTGCCGGACGAGCGCGCCTGGCAGCGGACGCTCGAACACCGCTGGGAGCTCGTCCCCGTGGTCATCCAGGATCCGGTGTGGGAGCGCTCGTTCCCCGACGTGGGCGCCCTGACGGTGCCGTACTCCGAACCGCACGCCCGCGGCGTCGTGCCGATCTACCTGACGCGGGCCGAAGCCGAAAGGCTGCGCGAGGAGCACGAGGAGCGCGCCGCGGAGCTCACGCGCGTGTTCCGCTCGCTCGGGACCGAGCCGGTCTGGGTCGACTCGCACGACCCCGGCGCGATCCTCGGCGCGTTCCTGCGCTGGGCCGACCTCCGGATGATGGCGCGCGGAGCGCTCGTATGAAGCGGGCCGCCGCCGTCGTCGTCGTCGTCGTAGGGCTGGCGGCGCTGACGGTCACCTCCCCGGCCCACGCGCAGGACGTCCCGAAGGTCCACGGCGGCTCCGTACTGGGCAAGAACCTGCCGCTGAAGGCCTACGCCTCGATCAGTCCGGGAGTACACCTCTTCGGCGACCCGATCACCGCCCGGGTCGCGGTCGTCGCAGACCGGAAGTGGGTCGCGCCCTCGAACGTACGCGTCATCACCCACTTCCACCCGTACCGGCCGGCCGGGCCTCCGACGGTGACCCGAGTCACCAACGGACGTCTCCTGCAGATCACCTGGACGTGGACACTGCACTGCCTCACCAAGCGGTGCCTCCCGGTGACGAGGACGAGCGACCTCGCGCACGTCTTCCAGTTCAGCCCCGCCCACATCGAATACGTCGCCCCCACCGGACAAGTCCGGTACTCGCTCGACGCGCGCTTCCCGCGGATCGCGGCTCTCTCCGAGCTGAGCCCCTCCGAGGTCACCGCCCTCTTGAACCGAACGATCTTCTGGTACTCCGACGCCAACCTCACCCCCCTCGCCGCGCCGCAGTACCGCGTCTCGCCGAGCCTGCTCTTCTGGCTCTCGCTCGGTCTCGCGGTCGTGCTCGGAGCGGCCGGCCTCGCTCTCGCCTCCCGCTGGGCGCTCCAGTTCCGGCCGGCTAGGGCCGCGCAGGCGCCCGCGCTGGGGTCTTCGTCGCTCGAGCGGGCGCTGACGCTCTTCTTCTGGGCACGCGCACACGACGACGAGACCCTCCAGCGGAAGGCGCTCGAACGCGTCGCCGACGAGCTGCCGTTCGACGTCCACGATCTCTCCGAGACGGCCCGCGCCCTCGCCTGGTCCGAGGAGAAGCCGGAGGAGGAGGACGTGCAGGAGATCTCCGAGCGCGCCGGGATCAGTCGCCGCAACGGGGAGCAGGAGCGGTGAGAGGAACGACGTTCCTGCGGCGCGGCACCACCCGCCTCGGCGATCTGACCCAGCTCGGGGGTCAGGCCGAGCGCACGACGTTCGTCCGTGTCGGCCTCGCGCTCGCGCTGGCGGCGACGCTCGCCGGGGCGATTCTCCTCGCGCGCTCCGCCGGCAGCGGCCGAGCGGCGGTGCTGCCCGTAGGCGCGAAGACGGGCGTGATCGTCGCGGACATGTCCGCGAGCGTCGCCGGCCCTCCCTTCGAGCGCGTCGGAGCCATCATTCGCGGCCTCGTCACCGCGAACCAGGCGATGGGGCTCGTCATGTTCTCCGACGTCGGCTACGAGCTCCTGCCGCCGAACTCCCCGCCGAGCGCGCTGGAGCAGTTCCTGCGCTTCTTCGCCCCGAAGAGCGTCACCAAGGGCCAGCCGGTCTTCGGACAGAGCCCATGGAGCCAGTTCAGCGGCGGAACCAGGATCTCGACCGGGCTCGTCGCCGGGTGGGACGCACTCCGGCGCGCGGGTGTACCGCACGGAGCGCTCGTGCTCATGAGCGACCTCAACGACTCGCAGGACGACCGGGACTCGCTTGTCGCGGTGGCCACTGCGCTGCGTCAGGCGCACGTCCCGGTCCGGATCGTGCCGATCAACGCCGCCCCTTCCGACGTCCAGATCTTCGGGGGTCTCTTCGGCCAGAACGCCTTCGTCAAGCCCTCTGCGTTCATCAAGACGTCGAAGCGGCGCGTCGAGCCGATCTCGGCCGCCTCGCCCTGGGGTCTGCTCGCGGTCGGCCTCGTGCTCGTCGGGCTGCTCGCGGCGAACGAGCGTTTCAACACGCGCCTCGTCCCGGAGTCTGCCGCGTGAAGCGCCTCCGCCGCGCCCTGCCGCTGATTGCCGGAGTGGGACTGCTCGGGCTGGCGACGGTTCTGCTGCTGTTCGCGCTCGACGTCCGCGCCTGGCAAGGCACCTTTACCCAGAGCGACTTGCGCTTCCGCGCTCAGCGCTCGCACATCGGGCTCTGGCAGTCTCCCGCGATCCTCCCCGGCGACCCGGCGCGCTCCGTGCTCGGGATCGGCGACGCGCTCGCGTACCGACGGGCGCTGCAGCTCTTCTGGCTGACCCAGATCGGCGCGAGCACGGGCGGTCAGGCGGACCTGGCTGCGACGCGCGTTGCTGCCGAGACCCAGCTGCAGAAGCTCGAGACATCGGCGGCCACCGCGGAGGAGCGCTCGAACGTCGCGAACCTCCTCGGTGTCATGACCGTCACCGCTCCCGAGAACAGCGCGACGCAGAAGCAGGAGATCGCGAGCGCCATCCGTTACTTCGCCCAGGCGGTCACCGCCAGCCCGGCGAACTACGACGCGAAGCTCAACCTCGAGCTTCTGCTGCGCATCGCACATCCGGGCAAGAACAAGCTCGACCAGGACGCTCGTGGCGGTTTCGGCTTCGGCGGCGCCAACGGCGTCGGCGTAGTCGGCGGCGGCTTCTGATGGGCCTGACGTTCCTCACGCCGCTCGACGCGCTGTTCGCGCTCGCCGCGGTGATCCCGCTCGCAGCGCTGTGGCTGGCGCAGACCCGGATGGAACGCGTCCGCCGCCTCTTCTCGCTGGCCTCGCCTCGCCGGCGCGAGCTCGTGGCCGTCATCGTGGCGCTCGCCCTCCTGCCGGTGCTGATGGGCGTCGCAGCCGCCCAGCCGGTCGTCATCCGGCATCAGCTGCTCGGTCAGCGGCTGGACGTGCAGGCGTTCTTCGTCTTCGACACCTCGACCTCGATGACCGCACGGACGGGGCCTCACGGCGTGACCCGGCTGGAACGTGCGAAGCGCGAGGCCGAGGAGGTGATTGCAAAGCTCGGTGACATCCCGGTCGGCGTGGCGACGATGACGGACCGGGTGCTTCCCGACCTGATGCCCAGCACGAGCCAGGTGCTGATCCGACGCACGCTCGCGCAGTCGGTGGGGATCGACCGGCCGCCCCCGAGCCAGATCTACAGCGGGCGCGCGACGACGTTCTCGGCGCTCTACCCGATCCCGTACTCCAACTTCTACAGCCCGGGCGTGCGCCATCGGATCCTCGTCGTGTTCACCGACGGCGAGGCCACTCCCATCCGCACGGCCGTCGGCTACGAGCTGGCCCGCGCGATGACCGTGGCGCCACTCTTCGTGCGAGTGTGGGCGCCGACGGAGCGGATCTACGTGCACGGGCGCGTCGATCCCCGGTACAGACCCGACCCCACCAGCGCCCGTGCGCTGAGCCGGTTTGCGAGCGCCGCCCACGGTCGCGTCTTCAGCGAGAACGATCTCACCCCGCTCGTGCAGGAGATCCGTGCCGAGGCGGGCAGCGACCCGGTCACCACGCAGGTGCTCGGCTACGCGCGAGTCGCGCTCGCGCCGTGGTTCCTCCTCGCGGGAGTCATCCCCCTCGCGTTCCTGCTCTACCGCCGCAACCTCTGACGGCGCCTGCCGAAGTCGTGTCGGCCGAAGGTGCGTCCTCGCCGCAGGTCTCGGTCCATGGCGACGAGATCATGATCGATTTCACCGGCGTCCCGACCCGTGGTCGCTCCCCTACAGCTTCCAGCCGGTCGAGCGAACGGGCTGTCCGCGGTAACTTCGAGGTGCTGCAGTCCGTCTAGGACACGGCGGCTGCGACTCGCTTGAAGGGGAGGAAGACGAGCTGGTTGACGTAGCCCTTGCGGGATGTCCAGAGGTCGTTGGCGTAGACGAGGCCGGTCGAGTCCATGCGTGCCAGCGTGATCTGGCCCGGGAGGTAGCCGACGGGGCGATCCTTACCGGTCGAGAGGTTCAGGACGCGGATCACGCTCTTGCCGATCGGCCCGCTACCGCTGTAGTGCACGGGCATGGAGTAGACGGCGATGTTTCCGTGGACGGCCAGCACCTGCTGGTTCGGGCTCCCGTGCGGGGTGAAGATCTTGCCGAGCGAGCCGGTCCGCGCGTCGTAGTGGAAGAGCTTCCCGTTGTGGGTGAGTACGACGAGGTTGCGGCCGCCGAGGGCGATTGCCTCCGGCTGCCTGCTCGGCGTCATGCTGACCAGCGGTCTCCCGGTCGCCGAATAAACGTGGATGGTCTTCTCGTTGGGTAACCACCGCCACTGCAACACAGCCACGCGCCGGGAGTCCGCTGCCACCGCCTGGACGGTCTCAGACCCCATGGCGACCGGCTCGAGCGTCGTCCCCTTCAGGGCGTACAGTCCCGCGTTGCTGATCGCGCCGGTCGTGTCGGTCGTCCAGCGATTGACCAGAATCCGCTTCCCGGAGCCGACGACCCCACCGAGCCAGGTCCCGGCACAGGCCGGCGCGTAACCGCCCCGGCCCGCTCCGCACTGATTGCCCGAGCGCACCACACCCAGAACATGTCGCGCCTTCGGGCTGAGGAGCGAGGAGGCGTAGAGGTCCTGGTCGGACTCCTCGTTGCCGCCCGACTGGCTCAGCCAGGCGACCCGTGCCCCGGCAATCGCGAGCTGGGTAACGCCTCTACCCCCGTCGGCCTATCTGCCGCTCACTTGCGTCGTCTTCCCCGTGCCGGGGATCCAGACGAACACCCTGTTGGCCACATAGGCGATGTGGCTCCCGTCCATGGCGAGCGCCGCCAGGGGAGCATGAAGCTGCAGGATCTTTCCACCGCTCGCAGACGTGGAGCCACGATCAGTTACGCCGGGACCGGCGGGTGTCGTACCGCCACATGCTGTCCACAGGAGACCGCCTGCGACGACGGCCGCACCGACGAAGCCCCGGCTCGAGCGCCCTTTCATGGCTCTCACCTCCTGATCGATGCTCGCCCACGCTGCGAGAGGCGGCATCGGGGCACTCCCCGATCCTCAGGCGGGACGAGAATTCGCCGAGCCGATAACGGATCTAGCAGGGGAAAAGGCGCCTACCGGAGTCGAACCGGTGTACTGGGTTTTGCAGACCCATGCCTAACCACTCGGCCAAGGCGCCGCGCGGCGGTCATCGTATCGGCGCCACTTGCGCCCGCTCGAGCACCTCGTCCAGGAAGTCCGTGGCCCGCTCGAACACGTCCACGCGGTTCGCGAGCTTCTCGACCATGTGCCCCTCGTCCTCGTAGATCACGAGCTCGCAGCGCACGCCCCGGCGCACGAGCTCGCCATGGATCGCCTCCGACTCGCTCACCGGCACCCGCGGGTCGTTGCGGCCGTGCTCGATGAAGAGCGGCGCCTGGATCGCGTCCAGCCGGCTCCACGGAGAGAGGCGCTCGAGCAGCTCGGGATCGGAGAGCGGCCCGTACTCGCGCTCGCGTGCGGCGCGGCGCCAGACCGAGGTGTTCTCGAGGAACGTGCGCAGGTTCGAGATGCCGACGAACTCGATCCCCGCCGCCCAGAGCTCGGGCTGGAACGCGAGCGCGGCCAGCACCATGTAGCCGCCGTAGGAGCGCCCGTAGACCACGGCGCGCGAGCCGTCGATCTCCGGCCGCGCCGAGAGCCAGGCGTGCAGGGCCGCGAGATCCGCGACCGAGTCGAGCCGCTTCTCCACGTCGTCCAGGTGCTCGAAGCGCTTGCCGTAGCCGCTCGAGCCGCGCACGTTGGGAGCCGCGACGGCGTAGCCGCGCGCGACGAGGTACTGCGTCAGCGCGCCGAAGCCCGACGAGTACCACGGCCGCCACTGGCTCTCGGGGCCGCCGTGGACGGTCACCACGACCGGGAACGGGCCGTCACCTTCCGGCAGGAACAAGAAGACGGGAACCGGCTCGCCGTCGAAGCTCTCGACCCGGTGCAGCTCCGGCTCGACGCCGTCTTCGACGCTCCCGAGGTCGGTGAGCTTCCGGGTCTCGCCGGTGTCAAAGTCGTGAACCCAGACCTGATGCGGCTCCGTCGCCGTGGAGAAACCGAACGCCACGCTCGCCCCGTCCGGCGAGAAGACGAAGTGCTCCGCGACGCCGTCGGCCGGCAGCGGCAGCCCGTCGATCCGCGCGTAACCGTCCTCATTGGCGACGACGAGCAGCCGCCGCCCGCGCTCGTCGCCGAAGCAGTCGAGATCCCAGTCCGACTCGGCCACGACCTCCCAGCCGCCGCCGAGCGTGTAGCGGGAGACGGCGAAGGTGTCGCGGTCCTCGTTCGTCGCGCAGACGAAGCCGGAGGAGTCGGGGAGCCAGACCGGGCTCATGTACTCGGCCTGCCCCTCGTGCGGAGTCACGTGCACGACCTCGCCGCTCTCGGTTCCGAGCAGGAACAGGTTCGAGTCGCCGCTCAACTCGCCGTACTGTCCGGCGACGGCCCAGCGGCCGTCCGGCGAGATGTCCCCGGCAGCGCACAGGCCGCCGAGCTCGAAAGTCCGCTCCTCGCCGCTGTCGAGCCGGCGCACGACGATGTCGAAGTCGAGCCCGTTGCGCCGGTTCGTCGAGTAGGCGAGCAGCGTGCCGTCGCGCGAGACGTGCGGCGAACGGTGGATGTAGCGAGGGTCCACGACCAGCGGCTCGCCGTCGAGGTAGAGCTGCGTCCGCTCGTTCCCTCCCTCGTCGATCTCGAGCAGCAGACGGTCGTCCGGGAGCAGCTGCCCCTCGACCGGCTCGGCGTAGTTCGTCAGCTGCTCGAGCCCGCCGCCGGTCACCGGCAGCGAATAGAGCTGCCGCGTTCCCGAGAGGTCGGAGGCGACGAGCAGCCACGAGCCGTCGCTCGACCACGACAGCGGATAGGCCTGCCGCAGCTCGAGCAGCGTCCGCAGATCCCCCACGCGCTTGAGGCTATCGGCCGCGGCTCACGCCGGGGCGCTTGCCAGCTCGGGGATGATCTCGTCGCCGAACGCCTGCAACGTCTCCTCCTGCCCGTGGGTCATGAGGTAGATGTTGAACTGGTCGACGCCGATCCCCTGCAGATCCTGCAACTTCGCCTTCGCCTGCTCCGCCGTCCCGAGGACGCAGAAGCGGTCGCAGATCTCGTCCGTGACGAACTCGCCGTGCGCCGCGCCCACCCGCGAGTGGTCGTTGTAGTCGTAGAACTTGCGGGCCTGCACGTAGTCGGTGAGCGCCTTCGGCACGGCGCTGCCGTCGGTGCCGTAGCGCTCGATCAGGTCCATGACGTGGTTCGAGACCATGGCCGGGAACCAGCGCACCTGGTCGCGCGCGTCGACGAGGTCGTCGGAGATGTGGGCAGGCGCGCCGACGATGCACTTGAGCTCGCTCGGATCACGGCCCGCCTCCCCGGCCGAGCGGCGGGCCGTGTCCATGATCCACTGGATGATCTCCGGGTCGGCGAGCTGGATGATCACGCCGTCGGCGACGCGGCCGGCGACCGCGAGCGCCTTCGGCCCATAGCCGGCGATCCACATCGGGATCGGCGGCAGCTCGGGCCGCACCCACTTGAGCTGGAGCTCCTTGTCGTTCCACTCCACCTCGCGCCCGTTCATGAACTCGCGCACCATCGCGCAGGAGCGCTCGAACTCCGCGACCCTCATGGGCTGGCGGCCGATGTAGCGGACAGCCGAGTCTCCGCGTCCGATGCCCATCGCCATCCGCCCGTCCGAGAGGTCGTGGAGCGTTGCGTACGCGCTCGCGAGCACGGTCGGGTCGCGGGTGGCCGGGTTGGTCACGAAGTGGCCGAGATGGATCGACGAGGTCTCGCGCGCCGCGACCGCGAGCATCGGCACCGACTCCTGCCAGAGGACGTGCGAGTCGTACGTCCACGCGTAGCCGAAGCCGTGGCGCTCGGCGAGCTGGATCAGCTCGAGCCAGCGCGAGAACGGCGGATCCGGGAGAACCGTGACGCCGAAGTCCATGCCCGCGAGCCTATCGCGGCGCGACGAGCTCGTAGCTGCCGGCGACCAGCTCGCGCACGAGCTCGTCGGTCGCCGCGCCGCCAAAGGTCACCGTCAGCCAGTGCCGCTTGTTCAGGTGGTAGCCGGGCTCGATCTCGTCGTACGTCGCGCGCAGCTGCTCGCCGAGCTCGGGGTCGCACTTGACGCTCACCTGCAGCGGCTGCCGCTTCAGCTGGGCGATCGCGAACATCTTCCCGCCGACCTTGAACACCGATGTCTCGGGGCCGAACGGGAACGTCTCCTCGGCGCCCGCAGGCTTCAGGCAGAGCCGCCGGAGCTGGGCGGGCGTCACTCGCGTTCGAGGACGACGACCGGGATGCGCCGGTCGGTCTTCTCCTGGTACTCCGCATAGTGCGGCCACATGCGATTCATCTGCGCCCAGAGCCGCACGCGCTCCTCACCCTCGGCTTCACGGGCGCGGACGGGGACGTGGCGACCGAGGATCTGCACCTCCGCCTCCGGCGTCTGCACGAGGTTCTTGAACCAGCCAGGATGATCGGGTGCTCCGCCCTTCGAGGCGACGATCACCGGGTTCGCTCCGTCCAGGTCGTAGATGAGCGGCACGGTCCGGTCGAGGCCGGTGTTCCGGCCCTTCGTCGTCAGCAGCAGGATCGTCGAGCCCTCGCGCCACGTGTGCCCCTCCTCACCGTCGGTCTCCCGGTAGCGCTCGACGTGCTCGTCTCCGAACAGGAAGCTCATGCGAATGCCTCCAATGCCTTGGTCGTCAGCCGGTCGAGCGCCCGCACCGAGAGCTCGAGATGCTCTTCCTTCGTGTCCTCGAGCCTCGTGTGCGAGAGCCCCCGTAGGGACTGAACGAACAGCATCACCGTCGGGATTCCCGCCCGCGCCACCTCGGCGGCGTCGTGGAGCGGCCCCGACGGGAGGCGGTGGGACGTGCCTGCGACCTCGCGCACCGACTCGTCGGCGAGGTCCAGGAGGCGGTCGTCGAACGGGATCGGCTCGATCGACCAGATCTTCTCCCACTCGACCTCGATGCCCTCCTCGTGGGCGAACTTCCGCGAGGCCGCCTCGGCGTTGCTCAGCATCTCGGCGAGCTGGTCCGCGTCGAGGTGGCGCTGGTCGAGCAGGCACTCGGCGGTCTCGACGACCGAGGTGACGATCCCCGGCTTCGTCACGACCCCGCCCATCGTGCAGACGGCCCCGCGACCGATGCGCTTTGCGATCTCGCGGATCTCGAGCTCGAGCTTCGCCGCTCCGGCGAGCGCGTCACGGCGCTGGTCCATCGGCGTCGAGCCGGCGTGGGCGGCCTGGCCGCGGAAGGTGACGAGGTGGCGCTCGACGCCGAAGGTGCCGAGGACGACGCCGAGCGGCAGGTCGAGCGACTCGAGCACCGGCCCCTGCTCGATGTGGAGCTCGAGGTACGCCGCCGCGCCCTCGAGCTGCCGTCGCGCCTCGAGAGCGCGGTCGAGATCGACGCCGTGCTCGGCCAGCGCGACCGGCAGGGCGATCCCGTCGGCGTCGTGCCGCTCGCGTAGCTCGTCCTGGTCGCTCATCGAGCCGCCAGCCGCCGAGGAGCCGAAGAGCGAGCGGCCGAACCGCGCCCCTTCCTCGTCGGCCCAGTTCACGAGCCGCACGGTCAGCGGCGGCGTTCCGTCCTCGGCGATGCGCCGGAGCACCTCGACGGCCTGCGAGCACGTTCAGGCAGCCGTCGAGCCAGCCCCCGTTCGGCACGGAGTCGATGTGGCCGCCGAGCAGGAGCGCACGCTCCGACTCCCCGCGCAGCGTGAACCACTGGTTGCCGGCCTCGTCGACTTCTTCGTCGGCCCCGGTCGAGACCACTCTCTCGCGCAGCCATTGCCGCGCGGTCTCCCACGTGTCCGTCCACGCGACGCGCTGGGCCCCGTTCTCGTCGCCGGTCAGCTCCTGCAGCTCGCGCAGCTCCGCGACGGTCCGTTCCGGTGACAGGCTCATCCCACGAGCTTAAACTCGGAGGCGATGTCGATCCTGATTCGCGGAGGGCGCATCGTCACGGCCGCCGACGACTACGTCGCGGACCTGCTCGTCGAGGGCGAGCGGATCGCGCTCATCGGCGCGGATCTCGACGTCGCGGCCGACCGCACGATCGACGCAGGCGGCAAGTACGTCCTGCCGGGCTGCATCGACCCGCACACGCATCTCGACATGCCGTTCGGCGGCACGGTCACGATCGACGACTTCGAGTCGGGCCAGGGGTCCGCCGCGTGCGGCGGCACGACCTGCCACGTCGACTTCTGCATCCAGGGGCAGGGGCAGACCTTTGCCGAGGCGCTCGAGGGCTGGCACGCGAAGGCCAACGGCAAGACGCTGATCGACTACGGCTTCCACATCGCGATCACCGACCTGCGCGACGAGGAGCGGCTCGAGGAGCTCGCCACGCTCCCCGAGCAGGGCATCACCTCGTACAAGCTCTTCATGGCCTACAAGAACGTCCTACAGGTCGACGACGAGACGCTCTTCCGCGCGATGGAGGTCGCAGCGGCGAGCGGGGCGCTCGTGATGGTGCACGCCGAGAACGGGGACGCGATCGACGTCCTCGTCCGCGAGGCGCTCGCGCGCGGCGAGACCGCTCCGATCCACCACGCGCTCACGCGGCCGCCCGAGCTCGAGGGCGAGGCGACGAACCGCGCCATCCACCTCGCGCGCATCGCCGGCAGTCCGCTCTACGTCGTCCACGTCACCTGCCGCGAGGCGGTCGAGCCGATCCGCCGCGCCCGCGAGCAGGGCTGGGACGTCTGGGGTGAGTCGTGCACGCAGTACTTCTTCCGGTCGATTGACGACCTCGCACAGCCGGACTTCGAGGGCGCGAAGTACGTCTACTCGCCGCCCGCGCGCGACGCCGCGAACCACCAGGTGCTGTGGGACGCGGTGCGCACCGACGCGCTCTCGGCGATCTCGACCGACCACTGCGCCTTTCTCTGGGACGGGCAGAAGACGCTCGGCAAGGACGACTTCACGAAGATCCCGAACGGCGGCCCCGGCCTCGAGGACCGGCTGAAGATGATCCACCACTTCGGCGTGCGCGAGGGTCGCATCAGCCTCAACCGGATGGTCGACCTCCTCGCGACGCAGCCCGCGAAGCTGTTCGGCCTCCACCCGCGCAAGGGGACGGTCGCGGTCGGTGCCGACGCCGACCTCGTCATCTTCGACCCCGAACGGCGGGAGACGATCTCGGCGGCGACGCATCACTCGAAGTGCGACTACAACCTCTACGAGGGAACCGAGGTGGTCGGCGCGCCCGAGCTGGTGCTGCTACGCGGCAACGTCCTCGTGGAGGAGGGCGAGCTTGTCGGCACGCCCGGCAGCGGGCGCTTCGTGCGGCGGGCGCGCTTCGGCGAGCGGCTCGAGACGGGCGCCGCAGTGCCGTCGTGATCCAGGCGACCTAGCGCCACCAAGCAGGGCTTTTTTTACGCCGGACGAACAAAGCTGCGCTAG
Source organism: uncultured Actinomycetes bacterium (assembly GCA_963770815.1). GTDB lineage: Bacteria > Actinomycetota > Thermoleophilia > Gaiellales > Gaiellaceae > Palsa-739. The sequence continues at coordinate 17,359 of CAVYQV010000010.1, forward strand.
CGTCATGCGAGTCGTGGGGTCCCTCATCGGAGCTCGGCGCGGACGGCTGGGGCTGCTCGCGGGTTTGGTCCTCGCGCTGACCGCGCTTCTCTTGGTGAGCGCGTCGGACGCTGCCACGACCCGTGCCAAGGGCCTCGACGTCTCGAACTGGAACGGGACGATCAACTGGACGAAGGTCGCGAAAGCGGGCTACCGGTTCGCGTTCGGGAAGGCGACGGAGGGTACGGGCTACCTCGACCAGTCGTACACCGCGAACCGGAACGGAAGCGAGGGCGCGGGCCTCGTCTTCGGTGCGTACCACTTCGCGCGCCCGGCCGGCGGGAGCCAGGCCGGCGCGACCGCGAGCGCGCTCAAGCAGGCCAACCACTTCCTCGCCGTCGCCGGGCCACAGCCGGGCGAGCTGCCGCCGGTGCTCGACCTCGAGGCGACGGGCAACCTGGCGAAGAAGCGCCTGCTCGCCTGGACGCTCGCCTGGCTCGGCCAGGTCTACGCCCGCACCGGTGTCGAGCCCTTCGTCTACACCTCGCCGCTGTTCTGGAAGGGCCACCTCGGGGACTCGACGGCCGCCGCGGCCGCCGGCACGGGCCTCTGGGTCGCGCACTGGACCGCCAACGGCTCACCGCTGGTGCCCGCGCAGAACTGGAACGGCGAAGGCTGGAAGTTCTGGCAGTGGACGAACTGCGTCTCCGTGCCGGGAATCCGGCGCTGCAGCGACGGCGACCGGCTGAACGGCACGAACCTCGCCTTGGTCGCCATCGCTCCGTATCCGACCGGCGTGCCCCTCCTCTCCACCCCGCCGACCATCGTCGGCCCGCCCGAGGCCGGCGAGCTGCTCGCCGCTGTGCCCGGCACCTGGGTGGGCGGCAAGCCGATCACCTTCACGTACCAGTGGAGGCGCTGCGACGCGGCCGGCGCCAACTGTCTGCCGATCACCGGTGCGACCGCCGAGTCGTACCGACCGGTCACCGACGACGTGGGGCACTCGCTCAAGGTCTTCGTCACCGCAACCTCCGCAGCGGGCACGGCGAACGCCACCACGGATCCGACCGCCGCCGTCTCCCCGGCGGGCACCTCGCCCGGCTCTCGCCCGACCAACCTCAAGCCGCCGCAGATCATCGGCAATCCCCAGGACGGGCAGATCCTGACGAGCTCGGTCGGGACCTGGGCCGGCTCGCCGACCAAGTTCACCTATCGTTGGCGGCGCTGCAACGCGAGCGGCACCTCCTGCATCGCGATCCCGCACGCGACCGGGTCGCGCCGCACGTTGATCCCCGACGACATCGGCTCCACGCTCTCACTCGTCGTGACCGCGACCGGCAAGGGCGGCGCCGCCTCGGCGACCGCCTCGACGACCGGCGTCGTGGTGGCCGCGCCGCTGCCGCCGGTCTCGATCGGCACCCAGACGGTGCGCCGTGGAATCGCCGGCAACCTCCAGACCGACGACGGCCGCGCGACCGTGACCTGGCAACCCGGCGCCGTACCGGTCGGGAAGACCGTCTCGCTCACCGACTTCTCCGGCACTCTCTCGGTGCCGGGCAGCGAGGTCTCGCTCTCGGTGCCGGGGCTGTCGTCGAAGGGCTTCCGCTGGCCCCTCGACCTCATGTACGCGCAGCCGCAGCCGACGCGGACGGTGCTCGGCTACTCGACGGACGGGAAGGTGTACCACTCGGTGCCGTCGCTCCAGCCCGCAGAGCTCCCCACCGGGACCGCCGTCGGCTGGTACGTCGACGCGAACAACATCACCCACGTCCTGACGCGGACGCCGTTCGAGGTCTCCCTGTTCAAGCAGGGCGCCTGGGGCGACCCGACCTACACCTCGCCGAACGGCCCCGCGCTCGCGCTCCAGACGCAGTTCCGCGCGCTCCGCCATCCCGCCGACAAGACCCTGCTGCTGCTCACGCAGCTCGCGGTGCACTCGCAGGCCCGGATGTCGGCGTCGGTGACCGGCCCGCACGGGGTCACGATCCCGATCCTCGGCAAGGGCAGCCGCTTCGGCTCGATCCTGGGGGCGGGGACGTTCCAGCTCGTGCAGTCCTATCGCCGGAAGCCGGGCTCGATGCAGGTGCGCCTGCGGCTCAACGCGCGCACGCTTCTACCCGGCTCGTACAGCCTCCGCATCGTCGGCGTCGACCCGTGGGGTCGGCACGGCCGCATGACGCTCCGGTTCCGCTATCGCTGAGCCGCGAGAGCGCGCAGGCAGAGCAACTCGTAGGCGACGTTCGCGGCGGCGAGCGCCGTCTGCTGCCCAGGGCCGTCGTAGGCGGGCGAGACCTCGACGACGTCGGCGCCGACGAGGTTGATCCCGCGTAGCGCGCGCAGGCAGGCGAGCGCTTCGGCCGTCGAGAGCCCGCCCACCTCCGGCGTCCCGGTGCCGGGCGCGAACGCCGGGTCGAGGACGTCGACGTCGAAGGAGAGGAAGACGGGACGATGACCGATGCGTTCGCGGACGAGGCTCGAGTAGCCGCCGGGCCCGGTCGTCCGCAACTGGTCGCACGGGAGCACGGCGAAGCCCATGTCTCGCGCCGACTGGAGGTCATCCGCGGCGTAGAGCGAGCCGCGCAGGCCGGCCTGCACCGACGCCGACGGATCGATCAGCTTCTCCTCGACCGCCCGCAAGAAGGTCGTGCCGTGGAAGTACCGCTGGCCGAAGTACTCGTCCCAGGTGTCGCCGTGCGCGTCGAGCTGGACGAGCGCGAGCGGGCCATGCTTGCGGGCGAGCACGCGCAGCTCGGCGAGCGTGACCGAGTGGTCGCCGCCGAGCGCCAGCGGGAAGACGCCGGCCTCGACGAGCGGCGTGAGCGCTTCCTCGATCTGGCCGTACGTGCGCTCGGTATCGCCGGGTGAGACCGGAAAGTCGCCGTAGTCGACGATCGAGAGCGCCTCGACGACGTCGACGTCCAGCGCCGGGTTGTACGGCCGAAGCAGCGCGGACGCGGAGCGAATCGCCTCCGGGCCGAAGCGCGGGCCGGTGCGGAAGGTCGTCGCCGTGTCGAACGGGATGCCGTAGACGGCCGCATCCACACCGGCGAGGTCCGTCGTGTGCGGCGCGCGCATGAACGTCCGGATCCCCGCGAAGCGCGGCATCTCGCGCGCGTCGAGCGGCCTGTGGTGCGTCACGCCGTCTCGATCGGCCGCCCGACCGTGAGCGCCTGCTGGAACGCCGGGTCGAGCTGCGCGAAGTCCGCATCCGGCTGCACGCCGAGGGCATCGAGTGTCTTCGAGAAGAAGCAGCGGATCGTCGCGGCGAGCACGACGTCGAAGATCTCGCCGTCGCTCAGCCCGTGGCCGCGCAGCTCCTCGACGTCCGCCTCGGTGATCGCCGTCGCATCGGCGACGACCTGCTCCGCGAAGGCCATGATCGCGCGATCGGCGTCGTCCAGGCCTTCGGGGAGCGCCGGTACGGAGTCGAAGTCGTAGAACTTCTCCGCGAGCACCTTGCCGTGTGCGAGCGCACAGTAGGACGAGCGCAGCCTGCGCGCGGCCGCGAGCGTTGCGAGCTCGTACCGCCGTTCGTCGGACGTCTCCTTCACCGCCGTCACGAGCTGCCTCCAGGCTGCGTAGGCCTCGGGACGGAGCTCGAACAGCTGCTCCATGTTCGTGCCGTCTCCGTCGGGAACGTCGATGAAGGCCATCGTCAGCGCGTCTGCGGGAAGCCGAGGTCGATCCGCGACGTGGCGGGGTCGGGCCACCGCGAAGTGACGACCTTGCCGCGCGTGTAGAAGTCGATCGCCTCGGGCCCGTAGACGTGCCGGTCGCCGAACAGGGACGACTTCCAGCCACCGAACGAGTAGTACGCGACGGGCACCGGGATCGGGACGTTGATCCCGACCATCCCGGCCTCCACGTCGAACTGGAACTGCCGCGCCGCGCCGCCGTCGCGCGTGAAGATCGCGACGCCGTTGCCGTAGGGGCTGTCGTTGACGAGCCGCACGGCCTCCTCGTACGTGGCGACGCGCGTCACGCCGAGCACCGGGCCGAAGATCTCGTCGACGTAGGCCTTCATCCCGGGCGTGACGTCGTCGAGCAGGCTCGGGTTGAGGAAGAAGCCGGCCCCGGGAACGCCCTCGCGTCCGTCGACGACCACCGTGGCGCCCTCGCCGGGCGCGTTCTCGACGTAGGACGCGACCTTGTCGCGATGCTCGGCCGTCACGAGCGGGCCCATCTCGGAGGACGGGTCCATCCCGTCGCCGACCCGCACCTTCGGGATCCGCTCCTTGATCGCGTCGACGAGAGGCTGCGCGACATCGCCGACCGCCACGACGACGGAGACCGCCATGCACCGCTCGCCGGCCGAGCCGTAGCCGGCCGAGATGGCGGCGTCGGCCGCGGCGCCGATGTCGGCGTCGGGCAGGACGATCATGTGGTTCTTCGCCCCGCCGAGCGCCTGGCAGCGCTTGCCGCTCGCGGTCGCCTGCTCGTAGACGTAGCGGGCGATCGGCGTCGAGCCGACGAACGAGATCGCGGCCACGTCCGGGTGACCGAGCAGCGCGTCGACGGCGACGCGGTCTCCCATCACGACGTTGAAGACACCGTCGGGCAGGCCTGCCTCGCGCAGGAGCTCGGCCGTCCAGAGCGAGGCGGACGGATCCTTCTCGGACGGCTTGAGCACGAAGCAGTTGCCGCACGCGATCGCGGGCGCCCACATCCACATGGGCACCATCGCCGGGAAGTTGAAGGGCGTGATGCCGGCGACGACGCCCAGCGGCTGCCGGATCGAGTAGACGTCGACGCCGGTCGAGGCCTGTTCTGAGTGCTCGCCCTTGATCAGCTGCGGAATGCCGCAGCAGTACTCGACGACCTCGAGCCCGCGGGTCACCTCGCCGAGCGCATCGGAGAAGACCTTGCCGTGCTCGCGGGTGAGGATCTCGGCCACCTCGTCCCGCCGCGCATGGAGGAGCTCACGGATGCGGAAGAAGAGCTCGGCCCGCTTGGCGAGCGACGTCGCGCGCCACGCCGGGAAGGCCTCGCGCGCCGCCTTGACGGCCGCGTGAACCTCCTCGACCGTCGCGAAGTCGACGGCGCCCGTCTGGCGGCCCGTCGCGGGGTTGTAGACCGGACCGCTGCGGCCGGAGCCGCTCTCGATCCGGCGCCCGCCGATCCAGTGCGGGATGCGCGTGACTGCGGGGGCGTCGACGGTCTCGGTCATGTTGGTTAGCCTAGTCCCGTGGTCGCGATCGAGCGGAACAGCGAGCTCGGCGAGCAGGTCAAGGCCGATGCAAAGCGGTACGTCCTCCACTCCTGGTCGGTGCAGGATGCGCTCGACCCGATCGCGGTCGCCGGCGCCGAGGGCCGCTACTTCTGGGACTACGACGGGAACCGGTACCTCGACTTCGCGTCCCAGCTCGTCAACGTCTCGATCGGCCACCAGCATCCGAAGCTCGTCGCCGCGATCAAGGAGCAGGCCGACCGGCTCTGCACGATCGGCCCGCCCATGGCAACCGAGCCGCGGTCGACGCTCGCACGGCTGCTGGCCGAGGTGACGCCGGGCGACATCTCGATGGCGTTCTTCACCAACGGCGGCGCCGAGGCCAACGAGAACGCGATCAAGCTCGCGCGCTGGTACACGGGCCGCCACAAGATCGTGGCCCGCTACCGCAGCTATCACGGCGCGACCGCCGGCGCGATCACGCTCACGGGCGACCCCCGCCGCTGGCCCGCCGAGCCGGGGATCCCGGGCGTCGTGCGGTTGCTCGATCCCTTCACCTACCGCTGTCCGGCCGGCCACCCCGATCCGTGCCCGGTGTGCACGGGCGCACCGCATCTCGAGGAGATCCTCCAGTACGAAGGGCCGGAGACGGTCGCCGCTGTGATCCTCGAGCCCGTGACCGGGACGAACGGCGTCATCGTCCCGCCCGACGGCTATCTCCGGTCGATCCGGGAGGTCTGTGACCGCCACGGGATCCTGCTGATCGCCGACGAGGTGATGGCCGGCTTCGGCCGCACCGGCAAGTGGTTCGCCGTCGACCACTGGGACGTCGTCCCGGACATCCTGACCATGGCGAAGGGCATCAACTCGGGCTACGTCCCGCTCGGAGCGATGGCCGTCCGGGAGCCGATCGCAGCGTGGCTGCGGGACAAGTACTTCGCCGGCGGGCTCACGTACAGCGGCCACCCGCTCGCGTGCGCGGTCGGCGTCGCCTCCATCGAGGCGTTCCGGGAGGAGGGCATCGTCGAGCACGCCGCAGAGATGGGCTCCGCGTTCGCCGACGCGCTGCACGGGCTCGCCGAACGGCACCCCTCGATCGGCGAGGTGCGCGGGCTCGGCTGCTTCTGGGGGCTCGAGCTCGTCCGCAACCGGGAAACGCGTGAGCCGCTCGTCCCGTTCAACGCGACCGGCGAGGCGGCGGCACCCGTCGTGCGGCTCGCGAAGGCGGCACTCGAGCGCGGCCTCTACCTGATGACGCACTGGAACGTCGTCATGATCTGCCCGCCGCTCACGATCACGCCCGAGGAGCTGGCCGAGGGCATTGCCATACTCGACAACTCCCTTGCAATCGCAGACGAGTACTACAGCGGCTGAGGCCTGCCCGCGTTGCAGCGCCGAGATGGAGTGGCGCCACGGGACGTTTCAGTGTCCGAAGTGCCGCTACAAGGCCGGCTGTTGCGAAGGCGAGACGGGTGACTGCCGGGATCCGGGCTAGGCTCGAGGAGCTCGAGGGCTCCGAGCTCGACGAGCGCGCGGGCGAGCTGCAGGTCGTCCTCTGCTGGCTCGTGCAAGACCAGGTGGCGATCGACGAAGACACACTGAACGCAGCCCGCCGCCGTGCGATGTTCGTGCTCGCCGCCGGCGGTGACCCGCATCGCGAGGTCGGGCCCGACTCGGTCGCGGCCGAGCGCCTGGCCGACGAGCTCGACACGCCCGCGCGCCGCGCCCAGCTCGTTGCGGCGCTCGACGAGCTGCCGGCGGACGATCTTCCGGCGGTGACTGCCGCCGTCGAGTCGCTCCGCGCCGATCCCGAGCTCGCCTGGCGCTCCTACGCGCTGTCCCTCCTGGCTGACGAGCTCGCGGACGAGTAGCCGACTCGCGGCAGCGCGACTACCCTGGACGGCAGTCCGTGGCCATCTCCAGACCGGATCCTCGCCGTCGGTTGAAGCTGCCCCGCACCATGCCCCGCGGGCAACAGCTCCAGCCGTATTCGCGCGTCGACGCGCCGTACTTCCGCAGCCCCGGCTTCTTCGTCCGGGTGGGCGGGCTGGCGATCGTCATCGTCGCCGGGTTGTCGCTGCTGCTCCTGCGGGCCTGGTCGATCCAGGTGCTGCACGGCAAGCAGTACGCGACGAAGGCGCACACCCAGGCATTCCGGACGGTCGCCCTGCCCGGCCCGCGGGGCGCGATCGTGGACGACAGGGGCCGCCTGCTTGCCGGCACCTCGGGCTATGTGGCCATCAGCGCGGACGCGGCCTCGCTCGGCTCCCGGAACGCGCACGGGGTCTGGAACCCGAGCCCGGCCGGTGTGCGGGAGCTCCGCCGTCTCGCCGTGCTGACGGGCAGGCGCTGGGGCATCCTCGCCGCGCGCATCCGCCACGACGTCCTGCAGGCGCCCTTCGCGCCCGCCGTCGTCGTCGCCCACCCGACCACCGCCCTGGCGGCCTACATCCAGGAGCGACCCGGCCAGTTCCCCGGGTTCAAGGTGGAAGGACAGGCGTCACGGAGCTATCCGCAGGGCGCCTTCGGCGCCGAGTTCCTCGGGCTGCTCGGCCAGATCAGCCAGAGCGAGCTGAAGTCCCATGCGTACAAGACGGCGCAGGCCGGCGAGGTCGTCGGCCAGAGCGGCGTCGAGGCGGGATACGACTGGCTGCTCAACGCGGGATTCGTGCAGGCGAAGATCCCGGTCGACTCCCTCGGCCGCATCGCCGGCGCACTCCGCGTCCCGCCCCAGAAGCAGCCGCCGACTCTGCAGCTCTCGATCGACACGCGGCTCCAGAAGGCCACGCAGGACGCGCTGGTCTACGGGATGGAGCAGGCGCGACTCAACGGCTCCTCGCCGACCGGCGCGTCCGCGGTGGCGATCGATCCCTGGACGGGCGCGATCAAGGCGATCGCCAGCTACCCGACCTTCAACCAGAAGCTCGCGGCGAACAAGCCGAGCTACTACGCGCAGCTGAGCAAGGAGACGACGGCGACTCCGTTGCTGAACCGCGCGATCGACGGCGCCTACCCGACCGGCTCGACCTTCAAGCCGATCATCGCCGAGGCGGCCCTCAGCGGCGGGATCATCACGCCGTCCACCCCAATCGACTGCACGGGATCGTTCACGCTCGGCGGCACGGTCTTCCACAACGTCGACCCCGGAGTCAACGCGTCGATGACCCTGCCGACGGCGCTCCAGGAGTCGTGCGACACCTGGTTCTACCGGCTGGGCTACCTCGTCTACTCCCACGACCCGCAGGCGCAGGGGACGCTGATCCAGGACTGGGCGAGCAAGCTCGGGCTCGGCAGGCAGCCGGTGAGCGACCTCCCGGGCGCCACGTCCGGCTACCTCCCGCGGCCCGGCTCGTACTTCCAGAAGCGGTTCGGCTTCCCGTGGACGGAGGGCCAGACCATCAACCTCGCGATCGGCCAGGGCGCCCTGCAGGTGAGCCCGCTGCAACTCGCGGTCGCGTACTCGGCGCTGATCAACGGCGGCAAGGTCGTGCGGCCGCACGTCGGCGAGGCCGTGATCCGGGACGGCGTCAGCACGCGCTCCCCTTCAAGCCCGTGCGGAAGCTGCATCTCTCGCCGTACACCTGGGCGATCAGGCAGGGCCTGTACGAAGCGGCGAACTACCCCGGCGGCACCTCGTACCCGGTCTTCGCGGGCTTCCCGAAAAAGGTCGCGGGCAAGACGGGAACCGCCGAGCCGGATCCGGTCAGCTCGTGGTACGCGTCGTGGGCGCCGTACAACAGCCCGAAGCTCGTGGTGGTAGCGAATGTCGAGCACGGCGGCTTCGGAGTTCAGGCGGCGGCGCCGATCGCGAAGAAGATCTACGCCGCGTACTTCCACCTCAAGGGCTAGCCCGTTCGCCCACCGCGCGGGATTGATCCGCACGTTCTCAACATCGACAATGAGGCCATGACGACGTCGCCGTCACTCGCCCGGCCGGAGATCCAGGCCGAGCTGATCTCCGAAGCTCTCGCCTCGGCGAGTGTCGGCTTCCTCGTCTGGGACGACCACCGGCGCTACATCGCCGCGAACGCCGCCGCGTGCGAGATCCTCGGGACGACGCTCGACGAGCTGGTCGGCCGGGAGATCGAGGGGCAAAGCATCGAGAGCGCCGACGCGATCGACGAGGCGCTCGCGTCCGGCTTCGCCTCGGGCACGGCCACGGTGCGGCGGCTCGACGGCCGCGCGCCGGTCGAGGTCTTCTACGCGACGTTCACGACGACGACCGCCGGCATGCCGTTCATGGCGACGGTGCTGGCTCCGCTCGGGCCGGCGTAGGCGACTCCGCAGCTGTGCCGGCCATGCCGGTTCGCGGCTGCTGCCGCGCGAGCAGGACTGCGCCCGTGACCACGGCGACGAACGCCGCCAGCCGGAGCGCCCCGAGCCAGCCGCCGGGCAGCGGCTCGTCGAGGACGACCATCCCGGCCGCGATCGGAAGCGCGTTGGTGGCGAGCGTGGCCAGGCCGGCGACGGTGAGCGCAGCGCCGGCCTGGTAGCCGATCTGGAGCAGCCCCGTTCCGGCGGCGTAGCCGAGAAGCATGAGCACGAGGAAGGCGGTGCGGGCTCCGCCCTGCGTCATCAGCTTCGTCGAGATGTCGCCGATCGAGAAGAAGAGCCCGCCCGCGACGCCGTAGGCGACGGCCGTGCCCCAGTGCCTGCGCCCGACGACGACGAGCACGACCGCGACGACGGCCGTCACGCCGAGCCAGAGCAGGATCGGCCCGAGCTGTCCGCCTCCCTGGTGCGCCTTCCCCCCGACGAGCGAGACGGCGAGCGCCGCGAGACCGAGCACCGAGAGCAGGACACCCGCGAGCTCCCAGCGCGTCAGTCGACGCCGCGCGCGACGCGCCGAGACGAACGCGAGCACGCCGATGCCGCCCGCGCCGATCGCCTGCACGAGCGAGAGCGGCGCGAGCGCGAGCGCCGCCACGTAGAGGGCGAACCCGGCCGACTCCATCGCCCAGCCCAGCAGCCAGGGCTTGTCACGCAGCAGCAGCCCGACCGAGTAAACCGGTCGGCGAAAGGACAGCGTGGGCAGTCGCGAGGCCGCCGCGTGCTCGCGCAGGTACGCGAGGTTGATGACGACGGCGGACGCGAACGCCAGAACGAAGCCTGCCAGCAGCGTGCCGCTCAACAGGAAGTGCCCTGGTTGTTCAGCCCTGCTCTGGTTTCCGGGTCTCGGTGAAGAGGTCGCCCTGGGCTGCCGCCGAGCCGGACTTGCCCCCGCCGGGGCCACGGAGCACGTAGGCGATGCCGACCGCGACCGCAGCTCCCAGGAGCGGTCCGACGACGTAGACCCAGTAGTCGGTGAACGTCTTCCCGACGAGATCCGGCCCGAAGGTGCGGGCGGGGTTCATCGACGCCCCTGAGATCGGGCTGCCCCAGAGGCCGGCGAGAGCGATGTACGCGCCGACACCGATCGCCCCGAAGATGCCGATGTTCTGGGCACCCGAGGCCGTCCCCAGGATCACGCTCACGAGCCCGAGCGTGAGCACCGCCTCCATCAGCAGTGCCTGCCAGCTCGCGTAGCCATGAGCCGGGTAGTTCGAGCCGTACTTGGCCGACACCTTGAGCACGCCGCGCAGGAAGAGCGCCGCCGCGGTCGCACCCACCAGTTGCACGACGATGTAGCCGGGGACCCGCCGCCACGGGAAGTCGCCGCGCAGCGAGAAGGCGATGCTGACGGCCGGGTTGAGGTGGGCGCCCGACACCTTGCCCATGAACAGGATGATCCCCATGACCATCAACCCCGGGGCGACCACCGCCGCCGTCCGGGTGATCGTGTCCGGGAACGCCTGGCCCATCATGCCGCCGCCCGCAGCCACGAGCACGAGCAGGAAGGTGCCGTAGAGCTCCGAGAACAGCCGGCGCCACTCCTGGCTCGGATCCTGGAAGTCCGCCAGCGGGCCTGTGATGTCCCGGTCGATCCAGCTGAGGACTCCTTCTTCTGCTCGGCGAACCTCGGTGCTCACTGTTTCGCTCCTGTCGGCGTCGGGATGGATCAAGTATCCGGGGTGAACCTAGATCGGCGCAAGGCTCACCGCGTCATCCCAGGTGGGCGAGAAAAGCGGGCGGCGCGGCACGAGGTGGGGTCTTCCGGCCTGAAACAGGAAAACCCCGCGTGGGCGGGGCTCTTCAGAGCGGATGATGGGACTCGAACCCACGACCTTCTGCATGGCAAGCAGACGCTCTAGCCAACTGAGCTACATCCGCGTGGGCGGCCAGTATAGCCCCGCCTTTCAGCGGCCGGCCGCGTCCAGAGCCTCGTTCACGAGCTGGTCGGCGAGCTCGTTGTGCTCCCGCCGGACCGCCATGTAGCGCACCTCTCCGACCTGTCGCGCGAGTCGCGCCGCCTCGAGCGAGAGGGCTCGCAGCGCCTCGTTCTTGACCCGGTACTCGCCGGTCATCTGCTTCACCAGCAGCTCGGAGTCGGAGACGACCTCCACCTCCCCGACCTGCAGCTCGGCTGCCCGCTCCAGCCCGGCGACGAGCCCGCGGTATTCCGCGACGTTGTTCGTCGCCACGCCGATCGCCTCGCCGTGCGCCGCGAGGACCGTCCCGTCCTCCGCCTCGAGCACGTAGCCGAACGCTGCAGGTCCCGGGTTGCCGCGTGCGCCGCCGTCCGTGTAGAGACGTGCCTTCATGACACGAGCTCGTAGACGTCGAAGGCCGGCTCCTCGTACGGGTGTGCGCGACGCAGCGCGGCGATGATCTCTTCCTGCCGCTCGGCGGGAAAGACGGTCTCGAGCCGCAGCTCCGCGACCCGCTCTTCGCGGCCCGCCCGCCCCACGCTCGGCGTCGTCCCCTCGCCGCCGAGGAACGTCCCGGTTCCCTCGGTGTACCAGGAGCAGTGCTCGTAGCCGCCGATCCGCCCCGCGCCGGCGGCGAAGAGCGCCGCGCGAACCTCGTCGAGGGCTTCGCGTGGCACGAACACGATCAGCTTCCGGTTCACGGACGGTCGATGTCTTCTCTCGCTTGCACGGTGTCGCTGTCGCCGAGCGCGCGGTACTCCACTACTCCTCAGTGTCGATCTGCGCGCGCTGCAGGTGACCGGAGTAGTCGACATAGATCGACTTCCACTCGGTGAACACGTCGAGCGCGGCCTGGCCAGCCTCGCGGTGGCCGTTGCCGGTGTCCTTCGTGCCGCCGAACGGGAGGTGCACCTCGGCGCCGATCGTGCCCGCGTTGACGTACGTGATCCCGGCCTCGAGGTCGCGCATGGCACGGAACGCCGCGTTGACGTCCCGCGTGAAGATCGACGACGACAGGCCGTACTTGATCCCGTTCGAGACGCTGATCGCCTCGTCGAGGTCGCGCACCGGGATCAACGCGGTCGTCGGGCCGAAGATCTCCTCCTGCGCGATCCGCATCTGCGGGTCGACGTCCGCGAAGATCGTCGGCCGGTAGAAGAAGCCCTTGCCGAGGTCGCCGTCGCTCGCGATCTCGCCGCCCGTCAGGAGCTTCGCGCCCTCGTCCTTGCCGATCGCGGTGTACGAGTCGATCTTCTCGAGAGCGGCGCGGTTGATCACGGGGCCGATGTCGGTGTCGTCCTCCCAGCCGGGGCCGAGCCGCAGCTTCTCGACGCGCTCGACGAGGCGCGACTGGAGCGCGTCGTACGCGCCCTGCTGGACGATCACGCGCGACGCGGCAGTGCAGCGCTGGCCCGAGGTGCCGAACGCCGACCAGAGGATCCCGTCGACCGCGAGCTCGAGGTCGGCGTCGTCGAGCACGATGATCGCGTTCTTGCCGCCGAGCTCGAGGTGGACGTGCGTGAGTGTCTCGGCCGCCGACTTCAGCACCTCGACGCCGGTCTCGCGGGAGCCCGTGAGCGTGATCACGCGCACGTCCGGATGGCGCACCATCCGCTCGCCGACGATGCCGCCGCCGCCGTGGACGATGTTGACGACGCCGCTCGGGGTACCCGATTCGGCGAGCAGCTCGACGAAGCGCTCGGCCAGTGCAGGCGTGTCGGTCGCGGGCTTGAGGACGACGGTGTTGCCGCAGACGAGCGCCGGGATCATCTTCCAGGACGGGATCGCGACCGGGAAGTTCCACGGGGTGATCGCACCGACCACGCCGATCGGCTGGCGGACGCTCATGTTCCACTTGTCGCGCAGCTCCGACGGGGTCGTGTGGCCGAAGAGGCGCCTGCCCTCGCCCGCCATGTAGTACGTGATGTCGATGGCCTCCTGGACGTCGCCGCCCGCCTCCGCCTTTACCTTCCCCATCTCGCGCGTCATCAGGTCGGTGAGCGAAGCCTTCTCCTGCTCGAGCAAGCGCGCGAGCCGGAAGAGGATCTCGCCACGCTTCGGAGCCGGCACGAGCCGCCACTCCGCGAACGCCTCCTTCGCGACCGCGACGGCGCGGTCGACGTCCTCGGCGCCGGAGCGAGGGAAGGTGCCGATCGTCTCGCCGGTCGCGGGGCTCGTGCTCTCGAAGGTCTCGCCGGAGGCGGCGTCCACCCACTCGCCGCCGATGAAGTTCTTGAAGTTGGTGCTCGTCGTCGTCGCCATGCGGCGAGCCTAGCGGCGACAGCTATCGAGCGGGCGTCAGCGGGCGAGACCGACGCTCGCGAGTTCCCTACTCGGGCGGTTCGTCGACGTCCGGGAATTTGCCCGGATGCGCGCGGCGGCGGTCGCGCACCGTGCGCTGTTCGCTCGCCTCGAGCCGCTGTTCTCCCTCTTTGCGGCGATCAGGCCCATCGCGGCGCTCGACGATGACGGTCACATTCGGATTGTCCTTGTAGTACTCGACCATCTTGTCGTAGAGCTCTTCTTCCAGCTCACGGGGAATGACGCAATAGATCATCTCGCGCGGATTGTAGGACGGAAGTCGGCGGACAGGACTCCAGGAGAGACGCGGGTATAAGGAGCAATGTTGCGAAGACACATCTGGTGGCTTGCGCCGCTGGCCGGAGCGGCCGTAGCGGGAGCCGTCGTCGCGGCCGTGTCGCTCGGCGGCGGCTCGTCCTCGCACGGCTCTCCGCAGACGAGTCACGCGCGCCTCAGGCCCGCAGCAGCGGCGCTCGCGTTCCAGCAGGCGATCACCGCCGTTGTGCACGAGCTCTCGCCGTCGGTCGTCCAGATCCAGAATTCGCAGGGGCTCGGTTCCGGCATCGTCTTCGACACGAACGGCGACATCGTCACGAACAACCACGTCGTCGCCGGCGGCGGCCCGTACACCGTCACGGCCGGCACGCACTCCTACGGCGCGTCGCTCGTCGGCCGTTTTGCGCCGGACGACCTGGCCATCCTCCACGTCTCCGGGGCGAAGCTCGCACCGGCCGCGTTCGCGGACTCCAGCCGGCTCGAGGTCGGCGACTTCGCGATCGCGATCGGCAACCCGCTGGGACTCCGCTCGAGCGTCACCGAAGGAATCGTCAGCGCCTTCCGGCAGGGTGTCTCGGAGGGGAACGGCGTCGCGTTGCCGCTGATGATCCAGACGAGCGCCGCGATCAACCCCGGCAACTCGGGCGGCGCGCTCGCCGACCTGCAGGGCCGCGTGATCGGGATTCCCACGCTCGCTGCGACGGATCCCGAGCTCGGCGGCGCCGCGGCTCCCGGCATCGGCTTCGCGATCCCGAGCAACCTCGTCAAGGGCATCGCCACCCAGATCATCCGCTTCGGCCACGTCACCAACTCGCACCGCGCCTACCTCGGAGTCGAGATCGGGGACACGAACGGCCAGGGCGTCCTCGTCCAGAGCGTCACCCCGGGCGGGCCGGCCGCCAGGGCCGGGCTCGTCTCCGGCGACCTGATCACAGCGGTCAACGGCACTCGGACGCCGACCCTCGACGACTTCACGAGCTTCGTCTCGGAGCTGAAGCCGAGGAAGACGGTCACGCTCGCCGTCACCACGCAGAGCGGAGCGCACAAGACGCTCCACCTGACGCTCGGGACGTTCCCGGGAAGTTAGATCCGCGCGATCTCGGGGACGAGCCTGCCCTCGTCCTCGACCTGCGCGTTCCAGTCCTTGAAGCTCTCGTCGAGCTCGTTGAGCTCATGGCCGCGCCGCTCGAGCCGCACCGGCTGGCCGGAGTCGGGGCTCACGCGGTACTGGTACCACGAGAGCTCCCAGGCGACGGTCACGGCCAACTCGCCGGAGGTGCCCGAGAGCGGGACGATGCTCGCGCTCGGCTCGCCGAGGCTCTTCGCGATGCCGCCGACGGTGCGCCGGTAGGCGCTGCCGTTGAAGAGGTCGGCGGCCTCGAGGAGCGCGACCTCGCCGTCGGAGAGCTTGCGCAGGATGGGCTCCTGCCGCGCCAGTGCCTCCTCCTCGGTGGAGCGCGTGAGGCCGAGGAACTCGACGAAGTTGCGCTTGCGGCGGCGCCGGCGGCGGCCGTTCTCGAGCGTCGGGGTCGTCGGCGCGCCCTCCTTGATCCAGCCCGCCTCGATCGCGAGCTCCTGGCAGAGCGGACAGACGTCGACGAGCTCAGCGCCCTCCGACGGAGCGAAGCTCACCGCGCGCTCGCCCATCAGCAGCGTCCGCTCGCACACGGCGCACGTACGCGTCGATGCGACTTTCGTCACCCTCATCCGACCCCGAGTCTAGCCGGGGTTGCGCAGAGTTATCCACAGCCGCTAGTGTCTCTTACATGTGTGTTTTACATGTAGCGAGCAACGGAACAGGTAGATGAGAGGCCCACACAGAGGTCCTCGCGCACGCCGGCACCACCACGGCCGCTGGCGCGTCCTCGCGCGTGTGGAGCGGTTCGCCGAGCCGGCGCTCCTGCTGCTTCTGCGGGAGCATCCGGCGCACGGCTACGACTTGCTCGAGCGGCTCCCGGAACTGACGGGAGAGTCCCGCATCGAGATGGGCAACCTCTACCGCCTCCTGCGTGGGCTCGAGGAGGAAGGGCTCGTCTCATCGGAATGGGACGACTCCTCCCCCGGTCCCGCGAAGCGCCGCTACGCGATCAGTCCCGCGGGCGAACGGCTGCTCGACCACTGGGCCGAGGCGCTGCGGCGCTCACAAGAGCGCACCGCCCGCTTTCTCGCACGGTACGAGGAGAGGAGGTGAACTGCATGCATCACCGTCATCATGGTCGGGGGCGTGGCCCCCGGATGTTCTTCCGCGGCGGCTTTCCGAGCCGCCCGGAGCTGATCGAGCGGCTGGAGGGATTCCAGCGCGACCTCGAACAGCAGCTCGCGGACGTCGCCGACGTGCTCGCGCACCTGCGCGACCACGAGGAAGGCCCGTCGCAGCCCGTAGAGGGCTAGACCTCTTGACGCGCGGGGAGCCGTCCGGGATCGTCATCCGGATGCAGCTCCCCGACGCGATCAGGCGAGCCGCGCTCTTTCCGCAGTCCGATCTCTCTGACTTCCCTCCCGGGCACCCGACCCGCAGCATCCGGGTCGAAGGCGTTCCCGTGACCCTGCCCGTGGTCCTGCCCATCGGGCTGGTTTCTCCTGAGCACGTCGAGGAGTCGCGGATCGAGCACCTCGTCGACGCGGTGCGTCAGTCCCTCGTGCTGGAGCAGCGGGAGCGGGCGATCTGGATCGTGCCGGAGGCGTCGGTTCCGAACGGGCTGGCGCAGCGTCTGTCGGCGCTGGGCATGAGACCGAACGACGTGCCGGGGGTAGAAGCGCGCGATGCGGCAGATGGTCTGCGTCGAGGAACCGCCGCCGGGGCCGAGACCTTCGACGAGTTCCGCGCGGCTCTCCTGGTCGTAACCGACGCCTTCGGGATGGACGAGCAGGCACGGAAGGCGTTCGAGGAGCGTGCCGAGCGCCTGTGGGCGTTCCGCTCCGACCCCGGCAGCATCGAGACGTTCGTCGCCCTCGCCGACGGCGAGGGCGACGCCTTCGCGGGAGCGCGGTACGGGCGGACAGCGGTCTACCTCGCAGGCGGCGGCACTCACCCGGACCACCACGGACGCGGCGCGTACCGGGCGCTGGTGCGGGCACGCTGGGAGGCTGCTGTGGCGCGGGGCACCCCGGTTCTCACGGTCGGCGCGGGCTCGATGTCCCGCCCGATCCTCGAGCGGCTCGGCTTCTCGATCGTCGGCTGGGCCGACAACCTGCTCGACGAGTTCGGCTAGCCCGCGAGGGCGCCCGCGACGAACTCCTCGATCGCGGCCGTGAACGCGTGGCGGCTCTCCTCCCATGCGTAGAACATGTGCCCGCCCTCGAAGTGGCGGACGGTCAGGCGGCCGGCCGTGTCCGGATCGAGGCGCATCAGGTTGCGCAGCCGGTCACTCGCGTAATAGGGCGTGGCCATGTCGTAGCGGCCGTGCGTGAGGAAGGCCTTCAGGTGCGGGTTGAGCGACATCCCGTAGCGGAAGGAGTCGGTCGCGCCCTCCGGCGACGCGAAGAAGTGCCGCTGCGTGTCCTCCTTCCATGCCTGGTTCACCTCGAGGCTGAGGAGGCGGTATTCGCGGTCGGTCTCGACGCCGATCTCGGAGCGGAGCTGCCTGTTGACGGCAGCCGTGTACGCGGGCCCGATCCCAGCGAGAGTCGGGTCGGGGGTCGCCCCCTGCTCCAGCCGGTCCGGGAAGGGGTCGGTGCCGGTGATCGTGATGTCGTAGAAGCCGGCGATCTTGCGCTCGTCGCGGAGCAGCTCACGGGCGAAGAAGAAGGGATTGACGCGTCCCTCCGCGCGCGCGACGAGCTCGAGCGGGAGGCCGAGGAAGTCGGCGAGCCGCGAGAGCGTGCGCTCGCGCTCGGCGGCGGCCATGTGCGCCCCGCGGATGAGGAAGGTCGCGTACTCGCCGCTCGCGAACTCCTCGGCGCCTCTGCGCACGTCGTCGAGGGACGTCCCGGCCGGGAAGGCGCGCGACTTACCGTGGAAGGCTGCGCCGCCCGCCATCGTCGGCAGCAGGTCGACCCACGTCGTCACGCTGTAGTCGTCGGGGGCGAGCGCGGTCAGCTCGAGCGCCGGCGAGATCAGGATCGCGCCGTTGAGGCCGATGCCGGTCTCCTCCTGGAGCATGCGCACGAGGCGCCCGACGCGGTAGCCGCCGTAGCTCTCGCCGGCGATGAAGATCGGCGAGCCCCAACGGTCGTTCTCGGAGAGCCAGCGCGCCATGAACTCGCAGAGCGACTCGAGGTCGCGCTTCTGGCCGAAGTACTCGTTCGGGTCCGTCTTCTCGCCCTCGCCCGGCTTCTCGTCCTTCTTCGGCTCGTTCTCGATGATGCGGCTGAAGCCGGTTCCGACCGGGTCGACGAAGACGAGGTCGGCGAACCCGAGCCACGAGGACTCGTTCTGGACGAGCTTCGGCGGCAACTCGGGCAGCGTCCCGTCGGCCGGGAAGTCGACCCGCAACGGGCCGACGGCGCCCATGTGCAGGAACGCCGACGACGCGCCCGGCCCGCCGTTGAAGACGAACGCGACCGGCCGCGACTGGTCGCCACCCTCGGCGACGTACGAGACCGAGAAGATCTCGGCGGAGGGCTTCTCCTTCTTGCGCAGGACGACCCATTTTGCGGTCGCCGTGTAGCCGAGCGGCTTGGCGCCGCCGGTCCAGCGCGCGGTCGTCTCCGCCCCCGCGGGCGGCTCGTGGTCGGGCTTCGGCGGTGTCTGCTCCTCGTCGGCCACGGCGCTAGACCTTCGCCTCTTCGCGCTCGCGCTTGGTCTGCTCGATGATCTTCTGTGCGACGTGCGTCGGGACTTCCTCGTAGCGGAGGAAGTGCATCGAGTAGTCGCCGCGGCCCCCCGTCATCGAGGTCAGCGCCTGCGAGTAGGTGAGGATCTCGGCCATCGGCACCTCGGCCTTGATCGTCGTCATGCCGCCGGCGGGCTCCATCCCCTGCAGCCGCCCGCGCCGCGAGTTGAGGTCGCCGTTCACCGCGCCGACGTTGTCGTCGGGCACCGTCACCTCGAGCTCCATGATCGGTTCGAGCAGCACCGGATCCGCCTGCTGGTACGCCTCCTTGAAAGCCATCGAGCCGGCGATCTTGAACGCCATCTCCGAGGAGTCGACGTTGTGCTCCATGCCGTCGACGAGCAGAACGCGGACACCCTGCACGGGCGCGCCGGCGAGCTCGCCGTGCTCCATCGCCTCGCGCACGCCCTTGTCCACTGCCGGGCGGTAGCTCTGGGAGATGACCCCGCCGACGATCTTGTCGACGAACTCGTAGCCGAGCTCGCCGTCCTCCGCCGGCAGCGGCTCGAGCACGATCGCGCAGTCGCCGAACTGGCCGCGGCCGCCGGTCTGCTTCTTGTACCGGTGCCGCGCCCGGGCCTCCTTGCGGATCGTCTCCTTGTACGGCACGCGCGGCGGGTGCAGCTCGACCTCGACGTGGAAGCGTGTGTTGAGCCGGTCGACCGCGACCTCGACCTGCATCTGCGAGAGGCCGGAGAGGAGCTGCTCGCCGGTCTGCGGGTCGCGGCGGAGCAGCAGGGTCGGATCCTCCTCGTGGAGACGGCGGAGGCCGGTCGCCATCTTCTCCTCGTCGCCTTTCGCCTTGGGCGTGACCGCGAAGCTCATGACGGGCTCGGGGAAGTCGATGTGCGGCGGCTCGACCGCGACCTCGTGGTCGACGAGCACGTCGCCGGTGACGACGTCCTTGAGCTTCGCCGCGGCGCCGAGGTCGCCGATGCCGAGCGCGTCGACGGCCTCCGAGTCCTTGCCCTGCACGACGAGCACCTGGCCGAGCCGCTCCTTCGCGTGGGTGCGCGGGTCGACGAGCGTCGTGTCGCCCGAGACCGGGCCGGCGAGGACGCGGAAGCAGCTGATGCGGCCCGTGAACGGGTCGGCGATCGTCTTGAAGATGAAGACGGCCTGCTTCGCGTCGCCGAACTCGATCGTCGTGCCCTTCTTGGCGGGCGACGGGACACCCTCGACGAGCAGGTCGAGCAGCGCCGTCGTCCCGAGGTTCTTCGACGCCACGCCGCACGCAACCGGATAGAGCTCGTCGCGCGTCACTGCCTGCTTGAGCGCGTCGGCGACCGCCTGCGGGTCGAGCTCCTCCCCTTCGAGGTAGCGGCCCATCAGCTCCTCGTCGGTCTCGACGACCGCATCGAGGAGCTTCTCGCGATGCTCCTGCACGAGGTCGGTCATCGAGTCGGGGATCGGCTGCGGCCCGGCCTCGCGACCGCCCGAGGGATCCATGTACGCGCACATGTGGAGGAGGTCGACGATCCCGGTCAGCTCGTGCTCGCTGCCGATCGGGAGCTGGATCGCCACGCAGCGGTCGGAGAGCTGCTGCCGTGCCGCCTCGAGCACGCGGAAGAAGTCGGCACGCTCGCGGTCGAGCATGTTGACGAAGACGACGCGCGAGAGCTCCTGCTCCTCCGCGCGCTTCCACACGCGGGAGGTGTTGACCTCGACGCCCATCACGCCGCTGAGGACGACCACGACGCCCTCGACGACCCGCAGTGCCCCGTAGGTGTCGGCCTGGAAGCCCGCGTCGCCCGGCGTGTCGACGAGGTTGATCTTGCGGTCCTTCCACTCGAGGTGGCAGAGCGAGCCCGAGAGGGACATGCCCCGCTTCTGCTCGTGCTCGTCCCAGTCGGCGACCGTCGTCCCCTGTTCGATGCTGCCGAGCCGGTTCGTCTGGCCTGCCTCGAAGAGGAGGGACTCGACGAGTGACGTCTTCCCGACGCCGCGGTGGCCGGCGACGGCGATGTTGCGGATCTTCGTGGGCTCGGTGGCAGGCATCGGGGAACGTGTCCTCCTCGGTCGCTTCGAGCGGCATCGTATCCCTGCTGGCGAGGCTGGTTCGCGCTACGCGGCAGCGGAACCGCCGGCCGACGCGATGTGCGCCTTGAGCCGGAGGATCGCCTTCGTGTGGAGCTGCGAGACACGCGACTCGGTGACGCCGAGCACCTCGCCGATCTCGCGCAGGGTCAGCTCCTCGTAGTAGTAGAGCGTGACGACGAGCTTCTCCCGTTCGGGGAGGCGCTGGATCGCCTCGGCGAGCGCCTCCTTCTGCTCGGTGACCGAGAGCGTGCCCTCCGGGTTGGGAGCGCTCTCGTCCTCGATCGTGTCGATGAGCGCCACCTGGTCGCCGCCGCCGGAGCCCGAGACGGTCCAGAGCTCGTCGAGCGCGGCGATCGAGGAACGGCCGATCTCGCCGAGGCTCTCCTCGAGCTCCTCCTCGGTGATCCCGAGCTTCTTCGCGATCTCCTCGTCGGTCGGCGCGCGGCCGGTGCGCGCCTCGAGCTCGGCGATCGCGCGCTCGATCTGGCGAGCGCGCGCACGGACCGAGCGCGGCACCCAGTCCATCGAGCGCAGCTCGTCGATGATCTGGCCCTTGATCCGGGCCATCGCGTACGTCTCGAACTTCACGTCGCGCCCCGGGTCGTAGCGCTCGATCGCGCCGATCAGGCCGAGCAGGCCGTAGGAGACGAGGTCGCCCTCGTCCACGTGCGCGGGCAAGCCGGAGCCGAGCCGGCCGGCGACGTACTTCACGAGCGGCGCGTACGTGAGGATGAGGCGGTCGCGGATCTTCTGGTCGCCGGTCTGCCGGTAGTCGAGCCACAGCTGCTGGGTCTCGTCGGACCGCGTCACGCGGAAGAGAATACGGCGTTCTGCGGCGGTCTCCTCACTGGTTCAGCGCCTGCCGCGGCGAAAAGCGCTCAGTGAGAGGGAGGCGAGCCACGCCGCGACCGCCGCCGCCGCCGCGCCGACGACGAGCCGGCGGGTGTTGTCCGCCCCCGCGAAGGCGTAAGCCGCTATGGCCGCCAACGCGGCAGCGAGGCAGGCGAACAGCATCCCGAGCGCGCGCCGCTGCACGCGCCGAGCTTAGGCCGAAACCGGCTCGGTACACTGGCCCACCGGCACAGGGGCGTAGCTCAGTTGGTAGAGCGGCGGTCTCCAAAACCGTAGGTCGGGGGTTCGAGTCCCTCCGCCCCTGCTGCTCAGACCGCTTCGAGCGAGAGCTGGCGGAAGTCTGCGAGGCCGGAGACGCCGACGCCCACGAGCCGCAGTGCGCCCGGCCGGTCGTTCAGGCCGCGGTCGAGCTGCCGGCAGGCGAGTTCGCCGATCGTCTCGGCGGCGTCGATTCCGGCGTCGAGCGACGTCGAGCGGCTGCGGATGGAGAAATCGGCGTAGCGGAGCTTCGTCGTCACGGTGCGCGCCACCTGGCCGCTCCGCTGCAGTGCGCCCGCGACCTCGGTCGCCATCCCGCGCAACTCGTTGTGGAGGCGCTCGCGGTCGGAGATGTCGCGCTCGAACGTGTTCTCGACGCTGATCGAGATCCGCTCCGCGTCGAGCTCGAGCTCGCGCCGGTCGATGCCGCGGGCGCGGTCGCGGAGCATCGTGCCGACGCTGCCCGGAAGCAAGCGCTTCAGATCCTCGTCCGTGAGCGCGGCGAGGTCGCCGATCGTCTCGATGCCGGCGCCTCCAAGCCGCTCCTCGGCCTTCGGCCCGACGCCCGGCAACCGGCGCACGGCGAGCGGAGCGAGGAACGCCGCCTCCCGGCCGGCCGGAACGACGACGAGCCCACCCGGCTTGCGCGCGTCGCTCGCGATCTTCGCGACGACCTTGCACGGCGCGACGCCGAGGGAGCACGTGAGGCTCGTCGCCGCCCGCACCGCCGTCCGCACCGCCTCGGCCACCACGCGCGCCGCGAGAAAATCGGCCGCTACTTCGCCGATGTCGAGATAGCCCTCGTCCGCGCCCGTCTGCTCGACCGTCGGCACGACGCCGTGCACTGTGCCCCAGACACTCCGCGAGTACTCGCGGTAGAGCGTGTGCCGCGGTCGGACGAAGACGGCCTGCGGGCAGCGGCGGAGCGCCTCCGCACAGCTCATGGCGGAGTGGATGCCGAAGCGGCGGGCGACGTAGTTCGCCGTCGCGACCACGCCCCGTCCACGCGGGTCGCCGCCGACGACGAGCGGCTGCGTCCGGAGCTCCGGGTTCTCCAGCTCCTCCACCGCCGCATAGAACGCGTCGAGATCGAGATGCGCGACGATCACCCGAACAAATGTACGGGTCGGCGGGGACGACGGACCGACTGGTGGTACCGTCGAGCCATGCGCGTCGAAGCCTCGCCCGAGGCTGTGCGGCTCGTCGAAGAGCAGGGCGGCAGGCTGTTCGTCTGGGCCAAGCGAGCGCGCTGCTGCCACGGCACCATGACCTACCTCGAGACGTCGAGCGAGCCCGGCGAGCGGCGGTCCCGGCGCGTGTACTCCGAGGAGATCCAGGTCTACCTCGACTCGGGCCTGCCCGAGCCGGAGGAGCTCGTGATCGAGACGTCGGGCCGCCGGCGCAAGCACGTGCACGCGTACTGGAACGGCTGCGCGTACGTCGTCTAGCCGAGCGCTGCGCGGAAGCGCGGCTCGGCGGCCGTGCGCTGGAGGCGCTCGAAGTGCTCGTCGGCGTAGGCGCTGAAGTCGAACTCGAGCGTCGAGAGCGCCTGCTGGACGACACCCCACATCGCCTCGCGGAAGTCGGACATGAAGCGCATCAGGATCAGCGCCTCGCCGTCGCCGCTCCCGTACGACTCGAGCAGCAACCGCTCGCCGTCGGCGTCGAGTTCGTGGTTGACGGCGAAGTTGCCGAGGTCGAAGAACGGGTCGCCCCCGCCGGCGTACTCCCAGTCGACGATCCAGAGCCGGCTCCCGTCGGCGATGAAGTTCGCGCTCAGCAGATCGTTGTGGCACGGCAGGACCGGCGCGCCCCGTCGGTGCTGCTCGATCCTTCGCGCGATCTCGCTCGCCCAGCCGAAGAGCGGCGGAACGACGACGCCACGCTCCTCGGCGATCGCGCGGTAGGCCTCGACCACGCGGAAGCTGTCGAAGCGGCTCGGGATCGGCGGGCCGCCGTGCAGCCGCCGCAGCGCGGCGCCGACCTGCGGGACGTCGACCCGTCCCACCTCGCCCTCGACGAACCGGGTGACGAGGTAGCCCTCGGGCTCGAGGAAGGCGACCACCTCCGGCGCGAGCCCGAGCTCCGAGGCGACGCGGGAGGCGGCGTGCTCAGACTCGCGGTCGATGCCGAGTAGCTGCGTGTCCTCACCGCCGATTCGCAGGACGAAGGTCTCGTCCCCGACGTCGACCCTGAAGTTGTGGTTGGTGATGCCGCCGCCGAGCGGCTCGATCGTTGCGGCTTCGCCCGGCCAGACGCGCTCGACGATCTGCTCCGGCTCCATGCCTAGCCTCGGATCCGCTCGCCCTTGGGATCGAAGAGGGGCTCCTCGGCGACGCTGCCCGCGATCCACTCGCCGAAGATCTCGACCTCGACGCCGGTTCCCGGCTCGGCTGCGGCCGCCGGCAGGTACGCGTACGCGATCGAGCGCTCGACCGTGTAGCCGTAGTCGCCGCTCGTGACGCGGCCGACGAGCTCGCCGCCGACGCGCACGGGCTCGGAGCCGAGCGCGACCGCGCGCGCGTCGTCGAGCACCAGGCACGCCAGCCGGCGCTCGGGCTCGGTTCGCTCGAGCAGCGCCTCGCGCCCGATGAAGTCCCCCTTGTCCAGCTTGACCGCGAACCCGACGCCCGCTTCGAACGGCGTGTCCTCCGGCGTCACGTCCGCACCCCACACGCGATAGCCCTTCTCGAGCCGGAGGGAGTCGATCGCCTTGTAGCCGCCGGCGACGAGCCCGTGCTCGCGACCGGCGTCCCAGACCGTGTCCCAGAGGCGGAGGCCGAACTCCAGCGGGCAGTAGAGCTCCCAGCCGAGCTCGCCGACGTACGTCACGCGCAGGGCGAGGCAGGGAACGGAGCCGACCGCGAGCTCGCGCGCGCGCATGTACGGGAACGACAGTTCGTCGGTCGTCAGCGGCTGCAGGATCTCGCGCGCGGCCGGCCCCCAGAGGCCGAGGCACGCGTACTTCGAGGTCACGTCCTCCACCTGCACGGAGTCCGGTGCGTGCATCCGGATCCACGCGAGGTCGTGCCGGCCGAACGCCGTCCCCGTGACGATGCGGAAGCGGTCCTCCGCAAGGCGCGTGACGGTGAAGTCGCACTCGACCCCTCCACGACGGTTGAGCATCTGGGTGTACGTGACGGCGCCGACGTCGCGGGCGACCCGGTTCGCGCACAGCCGCTCGAGGAACTCGGGCGCATCGCTGCCGGCGATCTCGATCTTCGCGAAGGAGGTCTCGTCGAACAGGCCCGCCGTCGTGCGGCACGCGACGTGCTCCGCACCGATCGCCGGCGACCAGAGCCGGCCGGCCCACCCGCGCGGCCGCAGCGATTCGTCCCCCTGCGCCGCGTTGGGCTCGAACCAGTTGACGCGCTCCCAGCCGGACTTCTCGCCGAAGGCCGCGCCGAGCTCCTGCGTGCGCGGGTAGGTCGGCGAGGTGCGCAGCGGCCGCCCGGCCTGCCGCTCGTGACCGGGGTACTTGACGTCGTAGTACGTCGAGTAGATCTCGACCGTGCGCGCGAGCGTGTACTCGCGGCTCTCGTAGTGGCGGCCGAAGCGGCGGGAGTCCATCTCCCACACGTCGAGGCTCGGCACTCCGTCCACGATCCACTCGGCGACGAGCCGGCCCATGCCGCCCGCGCCCGCGAGCCCGTGCGCGCAGAAGCCGGCCGCGACCCAGAAGCCGCGCACGTCGGACGGGCCGAGGATGAACTCGCCGTCCGGCGTGAACGCCTCGGGCCCGTTGATCAGGCGGATCACCTCGGCGTCGCCGAGCTCCGGCACGCGCACGAGCGCGTTCTCCATCAGCTCCTCGAAGCGCGGCCAGTCCTCGGCGAGCAGCTTCCCGTTGAAGTCGGCCGGGATCCCGTCGAGCGACCACGGCGCCGGGTTTCGCTCGTAGCCGCCCATCACGAGCCCGCCCGACTCGCCGCGGAAGTAGACGAGCAGCGACGGGTCGCGCATCGTCGGCACGTCGAGCGGGACGCCGGACGGCTTCGTGATCAGGTACTCGTGCGCCATCGGGATGATCGGGACGTTGACCCCCGCCAGCCGGCCGATCTCGCCCGCGAACATCCCGCCCGCGTTGACGACGATCTCGGTCTCGATCTCGCCCTTGTCCGTGACGACGCCGGTCACGCGCCCGCGCTCGACCTGGATCGCGTTGACCCGCGTGTTCGTGTAGATCTCGGCACCGCGCCGCCGGGCACCCTCGGCGAGCGCCTGCGTCAGCTGGGAGGGATCGATGTAGCCGTCGGTCGGCAGGTAGGCGGCGCCGAGGACGCCGTCGGTGGACATGGGCGGGAAGAGCCGCTGCGCCTCGTCGGCCGAGACGAGCTCGAGCGGCAGGCCGAAGGTCTTCGCCCAGCCGGCCTGGCGGGACAGCTCCTCCATTCGCTCCTGCGACGAGGCGAGCCGCAGCGACCCGACCTCGTGCCAGCCCGTCTCGAGGCCGACCTCCTCGCCGAGCCGGCGGTAGAGCTCGACGGAGTTCATCATCATCTTCGTGAGGCTGAGCGAGCCGCGAAGCTGGCCGACGAGGCCCGCGGAATGGAACGTCGACCCGCTCGTGAGGTCCGCGCGCTCGCACAGGACGACGTCGTCCCAGCCCAAACGGGCGAGCCAGTAGAGGATCGAGCAGCCCCCCACTCCGCCGCCGATCACGACCGCACGTGCCGAGCCCTTCATTCGCGCACCCTATCCCGGTCGATAATCCGGCTCTTGGCGATCCGCGCCGTCATCTTCGACTACAACGGGACGCTCTCGCACGACGAGCCGATCCTGCTCGCGATCTTCCAGGAGCTGTTCGCCGCGCTCGGCCGGCCGCTGTCGGCCGAGGAGTATTTCGATGAGCTCGCCGGCCTCTCCGACCCGGAGATCGTGCGCACCTGGCTCGGGGAAGATCACCCGAAGGTCGACGAGGTGATCGAGCGCAGGATCGAGCGCTACCGCGAGCTCGCGGCCGACGGCTCGACAATCCCGGAGGAGGTGCGTGAGGCCGTGCGCTACGCCGCCGGGCGGGTGCCGCTCGCAGTCGTGTCGGGCGCGGCGCGGCCCGAGATCGAGCCGGTGCTCGAGGCGGCGGAGCTCGCCGATCTCGTGCGCGTGGTCGTCGCGGCGGAGGACGTGCCTCAGGGGAAACCCGCCCCCGACGGCTACCTCCGTGCGCTCGAGCTGCTCGACGGCGATCTCGCCGCGTCGGAGGTTCTAGTCCTCGAGGACGCGGAGGCCGGGATCGCCGCGGCGCAGTCGGCAGGAATGCCGTGTATCGCCGTGCTCGGGACGCTGCCGCCGGAGCGACTGGCAGCGGCGGACGAGATCGTTCCCGCGCTCGACGTCTGCCTGATGCAGCGCGTGCTGGGTTGAGCGAGCGGGGGCGCCGGTGACGGCGCCCCCGCTTCGCGAAGTCAGGTGGTCGGAGTGGCCGGGCCGGCCATCTCGGCTCCCGACGGCTCGAGCGTGTCGTGGAGATGTTTCTCCACGTTCCGGTCGGGCCGCCAGATGAACAGATAGATCGCCCCCACGACCGCGATGACGAAGATCACGGACAGCGTGATCCAGTCGATGTTGAAGAACGCCCGCGCGCTCGTCAGCCCCGAGGGATAGATCACGTTCAAGAACATCGCGCCGAGGTAGCCGGCTGCGAGGATCAAGACCGGCCACGCCCACTTTCCGAGCCGGAAAGCGCCTTCGGGCTGCCAGCCGCGCGCCCGCGCGATGATCGCGCCGATCACTGTCAGGAGGAACGACAGGTAGATGCCGCTGACGCCGAACGAGACGAGGGCGACGAGCGCATTGACGCCCGCTGGGTACGTGATGAACCAGAGGTGGTAGTTGTGCGCCGGGTTGATGTAGACGAGCAGGCAGAAGAGCACCGTGATCACCGCGCCCATCAGCAGCGCGTTGACCGGTGTCTTGAACCGCTGGTTCACCTTCGAGATCCAACTCGACCCGGGCAGAGCACCGTCGCGGCCGTAGGAGAACGCGAGCCGGCTCCCCGCTCCCTGGATCGACGAGCCACACGAGAAGAAGGCGAAGATGATCACGAGCAGCAGGAAGTCCTGCATCCAGCTCGGGAGCTGGGCGAGAATCCCCGGGATGCCGGTGGCGACCGCAGCGCCGACCGGGTTGTGCTTCGCCGTTGCGAGCAGCAAGCCGGCGGTGAGGATGAGCGAGGCGACGCCACCCCAGATGAGAGCGTGGCGCATCGCCCTCGGAATCTGCCGGCCGGCGTCCTTGGTCTCCTCGGCGATGTCGCCGCACGACTCGAAGCCGTAGAAGATGTAGACAGGTGCGAGGACGGCGACGAGGGCGGCCGCGAGCCAGCTCCCGTGGAAGTTCAGGCCCTCCGCGTTGGTCGCGACGTGCTGCGCCCCCTGGGTCGAGAAGAGGAAGCTGAAGCCGTGGTTGAAGCCGTGGATCCCGAGGATGATCGCGATCCCGAGTGTCCCGACGATCTCCACGTAGACGCCGAGCTTCGCGACGTCGGCCATGATCCGGGCACCGGTGATGTTCACGGTCGACTGGATCGCGAGCAGGATCAGCGTGATGACGAGGATCGTCCCGTGGCCGGCCGGGTTGAGGTTCCAGCCGAACCAGTTGTGGGTCAGCGCGGTGACGTAGCCGACGACTCCCGTGTCGACGGCCGCGACGGTGATGAGCAGGGCGAAGCCGTAGAACCAGCCCGTGAACCAGCCGAAGCGCGGGCCGACCGTGTACTTGCTGTATTGGAAGAGCGCCCCCGCCACGGGATAGTGGCTGGCGAGCTCGCCGAACACGAGCGCCACGAACAGCATCCCGATCAGCGGGATGAAGGTCAGCCAGATGTACGCCGGACCGGCGATCCCGAGGCCGAAGACGAAGAGCGAATAGATGCCGACCATCGGCGAGAGGTACGTGAACCCCACCGCGAAGTTCGAGAAGAAACCGAGCACGCGGTTGAGCTGGGGCTTGTAGCCCAGGCTCTCGAGCCTCGCGTCCTCGCTCGTGCCGACATCCACAGCAGGTGCCTCGCTCATTGTTCCTCCCTCGCCGCCGTCTTCCGTCTGGGCGACTCTCCCCGACTAGGGGCGAACTTGTCAATAGCCGCCGCACCGCCGATTAGGCTCCGGGCGTGGCCGTCCTGACCTCGCAGCTCGACCGCGACGCCGAGGAGTTCGCGCGCCGGCGCGAGCGGATGGAGGAGCTCGTCGCCGAGCTGCGCGAGCGCACCGCGCAGGTGGCGACCGGCGGCGGCGAGAAGGCGACCGAGCGTCACCGCTCGCGCGGCAAGCTCCCGGCCCGGGAACGCGTCGACCTGCTCGTCGATCCGGGCACCGCCTTCCTCGAGCTGAACGCACTCGCCGCCTGGGAGTTGTACGACGGCGGAGCGCCGAGCGCGGGGATCGTGACGGGCATCGGCGTCGTCGAGGGCCGCGAGTGCGTGATCGTCGCGAACGACGCCACCGTCAAGGGCGGCTCGTACTTCCCGCTCACCGTGAAGAAGCACCTGCGCGCGCAGGAGGTGGCGGAGCAGAACCGGCTCCCGTGCCTCTACCTCGTCGACTCGGGCGGCGCCTTCCTGCCGCTGCAGGCCGAGGTCTTCCCCGACCGCGAGCACTTCGGCCGGATCTTCTTCAACCAGGCGCAGATGTCCGCGCAGGGGATCCCGCAGATCGCGGTCGTGATGGGCTCGTGCACGGCGGGCGGCGCCTACGTGCCGGCGATGTCGGACGAGACCGTGATCGTGCGCGGCACGGGGACGATCTTCATCGGCGGCCCCCCGCTCGTGAAGGCGGCAACGGGGCAGGACGTGACGGCGGAGGAGCTCGGCGGCGCCGACGTCCACGCGCGGCGCTCCGGCGTCGCCGACCACTACGCGACCTCCGACGAGCACGCGCTCGCCATCGCGCGCGGCATCGTCCGCAACCTCGACGCGCCGCGAACGGAGCCGACCTGGGACGTCGTCGCGCCCGAGCCGCCGGCCCTCGACCCGTCCGACCTCTACGGCCTCATCCCCGAGGACTTCCGCCACCAGGTCGACCCGCGCGAGCTGATCGCGCGCATCGTCGACGGCTCACGGTTCCAGGAGTTCAAGCAGATGTACGGCGAGACGCTCGTGACCGGCTTCGCCCGGATCGAGGGCTTCCACGTCGGGATCCTCGCCAACAACGGCGTGCTCTTCGCCGAGTCGGCGCAGAAGGGCGCGCACTTCATCGAGCTCTGCTGCAAGCGCCGGATACCACTGATATTTCTGCAGAACATCACCGGCTTCATGGTCGGCACCGAGTACGAGGCCGGCGGTATCGCGCGCGACGGCGCCAAGCTCGTCATGGCGGTGGCCAACGCGCAGGTGCCGAAGTTCACGGTCGTCACCGGCGGCTCGTTCGGCGCCGGCAACTACGCGATGTGCGGCCGCGCGTACGGGCCGCGGCAGTTGTGGATGTGGCCGAACGCGCGGATCTCGGTGATGGGCGGCGAGCAGGCGGCGACCGTCCTCTCCATGGTCGGCGACGTCGACCAGGACGAGATCCGCGCGAAGTACGAGGAGGAGGGCAACCCGTACTACTCGACGGCGCGGCTGTGGGACGACGGGATCATCGACCCGCTCGACACGCGCCGTGTGCTCGCGCTCGGGCTTGCCGCTGCGCGCAATGCGCCGATCCCCGACACGACCTTCGGCGTCTTCCGGATGTAGGCGGCTCTAGGCTTCGCCCATGACCTCCATCGAGCTGAATCCCGGCGAGTTGCGGCTCGTGCGCAACGCGCTGCACTCGTTCCTCGACGACTTCGGTCACGAGGAGATGGACGTCGTGCGTCAGATCCAGGCGCTGCTGGCGAAGCTGCCCGAGGAGAGCCCCTCCCCGGCCGCGTGATCGCGCGCATCCTGATCTGGAGCCTGTTCGACTCCAAGACGACGCTCGAGGAGCTGCGCGAGCACCTGCCCGGGCTGCCGGAGGGCGACGTCTGGATCGCGAACGCTGCGCAGGACCGCTTCGGGCTCATCTCGTTCGGCGACGAGCTCCCCGACATCGGCGAGATCCGGGAGCTGATCGGCGAAGAGCCCGCCGTGGCCGATGAGTTCGACGTCGAGTGACCCGCCGTGGGACGTGGACAGCGGCAGCCGCGGCCGCCGTCCTCCTCGGAATCTCGTTCTACATCCTCATCACCTGGCTCGAGCACGCCCAGCTCTCGGACGTTCCGGTGTACCTGCGCTACTCGGACGCGGTGCGGGCCGGCGGAGTCCCGTACCGCGACTTCGGCTTCGAGTATCCGCCGGCGGCCCTGCCGCCCATGCTCCTGGCGGGCTACCTGCCGTGGAGCTACGCGACCTCGTTCGCGGTGCTCATGGGCATCTGCGGAGCCGCCTGCATCGTGGCCGCGGCGTTCGCGCTGCGCGCGGTCGATGCCGGAGCGGAGCGCACGTGGGCGGCGCTGCTCGCGATCGGCGTCGCGCCGCTCGTCCTCGGCTCGCTCTTCGACACGCGCTTCGACCTCTGGCCGACGCTGCTTGCGGTCGGCGCGCTCGCGGCCCTCGTCTACGAGCGCCCGGTACTGAGCGGGGGTCTGCTCGGGCTCGGCTTCGCCGCGAAGATCTGGCCGGCGGTGCTCGTGCCGATCGCGGTCGCGTACCTCTGGCGGCGCAGAGGGCAGAGGAGCGCGGTCATCCATCTCGTGGCGTTCGCCGGCGTCGCGGTCGCGTGCTTCCTGCCCTTCGTGATCCTCGCGCCACACGGCGTCCGCGCGATGTTCGCCGACCAGCTCGACCGGCCGCTCCAGGTGGAGAGCCTCGGCGCCGCCGTGCTGATGGCGGCCCAGCGCTTCGGCCTCCGCCCGCTCGAGACCATCAACTCACACGGCGCGCAGGCGCTCAGCGGACACGGAGCCGGGCTCGCGGCGAATCTCTCGACGGTGTTCGAACTCGTGAGCGTCGCGACGATCTGGATCCTGTTCGCCCGCCGCCGCAATCCCGACGCCGAGACCGTGCTGCTCGCCGCTGCCGCGGCTGTCGCGGCACTCGTGGCCTTCGACCGGGTGCTCTCGCCGCAGTATCTGATCTGGGTCGTGCCGTTCATCCCGCTCGTGCGCGGGGCGCGCGGCGTCTACGCCAGCCTCCTGCTCTTCATCGCGCTCGGCCTGACGCAGACGTGGTTTCCGCGCCACTACTGGCCGCTCGCGAACGATCACGCCTCGCCGTATTCGTGGTACCTGCTCGCGCGCGACCTCGCGCTCGTCGCGATCGCGGGCCTGCTCCTGTGGGGGCTCAGCCGCGGACGAGATTCCGCAGCAGGAACAGAACGTTGGCCGGCCGTTCGGCGAGCCGGCGCATGAGGTAGCGGTACCACTCGGGCCCGTACGGGGTCGCGACCAGGACGTCGTAGCCGCGTGCGACGAGGTCGAGCTGCAGGCGGGTGCGGACGCCGTACAGCAGCTGGAACTGGAAGCGCTCCTTCGGGATGCCGCGGTCGCGCGCGAACGAGATCGCGTGCTCGATCAGCGTCTCGTCGTGGGTTGCGACCGCCGTGAAGCCGTCGGCGGCGAGCGAGGTCTCCAGCAGCCGGACGTACGCCGCGTCGACGTCGCGCTTGCGCGGGTAGGCGATCTCGGGCGGCTCGAGGTACGCACCCTTGACGAGGCGAAGGTTCGGCGCGAGCGGGAGCAGCGCCGCGAGGTCGGTCTCGCTCCGGAAGAGGTACGCCTGCAGCACGGCGCCGACGTTCTCGCGTCCGCTCTTGCGCAAATGCCGGTAGATGCGCAGCGTGGCGTCGACGTGGCCCGACTCCTCCATGTCGATGCGGACGAAGTTCTCGCGCTCGGCTGCGTGCTCGACGAGCTCGGCGAGGTTGCGCTGCGCGAGCTCCTCGTCGATCGACAGGCCGAGGTGCGTGAGCTTGAGCGCGACGTTCGTGCGCAGCCCCTCGGCGTGAATGCGGTCGAGCAACTCGCGGTAGGCGGTGACGACCTCGCGGGTCTCGGCCTCGTCGCGGACGCCCTCGCCGAGCAGCGTCGTGTTCGTGAGCAGACCCTGCTCGTTCAGCCGCCGCAGGACCGGGACCGCCGCGTCGAGGCTTTCGCCGGCAACGAAGCGCGCGGCGCCGAGCCGGAAGCCGTACCGCTGCACGAACCGCTGCAGGCGAGGGCTGTCCGCGGCCGCGAGGATCAGGCTGCGGAGGGCGCTCACTTGAGCCAGGCCGCGACGATCCGCTCGACTTCCGCGCGCTCCGCCTCGGTCAGGCCGCGTAGCGGCGCGCTCACTTCGGGGCCGACCGGAACGCCGCGGAAGCCGAGCGCCGCCTTCGATGCCGCGTGGAAGGGGAAGCGCTGCAGCTCGGCGCGCAGCGCGGTTGCCCTCTCCCCCGCCGCCGGAGTCGGCTGCCGGACGAGCGGGACGACCGCGTCGGGGAAGCTCGCGGCGAGCCCCGAGACCGCACCGGCGGCACCGGCGGCGAGTCCCCGCTCGAGCAGACCCTCGGCGCCGACGAAGACGTCGAGCCCTTCGACGAGGTACGGCTCGAGCCGCTCCCAGGGACTGTCCGAAACCTTCATCCCGGCGAGGTTGGACACGCGCTCGCGCAGCCGCTCGATCACCGCGAGCGGGATCGCGTAGCCGCTCCGCGCCTCGAACTCGTAGAGGTAGAACGGCACGGGCGCGCACGCGCGCGCCGCCGCCTCGAAGTGCGCGAGCAGCTCCTGCTCGTCGAGCGCGAAGTAGGGCGGCGCGATGACCGCGACGGCATCCGCGCCCGCGCCAGCCGCGTGCTCCGCGAGGGCGACGGTGTCGTGCGTCGTCTGCGCGCCCGCATGGACGGCGACCTGGATCCGCCCCGACGCCGCGTCGATGAAGGCCTGCGCGATCTCCATCCGGCGCGCCGGCGGGAACATCACGCCTTCGCCGGTGGTGCCGAGCGCGAGCAACCCATCGACCCCGTGTCCGACCAGGAAGTCGACATAGGGAGCAACGGCCTCTGCATCGAGCCGCTCGTCGCGAAGCGGCGTCACGGCCGCAGCGAGGGCTCCGCGCAGCATGAGCGGGACTCTAAGCTCTCGCCTCGTGCCCTCGAACCTGCGCACCGAGCGGGACGGCGACGTCCTCCGCATCACCATGGCGCGTCCCGACCGGCGAAACGCGTTCGACGCCGCGGTCATCGCCGAGCTCGCCGAGGCGTTCGTCGCGGTCGGCCGCGCCCGCGCGGTCGTGCTCGCGGGCGACGGGCCGAGCTTCTCCGCCGGTGCCGACGTCGACTGGATGCGCTCGTCGGCCGAGCTCTCGTACGAGGAGAACGTCGCAGACGCGAACGCGCTCCGCGCGATGCTCGAGGCGATCGAAGGCTGCCCTGCGCCGGTCGTCGCGCGGGTGCAAGGTCACGCGCTCGGCGGCGGCGCGGGTCTCGTCGCGGCGGCAGACATCGCGATCGCCGCGCCCGATGCCGTGTTCGCCTTCTCCGAGGTGAAGCTCGGGATCATCCCGGCCGTCATCTCTCCCTTCGCGCTGGCGCGGATCGGGCCCGGCGCGGCGCGGCGCTACTTCCTGACCGGCGAGCGCTTCGACGCCGAGACCGCGCTCCGGATCGGGCTGCTGCACGAGGTCGCGGAGGATCTCGACGGGGCGGTCGAGCATGTTGTGGGCGAGCTCCTCTCCGCCGGGCCGCAGGCGGCGCGTTGGGCGAAGCGGCTCGTGCGCGAGCGTCCTGACGGCCCGGAGACCGCGCGCTGGATTGCCGAGCGGCGCACGAGCGACGAGGGGCAGGAGGGCCTGCGCGCCTTCCTCGAGAAGCGCCCGCCGAGCTGGCGCTAGCCCCTACGGCTGGAACTGCTGTGCGAACGACGTGATCTTGTCGACGTCGACCGCGAGCCACAGGCCTGAGGCGAGCGGCTCGATCAGCTTGGGCGTCTTGGCACCGCCGACAATGGCAGCGAGCTGCGCCGCCGAGATCTTGGTGTTCTGGAAATTTCCTCCGCCGGGGGTCAGCACCGTGCCGGTCGTTGTCGCCGGGAGCACGAACGTGAGCTTCTGGCTCCCCGCAGGCACGACGAGGTGGTCGTCCTCGACGCCCGGGCACGAGAGCGGAGCGCACTGCGTGCCTTGCTGCTGGGCATTCGCGACGTTCGCCGTCAGGCCGACGAGGAACAACTCGGGCTTCAGCACGAGCAGAAAGCGCTTCGGATCAGCCTGTGTGATGGAGACGATCTGGCCGAAGTAGCGCGTGTCCTGCGCGCCGAGCGCAGGGCTCCCCGGCGGCTGCTGCACGGTGACGGTCTGGGTCGAGGTGACGGTCGACGTCACAGTCGAGACCGTGGTCTTGCCGGCCCCGCAGCCCGCGAGCGCAAGAACGGCGACGAGGGCAACGGCGAAGCGCATCGACCGACGGTACTACGAGCGGCAGTCGGCGCAGACCCCGACGATCTCGACACGGTGGTCGGTGGCGACGAAGCCGTGCCGCCCTCTCGGTCGCGATCTCTTTCCTGCTCGCGCTGACGACCGCGGAGGCGATCCAGGTCGTGGGCGTCCTGCTCGTGCTGACGCTCGTGATCACGCCCGCGGCGGCCGCTCTGTGCCTGACGGGACGGCCCACCCTCGCCCTCCTACTCAGCGTCGCGATCGCGCTGTTCTCGACCGAGGGCGGGATCCTGCTCTCGCTCGCTAAATCGTGGCCGACGAGCTTCTTCATCACCACGATCTCGTTCACAGCGTATGCCGCGGCGCGGTTTTACGACTGGAACCGCGGCCGTCGGAGCCGCCGGCCGAACTTACTGCGCGCGCAGGCTCTGCAGGAGACGCCTGGTCACGTGGAGTGACGTTTGCGCGGCCGCGAGCTTGCCGGCGGCCACCGTGATCCTGTACTCGACCGGCCGGAGCGGCAGCGGCGTCTTGAAGCTGCCGCTCGCGTTGAGGATCGGGTGAGCGACGACGCGCCACTGACCGCGCACGAGACGCCAGACCGCGACGGAAGCGTCCGGCCGCGGCGACACCTCGCCGACGAGCAGGCTCGGGCTCTGGGCGTGCACCTGGACGCGCGGCGCGACCGCCACGGACACCGTCGTCCCGTTCGTGCCCGGCGCGACGAGTCGGAAGGTCGTGCTCGCCGGCGGCTGCAGGTGGAGCTGTGTCGGATGCTTGACGTTCCGCACGGCCAGCCAGGCGCCGTCGCCGCTCCGCTGCTGCAGCACCGCGCCCGGCACGTCCACTGCTCGCGCGGCGAGCGTGACGGTGCTCCCGTACAGCACGTGAGCGCTGGTCGACGAAAGCGAGAGCTGCCCGATCGAGAACCACGTCGACAGGAGGCCCAGCTGCTTCGTCACCTGAGCTGCGCTGCGGGTCACCTCGGCACCGGACGCCAGGTGGAACACGATCGACTCGGCGCGCAGGCTCCCGTCGCGCTCCACGCTCACCGACTCGACGGCGCTGCCAAGGCCGAGCCGCGCCGCCAGCCGCTCCCCGGAGAAGTTGTACGGCCCCCAGCTGTGGTGCGGGGAGTACGTGTCGTACGGATCCGGCACCGAGCGCAGGTACGGGATCGGCGTCGAGCCGGGCCACGCGTCCTGCGCGGACTCGGTGCGGCCGCCGGAGCTCGAGGAGTAGTACGTCCGCGCGACCTGGCCGTCCCAGGTCAGGATCTGGCCGAGCGTCGTGTAGACCGCGTGATCGGAGCGCGGCCGCTCGGCCGCGACCCCACCGTAGACCTGGTCGTCGGTGGTCGGCACCAGGTCGTACCAGGAGCTTGGCCGCAGCTGCGCGACGGCGTACGAGCGGGCGGCGACCGCCTGCGCTTCCAGCGCGGCGAGAGGCCAGTGCGACGGCGACTCCGAGGCGACGACGCCGCGGAGGTAGGTGTCGAGCGAGAGGCCGTTGACGACCGAGACGCCTCCACCCTGGCTCCTGAGCACCAGCGTCCCGTGGTACTCGCGGCCGTCGAACGTGAGCGGCGCGCGGGCGCAGTTGAGGACGGCGACGTGCCCGAAGGAGAAGCCTGCTCCGTGACGGCGCACCGGGAAGACGAGCCGCGACCCGACGCCGTACGTCCCGGCCGGGAGCTTCCGCGTCAGCCGCCGGCCGTCGGTGACGACCAGCGGCGCCGCACATCCAACCGTCACCGAGGACGCGCTCTGCGCGAGCAGAACGCGGACGCGCAGCTCGCCGACGTGGCCCATCTTCGTGCCCGGGTAGTAGTGGCCGAGGATCCGCCGGTACTTCCAACCGTGCAGCCCGTACCCGTACGCGCCCCACTGGCTCATGCCGACGCCGTGGCCCCAGCCGTGGCCGGTCACGATCAGAGCCGTCCCGGCGCGCGCCGTGCCCGCGGTCGCGCAGACCACAACAGCGAGCAGGAGGGCAACCCCCAACCTCAGCCGCACGGCGATGCTCCTTCCACCTCCAGGATCCCTCAAACGAAGAAGGTTAGAGCCGAATCCACGGAGCCGCCCGGATCATTCGGCTTGGCGCAGCCTAGACTCCGGCCCCATGCGCCGCCTGCTCGTCGCCAACCGCGGAGAGATCGCGCTCCGCATCTTCCGCGCCTGCCGTACCGAGGGCATCGAGACGGTCGCGGTGGCCGCCCCGGACGACCACGGCGCTCTCCATGCGGAGTCGGCGGACGCGGTCGTCGAGATCTCCTCCTATCTCGACCCGGCCGAGCACGTGCGCGCCGCGCGCGAGTCGGGCGCCGACGCCGTCCATCCCGGTTACGGCTTCCTCTCCGAGAGCGCCGAGCTCGCCGAAGCCGTGCTCGAGGCCGGGCTGACGTGGGTCGGACCGCCGCCCGCGGCGCTGCGGGCGGGCGGCGACAAGCTGGCCGCGAAGGAGACAGCGCGCGCGGCCGGCGTCCCCGTCCTGCCGAGCGGGACGGCGGAGGACATCGGCTTCCCGTTGCTCGTCAAGGCGGCGGCCGGCGGCGGCGGACGCGGGATGCGCGTCGTGCGGACCGCCGACGAGCTGGACGAGGCGCTCGCAGCGGCGCGTCGCGAGGCGGCGGCCGCGTTCGGCGACGACTCGGTCTTCTGCGAGCGCTATCTCGAACGGCCGCGGCACGTCGAGATCCAGCTCCTCGCCGACCAGCACGGCAACGTCGCCGCGCT
This sequence comes from uncultured Actinomycetes bacterium, assembly GCA_963770815.1. Lineage (GTDB taxonomy): Bacteria > Actinomycetota > Thermoleophilia > Gaiellales > Gaiellaceae > Palsa-739. Next base: position 55,305 of record CAVYQV010000010.1, read on the forward strand.
CGGCGAGCGCGACTGCTCGATCCAGCGCCGCCACCAGAAGGTGCTCGAGGAGGCTCCGTCGCCCGCGCTCGACGGCGAGTTGCGGGCGCAGATGAGTGACGCCGCGGTCGCCTTCGCGCGCGCGATCGGCTACCAGAGCGCCGGCACGGCCGAGTTCGTCCTCGACGGCCGCGACTTCTGGTTCCTCGAGCTGAACGCGCGGATCCAGGTCGAGCATCCGGTGACGGAGCTCGTGACCGGCGTCGACATCGTGCGGGAGCAGCTACGGATCGCGGCCGGAGAGGCCCTGTCTTTCCAAGTGACACAGAGCCACTTTCTGGGGCACGCGGTCGAGGTGCGGCTGTACGCGGAGGACCCGCGCTCGTTCCTGCCCCGGGCGGGCCGGCTGGAGCGGTTGCGGCTCCCCGACGGGATCCGTGTCGACTCCGGCGTGCGCGAGGGCGACGAGATCGGCACCGCCTACGACCCGCTGATCGCCAAGCTCATCGCCCGCGGGGACACGCGCGAGGAGGCGTTCGACCGCCTGGCGTTCGCATTGCAGGAGACGGAGATCGACGGCGTCACGACGAATCTCCCGTTTCTGCGCTGGCTCGTGCGGCATCCGCTGGTTCGTGCGGGCCGCGTCACGACCGCGTTCCTGGCCGAGAACCCTCCCCTCTCGGAACCGCCGGCTGCAGCGCCGGCCCGGGTCTGGAGCGAGCCGTGGCGACTGAACCTTCCCCCTCCCCCGTCGCGGCCCGCGCCCGACGTCGACGCCGCTGCGGCCGCCCATGGGCCAGGCGTACACGAGCAGTCGGAGGTGGTGGCGCCGATGCCGGGCACGGTGATCCGCGTGCTCGTAGAGCCGGGCGCGACGGTGGCCGCGCGCCAGCCGCTCGTCGTGCTCGAGGCGATGAAGATGGAGACGCCGCTCGTCTCGCCTTACGAGGCGACCGTGCGCGCCGTCCACGTCGGCGAGGGCGACCAGGTCGCCGGCGGCGCGGTGCTCGTCGAACTGGACGAGTAGTGGACACCGTGCGACTCTCCGACGCGGCCACGTTCCTCACGGAGGCGAAGCCGCTGCTGCTCGCCGACGAGGCTCGCCACAACCTGATCCTCGGCATCGCGGGGACGATCCACGACTCCCCGGGCCATTACACGGAGCGAGACTTCTGGCTCGTCCGGGACGGCAGCGCGGTCGCCGCCGCCGCCATGCGCACGCCGCCTTACAACCTCATCCTCGCGCAGCCGCGATCGCCGGAGGCGCTGGCCGCACTCGCCGAGGCCCTCGCCGGCGAAGAGCTGCCGGGCGTCGTCGCCGCGGAGCCGGAAGCGGCGAAGTTCGCCGAGCTGTGGACCCGGCACACGGGCGTCCCGTCCCGGACGAATATGCGGCAGGGCGTGTACGAGCTCGGGCGAGTGGAGCCTCTTCCCGCGGTGCCCGGGTCGGCGCGCGTGGCGACGGCGGACGACCGCGAGCTCGTGCTGCGCTGGATGCTCGCCTTCGCCGACGAGGCGCTGCATGAGGGAGGCCCGGGCCGCGATCGCGCCGAGGAGATCTTCGACTACCGGCTCGCCTCCCCGTCCGCCGGGATCCTGCTCTGGGAGAACGGCGGAGAGCTCGTCTCCCTCGCCGGCTGGGGCGGCCCGACGCCGAACGGCATTCGCGTCGGTCCGGTCTACACGCCGCCGGAGCTGCGCGGCCACGGCTACGCCACCGCGCTCACCGCGGAGCTCTCGCAGCGTCTCCTCGACGGCCGCCTCTTCGCGGGCGGCCGCTGCTTCTGCTTTCTCTACACCGACCTCGCGAACCCGACCTCGAACGCGATCTACGAACGGATCGGCTACCGGCGCGTGGCCGAATCGGCGGAGATCGTCTTCGGCTAGCTCGGGAAGAGCTTTTGGAGCTTCATGGCGGCGCCCATGTCGCCCTTCAGCTTCAGCTTGCCGGTCATGTAGGCGCTCGTCGGGTTCTGTTCGCCCGCGATGATCTTCCCGAAGATCTCCTGGGAGGCGCTGATCGTGCAGTCGGCGCCGTCCTCGAGGCCGTCCTCCACGCTGACGCTGCCGTCCGTGACCTTGACCGTCCACTGGCCGGCGCCTTCGATGTCGAACGCGTACGAGTTGTTCATGCCCTCGGTCTTGGACGTGTCCGCGCGGGACGGAAGCGTCTCGAAGAACTCCTGCACGGTGCCTGGCATCAGTCGCTCCTTCTCGGGGTCGAGGGCGAGTTTATGCCCCGCCGCCCGAGCGACACCGATACCATCGCGGTCCGATGACGAGGGTCGAGATCGCGCTGCCGGGACCGGCGGGCGCGGACGCAGTCGCTCTGCCGGTAGCCCAACCGCTGGGGGGCGAGGGCACGCGCAGCGTCGACGCGAAGCTCGGCGGCCGGCTCGCGAAGCTCGGCGAGAGCGGAGAGTTCCGCGGCGAGCGTGGCGAGGCGGTCCTCCTCCACCTGAACGGCGAGCTCGAGGCGCCGCGCCTCGTCGTAGCGGGACTCGGGAAGCGCGACGAGGTGGACGCCGACGCGCTCCGGACGGCAGGCGCCGCGACCGCGCAGGCTCTGTCGCGCGTCGGCGGGACGCTCGTCTGGCTGCTCGACGAGTCGCTGCCCGTGCTGCTGCCCGAGCAGGCAGCGGCGCTCGTCGAGGGAACGATCCTCGGCGCCTACTCGCCCGGCCGCTGGAAGTCGGCGGACGAGACGCGCGCGCCGGAGCGGATCGTCATCGGCCACGCGGGCGCCCCCGAGCTCCAGCAGGCCGTCGAGCGCGCCGCGATCCTTGCCGAGCGCGCGAACCGCTCGCGCGATCTCTCGAACATGCCGCCGAACGAGCTCACGCCGCACACGCTGGGCGAGAAGGCGGAGGAGCTGGCGCGCGAGCACGAGCACCTGACCTGCGAGGTCCTCGGCACCCGCGAGCTCGACGAGCTCGGGATGGGCGCCCTGACCGCGGTCGGCCGCGGCAGCCGCAACGAGCCGCGCCTGATCGTCCTGCGCTACGACCCGCCCGGCGCCCGCGACGACATCACGCTCGGGCTCGTCGGCAAGTCCATCACCTTCGACGCCGGCGGCATCTCGATCAAGCCGGCCGGCGGAATGCAGGACATGAAGGGCGACATGTCCGGCGGCGCCGGGACGCTGCACGGCATCGGCGCGCTCGCCGCGCTCGGCACCCCGCTGCGGACGATCGCCGCCCTCGCCGCCGCCGAGAACCTGCCCGGCGGGGACGCGTTCCGGCCAGGCGACATCCTCCGCGCCGCCAACGGCAAGACCATCGAGGTCACCAACACGGACGCCGAGGGCCGGCTCGTGCTCGCCGACGCACTCTGGTACGTCCGCCGCGAGGGCGCGACGCACATGCTCGACCTCGCGACGCTCACGGGGGCGATGGAGCTCGCGCTCGGCGACCTCTACGCCGGCGGCTTCGCGAACGATGCGCTGTGGGGCGAGCTCGTGTTCGAGGCCGGGCGGCGCAGCGGCGACCTCGTCTGGCCGTTCCCGCTCCACCCGCGCTACCGGCGCTACATCGACTCGGCGTTCGCGGACATGATGAACAGCTCGACGCTGCGCCAGGGCTCGCCGGTGCTCGCCGCCGAGTTCCTGCGGGAGTTCGCCGGCGACGGCCCGTGGTGCCACGTCGACATGGCGGGGCCGGCGTTCCTCGAGCGCAGCCGCGGCGACTACCTGCGGGTGCCCGGCGGTACCGGCTACGGCGTCCGGCTGATCGCCGAGCTGGGCACAATGCTCGCTTGAACTTCGAGCTGAGCGACGAGCAGGAACTGATCCGCCGCACCGTCCGCGAGTTCGCGGAGACGAAGGTCGCACCCGTCGCCGAGGAGCTCGACCGCGAGGCGCGCTTCCCGTACGAGCTCGTGGCGGAGCTCGGCGACCTGGGGCTGATGGGCCTGCCCATCCCGGAGGAGTACGGCGGCGCCGGCGGCGACACCGTTTCCTACGCGATCGCGATCGAGGAGCTGACGCGCATCGACTCCTCCGTCGCGATCACCGTCGCGGCGCACACGTCGCTCGGGACGATGCCGATCCTGCTCTTCGGCAACGAGGGGCAGAAGCAGGAGTGGCTGCCGCGGCTCGCGTCGGGTCAGGGGCTCGCGGCGTTCGGGCTGACCGAGCCCGACGCCGGCTCCGACGCCGGCGCGACGCGCACGAAGGCCGAGCTGCTCGACGGGGAATGGGTGATCGACGGCTCGAAGATCTTCATCACCAACGCGGGTACCGACATCAGCGCCTGCGTCACGATCACCGCGCTCACCGGCGACGGCGAGATCTCGAACCTCGTCGTCCCGAACGGCACGCCCGGCTACGAGATCTCGGCTCCGATGCACAAGCTCGGCTGGCACGCATCCGACACCCGAGAGCTCTCGTTCCACTCGTGCGCCGTGCCGGAGGGGAATCTCCTCGGCGAGCGCGGCCGCGGCTTCGGCCAGTTCATGGAGATCCTCGACGGCGGCCGCATCTCGGTCGCCTCGATGGGTGTCGGGCTCGCGCAGGGCGCGTACGACCTCGCCGCCGCCTACGCGAAGGAGCGGCAGCAGTTCGGGCGACCGATCGCGAGCTTCCAGGCGATCCAGTTCCAGCTCGCCGACATGGCGACGGAGATCGAGGCCGGGCGGCAGCTCGTCTACCGCGCGGCGTGGCTCAAGGACGCGGGCAAGCCGTTCGCGCTCGCCGCGGCGCAGGCGAAGCTCTACACGGGGATCCTCTCGAACCGGGTGGTGAACTCCGCACTGCAGATCCACGGCGGCTACGGCTTCATGGAGGAGTTCGCGATCTCGCGGCTCTTCCGCGACCAGAAGATCCTCGAGATCGGTGAGGGCACGAACGAGGTGCAACGGATGGTCATCGCCAAGCACCTGGGCTTCTAACGTGGCACTGGTCACCCTCACCGTCGTCTCGAACGACCTCGAAGCCGAGATGCTCTGCGGCGAGCTCCGCGCGAACGGGATCAAGTGCTCGTACGAGAAGACGAATACGGCAGCGGCAATCGGCGCCTACGGGGTCGGGGAGGCCGGGCCGACCGCGGTGCTCGTCGAGGAGGAGCAGCTCGACGAGGCCCGGAAGTTCCTTCCGGCCGACCGGTAACGCCGATCGGAGGCACAATCGAGGGGTGATTCCGGTCATCGCGGCCGCTGTCGCGGCGCTCCTCTTCCTGCAAGCGGTTGTGCGGCTGCGCCGCCGCGGCCGCCCCGACCTCGCCGGCTGGGATCGGATCGCGCTCTTCGCCGCCGGGCTCGGGGTGACGCTCTTCGCCCTCGTCGGGCCGCTCGACCGGCTCGCCGACGAGAGGCTGCTCTCGGCGCACATGGCCCAGCACGTCCTGATCGGTGACCTCGGGCCGGCGCTGATGATCACCGCCGTGCGCGGGCCGCTCCTCGTCTTCTTCCTGCCCGCGCCGATCCTGGCGCCGCTCGCGCGCAACCGCCGCGTCCGCGCCGTCCTCGGCACCCTCCTCCGGCCGCGCGTCGCGCTCACGCTCTGGGCGGCCAACCTCGCGATCTGGCACATCCCATCCGTCTACGACGCGGCGCTCGCGCACCAGAACCTCCACAACTTCGAGCACCTCTGCTGGATGTTCTGCGGGATCCTGGTCTGGACGCTCCTCGTCGACCCCGGCTCGCACCGCCGGCTGACGGTCGGCGGCCGGGTCGCGCTCGCGGCGTCGATGTTCGCGGCCGGAATGATCCTCTCCGACGTCCTCATCTTCGCCTTCACGCCGCTCTATCCGTTCTACCACGGTGCGTACGGGATCTCGGCGCTGCTCGACCAGCAGCTCGCCGGGATCGTGATGACCGTCGAGCAGCTCGTCACGCTCGGGATCTGCGTCGCGCTGCTGCTGCGCCCGCGTTGGAGCCGCGCCCACCGGGCTCGCCTCGCCCGGCCGGTCGCCAAAGGCGACCGGCAACTTCGGCCGGGCGACGGCAGCTACGCCGCCGTCGCTTCCAGCCGACGGCCGACGTGAGCGCAACGTCGTTCAGCTTCGAGCCGATCTTCCTGGTCCTTGCGATCGCCGCCGCCGCGCTCTACTGGCACGCGGCCCGCACCGACCGTCCCGCGACGTGGCGCGTCGTCGCCTTCGCGTCGGGGCTCTTCCTGATCGCGGCCTCGCTCAATTCGCCGCTCGAGACGATCGCCTCGCGCTATCTCCTGCTGATCCACCTGCTCCAGAACGGGCTGATCGCCGACCTCGCGCCGCTGCTCGTCTTGCTCGGCCTCACACCGCGCATGCGGGAGGAGATCGGCCGCCGCGGGATGAACCGGCTGCGCACCCGCTGGATCCTCCCGCTCTGGCTCGGTGCCTGGTACCTGACGCACATCGCGGCCTTCTACAACTGGGCGCTGCGCACCGGCTGGGGACTGAACATCGAGCACGCGATCCTGATGGCGGCGGGCCTCCTCTTCTGGTGGCCGATCGTGAGCGGCCGCCTCTCGCCGCCGGCGGGGCTCGCCTATCTCGCCATCGCGTTCATCGGCTCGTCGTTCCTCGGCCTCGCCTACATCTTCTCCAGCCGGCCGTTCTACTCGTTCTACGAGCACGCGCCGCGGCTCTGGGGCCTGTCGCCGATCCGCGACCAGAACCTCGGCGGGATCCTGATGAACGCCGAGCAGACGCTCGTCTTCCTGATCGCCATCGGCTGGTACGTCATGCGGCTGCTCGACGAGGAGCACGCGCGCGACGAGCACGCCGCGGCCCGGCCGGAGGCGCTTTCGGATACATAGCGGAGGCCGGTGGTAGCGTCGCGCCGTGCTCTTCACCCAGTTCCTGAACGACGACCTGGGCTGCGCCTGTTACCTCGTCGGCGACGAGCACGAGGGCGTAGCCGTCGTCGTCGACCCGCCCTACTACGTCGAGCCGGTGCTCGCGGAGGCGAAGCGTCACGGCGTCCGGTTGGTCGGAGTCCTCGAGACGCACACCCACGCCGATCACGTCTCCGGTCACGGACGGCTCGCGCTCGAGCACGGCGTCCCGATCCGCGTCCACCGTGAGGCTGCCGCGACGTTCCAGCACGAGCCGCTCGAGGACGGGACGGAGGTCGAGGTCGGCGCGGTCGTCCTGCGCACGATCCACACGCCTGGCCACCGCCCCGAGCACTGCTGCTTCGCCGTGATCGACCGCTCGCGGGGCGACGAGCCGTGGCTCGTCCTCACCGGCGACTCGCTCTTCGTCGGCGACGCGGGCCGGCCGGACCTCGCGGTCGAGGCACACGAAGGAGCCGAGGGCCTCTTCTACAGCCTGCGCCGGCTCGTGGAGCTCGGCGACGGCGTCGAGGTCTTCCCCGGCCACGTCGCAGGCTCGTTGTGCGGCGCCGCGATGAGCTCGAAGGCGTCGACGACCATCGGCTTCGAGCGCCGCTTCAACCCGGCGCTGCAGGGCGAGCTCGCCGACTTCCTCGACGCGCGGCTCGGGTCGCAGCCGCCGCGGCCGCCGAACATGGAGCTGATCGTCGAGCTCAACCGCGGCGAGCTCCTCGGCGCGCAGCCGCCGCTCGAGCGGGCCGACTCGGTCCCGGAGGAGGCGATCGTGCTCGACGTCCGCCCTACCGACGTGTTCGCCGCCGGTCACCGGCCCGGAGCAGTCGGCATCCCGGTCTCCGGCTCACATTTCGCGACGAAGGCGGGCTTCGTCCTGCCCGAGCGTGCTCTCGTCCTCCAGGCAGCGGACTCCGAAGAGGCCGTGCGCGCCGCGCGGGCGCTGCAGGCGGTCGGGCTGTTCGCGATCGCCGGCTGGCAGGAGGGCGGCGGCTCGGAGAAGCTCGAGCCGGTCTCGCTCGACGAACTCGAGCAGATGCTCGCCGACGACTCGGTCGAGCTGCTCGACGTCCGCGAGGCGGACGAGCGGGACGAGGGGCACATCCCCGGCTCGCGGCATCTCCCCTATCGGACGGCTCGGGCCGCGGCAGAGGCGGGCCTGCTCAACGGCCGGCCGCTCGTGACGATCTGCGAATCCGGACCCCGCGCGGCCGTGGCGGCGAGCGTGCTCCAGGCCGCCGGCCTCAACGCCCGGCCGGTTCTCGACGGCGGTGTCGCCGACTGGCGCGCCCACGGCGGCGAGGTCAGCTCCTTCCGCCGCTGCGGGTCGTAGCTACCCGCCGCCGACCCAGCTGACGAGCGGGATCTCCATCTCGTTGGGCGACAGCCCGCCGTGCTGGCCCAGGAAGCGCTGCTCGAACCGTCCCGGCTCGAGCCAATAGGCGGCCTCGCCGGCGGCCGGCAGGACGACGAGGTTCGCCAGCCGCGACGTCAGCGCCTCGGTGATGTTCGACCCGAACAGCCCCTCGGCGAGCAGCGCCTCCACGGTTCGGACCTCCGCGACATCCGCGAGCAGGTCGGAGAGCCGCGACTCGACCTCGGCCAGCCGCTCGGGCCGGACGTGCAGGAAGAGGTCGCGGCAGGAGCCGGCAGGCGCGAGCGGCTTGCCGTCGGCCCCAAGGGCCATGTGCTGCGCGAGCTCGGGCCAGACCTCGTTGACGTAGGTCGTCCGCTCCGGCGAGATCCCTTCCATCCCGTGGTCGGCGGTCAGCAGGACGAGCGTCCCCTCCGGCCACGGCGCCGCCGCGATCGCCGCCAGGGTCTCCTCCATCAGCGCGGCCACCTCGGGCGCGTCCGGCCCGGCCATGTGCATCAGCGCGTCGGCGTCGCCGAAGTAGATCGTCCCGTACGCGCGCTCCTCGGCCGCGAGCGCACCGCACAGCGTGGCCAGCCCCTCGGCGTTGTCATCGAACGGGTGGACGGTCGCCGGCCGGAGAAGCTGCTTGCTCGTCTCCGAGCGCGCGATCCCGGCCGGCATCGCCACATGGCTCGGTATCGGCAGCAGCCGCCGGTAGAGCGTCTGGTCGGGGAAGAGGTCGTGAGCGGTGAAGCCGACGTCGAAGAGCGTCCCGGGACGGTCGTCCCCCGCGAAGCAGAACCAGAGCGGGGTGACGAGCCGGTTCAGCCGCGGCTCGAAGATGTTCCATTCGTAGAGGCCGTGCTCGCCGAGCGGGAGGCCGGAGTGGATCGTCGTCGAGTGGACGGTCGTGGTGGACGGGAAGCAGGACGTCCAGCGCTCGACCTCTGCTGCGGCGAACAGCGGGTGGTCGGCGTGACGCTCCACGAAGCGCCATCCGAAGGCATCGAAGTAGATGAGGGCGACGCGCGCGTGCTCGCCGAGCTTCTCCTCGACCAGGGCGGGCAGCTCGTCGAAGCGGCGGCTCAATCGAGACGCTCGACCTGGTAGCCCCAGCCGCCGAGTTGGGCGAGGAGCTGCTCGCAATGCTCGGGATCGCGAGTCAGCAGCGTGAGCTCGACGCCGGTGTAGCCGACCGGGACCCACGCCGCCTCGCGCTGGTGCTCGACCTCGACGACGTTCACGCGCTCCGCCCCGAGCAGGTCGAGGAGCTTCGCGAGCTCGCCCGGATGGTCGGGCACGCAGGTGCGCACGACCAGGTAGCGGCCGGCGAGCGCGAGCCCGCGCCGCATCACCTGGACCATGAGCGAGGCGTCGATGTTGCCTCCGGAGAGGAGCGCGAGCACCGGCCCCGAGCCGCCGCCGACGAGTCCCTCGAGGATCGCAGCCATGCTGGCGGCGCCGGCGCCCTCGACGACGAACTTCGTCCGCTCGGCGAGAAGGACGATCGCCTTCGCCATCTGCTCGTCGTCGACCGCGACGATGTCGTCGAGCGTCTCGCCGAGGATCCCCATCGTCAGGTCGCCCGGGTCCTTGACCGCGATCCCGTCGGCGATCGAGTAGCCGGAGCCGCCGGGCCGGGTCCCGGCCGCCTGCACGCCGACGATCCTCAACCCCGGCCGCACCGCCCGCAGGGCGATGGAGATGCCCGACGCGAGCCCGCCGCCGCCGATCGGGATCACGACCGTCTCGAGCTCGTCGACCTGCTCCGCGAGCTCGAGCCCGATCGTCCCCTGGCCGGCCATGATCAGCGTGTCCTCGTAGGGATGGACGAACGTGCCGCCGCTCTCCTCGACGTACGCGCGCGCGGCCTCGAGCGTCTCCTCGAAGGAGAGCCCGTCCAGGTCGACCTCGGCCCCGTAGCTGCGCGTCGCGTCGTACTTCGCCATCGGCGAATCCCGCGGCATGAAGACCCGTGCCGGCGCACCGAGCTCACGCGCTGCCCAGGCGACGGCCTGGCCGTGGTTGCCGGCGCTCGCCGCGATCACGCCCGCCGCGAGCTGCTCCGGCTCGAGATTCGAGAGCTTGACGTAGGCCCCGCGGATCTTGAACGAGCCCGTCCGTTGCAGGTTCTCGGCCTTCAGGTACACCGGCCGGCCGGCGAGCCGCGAAAACGTCTCCGTCGGGTAGACCGGCGTGACGCGCGCGACTCCGTCGAGCCGCTCGCGCGCGCGCTCGATCTCAGGAAGCCCGGGTGCTGTTGCCGTCGCCATCGTGAATCCGGAACACCTTTTCGAGTATTTCCTGTACGGCCGTCAGTGGGTCGAGCTCCCGTGCCTGAACCGCCGCGAGCAGACGCCGCAGCTCGGCGTCGTCCGCGACCGCCTGCTCGAGGTGGCGGCTCGCCCGACTGGACGCGACCGCGAACACCTCGCGGGCGAGGTTCGCGCGGCGCCGCTCCTCGAGCTGCCCGCTCTGCTCGAGAAACGCCCGATGCTCCGCGATCTTCTCCCACAGCTCGGGCACGTTCTCGCCTCGTACGGCCTCGGTGAGGATGATCGGCGGGTGCCAGTCGCCGCTGCGATCGAGGGCGAGGATCGAGCGCACCTCGTTCAGCATCGTCTTCGCGGCGGGGTGGTCCATCTTGTTGATCGCGATCACGTCCGGGATCTCCATGATCCCCGCCTTCAGGGCCTGTACCGCGTCGCCCGAGCCGGGCATGAGCACGAGCAGCACGGTGTCGGCGATCCCGATCACCTCGACCTCGCTCTGCCCCGCGCCGACCGTCTCGAGGAAAACGACGTCCTTGCCGGCCGCGTCGAGCACGAGCAGGGCCTGCAGCGCCGCCTCGGCGAGGCCGCCGAGGTGGCCGCGCGTCCCCATCGAGCGGATGAAGACGTCGGGATCGAGGAAATGGTCGCTGAGCCGGATGCGGTCGCCGAGCAGCGCGCCGTGCGAGAACGGGCTCGAGGGATCGACCGAGACGACGCCCACCGTGATCTGGCGCTCGCGGACGTGCCGGATCAGCGCCGAGACGAGGCTCGACTTCCCGACCCCGGGCGGGCCGGTGACGCCGACCGAGTACGTGGAGCCGGTCTGCGGGTAGAGATCGGCGACGACGCCGTACGCGAGCGGGTCGCCGTCCTCGACGAGCGAGATCGCGCGCGCCAGCGCACGCCGGTCGCCGCTACGCACCCCGGCCGCAAGGTCGTCCCGAGTCCAGTCGCGGCGTCCGGCCACCGCGAGGACTCTAGTGCGCGGCTGCTACGGGCGTGGCCTCGGGGAGGACCTCGTCCTTCGCGGGCGTCTCGCCCCCGAGCTTGCGGGCCATCAGCGTGCCCACGAGGGCGGCGACGACGAGCAGCGCGCCGCAGGCTCCCCAGATCCAGCGCGGTCCAGTCGGGTCGAGCAGCAGGCCGCCGAGCGCGTACCCGAGACCCAGGAGCGCATACGTGATGCTGATCACGAACGTCAGCGCGCGACCACGCAACAGGTCGAAGGTGCCGCGCTGCACGAGGAGGGCGTTGCAGTTGATGGCCACCCCGTTCCCGACCCCGGTGAAGAGGACGCAGCAGGACGCGACCCAGATGTTCGGGCTGACCGCGGCGGCCAGGTAGCCGGCTGCCATCAGAGCGAGGCTCCCTCCGTACGTGCGGGCGACGCCGAGGCGGGCAAGCAGCCCGGCGCTCACGGCGCTGCCGAGCACGAGGCCGGCGCCGATCGCGCTGAAGATCAGGCCGAAGCCCAGGTCGCCGGCGTGGAACGTGCGCTTGGCGAGGAAGATCTCGACGGCGTTGGCGGCGCCGGTCGCGACCGAGGCGATTCCCCACGCGACGAGCACGGCTCGCATCGACGGCGAGCGGAACGTCGTTCTGAAGCCGTCGCGCAGATCGGTCCAGTGGCCCCGCGAGAGCGCACGCTCGCTCTGCAGCAGGCGCGGCGGGATCCGCAGCACGAGCAGCATGGAGACCGCGAACGACACCGCGTTGATCCCGTACGCCGCCGACGGCCCGCCCGCGGCCGTCAGGATCGCGCCGGCGAGCGGCCCCAGCGCCCAGCTCAGGTTCTCGATCCCCTGCAGCAGCGCGTTGGCGCTCGGCAGCTGCGCGTCGGGGACGAGGTTCGGGATCCCGGCGTAGACGGCCGGGCGGAAGAAGCCGGTCGCGAGACCTGCGATGCCTGCGAGGCCGACGATCCAGCCCGCGGTCGGTGCAAACGGAAGCGCCGCGAAGACCCCGACACGGACGGCGTCGGCCCCGATCATCAGCGAGCGGCGCTCGAAGCGGTCGAGGAACGGCCCGAGCAGGAGCCCGACCACGATCGTCGGCAGGAACTCGACGATGAAGACGGCTGCGACCCAGGGACCGGAGTTCGTCCGCTGCTGGACGTCGATCGCGAGCGCGACCGCTGCGAGCAGCGTCCCCGCGCTCGAACAGAGCGTGGCGAAGAAGAGGTTGCGGAATCCCGGCAGCCTCAGCGGCGTGAGTTGGGCTGACGACAACCTCACGAGGTCGCGCCCGAAAGTACCACCTATGCAGGCCGGTTACGAGACGCCGGAAAGGACGTGTCCCAACCCGACGGCGAAGAACTCGTTCTCCTCCGGCGTGCCCACCGTGACGCGGATCGCCTCCGGCGCGCCGAAGCCGTCGAGCGGGCGGACGATGACCCCTTCCCGCTGCAATCGCTCGAACAGCTCCCGTCCTCCGCCGACGTCGGCGAAGAGGAAGTTGCCGCGAGCCGGCCCCACGGGATCCAGCCCGTGGCCGCGCAGGATCTCCGCCAGCCGGTCGCGGCCCGTCGCGTTCAGCTCGCGGCGCCGGGCGATCTCCTGGGCGTCGTCGAGGCTCGCGAGCGCTGCCGCCTGCGCGGTCGCCGCCACGTCGAACGCGCGCCGCACCTTGCTCGTCGCAGTAGCGACGTCCGCCGGCGCCACCGCCCAACCGACCCGCAGGCCGGCGAGCCCGTAGATCTTCGAGAACGTGCGCAGCACCGCGATCCGGCGACCCGCGCGGAAGAGGTCGAGCCCGTCGACGTAGTCCGGGTCGTCGATGTACTCGAAGTACGCCTGGTCGAGGACGCAGAGGACGTGGTCCGGGAGCCGGTCGAGGAAGGCGAGCAGCTCCGCTTCGCAGTTGGCGGTGCCGGTCGGGTTGTTCGGGTGACAGACGTAGACGAGCTTCGTGCGCGGCCCGATCGCCGCGAGCAGGCCGTCGAGATCGTAGGTGTGGTTGCGGAGCGGGACGTGCCTGGCCTCGGCGCCGAGCTTCGCGGCCGTGAGGACGTAGCTCGGGAAGGACGGCCAGCCGCAGACGACGTCGTCGCCCGGATCGAGCGTCGCCTGCGCGAGCAGGTCGATGATCCCGTCTGCGCCCGCACCGACGACTACCTCCTCGAAGGCGACGCCGTGCCGCTCGGCCAACTGGGTCCGGAGCGACCAGACGCCGCCGTCCGGGTACCGGTTGAGCTCGAACGCAGTCCGCTCCATCGCCTCGAGCGCGGCCGGGAACGGCGGGAACGGCCCCTCGTTCGAGGCGAGCTTGACGACGCGCTCCAGCCCGAGCTCCCGCTGCACCGCCTCGACGGGCTTGCCGGGCTCGTACGGGACGAGGCCGTCGATCGAGGCGCGGAGGAGGCTCAACCGCTCTTCCCGCGCCGGGAGGTGAGGCGGCCGCGGGCGCGATCCGCCTTGCGGCGGGCGCTGCGCTTCCACACCTTCACCATGACCCAGCCGATCACGGCGTTTCTCCGGTTCACGATCGTCACGGCAGCCTCCCTAAGCCGGTGCCTTCGCGCGCGGCTTGCGGTTCGGGATGTGGATGGCGCGGCCGAGCGCGACGAGCCCCGCCTCCTTGATCGCCTCCGACAGCGTCGGATGAGGCGCGATCCCGTCCGCGACCGTCTCCACCGTCGACTCGGCGTCGATCGCGACGACGCCCGCCTCGACCATGTCGGTCACGTGCGGGCCGACCATGACGAGGCCGAGCAGCTCGCCGTAGCGCGTCTCGTGGATCGACTTGACCCAGCCGACCGTCTCGTCCTGCATCACGGCGCGCGCGTTCGCGACCCACGGGAACTGGCCGACCGCGACGTCGTCGCCGTACTCCTCGCGCGCCTGCGCCTCGGTGAGGCCGACGGCGGCGATCTCCGGATCCGTGTAGATCGGCCGCGGGATCGCGCGGTTGTTGAACACGGCCTCGTGCCCGGTCGCGTTCTCCGCCGCGATCTCGCCCTCGCGGAACGCGGTGTGCGCGAGCTGCCAGTAGCCGGCGCAGTCGCCGACGGCGTAGATGTGCGGGACGCTCGTGCGCCGGTGCTCGTCGGCCGCGATGCCGGAGCGGCGGTCGAACTGCACGCCGGCGGCCTCGAGGCCGATCCCCCCGACCGCCGGGCCACGGCCGACGGAGACGAGCATCAGGTCGCCCTGCACGCTCTCGCCCTCGCCGAAGTGGACGGTGAGCTGCGAGCCGTCGTCCTCGACGCGCGTGCACTGCTCGCCGAGATGCAGCGCGATGCCGCGCTTGCCGAACTGCTTCGCGAGCTCCTTGCTCGCGTCCTCGTCCTCCTGCGGGATGAGGGTCAGCATCTCGATGATCGTCACTTCGGATCCGAAGCGGTTGAAGATCGAGCTGAACTCGCAGCCGATGACGCCGCCGCCGAGGACGACGAGCCGCCGCGGCACCTGATCCTGCGCGAGCAGGCCGGTCGAGTCGACACAGCGCGGCGAGTCGAGCCCTTCGATCGGCGGACGCAGCGGGAACGACCCCGTCGCGACGACAGCCGAGCGGAACGTGACGTCCTCCCCGCCCTCGACCGCGATCGTGTTCGCGTCCGTGAACGTGCCGGCGCCCTTCACCCACTCGACGCCGTTCGCCTTGAAGAGGCCGGCCACGCCGGACGTCATCTGCTTGACGACGCCCGCCTTCCAGGCGTTGGCGGCGGCGAGGTCGAGCTTGGCCTCCCCCACCTCCACGCCGAACTTCGCGAAGCTCTCCTCCGCCTCCTTGAGCGCGAACGCGGTCTGCACCCACGCCTTGGTCGGAATGCAGCCCACGCGCAGGCACGTGCCGCCGAGCTCGGGCTCCCGCTCGATGCAGGCGACCTTCGCGCCGAGCTGCGCGGCGCGGATGGCGGCGGTGTAGCCCCCGGGACCGCCTCCCAGGACGGCGACGTCAACGTCCATTTCTCATCTCCCTGGTCATGTTGCGCTTGAGCGTACTCAAACGTTTCGGGCCGGCCGGAGGCTAAGACTGCCGCGCAGCGGCGGCTTGGCCGGAGGCATCCCGCCCCCGCAGACGCCGCGCAGCGGCCTCAGTGGTCGGGGAAAGACCTCCTGCACGGAGAGGGCCGGAAACCGTGCTTTCCGGCCCGCGGAGTTCCTTCTCCAGCGAGCGAAGCGCCAGCTTCGCGAGCTAGAGCTCGGCGACCATGGTGACGGTCCCGTCCTCGCGGCGGAGCTCCCGGAAGCCGTGCTGCTCGTAGAAGCCGGTCTGGCCCGGCTCGGCGCTGAGGCTGATCCGGGAGAAGCCCTCCGCCCTGGCCTGCGCGAGCAGCGCCTCGAGCAGCTCCGCGCCCGTGCCATGGCCGCGCTTGCTCGGGACGACGGCGATCGTCAGCTCCGGCGTCTCCTCGTCGACGAAGCCGAAGCCGGGAGCCGAGGCCGGGAAGAGCCGGTACCACGCAGCGCCGTACGCGTTCGGGCCGGCGGACGCGATCACGCCGGCGTCGCCCGGCCGGCCCCACTCCTTGACGTAGCGGTAGACGGGCAGGTCGGGATCGCCCATCCGCCAGTGGTAGGCGTGGCGGAGCATGTCCCGGAGGAAGCGCGTGTCCTGCTGGTCGGCCGCGCGAAGCACCGTTACAACGCGAGCCCCGGGTCCTCGAGGCTCTCCTTCAGCGTCTGGAGGAAGGCAGCGGCCGGCGCGCCGTCGACGGCGCGGTGGTCGAACGTGCAGGTGAGCGTGACCAGCGGCCGCGCGGCAATCTCGCCGCCGATGGGGACGGCACGCTCCTCGGTCGCGCCGACGGCGACGATCGCGGCCTGCGGCGGGTTCAGGACGGCCGTGAAGCTCTCGACCGCGAACATCCCGAGGTTCGAGATCGTGAACGTGCCGCCCTCGAGATCCTCGGCACGGAGCTTGTTCTCGCGGGCGCGGCCGACCAGGTCGCCCCGCACGCCGGCGATCTCGGTCAGCGAGAGCCGCTCGGCGCTGCGGATCACGGGCACCACGAGCCCCTGCGGCGCCGCCACGGCGAGCCCGACGTTGGCTGACGGGTGCAGAAGGATCGCATCCTCGGTGAACTCCGCGTTCACCTCGCGGTGGCGCATGAGCGCCTGCGCGCAGACCTTGGTGAGGACATCGGTGACGGTGACGCGCACCTCCGGGTCGCGCTCGCGGAGCTTCGCGACGAGCGCGTTCACGCGCGTCATGTCGGCCGAGGCCTGGAGCTGGAAGACCGGGATCTGCCACGCCTCGGTCAGGCGGCGCGCGATGGTCTTGCGGATACTCGTGAGCGGCACGCGCTCGACCTCCCCGCCCGGTCCGGGGGCAGGTGCGGCCGCCGGCGCCGTCGGGCCTCCGGCCTCGGCGCGCTCGATGTCCTCCGCGACGATGCGGCCGTCGGGGCCGGTGCCGCGGATCGCAGAGAGCTCGATGCCGCGCTCGCGTGCAATGCGCCGCGCGAGCGGCGAAGCCTTGATCCGCCCATTTTCCGAAGCCGGCGGCGCGGGAGCCGGCTCCTCCTTCGCTTGTAACACAGTGTTACTAAGTGTCCCGGGCTCGTGCGGCTCAGGGACCTCGCTAGCGACTTCGGGAACGTCCTCGCCCGCGGCGCCGATGAAGGCGACGGTCTGGCCGACGGGCACCTCGCCCTCGGAGACCGCGATCTTGAGCAGGACACCCGCCGCCTCGGCCTCGACCTCCTGCGTCACCTTGTCGGTGTCGAGCTCGAAGAGCGGCTCGCCCTTCTCCACCGGCTCGCCCTCCGACTTCAGCCAGCGGACGATCGTCCCGGACTCCATGCCCTGGCCGAGCCGCGGCAGGATGACCTCGGTCGCCACCGTCTAGTCCTTGCCCACGGTTCGCTTGATCGCGGCGAGCACGTCCTCGGCGTGCGGCACGACGAACGCCTCCATCACCGGCGCGAACGGCAGCGGCGAGAACTTCGCGCCGACGCGCTCGATCGGCGCGTCGAGCCAGTCGAACGCCTGGTACTGGAGCACGGCCGCGACCTCGGCGCCGAAGCCCATCCGCGTCACCGCCTCGTGCGCGACGACGGCCCGGTTCGTCTTCTTGACCGACGAGACGAGCGTCTCCTCGTCGAGCGGCTGCAGCGTGCGCGGGTCGACGACCTCGACCGAGATCCCTTCGCTCTCCGCCTCCTCGGCCGCCTTGAGGCTCTCGTGGACGAGCCGGCCGGTCGCGATCACGGTCACGTCCTCGCCCTCGCGGTGCACACGCGCGCGCCCGATCGGGATCGGTTCGATCTCCTGCGGCACGTTGCCCTTGATCGGATAGAGCGTCCGGTGCTCGAAGAAGACGACCGGGTTGTCGTCGTAGATCGCCGACCAGAGCAGGCCGCGCACGTCCTCGGGCGTCGAGGCGAAGACCACCTTGAGCCCCGGGATGTGCACGAACCAGGCCTCCAGCTGCTGCGCGTGCTGTGCGCCCGGCGACCAGCCGGCGCCGCCCTGCGTGCGGAAGACGACCGGGACGGTGAGCTGCCCGCCGGACATGTAGCGGAGCTTCGCCGCCTGGTTCACGACCTGCTCGGCGGCGAGCGTCATGAAGTCCTCGTACATGATCTCGGCAACGGGGCGCATCCCCTGCATCGCGGCCCCGATCGCCGCGCCGGCGAGCGCCATCTCCGAGATCGGCGTGTTGCGCACGCGTTCCTTGCCGAACTCCTCGAGCAGCCCCGACGTGACGCCCATCGAGCCGCCCATCTCCGCGATGTCCTCGCCCATGATGAAGACGTCGTCGTCCTGGCGCATCGCCGTCGACAAGGCGTCGCGGACTGCCTCGCGATAGGTCAGCTCAGGCATAGACGTTCTTCAGCGCGTCTTCGGGCGCCGGGTCGGTGCCGTTCTTCGCGAACTCGACCGCGGCCTCGACGATCTCCGTCACCTCCGAGTCGACCTCCGCGAAGTCGTTGTCCGAGACCTCGAGCTTGACGCGCAGCAGCTCGATCGGGTCGCGCGTCGCGCGCAGCTCCTTCGCCTCTTCGCGGTCGCGGTAGACCTGCGGGTCGCCGATGTAGTGGCCGCTGAAGCGCACCGTGTCGAGGTGCAGGAAGACCGGCCCCTTGCCGGAGCGAGCGTGGTCGAGCGCCTGCCGGGTCGCCTTGTACACCGCCTCGACGTCCTGGCCATCGGCCTTGACCGCCTTCATGCCGAACGCCTTGGCGCGCAGGGAGAGGTCGCGGATCGGGGAGTGCTGCGACTCCGGCGTCGACTCTGCCCACTTGTTGTCCTCGAGCACGAACACCGCCGGCACCTGCCAGAGCTGCGCGAGGTTCAGCGCTTCGTGGAAGGTGCCGATGTTCGTCGCCCCGTCGCCGAAGAACGCGAGCGCGACGCGAGGCTCGCCGCGCATCTGGAAAGCGAGCCCAGCACCGGTGATGTGCGGCAGCCCGCCGCCGATGACCGCGTTTGCGCCCATGTTGCCGCGCTCGATGTCGTAGAGATGCATCGAGCCGCCGTAGCCGTGCGAGCAGCCCTCCTGCTTGCCGTACAGCTCGGCCATCAGCTCGTTCGGGTGGGTTCCCTTCGCGAGCGTGTGGCCGTGCGCGCGGTGGGTCGAGGCGATCACATCGCCGTCCTCCAGCGCGCGGCAGACGCCGACGGCGCACGCCTCCTGGCCGATCGCGACGTGGAGGAAGCCGGGCAGGTCGCCGGCGCGGAAACGCTCCTCGACCTTCTCCTCGAAGCGGCGGATCAGGAGCATCTCGCGCAGCACGTCGCCGAGCTCGCTCTTGGCGAGGCTCGCCCGCTGTTCCACCTTGGCCACGGGCCCGAGTGTACGGTTCCCGCCGTGCCGCTCGCCGAACGCTGGAACGCCGTCGAACGGGGCCTGGATCCAAGGTGGACCGAGGTCACATTGAGCCTCACGATCACCGACGACGCGGCCAGATCCCGGGCTGCGGCGCTGCTTGGGCCGGCCGGCCCGGGCGTCGGAGGCAGGGACATCCGGTTCGACGTCTCGACCCAGGGAGCCGGCGTCGGACCCGAAGCCGCGCGGCGTCTTCTGCGCAGGATCGACGAGGAAGGCATCGTCGGGCGCCTCGAGCTCGTCGAGATCCTCGGCGTGCGACCTGAGCCGGAGCCACCCGCACGGTCGCTCGCGGCCGAGTGGCAGGCGGCGCTCGAGGTCCTCCCGTCCGACTGGAGCGACCTCGTCGCCGAGCTCGAGCTCCAGTCGAGCGCCGACATCGACCGTGCCGCCGTCCTGTGCGCGCCCATCAACCCCATGCGGCCGCCCACCGGAAAGCCGGCCTTCCGCTTCCGCTGCGCGAGCCGGCGCGGTTACGGCGCCGCCGCCGGGATGGTCGGCCGCTGCCTGGCCCGCCTCGACGAGGCGGAGGTCGCGGGCCACGTCCGGATCACGCGGGTGCTGAGCGACGTCCATCCGGTGGGAACCCAGGGCGCCACCTTCACGGTCGGGCGCCGTCCCGCCTGATGGCGGCCCCCGTCGCCTGGAAACCGCAGGGTGAACGCTTCGCCCCTAGCGCAACGTTGGTTACGGTGTTCCCGTGATGAGCGGACTGGGACTTTCCGGCGCGACGAAGCGGGTGGCAGATCACGCGCGTTCGTTCGTCGAGCTCGAGGTACAGCTCGCAACCGCCGAGCTGAAGAAGAAGGCTGCGGCGCTCGGCGTGGGCATCGGGCTCACGGGCGGTGCGGCGATCTTCGGCTTCCTCGCGCTCTGCTTCGCTCTGGCGGCGGCGGCCGCAGGCCTGTCGACCACGATGCCGGTCTGGGCCGCCCTCCTGATCGTGTGCGGGGCGCTGATGGTGGTGGGCACGGTCCTCGGCTATGTCGGCGTCCAGATGCTGCAAAAGGGCACCAACCCGGTACCCGAGCAGGCGTTCGAGGAGGCCGAGCTCACGGCGGAGGCGCTACGCGATCCGGAGCCTCAGCGCGACCCGGAGGCACCGAGCGATGGCGAGTGAGCCCGAGCTACGCCGCGAGATCGCGGACCAGCGGCGCGAGCTGACGAACGCCGTCGCCGACTTGCGCGTGGAGCTCGACAAGACCGCCGAACGCGGAAAGCAGATCGGTGTCGCGATCGGGGTCGTCACCGGCGCCGCGATCGCGATCAGGACGGCGCTCAGGATCCGCCGCCACTTCCGGGACTAGCTAGGCCCGGAGGACGGCACCGAAGCGCGTCGCGAGCGCGTCGACGATCGACGCGCGCACGGGCGCGACGTCCTCGTCGGTCAGCGTCCCCTCGCGGGAGCCGAAGGAGAGCCGGAACGCGAGCGACCGCTTGCCTTCGCCGGTCTGCTCGCCGCGGTACTCGTCGAAGACCGCGAGCTCGCGCAGGAGCTCACCGGCCGCCTCGCGGATCGCGGCGAGGATCTCCGCGGCGGGGACCTCCTCGTCGACGACGAAGGCGAGATCCTGGCGCACCTCCGGGTACGGGCTCACCTCCTCGAAGGCGGCGACCTGCGGCGCCGCCTCGGCGAGCGCGTCGAGGTCGAGCTCGAACGCGCCCCAGACTCCGTCCAGCAGCGCCGGGTGGAGCTCGCCGAGCCAGCCCTCGGTGGTCCTGGCCGCCTTTCCCGGGTGGAGATACGGCTCGCTCGTCCGCTCGTAGGCGGGCTCGACACCGAGCGCGGAGTAGATCTGCTCGACGGCCCACTTCGCTTCGGCGAAGCCACCGTCGGCAACGCCCGCGACGTGCCAGCGCTCCTCGGGCAGGTCGGCCCCGACGTCGCGGTAGACACGCGCGACCTCGAACAGCGCCACGTCGTCTTCGCCCGCGTCGGCGTTGCGGCGGGCGGGCTCGAGCAGCGAGGCGTAGAGGACGCTGCGGAGGGCGGCCGCCTCGGCCGAGAGCGGCTCGGGCAGTCGCAGGTCGCCCTCGGCGACGAACGTCGGGGTGTACGCCTCGGCGTAGCCGGCGCCGACGAGCACGTCCTCCACCTGCCGGCGCAGGCGCTGCTCGCGGGTCAGCCGCCCGAACATCGCCTCGCGTCGCGGCAGCGTGAACGGGATCTCGGGCAGCTTGAAGCGGGCGACCTCCTCGATCAGGTCGACCTCGCGCGTCACGTCGCGCGCGCGCCAGGTGGGAACGCGGAAGCCGTTCTCGACCTGGTCGAAGCCGATCCGGCCGAGAATCGCGCCCTGCTCCTCCGAGGCCACGTCCAGCCCGATCAGCTCGCTCGCGCGCTCCGGCCGCAGCTGGATCACGGCCGGCTGCGGCAGCTCCGCCTGGACGTCCTCCGCTCCGGTCCAGCGCGCACCGCTCAACTCCACGATCAGTTGTGTGGCGTACGTCGCCGCCTGCCCCGCGACGTACGGGTCGACGCCCTTCTCCCAGCGGTTCGACCCCTCGGTGCGCAGCGAGTGCCGCTCCGAGCTGCGCAGGATCCCGACCGGTTCGAAGTTCGCGGCCTCGAGCAGGAGGTTCGTCGTCGCGGCAGAGACCTCCGTCTCCTCGCCGCCCATGATCCCGGCGAGCCCGACGGCGCGCTCGCCGTCGGCGATCACGAGGTCCCCGACGGTGAGCGTGCGCTCGATGCCGTCGAGTGTCCGCAGCTTCTCGCCCTCACGCGCGCGGCGCGCGACGAGCCCACCGCGGAGCAGGTCGAGGTCGTACGCGTGCAGCGGGCTGCCGAGCGCGAGCATCACGTAGTTCGTAACGTCGACGACGTTCGAGATCGACCGGACGCCGGCATGCCGCAGGCGCGCTTTCAGCCACAGCGGCGACTCGCCGAGCGCGGCGTCGCGGAGGACGCGGCCGATGAAGCGGAGGCACCCCTCGGGATCGTCGATCCCGATCCCGACCGGCTCGTCGCCGTCCTGCGGCGGATCTTCTCCCGGCATCGGCAGGAGCTCGCCGCCCAGCAGCGCCGCGACCTCGCGCGCAACGCCGTAGACGGCGTAGAGGTCGGCGCGGTTCCCGGTGGCCTCGAGGTCGATCACCTCGTCGACGAGCGGCAGCACGCCGGCGAGCGGCGTCCCCGCCTCGAGCGCGTCGTCGAGGACGATGATCCCGGAGTGGTCGGTGCCGAGGTCGAGCTCGTCCTCGGCCAGGATCATCCCCTCGGAGACCTGGCCGCGTAGCTTGCGCCGCTCGAGGGTCAGCCCGTTCGGCAGCGTCGCGCCCGGCAGCGCCACGGCGACCTTCGCGCCGGCGCCGAAGTTCCAGGCGCCGCAGACGATCGAGTAGGGCCGGTCCTCCCCCACCTCGACCGACGTCAGCTGCAGCCGGTCGGCGTCGGGATGCTTCTCTGCCTCGAGCACGTGCCCGACGCGGAAGAGCTCGAGGTCGCCGGGCACACCGACGCGATGCACGCCGTTGACCTCGGCGGTCGAGATCGAGAGCGCGTCGGCGATCTCCTGCGCACCCGCGTCGGCCCGCACGTACTCGCGCAGCCAGCTGAGCGGGATCCTCATCGGAACTGCCTGAGGAAGCGGAGGTCGTTGTCCCAGAACGGGCGGATCCCGGAAATCCCGTAGCGGAGCTGCGCGGTGCGCTCGATGCCCATCCCGAACGCGAAACCCGTGTACTCCTCCGGCCCCCAGCCGACGAACTCGTACAGGTACGGATCGACCATCCCCGAGCCGCCCATCTCGATCCAGCCGGAGTGCTTGCAGACCGGGCAGCCGGCGCCGCCGCAGTTGAAGCACGAGACGTCGGGCTCCATCGAGGGCTCGGTGAAGGGGAAGTAGTGCGTGCGGAACCGCACCTCGCGCTCGGCCCCGTACAGCTGCCGCATCACGTAGAGGAGCGTCCCCTTGAGGTCGGCCAGGGTGATGCCCTGGTCGATGGCAAGGCCCTCGAACTGGTGGAAGATCGGGAAGTGCGTCGCGTCGATCGTGTCGCGCCGGTAGACGCGGCCGATCGAGATCATGTAGATCGGCGGCCGCCGCTCTTCCATCTTGTGGATCTGGGCCGGCGACGTCTCCGTGCGGAGCAGGGTGTGCTCGTCGAGGAAGAGCGTGTCGCGCGGCGAGCGCGCGGGATGCCAGTCCGGGAAGCCGAGCGCGTCGAAGTTGTAGCGGGTCGTCTCGACCTCGCGGCCGTCGACGATCTCGTAGCCGAGGCCGAGGAAGATGTCCTCGACGTCGCGGCGCACGAGCGTCGACGGGTGGAGCGTGCCGCGCGGACGCAGCTTCGGCGGCCCCAGCAGCTCGGCCGGCAGCGTCACGTCGACGCGCTCCGTCGCGAGCCTCTCCTCGAGCTCGGCGCGCGCGAGCTCCTCCTCCCGGGCGGAGAGCGCCGATTCGACCGTCTCGCGCACGGCGTTGAGCGTCATGCCGCTCTCGCGGTCGCGCACGTCACGCAGGGCGAGCTTGAGCGCACTACGGCGGCCGAGGTAGCGAACGCGGACCTCCGAGAGGGCGGCGAGCGACCTCGCCTCGGCAGCGGCGGCGAGTGCCTCCTTCTCGAGGTCGTCGGGATCCACGGTGGCGACCTTATCCAACGGTTTCTCCTCCTTTCGCGGGCACGGGAACTACGGCGACTCGCGCCCCGGCTCGAGCTGAGGAGACGGTGGACTGCTAGCGCGCCGACGCCCCGGCTACGAGCCGGGGCTGTGTAAAGGCGAAGACGCGCGAGGCAGACATCTGGTCCGATACTACCCAGCGATGAGCGAATACGACACCTGGGCGCCCGTCTACGACGCGTGGGCGAGCGACATGACCGAGGACGTGGCCCACTACCTCTCGCTCGCCCGCGAGGCGGACGGGCCGATCGTGGAGCTGATGGTCGGGAGCGGCCGAGTCGCGATCGAGGTCGTCCGCGCCACGGGGAAACCCGTGCTCGGGATCGATTCGTCGCCGGCGATGCTCGAGATCGCGCGTGAGCGTTCGGTGGGGCTGCCGCTCGAGCTGCGGCTCGGGGACGTCCGCGAGCTCGAGCTCGACGAGCCCGCAGCGCTCATCTACGTCCCGTTCCGCTCGCTCCTCCACCTGCACGGCTGGGAGGAGAAGCGGCAGGTGTTCGAGCGCGTGGCGGCGTCGCTGCGGCCCGGCGGGCGGTTCGCGTTCAACGCGTTCGTGTTCAGCCACGCGATCGCGGCGCGGCTCGACGGGACGACGCAGAACCAGAGCGGCGTCGTGCACGCGCTTCGCTACGCCCCTGCCGACAACCGCATCGAGATCGAGCGCGACGACGGCGCGACGATCCGGCTCTGGTGGGCCACGAAGTCCGAGTGGGACGGCCTCATCGACGTCGCGGGGCTCGAGGTCGAGGCGCTCTACGGGGGGTTCGAGCGGGAGCCGTTCACCGACGAGTCACTCGAGCTCGTCTACGTCACGCGCAGGCAGTGGGCGTAGGCTCGACGGAGCCCACGAAGCAGAGATGCCGGCTTCGCCGGTGCCTCTGCAACAAGCATTGAGCGTCTACGACCCCATCGCGCGCCTCTACGACCCGTGGAGCGCGAGCGTCGTCGAGGACGTTTCCTTCTACGTCGACGAGGCGCTGGCCGCAGGCGGCGAGGTCGCGGAGCTCGCCGTCGGCACCGGCCGGATCGCGATCCCGACCGCGCTCGCGGGCGCGCACGTGATCGGCGTCGACTCGTCCGCCGGGATGCTGGAGGTCTGCGCCGAGCGGGCACGGGAAGCCGGCGTCGCGGAGCGGCTCGACCTGCGGCTCGGCGACCTGCGCCGCCCGCCGGTCGATGAGCGAGTCCCGCTCGTGACGTGTCCGTTCCGCTCGTATCTCCACCTGCGGGACGACGACGAGCGGCTGGAAGCGCTCGGCGCGGCCCGCGAGCTCCTGCGGCCCGGCGGGCGCCTCGTGTTCGACGTCTTCACGCCGTCCCGCGAGGACATCGAGGAGACGCACGGCCGCTGGATCGAACGCGAGCCGGGCATCGACGAGCGCGCCGACTGGGATCTCGCGGCGCAGACGCTCACGCTCTCGGTGCGCGGCTCGCAAGGCTCGTCGACGATGACGCTCTGGTGGGTCGAGCCGGAGCGCTGGCACTCGCTCCTCGCCGAAGCCGGCTTCGAGGTGCTCGAGTGCTACGGCTGGTTCGATCGCCGTCCGTTCACCGGGGGCGAGGACAGCGTGTGGGTCGCCCGCCGAAAATGATCCGCGCGCAAATTGCGACAAAATCGTGTCGGCCGGGCCTTGATCCGGTGACGGCGTTCGCATAGGTTTCCTCTTGCGCCGAGCACGGAGCGCGAGTAGGTCGAAACCACGACCGAGCGGTCGGACGAAGAGGGAGCAATCCCGAAGCGAAAGGCCGGTTGGGCGAGGTGGACGAAAGCGAAACCGGCTCGGCGAAATCTTGGTCCGGCCCCCGCAAGGGGGCCGGATGCTTTTCTAGGCCGAGTTGCGCCGCGCGAGCTCGTACAACGCGATCGCGCCGGCCATCGCGACGTTGAGCGACTCGCCGCCTCCCGGCTGCGGGATCGACGCTTGCTCCTCGCAACGATCCAGGACGTCGGCCGGTAGCCCCTCCCTCTCTGCGCCGAGCACGAGCACGACCTCGCCGCCGGGATCCAGCTCCGGGAGCGGGGTTCCGCCCTCCGGGACGAGGGCCACGCGCTCGCCCGGCGGCTCGTCGAAACCGCTCAGCGGCACCCGGAAGAGCGAGCCCATCGAGGCCCGCACCGCCTTCGGGCCTGTCGGATCGGCACAGCCGTCCGAGAGCGCGATGCCCGCGCCGAACGCGTCGGCGGCGCGAAGCAGCGTGCCGACGTTGCCGGGGTCGCCGACGTGCCAGAGGGCGAGCGTCACCGGCCGCGTCCCGCGCGGAAGATCGCCCCGTTGGAACACCGCGACGACGCGCGGCGGGTGAGCGAGCGTCGACACCTCGGCGAGCAGTTCCGGCTCGGCGTCCTCGCCGGCGACGAGGACATCGGCGGGCTCGAGTCCCGCGGCGAGGCCGGCTTCGAGCAAATCCTCTCCCTCGACGACGAACAGCCCGAGCTTGTCCCGCCAGCTCCGGTCTTGGAGCTTGCGAACGAGCTTGAGCCGCTCGTTGTCGCGCGAGGTGATCGCCATGCACTGCGACGCTACCTGGCCACCGCCTTGTGACAGGATCGGTTCGTGACGAGCCTGAGCGCTGAAGACCGTGCTGCGATCGAGCAGGCGGCTGACGCCTATGTCGACGCCATGAGGGAAGCGGACTGGGAGCGGGTTGCCAACTCGTTCTCGGAGGACGCGGTGCGGATCCCGCCGCACGAGGAGCCGCACCAGGGACGCGAGGCGATCGAGAGCTGGCTCCGGGGAATCGAAGAGCTCGGCAGCTACGAGCTCGTACGCGAGCAGATCGAAGGCGGCGACGGCATCGCATACGTGCGCGGGACGTACGCCATCTCCTTGCGTCCGGTTGGTGCACCGGCCCCGATCTCGGACGAGGGCGACTTTCTCGAGATCTGGCGAAAGGGCGGCGACGGCGCGTGGTGCATCGCCGAGGCGATGTGGAATACGCGCCGTGCGATGTTGCGCAGCTAGCTCTGTAGCGCGGACTTGGCCCGCTCGGCGATCGCGCCGAACGCGGCCGGGTCGCTGACGGCGAGGTCCGCGAGCACCTTCCGGTCGAGCTCGATCCCCGCCTTCGAGCAGCCGTGCACGAACTGGTTGTACGAGAGCCCGTTCGCGCGGGCCGCGGCGTTGATCCGCGTGATCCAGAGCTTCCGGAACTCCCGCTTCCGCACCTTCCGGTCGCGGTAGGCGTAGACGAGCGAGTGCTCGACCTGCTCCTTCGCGTAGCGGTAGTGGGTGCTCTTACGACCCCAGTAGCCCTTCGCCTGCTCGAGGACCTTGCGGCGCTTCTTGTGGGCGGCGACGGCACGCTTGACGCGAGGCATCAGCCCATCCCCAACATCTTCTTGATCGCGCCGCGGTCGGCGCCCGTGACCTCGCGGTTCTTGCGGAAGCCGCGCTTACGCTTCGACGACTTCTTCTCCAGGTTGTGGCTCCGCATCGCCGGCCGGCGCAGGATCTTGCCTTTGCCCGTCACCTTGAACTTCTTCCTCGCGGACTTCCGTGTCTTCACCTTCGGCATCTCGTTTCACTCCTGCATTCTTCGTCGGGCCGAGCAGCATCACCATGTTGCGTCCGTCCTGGAGAGGCTGGGACTCGATCTGCCCGATCTCCTTGACGTCGTCAGCGAGGCGGAGAAGCAGGTCGCGACCCCGTTCCGGATGGGTTTGCTCCCGGCCCCGGAACATGATCGTGACCTTCACCTTCGCACGCTGGTTGAGGAATCGCTCGACGTGTCCCTTCTTGGTGTTGTAGTCGTGCACGCCGATCTTCGGCCGGAACTTGATCTCCTTGACCTGGATCTGGCTCTGGTGCTTGCGGGCCTGTTTCGCCTTCTGCTCCTGCTCGTACTTGTACTTGCCGTAATCCATGACCTTGGCGACGGGCGGATCGGCCTGGGCCGCCACCTCGACGAGGTCGAGGTTCTTGCCGTAGGCGTACTCGCGCGCCTCGTCCGTGGTCTTGATTCCGAGCTGGCCGCCGTCGTCGTCGATCAGCCTGACGCGAGGGACGCGGATCGCATCGTTGATGCGCGTCGTGTCGCGTGGCGACGGGCGGGTCTGCTCGATCGGCCGGCGTCTAGGCCTCAAAGGCAAATCACCAAGTTGGGCTTACTCCTCCTCAATTAGCTGGTCGCAACATGAAAAGCCGCTGCATGCAGCGGCCGTTTCCTCGTCGATCTTGCGACTCGGTTGAACCCCCGCGGTCCTTGTGGCCCGGGAGGTGAGGAACGGTCCGCCCCTGCTTTTCAGGTGTCAGAGGGTAGCAGGGGTTCGAGCCTGGCGAGAAGCTCGGACAGGGAAAGCGTCGACTGTTCGCCGCCACGCTCGCGTACCGCGAGGCTCTCGTCGCTCTCGCGGTCGCCGTAGACGACGGTGAACGGGATCTTGTCGAGCTCGGCAGCCCGGATCCGCTTGCCGATCGTGTCCGTCGGTTCGGCCACCTCGGCGCGGTAGCCGGCCTCGCGCAGCCGGCGCGTGAGGTCCGCGGCCGCCTCGAAATGCGCCTCGCCGACCGGTAGGACGCGCACCTGCACCGGTGCCAACCAGAACGGGAAGGCGCCTCCGTAGTGCTCGATGAGGATGCCGATGAACCGCTCGAGCGAGCCGAGCAGCGCACGGTGAATCACGTACGGCGTGTGCTCCCTGTTGTCGGCGCCCATGAACGTGAGGCCGAAGTTCTTGGGCATCTGCGCGTCGAGCTGAATCGTCCCCATCTGCCACGACCGGCCGAGGACGTCGGTCATGTGGAGGTCGATCTTCGGCCCGTAGAACGCGCCATCGCCTTCGTTGACGACGTACTCGATCTCGCGCTTGTCGAGCGCCGCCTCGAGTGCTCCCTCGGTGAAGTCCCACTCCTCGTCCGTGCCGAGCTTCGGATCCGGCCGGGTCGAGAGCTCGAACCGCGCCTCGACCCCGAACAGGTCGTAGAGGTACGACGCGAAGTCGAGGCAGCCGAAGATCTCGTCCTCGATCTGCTCCGGGGTGCAGAAGATGTGTGCGTCGTCCTGGGTGATGTGCTTCACGCGCAGCAGGCCGTGGAGCGTCCCGCCGAGCTCGTCGCGGTGCAGCGTCGACGACTCGGCGTAGCGATACGGGAGGTCGCGGTAGCTCCGGAGCTGCGAGCCGAAGAGGAGCATGTGCCCCGGGCAGTTCATCGGCTTGAGCGCGAACTCGCGCTCCTCGCCGTGTGAGTGCGTGAAGAACATGTTGTCCCGATAGTTGTCGTAGTGCCCCGACGTGACGTAGGTCTCGATGTCGTAGAGGAGCGGCGTCTTCACCTCGACATAGCCGCGCTTCACGTTCTCCCGGCGCCGCAGGTCCTCGAGGGCGTTCCAGATCACCATCCCCTTCGGGTGCCAGAAGGGAGAGCCCGGCGAGTGGTCGCTCAGGTGGAAGAGATCCAGCTCGCCGCCGAGCCGCCGATGATCGCGGGCCTTCGCCTGCTCGAGCCGCTCGAGGTACGCGTCGAGATCTGCCTTCGAATAGAAGGCGGTGCCGTAGATGCGCGTCAGCTGCGTGTTCGCGGAGTCGCCGCGCCAGTACGCGCCGGCGAGGCCGGTCAGCTTGAGCGCCTTGATCGGCTTCGAGTTCTGTAAGTGCGGCCCGCGGCAGAGGTCGGTGAAGTTTCCCTGCGTGTACAGCGAGATGTCGCCCTCGGCAGTGTCGATGAGCTCGAGCTTGTACGGATCGACCGAGAAAAGCTCCGTCGCCTGCTCCCGTGAAATCTCCTGCCGCACCCACTCGCGACCCTCGGCAAGCTCGCGGTCGATCTCGGCCTGGATCTGCTCCAGATTCTCCTCGCGGATCGGCTCCGGGAACTCGAAGTCGTAGTAGAAGCCATTCTCGATCGGCGGCCCGATCGCGAGCTTGACGCCCGGATACAGCTGCGTGACCGCCTCCGCCAGGAGATGCGCGGACGAGTGGCGGAGCACGGCCAGGGCGTCCGGATCGTCACTGTCGCGGACGGTCAGGATCTGGATCGGGTCGCCGTCCTGCAACGGCAGGCGCAGATCCTGCACCCGTCCGTCGACGCGTACGAGCACCGCCTGTTCGGCGAGCTTCGGGCCGATCGCGCGCGCGGCGTCGAGCCCGGACGCGCCGTCGGGCAGCTCGAGCTCGGAGTTGTCGGGCAGGACGACCTTCATCGAGAGCCAAGGATATGCACCGACTCAGCCGCGGAACTCCATGAGGATCCACGGTGCGGTGTGCTCATCGTCGGGCTCGTGACGCGAGACCTCGACGAAGCCTGCGCGCTGCCAGGCACGGACGGCGCTCTCGTTCCAGCTGTACGGGTCGACGGTCACCCGCGTCCGGCCGCGCTCCTGGAGGAGGTGCTCGGCCATCGCCCGTCCGGCGTCGGGGCCGAGGCCGCGCCCGCGCGCCGGCGGGATCAGGAACATGTCGAGCCCGTCCGGATGCACTTGGAGGTAGCCGATCGGCTCGGTCGCTTCTTCCACGATCCACGCCTCGACCTCGGCCCGCGCGAGCCGCTCCTCCATCTCGGCGCGGGTGAACGTCTCGTCGTCCCAGTAGCTCGAGACCTCGGGGTCTGCGTGCCACGCAACGAGCCGGTCGACGTCGTCCGCGCCGGCCGGGCGCAGCGTCGTCACTCGTCCGCGTACGAGAACGTCCACTCGACCGTCACCGAGTCGGTCGCGGCGCCGGCGCTCCGGTAGAGCGCGTTCGCCGGCCCGTTGTCCGGCTCCGTCAGCACGAAGCCGGTACGGATGCCTCGCTCGCGCGCGAGCTCGGCGAGCTGCGCCAGCATCGCCGAAGCGATCCCACGCCGCTGGTGGCTGTCTGCCACCTCGACCTCATAGACGAAGAGCATGGCCGGGTCGCCGTGCCGCCGCAGCAGTTCGTAGGCGAGGACGAAGCCGATCGGTCGCTCGTCGTCGAACGCGACGAGCATGAGCGTCCACGGATCCGCAAGCAGCGCTACGGGGTCGGCCGATCCCGCGTAGGTCGCGAGATCGCGCACCACTTCCTCGTCGCCGGGCGCCAGGAGGCGAATGGAGATCTCGGTCATGGTCGACGAAGGCCGGGAGACGAATCTCCCGGCCTCGCGCAGGTCTCTCTAGCCGACGGGTACGACGTTCCGAGCCTCGGGGCCCTTCTGACCCTCGGCCGGCTCGAACTCGACGCGCGCGCCTTCGGCGAGCGACTTGAAGCCCTCGGACTCGATCGCGCTGAAATGGACGAATACGTCCTTGCCGCCCTCGTCCGGGGTGATGAAGCCATACCCCTTCGCGTCGTTGAACCACTTCACGGTTCCTGTTGCCATATCTGAAACACCTCCCTCCGCGGAAGTTCTGAACGGACAGGAGGCGCGAACGGACGCGCGACCGGTACTCGCTCTAGTTCTAGTGCACCGCGAACGGTAGCGGAGAATGCTGTTTCGATGCGGTTACTGGCAGCTCCCGACAAGTTCCGCGGCACGCTGTCGGCGCGCGCCGCTGCTGCGGCGATCGCGGCGGGAGCGGAGCGTGCCGGGTGGACTGCGGTCGAGCTGCCGCTCGCAGACGGCGGCGAGGGCACGCTCGACGTCCTCGGCGGCGGCAACCGGCTCACGGTCGTGACGGGACCGCTCGGCGAGCCGGTGGAGGCAGCGTGGCGGCTCGAGAAGGACGGCACCGCCCTGATCGAGGCCGCACAGGCGTGCGGGCTGACGCTCGCCGGCGGGCCGGAGCGGAACGACCCGCTGCGCGCGACGAGCCGCGGTGTCGGCGAGCTCGTCGCCGCCGCGGTCGCCGCGGGAGCCGAACGGATCGTCGTGACCGTCGGCGGCGTCGCGTCGACCGACGGTGGAGCCGGCGCGACGGAAGGCGTGCCGCACCCGCTTCTCGTCCCGCTCGAGGTCGCCTGCGACGTCGATGCGCGCTTCCTCGACGCGGCCGACGTGTTCGCGCCCCAGAAGGGAGCGACGCCGGAGCAGGTGCGGATCCTGCGCGAGCGGCTTGCGAAGCTCGTCGTGCCCGACCTCCCGGGCGCCGGCGCGGCGGGCGGGCTCGCCGGCGGGCTCGCGGCGATCGGCGCGCGCCTCGTCCCCGGCTTCGATCTCGTCGCCGACCGGGTCGGCTTCCAGGCACAGCTCGCGAACGCAGATCTCGTCGTGACGGGCGAGGGTCTGGTCGATGCGACCTCGTTCACGGGCAAGGTCGTCGGCCGGGTCCTCGAACGCGCCGAAACCGCGGGAATCGACGCGCTCGTCGTCGCCGGGGACGTCGCCGCAGAGAGCCCGCTCGAGACGGTTTCGCTCGTAGCGAGCTACGGTTCGGAGCGAGCGCTCGCCGAGCCGGCAGAGTGCCTCGCGGAGCTCGTCGCAACGACTCTGGCGGCCCGCCGAAACGGACCCTAAGCTGCAGCCGGAAACGTGCCGAAGCCAGTCGCCAACGCACCGCACATCGCCTATCGCCCCGGGCTGGACGGCCTGCGGGCGCTCGCCGTCGCCGCCGTCTTCCTCTATCACGCTCGGATCGACTGGCTGCCGGGCGGTTTCCTCGGCGTCGACCTCTTCTTCGTCCTCAGCGGCTACCTGATCACGTCGCTGCTGCTCGTCGAGTGGGAGGCGAGAAACCGGATCGACCTGGTCCGCTTCTGGCTACGGCGCGCACGGCGGCTGCTGCCCGCCCTCGTCGTCGTGGTGCTTGCGTCGCTCGTCCTCGCCTCGATCTTCGCGCGCCAGTACCTCTCCCACACGCGGAGCGACGTGCTCAGCTCGCTCCTCTACTACGCGAACTGGCACCAGATCGTCGCGAACCACTCGTACTTCAACCTGATGGGCAACCCGTCGCTGCTGCAGCACACGTGGTCGCTCGGGGTGGAGGAGCAGTTCTACATCGTCTGGCCCCTGCTGCTCGTGCCGGGCCTCGTCCTCGTCGGCCGCAAGCGGCTGCGGATGCTCGTCATCGCCGGCATCACCGCCTCCGCCGCCCTGATGTGGATCCTCTACAACCCGAACAGCGATCCCTCGCGCGTCTACTACGGCACCGACACGCGCGCCTTCCTGCTGCTGATGGGCATCCTGGTCGCACTCGTCTGGCCGTGGATCATGCGGCTGCGCCGCGCGGTGCCTCTACTGGAACTGCTCGGCATCGCCGCGCTCGTCGGCGCGGTCCTCCTCTTCCGGAACATGCAGGACTTCAACCCGACCCTGTACCGCGGCGGTGACCTCGCTGCCGCGTTCTGTTTCGCGGTGCTCGTCGCCGCGGTCGCGCATCCGAAGACGGGCATCGGCCAGGCGCTCGGCGTCGCCCCGCTGCGCTGGATCGGCGAGCGCAGCTACGGGATCTATCTCTGGCACTGGCCGATCATCCTGCTCGTCACGGGCGTCAACACGCGGCCGAGCGCGGGCGTCGTGGTCGGCGAAGCCGCCCTCGTCCTTCTGGCTGCCTCGCTCTCGTTCCGCTTCGTCGAGGAGCCGATCCGCCGCGGGCGCGCGCAGCGATGGCTCTCGCAGTACTCGCGCCGCTTCCAGCTCGAGGTCGTCGGTGCGGCAGCGCTCGCCCTGGTCGCGGCCTTCGCTGTCCTGTACGTGACGCCGTCCTCGCTGAACCCGGTGTCGACCTACGTGAGCCCGCCGAAAGCCAGAGGCGCCACCCACCCGTCGCACACGAGCACGCAGCCGCGCTCGAACCAGTCCTCCCAGAAGCACAAGCAGACGAAGCAGACCTCGCTGCCGCCGGGCCGGATCCTCGCCCTCGGCGACTCCGTGATGCTCGGCTGCAAGAGCGAGCTCAAGATCGCCCTCCACCACCACGTACATGTCGACGCGACGGTCGACCGGCAGATCGAGGACACCGTCAACGAGCTCCAGCGGCTGCGGCGGCACCACAAGCTGACGAAGATCGTCGTGATCCAGGTCGGGAACAACGGCCCGCTCTGGTATCCAGATCTCGTCCGGCTACGTCACGCGCTGCACGGGATCCCGGACATCGTCGTCGTCAACGTCCGCAACTCGACGAGCTGGCAGGACGAGTCGAACCACGCGCTCGTCGGTTGGCTGCGCGACTGGCCGCAGGCGCACCTCGCCGACTGGTATGCCCACTCGACGAACAAGATGCTCCAGGACGGCACCCACCCCTGGCCGTACGGCTGCACGATCTACGCGCGCGTGATCGCCGACACGCTGCGCTCGACGTGACGCGCTAGGCGGCGTCAGGCAGAGCTTGCTTGGCGGTGCGCTCGTAGGCGGGTTCTGCGGCGGCGAGGACATACGAGCGGCCGTCGAGCACGAACACGATCGCGAGCAGGTCGAGATCGGCCAGCACCTCCTGGGCCTCCCGCAGCAGCAGCGCGAGACCGTCGGTCTCGTCGCCGATCTCGGCGGCGAAGAGCCAGAGCTGATCCTCGTCGTGCGACCAGCCGGGCCAGCGCGGCCGCAGGCGGACGCGGAAGGCCTGTGCCGTCTCGAACGTCGGCAGCTCGAAGAGCACCACGTCGCTCAGCTCGGGATCGTGCAGTTGGGGATCGAGTACTTCCATGGCCCCAGGATGCGTGTTCGACGGGCCACCCCGCGTGACGCGCGTGCGTCAAAGATTTTGAGGATTCTGTTAGCCGAACCGATCGGAGCTCCCGGGGCGAACCACCCGCCCAGGAATACTCCTGCCGGCGGCGGCCGCACCGCCGCCGGCGAAGTGCGGGTCTACTCGACCTGGTCGATCACCCAGAAGTCGCTGGCAAGGCTGCTGCTCGAGGCGTAGGCCGACGGCAGCCAGAAGTAGCCGTGGTCGCCCCAGTCCGGCCCCCAGGAGTTGCGGCACTCGAAGTAGAGCTGACCTCTGATCTTCTTGTAGCCGACCGCGACGACCGCATGGCCGCCGAGCACCGACTCGCTCGGCTCCGGCATCGGGACGATCCCGTTCGACCCTACGTCGGTCTCGAACGACTCGTAGACCGTGAACCCGAACGAGATCGGATAGCCGGAGGCCAGCACGGTCTGGATCCCCATCTCGGTCTGCGGCACCCGCGCGTACCGGATCGCCTCGTGCTGGAGCGCGTCCTTGTACGCCTTGGCAGGCGGCTTCCGCGCGAACTTGGTGATCACGTACGGCCAGTCGGTCTCGGGTGGCGCTCCGAGCTGTGCGACCGACTTGATCCCGTCCCGGATCTCCGCGCCGGAGTCCTGGCTGATGGTTCCCTCCATCGCCCGCTCGTTGTAGTAGATGAAGAGCCGCGACGGCGTGGTGGCGTCCGGCTCGTCCTGCTTGAGCTCGTTGAACTCGAGGATCGCCCCGATGCTGTTGGCCGTGCACGATCCGAGTTGCCCCTGGTCGTATACCGACGGCATCGCTCTGCGCAGACTGACCGACCGCGGCAGAGTCTTCACCGGCTCCACCGCGAGGAGGTAGTCACGCATGTCGGGACTGTCCGGCCTCCAGCCGTACCGCTTCTGCGTCCGTACGGCGAGGCCCGCTGGTGCTTTACTCACGACCCGCTCCTTTCTCCGGAGCTGTCCGCCCCGGTTTTGGTTTGCGCGCCGGCGGGAGGGCCGCTTCCCGTGGCGGGCTCTGTCTGGGCTATGGGGACGATGGCGGTGAGCGTGTCCTGCGCCCAGCGCTCGCTGAACCCGGCGAGAAACGCGAGCACGAGCAGGGCGAGACGCCGGTGGTCGGTGCTCTCGCCTGAGGCGACAGGGAGCTGGACGAGGCCGCCGCTGAAGGCGAACGTGATCGCCAGGGCGAAGACGCCGCCGATCAGCGGGCGCAGGCCGCCGAGGAAGAACGTGTACGGGCCGCCGACGTCGTACTCGAGCTCGAACCCGCCGCTGTTGATCCGCTGGATCACGCTCACGACCGCACCGAGCGCGCCGGCGACGAGCGCGGCGACCGGTGCCGCCCAGTTGGCGGCGAGCCAGGGGGCCGCGATCCCCGCGAGCACGAGCGTGACCGTCGTGATGCCGGCGAAGTAGATGAGCTGCGCCTGTCCGTTCGCCGCGTTGCGGTAATAGGCCTCGACCTTGTCGACCTCGGCCCGCTCGCGCTCGAGCGCCTCGGCGGTCTTCGCCTCGTCGCCGGCGCGGGCGCGAGCGTCGACGAGGCTGAGGAGGTTGGCGGCGCAGGAGACGACGAGCTCCAGGCAGATGCGCTGCCGCACTCCGGTCAGCACTGACTTCGCCCGCACCGCCAGCGCGTCGCAGCGATGGAGCTCCGCCGCGACGTCGGGATCGTTCTTCGTCGCCCAGTCACTCTCGCGATGAACGCCGTAGACCGGGCTGACCAGACCGCCGAGCCACCCCTTCCTCTCCGTCAGCGCTACCGCGCTCTCCACCTGCGAGCACCAGTACGTCCGGACGAGCCGGCCGTGCCGGGCTTCGAAGGCGGCGAGGAGCGAGTCGTAGGCGGTCGCGGCCGCCGGATCGACCGTGTGCGCCTCGCGCGCCTTCCACCAGTCGTAGTGGGCGTAGACCAGCTCGGTGAAGGTCGGCGGGTGTGCCTCGGTTCCCCTGGATTGCGTCTGCACCTGCCGCACGGGTGAGACGTCGCTCAACGGCTGGGTCAGCTCGGTCACCCGGCCTCCGATCCGTGACGGCGTTCTCTCCTGCTCTGAGGTTAGGCGCAGATCGGCCCGGTGACAAGGCGGTGACCTCCGTTGACAGGTTTCGGACCTGGTTCTATGGTCGGACGAAGGCACCTCGACAGCGCAGGAGGGGGATGTGGCTCGGACGAGCTTGTCCCTGCGGCCAGATGTCCGCACTCCGCGGCGTCACGAGGGTGCCTCCGAGGAGGTCGTGCTCCACCTGCTCGCGGGGTTCGGCGTCGAGGTCGCGGGCGCGGAGGTGCCGCTCCCCGGCAGCGCCCAGCGCGTCGTCGCGTTCGTCGCGCTGCACGAACGGCCGGTGCTGCGCACGTACGTCGCCGGCAACCTCTGGCTCGACAGCCCCGAGGAGCGGGCCGCCGGCAGCCTCCGCTCGGCGCTGTGGCGCATCCACCGACACACGCCGGAGCTCGTCGTCGCCGATGCGGAGACGCTGCGGCTCGGGCCCTGTGTCCGGGTCGACCTCCGTGAGGCCGAGACAAGGGCGCGCACCGAACTGTCGGGCGCCTCGTCCGGAGTCGCGCCCGACGAGCTCACGCTCGACCTACTGCCGGACTGGTATGACGACTGGGTCCTGCTCGAGCGCGAGCGCTTCCGTCAACTGCGGCTGCGCGCGCTCGAGTCCATGTGCACCCGGCTCGCAGCGGCCGACATGTTCGATGAGGCGCTCGAGGCGGGACAGCTGGCACTCGTCGGGGAGCCCCTGCGCGAGAGCGCGCACCGAGCACTGGTCGCCATCCATCTCGCCGAAGGCAACGCCTCCGAGGCGCTCCGCCAGTTCGAGCTCTGCCGCAGGCTCCTGCTCGAGCAGCTGGGCGTCGAGCCGTCGCCGCTGATGCTCGACCTCGTCGCAGAGCTTGACCGCAGGGCTTGACGCTGGGCACATGCGCGGGTGACGATGGCCGCCTACTGTGGCGGCGCGATGACGGCGAAAGACGAGCGGACAGCGGTGCTGGTGATCCGGGCGTGGGTCGAGGCGGACGAGCGTGTTCGCGCGCGACTCACCGAGACGCTCGACGCCGACGAGCCCGGCTGGGACGAGCGCGGTGCCGAGGGCGAGGAGGCAATCCTCGCCGCGGTCGCGGCCTGGCTCCGCGGCTTCGCCGAGCGGTGACGCGGCGGTGACGCGCGGCCGCTAGAGAGCGGCCGTGCAGGACCGGAGCTTCGCCACCCGCTTCCTGGTCGGCGCCCTCGCCACCTGGCGGGTCACTCACCTGCTCGTCGAGGAGGACGGGCCGGGCGACGTGGTCGTCCGTCTCCGCCGACGGGCGGGCGACGGCTGGGTGGGGAGCGCGCTGGACTGCTTCTACTGCCTCAGCATCTGGACGGCTGCCCCGGTCGCCGCCGCCGTCTCCCGCCCCCCGCGCGAGCGCCTGTTGACCTGGCTCGCGCTCTCCGGGGCGGCGTGCCTGCTCGAACGTGCGACCACCGAGAAGGGAGACCTCGATGTGCTGTGGGAGCAAGCGCAAGAAGACGCAACGCCGGAGCTCGACGACACCGACCCTCGC
Source organism: uncultured Actinomycetes bacterium (assembly GCA_963770815.1). GTDB lineage: Bacteria > Actinomycetota > Thermoleophilia > Gaiellales > Gaiellaceae > Palsa-739. Next base: position 93,122 of record CAVYQV010000010.1, read on the forward strand.
CTCGCCGGTCGGCCGGATCGTGAGCGTGCAGCGTCGACGGCGCGGTGACGGCCCGGTGACGCGCGGCCGGTAGCAATCGCCCGACCCGAACCGAGAGGAGCGCCACGATGGCCAAGAGCCCCGCCGGTATCGCAGCGATCGACTGCTGTCCGCCACTAGAGCCGTGCGACGTCTGCGACTACCTCGACTTCACGTTCAGGCTGCCGTTCATCACGCCGAACGATCCCGCGGGACGGGTGAACGTCCCGATTGTGCTCATCCTCCGCTTCCGGCTCACGCGCTGCTCGGGGCCGCTCTCGCTGGGCGACATCGCCTACAGCACGACGTTGCTGCCGGGCGAGTCCGTGCGGCTCTTCACGAGCGACCGCCACTCACGCTTCAGCTTCGACAGCGAGACCGATCTCTCGTACCGGCAGCAGACGACGTCGGAGGAGTCGATGTTCATGGCCGGGATGGCGAACGCCGTCTCGAACGTCAATGTCAACGAGCAGGCCGGCTCGACCTCGACGTTCCACAGCTCCGCGGTCGGCGGCGGCGGCGGGCTCGGGATCGACCTCGGCTTCTTCTCGATCGGCGGCTCCGCCTCGGGGAGCTCCTACGACTCCAAGGCGACGAGCGCGCTTGCCCAGAGCCTCTCCCAGCACGCCGACTCGTCGAGCCGGAACATGGAGATCGCGACGCGCGCCGCGAGCTCGACCAGCATCGGCGAGGTCAGCACGCGCACCCACTCCGAGGGGTCGTCCGAGGATCAGTTCGAGTCGGCGTCGCGCACGTTCGTGAACCCGAACCGCTGCCACGCGCTCACGTACCTCTTCTACAAGCTCAACAAGTGTCAGATCCTGAAGTGGGAGCTGATCGGGATCGACCGGATCGTGCTCGACCCGAACGCCCCGACCGACGTCCAGCTCAACAACCCGCCGCCGTCCAACGGCGTCACCGTGATCCCGGACGGGATCCTCGCCACGAGCGACAAGAGACCGGGCGTCCAGCAGAACGCAACGGCGGCGCTCGCGTCCGAGCAGTCCAGTCTCCGTCTGTTCAACGCCGCACTCTTCACGGGAGTGGCCGGAACCGCGGTGACCGCCGCCGCGCGCGACGCCGCTCTGAAGGCGGCCGACGCGGAGCTCGTCAAGGAAGGGCTCCTTACGAAGACCGGCCAGGTCTCCGCCGAGGCGCAGAAGCTCTTCGGCTGGACGCGGGAGATCGCCCTGCCGACCGCGGGGATCATCGTCAAGGGTTGCCTCGACGAGTGCGACACGTGCGAGCCCGCGCTCGAGCGCTCGATCGAGCTCGACCTGCAGCGCCAGCACCTGGAGAACGAGCTGCTGAAACGCCAGATCGAGCTCCTCGACCAGGCGCAGGAGTACCGCTGCTGCCCGGACGGCGACGAGCCGGAGCCGGAGCCTTCGACGTGAGCGGCTGCTGTGGCGGCAAGCGGGCGGCGGCGAGTCGCCGCGCTCCGCGCGCAGCTCCGGCACCGCCTCCCCGCGGCCGTGCGACCGCGCTCGTCGCGGCGCTCGCCCGACGCGGAGCTTCACGCCGCTGAATCGACGACCTGAAGGAGAGCCACATGGCCCGCAAGCGCACGGAGCCCCAGTCGAGTAAGACCGCAAGTGCCGCCGAGCTCGACCTCGAGCCGGGCAAGGCGCAGGCGCCCGACCAGATGAAGCTCAACGCGATCTCGGCGGAGCGGCTCGCGTCCCTCGCCGGCATCGAGGCGAACGAGGTTCAGGGCCAGACGATCGCGTCGATCTCCGAGCAGCTGAAGTGGGCGATCGACCCGGAGTGGCTGCTCTTCCGGCGCGTCTGCGGCCGTGTGGTCAAGACCGACCCGGACAGCGGGATCTCGTATCCGGTCCCGTACGCGACCGTCCACGTCCTCGACACCGACTGCGACTTCTGGGGCTACTTCCCCGAGGGCTGGCTCTACTCCTGGCTCTTCCCGATCCGCTGCCGCACCGAGGAGCTGACGACGGTCGTCACCGACGAGTGCGGCAACTTCTGCGTCTGGATCCCGCGCTTCGAGATCGACTGGATTCTACGTTGGCGCCGCGAGCGGTTCTGTTACGAGGAGTTCCTCGTCAAGCCGTCGATCGCCGACCTGCTCGCGCGGCTCGCGCAGGAGGCCGAGATCCAGCCGAAGTTCCCGCCGCCGAACCCGGGCGACCCGGTGGAGCTCGCGGCGGCCGTCGCCGAGCGGGGAGATCTGGTCGAGGCGATCGGCCGTCCCGCGCAGCAGGCGATCGCGGCGGCTTCGCGCGCGACCGCGTTCGGCTCGCAGGCGACGCCGCTCGTCGACCGGCTCGCCGCGGGAGCGTTCCCGCAAGGGCTCGAGCCGCCGCTCCTACACACGCTCAAGGAGCGGTTCACCGAGGTCGGCCACGAGGCGCTCGTCGACCACGTCAAGGGCGAGAGCCTCGCGCTCCAGGGCATCGACCTCGGACGCTGGATCGGCCCGTTCCTGCGCTGCGTCGACATCTGGGTGCGCGAGTGGGAGCCGATCTTCGAGGTGCCGGACATCAGCTTCGAGGTGACGCAGGACGTCGACGGCGACGGCACTCCCGACGTGATCTACCAGAGCTACTTCGACATCTCCTACGGCGGCGCCGATCCGTACGTGACGATCGAGGCGTCGCAGATCGCGGTCTCGCTCAGCTCCCCGGTCTGCGTCCCGTCGCCGCCGTGCGACGAGGGCGACGTGGCGATCCAGCGGGCGGGCCTGATGCCGATCGAGTCGGCGCCGACCTACTTCAATGCGTCGAGCGGCTTCGGTGTGCGCCCCAACAAGCCGCGCCCGGGCGGGCTCTTCTCCTCGGGAGAGATGTCACCGTCGACGGCGCCGTTCTTCGGCGAGCTGCAGCTGTACGGCTGCGTCCACGCCAAGGGGGCCGCGTATTACCGGATCCTCGGCGCAATCGCGTCCGGCAACGGCATCCCGACGCCGGGATCGTTCGGGCCGGCGGTGCCGCTGTTCGCGAGCTGGAAGCTGGCGCGGTGGGCGCCGGGCTTCCAGCAGCACACGGTCAGCCCGGATCCGCAGGGCTGGTACGAGATCCTTCCCGACTCCGAGGACTGGCAGCCCGAGCACCTGCTGCTCGACTGGGTCACGGGGTCGATGGGCGTGTGGCAGCTGACGCTCGAGCTCGGCGACGCGGGGAAGTCGGTGATCTTCAGCGCACCGCCGGTGACGATGACGATCGACAACTTCGCGCCGACGGCGACCCCGTTCCCGACGCTGTTCCGGTGGCGTTACGCCGGCACCAGCGGCTGGACGGACCTGCTTGCCCTGCCGTGCCCCTTGATCCAGCGCGACCACTTCGGAGACATCGAGATCCAGATCAGCGCAAACGTCTCTGCCGGTCACCTCCGTTCGGCCCAACTCAGTGCCTACGGGTGCGGGCTGACGCTCTTCGAGGAGACGGGAAACCCGGCCGTGACCCAGCACTGGTACGAGAACCAGAACGACAACTCGTGGAGCACGATCGCCACCTACAAGGTCCCGGGGAAAGCGCCCGCGGGCTGCTACTCGTTCTCGTTCGACACCACGAGCCGTGCCTTCAACCCGGCCGGCTACGACGGCGGCTACGCCGACGACTGGAACTACGACAACCCGTGGCCGCTCGAGTCGAACCCGTCGGTCTCGGTGGCGGTGGTCGGCCCCTGACGCGGGCGCGCCGGCAGCTCGTCCACCTCGGCCGCGGCGCGTAGGCCGCTGCGCAGCGCGCCTTCCATCAGCGCATGCCAGTCTCCGGCGGTGTGCTCGCCGGCGAACGTCACGGCACCGACCGGGCGGGCGAGCGCGTCGTCGGCGAGCGGAGAAGAGAGCGTTCGCGCCGAGTAGGCGCCGCGGGCCCACGGGTCGTCGTGCCACGTCGAGAGGAGCGGCGAGCCGTCCCCGTAGTCGAGGTCGGGACGAAGCCTGCGCACCGCTGCTGCCCACTCGTCCGGCCCGCGGTCGACTCCGAGTAGCTCGAGCGCCGACGGCGACCCGGCGAACGACGAGGCGACGGGACTCCCGTGCTGGGTCCAGGTCCAGAAGCGCAGCGGCACCGACAGGGTCTGACTCGGCGGCGCCGCTGTCGCGAGCGGCAGGAAGAGCTTCGCCGCCTGGCCGTAGCGCACACCGGCGAGCGCCTCCCGCTTCCAGCCCGGCAGCGGCGGGTCCCAGTCGAGCTCGAGCGTGTGCGGCGCCGGCGTCGCGATCACGCAGGCATCGGCCGCGACCTCGGCACCGCCCGCCCGGACGACGACGCCGTCGGCCGACCACGCGACCCGGGAAACCGCAGTCGACGTGTGCACGGCGCCAGCAAGGCGTTCCGCGAGGCCGAGCGCGATGCGGTCGTTGCCGCCGTCGATTCCGTGGCTCGGGAAGTCGCCGAAGCGAGTGGCTCCTTCGGCGAGCGCCGACGCGTCCTGGTCCTCGAGCTCGTAGGCGGACGAGACAGCCAGTCGCGCGGCGACCGCGGCCCGCGCGCCGGGCGAGGGCACGAGCCGCCCGAGCGCGTCGGCGATCGACCCGGTCCCCGGATTCCGCAGCGCCGCGTCGGCGGCGATCAGCTCCTCGCGCGTCACCGGCGGCCCGTCGCGAGGCTCGCGGTCGCCGTAGAGCGTCCCCTTCTCGTAGAGCGCGAGGCCGAGCCGCGCGGCCGTCTCGCGCAGCACGTCGTAGCCCGGCAGGACGAACTCCGCTCCGAGCTCCACGACCGCGCCGTTCTCGAGCCGCCCCGAGTGGACGCGGCCGCCGACGCGGCCGCGCGCCTCGAAGACCGTTACCTCGGCGCCGTGGCCCGCCAGCGCTTCCGCCGCTGCGAGGCCGGCGAAGCCGGCGCCGACGACGACGACCCTACGGGCGGGCAAGCGCTGCGCGGTAGCGCTCGTTGAACAGGTAGGGAAGCTCGTCCTTCTCGGCGTACACGCCGTGTGTGAACGCGCGCGAGCGCACACCCTGCTGCACGCGCTCGCAGACGACGTAGTCCTGGTGCGCGACGAGCTCCGAGAACTCGACCACCTCGCTCGGGTCGAAGCCCGGCGCCTCGACGACCTCGGGACGGAAGAGGTAGTCGGTGACGATCGTCGTGTGCTCAGGCCCGCGCGGCAGCATCCGGGTCGCGATCACGACGGTTCCGGTCAGGTCGAGGAACATGTTCGGGAAGACGCTCGCACCGTGCATCGCGTTCGCCTGCTCCTCGGTCAGGCCCGGCATGACAGGGATCGTCGTCGTCCCGGTGGCCGTGTAGCCGGCGCCCTCCATCGAGACGCCCCAGTCGTCGCGGCCCTCCTCGAACACCAGCCCCTTGCGGAAGGTGGGCGCGACGGCGACGAGCTCAGGGTGGACGGTGGGACAGTGGAGGCACTCGTTGTAGTTCTCGACGAGGATCTTCCAGTTGGCCCGCAGCTCCGTCACGGTCTGCTCGGCGCGGCGCAGCTCATCCATCCGCCAGGGCTCGTACTGCAGGGGCTTGTCGCTCTGCTGCTCGAACGACTCGCGGACGCCTTCCGCAGGATCGCCGAGATGGACGAACACGAACCCCTGCCAGACGTCGACGTGGACGGGCCAGAGCGAGAGCGAGGAACGATCGAGCTCGTCGACGCCGATCAGCGGCGTCCCGATCAGCTGCCCGTCGTACGAGTAGCTCCAGGCGTGGTACGGGCACTTGATCGCGCCCTTCGCGTGCCCGTGCGTCTCGGGGTCGCAGATGCGGCTGCCCCGGTGACGGCACACGTTGTAGAAGCCGTGCAGTTTCGCGTCCTTGCCGCGGACGACGAGGATGCTCTCGCCGACGACGTCGACCGTGAAGAAGTCTCCGGGCTCGGGCGCCTCGGCGGCGCGGCCGGCGTAGAACCACTCGCGGAAGAAGACCTTCTCCCGCTCGAGCTCGAACACCTCGGGAGCGTGGTAATCGCGGCCTGGAAGAGTCGGGCGGCCGGCGCTCGTCATGGGCACCATGTAACCACAGCCACCCATTCATCGGCGTCCGAACCTTGACACATCGTGCGCTGTCAGTTTGCATTGTGCGAACATCCCGCGCCAGGAGGGTTCCATGCATCCGCGTGAACGGCCGACCACAAGACGCCAGTTCCTGATCCGGGCCGGGGTGGTCGTCGGCACCCTCTCAGGCGCCGATGCACTCCTCACCGCGTGCGGCGGCAGCGCGTCGCCCGGGGTGACAACCGAGACGAACGGTGCGCTGATGGGGCCCGGTGGAATCCCGCTCGCGCGCCGCGACCATCCGGTCACGCTCCCGATCTACTCGGACAACGAGCCGATCAGCTCGGGCCTGAACCTCGAGAGCGGCCCGCTCAACCTCTTCAACTGGGCCGCCTACATCAACCCGGCGGTCGTGCGGAAGTTCGAGAAGGAGCACAACGTCCAGGTCACGATCACGACCTTCGAGAACGAGGAGGAGGCGATCTCGAAGCTGACCTCGGGCAAGACGCAGTTCGACGTCTGGTGGGGAACCGTCGACTACATCTCGCGCGCGGTCGCCGGGAAGCTGATCCAGCCGATCAACCTCTCGTACATCCCGAACCTCAAGAACGTCTGGCCGTCGCTGCAGAACCCGTACTACGACCAGCACTCGCGCTACACGGTGCCGTACACCGTCTACACGACCGGGATCGCCTGGCGGACCGACCACGTGAAGAAGGCGCCGGCGGACTACGCCAACCCGTACGACATCTTCTGGGACGCGAAGCAGTACGCCGGGAAGGTCGCGATCCTCGACGACCAGCGGGAGGCGCTCGGGATGACGCTGCTCCGCCGCCACATCTACGACATCAACACCGAGAGCCCGACGCTGATCAGCCGGGGCGAGAAGGACCTGTCGGAGCTCACCTCGCTCGTCAACGTCAAGGTGAACGTGAACGACTACACCGACGTGCCCTCCGGCGCGACCTGGCTCTCCCAGGCCTGGTCGGGCGACATGGCAACTGCCCCCATGTACCTGCCGAAGGGCGTCCCGGCCAGCGTGCTCGGCTACTGGCGTCCGGACAACCACGCCGAGACGCAGAACGACATGATCACGGTCCTCCGCGACGCGAAGCACCCGGTGCTCGCGCACACGTTCCTCAACTTCCTGCTCGACAACCAGATCGGCCTCGAGAACGTCTCGTGGAACGGCTACATGCCGCCGCTCACGTCGGTGACCCCGGCCACGGTCGTCTCGCACGGCTACATCCCGGAGAACCTGACCTCGACGATCGTCCGTGAAGCGGACTTCAAGAACGGCGTGACGATCGACGCGCTGACGACGCAGGGCCAGTCGGTCTGGGAGAACGCGTGGTCGAACTTCAAGGCCGGGTGAGCGGGACCCGCCCGAGGAGGGACGGATGACGAGGCGGTGGTTCTGGCCGTCGTTCGGCTTCCCGGGCGTGCTGTGGCTGATCCTTCTCTTCCTCGTCCCCACCTACGCCGTCCTCGCGGTCGCCTTCGGGACGGTCGACCCGATCTTCCGAGACGCCGGTGCCGATCTGGAACCCGCTCCACTGGCAGTTCGCGTCCATGAGGTATCGTGCTCAGCGGACTCGAGCCGGGTCACACCTTCTGGATCGTCGGGGTACGGACGTTCGGCTACGTCGCGATCGCGCTGGCCGGCTGCCTGCTGATCGGCTATCCGGTCGCGTACTACCTCGCGCGGCACGCGGGGCGCATGAAGGGAGCGCTGCTCGTGCTGCTCATCATCCCGTTCTGGGTCAGCTACCTGATGCGGATGCTCGCCTGGGTCGGGCTGTTGCTCCCCGACGGGCTCGTGAACCGGGTGCTGGAGGACCTCGGGGTCATCTCGCACCCGCACCTCTGGCTCGCCGGTAAGCCGTCGTCGGTCATCTTCGCGCTCGATCTACGGCTACGTCCCGTACCTGATCCTGCCGCTCTTCGCGGTGCTCGACCGGATCGACCGGAGCGTGCTCGAGGCCGGCCGCGACCTCGGCGGCGAGCCCCTTCCGGACCTTCCTCCACGTGACCCTGCCGCTCAGCCGGAACGGGATCCTCGCCGCGAGCGTGCTGATCGCGCTGCCGATGTTCGGCGACTACTACACGAACGACGTCATCTCGCGGCTCACCGCGGACGACGATGATCGGCAACCAGATCAACCTCTTCTTCCAGGGAGGGCACGGAGCAGGCCGTCGGCGCCTCGCTCGTGATCGTGCTCTCCCTCTTCCTCGCGGTGCTGATGTCCTACTACCTCTGGATCACGGTGCGCGCGTCGGCGGAGACGAGGGAGTCGTTGGTGTGAGACGCGTGCGCGACTGGTTCGCCAATCCGTGGGGGCAGCCTCGCTTCCTGGGCGCGTTCACCTGGCTCTACATGGTCTGGTCGATCGTGCCGGTGATCATCGCGATCGCCTTCTCGTTCAACAACGGGCGCTCACGGAGCGTCTGGCAGGGGTTCTCCACACGCTGGTGGTGGGGCGACCCGAACAACTCGGTGCTCCACGATCCGACGCTGCGCGGCGCGCATCGAGCAGAGCCTCCGGCTGGCCGGGCTCGACATGCTGATCGCCGTCCCGCTCGGCGTCGGGCTCGCGCTCGGCCTGACGCGCTGGCGCGGCTACGGCGCCCGGCCCGTCAACTACCTGATGCTCTTCCCGCTCGTGACGCCGGAGATCGTGATGGCGGTGTCGCTCCTGCTCGTCTTCGACCACCTCTACAACGTCCCGTTCGGCACGGACGCACAGGTGCTCGGGCAGGTCACGTTCTCGATCTCGTACGTCGTGATCATCATCCGCGGACGGCTGCTCTCGATCGGCCCGGAGTTCGAGGAGGCTGCGCGGGATCTCGGCGCGTCGCAGCTGGGCGCCTTCCGGCTCGTGCTCTTGCCGCTGCTCGCCCCGGCGGTCTTCGCGAGCCTTATCGTGGTCTTCGCGCTTTCGATCGACGACTTCGTCGTCACCCAGTACATGTCAGCGGGCCAGCAGACGCAGACAGTGCCGATCCTGATCTACCAGACCGTGCGCGGCACCGCGACGCCGGCGCTCAACGCCGTCGCCTCGGTGATGGTCTTCGCAACCCTGGGCACCGTTGCGCTCGCGTACGCCGTCTACCGCTGGGCGGGGCGCTCCCAGCCGGCCGGCCACAGCGCCCTCAGCGACGTCGCAGGTGTGACGTGACGACCGGCGCCGTCGAGCTCGTCGAGCTGCGGAAGGAGTTCGGCGAGGTCACCGCGGTCGACGGGATCGAGATCTCGATCGAGGCGGGCGAGTTCTTCTCGCTGCTCGGCCCGTCGGGCTGCGGCAAGACGACGACGCTGCGGCTGATCGCCGGCTTCGAGCGGCCGACCGGCGGGAAGATCCTGCTCGACGGGGTCGACATGGCCGCCACGCCGCCGCATCGCCGGAAGGTCAACACCGTCTTCCAGAGCTACGCGCTCTTCCCCCACCTCGACGTGTTCGACAACGTCGCGTTCGGGCTCCGGCGCGCACACGTGAAGAAGAAGGAGACGCGCGAGCGGGTCACCCGCGTGCTCGAGGCCGTGCAGCTCGGCGACTACGGGAAGCGGAAGCCGGCGCAGCTCTCCGGCGGCCAGCAGCAGCGGGTCGCGCTCGCGCGCGCCCTGGTGCTCGAGCCCGCAGTGCTCCTGCTCGACGAGCCGCTGGGAGCGCTCGACGCGAAGCTGCGCAAGGCGCTGCAGATCGAGCTGAAGTCGATCCAGGAGCGCTTCGGGATCACGTTCGTCTACGTGACTCACGACCAGGAAGAGGCGCTGACGATGTCCGACCGGATCGCCGTCATGTCCGGCGGGCCACGTCGAGCAGATCGCCACGCCCCAGACGATGTACGACGAGCCCGAGACGGTGTTCGTCGCCGACTTCCTCGGCGTCTCGAACCTGATGCAGGTGACGGCCGAGGGGCCCGACGGCGGCGCATGCCGGGTCAAGGTCGGCGAGTTCGCGCTCGAGGCGGGTTGTGGGGAGATCGATATGCGCGGTGAGACGCACGTCGTGATCCGGCCGGAGCGCGTCGTGATCGAGCCGTACGAGACCCAGGGAAGCAACCGGGTGCCGGGCATGGTCGAGCGGGTCGTGTACAACGGCGCGTCCGAGCAGCTCGTGATCCGGCTCGCGACCGGGACCGTCGTCCAGGCGCTCTCGGTCCGTGACGGCACCCCCGAGAAGTGGACGCAAGGGACGGCGGTGCAGGCCCACCTGCCCGCCGAGTCCCTGCGCGTGCTGCCGCCGAGCCCCGCCGGCTCCGCAGCTCAGGCCTCGCCCGAGGACGCGCCCGAGGCCGACGAACCGGTCGAAGTCGGCGCCGGCTGAGACCGCTCAGGCGAGCGCTGCTGCGCGGGCGCCGGTCTCGAGGCCGGACTCGATGGCGCCGTCGATGTAGCCGGACCAGCCGTTCGCGAGGTCGGAGCCGGCGAGCAGGACGCGTCCCTCGGGGCGGCGCATCTCCGCGTGGTGGTGCGTGAACCAGCCCGGGCGGTGCGTGGCCCAGGTGCCCCGCGCGTACTCGTCCGCGAGCCAGTTGTGCGCAGTCGCCGCGACCAGCTCGTAGCCGGGGAGGATGTCGTCGAGCGCGCACTGCACCCCGTCGGCGTCGCCCGCGTCGCAGCGCTCGGCGTCGGTGCCGAAGCCGATCTGGACCTGCGTCCCGTCGTCGAGCAGCGCGTCGGTGGCGAGATAGCCGAACGGGTGGCCGGGCCGGATCGCGTTCTGGCGCAGACCCTCGCCGCGGGAGCGGAGAAAGATCTTGACTCCCCGCGACGCCTGCCCCAGCGCGATCGCCTCCTGCTTGCCCTCCGACAACGCGGGCTCGAACTCGATGGTGCCCAGCACGTTGAGCGGGACGGCCACGACTGCGGCCGCCGCCTCGTGGACGGCTCCCGCGCGCGTCTCCACCTCGACCCCTTCGCCGCGGGCGCGCACCGCCGCCACCGGCGTCTCGAGCACGGTCTCGACCGGCGCGGCCGAGGCGATCGCCGCGAGCAGCGCGCCGGTCCCGTCGGCGAGCGTGACGCGGCCGCCCGTGTACTGGGCGAGGGCGAGGCTGTAGCCCGAGAGCGCATGAGTCCGCAGCACGGAGACGGCCCCGACCTCTGCGAGAGGCCCGCTCGCGAGAGACTCGAGCTCTGCCTCGAGGACTGCTCGCTCCTCCTCGTCGAGCTCGAGCTCGTCGAGCCGCTCCGCGATCGACAGCCGGTCGAAGCGAGCGAGCTCCTCGAGCGCGAGCGACGGATCGTGCGGATTCGGCAGCGCCTCGTAGACCCCGTCGACGAAGCGGTTCCAGCCGCGCTCCGCGATCGCGTCCCGCTCGGCGATGGTCCCGTCCCGCCGCTCGTCGCCCACCCACCAGTGCGCCCGCTGCGCGTCCTCGCTCAGCTCCACCCGCAGGCCGGCGCGCGTGATCTCCGACCACGTGTGCGGCTGGTGCCAGTGCACCCAGGCGCCGCCGTACTCGATCGGCACCCCGTCCCAGTCGGCGCTCCAGGTGCGGCCGCCCAGCCGGTCACGTGCCTCGAGCAGGAGCACCGAGCGGCCGCGGAGCGCGACCTCGCGGGCCGCCGTCACGCCCGCAAAGCCTCCGCCGACGACGATCACGTCGTGCTTCACGCGGGGACAATCCTCGCGTCGAGCCCGACCGCACCGGCGCGGCGGACGAGCAGCGGGTTGACCTCGACCTCGGCGAGTTCCGGGTGTGCCGCCGCAAAGGTCGAGAGGGACGCGACAGCGCGTGCTGCGGCCGAGACGTCGAGCGGTGGGCGGCCGCGAGAGCCGAGGAGCAACGGTGCGGACGCCAGCGAGCGCACGAGCTCCTCCGCGCCGGCTTCGTCCACGGGAGCGAGGGCGACCGCGACGTCCCGGAGCGTCTCTGCGTGGATCCCTCCGGCGGCGACGGCGACGAGCGGCCCGAAGCGCGGGTCGCGGCGCGCTCCGACGAGCAGCTCGAATCCCGCCGCTACGTCCTCGGCCGCTTCGACGGAGAACGACTCCGGTTCGAGCCGCGCCGAGATGTCGTCGAGCGCCGCGCCAAGCTCTTGCTCGTCGCGGAGGCCGAGCGCGATGCCGCCGGCGTCCGACTTGTGCAGGTGGCCGAGCGCCTTGAGGACGACCGGGAATCCCAGCTCTTCGGCGGCGGCGAGCACTTCGTCCCGGCTGCCGACCGTCCGGGCGGCGCCGAACGGGAGGCCGGCCTCGGCGAGTGCCGCGCGCGCCGCGACGTACCCGTCGGCCGTCAGCGGCGGCGCCGGCGCGGGCAGCGTCGACAGCGGCGGCGGCACCGGCGCGCCGTCCGCGACGAGGGCGGCGACCGCTTCCACCGCCGACTCGATCACGCGGTAGACGGGCACCCCGGCCGCGCGGAGCGCCTGCGCGGGCGGTGTGTTCCAGTGCATCGAGTGGACGACGAGCGGCTTCCCGCTCTCCGCCATCGCCTCCCCGAGCAGCCCGGCCACAACGAGCTCGGGCTCGCCCAGATCGCTCGCGAGCGTGCTGTAGCCGCCGAAGTACGCGGTGAAGAGGACCGCATCGACGCCGTCGTCCTCGAACAGGGCGCGGGTCGAGTGCGCGAAGCTGAAGACGTCCTGCTCCCCGGCGCCGGCGAGGTCGACAGGGTTCGCAGTCGCCGCATTGGCGGGCAGGATCTCGCGCAGGGCCGCCTGTGTCCGCTCCGACAGAACCGGCAGCTCGAGGCCGCGCTCGCCGAGGAGGTCGCCGGCGATCGCGCCGTAGCCGCCGCCGTCGCCGACGACCGCGATGCGCCGGCCGCGCGGCCGATGCGGCGCGAGCAGAGCCTGTGCCACGTCCACGAGCCTGCGCGGCGTGTCCACGAGGTGGATCCCGGCTGCGCGGCAGGCGGCTTCGACGGCGTCGCGGCCGCTGGTCAGCGCGCCGGTGTGCGACCTGGCGGCTCGGCTCCCGGCAGCGGTCCGGCCGACGGTGAGCAGGACGACCGGCTTGCCGGCGGTGCGCGCGGCCTCGACGAAGGCGCGGCCGTCGAGAAAGTCCTCGCAGTAGACCCCGATCACGCGCGTCCCCTCGTGCTCGCCGAGCGCAGCGACGAGCTCCGTGGCGCCGACGTCCGCCTGGTTCCCGATCGAGACGGCGCGCGAGAAGCCGAGGCCGGCGTCCTCGAGCAGGAGCCCGACCTCGAGGAGGACGTTGCCGCTCTGCGACACGAAGCCGATCGGCCCCGCCGGCAGCGGGGTCGACGCGAGCTGTAGCTCGGCCGCTGCGTCGAAGAGGCCGAGGCAGTTCGGACCGACCAGCGCCGCGCCGGCCGCGCGCACCCGTTCGACGAGCGCCCGCTCACGCGCCGCTCCCTCCTCCCCCAGCTCGGCGAACCCGGCCGCGATCGCGACAAGCGCTCGCGCACCGGCCGCCAGGGAGTCGTCGACCGCCTCCTCGAGCCCGGCCGCGGGGACGCTGAGGACGACGAGCTCCGGCGCCTCCGGCAACTCGCCGAGCGAACGGTGCACCGGCAGACCGTGCACCTCTCCCCCGTTGCGGCCGACGAGGTACACCCGCCTGCGGTGGGCGCCGCGGGCCGCGTCCCGCGCGAACCAGTAGCCCCACTTCGCCGGATCGGACGATACGCCGACGATGGCCAGCGTCTCCGGCTCGAAGAGCGGCGTCAGGTCGCGCGTCACCGGACGCCGATCGAGCGGCCGGCGCGCTCCGGGCTCGGCAGCGCCGCGTGCCGCTCGGTCAGCTCGGCCACCCGCGCGCGGACGGGCTCGCGCGAGGCGGCCACGCGCCCGCTGCCGGTGTCGACGTGCAGCAGCATCTGCTCGGCCGTCGCCAGCGGGTCGGCCTCGCCCTCGCGCAGCAGCACGTGGAAGACGTGCAGGCGCTTCTCGTCGGAGTCGAGAACCTGCGTGGTCACGTACACGCGGTCGCCCGCCTCGAGCTGGCGCAGGTGCGACAGGTGCGTCTCGACGGTGAAGAAGCTCCCGCCCTCCTCGAGGTAGCCGGCGTCCACCCCCACGACGCCCAGCAACGCGTCCGTCGCGTCGGCGAAGAGCTCGAGGTAGCGGCTCTCGTGGACATGGCCGTTGTAGTCGACCCAGGCGGGCGGAACGCTCCGCGTCGGCAGCCGCAACGGCCCGCCGTTCCGGTCGGCCGAGAACGCCGGCGCAGCGCCGAGCAGCCCGCGCTCCCAGGCGGCGAGCGTGGCTCCCGCGCCGGCCTCCTCGGCACGCAGCGCCTGGAGCAGTCGGACGAGCACGCGGTCGCGCTCCCGCTCGAGCTCGCGCGCCGACCGGCCTCCCGCCTGCGCGTCGGACTGGGCCGCGACCGTTTCCACGAGCTCGTCGGTCAGCTCGGGAACGTCGGTCAGATGCGTCCACGGCCACTCGAGCGCCGGCCCGAACTGGCTCAGGAAGTGGCGCATGCCCTGGTCGCCGCCGGCGATCCGGTACGTGAGGAAGGTGCCCATGAACGCCCAGCGCAGGCCCGCGCCGTAGCGGATCGCGTCGTCGATCTCCTCGACGGTCGCGACGTCGTCGTTCACGAGCCACAGCGCCTCGCGCCAGAGCGCCTCGAGCAGCCGGTCGGCGACGAAGCCGTCGATCTCGCTGCGCACGACGAGCGGGTGCATCCCCATTGACCGGAACAACGCCGCGGCGCGCTCGACAGTCTCGGGTTCCGTCCGCTCGCCCGCGCAGAGCTCGACGAGCGGCAGCAGGTAGACCGGGTTGAAGGGATGCGCGACGCAGAAACGCTCCGGCCGCTCCATCTCCGCCTGCAGCTGAGTCGGCCGCAAGCCGGAGGTCGAGGAGCAGAGGAGCGCGCTGGGCGGTGCGTAGCGGTCCGCCTCGGCCAGCAGCTCACGCTTCAGCTCGACCCGTTCCGGCGCCGACTCCTGGACGAGCTCCGCCCCGGCGACCGCGTCCTCGACGGAGCCGACGAGCTGCAGCTCACCCTCGGCCGGCAGCGGTGCGAGCGTGAGCTGCTCGAAGGCGGCGCGCGCGTCCTGCAGGACCTCGGCGACGCGGGCGGCCGCCTCGGGAGCCGGGTCGTAGAGCCGGACGTCCCAGCCGTTGAGTACGAAGCGGGCGGCCCAGCCGGCGCCGATCACGCCACCGCCGAGCAGGCCGACGGAGGCGGGCTTAGTGGACACCAACCCGCAGGGCGAGCTTCTCTCGCACCTCCTCCGGACCGAGCACGCGCACGTTCAGCCGCTCGAGGATCTCGACCGCTCTCGCCACGAGCTCGCCGTTGGTCGCGAGCCGCCCGCGGGAGAGGTACAGGTTGTCCTCGAGCCCGACGCGCACGTTCGCGCCGACGAGCGGCGCGAGCGCCACGAAGGGCAGCTCCATCCGGCCGATCGAGAACGCGGAGTAGACCGCGTTCGCGGGCAGCTGGTTGACCATCGCGAGGAGCGTGCCGAGGTCGTCGGGCGCGCCGTACGGGATGCCCGTGCAGAGCTGGATCAGCGGCGGATCGTCGATCAGGCCGTCGCGGATCAGCTCGTGGACGAAGACGAGATGCCCCGTGTCGAACACCTCGAGCTCCGGGCGCACGCCCAGCTCCTGGACCCGCGCGGCCATCGCGCGCAGCATCCCCGGCGTGTTGACCATCACGTAGTCGCCGCCGGCGGCGAAGTTCATCGTCCCGCAGTCGAGGGTGCAGATCTCCGGCCGCAGCTCCTCGACGTGGGCGAGCCGCTCGGCCGCGCCGGCCATGTCCGTCCCGGCGGGGTCGGGCGGGAGCGGCGACTCCTCGCCGCCGAGGACGAGATCGCCGCCCATCCCGGCGGTGAGGTTGAGGACGACGTCGACGTCGGAGGCCCGGATGCGCTCGACGACCGCCCGGTAGAGGGCGGGATCGCGCGCCCCGCGGCCCGTGTCGGGGTCGCGGACGTGGATGTGCGCGACGGCGGCACCCGCGCGGGCCGCCTCGATCGCCGCATCCGCGATCTGCTCCGGCGTCACCGGGACGTGCTCGCTGCGCCCCGCGGTGTCTCCCGCTCCGGTGACCGCACAGGTGACGAAAACTTCCCAATTCACGGCTTCCTCCGTTCGAAATGCGAACTGCCGTTGCACATCCTGCGAAGGACGTACCATAATCGACCGGAATCCGATGGTGCAAAGCGCCCCCACGCGCCCGCACGACCTCGCTGCGCTCCGCGCCGCCGCGCAGGCGTTCGCGCGGGACGAGATCCGCCCGGTCGCCCTCGAGTACGACGAATCGGAGGAGTATCCGCTCGACGTGCTGCGCCGCGCGGCCGCGCTGGGGCTCACCTGCTACGACCTGCCGGCGGCGTACGGCGGCGGCGGCTTCGAGCGCCTCCGCGACCGCTGCGAGATCGTCGAGGAGCTGGCCTGGGGCGACTCGCCGATCTTCTGGGTCATCGCACAGGGCGGCTTCTTCGCCGGGCCGCTGCTCGCGCTCGGCTCCGACGAGCAGAAGCAGCGCTGGCTGCCGCCGCTGTGTAGCACCGAGCCGCCGGCGTGCTCCGTCGCGATCACCGAGCCCGAGCACGGCTCCGACTCCGCCGCGATCGAGGCGACCGCCGTCCGCCGGGACGGCGGCTATGTCCTCAACGGGCGCAAGAAGTTCATCGGCAACGGCCACATCGCCGACGTCTGCATCGTCTTCGCCACCGTCGACCCCGGCAGCCGGTCACGCGGGATCACGGCCTTCATGGTCGAGCAGGGCGACGAGGGGTTCGTGCGCGGCCCGCGCCTGCCCAAGATGGGCAGCCGCTGCTTCCCCGCAGCCGAGGTCGCGTTCGAGGACTGCTTCGTCCCCGACGACCGCCGCCTCGGCGAGGAGGGCGCGGGCTTCCGCGGCCTGATGTGGGTCTTCGACGTCGCCCGCGTCCAGCTCGCGGCGAGCGCGGTCGGGCTCGGGCGCGCGGCGCTCGAGCTCGCGGTCGAGTACGCGAAGACGCGCGAGGCGTTCGGGCGCGCGATCCACGAGTACCAGGCCGTCTCGTTCCGCCTCGCCGACGCGAAGCTGAAGCTCGACCAGGCGCGCCTCATGACGCACCGCGCCGCCGAGCTCGCCGATGCGGGAGAACCGTTCTCGACGGAGGCCGCGATGGCGAAGCTCGCGGCATCCGAGGCGTCGGTCTTCGCGACGTCCGCCGCCGTGATGACGCTCGGCGGCGCCGGCTACATCCGCGACTCGCTCGCGCAGAAGTGGTACCGCGACGCGAAGCTCGACGAGATCTGGGACGGGACGAGCGACATCATGCGGCTCCTGATCGCGCGGAGCCTCTTCGCCTGATGGCCCGCGACCCACGCTACGACGTCCTCTTCGAGCCGGTGCAGCTCGGCCCGGTCACGGCGCGCAACCGCTTCTTCCAGGTGCCGCACTGCAACGGCATGGGCCACCGCGACCCGACCGCACACGCGGTGATGCGCGGCGTCAAGGCCGAGGGCGGCTGGGCGGTCGTCTGCACGGAGGAGGTCGAGATCCACCCCACCTCGGACGTCGGCGGCTACATCGAGGGCCGCCTCTGGGACGACGCCGACATCCCCGCGCACGAGCGGCTCGTCGAGCAGGTGCACGCGCACGGCTCGCTCGCCGGGATCGAGTTCGTGCACAACGGGATGGCCGAGGGGAACTTCTACGGGCGGATCCCGCCGCTCGGCCCCTCGCACCTGCCGGTCACCGACCAACGAGCCGATCCAGGCGAGGGCGATGAGCCGGGAGGACATCGCCGATCTCCGCCGGCGCCACCGGCAGGCGGTGCAGCGCTCGCTACAGGCGGGCTACGACGTCGTCTACGTCTACGCCGCGCACGGGCTGACGACGCTCCAGCACTTCCTCTCCCGCCGCTACAACCTCCGCGACGACGAGTACGGCGGGACGCTCGAGAACCGCGCCCGCCTCCTGCGCGAGGTGCTCGAGGACACGCTCGAGGAATGCGAGGGACGGGCCGCCGTCGCCTGCCGCCTGGTGGTCGACGAGCTGCTCGGCGAGGAGGGGCTCGAGCGCCCGGAGATCGAGCAGTTGTTCGCCCTGGTCGGCGAGCTGCCCGACCTCTGGGACGTGATGGTCGGCTTCTGGCCCGACGACTCGCGCACCTCGCGCTTCACGCACGAGGCCTGGACGGAGGAGCACTTCCGCGGGCTCAAGCAGCTCACCTCCAAGCCCGTGGTCGGGATCGGCTGGCTGACCTCGCCGGACACGATGGTGCGGCTGATCCGCGACGGCGTGATCGACCTGATCGGCGCGGCCCGGCCTTCGATCGCCGATCCGTTCCTGCCGGTCAAGATCGAGGAGGGACGGCCCGAGGACATCCGCGAGTGCATCGGCTGCAACGTCTGCGTGACCGGGGACTGGACCTCGACGCCGATCCGCTGCACCCAGAACCCGACCATGGGCGAGGAGTGGCGGCGCGGCTGGCATCCCGAGCGGTTCCGGCCCGCGGGCTCCGACTCGAAGGTGCTCGTCGTCGGCGGCGGGCCTGCCGGGCTCGAGGCGGCGATGGCGCTCGGCAAGCGCGGCTACGAGGTCACGCTCGCCGAGGCGACCCGCGAGCTCGGCGGGCGCGTGCTGCGCGAGGCGCGGCTCCCCGGCCTCGCCGCCTGGATCCGGGTCGTCGACTACCGGCGCGGCCAGCTCGCCAAGCTCCCGAACGTCGAGCTCGCGCTGGAGAGCGAGGTCACCGCCGACGAAGTCCGCGGCTACGGCTTCGATCACGTGGCCGTGGCGACGGGGGCGCGCTGGCGCGCGGACGGCGTGGGCCGCTGCCACACGCGGCCGATCCCGCTCGGCCTCGCCGACGTGCTGACGCCCGACGACCTCTTCGCGGGCAGGCGTCCCGAAGGCGATCGCGTCCTGGTCTTCGACGACGATCACTACTACCTCGGCGGCGCCCTCGCCGAGCTACTGGCGGCGGAGGGGCGTCAGGTGACGCTCGCGACGCCCGCCGGGCGGATCTCCGAGTGGACGATCAACACGATGGAGCAGCCACGGATCCACCGGCGGCTCGTCGATGCAGGCGTCGAGCTGCTGCCCGATCGCGCGCTCCTAGCCGTAGAAGGCGGCGAGGCGCGGCTCCGCGACACGCTCACCGACCGCGAGTCTGCCGTGGCGGTCGATGCGCTCGTCCTCGTTACGGCGCGCCTGCCGAACGACGCGCTCGCCCTCGAGCTCGGCGCGGCCGCCGTCGGCGACGCCTACGCGCCGGGCACGATCGCGACCGCCGTCTGGGACGGCCGACGCTACGCAGAGGAGCTCGACGGCGAGCCGCACGGAGACGCGGTGCCGTTCCGGCGCGAGGTGGTCGAGCTCGCGCCGCTCCGGGCGAAGGTCTCCGTCCCGTGACCACGACCGAGCCGCGCGCGAAGACGATCCAGTCCGTCGACCGGGCCGCCGCGCTGATCAAGGCGATCGCCGACAGCCCGCACAGCCCGACCGTGAACGAGCTCGCCGCCGCCTGCAGCCTCAACCGGAGCACGACCTGGCGGCTGCTCGCGACACTCGACAGCCACGGCCTGATCGACCGGGACCCGATCAGCCAGCGCTACAGCCTGGGCTATGCGTTCCTCCGCATCGCCGCCGGCGCCGACGTCGACCCGCTCGTCCGCCGCGCGCGGCCGGTGCTCGAGCAGCTGGCCGACGACACCGGCGAGGCGACGAACCTCGCGGTCGCGCGCCGCTTCAGCCTGATCTACGTCGACCAGGTCGACCCGCCCCACGTGATGGCGCCGAACTGGTACGGCCGCACCGTCCCGCTCCACGCCACCTCCACGGGCAAGGCGTACCTCGCCTACCTGGCGGACGACGAGCAGGAGGCCGTGCTCCCGCGCCGGCTCGAGCGCTACACCGATACCACGGTCACGGATCGCCGCACGCTCGGTGAGCAGCTTGCCGCGGTCCGTCGTGACGGCTACGCCATGTGCGTCGGGGAGCTCGAGGAGTCGCTCTTCGGGGCGTCGGCGCCGGTCCTGTCCGAGCAGGGCCGCCCGGTGGCGATCGTCAGCGTCTGGGGCACGGAGCACCGCCTGCCGCGCGAGCGGCTGCCGGAAGTGGGCCGCCGCGCCGTCGAGGCGGCCGAGGAGCTGAAAGAGTTGCTGCGATGAGCGTCGTCGAAGTCGCGCGTGACGGCGAGGTTGCCGTCCTCCGCCTCAACCGGCCCGAGAAGCTGAACGCGATCTCGAGCGAGGTCGAGCGCGCGCTGCACTCGGCGCTCGTGTCGGAGGCCGTTCGCACGAGCGGCGCGGTCATCGTCGCCGGCGAAGGACGGGCGTTCTCGGCCGGCGCGGACATCTCCGAGTTCGAGGGCCGCTCGCCCGAGGACGTGCTCCGCTACTACCGCGAGACCGGCGGCGTCTACGAGGAGCTCGCAGCGCTGCCGCAGCCGACCATCGCGGCCATCCACGGCTACTGCCTCGGCGGCGCCCTCGAGCTCGCGCTGGCGCTCGACTTCCGGATCGCCGACGAGACCGCCGTCTTCGGCTTCCCCGAGGTCTCCCTCGGCATCCTCCCCAGCTCCGGCGGGCTGCACCGCGTCACGCGCCTGCTCGGGCCCGCGCGGGCGAAGGAGCTGTTTCTGCTCGCCGAGCGGTTCGGCGCCGACGACGCGAGACGCGCCGGAGTCGTCACCGAGGTCGTCGAGGAAGGGAAGGCGGTCGAGCGGGCGCTCGAGGTGGCAGCCCGGCTCGCGGCTCTGCCGCGCGAGGCCGTCGCGGTCACCAAAGAGGCGATCGACGCCTCCGCTGTGGCCCCGCGCGAGGCGGCGCTCCTGATCGAGCGGCTCGCGTACGCCGCGCTCGCCCAGACGCAGGCGGCGAAAGACGCCGCCGCCGGATTCGGCACCTGAGATGACCCACGAGAAGGAGATCGAGATCCGCTGGCGCGACCTCGACTCCTTCGACCACGTCAACCATGTCGTTTTCCTGACCTACCTCGAGGAGGTGCGCGACGAGTGGCTCGGACGCGTGCTCGCCGACCCGGCGCGCGTCTGGGGCTACGTGATCGCGCGCGTCGAGATCGACTACCGGCGGGAGCTCACGCTGGAGGACGATGTGATCGTGGCGCGCTGCTCGCTCGAGCGGCTCGGCACCAAGAGCGTCGTCACGAGCGAGTCGATCACCACCCGCGCCGGCGAGATCGCCGCCGAGGCGAAGGCCGTCCTCGTCGCGCGCGACGAGACGACCGGGCAGTCGCGAGTCATCTCCGACGACGAGCGCGCCGCCTTCGAGCGCTCGGCGATCAAGGTGTAGGTGTGGCCCGCGGCTGCGGGCCACACCACGGTGATTCGGCTTAGGTTCCGGGAGCCGGCGACTTGACCTTCGTGCACGGCGTCTTCGAACTGAGCCACGACTTGATCAGCGAAGCATGCGACTTCGCGAAGGCGGCCGCGGCCTGCGAATTCGACATGTGCTTGACAGCGAGGTCGTAGGCGACCTTGTTCTGCATCGCGGAGGTCCACTTGAAGCGACAGAGGAACTTCGCCACTGCCGGGGCGGTCTTCGGCAGCGTTGCCGCCATCACCTTGTACAGGTGGTACGGCGGGTAGGCGCAGTTGATCTTGGCCGGCTTCAGCTTCGCGCAGGTCGGCGTCCACTTGGGCAGCGCTACCTGGGAGAACTTGTAGATGTTGTTCTGGTACTGCGGCGTGTACCAGTAGAAGAGCACCGGCTTCTTCTGCTTGTAGAGCGTTTCGATCTCCGTCAGCTGGGCCGCCTCGCTGCCCGCGAAGACGACCTTGTAGTTCATCTTCAGGTTCTTGACGAGCGCCTGGTCATTGGTGACGTAGCTCGGCGACCCGTCGAGGAATTGCCCCTGTGGAGACGACTGCGGCGTCACGAAGAGCTTCCAGTCCTTCTTGACGCCCTTCCACGACTTCAGCTCCGGATGCTGCTTCATCAGGTAGCTCGGGACGTACCAGCCGATGTTCCCGTTCGGTCCCTCGAGGCCGGCATTGACGACCTGGTGAGACTTCTTCACGTACTGGCTGTACTGCGCCGAATGCCCCCACTCCTCCATGACGGCCGACATCTTGCCCTGCACCATCGCCGTCCAGGCCGGGATCTCGTCGATCGTCACCAGGTTCACCTGATAGTGAAGTTTGTTCTGGATCACGTACTGCGCGACGACGTTGTTCGCGAGCGAGCCTTCCCACGAGTTGGTCGCCAGCGTGATCGGCGGCTTGCCGTTGCTGCGAGCCGAAGCGCCCCCCGCGGTCGCGGCGATCGCCACAGCAGCGATGGCCGTCACAGCGAGCAGCACTGCGACCCCGGTAACGCGGCGACGACCGCCGGGGAAACGCAAGCGTCGGTGCTGATTCTTCATTGCCTGTGCCCTCCTTCTAGTTGACCCGTTTGGCTGAGTCGGTCGAGGACGATGCCCATGAGCACCATGGCGAGACCCGCCGCGGCGCCGAGGCCGACCTCCGACCGTGAGAAACCGGTGACGACGTCCAGACCGAGCCCACCCGCGCCGACGAGGCCGGCCACGACGACCTCGGCCATCACGAGCAGGATGGTTTGGTTGACCGCCAGCGCCATGTAAGGCCGCGCGATCGGCAGCTCGACCTTGCGCAGCAGCTGCCAGCGTGTGGACCCGAACGACTGTCCGGCCTCGATCACCTCCCGCTGGACGGCCTGCAACCCCAGCTTCGTGGCTCTGACCGTGGCGGGCAGCGCGTACACGAACGCCGCCGTCACGCCCGCGAGGTTGCCGACGCTGAACAACGCGACGACCGGGATCAGGTAGACGAACGCCGGCAGCGTCTGCAGGAAGTCGAGGATCGGGCGGAGGACGTTGTCGACAGCGCGCCAGCGGTAAGCGGCGATCCCGAGCGGGACGCCGAGCACGAGATCGAGGAAGAGCGCGACGATGACCAGGCTCAGCGTCACCATGGCGTCGCTCCAGGCGGAGAAGTCGTACGAGGTCGTCTGCTGGAACGTGTAGCCGACGGGGGCCTGCATCAGGCCGATCAGAGCCACGCAGGCGACGAGGAGGAGCGCACGGCGAGGACCCCCGCGAATCCAGGCGACTACACCGACGAACGCCGCGAGCAGCCACCACGGAATATCGCCCAGGAACGCCTGCAGCGGGTTGAGGACATGGAGTGTCAGGAAGCTCGAGAGCGACTCGCTGACGCCGGTGAGCTGTGTCGTGACCCAGTTCAGCCCGTTCGTGACCTGATCCACGATCGAGAAGCCCCAGCCGGCCGGCCAGTCGCCGAGGTGGAGCCCGTAGTGCGCGACGAGCACGACGGCGATCGCGGCGCCCCACAGGGCGACGAGCACCCATCGCGACAACCGTCGCGGAGCGCCTGAGTGACGGCTCGTGCGGCGCCCGAGCGCGGCGGACGTGCGGTCGAGCCACATGGCCATGAAGACGATCAGGACGCCGGCGACCACACCCATCCCGAGATCCTGCGTCTGCAGCGCCTGCAGGACCGGATCTCCAAGACCGCCGGCGCCGACGAGGGAAGCGATCACGACGATCGAGAGCGCCATCATGATCACCTGGTTCAGGCCGAGCATGATCGACTGGGCGGCGAGCGGCAACTGAATGTCGCGGAGAACCTGCAGGCGGGTGGCGCCGAAGGCCTCCCCGGCCTCGATCACGTCGCGCCGTACCGTTCGAATGCCGACCTCGGTGAAACGGACGAGCGGCGGGACGGCATAGATGACCGTCGCGACGACCCCGGCCGGATTTCCGATCGAGAAGAGCACGACGATCGGTACGAGGTACGCGAACGCGGGTAGGACCTGCATCACGTCGAGCACCGGTCGAAGCGTCTTGCTCACAGGGGTCCACACGGCCGCCGCGATGCCGAGCGGGATTCCGATGACGATCGAGATCAGGATTGCGACCGCCATCAGCGCCAGCGTCGTCATGGCCGGCTCCCACATGACGGAGATCCCGTTCGGGCCGCCGTTCGGGATCTGCAGGATGCCGAACGACGCGACCATGACTGCGGCGAAGACCGCGGTGCGCCAACGGCCGACTAGCCACGCAACGAGCGTGGCCAGCGTCAGGACACCCAGCCACGTCAGCCAGTGGAGGCCGTTGACGACGTCGTTCGTTGCACTGTTGAGACCGTTTCCGATGCCGCCGATGATGGTGTGGAGGAAGAAGTTCGACGACTGGTTCGTCGTCACCCAGGCGTCGAGGCGGTCGAACCAGCTCGGGACGCCGCTGCCCAGCACCCAATTCGCCGGGAAACCTTTGTGGAAGCCGCTCAACGCGATCCCGACGACACAGATCGCCACACCCGCAGCGAGGGGAACCAGCCAGCGGCCGAGGCGGCCGACGTCGAGGCGAAGGGGAAGCCGCGCCTCGGCGGAGGCGACCGAAGAGGCTGCCGGAGCCGGGCTCACCGAGTGTCCGGCGTGTTCAGCTCGAGCGCCGGCTCCTCGGGAGCCGTCGGCCGCTCGTGGCCGGCGAGGATGTGGATGACCATTCGGTGATCGAGTATCCCGACGAGCTCGTCGTCCGACCCGATGACGCCGATCGGCCCAGTCGCCCCGAAGACAACGGGCAGCAGTTCGCCGAGCCGGGCATCGTGGGGGACGACGCTCTCGGGCGTCTCACCGGCGTGCGGCTGGAGCGCGAAGGAAGCTGTGAGCACTTCCCCCCGCGGCACGTCGCGAACGAACTCGGCCACGTAGTCGTCGGCGGGCGCGCCCACGATCTCCGCGGGTGCACCGACCTGGACGAAGCGCCCGTCCTTCATGATCGCGATTCGGTCTCCGATCTTGAGAGCTTCGTCGAGGTCGTGCGTGACGAAGACGACCGTCTTCTGCAATCGAGCCTGCAAGCGCGCGACTTCGTCCTGCATATCCCGGCGGATCAGCGGGTCGAGCGCGGAGAACGCCTCGTCGAAGATGAGCACTTCCGGATCGACGGCGAGCGCCCGAGCGAGCCCGACGCGCTGCTGCATGCCGCCGCTGAGCTGATCCGGGTAGGAGGCCTCGACGCCCGCGAGCCCGACGACCCCGAGAATCTCGCGTGCTCGCTCGTGGCGGATCTGCTTGGCAACTCGCTGAACCTCGAGCCCGTACGCGACGTTGTCGATCACCGTCTTGTGCGGGAACAGCCCGAAGTGCTGGAAGACCATCGCCACTTTCGTGCGGCGGATCCGGCGGAGCGCGCGGGCGTCCGCACCGAGGACGTCCTGACCGCAGATGCTGATCGAGCCTGACGTCGGCTCGATCAGCCGTGTGAGGCAGCGGACGAGAGTCGACTTGCCGCTGCCCGAGAGGCCCATGATGACGAAGACTTCGCCGCGGGCGACGTTGAAGGTGATGTCGCGTGAGGCAACGGTGTTGCCGGTCTTCGCAAACAACTCCGCGCGCGGGAGATCGAGGTCTTCGCTGTTCCGCAGCCGCTCCGGATGAGGGCCGAAGATCTTCCAGACGTCGCGCACCTCGATCACCGGCGCCTCTGCAGAGTCGACGTGGTCGCCGTCAACCGTCGCTGCGGGCTCCGTCACCGCTTTACCGTATTCCTGCCGCGACGGCAGTTCAATACCGCATCAACTCGGGTCCATCAGAAGAGGCCGACGGTCCTCCCCTGGTCGTCGATGTCGACGGCGTGGGCGGCCGGTGTGCGGCCGTAGCCGGGCATCGTCTGCATGTCGCCGCAGAGGGCGACGAGCCAGCCGGCACCGGTGTACGCGCGGATGTCCCGCACGGTGACGGTGAAGCCGGTCGGCGCGTTCGCGAGCGTGGGGTCGTGGGAGAGGGACAGGTGCGTCTTCGCCATGCAGATCGGGAGCTTGTCGAAGCCGACGCGCTCGAACTCCGCGATCTTCTTGCGGGCGGCGGGCTGGAGGAGGATCCCGTCGCCGCCGTAGACGCGCGTGACGATGGCCTCGATCTTGCGCTCGATCGAATCGTCGAGCGGGTAGACGGGCGCGAAGTTCGAAGGCTGCTCGGTGGCCTTGACGACCGCTTCGGCGAGCGCGGCCGCGCCTGCGCCGCCCTTGACCACGGCCTCGTTCGCCTCGGCCGCGACGGCGCCGTTCGCGAGCGAGATCTCGCGGATCTGCTGGATCTCCTCGTCGGTGTCGTCCGGGAAGCGGTTGACGGCAACGACGGCGTTGAGCCCGAACTCGCGGATGGTCGCGAGATGGCGCGTGAGGTTCGCCGAGCCGGCCGCGATCGCCTCGGCGCCGCCCTCGGGGTTGCCGCCGTGGTGCTTCAACGCCTTGACCGTGGCGACGAGGACGACCGCGCTCGGTGTGAGGTTGCCCACGCGACAGACGATGTCCATGAACTTCTCCATGCCCATGTCCGCGCCGAATCCCGACTCGGTGACGACGATGTCGCCGAGCTTCAGGGCGATCCGGTCGGCAACGAGCGAGTTGTTGCCGTGGGCGATGTTCGCGAAGGGGCCGCAGTGGACGAAGGCGGGCTGGCCCTCGAGCGTCTGCACGAGGTTCGGCTTGATCGTCTCCTTGAGCAGAACGGTCATCGCGCCGGCCGCCTGCAGCTGCTCGGCGGTCACGGGCTCGCCCTCGTAGGTCGAGCCGACGGTGATCGCGCCGAGCCGGGCGCGCAGGTCGAAGAGGTCGCGCGCGACGGCGACGATCGCCATCACCTCCGACGCGGCGGTGATGTCCCAGCCGGTCTGGCGGGGGTAGCCGTTCGCACGGCCGCCTAGGCCGACGACGGTGTCGCGGAGCGCGCGGTCGTTGATGTCGACGCAGCGCCGCCACGAGATCGAGAGCGGGTCGATGCCGAGCGCGTTGCCGTGCAGCAGATGCGCTTCGAGCATCGCGGCGAGCAGGTTGTTCGCGGCGCCGATCGCGTGGATGTCGCCGGTGAAGTGGAGGTTCATGTCCTCCATCGGCACGACCTGTGCGTAGCCGGCGCCGGCGGCTCCGCCCTTGATCCCGAACACCGGGCCGAGCGACGCCTCGCGGAGGCAGAGCACCGGCTTGCGGCCGATCGTGCCGAGGCCCTGGGTGAGGGAGACCGACGTCGTCGTCTTCCCCTCGCCGAACTTCGTCGGCGTGATAGCGGTGACGCAGACGAGCTTCGCGTCCGGCTTGTCGGCGAGCCGGTCGAGCACCGAGAGCGAGACCTTCGCCTTGTAGGTGCCGTAGAGATCGAGCTCGTCGGGCTCGAGCCCGGCCCCGGCCGCGATCTCGGCGATCGGGCGGAGCTTGGCCTCTTGCGCGATCTCGAGAGAGGAGGGTGTCGTCGTCGCCACGCCCGGTCTGCTTGCTTTCTACAGCACGGCCGGTGGCAGCCACCGGCATATGAGTAATATATCTGTGTGGACACCGCGGTGCAGGCTCCGTCGCTCGCCGACCGCGCCTACCTCGAGATCCGCGACCTCATCGTCTCGCTCAAGCTCCCACCCGGCGATCTGATCGACGAGCGGCGCCTCGTCCAGATCCTCGGCATCGGGCGCACGCCGGTACGGGAGGCGCTGCGTCGCCTCGCGCAGGAGCAGCTCGTCGAGGTCTTCCCCCGGCGCGGCATGTTCGTGACCGGCGTCGACGTGCGAGACCTCGCGCGCATTTCGGAGGTGCGCGCGGCGCTCGAGCCCGAGGCCGCGCGGTTCGCCGCGGAGCGTGCGACCGACGAGGAGCGCGAGGAGCTCGCGGCGCTCGGCGACGAGATCGCGCGCGGCGCCGACCTCATGGGTCTCGACGAGCGTATCCACCGCGCCGTCTACGCCGCGGCCCACAACGACCTGCTCGAGAAGACGCTCGGCGAGTACTACGTGCTCGCCCTGCGCATCTGGATGATCGCGCTCGACCGCGCCCAGGAGCTCGAGGAAGCAGTCGAAGCGCATCGCGACCTCATCGAGGCGATCGTCGTCGGCGACGCCCGGCGCGCAGCCAAGGTCATGCGCGCCCACGTCGAGAACTTCGAAGCCGCGATGCGAAAGGTCCTGGTGAGCGTGTGAAGGTCGTCGTGATCGGCGGAGGGATCGTCGGCAACTCGCTGGCCGGCTGGCTCACGGAGCTCGGCTGGACCGACCTCACCCAGGTGGACAAGGGGCCGTTCCCGAACCCCGGCGGCTCCACCGGCCACGCCTCCAACTTCATCTTCCCGGTCGACCACTCGAAGGAGATGACGCAGCTCACGCTCGAGTCGATGCGGCAGTACCGCGAGACCGGAACGCTGCACGAGTGCGGCGGCATCGAGGTCGCGCGCACCGAGGAGCGGATGGAGGAGCTGCGGCGCCGCATGGCCTCGGCGAAGTCCTGGGGCGTCGAGGACTGCCGCCTCGTCACGCCGGCCGAGATCAAGGAGCTCGTGCCGTTCGTCGACGAGTCGATCCTGCTCGGCGGCTTCTACACGCCGTCGGTCGCGGTCGTCGACTCGCTCCGCTTCGGCACGATCATGCGCGAGCGCGCCCAGCAGAGAGGCGCCGAGGTCCTCGCCAACACCGAGGTCGAAGGAATCGACGTCGAGGACGGGCGCGTGCGCCGCATCCGCACGACCAGAGGCGACCTCGACGCCGACATCGTCGTGATCGCGTGCGGCGTGTGGGCGCCGCGGGTCGCGCGAATGGCCGGCGCCTCGATCCCCCTCACGCCCGCCGTGCACCAGATGATCGACGTCGGCCCCGTCCCGCGCTTCCTCGACTCGAAGACGGCGGTCGACTACCCGATCGTGCGCGACATGGACACGAACATGTACGAGCGCCAGGACGGCCAGGGCCTCGAGGTCGGCTCGTACGCCCACCGCCCGATCCTCCACGAACCCGACGAGATCCCCTCGATCGAGGAGTCCGCGCTCACCCCCACCGAGCTCCCGTTCACGCAGGAGGACTTCGAGCTGCAGCTCGAGCACGCGCTCCAGCTCGTCCCGGAGGTGCTCGGCGACGAGTCGGTCGGGATCAAGTACGCGATCAACGGCCTGCTCTCGCTCACCCCCGACGGGCTCCCGCTGCTCGGCGAGACGCCGGAGGTCAAGGGCTTGTGGTCGGCGGCCGCGG
This sequence comes from uncultured Actinomycetes bacterium, assembly GCA_963770815.1. Lineage (GTDB taxonomy): Bacteria > Actinomycetota > Thermoleophilia > Gaiellales > Gaiellaceae > Palsa-739. The sequence goes on from CAVYQV010000010.1 coordinate 121,940, forward strand.
TCTGGGTCAAGGAAGGCCCCGGCGTCGGCAAGTCGGTGGCCGAGTGGATGGTGCTCGGCGAGCCGGAGATCGACCTCCAGTCGTCGGACGTCGCGCGCTTCTATCCCGAGCAGCGCACGCCGCAGCACGTCAAGGGCCGCGCGGCCGAGGGCTTCAACAAGACGTACGGGATCGTCCACCCCGGCGAGCAGTGGGAGTCGAACCGCGGTGTGCGCGTCTCCCCGTTCTACGAGCGGGAGCAGGAGCTCGGCGCCGTCTTCTTCGAGGCGGCCGCCTGGGAGCGGCCGCACTGGTACGCGTCGAACGCGCCGCTCGTCGAGGAGTACGGCCTCCGGCCGCGCGAGCACGAATGGGACGCGCGCTGGTGGTCGCCGATCATCAACGCCGAGCACCTCGCGATGCGCGAGCGGGCCGCGATGTTCGACCTGACCGCGTTCTGCGTCTTCGACGTCGTCGGCCCCGGCGCCCTCGACTGCGTGCAGACAGTCGCAGCCCGGCAGATGAACGTCTCCGACGGCCGCGTCATCTACACGCCCGTCCTCGCCCCGAGCGGCGGCTTCAAGTCCGACCTCACGATCATGAAGATGGCCGACGACCGGTTCCGGGTCGTCACCGGCGGCGCGCACGGCATGGCGGACCTGAAGTGGTTCCGCGACCATTGCGGGCCGGACGCGTGGATCGAGGATCACACCTCCGCCCTCTGCACGGTCGGCCTCTGGGGGCCGCGGGCGCGCGACATCCTCTCCTCGCTCACGAGTGACGACGTCTCCAACGACGCCTTTCCATTCGCGACCTGGCAGACGATCGGCGTCCGCGGGATGGACGTGGTGGCCTCGCGGATCTCCTACGTCGGCGACCTCGGCTGGGAGCTCTACGTCCCGTTCGAGCAGGGCGCGGAGCTCTGGAACGCGGTCTGGGAGGCGGGCCGGCCACACGGCATCGTCCCGGCCGGCATCGGTGTCTACGGCACGACCGGCCGGCTCGAGAAGGCGTACCGCGCCTTCGGGTTCGAGCTCGACCAGGACTACGACGTCGTCGAGGCCGACATGGCCTGGTGGAAGGTGAAAGGCGAGGAGTTCGTCGGCAAGGAGGCGCACCTCGCGGCGCGCGAGCGCGAGCCGGCCGCGGTCTGCTCCACCCTCTCGCTCACCGGCAACACGCGCTTCCCGCTCGGCCGGGAGCCGATCGTGCGCGAGGACGGCTCGCCGCTCGTCGACGCGAAAGGCCGCCGCTCGTACGTCACCTCCGCGGGCATGGGGCCGTCGCTCGGCAAGTACCTCCTCATGTCGTACCTCCCGCCCGGCGACCACGGGCAGCTCTACGTCCAGTACATGGAGGAGCTCCATCCCGTCGCGGTCGAGGTGGTCGGCTCGCGGCCGCCGTTCGACCCGGACAACGAGAGGATTCGATCATGAGGATCCTCGTCTGCGTCAAGCGGGTGCCGATCACCGGCGGCAGGATGGTGCTCACCGCGGACGCGCAGGCGATCGACACCAAGCACCTCGGTTTCACGATCTCGCCGCACGAGGAGTGCGCGGTCGAGGAGGCGGTGCGGATCGTCGAGGCCGGCGGAGGCGAGGTGGTCGTGCTGACGCTCGGCCCGGCGGAGGCGGAGGAGCAGCTCCGCGACTGCATGGCCATCGGCGCCGACCGCGGGATCCTGCTCGAGACGCAGGGCGAGGAGTGGGACGCGCAGGCGACCGCGGCGGCGATCGTCGAGGCGATCCGCGCCGAGGAGCCGTTCGACCTTCTGCTCTTCGGCAACGAGTCGGCGGACGCCGCGGGCTTCCAGGTCGGGATCCGCGTCGCGCACGCGCTCGGACTCCCGGTCGTCACCGGGCTGAAGAAGATCGAGCCCGGCGAGGGCAGCGTGCGCTGCGAGCGCGACGTCGGCGGGGCGCGCGACGTGTACGAGGCTCCGCTGCCGGCGGTGCTGACCGTGCTCGAAGGGCTGAACCTGCCGCGCTACCCGTCCGTCCCCGGCAAGTTACGCGCGAAGCAGAAGCCGCTCGCGCGAGCCGCGGTGACTCCGGCTGCGGCGCAGCTCGGGAAGCTGCGGCTGCTCGTCCCCGAGGGACAGGGCAAGGAGGCGGAGGTCCTCGGCGAAGGCGCCGCCGCGGCCCCGCGTGTCGTCGAGCTGCTGCAGGAGCTCGGCGTAACGTGAATGTCCTCTGCTTCGTCGAGCCGGACGACGAGCTCTCCGCACAGGCTGTCGGCCTTGCCCGCTCGCTCGGCACTGTCCGGACGGTCACCTTCGACGGCGCCTACCAGCCCGCCGCCTGGGCCAGGGCGCTCGCCGCGGAAGACGCCGACGCGATCGTCGCCGCCGGCTCCGACCGCGGCAACGAGCTGCTCGCCCACGTCGGCGCGATCCTCGACCGTCCCTTTGCGGCCAACGTGACCGCGGTCGACGGCGACGTGGTCACGAGGCAGCGCTGGGGCGGCAGCCTGCTCGAGGAGGCACGGCTGCACGGCTCGCCGCAGCTCGTCACGGTGGCGCCTCACACCCACCCGGCGGCCGAGCTCGGCGATGTCGAGACGCTGGCGGCCGAGGACGACGGCTCGCCGCAGGCGCTCGAGCGCGTCGAGGAGTCGAGCGGCGGCGTCTCCCTGCGCGAGGCGAAGGTCGTGATCGGCGGCGGCCGCGGCGTCGGGTCGGCGGAGGGCTTCGCGATCATCGAGGAGCTCGCCGGCCTGCTCGGCGGTGCCGTCGGCTGCTCGCGCGTCGTCACGAGCGCCGGCTGGCGGCCGCACACCGACCAGGTCGGGCAGACGGGGACGAAGATCTCGGCCGATCTCTACATCGCCTGCGGGATCAGCGGCGCGACCCAGCACGTCGCCGGCGCGAAGGGCGCCAAGCGGATCCTCGCCATCAACACCGATCCCGAGGCGCCGATCCTCGCGGTCGCCGACTACGCCGTGATCGGCGACCTGCACGAGGTCGTGCCCGCCGTCAGCGCCGAGCTGCGAAAGGTGCAGGGATAGCCGGCCCGATCGGCCTCGCCGCACTCGTTCTCGTCTGCGGCGGGATCTTCGCCCGGCGCGCCTGGTTCCTGACCGGGCTCGTCCGCAACGCGAAACCCTCCGACCGGCCCGGCTCCGACCTCGAGCGCACCCGGAACGAGGTCGAGCTCGTCCTCGGCCAGAAGAAGCTGCTGCAGCGGCTGGTGCCGGGGCTGATGCACGCCTTCATCTTCTGGGGCTTCATCGTCCTCTTCCCCAGCATCTTCCTGGCCGCGATCGACGTGGCCGGCGGCGGCGACCACACGCCGGACTGGTACGCCGTGCTCAGCGACGTCTTCGCCTGCCTCGTCCTGGCCGGCGTCGTGGCTGCGCTCGTGATCCGCAAGGTCGTGCGGCCGGAGCGGTTCCGCGGCTCGCATCTCGGCGAGGCCGACCTGATCCTCGGGCTGATCGCAGCGGTCGTGGTCACGCTCCTGCTCTGGCACCTCGTCGGAGGCACGGGCTTCGCCTGGGCGCATCTCGTCGTGATCGGCGCCTTCCTCGCCTACCTCCCCTACTCGAAGCACCTCCACATCGCGACCGCGGCCGTGAACGTCTGGCTCGCCCGCACCCGCAGCCCCGGTCGGCTCGAGCCGCTGCGGTTCGACCTCCCGGACGACGAGCTGCGCTTCGGCGTCGCCACGATCGCCGACCTGACGCGCAAGGAGGTGGTGGACGCGTTCTCCTGCACCGAGTGCGGCCGCTGCCAGGACGCCTGCCCCGCCTACGCGACCGGGAAGATCCTCTCCCCGAAGCTCGTGATCATGGGCGTGCGCGACCAGCTGTTCGCGCAGAGCGGCGAGCCGATCGTCGGCAACGGCGTGCCCGAGGACATGATCTGGGACTGCGTCACCTGCGGCGCGTGCGTCGAGGCCTGCCCGGTCTCGATCGAGCACATCGACCACATCATCGACCTGCGCCGCAGCCGCGTCATGGTCGACGCGCAGTTCCCCGCCGAGGCCGAGCCGATGCTGCGCGACGTCGAGCGGGCCGCGAACCCGTGGGGGAAGCCGCAGAGCGAGCGCGCCGACTGGGCGGCCGAGCTCGGCGTGCGCGTGCTCGAGCCCGGCGACCCGGCGCCGGAGTACCTCTACTGGGTCGGCTGCGCCGCCTCCTTCGACGAGCGGGCGCGGGCGTCGGCGCAGGCGACGGCGAAGCTCCTCCAGAAGGCTGGCGTCGACTTCGCGATCCTCGGCCCGCGCGAGGCGTGCACGGGAGATCCGGCCCGGCGAATGGGCAACGAGTACGTCTTCCAGGGCTACGCGGAGCAGAACGTGTCCACCCTCAACGAGCAGGGCGTGACCAAGATCGTCGCCAGCTGCCCGCACTGCTTCAACACGCTCGCCAACGAGTACCCGGACTTCGGCGGCGCCTACGAGGTCGTCCACCACAGCGAGCTCCTCGCCCGGTTGGTGCGCGAGGGCCGGCTCACGCCGAAGGCCGACGCGAAGCCGGTCACGTACCACGACTCGTGCTACCTGGCCCGCCACAACGACGTGAGGCTGGACCCGCGCGAGCTCGTCGCCGCGGTCGGCGACCCGGTCGAGATGAAGCGGAGCGGCAAGCAGACGTTCTGCTGCGGCGCCGGCGGTGCGCACATGTGGATGGAGGAACGCGGCCGGCCGATCAACGCCGAACGCGTCCGCGAAGCCGCCGAGACCGGCGCGGAGACGCTCGCCGTCGCCTGCCCCTTCTGCACCGTGATGCTCGACGACGGCGTGCGCGAGGTGGGCGCGGAGCTCCGCGTCGCCGACGTCTCCACGCTGCTCGCCGAGTCGCTCGAGGCCTAGTGCTCGTCGGGCTCGGCCACGTCGACCTCGTCTGCCGCGACCTCGGCCGGTCGCTCGAGTTCTACGCGCACGTGTTCGGTCCGCTCGGCTTGACCGAGCCGTTCCTCGTCGAAGGGGAGCGCGGAGAGCTCGTCCACTACCTCCGCTTCCCCGCGCCGGGATCGGGCTCGGTCGGACTGCGACAGGCGCTCGAGGAGCAGGACTTCCTGCTCTACGCGCCCGGGTTGCATCACCTCGCGTTCGCGGTCGAGTCGCACGAGGACGTCGACGGAGCCCACGCACGCGTGCTCGCTGCCGGCGGCGAGGTGCTGCACCCGCCGAGGCACTGGCCGGATTACCACCCGGACTACTACGCGACGTTCTTCCTCGACCCGGACGGATTCCGGCTCGAGGTCGCGGCTGCGAGGGACGCGCGTCTCGGTTGACGAGACGAGTTCCGTCGGCCACAATCTCCGTGGAACACCTGTTCCACATCGTGAGATGGCTACCGAGGCTTACGGCACCCAGGCAATCGAGCGGGCGGCGCAGCTGCTCGTCGACGTCGTCGAAGCACCCCAGCCGCCGTCGATCGGCGAGCTCTCCGAGCGTGCCGGCCTGCCCAAGAGCACGACCTCACGGCTCGTCGGCGCTCTCGAGCGCCAGGGTCTCGTCCAGCGGCTCGGCGCGCGCGGCCGCCTCCGCCCCGGCCCCGTGCTCCTGCGCTACGCGAGCCGCGACGCCTCGCAGGCGCTCGTGGAGCTTGCCCAGCCGAGCCTGCGGCGGCTCGCCGTCGCGAGCGGCGAGACGATCAACCTCGCCGTCCCCGGCCCCGACGGTGTCGAGCACCTGGCCCAGGAGGACACCGCGCACCTCGTCGGCGTCACCGACTGGGTCGGGCGGCGCGTCCCGTTCGAGCTCGCCGCGAACGGCAAGTGCTTCCTCGCCTTCGGCGGCGACGCGGCCGACGACGTCGAGCTGATCCGCACCCGCGGCTACGCGACCTCGGTCGACGAGCTCGAGGTCGGACTGTCCGCCCTCGCCGCGCCCGTGCTCGACACCGACGGTGCCGCGATCGCCGCGCTGTCCATCTCCGGCCCCACGACCCGCCTCACCGCCGAGCGCATCGACGAGCTCGCGCCGTTGCTGAAGCGCGAGGCGGCGAGCCTCTCCCGACGACTGCGAGGTGCCGCATGACCCACGAAGAGATCCTGCAGGGCCTCTACGACAACACGCTGATCGGCAACGCACCCGAGGTGAAAGACCTCGTGAACCAGGGTCTCGAGGACGAGCTCGGGCCCGACAAGATGCTGTACGACGCGCTGATCCCGTCGCTCGAGGAGGTCGGCGCCCGCTTCGAGCGCGGCGACTTCTTCGTCCCCGAGATGCTGATCGCGGCCCGCGCGATGCAGGGCGCGCTCGACATCCTCCGGCCGCTGCTGGCCGAGACAGGTGCGGCAGAGATCGGCACCTACGTCATGGGCACCGTCAAGGGAGACGTCCACGACATCGGCAAGAACCTCGTCAACATCATGCTCGAGGGAGCCGGCTTCACGGTCCACGACCTCGGCGTCAACGTCGCGCCGGAGACGTTCGTCGAGCAGGTGCAGGAGCACCGGCCCGACATCGTCGGCTTCTCGGCCTTCCTCACGACCACGATGCCGATGTTCAAGGCCAACATCAACGCGCTCGAGAAGGCGGGGATCCGCGACGACGTGATCGTGATGGTCGGCGGGGCGCCCGTGACGCAGGAGTACGCCGACAAGGTCGGCGCCGACGGGTACGCGTCCGACGCGTCGGCCGCCGTCCGCCTCGCCAAGGACCTGATCGAGCGGAAGCGGAACCTGGTGTCTGCGTGATGAAGCCGGTCGCGCTGATCGAGGCGGCGGTGAAGAAGCCGGTCTTCGGCTGCCACATGTGCGGCCAGTGCGTCCTCCACTCCACCGGCCTGACCTGCCCGATGGAGTGTCCGAAGACGCTGCGCAACGGCCCGTGCGGCGGCGTGCGGCCCGACGGCGCCTGCGAGGTGAAGCCCGAGATGCGCTGCGTCTGGGTGCGGGCGGTCGAGCGCTCGCGGCGGCTGCCCTGGGCGGACGAGATCCACGACGTGCGGCCGCCGGTCGACAACCGCCTCGCGGGGACGTCCTCCTGGGTCAACCTCGCCACCGGCCGGGACAAGCAGACGCCGAAGGGCTGGCATGTCGCGGCTTGAGGAAGCGCTCGCCGCCGGTCGCTTCGCGGTCACGTCGGAGCTCCATTCCGTCGACTCGGGTGGCTTCGACGCCGTGCGCGAGCGGTTCGAGCCGTTCGCGGAGTACGTCGACGCCACGAACGCGACCGACAACACCTCCGCGCACGCGCACGCCTCCCCACTCGCGGTCGCGATCGCGCTCAGGGAGCTGGGGATGGAGCCGGTGATGCAGCTGACGTGCCGCGACCGGAACCGCCTCGGCCTCGAGGCCGAGATCGCGGGCGCGGCGCTGCACGGGATCGAGAACATCCTCTGCCTCACGGGCGACGACGTCACCGCCGGCGACGAGCCCGAGGCGCGGCGGGTGTTCGACCTCGACTCGATCCAGCTGCTCGCCCTCGGCCGCGCAATGGCGGACGGGACCTACCTCTCTGGCCGCAAGATCGACCCGCCGCCGAAGCTCTTCCTCGGCGCGGTCGAGAACCCGGGCGCCCCACCGTTCGACCACCGGGTCGACCGCGCGCTGAAGAAGGTCAAGGCCGGTGCGCGCTTCCTGCAGCTGCAGGTGTCCTTCCGGCCCGACCAGCTGGACGCGTTCCTCGCCGAGGCGGTTGCCAAGGGCCTGGCCGAGCAGTGCGCTCTGCTGCCGTCGATCTGCCTCGCCCGCTCGCCCGCTGCGCTGCGATACATGGACGAGCGCGTGCCGGGGATCGAGGTGCCGGGGGCGCTGATCGAGCGCTGCGAGCATGCCCCCGACCCGGAGGCGGAGTGCTTCGAGGTCGCGCTCGAGCTCGCCGAGCACGCGCGGTCGCTGCCCGGGGTCGCGGGCCTGCACCTGATCAGCTTCCGCCGCGAGGCCGGCATCGCCCGCCTCTGCCGGCGGCTCGGAATCCCGCCCCGAACAGAGAGGGAGACGAGTGGATACCGTCGTCCAGTCGCCGTCTAGGACGGTCGTCATCGGCCCCGGGCAGCCGTTCTGCGTGATCGGCGAGCGGATCAACCCGACCGGGCGGAAGGCGTTCCAGGCCCAGCTGCAGGCGGGCGACCTCTCCCAGCTCGAGATCGACGTCGCGCAGCAGGTCGAGGGCGGCGCCGACATGCTCGACGTCAACGTCGGCGACCCGCTCGCCGACGAGGTCGAGCTGATGGGCCAGGCGATCCCGCTGGTGCAGGGGATCTGCGAGCTGCCGATCTGCATCGACTCCTCGGTGATCGAGGCGCTCGAGGCGGGGCTCTCCGCGTACGAGGGCAAGGCGCTCGTCAACTCGGTCACGGGCGAGGACGAGCGGCTCGAGGCGATCCTGCCGCTCGTCGCGAAGCACGGTGCGGCGGTGATCGGGCTTGCGAACGACGACGAGATCCCGATGGAGCCGGAGCGGCGCGTCGAGGTCGCGAAGAAGATCGTCTCCGTCGCCGGCGACCACGGCATCCCGCCCGAGGACGTGATCATCGACCCGCTCGCGATGCCCGTCGGCGCGGAGCCGCGCGCGGTCACGCTCTTCCTCGAGACGCTGCACCTGCTGCGGACGAGCTCGGCGTGAACACGACCTGCGGCGCCGGGAACACGTCGTTCGGGCTGCCGGGCCGCCACACGCTCGGCGCCGCATTCCTCGCCGTCGCGCAGAGCCACGGGCTGACGAGCGCGATCATGGACTCGCGGCGCGACGAGATGGTCGAGTCCGTGCGCGCGACCGACTTCCTGCTCGGCCGCGACGAGTGGGGCGCCGAGTGGATCCGCCGCTACCGGGCGAAGCAGGCCGCCGCCACGTGAACGCGCTCCAGGACCTGCCGGAGCAGCCGCATCCCGACCGGGTCCGGCTTCGCTACCTCGAGGTCGGCGAGGACCGCGCCGTCAAGGAGACGCGCGTGCCGGCCGGGACGACGCTGTTCGACGCCGCGAGCTGGAACGGCGTCGCGATCGACTCGACCTGCGGCGGCCACGGCACCTGCAAGAAGTGCAAGGTGCGGGTCGTCTCCGGCAGCGCCGAGATCAGCCCCGTCGACCCGCGCGCGTTCTCGACGGACGAGCTCCGCAACGGCTGGCGGCTCGCCTGCCGCGCCGCCGCGCAGGAGGACATGACGATCGAGGTGCCCGCCGCTGCAGACGCGGCCGAAGGCCGCGCTGGCCGGCGTCGGCCGGCACGTGATCCTGCGCCCCGCCGTGCAGAAGCGGTACGTCGAGCTCGAGGAGCCGACGCTGGAGGACCAGCGCTCGGATCTCGAGCGCCTGCTCGACGCGATGGACGACGTCGAGCCGCGCGTGCCGCTCGAGCTCATGCGGAGGCTCGGCCACACGCTGCGCGCGTCCGACTGGAAGGTGACGGGAGTCCTCGCCGACGATCTCCTGATCGACGTCGAGCCCGGCGACACCTCCGGACGGCGGCACGCGATCGCCTTCGACCTCGGCACGACGACGGTCGTGGCGACGCTGCTCGACCTCGAGACCGGGCAGCCGCGCGCGGTGCGCTCGATCCTCAACGCGCAGCAGCCGTTCGGCGCCGACGTGATCTCGCGCATCTCCGCGACGATGCTCGACGACGACGCGCTCGAGCGGCTCCAGGAGCACGCGCACGAGACCCTGCGCACACTGACCGACGAAGTGTGCGGCGAGGCCGGCGTCGACCCGGGCGAGGTCTACGAGGTCGTGGTCACGGGCAACGTGACGATGATCCAGCTCGCGCTCGGCATCGATCCCGAGCCGCTCTCGATGGCGCCGTTCACGATCGCGGCGCGGGAGCTGCCCGAGGCGAAGGCGTCCGACTTCGGACTCGCCGTCCACGAGCGCGCGCCGGCGGTGCTCTTCCCCGCGCTCGGCGCGTACGTCGGTCCCGACATCGTCGCCGGGATCCTCGCGACAGGGCTCACGCTCGACCGCCGCGTGCGCCTGTTCATCGACGTGGGCACGAACTCGGAGATCGTGCTCGGCTCCTCGGCACGGGCGCTCGCCTGTGCGGCGCCGGCCGGCCCGGCCTTCGAGGCGGCCCAGATCCGCTGCGGGATGCGCGCCGCCGAGGGCGCCATCGAGGGCGTGAGGATCGCCGACGGCGAGGTGCAGCTGACGGTCATCGGCGACGTCGAGCCGCAGGGGCTCTGCGGGTCGGGGCTCGTGGACGCGGTGGCGGAGCTGGTCGGCGCCGGGATGCTCGACCACTCGGGCCGCTTCGTCGCCGACTCCTCCGACCGGTTCGGCAAGGTCGGCGAAGAGACCGTCTTCCACCTCGCGGAGGGCGTCTACCTGTCGCAGCGCGACGTGCGCGAGCTGCAGTTCGCGAAGGCGTCGATCGCGACCGGCTGGGGGATCCTGTGCCGGGATCTGGGGATCGATCCCGCCGAGATCGCGCAGGTGCTGCTCGGTGGCTCGTTCGGCACGTACCTGACGCCGGCGAGCGCGGTCCGGATCGGGCTCGTGCCGAAGCTGCCGCTGACACGGATCGTCGCGGCCGGCAACGTCGCCGGAGAGGGCGCCAAGATCGCCGCCCTCTCCGTCACCGAACGCGCCGCGGCGAGCGCCGTGCTGGACGAGGTCGAGTACGTCGAGCTCTCCGGCCGCGAGGACTTCAACGACCTGTTCATCGACCAGCTCGCCTTCCCGGGATGAAGACACGCCCCGAACCGCCACGTCCGGTGTCAGACACCCAACATGTCTGGAACGGGCAGGCTGCAGCGCCGGAAACGGCTCTGTTACGCACCGCCCCTCCGCTCGAGACGGGTCCACAGCAGACACGGCCGGTGTCAGACACCGGGCGTGTCCGGAGCAGCCACGGCCCAAGGGTGGTGGTCGCGTGCGGGGCGTTGGCGTTGCATGTGAGGCAGATCGCAGCCCGCCGCGGCTGGGACGTCGAGGTCCGGCCGGTGCCGCCGGAGCTCCACAACCGGCCGGAACGGATCCGCGGAGCCGTCGACGAGGCGGCCGCCGGGGACGACGTGGTCGTCGCGTACGCCCACTGCGGCGCCGATCTCGACGGCTACCCGCGCCTCGCCGGCGCCCACTGCTACGAGGTCTTCGGCGCCGACCATGAGCCGGGCACGTTCTTCCTCACCGACTTCCTCGTCCGCAGCTTCGACCGCGTCGTCTGGCGCGGTCTCGGCCTCGACGACCACCCGGAGCTGCGCGACGACTACTTCCGCCACTACGAGAAGGTGGTCTGGCTCGCCCAGCAGCCGACCCCCGAACTGCGCGCCGGGGCCGAGCACGCGGCCGAAAAACTGCAACTCCCACTCGAAGTCCGCCAGACCGGCATGGAAGGATTGGAGCGAGAACTGGAGAGACTGTTGTGTTGATCAACGACCTACGCCGCTACGAAATCCTCGACGAGGCTGCGCTGGCCGAGCTCGAACGCGGCTGGCGGCGCATCGTCAGTGAGCTCGGGATCGAGTTCCTGCACCCCGAGGCGATCGAGGTCTTCGAGAGCGCCGGCCAGGAGGTCGAAGGCGAGCTGGTCCGTTTCGACCCCGACTGGATCCTCGAGCAGGTCGCGAAGGCGCCGCCCGAGTTCGACCTCCAGGCGCGCAACCCCGAGCGCAGCGTCCACATCGGCGGGAACCACATGGTCTTCTCCCCCGTCTACGGCTGCCCGTTCGTGCGCGAAGGAGACGAGCGCCGCGAGGCGACCTACGACGACTTCCAGAACCTCGTCAAGCTCGCGCAGTTCTTCCCGCAGCTCGACTCCTGCGGCGGGACGATCTGCGAGCCGAACGACCGCCCGCTCGACTCGCGCCACCTCGACATGGTCTACGCGCTCCTGACCCTGTCGGACAAGCCGTTCATGGGCTCCGTCACCTCCGGCCCGAACGCCGTCGACACGATCGCGATGGCGGAGCTGGTCTTCGGCCGCGAGTCGATCGAGGAGACCCCGGCGGTCATCTCGCTGATCAACGTCAACTCGCCGCTGCGCTACGACGACCGGATGCTGTCGGCGCTCGTGGAGTACGCGAAGGCCGGCCAGGCGACCGTGATCACGCCGTTCCTGCTCATGGGCGCGATGTCGCCGGTCTCGATCGTGGCGACGCTCGCGCAGCAGGTCGGGGAGGCGCTCGCGGGGATCGCGCTGGTGCAGACGATCCGCCCCGGCTGCCCGGTCGTGTTCGGCTCCTTCCTCTCGAACACGGACATGCAGTCGGGCTCGCCGAGCTTCGGGACGCCCGAGTCGGCGGTCGGCCTCCTCTGTACGGGCCAGATCGCGCGGCACTACAACCTCCCGTTCCGCGGCGGCGGGGCGCTCACCTCGTCGCAGGTCGTGGACGCCCAGGCCGGCTACGAGTCGATGATGTCGCTCTGGCCGACGTTCCTTGCCGGCACGAACTACGTCATGCACTCGGCCGGCTGGCTCGAGTCGGCGCTCGTCTCCTGCTACGAGAAGCTCGTCGTCGACGTCGAGCAGCTCCGCATGCTGCACGAGGTGTTCAAGCCGCTGACGATCGACGAGGAGGCGCTCGCCTACTCGGCGCACCAGGAGGTCGGGCAAGGCGGGCACTTCCTCGGCGCGGCGCACACGCTGGAGCGCTTCCGCGAGTGCTTCTACCGGCCGCTCGTCTCCTCCACCGAGAACTTCGAGCGCTGGAACCGCAACGGCGCCAACGACACGGCAGCCCGCGCGAACGAAATCTGGAAGAAGAGCCTCGAGGATTACGAGAAGCCGCCGCTCGACGCCGGCCTCGAGGCGGAGCTGAAGGCGTTCGTCGATCGGCGCAGGACCGAACTGGGGGATTGAGATGCAGACCGTAGGCGAGGTGATGTCGACGACGTTGCTGACCGTCGACGCAACGGAGATGCTGACCGACGCCGCCGCACAGATGGACGCGCGTGGAGTCGGAGCGGCGCTCGTGATGAACGGCGCACACCTCTCGGGAATCCTCACCGAGCGCGACGTCCTCCGCGCAGTCGCGACCGGTGGAGTCGAGGGGACGAAGGTCGGCGCCTGGATGACGCACGACCCTGACACCGTCGGACCGGAGGAGCGGCCCGGGCAGGCCGCGGCGATCATGATCCACGGCGGCTTCCGCCACCTGCCGGTGGTCGACGGCGACAAACCCGTCGGGATCATCTCGATCCGCGACCTGATGCGACTCGTGATCGACGACGAAGCGCCGAAGGGTGGCTGAGGCAGCTCGCATGTTCGTCGACGGCGCGTGGGCGGCCGCCCGGTCGGGCGCCACGTTCACCGCCGAGTCGCCGGCGACCGGCGAAGCGATCGCCGAGGTGCCCGAGGGCGGGCGCGAAGACGCGCAGCGCGCAATCGAAGCGGCGAACGGCGCAGCTGCGGGCTGGGGTCGCCTCTCACCGTTCGAGCGCGCCGTCCATCTCCATCGCGTCGCCGATGTCGTCGAGACGCGGCGCGACGCGCTTGCTCACTCGCTGACGCTCGACCAGGGCAAGCCGCTCGCCGAGTCGCGCGACGAGGTCGAGGAGCTCGTGCAGTACTGGCGCAACGCGGCCGAGGAAGGCAAGCGGCTCGAGGGCCGGATCCCGAGCTCGGTCTCGAGCGGCAAGCGCGTGCTGCTCGTGCGCCGCCCTCGCGGCGTGATCGGCGTCATCACGCCCTGGAACTGGCCGTACACCATGCCCGCCGAGCTGATCGCACCTGCGCTCGCCGCCGGGAACACCGTCGTCTGGACGCCGGCCTCGACGACTGCAGTCGCCGGGATCGCGCTTGCCGAGTGCGTGGCCGAGGCCGACCTGCCGCCCGGCGTCTTCAACGTCGTGACCGGGCCAGGCGCGGTGGTGGGCGACGAGATCGCCCGCAATCCCGGGACGCACGGCGTGGGCTTCATCGGCTCGACCGAGACCGGGCGCCGCGTCGCCGAGGCGGCCGCGGGCAAGGCGGCGGTGCTCGAGCTCGGAGGGAACGGGCCTGTGGTCGTCCTCGACGACGCCGACCTCGACCTCGCCGCCGAGGCGACCGTCGCGGCGTGCTTCCTCTGCGCCGGGCAGAGCTGCACCGCGGGCGAGCGGCTGCTCGTCCACCGCGACGTACGCGAGGAGTTCGTGGCGAAACTCGCGCAACTGGTCGCCGAGCGCGTCCTCCTCGGCGACCCGTTCGCCGAGACGACGACGATGGGGCCGCTCAACAACGAAGGAGTCGCGGCGAAGATGGACGAGCACGTCGCCGACGCGGTCCGGCGCGGAGCCGAGGTCGTGCACGGCGGCGAGCGCGCGACCGGCTTCCCGACCGACCTGTACTGGCAGCCGACCATCCTCGACGGCGTCCCCGCCGACGCGCTCGTCGCCACCGAGGAGACGTTCGGCCCGGTCGCGCCCGTGGTCGCGATCGACTCGCTCGAGCACGCGATCGAGCTCGCGAACGCGTCCCCGTACGGCCTCCTCTCGGCGATCTTCACTCGCGACCTGGCGAAGGGCCTGCGCTACGCGGACGAGGCGCGAACCGGCTGGGTCAACGTCAACGAGTCGTCGAACTACTGGGAGACGCACCTGCCGTTCGGCGGCCGCGCGGGCAGCGCGAGCGGCATCGGCCGCGTGGGAGGCTCGGCGCCGCTCGAGACCTTCACCGAGCTGCAGACGATCGTGCTGGCGTGACCTGGGACTACGTGATCGTCGGCGGCGGGTCCGCGGGCTCGGCCCTCGCGGCGCGGCTGACCGAGGACGCGTCGACCCGGGTGCTCGTGCTCGAGGCGGGAGGCCGCGACCGGATCTGGGATCCGTTCATCCACATGCCCGCGGCGTTCTCGTTCCCGATCGGCAACCCGCGCTACGACTGGATGTACCGCTCCGAGCCGGAGCCGTTCATGCACGGCCGCCGCATCTACCACGCGCGCGGCAGGGTGCTCGGCGGCTCGAGCTCGATCAACGGGATGATCTTCCAGCGCGGCAACCCGCTCGACTACGACCGCTGGGCGAGTGAGGCCGGGCTGAAGACCTGGGACTTCGCGCACTGCCTGCCGTACTTCAAGAAGATGGAGACCTGCCTCGCCGGCGCCGATGACTGGCGCGGCGGCGACGGGCCGATCGTGCTCGAGCGCGGGGCGGCGTCCTCCCCCCTCTTCGCGGCGTTCTTCGAGGCTGCGCAGCAGGCCGGATACGAGCTGACCGACGACGTCAACGGCTACCGCCAGGAGGGCTTCGCCCGGTTCGACCGAACGCTCCACCGCGGACGGCGGGTGAGTGCGGCGCGCGCCTACCTCCACCCCGCGATGTCGCGCCGGAACCTCTCGGTGCAGACCGGCGCCTTCGTGGACCGCGTCGTGTTCGAGGGCTCGCGCGCGGTCGGCGTCGAGCTCGGCCGCGGCGAGATCGTGCCGGCGGGCGAGGTCATCCTCTGCGGGGGCGCGATCAACTCACCGCAGTTGCTGCAGCTCTCCGGCGTCGGCAATGCACATGAGTTGGAGACGATTGATATATCAGTCGTCCACGACCTGCCGGCCGTCGGGGAGAACCTGCAGGACCACCTCGAGGTCTACGTCCAGCATGCCGCCACGCAGCCGGTGTCGGTGCAGCCGGCGCTGAAGAAGTGGCGGCGACCGGAGATCGGCGCGCGGTGGTTGTTCCTGCGCAGCGGGCCGGGCGCGACGAACCACTTCGAGGCGGGCGGCTTCGTCCGCTCGAACGACGACGTCGCCTACCCGAACCTGATGTTCCACTTCCTGCCGCTTGCGATCCGCTACGACGGCTCGCAGCCGGCCGCAAAGCACGGTTACCAGGTGCACGTGGGGCCGATGTATTCGGACGTGCGTGGCTCGCTGAAGATCACGAGCGCCGACCCGCGGACGCATCCGGCCCTGCGCTTCAACTACCTCTCCACCCCGACCGACCGGCGCGAGTGGGCCGAGGCGATTCACGTCGCCCGCTCGATCCTCGAACAGCCCGCGTTCGCGGCGTACGACGGAGGCGAGGTGTCGCCGGGGCCGTCGGTGCAGAGCGACGAGGAGATCCTGGACTGGGTGGCCCGGGACGCCGAGACGGCCTTGCATCCGTCGTGCACCTGCGCGATGGGGGCCGTCGTCGACCCGGGGACGATGCGGGTCTACGGGCTCGACGGCCTCCGGGTCGTCGACGCCTCGGTGTTTCCGACCATCCCCAACGGCAACATCTATGCGCCGGTGATGATGGTGGCCGAAAAGGCCGCCGACCTGATCCGCGGGTTCACTCCGCCCCAGCCGCTGCGCCTCGAGTTCTACCGCCACGCCGGCCCCTTGCCGGCAGGCCGGCGAGAGGCGACATCCGGGCCGGCTGAGATTTAACCGATCGTTCGCCGGCGCGTAAGCGGCGCGAGAGGGACTGCTGCGACCGTCGTGGGGTGCGCGGGGAATCCGCCCCGCGCCGGTTCTCCAGGAGGTCCAAGGATGAGAGCGTTTCGCCTCGTTGGTTTGCTCGTGCCGGCGGCCGCCGTTGCGGTGGCGGCGGCGGGCGGCGCGGCCGCCTCGCCTGCCGCGCCACACGGATCCCGCGTGGTCGGGCATGTCTACGTCAACGACAACAGCGCGCCTGTCAACAGCGTCGCCGGCTTCGATCGTCACGCCGACGGGAGCCTGACCGCGATCCCGGGGTCGCCGTTCGCGGTCGGCGGCTCGGGCACCGGCCATCCGGACGCGTCGCAGGGCTCGCTACAGCTCAGCGCCGACGGCCGATACCTGCTGGCCGTCGACGCCGGCAGCAACCAGATCTCGGTGCTGCGGATCAAGCCGGACGGCTTGATCCAGCCCGCCGCGGGCTCCCCCGTCGCCTCGAACGGGGTCGACCCGGTCAGCATCGGAGTCCACCAGGACCTCGTCTACGTCGCCAACGCGGGTCCCGGCAGCAACACGGGCGACACCAACTACACAGGCTTCCGTCTCGACCCGGGCGGACACCTGCGGGCGATTCCGAACTCGACCTACGTGCTCCCGAACGACTCGAAGCCCGGGCAGGTGCTCTTCAACCGTGACGGCAGCAAGCTCGCCGGCACCCGCATCGCCACGTCCAAGATCGACAGCTTCACCGTCGGCCACAGCGGACGGCTGACGCCGGCGCCCGGCTCGCCCTTCGACGCGCAGGCGTTCTCGCCGGCGCAGGGCTGGGGTCAGCTCGGTGCCGAATTCAGCCCCACCCGCCCGAATCAGCTGTTCGTCTCCGACGCCCACACGGCGGCCGGCGGTGCCGCCTTCCCCGGTCTCGTCTCCAGCTTCAGCGACGCCGCAGACGGCACCCTGACCCCGGTCGGAGCCCCGGTCGCCAACGACGGCGGAGCAGCCTGCTGGGTCGAGATCAGTCACGACAGCCGCTTCCTGTTCGTCGTCAACACCGCCTCCGCGTCGGTCTCGAGCTACTCGATCGGTCACGGCGGCACCCTCACCTTTCTGCAGAGCACAGGCCCCGGCCAGATCGGCGCCGGCGCCGAGGACGCACGCCTCTCCCCCGACGGCAAGAGCCTCTGGGTCGTCGAGTCGGGCACCAACGCGGTCACCGGCTTCACCGTCGACGGCGGCACGCTCACGCCACTCGCATCCATCCCCGGCGCCTCAGGCGCCACTCCCTCCGGCATCGTCGTCGACTAGCGACCCGGCACACGGTGAGGCGGCGCAGCCGGCGCCGCCTCACCCTGCTCGTACCATGGTCTGATGGGGATGTTCTTCCACGACCGAGGGGAGGCGCCGCCCGACCGGCCCGCCGACCCTGAGGTGCGGCGCGCGAACATGCGCCGGATCGGGCAGCTCTTCAGGCCGTACTGGCAACGGCTCTCGCTGCTGCTCGGACTGATCGTGGTGAGCGCCGGCCTCGGTGTGCTCCCGGCGTTCCTGCTCCGGAACGTCCTTGTCGCGATCGAGGCGCACGACACGCGCGGAGTCTCCCTCAACGCCGCCGCGATGATCGTGATCGCGATCGTCGCCGGCATCCTCGGCGTGATCCAGACGCTGCTCTCGAACCAGGTCGGGCAGCGGGTGATGCACGACCTGCGCGCCGCCGTCTTCCGCCACTTGCAGCGCCTCTCGCTCGCCTTCTTCACGCGCACCCGCACGGGCGAGGTGCAGTCGCGCATCAACAACGACATCGGCGGCGTCCAGAACGTCGTCACGAACACCGCGACGAGCATCACGTCGAGCCTGACGACGGTCGTCGCGACGATGATCGGCATGCTCATCCTGAGCTGGCAGCTCGCGCTCTTCGCGTTCGCGCTGATCCCCCTGTTCGCGTTCCTCACGCGCCGGGTCGGAAACGAGCGGCGGCGGATCGCGAAGTCGACGCAGGAGTCGCTCGCCGACATCTCGAGCATCGTCCAGGAGTCGCTCTCGGTCAGCGGGATCCTGCTCGGGAAGACGATGGGGCGCACCGACGAGCTCGCCGACCGCTTCGAGGGCGAGTCGCTTCGCCTGGCCGACCTCGAGGTGCGACAGCGGATGGCGGGCCGCTGGGTGATGGCATCGATCCAGACGAGCTTCTCCGTCATGCCGGCGGCGGTCTACTGGCTCGGCGGCACCGTCTTCAGCAGCTCGATCTCGATCGCGACGATCGTCGCCTTCACCACGCTGCAGGCGCGGCTCTTCTTCCCGGTCGGCTCGCTGCTCGGCGTCGGCCTCGACATCCAGACCTCGCTCGCGCTCTTCGACCGGATCTTCGAGTACCTCGACACGCCCGTCGACATCGCCGAGCGGGAGAACCCGGTCGAGGTCGCCGAGGCCGGCGACGTCGTCTACGACCGCGTCTGGTTCCGCTACGAGGCTGGAAACTCCGTCGACGGCGCCCCGGACGAGGACGCCTGGACCCTCCAGGACGTGAGCTTCGCCGTCCCGGCCGGGACGACGACCGCGCTCGTCGGCGAGACGGGCGCCGGGAAGACGACGCTCGGCTACCTCGCGGCGCGGCTCTACGACGTCGACCGGGGCTTCGTCTCGATCGGCGGCGTCGACGTCCGCGACCTCAGCTTCGCCGCGCTGGCGAGCCTCGTCGGCGTCGTCTCGCAGGAGACGTACCTCTTCCACGCCTCGGTGCGCGAAAACCTGAACTTCGCGAAGCCCGACGCGACCGACGAGGAGCTGTACGCGGCCGCCGAGGCTGCGCGGATCCACCACGTGATCGCCGCGCTGCCGGACGGCTACGACACGGTCGTCGGCGAGCGCGGCTACCGCTTCTCGGGCGGAGAGAAACAGCGGATCGCCATCGCGCGCACGATCCTGCGCAACCCGCCGATCCTCGTCCTCGACGAGGCGACGTCCTCACTCGACACCGAGACCGAGCGCCTCGTGCAGGAGGCCCTCGACCGGCTGGCGGAGGGGCGGACGACGATCGCGATCGCGCACAGGCTCTCGACCGTCCGGGACGCCGACCAGATCGTCGTCCTCGACCGCGGCCGGGTCGTCGAGCGCGGCCGTCACGAGGAACTGCTCGCGGCCGGCGGCCGCTACGCCACGCTCGTGAGCCGCGACGCGGAGCTCGAGCCACCCGCGCTCGTCTAAGGCCCCGAGAGGGCCGCGACACGCGACTGCTACGGTGGTTGCAGGGATGCCACCTGGCAGTCCCGTGAGATCCAGCTTCTCGTTCCCCTCTTTCGATGGTTTCGGGTCTGCGTCTCGAATCCCGAATCGAAGGAGTCGAACTCGTATGTCACAGTCTTTTGGTGCGCTCGGCGTGAGCGCGGAGGTCGAGCAGGCGCTCGCCGCCCGCGGCATCGCCGAGCCGTTTCGTATTCAGTCCCTCGTCGTCCCCGACGCACTCGCAGGCCGCGACGTCCTCGGCAAGGCGCCGACGGGCTCGGGGAAGACGCTCGCCTTCGCGCTGCCGATCGTCGAGCTCGTCTTGCCCGGCGAGCCGGCCCCGGCCGCGCTCGTGCTCGTGCCCACCCGCGAGCTCGCGCTCCAGGTGACCGAGGAGCTCACGCTGCTCGGCAAGCCGAAGGGCATTCGTGCGGCGGCCGCCTACGGCGGCGCCCCTGTCGGCGCGCAGGTCAAGCGCTTGCGCGGCGCGCACGTCGTCGTCGCCACCCCCGGCCGGCTCAACGATCTGGTGCAGCGGCGCCTGCTCTCGCTCGAGTCGATCAGGATCCTCGTCCTCGACGAGGCCGACCGGATGCTCGACATGGGTTTCCAGCCCCAGGTCGACCGGATCGTGCGCCACCTGCCGGCGAAGCGTCAGACCATGCTCTTCTCGGCCACGCTCGACGGCGCCGTCGGTCAGCTGGCCCAGGCGTACACGAGCAATCCGTCGCGGTTCGAGGCCGAGCTGCCCTCGCGCCACGCAGACGGCGACGTCGAGCACGAGTTCGTGGCCGTGACGAACGCGGACAAGCTCGAGCGGCTGATCGACGTGCTCGGCGAGGAGCGGGAGCTCGCCCTCGTCTTCGTGCGCACGAAGCGCGGCGCCGACCGGCTCGTCCACAGGCTGCGCGGGCGCGGCGTCGAGGCGGCCGCGATGCACGGCGACATGACCCAGGGAGCGCGCGAGCGCGCGCTCGAGCGCTTCCGCAACGGCAAGGTGACGACGCTCGTGGCCACCGACGTCGCCGCCCGAGGCCTCGACCTCGACGCGATCAGCCACGTGATCAACTACGACCCGCCGGAGGACGGCAAGGGCTACGTCCACCGCGTCGGCCGGACCGGCCGCGCAGGGCGCTCCGGCCAGGGAATCACGCTCGTCCTGCCCGAGCAGCAGGCGGACGTCAGCCGTTTCGCGACCATGCTCGGACACCGCGAGCAGTTCGAGGCGACGGGCATGAAGACCCACCGCCCGAAGCTCATGTACACGAGCCGTCGCGGTCGCCGCTCGAAGTGGTAGCGGCGTCGCTCTAGCTTCGGAGCTCCCAGCCGGAGGCGGCGTAGGCGTGGCAGAGATCGGTGCCGATGCGGCGCCCGAGGTCGTCGTAGACCGCGGCTGTCAACCGGCCTCGGGCCAGTGCGCAGATTCGGCCGAGGTCGGTCGGGTTGCCGCTGTCGGGCGCGAGCAGCTTCGTGCCGGCGCGATAGGCCCAGGCGTCCCCCTGCCTGGAGAGCGTCTCGGCCTGTGAGCGACAGAAGCGAGTAGCCCCGACGCCGGCGACGACGAGGTTGGCGTCTGCGTTGAACGGCGACACCGCGCAGCGGGTCGACACCGCGCGAGCCTGCGGCCGCGACGGATCGGCGCGAGCGAGCCTCCGGCCGAGCACGACTCCCCCGGCGGTCGCCGGAGCGGCGACGACAACTGCGGCGACGAGTGCGGCCGCGACGCGCCAGAGCCGCGTCCGCTGGGTGTGGCGCGCGCGAGCAGGTTGCGGCGGCGGAGCAGGACGGGCGCCGGGTGTCGTCCGGTCAGGAAGAAGTCTCCGTCGCGTGGGTGCGGGCAGGGTCGGCGCAGGATCGGCCGACAGCGCTGCTCGAACCGCGTCGACGAACGCGGTCGCCGTCGGATAGCGACGGTTCGGCTCGTCTGCGAGCGCGACGTCGAACACCCCTTCGAGCGGCGCGGCCAGTTCCGGGCGGTCCGCCCTGGACGCCCTGCCCGTCAGGAGCTGATAGGCGACGACGCCGAGCGCGAACCGGTCGCTCGCTGCGGTCGCTCCTCGCCCGTCCACCTGCTCGGGCGCCAGGTAGCCGGCCGTGCCCACGACCTCGCCCCGCGCGGTGAGTGTGGTCTCGCCGTCGCGTCGAGAGACGCCGAAGTCGGCGACGGCGATGTTCTCGTCGGCGTCGAGGAGCAGGTTGGCGGGCTTGACATCGCGGTGGACGACCTTCTCGGCGTGCGCGTAGTCGAGCGCATCGGCCGCCTGCTCGAGCCAGCGCAGAGCCTGCGACCGCGGCGGCAGACCGCCGTGCTCGAGCCGGTCGGCGAGGCTCCCGTTCGGCATGTACTCGAAGACGACGTACGGCCGCTGCTCCCACTCGCCCGCGTCGTAGACCGTGACGACGTGCGGATGCGCCCCGAGGCGGCCGGCGAGCGCGGCCTCACGAGCGAATCGCTCGCGGGCCACCGCGTCGTCGGCGAGCTCCGCGGCGAGAACCTTGATCGCCACCTGCCGGGCGAGCAGCCGATCCCACGCGAGAAACACCGTGCCCATCCCGCCACGGCCGAGGAGCCGCACGGACTCGAAGCGGGCGGGTAGCAGAGACCCGGTCAAGCTGCTATCCGGCGATTGGACACGGCGTGCGCAAGGGTACGCAATGAGGCGTTTTCCCCGTTTCTCTCCAGACGCACGGCTCGCAGCCTCGTAGTCTTAGCCTGATGGCTGCAGCGCGCCGGGAGCGGAAGGTGGTGACGGTCCTCTTCTGCGACCTGGTCGGCTTCACGGCTCGCGCCGAGAGCCTCGATCCCGAGGACGTCGAGGCGCTGCTGGGGCCGTACCACGCGCAGGTGCGCGCGGAGCTCGAGCGGCACGGCGGCACGGTGGAAAAGTTCATCGGGGACGCGGTGATGGCGTTGTTCGGCGCCCCGGTCGCGCACGAAGATGATCCCGAGCGGGCCGTGAGGGCGGCGCTTGCCATTCATGACTTCGCGCTCGAGGAGGGTCTCGAGTTGCGGATCGGGGTCACCACAGGCGAGGCGCTGGTCAGGCTCGACGCCCAGCCGGAGAGCGGCGAAGGCATGGCATCGGGCGACGTCGTCAACACCGCCGCTCGGCTCCAGGCCGCCGCCCCCGTGAACGGGATCCTGGTGAGCGAGGCGACCCAGCGGGCCACCCGCGACGCTGTGGACTACGAGGAGGCGCTCGCGGTCGAGGCGAAAGGGAAGTCGGAGCCGGTCGCGGCGTGGCGCGCGACCGCCGCGCGGTCGCGATTCGGGGTCGACGTCTCGCATCACGCCCGAGCGGAGCTGGTCGGCCGTGAGCGCGAGTTGGCGATTCTCTCCGACGCGTTCGAGCGTGCGCGCCAGGAGCGCGTTCCCCAACTCGTCACCCTGGTCGGCGTCCCGGGGATCGGCAAGAGCCGGCTCGTGTACGAGCTGTCGCGGATCGCCGACGCGGCGCCCGAGCTGATCACCTGGCGCCAGGGCAGGTGCCTCGCCTACGGCGACGGCGTCGCGTTCTGGGCGCTCGCGGAGATGGTCAAGGCGCAGGCGGGCATCGACGAGCGCGACAGCGAAGACGAGGCGATCACAAAGCTCCGCGCGGCAATCGATGCGGCGATCCCCGAGGAGGGCGACGCCCGCTGGGTCGAGTCGCACCTTCGCCCGTTGATCGGGGTGGAGACGGAGTCCGGCCTGGGCGGCGACCGCCGCGGTGAGGCCTTTGCGGCGTGGCGCGGGTTTCTCGAGGCACTCGCCGAGCAGCGCCTGCTCGTGCTCGTGTTCGAGGATCTGCACTGGGCGGACGACGGGCTCCTGGACTTCGTCGACGAGCTCGTCGACTGGCTGCGGGACGTGCCGCTGCTCGTGGTTGCCAGCGCCCGCCCGGAGCTCCTCGAGCGCCGGCCGGGCTGGGGCGGCGGCAAGCTGAACGCCTCGACCATCGGCCTCGCTCCCCTCTCCTCCGATCAGACCTCTCTGCTCATCGCGCGCGTCCTCGAACGTGCGGTGCTCCCGGCCGCGACCCAGGGCGCGTTGCTCGATCGGGCCGAGGGCAATCCGCTCTACGCGGAGCAGTTCGCACAGCTCTATCTCGAGCGCGGCTCCGCGAGCGAGCTGCAGCTGCCCGAGACGTTGCAGGGAATCGTCGCGGCGCGCCTCGACGGGCTCGCGCCGGACGAGAAAGCCGCGCTCCAGGACGCCGCCGTCATGGGCAAGGTGTTCTGGGCCGGCGGGCTCAGGCTGGACGCCGACCAGAGCGCGCCGCTGCTGCACTCGCTCGAGCGCAAGGGATTCCTCACGAGACAACGCCGCTCCTCGGTGGAGGGAGAGAGCGAGTGGGCCTTCTCGCACATGTTGCTCCGCGACGTCGCGTACTCGCAGATCCCCCGCGCGGAGCGGGCAGCGAAGCATCGTGCCGCCGCCGAGTGGATCGAGAGTCTGGGTCGGCCGGAGGACTATGCCGAGCTCCTCGCCCACCACTGGCGCTCGGCGCTGGAGCTCACCGCTGCGTCCGGGCAAGACAGCGCGGAGCTGGTCGATCCAGCCCGGCGTGCGCTTCGCGCGGCCGGCGCGCGCGCACTCTCGGTCAACGCGTACCCGGCCGCGGCGGCCTACTACGGGGATGCACTCGCCCTGTGGCCCGAGAAGGAAGCCGAGCGCCCGCAGCTCCTGTACCGCTGGGCGGATGCCCTGTACCTCGCCGGCGACGACGGCGCGCTCGAGGCGCTCGAGACCGCCCGCGACGCCCTGCTGGAGGCCGGTGACAAGCAGACGGCGGCCGAGGCGGAGCTGTCCGTGTCGAGACTCTGGTGGCACCGTGGACAGCGCGACGAGTCGGTTCGCCACATGACGCGGGCGGCGGAGCTTGCCGGCACCACGACCTCGCCGGCAGCCGCGCGGGTTCTCGCTCATCTGGCGCGCACGCGCATGATCGCCGGCGACCCGGCCGAGGGGCTCCGCCTCGGGCAGCAGGCGCTGGCGATGGCCGAGGCACTCGAAAACGACGAGATCCGGGCGCACGCGCTCAATACCGTCGGATCGTCGAAGGGCTACGTCGGTGACCCAACCGGTGTCGCCGACCTGGAGCGGGCGCTCGAGATTGCGGTCGGCGTGCGCTCCCCCCAGGCCGGAACGATCCTGAACAACCTCGCCGTGCGGGCCTTGTTCGAGCTCGACCTGCGACGGGGCGCGGAGCTCTTCGACGAGGGGCGGCGGATTGCGGAGCTCTACGGCTCCGCGTCCGACGCTCGCTGGCTGCGAGGGCAACAGGTAACCGCGGCCTACATCCTCGGTCGCTGGGACGAAGCGCTCGAACGCTGCGAGCGATTCATCGCCGAGTGCGAGGCCGGGTCGCCGCATTACCTCTACTACCAGGCGCTCGGGGATCGCGCGGCGATCCGCGAGGCGCGGGGCGACACCGAAGGTGCGCTCGCCGACTTCCGGAGCGCTCTTGCGGTCGCCCGCGAGGCCGGCGACCCGCAAGCGCTGCTGCCCTGCCTCGGATCCTCAGTCCTCGCCTTCGAGACGCACGGCCTCGCGGCCGAGGCGCGGCCCCTCGCCGTCGAGCTGGTCGAGCTCGTGCCGACATACGCGCACGAGGCGGCGCTGGCCTTGAGCTTTGCGTTTCTCCTCTCACGGCTCGCGCTCGAGTTCGAGCCCGCGATCCGCGAGGCCCTCGAGGACGCCCCGGCTGGACCGTGGAAGGACCTCGCATTCGCCTGCCTCGACCGCGACTTCGTCCGCGCCGCCGACATCTGGGCCGCCGGCGGAAGCCCGCCCCTGGAGGCGCGCTTGCGTCGGCGCGCGGCCGAGGAGCTGATCGACAGCGGCCGCCGCGCGGAAGGCGAGGAGCAAGCACGTAGAGCGCTGCCGTTCTATCGCTCAGTCGCGGCGACCTACTACATCGACCGCTGCGAGACGCTGCTCCGGGAAGCCAAGACCGCCTGATCGCCCTTCAACACGAGCTGCGACGGCTGGAGTCGGCGTCTGCACGCGCAGCGCTCGCGCCGTCCACGCCGGCAAGTACCAGTTCCAGCCGCCGACGAGCGCCATCGTCGACGGCAGGAGCAGGCCCCGGACGAGCGTGATGTCGATGATGATCGCGACGGCGAGCCCGAAGCCGAGCTGCTGCATGGTCGGGATTGAGCCGACGATCAGGCCGCTGAACGCGGCGGCCATGATCAGCCCGGCGGCAGTGACGATCCGGCCGGTGTTCGCCAGCCCATGGGCGACTGCGCCCGCGTTGGACTTCGTCTTGTCCCACGCCTCTCGCATGC
Source organism: uncultured Actinomycetes bacterium (assembly GCA_963770815.1). Classification (GTDB taxonomy): domain Bacteria; phylum Actinomycetota; class Thermoleophilia; order Gaiellales; family Gaiellaceae; genus Palsa-739. Next base: position 147,575 of record CAVYQV010000010.1, read on the forward strand.
TGGTTACGAGAAACACCTCGTAGTCCATCGAGAGCCCGAACAGGAGCGTGAACATGAAGACGGGGATCCAGCCCTCGATCTCGGGGACCCGCACGAGACCGATCCGGCTCCCCCAACCCCACTGGAAGACCGCGATCATCAGCCCGGTCGCTGCGGAGACGGTGAACAGGTTGAGCACGATCGCCTTCAGCGGCAGCAGCAGCGAGCGGAACGCTCGCACGAGGAGCAGGTAGGTGAGCGCGAGCACGCCGAGGATCAGGTACGGAAACGAACCGAGCGTCCGCGAGATGAAGTCCGCCGCGTAGGCGGCGCCGCCCCCGGCCAGCACACGCACTCCCGAGGCAAAGTGCGCAGCGGGGATGATCCTGTCGCGCAGCCGGCCGGCGAACGCCTGCGCCTGCGCGCCGGCTGGATCGTGGCGCGTGACGACGTTCACCTCGAAGTAGCGTCCCGTCGGGTCGGGCACCACCGGCTCGACCCGGACGACCTCGGGGTCACGGCGGAGCAACCTCGTGAGCCGCGCCGTCGCAGCCGCGGTCGCGGCACGCTGGTGCGCCTTGCCCGCGTCGACCATGATCGTGGTCGGGTCGAGTGCGTTCGACGGGCTGCCGTGTTGGAGGACAGCCAGCCCCCGCATCGCCGGCAGCGACTTCGGCAGGCCGTTGGGCGAGCCCGGGCCGAGCTGCATGCCGAGCAGCGGCATCGCGGCGAGCGTCAGTAGCGCGGCGACCAGCGGCGCAACGACTTTTGCTCGGCGCATCACCCAGCCGGCGTGCCAGTGCCAGAGGCGCAGCTCGCCGTGGTGACGCCGTTCCATCACGCGGTGCGGTACGAGGCGGATGCGCTCGAGCCGGTCGCCGGCGAGTGAGAGCAGTGCCGGCAGCAGCGTCAGCGCGCAGACCACGCTCACCGCCGGAACGAGGAGGCCACCGAGGCCGAATCCTCTGAGGAACGGGACGGGGAGCAGCAGCATCAACGCAAGTCCGAGCGACACCGCGAGACCGCTGAAGAGAATCGTGCGCCCGGCGTGCGTCATCGTCTCGAGGATCGCCTCGTCGTGGTCGCGGCCGCGCCGCCGCTCGTCGCGGTACCGGTGTACCACGAGCAGCGAGTAGTCGATCGCGACTGCGAGCCCGATCATCGACGCCATGTTCAGCAGGTAGTTCGAAAGCTGCAGGTAGTGCGCGACGATCCAGGCGAGCCCGAGCGAGGTCGGGATCGTCGCGGCCGCGACCACGAAGGGCAGGAGCGCCGACCCGGTCGCGAAGACGAGCAGCAGAATCAGGAGCGCGACCGGGACGGCGAGATACAGCTCACCGACCTTCAGAGCGTGCGCGAGAACCGGGTTGATGTCAGCCCCGAGCGCGGCGTCGCCGGTGACGAGGATCCGCGGTCCCACGAGCCCGCGCAGCGGCCCGATCGCGTTCGTTTGCCGGCTGTCGGACAGAGCGGTCTGCACGAAGGCGGCGGCATCACCGGAGGGGAGCCGTTCCACGTCCGTGACGCGCCCGCCGGGCAGCGCGCGCTCCGCGATATGAGCCGCCGCCGCGACGCGCATGCGGGCGTGGGCACCCTGTGCGATGAGGACGATCTGGGAGTTCGCGCTGTCGCCGTAGCGCGTCGTGAGGATCTGCTGGACGCGCGTCGAGTCGGTGCCTGGGAGCGTGAATCCGCTCACGAGGAGCGGCATCAGCCGCAGCGTCCCGACCACGCCGAGCACTGCGACCAAGAGCCACGCCGCGACGACGATACGGCGGTGACGGATACAGAAGGTGGTTAGGCGAAGGATGAGGAGTCCTGGCTGCCCTGACCTCATCGGCCACACCGCCGCAGAGGATGAGCAGCCACCATGGTCGCACGCCGTCCGTAAGGCCCGGGTTAAGGCGGAGCACTCAACGGCAGCGACAGACGGCGCGCACGCGGCCGCAGCGTGGGCAGCGACCGCGGCCCCCGAGGCGCAACCTGCGCCTCGCGAGACCCGCAAACAGCATCGCGTAACCGCTCGCGCAGGTGACAACGATCGCGATCACCGTCTCGTGTGGCATGCCTCAACCTTGCGGATCGGCGCGTGCGGAGCCATCCGTGAACCCGCTGGGCGACCCGCCGGAGAACTACCGATCCGCGTCGGCTAGGCCCCAGAGGCATCGGCCAAGACGCGCACGATGTCGCGTGCGAAGCCGGCGCCGAAGCGAGTGTCGCCCGCGAGCAGCGCGTCGATCGCGCCCGTGTAGGCGGCCGCGAGATCCACGTCGCCGGGCATGCGCGCAATCCCGGCGGCGCCCCAGAACAGGACCTCCGTCGTCTCCGTCTGTGCCGTCAGGCTGAGGGTCACGCTGCTGGCGGCGCCCGTCGCATGCCGCAGGGCGAGGTGCACCTCATCTCCAGGTCCGCGGATCGCCGCGACCTGCTCGACCGGGCCGAGGGTCGGGAGCAGCAGCGCCAGCGCGTGGGGGCCGATGTCCCAGAGAGCACCTCGCTTCCGTCGCCACTCCGACCGGCCGAACGGATTCCCCGGCTCGAAGATCGACGCCAGCATGAGAACGCTTCCCCCGTCCCAGCCGTGACTGTCGACTTCGGTCCGGAACCAGGCGCCGGTAGCCGGATCAAAGCGACGTGTGAAGAAGACGACGGTCGGAGCGCGCACGGACTGGACGACCCGGTCCGCCGCCTCGACCGTCAGCGCGAGCGGCTTCTCGAGCAGCAGCGCCCGCCCCGCTGCGGCCGCGCGCACGGCCAGCTCTGCCTGGACGTTCGGCGGAACCGCGAACGCAACCGCGTCGACGGCCCCGATCAGGTCGTCGACGTCGGCGAACGGCTGCGCGCCGAACCGAGCCGCCAGCGTCGCCGCCTCGGCCCGATCCCGGCCCCAGACGCCGACCAGATCCACCTGCGGATGCGCCGCGAGCCCCGGCGCATGCACCGCCGCGGCCCAGTAGCCGGTACCGATCAGGCCGAACCGCACGACAACCCCGTCTTGCTCGCCGAGTCAGCCATGTCCGTGACGACCCCGATGCGGCGTCGAAGCACCCCGGACGATGCTTCGGGTATGCACATACGGATCACGTTCCGGCGGCGAGCGGCCACTCCAAGTCGGCCCCCAGACGCCGCTTTCACGGATCAGGACCGCGCGTCCGGGGAAGAGGCAGCCTCCACCCGCGAGCAGGAGCAGGCAGAGGCCACACCGTCGCACATGAACCGGCTCAAGACGGACCGGATCTAAGCAGCGACTGCCGACGGCGAGGCTCCTACGCGCCGCCATGCTGCGGTCCCTCTCCCATGAGGCTTGTCAGCCGATCGGGATCCAGGCCGGCGGCTGAGTGTCCGCGACCCGGATCGCACGCGGCAGCGTCGGCCGCACGACCCCCTCGACACGTGTCCAGACCGGCACCACCCACGGATAGGTCGAGCCGCCGAGCATGGCTACCGTCTTCGGTGTGGTGACCCAGGCCGGGACGGGTTTCGTGGCCTGCGTCGTTCGTGTCGGCCTCGACCAGCGGCCGGGTGCGGCTGCTGCGGCCGAGACGAGGAACGCGAGCGCCACGAGGGCAACCAGACACACGCACAGAATCGATCTCGTGCGCATGGCTCACCTCCTTCTCAGGGGCAGCATTGCCCTGCCGGCCAACCGCCCGCATCCGGGCGGACACTGACCACGTGCTAGTCGGCGCTGCCGGCTGCGAACGCGTTGGCGCTGATGGTCGTTCCCTCGCCGGGATAGAGGATGCTCTCGTGTCCGTCCTCCCAGCGAACGAGGTAGTGCACGTGTTCACCTTCGCCCAGCACCGCGACGATCTCGCCGGTGCGGCCCGGGTCGCCCTGCCGGCGGCCCACTGTTTTCACGACGTCTCCGGGCCCGACGGACCGGATGCGATTGGCTGCCGTCACTTCGTCCTCCTTGTTCGTGCAGTCACTGCTGCAAACACACCCAGGAGGGGAACCGGGGCGGAGTCGTCTCCGCGCCCCGGTTCCCTTTTGCAGGTCACGCCTTGGTGATCGCGACCTGTTTCGGTTTCGCGGCCGGCAGCTTCGGTGCGTGCACCTCGAGCACGCCGCTGCCGAAGACCGCCTTCAGATGCTCCGTATCGGCCTCGCGGGGGAGCACGAAGCGACGTTCGAACTCGCGCTCGACACGCTCCTGAAGCGCGAACTCTTTCTGCTTCTCGTCCTTGGTCCGGCTGTGCGAACCCTTGACCGCGAGCGTGTGGTCGGAGACCTGGACCGAGAGCTCCTTCTCCTCGTATCCGGGCACCTCGACCTCGACGACGAACTCGTCGTCGGTCTCGTAGGCATCCGCGGCGGGTGCCAGCGCGGGCGCGAAGCCGATCTCCTCGAACAGGCGCCGCATACGGCGCTCCATCGAGTCGAGCTCGGTGAAGGGTGTCCACTTGACGATGGTCATGCGCCACCTCCCTTGCCTGCACATCGTCGACCCCGGCCGGGCCCGGAGGCATCGTGGAAAGCACCGATCCGCCGGTGGGCCGACGGCCTATGTTCCGCGCCGTGTCCCGAGCGCCAGGGGCGCCGGGTGTTGCTTCAGGTTGTCTTCCTGCCACTCGATCGAGGAGTCGACCTCGACCACGCCGGGCACCCTGGCCACGAGGGTGGTGGCGAGCTCGGCGTCGGTCCGCATGCGCAGCGTGCCGCTGAGGGTGACCTTCCCCTCGTCGACGGCGACCGTGACCACCGAGGGGGTCTCGAGCAGGAGCGCCCGCTCGAGTACCTCGTCGCGGATCTCCCGCCTGATCTCGGCGTCCGGGCGCACGAATGCGCGCACGAGATCGGCGCGGGTCACGATGCCGACCAGCCGGCTCTCGTCGTCGACGACCGGCAGGCGGTTGACGCCCTCCTCGAGCATCTGCGCCGCCGCAGCCGAGACCGGGCGCCACGCCGCGATCGTCTTCGCGGGCGCGGTCATCGCCTGAGCCGCGGTTTGCGCCTCGACCTTCAACTGGTCGCCCTTTGCGTGCGTATCGCTGCGCCGGGCGAGCCTCCCCTTCCGCTGCGCCGGGCCTCGCTCCTTGAACAGGATGTCGCCTTCGGAGACGACCCCGATCACCCGGCCGTCCGCGTCCACGACGGGCACACCCGAGATGCCGCACCTGGCGAGGATGGTGCCCACCTCCTTCAGCGACGTCTCCGGCCGGACCGTGATGACAACGCTCGTCATGAGGTCACGCACCTTCATCGTTCCACTCCTTCTTCGACGATACAAAGGGTCACGTCCCGTCCAGCCGAGGGCATCGGCGAACAGCCGGACGGCCGATTCGGCGAAGTACCGATCAGACGAGCCCACGCGGTACTGCGTCGGCGGCGAGGGAGGATCCTCAACCGCTGCGCAGCCGTCTTACTTGTGCCTGTGCGGCGGGCGCCAATGGTGCCGCTGGCCCTCGAAGGCAAGCCAACCAACTACGAGCGCCACGCCCACGCCGACACTGCTCCAGAAACCACGATTCATGACGTCACCTCCAGCGGCAAGTGTCGCCTCGGCACCGCTGCTCGGCGTCCGCGGATCCTCGGATTCTGCCGCTGAGGGTCGACGGCAGCGACAGGTTGCGCGTTTCCTGCGGCCGAGTCGGTAGTCCCCACGCCTGGATCCGGGCACTCCCTGATGGCGGATCACCGTCCCTGCCCGATGCTCGACGTGTCTAGACAGGCCGCTGCGGTCGGAGGTGGGCATGAAACCGACTCTTGCGCTGCTGCGCGGTTACGCGGTTGCCCTCGAGCGGCTCGAGATCGTCCGCTCCGAGATCGAGTACGAGAACCGGTTCGTCGCGGCGCGGAGCCTCGAGGCGTGGCCTAGCGCGTTGAATCGGCCGCAGAAGGTCGCGCCGCTCGCGACCGCGGAAATCCCGATCTCGGCGCCGGAGCCACGCGCCTACGCGGCAGCGCTGGAGCAGCGGCAGATGGGAGGCCGGGTATGACGTTCGAAGAGCTCAAGCAGCTCGCCGACGGCGAGAGCCTCAAGTACTTCACGGCGGCGGACACGCCGACGCTGCTGATGAACATCGGGGGGCTCAGCGGCATGTACCAGATCATGGTCCCGCTCGAGCTCGACGGGCGATTCCTGCAGTTCCGCACCGTGGGCTACCTGTCGTGCCCGGCGGACAACCCGCATCTGGAGTCCGTCCTGCGGGTGCTCGGACAGCTCGACTACAAGCTCCGCGTGACGAAGTTCGGCTGGGACCCGACCGACGGCGAGATCGTCGGCTACGCGGACCTGTGGCTGGAGGACGGCAAGGTCACCCAGGCCCAGTTCTCCGGGATGATTCACACGTTCTTCGCGGGTATCGACCTCAACAACCCACGGATCGCGAAGACGATCGAGACGGGAGTCGACCCCGGCGAGTTCGACCCGGGCGACCTGGCCGTGGACGGCGCGGGGCTGCCGCCTGCGCTGAAGGACGTGCTCGACCGGCTCGCCGGCCAGAAGGCAGGCGACGAGTCCGACGGCCCCACGGAGGTGTGAGCCCGGCGTGGCCGCCAAGCTCGACTACCTCTCGCCCGAGGCGCAGGCCGCGCTCGACCTCGCCAAGTCCGCGCTCGGCCAGGGGGAGCCGCTCACCCCCGAGCTGCTGATGGCGGCGGCGTATCACGTTGCCGGAATGGAGGACGAGCTGCCGGAGCTCGCTTCGTACCTGCCGGAGCCGCACGCGCTCAATGGCGTTCCGGAGCGCGTCAAGGTCGCCGAAAGCCTCCGCCCGATCCTGCGCGACCTCTCCCGCGACGACATGGTCACCGTCGACGAGCTGATGGCAGCTCTCGTCGCGAGCGAGGCCGGCTCCAGGTTCCTCTCGGTGAAGGGCATGCCGGAGCGAGCCGTAACGGAGGTCCTCGCCGCCCTGACGGGGAAGGCCGAGCTCCCGGCAGGCCCCGGCGCAGCTCCCGAGACGGCGTGGCGCAGCTCCTCCGAGCGCCGGGGCGTGATCGAGGGCCTCTCCACCTACGGCCGGATGCTCACCGTCGGCGAGCCACCGCAGCCGGAGATCATCCAGATGGACCAGTACCTACAGGCGCTGCAGATGAACCTGATCAAGATGCGGCGGCCGAACGTGATCGTGATCGGGCCGCCCGGCACCGGCAAGACGGCGCTGGTGTACGAGCTTGCCCGCAGGATCCTCGGCGGTGACGGGTCGGTCGTGCCGGCGTTGCGCGACCGCGACATCTTCGAGCTCTCGCCTTCGTTCCTGCGCTCCGGCGCCAAGTTCGTCGGCCAGTACGACGAGCGCGTCTCGGCCTTGATCAAGACCCTCGAGGGATACCCGCAGGTCATCCTCTTCGTGGACGAGGTGCACTCGCTGCTGCAGAGCGGCATGCACGAAGCGGGGCCTTTCAGCGAGGCGAACGAGGCGTTCAAGCAAGCGCTCGGGCACGGAGCGATCACGATGATCGGCGCGACGACGACCTCCGAATACCGCCACTACATCGCCCCCGACGAGGCGCTCGCGCGCCGCTTCGGGCTCGTGAAGATCGAGCCGCCGACGCCCGAGGTGACACTCGAGATCCTGCAGGCGCGCCGCCCGCAGTACACGAGCCACTACGCGCCGTTGCGGATCTCCGACGAGATTCTCTCGAAGGTCGTCGACATCACCGAGGACTTCCTGCCGACGCGGTATCAGCCCGACAAGTCGCTGGAGCTGCTGGACGACGCCTGCGCTCTCTGCACGATGTGCGAGCCGCCGGCCGAGGAGATCGGCGAGGAGATGCTCGTCGAGGCGCTCGAGAACTCGGTCGGGCACAGCGTGGTCCGGGTCGGGACGCTCACGGTCGAGTCCGTGCTGGAGAAGCTCCGCGCCAGGATCGTCGGGCAGGACGCCGCGCTCGACCAGATCGCGACCACGTTCGTCGCCGGCTTCTCCGACGACTGGGAGAAGCGCGAGCAGCCGCGCGGCATCTTCTTCTTCTGCGGCCCGACCGGGGTCGGCAAGACGGAGACGGCGCTGGCTCTCTCGAGAATCCTCGGCGGCGGCAGGGAGGCACTCGTCCGGATCGACTGCAACACACTCCAGGGCGAGGGCTACGAGGATCCGGGGCCGGTCAGGAACCAGCTGCTCGGGCCGCCGCCCGGGTACATCGGCTACGTCCGCGGCGAAGGAGGCGTGCTCTCGAAGGTCCGCGACTACACCGACTGCGTCGTGCTCTTCGACGAGATCGAGAAGGCGCACCCCGCCCTGGGCAAGCTCATCCTCCAGATCCTCGACGAGGGGCGCACCTACGACTCGGATTCGAACCTGCTCGACTTCCGGCGCTCGTTCATCGTCTTCACCTCGAACTCGGGCTGCACGTACGAGTCCGAGAAGCCGCTCGGGTTCGCGTCCAACGCAGCCGGGACGGCGAGCCCAACGGTGAACGTCGAGGCCGTGAAGGAGGACCTGCGCAAGCGCGGGTACGGCGAGGAGTTCCTCGGACGGAACATCGACTACGTCGTCTTCCATGCGCTCGAACGCGAGCAGGTCGGCGTCGTGCTACGCCGCGACCTCGAGAAGCTCGGCGACACGGCCGAGCTGCGCGGCTACGTCCTCGAGTACGGCGACGAGGTCGTGGAGCACCTGCTGGCGGAGTGGCAGCCGCGCTTCGGTATCAGACACCTGACCAACATCCTGCGCCACCGGATCGTCGAGCAGCTCGCGATCGCGGAGGTGCAGGGAGAGCTGGAGGGCGTGCTCCGGATCCGGCTCGAGAAGCTGCCGGACGGCGACGAAACCGTCGCCGGCCTCGCCGCCCGCAAGGTCGACGGAGAGACGCTCACGATCTATGTCACGTAACGAAGGGAGGGAGAGATGAGTCAGCAACGGGTCGTCGTGATCCGGGGCCTGTTCGGCTTCCTCGCCGTGGGGGTGGCGGCCGTGGCGGGCTACTACGCCTACGACCGAACGGCGTCCTGGTGGCTGGTCGCGTTCGTCGTGATGATGGCCCTGTTCGCCTTCTCGCGGGCGATCCCGGACCTGATCACCGACACGGACAAGTTGCGGCGGGCGATCTTCTTCGGCACCCCGGTTGCGTTCGCCATTGGCGGCCTCGCAGCCGCCTACGCCCTGTGGAGCGAGTGGTGGTCAGCGGTGCTCGTGGGGTTCGGAGTCGGGGGAGTCGGCTGGATGCTCGTCACCGTGAAGCTCCCCGACATCGCCGAGGAAGAGCAGGAGGACAGCACAGAACGTATGACGGCCGGGGCGCGGTGGCGCCGGCGCAGACGCCGAACACGTCGCAGCACGCGCCCGGGGTCGACCCGCAGCTCGCGGAGATCTTCCGGGCCACGCGCGAGGCCGGGATCACGTTCACGCTCGAGGAGGAGCGGGAGGTCGCGCGCCTGCACGCGGCCGGCCAGGACGACGAGATCGCCCGCCTGGTCGAGCGCAAGGCGGGCCTGGGGGACCCGGTAGGCGCAGGGGAGCTGGCAGGGAGCAAGGAGGAGTTCGATGGGACTTGACACGTACGCCGCGGGTGCGCCCGACCAGACGACCCTGCCGGACGAGGACGAGCGAGCCTTCGAGGAGGCTGGGCTCGAGCTCTGCGGCGGGATGCACAGCGGCGACGGCGGCTCGTTCCGCGGCAAGGTCTACGCCGGCGCGGTCGAGTACGTGACCGGTGTCTCGCTCTACGAGCTCTGGATCCCGCCCGAGCGGGTTCGGGAGATGGCCGCCGCGTTCGAGCGCTGCGACCCCGATCAGGTCGAGGCCGAGCTGGCCGGCGAGTACGGCGAGACGACTCGGTTCGAGATCCGCGAGCTGGGCAGGTTCCTCCACGTCTGCGCCGACCACGGCCTCGGGCTCGTGGGCTGGGCGTAGAGATGGAACGGCCCGAACAGACGGCGGTGCTCGCCACGTTCGAGCGCGCGCTGCGCGCCGAGTCGCACTACCTGAGCGGCGAGCCTGCCCTCCTCTGGCAGCAACTCTTCAACCGGCTCCAGTGGGAGGACGACCCCGTGCCGGACGTGATCCGCGAGGAAATGGCTCGCCGCAGCCGGCCGGGAGCGGCTCCCTGGATTCGCGGCCGAACGCCTTTCGCGGAGTCGAGAGCCCTGCTGCGGACGCTCGAGGGACGCATCGACGAGGTCTACGGGTGCGACGTGAGCGCCGACGGCCGGCTCGTCGTCTCCGCGTCCGGCGACTCGACGGTCCGGGTCTGGGATGTCGCAACTGGAGCCGCGCTGGCGGTCCTGGAAGGCGACGCCGGCCAGGTGATGGCGTGCGCAGTGAGCGACGACGGCTCGATCGCGGTCTCCGCCGGCCACGACGGGACGCTGACGGTCTGGGACGTATCCGCCAGGCGAGCGCGTGCCGTGCTAACCGGTCACGTGGCGACGGTGATGGGGTGCGCCGTCAGCCCCGACGGGAGCTTTGCCGTGTCGGCGAGCGCCGACGGGACTCTGAAGGTCTGGGACCTCGAGACCGGCACCGAGCGCTGCACGCTGCGCGGCCACACAGAGCAGGTGAACAAGTGCGCGGTCGGCCCGGGCGGCGCCTTCGTCCTCTCGGCCGGCGCCGAGGGGGCTCTCCGCCTGTGGGACCCGCGGAGCGGAGCCGAGCTCGGAACCCTCGTCGGCCATCGGGCTCAGGTCATCGGGTGCGCGGTCAGCCCCGATGGGCGGCTCGCCGCCTCGACCGGAGTGGACTCGACGGTACGGCTGTGGGATCTCGCCGGTCTCGAGGAACGCCTCGCCGTCGAGGTCCCCGAGCTGATCGGCTACCACTGCGCCTTCGGGCCCGCCGGCGACATCCTCGTCTCCGCGCACGGGTCCGACAAGACGGCGGGCTCGGCCGGAGCGTTGAAGGTCTGGGACGTCGCCACCGGCGAGGAGCTGGCCGACGCCTGGTCGGGCACACGGCGGGAGTTTCTACTGCCACGTCGGGCCGGACGGCACCTCGGCCGTCTCCGGGGAGCCGGACGCGAACCTGGAGGGTCCGGGCATGACCGGCGCCCGGCGAGCCTGCGCGGCCACGGGCACGTCCAGGGGCTGGAGCTGCGCGGATCGGCCCGGACGGCTCGCTGGCCGCGACGGGCGGCTAGACGCGACGGCCAGGCTCTGGGACGTCGCGACCGGAGAGGAGACAAGGGTCCTGCGCGGTCACTCCGACGGGGTGCTCGACTGCGCCTTCGGCCCCGGCGGCGACATGCTCGTCTCGGCAGGCGTCGACCGCGTGCTCGAAGGTCTACAGGGACCTGCGCAGCGGCGAGGAGCGGCGGACGCTGACAGGTCACGAGGGGCCGGTGCTCGGCTGCGACGTCAGCCCGGCCGGACCCGATCGTGTCCGCGAGCTGGGACGGCAGCCTCAGGCTCTGGGATGCCGAGAGCGGACGCGAGTCAAGGGCGTTCGCGGGCCATGAAGGCCCCGTGATGGACTGCGCGTTCGGTCCCGACGGCTCCTTCGCCGTCTCGGCCGGGAGACGACGGAACAGTCCGAGTCTGGGACATCGAAACCGGTCTTCCGCCGAACGTGCTTCGAGGGCACTCGGACCGCGTCTGGTGTTGCCGCATCAGCCCGGACGCCGCGTTCGCGGTCTCGGCGAGCGCAGACTTCGACCTCAAGATCTGGGACCTGGCGGCAGGCACAGAGCGGGCGACGTTCAGGGGGCACAGGAACGGACTGAAGGCCTGTGCTGTCAGCCCCGACGCGAGGCTGGTCGTCTCGACCGGCGACGACCGGGCGCTACGGGTGTGGGACGTCTCGTCCGGCGAGCAGCTGATCGAGCTCCGGCTGGCCGGAGGCGTGCTCTCGCTGGCGCTCCATCCATGGCAACCGCTCGCGGTCTGCGGCGACGCCGGCGGGAACCTGAGCTTCCTCGAGCTCATCGGCATCGAGTACGGCCCGCTGGTGGTGACCGCCGTCGAGGGCCCCGAAGGGCTCGAGCTCCGCTGCCCGGCCTGCCGCCAGACCAACTCTCTGGCAGAGCAACAGCTCGGCTCAGAGCTCGTCTGTCCCAACGCGGGCTGCGGCCGCAACCTGCGCAGCAACGAGTTCGTGATCAGGAGGACGTCATGACCACCCAGAACCTTGCCCCGCTCAGCGTCAGCGCCGACCAGCTCCTGGCCGGGCTCGCGACAGCCCTCGGGGAAGAGCCCGGCGCGAACGAGTGGCTCGTGGCCCTGCTCATCCGGCAGCCCGGCGCGGCCGCAGACGCGGGCGCCGACGTAGAGCAGCTCGTGCCGGAGGCCGGCCTGCGGATCGTGCAGGGCGGAACAGGGCGAGCCTCTGTCGCGCGACGAAGTCGCAACACGAGCGGGGCGCCGCGCCGCCGCTGAGGTCCGTAACGTTGCAACCGAGGCCGACCTCGCCGCGGTGCTGCTCGAAGCGGCCGGCGACCTGGTCGCTGCACCCGAGCCGGTGCAGGAGCCTGCCACCGCGGTCGCGGCCGTCCCGCTCAGCTTCTGGGCCGAGCAGCTTCTGGACGAAGCCGAATTCGCGCCTCTGACCCGGAACGAGATCGTCGCCCGTGCCGGCGCCCGTGCGCTCGAGCGCGGGCACGACGCAATCAGCGCCGACGGGGTTGATCGTGATCGACGACGCCGCCTCGGGTTCCCGAGACACCGCCGACCACGGCGGAGCCCGCGACCTCTCCGGTGACGAGCCGGGCCGAGCGGCCCGGACGTTCCGGCTGTTCGTCAGCTCGACGTTCGATGACTTCGAGCTGGAGCGCGACATCCTGCGCGAGCGGGTGTGGCCACGCCTGGAGCGGTTCTGCGAGCAGCGGGGCGCCCGCTTCGAGGCGGTCGACCTGCGTTGGGGCGTGAGCGCGGAGGCCGCCTGCCGACCAGCAGACCATGAACATCTGCCTGGGCGAGATCGAGCGCTGCCACGGGTCACGCCCCGGCCGAACTTCCTCGTCCTGCTTGGCGACCACTATGGCTGGCGGCCGCTCCCGCCGCAGATCCCGGCCGAGGAATTCGACGCGCTTGCTGCGATCTGGCGGCCGGGGACCGGGCTCCTGGCACGTGGTACCTGGCTACGAGCGCGATGACCCCGCCCGCCCGTCCCGGCGGCGGCTCCGGCGAGCAGGACGTGGCGTGGGCGGAGGTGGAAGGCCGCTGCATGCGGCGCTGCAGAAGGCGGCGGAGGAGGCCGGGCTGCGACGAGCGCCGCCTCCGCGTCTACGGACATCGGCGACCGAGCAGGAGATCGTCGCCGGCGCGCTCGAGATCGGAGCGCCCGCAGGACGCGCCTCCTGCTTCGTCCGCGAGCTCGAACTCGGCATCGGCGACCCCGATCCCGAGCAGGCCGGCGAGGAGTGGCCGATCCGGATCTTCGCCGACCCCGACCAGACGCGTCTCGACGCCCTGAAGGGCAAGCTCGGCGAGCTTCCCCGGAAGGCGCTACCGCGTCGGCTGGGACAGCGAGCGCAACGCGCCGTCGCGAGACCACCTCGAACAGCTGGCGGCCGATGTCCAGATGGCCCTGGAGGAGGCGATCGAGCGCGAGCTGGCCAGAGCCCCACGAGCCTCCGGCCCAGGCGGGCCGCGAGCCGCGGATCCGGCCGGACGAGCAGCTCGATGCCGAAGGGCGCGCCCACTGCGAGTTCGCCGACGAGCGGGTCCGGTTCTTCGTCGGGCGCGAGGACATCCTGGGCGAGATCGAGCGCTACCTCGAGAGCCCGGATCGGTCGCCGCTCGTCGTCCACGGCGGCGGCGGGACCGGGAAGTCCGCGCTGCTCGCCGAGGCCGTTCGGAGGGCTCAGGCCCGCGGGAGCGGCCCCGTCTACCGCTTCATCGGCGCCACTCCGGCTCCTCGGACCGGCGCACGCTGCTACAGGGAATCTGCGGCGAGCTGCTCGCCCGCGGCTACGGCGCGACGCCGAGGTGCCGACCACCTACCAGGACCTCTTGGCGGACTCCGGAAGCGGCTCGAAGCGGCTGACGCGACGCAGCCGCTGACCCTCTTCGTCGACTCCCTCGACCAGCTGTCCCCGGCCACGCGCTCGCGGGCTGGCCTGGATCCCGAGCCCGCTGCCGGAGCACGTCCGCCTCGTCGTCTCCACGCGGCCGGGCGACGCCTCGAGCCACTCCAGAAGCGCGAAGCACGGCGCTCTAGCTGGCCCGATGTCCCGCGACGAGGGCGGCGGCTTCTCGAGCTCTGGCTCGACGACGTGCACCGCCGGTTCGGCACGGCGGCACGGCGCCAGTTGCTCGACGCCTTCGAAGCGTCGGAGGGGAACCCGCTCTACCTGCGGCTCGTCGTTCGAAGAGGCCCGGCGCTGGCTCAGCGACGAGGCGCCGGAGGAGCCGGCCCACGGCGTCGAGGGGATCATCGAGCGGACACGTCGCCCGCCTCGCGCACGGAGGACCACGGCGAGGTCCTACGTCTCCCACGCCCTCGGCTACCTCGCCGCCTCGCGCCAGCGGCTCGCCGAGGACAAGCTGCTCGACCTGCTCTCCGCGATCCAGACGTCTACCGCTGGTTCGTGCTCGGCAGCTACCACGTCCCGCTCGACCTCGCGCGAGCGTCTCGACGAACGCCTGCCCGGCCAGGACGTCGACGAGTGGATCCGGCAGATCCGCGAGGGCGAGCGTCCCGTCGCGGAGCTCGACGACTTCCTGTCCGGCGCCCTCGCGCGGCCACGAGCTCCGCCTGCCGGTCGTCCTCTGGTCGCGTCTCTTCTCGGATCTGCGCCCGTATCTCGCCGAGCAGTCCTTCGAAGACGCGGTGCTGATCGGCTTCTATCACCGGGAGCTCGGCGACGTGGCGCGGGCGCGGTACCTCGGCACGGGCGTCGACTACCACGCGCGGCTCGCGCGCTACTTCCAGCCGGCTGGGACAGATGGTCCGGCCGCCAGGCCTGGGCGGCGGCGTCGGCACGCCCTCGAGCGCTACCTGCGCCTGGCGAGGAGGCCGAGGGCCTCGGCGAGGAGCTGTTCGCGACCTGGCCGGGAACCTGCGTCCTCGGAGGAGGCCGGCATCGGCGGCGTTCGGCCCGCTCAAGACCTACGGCGGCGTCTTCCAGCTCCAGGCCGACTTCGACCTCGCTCTCGAGAAGCTCGGAGGCGGCGAGGGCACGGGTCGATGGCCGCTGATCGTGACGGCGATCGACCTCGGCAAGGGGCTCGTGGTGCGCTGCCCGTGGTGCAACGCCTCGCATCCCTGCCAGGAGGGGTGGCTCGGCGCGGAAATATCCTGTCCGACATGCGACCGCCCTCTGAAGCTCAACTCCTTCTACTGCGGGCGGGCCGGCCTCACCGAGGGAGTGAGCTGATGGACGACCCGGCGGTGGTGCTCGGAACGTTCGCCACGGCCCTTCGGCGTGAGGTGCATGTGCTGGCGGAACAGCCCGCACTCACCTGGGAGCAGCTGTGCAGCCGGCTGCAGTGGTCGGAGCCCGAGGTCCGAAAGCTCGTCGACGCCGAAGCTGCGCGACGGCAGCACGCCGGGCCGATCTGGTTCAGGACGCGCACGCCCCTTCGCGAGTCGGATCTTCTCCTCGGGTCGCTGCCTGTGGAGGGGGCGAGCGCGTTCGCGTTCAGCCCGAACGGCTGCCTGCTCTGCACGGTCGGGTCGTCCGTGTGCTTCTGGAAACGCGCACGGGTGCAGAGCTGGCACGAGTCGACAGCGACGGCGACCCCACCGTGAGCTGCGCGTTCACGTGGGACGGCGAGTCGCTGCTGACCGGGACCCGGGACGGCCGCGTGCTCGTCCGGGACCCGGCGACGCTGGCCGCGCGCCTTGAGCTGCGCGTCGGCCCGGCCGAGGCCTGTTGCGCCGCCAGCCCTGTCGAGGCTCTGGCCGCGCTCGCGTCAGGCGACGTCTTGCTGCTCGTCGAGCTGCCGTCGGGCCGCACGCGGGCGTCCATCTCGGGACGCGGGACGCGTTTCACGTGCTGCGGGTTCTCCGGCGACGGTGGGCTGATCGCCACCGGAGGAACGACGCGGGTGCGATCCGACTCTGGTCAGCGGATCCGCTCGCGGAGCAGATGTCGTGGACGGTCGGGCAAGGCGCGATCAAGGCGTGCGCCTTCTCTCCCGACTCCGCATTCGCGGCCGTCGTCCCGTCGGGCAGCAGCGCGGTCACGTTGTTGGGCGGCCCCGACGATGCGGGGCAGCCGCAGAGCGTGACGCTGGAGCACTTCGACCAGGTCAACGACTGCGCTGTCAGCCCCGACCGCCGCTGGCTCGCGTGCGCGAGCGACGACAAACTGATCTGGCTGCATGACCCTGCCCATCCGGCGGAGGCGTTGTCTGCGCTCGAGGGCCACGACGCGCCGGTCTACCACTGCGCGTTCGGAACCAACGCGCCGCTGCTCGCCACCGCGGGGGCGACGGCACCGTCAAGCTACTGGGACCACCTCTTCGCGGCCGCAGCCGCGGCGGCCTCACCGGCCACCGCGGGCGCATCACGGCGGTCGCCTTCGCACCCGACGGCTCCTTTGTCGTCACCGCGAGCGATGACGAGGAACGCTGCGGATCTGGGATCCACGGCCCCGACCGCGGAGCGGCGAACGCTCGAGGGCCACGTCGCTGCCGTCTGGGATTGCGCCGTCGTCGGGGACACCGTCGTGTCCGCGGCGGGCGACGGGAGCGTCAGGTTCTGGGCTCCAGACTCGGGCGACGTCCTCAGGGTGCTGGAGATCGGCTCCCTCTCGAACGCGCATGCGCTCGCCCCGAACGGGGATCAGTCGCTGCTCGCCGTCGGCCACGACAGCTCGGTGCGTCTGGTCAGTCGACACGGGCGAGCAGCTGGCGGACACCGAGATAGCCGACGCAGGCGCCGGCGGGGGGCCTCTTCTTCGTGCAGGACTGCACGTTCACGTCCGATGGCGAGCGCTTGGTGGTGGCTTGCCGGACGCGACGCTTCGGGTCTGGGACGTGCCGTCCTGGTGCGAGCTCGGAGTGTTACGCGGCCACACCGAGTGCGTGACGTGCTGTTCAGCGGTGCCGGGTGGACAGCTCTGCGTCTCCGGTAGCGAGGACGGGACGCTGCGGCTCTGGGACGTCGACTCCGGTGAGATCCTCCGCGTCTTCGACGGTCACACCGACGCAGCCTGGGACTGCGCCGTCAGCGCGGACGGCTCGCTGCTCGTCTCGGTCGGCTGGGATGGCCACGTGCGGGTACGGGATCTCCAGTCGGGCCGTGCGCTCGCCGCATACCGCGTTCCCGAGAAGCTTCGCGCCGTCGCGCTGCATCCCTCGGCGCCGCGGGTCGCGTGCGGAGACATGGGTGGCTGGCTGCGGGTCTTGGACGTCATGGGGCCGCTCCCGGCAGCTGCCGGGACACGTGACCCTCGACAGGGAGAGTGCGACATGAACGACGAGCCGATCGACGACGCGAGGAAGAAGTGCATGCAGTGCGGAGAAGTAGTCGAGTTGCTCCGCTTTCGCTGCCCGGGTTGCGGCTTGGAGATGTTCGACGTGGTCTCCGCGGCCCTTGAGCTCGTCGAAGAGATGTACGGCCGCCAGCAGCGCTCGATGCAGCACGTCGACCAAGGCGGGCGTCTGTTCAAGCAGGGTCTCGCCGACGAGGCGGTCGACGAGTTCGAACGTGCGATCGAGGCCGATCGCTGGAACGCGACCGCTCACGGCAACATCGGCGTCATCCACCTGCGTGCCGGCGATCCCGCCGAGGCGCTGCGGTGGTTCGAGCGAGCGCTGGAGATCGACCCGCGCCTTCCTGGTGGAAAGGAGATGGTCGATGCTGCTCGCCACCAAACGGTCTGAGCAGCTGGCAGCCCTCGCTCTACTCGCTCCCGCGCGCCGCGGGCACTCACATGGAGGTTGATCATGGCTTCCAGGACCGACCGGAAACGCGCAGTCGTCGTGAGCGGCGACGTGACGATGGACTGGAACCTCGCCCGGATCCATCGCGGAGAGGGTGCGGGAGCGGCGTGGACCGCCGACGACATCACCGAGGGCTACGTGCATCCGGGCGGAGCGGCGCTGCTCGCCGACCTGCTCGAGGCGACCGTGGCGGGGATGCGCCCACGGCGGCGGATCGAGGTTCGGCGCCCGAGCCCGAGCATCCCGTGCCTGCCCAACGACACGCACTTCCACCACTCGTTCGTCGCCTGGTCGCCCCTCCCCGTACGAGCCGGGCTCCCACGACAGGAGGACCGCGTGGCGCATGCAGGAGTTCCTCGGGCTCGACCGCCCAAGCGGCGAGCCGAAGGCGCACGCGGTCTGGGCGCCCGAGGTCGGGGACCCCGCCTCCGGAACTGGTCGTCCTCGATGACGGCAACCTCGGCTTTCGCGATCGGCCGCAGCTCTGGCGCGGCCTCCTCAAGCCCTCCGCCGACGTGCGCTGGGTAGTGCTGAAGATGTCGCGCCCGGTGGCACGCGGCCCGCTCTGGCAGCACCTGCTGCGGCACTGGGCCGACCGTCTGGTCGTCGTGATGACGGTCGACGACCTGCGCCGGACCGCCGTTCAGATCAGCCGCGAGCTCTCCTGGGAACGCACCGCGGAGGATCTCGTCCGCGAACTCGTCCGCAACCCGTACGTGAACGGGCTCTCCCACTGCGCGCACGTGGTCGTCTCCCTCAACACCGACGGCGCTGTGCTGCTCACGAAACGGCCGACTCCTGGCAGGCCCGGTGACCAGACAGAGCCCGAGTGCTCGCTCTTCTTCGACCCGCACACGATCGAGGGCGGATGGGCGCAGGGCCACGCGGGCTCGATGGTCGGCTACACCGCGTGCCTGACGGCCTCGATCGCGCGGGAGCTGCTTCGCTCGCCCGAGCGGCCGGACCTCCCCCGCAGCATCGAAAGCGGCCTCCGCGCGATGCGGTCACTGCACCGCGAGGGCTACGGCTCGCGAGCCCCGACGGCGAGGACGAACGAGGGCGCGCCCAGCTCGCCTTCCGGTCGCTGCGGTCGCGGACGAGCTGGCGCGCGGCGACGAGAGTGGCTTCGCGGCCGCCAAGATCCCGTCTCACGGCAACGGCGGCTGGGCGATCCTGCAGGACCGCTACCCGGGCGGCCTCGAGGAGGTCGCGCGCCGGATCGCGCTCGAGGGGCCCGACAAGACGCTGCAGGGCGTCCCGATCACGAAGTTCGGCCACCTGGTCACGGTCGACCGCAGCGAGATCGAGGGCTTCCGCAGCATCCGCGCCCTGATCGAGGAGTACCGGCGCAACGACCCCACCATGCCCCTCTCGATCGCGGTCTTCGGCCCGCCCGGCGCCGGCAAGTCGTTCGGCGTCAAGCAGGTGGCGAAGTCGCTCCAGGGACAGGGCTCCGGGGCCGAGATCGAGGAGCTCACGTTCAACCTCTCGCAGCTGAGCGACCCGAGCGAGCTCTACAGCGCCTTCCACCAGGCCCGCGACGAGTGCCTGGCCGGGCATCTGCCGCTCGTGTTCTGGGACGAGTTCGACACGAAGCTCGCGGGCGTCGACTACGGCTGGCTCCGCCACTTCCTGGTGCCGATGCAGGACGGCACCTTCCAGGAGGGAGAGATCGTCCACTCCCTCGGCCCGGCGATCTTCGTGTTCGCCGGTGGCACGAGCGAATGCGT
>CAVYQV010000011.1:0-170997 GCA_963770815.1 uncultured Actinomycetes bacterium
CCGGCGGGGGTTGTCACCGAAGTACCAGAGGTGGAGCTTGTCGAAGCTCGCCAGCTCGTGCTTGGGCGGGCTCACGGCGTCGGCATTGCGCAGCCAGGCGTCGATGTGACGGGCGGCCTTCTTGCCGTGGCCCACGCCGACGGTCACGGTCTGGTCGCTGGGCACCATGTCTCCGCCCGCGAACACGCCGGGGCTGCCGGTCTGCAGCGACGTCGAGATCTGCACGGTTCCGTCGAGCTCGAACTCGACGCCGGGCACCTGCCGCAGGAAGGCGGTGTCGGACTCCTGGCCGAGCGCCAGGATCACGGTGTCGGCGGCGAGCGTCTCGAACCGGCCGGTCGGCTGCGGGTAGCCGGACTCGTCGAGCTCCATCAGCTCGACCTCGAGCTCTGGACCGTCGAAGGCCGTGATGGTGCGCAGCCAGTGGATCCGCACGCCCTCCCGCTCGGCGTCCTCCGCCTCGTCGAGATGGGCGGGCATCTGCTCCCGCGTGCGCCGGTAGACGATCAGCGCCTCGTCGGCGCCCATCCGGCGGGCAACCCGGGCTGCGTCCATCGCCGTGTTGCCGCCGCCGTAGACCGCCACCCGCCGGCCGATCGACGGTCGTTCGCCGGAAGCGACGCTGCGCAGGAACGAGACCGCGTCGACGATCTTGCCCGCATCGCGGGCCGGGATGTCGACCCGCTTCGAGAGGTGGGCTCCGACCGCCACGAAGACCGCTTCGAAGCCGCCCCCCTCGCGCTCGGCGACCAGGTCCTCGACCGTGTGGCCGCAGGTCACCCGCACGCCCATCGCCGCGATCCGGTCGAGCTCACCGGTGAGCACGTCGCGAGGCAACCGGTAGGCCGGGATGCCGTACCGCATCATCCCCCCCGTCTCCTCCCCGGAGTCCCGGATCTCCACCTCGTGACCGAGCCGCGCGAGATGGTAGGCGGCCGACAGACCGCACGGCCCTGCGCCAACCACGAGCACCCGCCTGCCGTTGCGGGCCGCGGGACGGTCGTATTGCCATCCCTGCTCCAGTGCCAGGTCGCCCAGGAACCGCTCGACCGAATGGATCGAGACAGCGCTGTCGAGATCAGCCCGGTTGCAGACGCTCTCGCACGGGTGGTAGCAGACACGCCCGTGGATCGCGGGGAACGGATTGTCGGCGACGAGCTCGCGCCAGGCCTGCTCGTGCCGCCCCGACTTGGTGTGCGAGAGCCAGGCCTGGATGTTCTCGCCCGCCGGACAGCCCGCGTTGCACGGAGGCAGCAGATCGACGTAGAGAGGCCGGCGCTCCCGGACCGGGCCCGCGTGCGACCGCCCATGCAGCAGATCCGGCAGCGGCGTCACATCCCGCAGCGGGTTGCTCACGCCGATCGCCGCGATCCAACAACCATCACTCCTAGGCTAACTCGCTGTGGCGAAGGGGGGTCGACACTCGATGTCGGGTCCGGCGGTGCTTGATCGGCGTCACCTGCGCGCGGTTCTTAGGTACTAGTGTCTCGTAGACAGCAGAGCGTGAGCCAAGGTCGAACGAACCGGAAGGAGTTCACCCATGGGATTCAGGAGACGGGCAAGGCGCCGCGGGATGATCGCCGGCGCGGCTATCGGTGCGACGGCTGCGCACCGGGGCAGCAACGAGCCCGAGCAGCCGCAGGCGGCTGACCAAGCGCCGCCCCAGGAGTACGAGACGGCGTCTGCGCCACCTCCAGCGAATCCGGCCGACGAACTCGAGCGCCTGGCAAAACTGCACGCCTCGGGCGTACTGACAGACGAGGAGTTCGCGGCCGCCAAGGCCAAGGTCATCGGCGCGTAGACCGATGCCACACCGCCAGAAGCAGGCCTCGCTGGTGGAGCAGATCGTTGGCATCTGAGAGGGCTGTCGAGGTGGAGTTTTCGGTCGAAAGCGATCCGGATCCGCGCGATCTCGAGTTCCTCGAGACGCAGATCCGCCGTGAAGCATCCACTGCAATGGGGCTGGGCGATGAGGCCGAGCTGGCGATCTTCGTCCGCGACGCCGGCAGGATCGTCGCCGGGATCAGCGGCTGGACCTGGGGCGACTGCTGCGAGTTGCAGAGCCTCTGGGTGGAGCCGAGTCTCCGCGGTCGCCGGCTGGGGACTCGACTCCTCGCAGCTGCCGAAGCCGAGGCGGCGGCGCGCGGGTGCTCGCAGACCGTCCACTTCACGTACGCCTTTCAGGCTGGTCGCCTCTACGAGCGGAGCGGTTACGAGCCGGTGGGGCGAGTCGAGAGCTTCCCGTCGGGGACAGACGTCCTCTGGTATCGCAAGCGCCTCAACCCACTCTCCTGATTCCTGGACGCGAAGGCCGGTGGCCTGCCGCTGCGACTGGGCTCGGCAGCGAGCGGCTTGGAATCGATTTCTCCAGCGAGCCAACGCGGCAGACGAGGTCGAGGTTCTCGATCCGCACCGCGACGTGCACGCGCTCGCGGTCGTCGTCGCCCATCATGAAGGCCCCTTGGCGTTAGGAGACCGGGCGACCGTAAGCTGCTGACGATGACTGTTCGGGAGTCGCCCACGCTGGAGGGCCGCTGGGACGAGGTGGCCGGCGTGCGGGTGCACGCGCACGCAGGGGGCGAGGGGCCGCCGGTGGTACTTGTGCACGGATACGGCGTCTCGGGCCGCTACATGCTGCCGCTCGCACGCATGCTCGCCTCCTGCTGCTCGGCATTCGCGCCGGACCTCCCGGGCCACGGACGAAGCGAGCAGCCCGGCACTCAACTCGGGATCGGCGGCCTCGCCGATGCGCTCGGGGCCTGGCTGGACGCGGTCGGGCTGGAGCGGCCGGCGTTCATCGCCAACTCCATGGGCTGCCAGATCGTCACCGAGCTGGCGGTACGGCGACCGCTGAGGGTCGGTCCGATGGTGCTCGTAGGCCCGACGATCGACCCGGCAAGGCGCACCGCCCGCCACCAGATCTTCGGCGCGTTGCGAGACGCTTCGCATGAGCCGGCACTGATGGTTGCGCTCGCCGGCCGCGAGTGGGCTACCGGCAATCTCGGCCAACTCCGGGCCCTCGCCCGGTCGGTGCTCGCCGATCGGATCGAGGAGCGCCTGCCGGCGATCGAGCAACCCACGGTCGTCGTCCACGGCGACAAGGATGGGCTGGTCAGCCGAGAGTGGGCCGAGCAGGCTGCCGCTTTGCTACCACGTGGCCGCCTGGTCGTCGTTCCCGGCGAGCCGCACGCTATTCCCTACACCCAACCCCGCCTGCTCGCCGGAATCGTCCGGGAGCTGATCGCCGAGGAAGGAGAGCACGCAGCTCGCGAGCTCCTGCGGAGCCTCCCACATGGGAACGTGCCCGCACGGCAGCCGCACCAACCGCGACCGCGGCAGCAACCTTTGCCACTCGTCGGCGACCCACGCCGGCACCAGCCGGTCGTGCTCGCCCCAGACGAGTAACGTCGGCGCCCGCACTGCGCCCAGCTCTCCGCGGATGTCCCGCTCCCACACATAGGCAATGCCGTGGACGAGACTGACCGGTCCCGTGCGCACAGCGTCACTCACGAGCGTCGGCAGCCGCGTACGAACGTCGTACAGCTCTTCCAACAGCGGCAGCGTGCGCCCGAGCACCCCGCGGCCACACGGAACCCCCGCCGGTGCCACCAACACCAACCTCCGCACCCGATTCGGCTGCTCCATTGCCAACTCGGTCGCCACCAACCCACCCAGCGAGTGCGCGAGAACGTCCACGCGCCCGAGCCCGACCGCATCCAGCAGACGCCCCAGCCAGGGCGCCATCTCCCCCGCACGCAGCCTTCCCAGCCGCGGCAACTCCACCAAATGAAGCCGCCTGCGCTCCGAGAGCCTCTCCACCAACGGCAACCACCAACGCCACGACCCCGACAACCCGTGCACAACCAGCATGTCCTCGCCCACCCCCACCACCCGGCAGCGCACCCGCTTCTCATCGACCTCAATCTGTCTCAACTCCACGACGACCAGTCTGCAGCAACAAAGCCCCAGTTGCCGTTCGCGCGGCTCCGCCCCGCACGCCCACTGAGCCGATGCTTGGACTGCCCCCGCTTTCGTCCGCATCTGAGCCCGTCAACCCTCAAGGGGCGACCGACTGAGCTACCGCGAAAGCCCCGCATTTGCAGGGCTTTGCACTTCGAATGGTTGCTACGGGGGTGGGCGGTACTAGGCTCTAACCAGTGACCCCCAGTTACGCAAGCTGGACGAGCCGACAGCTGTGATCGCGTATCCGGCAAGACCGAACGTCCGTCAACGGCCGCCGCGGCCTGGAGCAGGGCTTACTTCCAGCGGGAGGCTTGAGCCTTAGAGCGGCGTGCGGCAGGGCGGGTTGCCACGAGCTTGCCAACACGAGGCGGCTACGACCTCCGGCTCCATACGTGGATGACCGCCGCCCGTGTGGAAGGTGAGTACATCCTGGTGCGGTCATCTGGGCGTTTTGGCTGTTCCGTTGCCTGGGTCGTGGTATTAGCCGCGGATGCGGCCGGGGCGGAGTGGGCGTGTGTGGGTGTTGATCTTTTCGAGGGCGTGGGTGAGGGCTTTGGTGTCGGTGTCGGTGAGGTGTCTTGAGAAGTGCCGTTCGATGCCGTCGCGGTGGTGGCGGCGGGCTTGCTCCATTGTCTTGGTGCCTGTGGTGGTGATGGTGACGAGGATCGAGCGGCGGTCGTTGGGGGGGCGGACGCGTTGGACGAGCTCGGCCTCTTCCATTCGGTCGATGACGCGGGTGAAGCCGCTCTTGCTGTAGAGGATCTGGTCGGCGAGCTCGGTCATGGGGATGCCGTCGGGTGATTCCTCGAGGTGGACGAGGACGTCGTACCAGCGCTGTGGGATGCCGGCGGTGTCTCGGAGCTCGGTGTCGAGCACGTCCACGAGTGCGAGCGAGCTTTCCATGAAGAGACGCCAGCAGCGGAGCTGCTCGGGTGAGGGGCTTGACAAGTTGTGTTCCATGTGCGATAGTCCTCCGCGCAACAGTTGTTTTAGTGACTGTTGTGGATCATACCAAACGACGGGAAGGGAGTGAGACATGACGACCATCACCGCGGAGCGTGCACAAGCCGGCTACGCCCTCGCCGCCGATGAGGGCGAGGCGTTCTGGCTGTTGGGGATGCTGCAGACGATCAAGATTGGCCGCGACGACACCGCCGGCGCATACGGCATGGCTGAGATCGTCGTGCCAGAGGGCATCGGCTCACCCTGGCACGTCCATCCCGAGGAGGACGAGTGGTTCTACGTGCTCGAGGGCTCTATGACCTTCTGGGTCGCCGACACGCGCTTGTCCCTGACGGCCGGGTCGTTCGCGTTCGGGCCAAAGGGCGTGCCGCACACCTTCTACGCCGACGCAGGCGGGGTGAGGGCGCTGGCCGGGTTCGCGCCGATGCAGTTCGAGGGATTCCAGCGAGAAGCCGGCGAGCCCGCCCCCGAGCGCGTGCTGCCACCGCCGATGGAGGGTCACCCCGACATGGCGCGACTCGCATCGATCGCGAAGCGAAACGGCTTCGAGATCCTCGGCCCCCCAGGCCCCCCTCCCGGCCACTAACCCACCCCCAGCACGCGTGCGCCCGCCCTCACGGGCGGGCGCACGCCCCACACTCCAGTCAGGAAGAACCCGTGCCAGACGTCACAATCACCCTCACCGACAACTTCGCAGCAGCCAACCAGGCTGCGCACCGAGAAGGAGCCCGACCGTGAGCCTCCGAGTCGTTGGCGCCGGGCTTGGTCGAACCGGCACCCACTCTCTCAAACTCGCACTTGAGACGTTGCTGGACGCTCCCTGCTACCACATGGTCGAGATCCGTGAGCGGCCCCACGACGCCGATGTGTGGCGGCGCGCCGCGAAGGGCGAGACGCTCGACCTCACCGGGTCGATCGACGAGTACGCAGCGACGGTCGACTGGCCTGCCGCAGCATTCTGGCGCCAGCTCTCACAGGAGAGTCCAGACGCCGTCATCCTCCTCTCCACCCGCGCGAGTTCGGAGGAGTGGTGGGAAAGCGCGAACAGCACGATCTTCGAGGTCAGCCGCCAAATGGAACCCGGCCCCGTCTACCACATGCTCAACTCACTCTTCCCCAGCACGTTCACCGCCGACTTCTCAGACCATGACGCCGCGGTCGCCGCCTACGAGGCCCACAACGCCGCGGTACGCCGCGACGCGCCCGCAGACCGCCTGGTCGAGTGGCGGCCCGGAGACGGCTGGCAGCCGCTCTGCGACGCGCTCGGCATAGCCGCGCCCGACCAGCCGTTCCCCCACAGCAACGCCCGCGACGGCTTCCGGCAGAGCCGCGGACTGGACGGCCAGAATGGTTCATAGGCCACATCAGTCGGCGGGTTTGCTCGGGCAGACGGTTCGGAGCCGGAAGGCCGCGCAGCCAATCCCGATCCAATAGGAGACGTGCCATGACGCCAGAAGCATCCATCGCCCTCGTCGAATCGTTCTGGGAGGAAGTTTGGGCGGCCCGTAACCCTGCAGCGATCGACCGCTTCGTGACCGAGGACTTCATCATCACCACTGCAGGTGTCGACGTCGCCGGGCGTGAAAACTTCAAGACCTGGGTCGCCGGCTTCCAATCAAAGATCGCCGACCTGAAGATTGAAAGCATCGAAACCTTCGCCAACCCCGATGGCTCCCGCGTGTCGTCACGCTGGCGGGTCACCGGCCGCAACAACGGCATGTTCGGGCTACCGGCGGATGGCAAGCCAATAGCGTTCACCGGCAACGCCGTCCTGGCCGTCACCCCAACCGGCAAACTCGCCCACAACTGGGTCGAGCGCAGCGCCTGGGAGCTCTACAACCAGCTCAACGAATAGATCCGCCACCGCCGTCCACACAGCCCCGACGAGAAAGGCGACAACCGCGCCGCCGGCCTTCGGTGTCTCCCTTCCCCTATCGGGCTATCGAACCTCAACGACCCCCAACTACGACCCTGGATATCAGGTGAGAGGACCCTCGCCGAGCCGACGCTAGTCCCGCCCGGCGCGGAGTACAGCGACGGGTGTGAGATCTACACGTTCCGAACGCGATGCAGGGTGCCGTTTCGCGCATAGCCGCCGGGACGCGGGGTGACCCAGTCGGACATGTTGGCGCCGGTACGCATCAGGCAATCGATGTCGCCTCCGAGACAGGAGGCGCCTGAAGCCACGCGGCGGCGGTAGTGGTGGTAGCCGCCCGAGACGCTGTCGAGGGTCAAGCTGCCATGACATGTCGGGCTGACCTTCCAGCGTCCGGCGCTCTCGTGTGCGTTCACGACGATCAGGATTCGTTCCCGGCGGACGCTTCCATGGGCCGAACCGCTGAGTGTCCCTCTCCATGTTCCGGTAAGGCCGCC
Source organism: uncultured Actinomycetes bacterium (assembly GCA_963770815.1). Classification (GTDB taxonomy): domain Bacteria; phylum Actinomycetota; class Thermoleophilia; order Gaiellales; family Gaiellaceae; genus Palsa-739. The sequence goes on from CAVYQV010000011.1 coordinate 7,300, forward strand.
ACTCCGGCTCACCCGCGCCGTACTGGCCATGCTGGGCGAGGCTGCGGAGCCAGCTGCCGCGGTCGCGCCGACAAGCACGGCGGCGATCACGAAGAAGAGACGAGTTGCGCGAGCCAAGGTGGGTCCCATTGCGGCTTCTTATCGGCGACCCGTGGTCGGCAGCTTTGACCCAGTCGAGGGAGACGTACGACACCGAACACGCTCCCGGCTCCGGGGTCATTCCGGAACACTGGCCCAGGCGCGGGGCAGTTACCGAGACGGTTCTGCGTCTGACGGCCCGCCTAGCCGACCGTGCCGCTCGGGACGACCGTGAACGAGAGTTGCTGCCTGCTCAGGTTGCCGTTGGTGGTCGAAACCTCGACGGTCGCCGTATACCGCCCGGGCGGGAGGTTGGCGCCGGGTGGTGTGAGTCTGAAGTCGAACACGCCGGGTTGGTGAGGCTGCGAGCGTTCCCTGCCTACGAAATTCTGGTGGGTTCCTGCCGCATATACACGCCAGTAGTTGTGGTTGGATGGGATCGTGACTGCGAAGTCGGCGGCGTAGGTCCACGGGACCAGAACCCTGCCGTTGGTCCCGGTGAGGCGCCATCTGACTTTCGCCGGCGTAACGGGTAGGTCTTGCCACGGTGGTGGTACCGGCAGTGGCGGCAGGTCCTGTGTCTGCACGACGAGCTCGAACGGGCCTGCGATCTGGGCGGGGTTGAGCAGAAGGCCGCCGGGACCGATTGCGTCTAGCGCGACGATCCTCGGGTGGGTTCCGCTTCGATAGGGCTCGAGGTGCCCTGGGGCCAGCGGGTTCACCGCACAGGTGCCACGGATCTCGGTCAGGTGGAGGTGTCCGCGGCTCGGGATGGTCGTTCCCAGCACGGTCTTCGAGGCGGTCACCCAGCTCCCGCTGCGAATCAGCGGGAGCACGTGCCAGTACTGGAAGGTTCGTCCGTCTTGGGTGCGCACCACGACCTCTTGCCCGTTCGCGACGCGCGCCCGTCCCGAGACCACCGGGGACACCTCTTGGCCCGGTGTTGCGTAGATGTCGATGCCGTTATGGAACGTGAAGCGGCCCGGCGATCCCGGCTTGAAGGGCTGGTCGACGTTTGAGACGAGGGTGCGCGGGTCGCCGAAGAAGCCTCGCACCGGATGCTGCTGGTGGAAGGGCCGCAGCGGCCAGGGATACGGCTGCTGCGCCGCCGCCACCGCGCCACAGCGACCGATCAGGCCCTGCCAGAGGCTGCCCGTGTACGCCAAAAGGTGCCGACCTCCCGCCAACCCGGCGAGCGGATGAGCAAGCAGCACGGCGGCCGCGACCAAGCCAATCCACCAACGAAACCGGCTCGTCTCAATCCCTCCCTCGCAAGAGAACACGAAGTGCCTCCCAGGCTGCGACCCAGCGGCGGCGCTTCATCTGAGTCCAGCCGAACCTGGTCGTCTGGCACCGGGTCGATAAGCCGTTGGCACGGGCTGCCAAGTAGTGCGGTACCGAAGGAGGGCAAAGAACGCCAGCGGGATGACCAGGACGAGCAGAAAGCCTGCACCTGGGACAAGGAAGAGGATCGATGCGAGGGCGATTCCGATCACAAGGCCGCGCATAGCAGGCGCTCCTTCCACTGTGGTGATCTGGATCTATTACGCCGTCGACGGTAAGGCAGTCGGCGCAAGCGACACGCCAAGGTACGGCAAGGCTTCGACCAAGAAACAAGACAGGCTCGCGACCTACCATTGCCACCCTCAGCGCGCGCCGAACGGTCAGGGGTCATTCCGGAACGCTTGCGCAAGCGACGGTCGGCATCCGCACGACTCAGCGGTACGCTCATGCTCCGGTGAGATCAAGTCTGAACCTGCTCGTCTGGGTCTACGAGGTCGATGCGTGACACATCGTCGAGGGTGCGACGGTCGGCGCGAACGGCCTCCTGGGGTGACCCGGACGGCGCCGACCGTCGCTCGTCCGACGCGAGCTGTGCCCCTTCGTGTTCAGACGGGGCCTGGCCGCCTGGTTCCGGGGCGATATGTCGTTGATCCCGGCTTCCAAGCGGCGCGCTTCCTCAGGAAGACGAGGAAGCCGAGCGGGATGAGCAGAGGAATGAGCAGGAAGTGGCCACCTGTGGCAAGGAAGACGATGGCGGCGAGGGCAATTCCGATCGCGAGGCCGCGCATGGCAGGTGCTCCTTCCGTCGTGATGTAGGCGTGTTCCGCCCTCCGACGGTACGGCTGTTCGGGCAAAGGGCGCGCCAAGGTACGGCAAGGCTTCGACGGGGGAAACCGAAAGCGCTCGGACCGGCCTTTCCGGCCATCCGCCTGAAGATCGGCGCTCGAACCCGTGACCCCCAACTTACGACGCTGGCTATCGCTAGTCGATGCGCCGGCGAGGCTCAGGCTACCGGGCGACGAGTTTGAGAAGGGGCGTCCGGTGAAATGCCGCGAACGGGTACACGTGGTCGATCGGGCTGTCCCCGGGCCAGGCTAACGAGCTTCGGGGTTAGGAGGTAAGGGCGGAAACCGGAGCATCCGTGACAGGTCGTAATCCAGCTGACCTGGTTATGCCAAGGTCTCGGCTGGTGTACCGGCCTCAGCGGCGTCAAGCCGTTGGATCCAGGGTATTGCGTCGAGTCGCTCGAAGGTGTGGCGTGCCTCGGCGAGCAACGGCCCAGCATCGGTGTAGCGACCTTGGCGGTTGAGCCACTCCGCGTGTTCGAGTTGGACGACGGCGATGTAGAAGGGCATCTCGAGTCCACGCAGTCTCGTCGCCGCCGCCGCGAAGTGACGGTCGGCGCCGGGGTCGTCACCCGCGAGGCGGGCGCGGAAGCGTTGCGAAGTGGACTCGAAGAGCGGGGCGCTCAGTCCGGGCCGGAGGGCTTCCACGATCACCAGCAATTCGTTCGCCTTCGAGTGTTCGTCGAGAGCGAGAGCGGCCTCGAGCGCGTGGAGGAAACCGAGCTTGACGTTCTGGCTCGTGATGCCTTGCGATTCCCGCGCTGCGAATGCCTGCTCGCCAGCCGTTAGTGCAGCTCGAGGATTGCGTTCTGCGAGGCGCACCGCGCCGACGGCGGCCTGGTAGCAGGCTTCAGCCTGTGCATCACCGGACCGGCCGAGCGCTTCGTAGCGGGCGAGAAGTTCGTGCGCTTCGTCGAGTCGGCCACGGTGAAGGTGGATCTCCAGCGCAGAACTCAAGGGTGCGATCAGGTTGGACGCCTTTCCAAGTTGCTCCACCGGAAGCTCGGCCGTCCGCGCAAGCGCCTCGTCCCACCGACCGAGCATCGCGAGGACATAGGTCATCTCGCTGAGGGCAAACCATTCGGCCGACCGGTTACCGATTCTACGAGCGAGCTCGAGAGACTGTTCGAGGTGGCTCAACGCATCGTCGTAGCGATCACGTTGCACCGCGAGATCAGAAAGGTTGGTCCAGCCTACGGCCGCGCTGTCGTAGTTTTCGTGCTTGAGCTACGTTTCGACCATGATCTGGAATAGGCCGCGTGCTTCTTCTGGATGGCGGAGCGACGCGAGGAAAGCCTTCGTGTTCCAGCCTCGGACCATGATCTCCGGAAGTTGAAAGGCCTCGGCGAGATCCAGCGCTTGTTCCGTCCGTTCGGCTGCACGCTCGAGATTCCCTGCGAAGAAGTACGTCTGCCCGAGACGCACCAGGAGGAAGGCGAGGTCGGCGTCGGGCTCGTCGTCGCCGATCGTTGCGTACGCCTGTTCCATCCGCTCGATCGCAGGCTCGATGCGGCCTAGCCGCTGTTCGGAGAGAGCGAGCCAACTGGAGGCGCGAGCAGCAGCGTGAGTATCGCCGGCGCTCTCGAAGAGCCCGATCGCCTGGTTGAAGAGTGTGCATGAGTGCTCGGTCTCGCCCGCTGCCCCTGCCATCTCGCCGGCTCGGGTCAGAGCAGCGGCCTGCTCTCGCGGCTCGGGAGCCAGCTCTGCCGCTTGCTCGTAGTAGCGCTGCGCTTCGGTCGATGCCCCCAAGGACGCTGCACGGGAGCCAGCGCGGAGCAGTGTCTCGTGTGCCTGTTGGCGCAATGCCTGGCTGTCGGTGGCGTCGGGTTCGAGCCGGTAGGCGTCGAGCAGGTGGGAGGCGATCACCTCCGCCACCTCGTCCTCACCGAGGGTGGCTGAGAGGTGGTCTGCGGCCGCGAGATGCTTCTCCCTGCGGTCGCGTCTTGGCAGCGTTTCGTAGGCGACGTGGCGGAGCAGGTCCTGGAGGAAGGTGTACTGGCCCTGCTCCGGCGAACGCGGATCGGACTGAAGCCCTAGCACCTCCCGCCGCACCATGCCGGTCAGGAGCTCCTCCAGCCGGTCACTGTCTAGCCCGCTCAGCGCGGCCAGCGCCTGGGGCGTGAAGGTCTTGCCCAGCACGGCGGCGTCGCCGAGCAGCCGTCGCTCGTCGGGAGCAAGGCCGTCGAGGCGGGCCGCGATCAGCGCGTGCAAGGTCTCGGGCACCTCGAGCGTGTCGACCTCGCCGACCAGTTGGTAGCTCGAGCCTTCTTGCACGAGCAGGCCGCGATCGAGCAGCATCCGCACCGTCTCGACCGCGTACAGGGGGACGCCTTCGGCGCGGGCGAGGATCTGGTCCCGCAGCGTCACGGGCAGCCCGGGTACGAGCCCGACGAGCAGCTCCTCCATCGCCTGCGGCGAGAGTGGCTCCAGGTAGAGCGAGGCGAAGTTGCGGTGCCCCGCGCCCCAGGTCGGCCGCCGCTCCGAGAGCTCTGGACGCGCCAGCGTGACCACGAACAGCGGCTTGTCGCGCGACCATTCCAGCATGTACTCGACGAAGTCGAGCAGCGACGCGTCGGCCCACTGCATGTCCTCGAAGGCCAGCACGGTCGGATACGTGTCGGCGAGCCGCTCGAAGAACAGGCGCCAGGCTGCGAACAGGTCCTGCCGGTCGTGCGAAGCGCCTTCGCCGAGAGCCAGCAGCTGCGCCAGCCGCGGCTCGACGAAGCGCCGCTCTTCCGGGTCGAGTAGGTACTCGTCCAACGCTGTGTGGAGCTTCCGCAACGCCTCGTCCTGCGGGTCGTCCTCGGCGATGCGGCAGCGCATCCGCACCATGTCCGCCAGCGCCCAGTAGGTCACCCCCTCGCCGTAGGAGAGGCAGCGGCCGCGGTGCCAGTACACGATCTGGCTCAGGCCGTCGAAGTACTTGTAGAACTCCCAGGCCAGCCTCGACTTGCCGATCCCGGCGATCCCGGTCACCGACACCAGCTGAGCCCGGCCCTCCTCGGCGCAGACGTGGAACAGGTCCTTGATCTGCCGCAACTCGCGATCACGGCCGACGAAGGGCGCCTCGAGTCCCTCCGAGCGCAGCTCGCCGCCCACCCCCGAGACCACACGTAACGCCCGCCACAGCTGTGTCTCGCCCTCCTTGCCCTTCAGCTCGGACGAGCCCGCGTCCTCGTAGACGATCGCCTGCTCGGTGGCCCGGCGCGTCGCCTCGCCCACGAATACCGAACCCGGCTCCGCGACCGACTGCACCCGCGAAGCTGTATTCACGAGATCACCTGCCACCATCCCCTCACCCACCGCCGCCAGGTTCACGGCTGCCTCACCGGTGAGAACACCAGCCCGCGCCCGCAGCTCAAGCGCGCCGACCTCGTCCCCCAGCGACGATACGGCCGCGACGAGATCGAGCGCCGCCCGCACTGCCCGCTCGGCGTCGTCCTCCGTCGCCACCGGCGTTCCCCAAACCGCCATCACGGCGTCGCCGATGAACTTCTCCACCGTGCCGCCGTACAACTCGATCAACCGCCGGCAGGAGTCGAAATAGCGAGAGAGGAGATCCCGCACCTCTTCCGGGTCACGCGACTCCGACAGCGACGTGAAGCCCACCAGATCCGCGAAGAGCACCGACACGAGCCGTCGCTCCGCCACCGCCTCGACTGGCGTCGGCGGTGGAGACTGAGCCGGAGCGGTCGCGGTCGCGGCGGATGGAGTCGTCGCCTCGCCGAGGGGTGTGCCGCAATCACCACAGAACCGTTTGTCTGGCGGATTCTCAACCCCGCAACTCGGACAGGTGATCTCAAGCGCGCTGCCGCAATCGCCGCAGAACCGCTTACTCGCGGGATTCTCAGCGCCGCAATTCGGGCAAACAGGCATCTGGCGACAGCCTATTCGCCTCGCGACTGAGGCCGGTAGCCAAGATGCGCTACGAGGCTCGAGGCATGTGTGACCCGGTTCGAGCACGCTCCGGTGTCTCCTCGCCCTTATGGCTGATCGGGGGACCAGCACCCCCAGTTACGACCGCTGGCCGCGAACGAGCCCACGTCGCTGTCTCTACGGGACAAGGACGCAGCGCCGTAGCCCTCGCGCGCCCCTCATCACTTGCCTAGGCCCCAACATCCTCCTGCCCGAGGCGATCGGCTTCAGCTTCGGGTTCTTGACGACTCCACGCCTTTGCGTGTAGCATGATTATCTAGATGACTAGAGAACCGTTCCACCCGTGATCGAGTTTCACTTGGATAGCCGCTCCGGCGTGCCCGCTTATCTGCAGCTAGTGCAGCAGGTGCGGCAGGCGATCCGGCTCGGAATGCTGCGCCCCGGCGATCAGCTGCCGACGGTCAAGGAAGTCGTGACGAGCCTGACAATCAACCCGAACACCGTCCTGCACGCGTACCGGCAACTCGATCTGGAGAACCTAATCGAGGGTCGGCAAGGTGTCGGCACCTTCGTGGCGGCCGACACCGCGCCACTCCCCCCCGACGAGGTGAGATCGCTCCGCTCGTCGATCGACCGCTGGGTCACCCGCGCCCGAGCGGCCGGCCTGGACGAGGAGAGCATGTCGGCGCTGTTTGCCGAGTCGGTGCGCTCCGGGTCGGTGTCGAGGGTGGCATGAGCGAAGCGTTCGCCGTTCGCACCGAAAGTCTGGGCAAGAGCTACGGGACGACCCGGGCATTGCATGACTGCACGCTAGAGATCCCGGCCGGATCGGTCACCGCGCTGGTTGGGCCTAACGGCTCCGGCAAGACGACGCTGCTGCATCTGGTGATCGGGCTCGCAAGGCAGACAACCGGGACGGTCGAGGTGCTCGGTCTCTCGCCGCGCTACGACGCAGACGCGTTGCTGCCGCGGCTTGGGTTCGTCGCACAGGATCACCCGCTCTATCGCGGCTTGACGGTTGCGGAGACCTTCAAGCTCGGGCGTCACCTGAATCCGCACTGGAACGAGGATGTCGCGGCGGCCCGCGTTGAGCGGCTCGGTTTGAAGCTCTCGCAGAAGGTAGGGAAGCTCTCGGGTGGTCAGCAGGCGCAGGTAGCGCTCACGCTCGCCCTGGCGAAAGAGCCCGAGCTGCTCGTGCTCGACGAGCCGGTCGCTTCGCTTGATCCGCTGGCGCGGCGCGAGTTCCTGAACGCCGTTCTCGAAGCCGCCGTCGAGAGCGGGGTTAGCGTGATCCTCTCCTCGCACATCGTCTCCGAGTTGGAGCGAATCTGCGACTACCTGGTCACGCTCGTCGACGGCCGCACCGAACTGGCAGGCCCGATCCGGGAGATCGTCGCCAGTCATCGCCTGCTGATCGGGCCACGCAGCGACGCATCGAGCGTCGCGCGCGTTCACAACGTGATCCGGGAGAGCCACATCGGGCGGCAGACGACGCTGCTCGTGCGGGCCAACGGCCATGTCTACGACACCTGCTGGGAGCAGCACGAGGTTGACCTGGAAGAAATCGTGCTCGCCTACCTCGGCTACAAACCCGGCCTGGCTGCTGCCGAGCCGCTGCCCGAGCTGGTCGCGCGATGACCTGGGCGGCCTGGCGGCTGCAGCGCACCGAGACACTGATCGTGCTCGGGGTCCTCGTCCTCCTTGCGGCGCTCCTCGTCCCGACCGGGATCAACATGGCGAACGCCTACCACCAGGACGGCCTCGCCGCTTGCCTCGTTCCCAACTCCGGTCCCAGCTGCGGCGCCGCTACCGGGTTCTTCCAGCAGCGCTTCCAATCACTCTGGAACCTCGTCAACTTCTTCACGCTTGTCCCCGGCCTGATCGGCGTCGCCCTCGCTGCCCCATTCCTCTTCGACCTCGAACACGGCACCTACCGGCTTAGCTGGACGCAGAGCATCACCCGCGGACGCTGGCTGCTCGGCAAGCTAGGAGTGGCCATCGTCACAGCGTTGGTCGCCAGCGGCGCACTGATCCTCCTCTTGACCTGGTGGCGCACACCAGAAGCCAACCTCGACGGCCGCCTCGGCGGCGGGGTCTACGACACCACCGGCACCGTCGTCATCGGCTACACGCTCTTCGCGCTCGGCCTCGCCCTCGCGCTTGGCGCGCTCTGGCGGCGCTCCGCCGCGTCACTCACCGTGGCCTTCATCGCCTACTTCGCCACCCGCATCTTCGTCGACTACAAGGTGCGCGACCATCTCGTCGCACCGCTAACGGCGACCTGGAGAGGAATCCAGCAACCCGCCGCCCTCTACAACGCCCACGTCCTCAACCTGACCGGCACCGTCCACGGCCACCAAGTCATCAGCGGCAACGGCGGCTTCCTCGGCGGCCATGTCGCCGTTCAGGCGCCCGTAGGGTCGGCGCCCACGATCTTCCATGCCACCTACATTCCTGCCAGCGACTTCTGGCCCCTCCAACTCACCGAAACGGGCCTATTCATCGGCGTCGCCGCCCTCCTGATCGGCTTCGCCGTCTGGTGGACGCGCGAACGCGTGGCCTAGTAGTCCGTCGCCTCGGCGAGGGCCATCGTCAACCGAACTTGTCGCTGTCGTTCCGGGACAGCGACAACCGCGAACCCCAACTGCCACGCCTCGGGGTGAACTAGCTGGGAAGGCGCTGGGGCCGGACGCCGGGGTAGCCGACCGGCAAAAGAAAGGTGCCCTTGCTGGTTTGGTAGAGGACTTGCCAGTAGTAGTAGCCGTAGAAGGCATGCCCGTCTCTGCGCATCTCTTGTGCGTATGACTCGACGGCGACGACGTACGCCTCGCTGGGGTTGTAGTGAAGGAGCGCGCGGCCGATGTTGCGGCTGGCGCCGTTGGCTTTGAGGAAGCGTGCAGCTGCCATGATCGAGTCGCGCTGGTTATCGATGCTGCCGCGGCCGTATTGCGCCCACGTTGCGGGCATGAATTGCATCGGCCCTTTGGCGCCCGCGGGGCTGAGTCCGCGGATTCGGCCCATGCGCGTCTCGACCAACTCGACTGCCGCGAGGTACTGCCAGGGGATCTTGTAGACGGCAGCCGCAGCCCGGAAGTAGCTGAGGAGCTCGTTCGGTGCGGGCGGCGCGACGATGCGCCAGTCCGGAAAACGGCGCTCAGCTGGCACGATCGTCGAAAGGGCATCTGCGGCGCGAAGGGCCGCCTTCGCCGCCGATCGAGCAGCGGGCGCGAGCCGCGCCAGCGTCGGCCGTCGCAGACGTTGACGGTCGGCTAGCCGCCGAAACGCGAGCTGCTGCGAACTAGCTGCCCGCCGCAGACTCGCCCCTGCCCGCGCCGCACCGTCGATCACTGCCTGCGAGCGGTTGATTTCAACCGCGAGCTGCGCTGGATCCCCAAGCTGTTGGGTGCCCACCACCCCTGTGTGACGCGCATCACTCGCGCCACAGCCCACGCCGGCCAAGCCCAGTAGGAGCACAACGAACACACTCGGAAGAAACCATCGCCGCGATCTCACACACCCAAGAATGGCGGATGCCTCGAGCAGATCGCCGAAGTCTTGAAGGCGGGCGCGCTAGGCGATCTAGTCCCCGTTTGTAACCCGGCCTGGAACGGCGGGTCAGGACTCCGCGCGCGTAGCGCGCTTGACACCCCCGGAAGTGACCCCCAGCTGCGACCACTGGCGCTCTCGACAGCTAGAGCTGCCGTAACTCTCCGCCGGATCGCTATCCCCAACGGTTCCGGTGCGGAGCCGGAATCCGTCTGCGGGAGCGCCTCGCGGACCCTCGGTCCCTCGTAGTACTCTGTTGGTAACGGAGCGCACGACCGAGTCGGCCTCCGCCAGCCGAACGACCGAGTCGCCCGGCGCCAACGGAAGTTGTTGTTGGCCCCATTAGGGAGGCGACTATGGCTGGTCATGATGAGGTTGATGTGGTGGGCGTGGTGCCGCCGGAGCAGGCGGGAAAGCGCTCCGGGCGCTACGCCGACCGTGAGGCGGCGTTCCGCCGTCGGACGGAGGGCCTCAGCTACGCGGCGATCGCAGAAGAGTTCGGGGTCAGCCCGCGCACGGTCGAACGCTGGGCCCGCGATGGCGCGTGGAAGCAGCGGCTGCGGGCTATCGAAGCCGCCGCCGCCCGCAAGGCTGACGACGAGCTAGGCAGCCGCCGCGCGAAACAGCTCGTCGAGTTCCAGCAGCTGATCGAGAACTCGAGCATCGCGTACGCCCGCCAGCTTGCGAGCGGGGACGTTCGGATCACCGCCTCCGACTTCGTGGGTCTGATCAAAGCAGCCCTGCTACTGCAAGGCGCCCCAGCTGCACGAGTCGAGGTGATCTCCGCCAGCAGCGAATGGGCCGCGTTGCGCAGCCGCATCCTGCAAGCCCTGGCCGATCACCCAGAGGCACGACTCGCGCTCGCCGAAGCGCTCGACCAACCCGAGGAGGACGATGACGAACCTCGCTGATGACCTCCGCAACGCTCTCGACTCGGCCCCGCTCCTACGGGCCGCCGGCCTACAACCAGATCCGTTCCAGGAGGCGCTCGACCAGCCCGAGGAGGACGATGACGAACCTTGCTGATGACCTCCGCAATGCTCTCGACCCGGCCCAGCTTCTACGCCGCTGGGGCCTCGAACCGGAGAGCTGGCAGGAGAACGTCTTGCGCATTCGACCCTCACGGGCACTCCTCTGCTGCTGCCGCCAGGCGGGGAAGTCGTCCACCGCGGCAGCGGCCGCGGTGTACGAGGCCCTCTACCAGCCTGGCTCGCTCGTCCTGATGCTCGCCCCCTCGCAGCGCCAGTCCTCGGAGCTGCTCCGCAAGACGCGCAGCCTGCTCGAGGCAGCTGTGCCTGGGTTGGCCTTGAAGAGCGACTCCGTCCATAGCCTCGAGCTCGCGAACGGGTCGCGCATCGTGTCCCTGCCCGCCCGCGAGGACACGATCCGCGGCTATTCGGGCGTCGCGCTACTCATCTTCGACGAAGCCGCATGGGTGGACGACGACCTCTACGTCGCCGCCCGGCCGATGCTCGCCGTCTCCCGCGGCCGGCTGCTCGCCCTCTCCACCCCGAACGGACAAAGGGGGTGGTACCACCGCGCCTGGTCTGAAGAAGGAGAAGGCTGGCACAAGACCACGATCCCGGCGAGCAAGTGCCCCCGGATCAGCGTCGAGTTTCTCGCCGAAGAACGCCACAGCATGACCGCCGCCCAGTACGCCAGCGAATACGAGTGCAGATTCACAGACGCCATCGACTCCGCCTTCTTCTACGCCGACATCCGCGCCGCCCTCGACCCTAACCTCGCACCGCTCCTCTCAGGAGGTTGGTAATGACGACCAGCTACGTCCTCGGCGTCGACCTCGGACAATCCCCCGACGCCACCGCCGTCGCGCTGATCGAGTACGAGCACATCCACGAACCCCACTACCGGCTACGCGGCCTGCACCGTTTCCCGCGCGGCACCCCCTACACCGAACTCGCCGACCCCATAAAAAAACGGATCGAACAGCCCCCGTTCAAGGGCCACCTCAACCTCGCCGTCGATGCCACCGGCCCCGGCAGACCCGTCGTCGACTACCTCACTCAAGAGCTCAAACCGACACCTCTCTTCGCGATCACGATCACCGCGGGCCAAGAAGTCAGCGGAGGGAGCCGCAAACTCAACGTCCCAAAACGCGACCTGATCGCAACTACCAGCCTGATCCTCGAGCAACACCGCCTCCACATCGCCGAGAACATGCGCGACACCGACGCCCTCATCGACGAACTACTCGACTACAGACGGATCACCAACGAACGCGGCACCGAGACCTACGCCGCCGCCTCCGGACGCCACGACGACCTCGTCCTCGCCCTCAGCCTCGCACTCTGGCTGACCGAGAACCGGTCACTCCCCGATCCCAGCCTCCCGACCGTCCTCGTCGACCGCGGCGAGATACCCGGCATCGTCGCGATGGGTGAAGGCCTCCTCGACTGAACCCCAACATCCGGGAAAAACCAAGATGCGACGTCGAGGCAACACCCCGAAAGCCCGCACCAAACACGCATCAACCACGCACGAAAACCGCGCTCGAAGCCAGGAGGGAACAGCCACTCAACCCCTGCGTAGTCGCCAACAGTCGCACAAGCGATCGCGCAACGCGCGTCGCTTTCAAGCGGCAACAAAGAAGACGCCGTTTCCGGCGTCTTTCGATGGGCGGTACTGGGCTCGAACCAGTGACCCCCAGCTTGTCGAGCTACCCGATGGCCGGCGTCCCGCTCTAGTCCGTCGTGTCGTGGAAGAAGGCGATGCCTCATCGCGGTAAGAAGGCCGGGATCCAGCATCTGCGTCGGGGGCGGGCAAGACGTGTCGCTTGAGCCGACCCGCGTAGGCCTCAGCCGTACCCGGTCGAACCAATCCGTTCAGGCCCTCGAGCCAGCTGCCTGCATATTGGGCGAATGTGGGGGCGCGAGACGCGGGCACCGCGGGAAGATGCGTTGACGACGAGGTGACGACGTCGAACGGGCGCGTCGCCACCCCCATCGTCAGAACCGCCTGTGAAGATGCAGCTTGCATAGGAGCTCTACCTCCTGTGCCGGGCCCGGGGCGTTCCAGCGCCGCCGGGCCATTGTTGTAGTCATTCCACGATACAGGGCAAGGCGTCGCCTCGACGGCGGTTCGGAGTGTCGATCTATTAGTAGCGAAGGCCACTTAACGCGGCCGAGGCTATCAGTGGTCGAGGTCCGGCAGAACTTCCGCCCCTTGACGCCGAACCAGCACCGCGGGACCATTCGTCACCATGCGGAGACTCGCTGCGGCGCTGGTGATTGCTTCGCTCGCTCTGCTAGGCGCTGTGGCGAACGCCCGGTCGGAGCCACGGTCCTTCACCGGCACCGTTTGGGTAGGGATCAAGGGCTGGGGCAGCGTGAAGCCCGGCAAGGGCGTCGTCGAGCACGTGACCCTCCGCTGCACCGCCGCGTCGTGTTCGGCGCAGATTTACGAAGTCACAAGGTCTCGGATCGTGCTGACTGCGAAGGCTTACAAGGGCTGGCGGTTCACAGGCTGGCATGGCGCCTGTCAGTCCAAGAAGCCGACGTGCGTAATCAACGCCACGCACGCGCAGAAGGACATTCTTGGCGAACGTAGCGCGCATGTTGGCGCCAAGTTCGTCCCCTTCGCGCCCGGCCTGACCCCTGGCCATCCGCTCCCGATCGGGACCGCGGCGAACATCGGCGCAGACCTCGTAGTGAAGGTCGACTCGGCGAACTCGATCGTACAGCTGTCGCCCGCTGCCCCGGCCGGGGCCGAGTACTTCGACGCGAACCTAACCGTGATCTATACCGGCGAGGGCTCCCAAGTCCCCAACTGGTTCGGCTTCTCCGTCGAGGGAAGCCACCACGCCACCTATGAGACCGTCAACAACGACTCCTGCCCCTACCCAGGCCCGCAACCGAGGCTGGACGTCACGGATCCGCTCTACTCCTACGCACCCATCACGGGCTATGTCTGCTGGACAATCGCCGCGAACGACGCCAGCACCCTTGAGCTCTACTTCGGCGACGGCACGCTCAACTATCCCGGCACGATCTGGTTCGCGCTCCATTGAGCTTCCGAGATTTGTCCTAAAGGGGCACTAGGCGGCCGGGCTCGGACGGCGTAGCGTCTTCACTAGCCGGAGCCGCTCTGGGCGAGCGCGAGGGCCTTCGGCTCGGCGCTCCGACCCTTCCCTACGCGACCTCGACCTGTAGCAGCCCGACGCCCCGCGAGTCCTCCTCCTCGAACGGGACAACCTCGGGGACCCTGAACCGACGAGCCAGAGGGACTAAGCATCCCGTCCATTCTGGGGAGGTTGGATGACGCCTGCCCACCTACATCTAGCTGCAAGAGTCAGGGCCTACGGCAGTGGCACGTTGACTAGCCAGTAACGCCCGGTTGCGAAAGGGCTAGTAAAACCGGGGACGTGCCCTCCTGACTCGACCCCGTCGGCCCGGAACATTGGCCTTGGCGAGTGCCGAGCCCTACGGGCGAGGCGTGAGGCGACGGAGGCGACGGAGGCGACGGAGGCGACGGAGGCGACGGAGGCGTGAGACTACCGCGACAAAAGCAGCCCCCACGAGCGTGAGCGCATTGGTTGTCGCACACGTCCGGCAGACCCCACAGCACACCTGCGTCGCTGGTGCGTAGTCCGCCGCCCGGCTCAGGAGAGGAAGCGTTTTCACCCGAGCCCGCTCCAGCATCCCTTCAGGATATCCGCGCTCTCCCAAGCCCACACCTAAGGCAGCAAAGGCTGAGGGACACTCCTTCATTGATCCCCCTCGGGTTTGCCGCGGCCTTATGAAGTGGCATTACTTCCATGGTGAAAATAGAGAAGAGGCTGCGCCTCACCGTCCTCCACATGGGGTGATATTGCGGCCCACTCCGGCGAGCGGCCCGGGGGGCATTCCGGAACACTGGCCCAGGGCGACGGCATTACGTCCTTCTCTGGTAGAAGCGGCCCTCCCCAGATGGGTGATTGCCCAGATTCGCCACTCGGACTATCGATTGCTTGCTAGGCGGGGACGCGGTACAGCTTCCCCCTCATCCTGCCGACTGCGGCCCCGCCTCTCTCTATCCCACACTTGACCCTGCGCTATCTCGATGACCCGCTGTCATTCCGGAACACTGGCCACACCGGCAGCGGCGAGAGCCGCTCGCGCCAACCTTGCTCGACAACCGACTTCACGCGGCGGGCGGCGTAGGAGGGATCAACCCCTGTCGTAGGGGATGCTCGGGACAACGCAGAACCTCCTCGTCGCCGAGCCGAACCAAGTCCCAGCTCACGGCCGCAACGACCTCGCCCGGCGTCTGGTCAGGCCCGATGGGAACCTCGACCGCGTTCGCGCAATCGACGCGGTCGCACTCCAAGCGCAAGACCAACGCCATCACGCCCGATCCTAGAACGACGAAGGGCGACCCGAAAGCCGACCTCCCTCAACCTCAACCACACAAGCCCAGACGCGCTCAGGGGTCATTTCAGAACACCGGCCCAGCCGACGCTACTCCCGCCCCGGCGCGAGTACAGCGTTGGGTGTGAGATCTACCTGTTCCGGACGCGATGCAGGGTGCCGTTTCGCGCGTAGCCGCCGGGACGCGGGGTGACCCAGTCGGAAATGTTGGCGCCGATACGTTCAAGGCAATCGATATCGCCTCCGAGGCAGGAGGCGCCTGAAGCCACGTGGCGGCGGTAGTGGTGGTAGCCGCCCGAGACGCTGTCGAGGGTCAAGCTGCCATGACATGTCGGGCTGACCTTCCAGCGTCCGGCGCTCTCGTGTGCGTTCACCACGATCAAGATGCGTTCTCGGCGGATGCTTCCATCGGCTGAACCGCTGAGTGTCCCTCTCCATGTTCCGGTCAGGACGCCACTCCGGCTCGCCCGCGCCGTACTGGCCACGCTCGGCGTAGCTGCGGAGCCAGCTGCCGCGGTCGCGCCGACAAGCACAGCGGCGCTCACAATGAAGAGACGAGTTGCGCGAGCCGAGGTGGGTTCCATTGCGGCTTCTTATCGGCGACCCGTGGTCGCCAGCTTTGACCCAGTCGAGGGAGACGTACGACACCGAACACCTTCGCGGCTCCAGGGGTCATTCCGGAACACTGCCCAGCCGAGAGTGCTCTCGCCTCTCGCCCGGCCGCCGACCGCGAGACCTAGTAGCGGCCGCAACGGCCGAATAGGCTTTAGCCGGCGATGTCGGTCTGTTCGAACTGTGGTGCAGAGAATTCACCGGGCGTGAAGTTCTGCGGCGAGTGCGGCGCCGCACTGAGCGCCGTCTGTCCAGCCTGCAATACACCGAACGAGCCGGGGCGGAAGTTCTGCGGCGAGTGCGGCGCGGCACTCACCAAGATCTCTGCGCCAGGAGACGTACTGCCTCCTGCCGTCGAGGCACCTGTTGCTGAGCGCCGCCTCGTCTCCGTTCTCTTCGCCGACCTTGTGGGCTTCACGACGCTGTCGGAGTCGCGCGATCCGGAGGAGGTGCGGGAGCTTCTCTCGCGCTACTTCGACTCCTGCCGGCGGTTGATCGAGTTGTACGGCGGGACGGTGGAGAAGTTCATCGGCGACGCGGTGATGGCGGTGTGGGGAACGCCGGTGGCGACCGAGGACGATGCCGAGCGCGCGGTGCGCGCGTCGCTTGATCTCGTCGCGGCGGTATCGGCGCTCGGGGACGAGGTCGGCGCAGAGGGGCTCAGGGCGCGGGCCGGTGTTCTCACGGGCGAGGCAGCCGTGAACCTGGCGGCGGTCGGTGAGGGGATGGTGGCCGGCGATCTGGTGAACACGGCTTCGCGGGTGCAGTCGGTGGCTGAGCCGGGTTCGGTGTTCGTTGGCGAGTCGACGCGGCGCGCTTCTGAGCGGGCGATCGTCTACGAGGACGCGGGCTCGTTCGAGTTGAAGGGCAAGGAGGGAGAGACTCAGCTGTGGCGGGCGTTGCGGGTGGTCTCCGGGGTGGGCGGCGAGCTGCGCTCGGAGGGGCTGGAGGCTCCCTTCGTCGGTCGTGATCGCGAGTTGCGCCAGATCAAGGACCTGTTCCACATCTGCGCCGATGAGGGCAGGGTGCAGCTGGTTTCGGTGACAGGGATCGCGGGGATCGGCAAGTCCAGGCTGGCCTGGGAGTTCTACAAGTACTTCGACGGGCTGAGCCAGATCGTGTATTGGCACCGCGGCCGCTGCCTCGCCTACGGGGAGGGCGTGACCTACTGGGCACTCGCGGACATGGTGCGGATGCGCTGCCGGATCGCCGAGGACGATCCGCAGGAGGATGCGTTGCGGAAGCTGGAGGCGGCGCTGGAGGAGCATCTGCTCGACGCGGAAGAACGCCGCTTCGTCAAGCCCCGGCTGGCGCAGCTGCTCGGCCTGGGCGAGCACGAGACGCGTGACCGGCAAGACCTCTTCGCGGCGTGGCGCCTCTTCTTCGAGCGCCTTGCCGAGACCTATCCGACCGTGCTCGTGTTCGAGGACATGCAGTGGGCCGACGCGAGCCTGCTCGACTTCGTCGAGTACCTGCTGGAGTGGTCGCGCGACAAACCTGTGCTCGTGGTAACGCTGGCGCGGCCGGACTTGCTCGAGCGCCGCCCGACCTGGGGTGCCGGGCACCGTAACTTCACCTCGCTCTACCTGGAGCCGCTCTCGGAGCAGGCGATGCAGGAGCTTCTGATCGGGCTCGTACCCGGGCTGCCGCCGCCGCTGCGCGACCAGATCCTCGCCCGCGCCGAAGGCGTCCCCCTCTACGCGGTCGAGACCGTGCGAATGCTGCTCGACCGCGGTCTCGTGGTCGAGGACGGCTCCGCCTACAAGGTCGTCGGCGAGATCAGCTCCCTGGAGGTGCCCGAAACGCTGCAGGCACTCGTGGCGGCACGCCTCGACGGCCTCACCGCGGAGGAGCGCAGGCTCGTGCAGGACGCGGCCGTACTCGGAAAGACGTTCACCCGCGCGTCGCTCGCCGCGCTGACCGCTCAGACCGAGGACGAGCTCGAGCCACTTCTGGCCGGTCTCGTCCGCAAGGAGCTGCTCGGAGTCCAGTCGGACCCCCGCTCGCCCGAGCACGGCCAATACGGATTCCTGCAGGACATCGTCCGCCGCGTCGCCTACGAAACGCTCCCGAAACGCGAACGGCGCGCCAAGCACCTCGCCGCCGCCGAGCACCTCGCCGTGACCCTAGGCGAGGACGAGGTCGCGGAGGTGGTCGCGTCACACCTGCTCGAGGCGTACCGGCTCGACCCGGACGCCCCCGAGGCCGAATCGCTACGCGCCCACGCCTACACCGCGCTGCTCCGAGCGGGCGAGCGCGCCGCCTCCCTCGGTGCCTCGATCGAGGCGCACCGCTACTTCCAACAGGCAGCCGAGCTCGCGGATGGGCCTGAGGCCGAGGCCGCGGCGCTCATGCGCGCCGGCGAGATGAGTGTGCAGACCGGCGACCCGGCGGGAGCGGAGGTGCTGTTCGCACGCGCGGTCTCTCTCTACGAAGCGGCGGGAGATGCGCACGCAGCCGGTCGGGCGACCGCGTGGCTCGCTTATGCGGAGCAACTGCGCGGTGAGGTGCAAGGCGCCGTAGAGCGAATGGAGCGCGCGTACGAGGTCATCGGCCAGGACGAGCCCGATTCTGACCTCGCGTTCCTGCTCGTCCGCCTCGGCGGCGCACATTGGTTCGCGGGGAATCCCGAGCTCGCTGAGAAACGCAGCGAGCAGGCGCTCGAGATCGCCGAGGCGCTCCGCCTGCCCGAGATTCTCGCCCGGGGATGGAGTACGAAGGCGATGATCGCCGCCGTCCGCAAGCCCCAGGAGGCGAGAGCACTCCACCAGCTTGCTCTGGACACGGCCCGCGCGCACGAACTGCACGCGCAGGCGACGGTCTCGGTCTCGAACCTGTCAGACCTGGGGTTCCAGGGCGACCGCTACGCCGAGTCGCTCGGGTATCTCTCAGAGGCGCTCGAGGAGGCGCGCCGGGCTGGGAGCCGCCGCAACGAGTGGTTTGTGCTCGGCGAGATGACGTATGCCCTCACGATGCTCGGGCGCTGGGACGAGGCGCTCGCGCGCTTAGACGATCTTCCGGAAGAGACCCTGGGGCGCAACGACGTCGCGAGCATCCTCAGCGGCCCCCTCGAGGTTCACCTGCAGCGCGGCGAGCTTGCAGCGGCGCGTGGTCTCCTCGCCCGCTTCGAGGAGCTCCAAGGCTCGGGCGACGTGCAGTCGCAGGCCAGCTACGACACCGCCGAGGCGGCTGTGCTGCTCGCCGAGGGAAGCCGCGACGACGCGCTTGCCGCGGCGGAGCGGTCCGTCGCCGTCCGCGACACGCTTGGTATCGCGGCGCAGGACGTAAAGCAGGCAATTCGCCACGCGCTCGAGGCGTCGCTGGCGCTCGGGCGCAGAGACAGGGCGGAAGAGCTGGTAGCGCTCGTGGAACGTCTCCCGGTCGGGTTACGTCCCTCCTTCCTCGACGCGACCGCACACCGATTCCGTGCGCGGCTCGCCGGCGATTCGGCCGCCGCGGACGTGGACTTCGTAGCGGCGGCGGGCGGGCTACGTCGGCTCGACCTTCCCTTCCACCTCGCCGTAGTCGAGCTCGAGCATGGCGAATGGCTTTTGCAGCAAGGACGCGGCAGCGACGCGGAACCATTCCTCGCCGAAGCACGCGAGACGTTCGAGCGGCTCCACGCAAGACCCTGGCTGCAGCGGCTCGACACAGCGCTGGCCAGCACACCCGCCGAGACCGTCGCATAAGTCCAAGAGCAGCCGGATCCAGGACGTCGCCCGCGAGGCGTTCGCATTTCAGAGAACGAACGGCTCGAGGTCTACCCACCTTCCTGAATGGACGCACTGGGCTCGAAGCAGTAACCCCCAGCTACCACGGCTTGACGCGCCACCGTCTTCGTCAGTCGCGAGGCGGAACGCCTACCTGCGCAGCGGCGACCGGAGGCCTACTGCCCCCGCAGCGGCGCCGATTCAGCTCTCATCGGCTATCCCAAACAGATACACGTTCTCGAGGCGCGCACTGCCAACGCCTTGGACGAGTTCGCCTGCGCATACGCCAGCTCGCCGCGCTCGACGACCGCAAGCAGCCCGCGCCTCGCCATCAACCCGGCCAACGCGATCCTCGAAGCCGAGACCCGTCTCGCCCGTCTCACCATAGGCCTCGACCCCGGCCTCGGCATCGTCCACGCCGACTACCGTGACCGCGACTCCTTCGCCCTCGACCTGATGGAAGCCGCCCGACCGGCCGTCAACGCGTACGTGCTCGAGCTGCTCCGGACGCGCACCTTCAGCCGACGCGACTTCGCTGAGACAGCCCGCGGCGTGTGCCGCATCAACCCGCCGCTCAGCCACGAGCTTGCCGAGGACGCGCCGCGGTGGGCCGAGGCGGTAGCGCCGGCCGCCGAGGCGGTCGCTCAGCTGTTAGCCAGCTCGGAGGGCTCGCGCATCAAGGAGGTCTCGACGCCGCTCAGTCAATGACCCTAAGTGGCGGGCAAGTGACTCACTTACGCCGCGGCGCGATGCGCAGCAGACGCCTGGGCTTCGGTCCAGTCGGACGCGCCCTCAATCTGCCGCATGCCGGGTAGCAGCAGAGCCGCGGCGGTCGCGACCGTCCCGATCACGGACGCGCCGACCAGTGTCGCCCGCAGGCCGACGAGCGCGACGAGGGGGGCGGTCAGCGCGTACGAGACTGGAAGCAGCCCGATCGAGATCAGCCAGTCCAGGCTCGAGACGCGGCCGAGCAGTTCTCCCGGCACATGGTGTTGTTTGATCGTCGCCCAGACGACCGTGCCCGCGGCCTCGAGTCCGTTGAACACGAGGCAGGCGAGCGCCAACTGGAGTGTCGAACGGGCAAGGCCGTAGCCGGCCACGGCCAGCGTCGCGCCGCTCCAGCATACGTACATGAAGGTGACGTCACGTCGAGGTTGCCCATGCTGCGCCATGACGGCCGCGGCTGCGACGGCGCCGATGCCGCCCGCGGCGAAGACGATGCCGAGGTCGGCTGCTGAGGCGTGGAGAACGTTCTTGACGACGTAGGGAACAAGCACTTCGGTCGGGCCGAGGAAGGCGAGGTACGCAATCGCGGCCGATGCGAGGGTTCCCCAGAGCCAGACGTGTCTGCGGACGAAACGGAATCCTTCTCCGATGGCCGCACGCGTCGACGGCGCCGTCGAATGAACCCGCAGAGACGTGTGCACGGCCATGATCGCAGCGGTGGAAGCCGCAAACGTGGCGGCGTCGAGGGCAAACGCAGCCGACGCGCCGAGGCTCGCGACGATCAAGCCGCCGAGCGCCGGGCCAGCAAGGCGCAGGGCTATGGGACGGATGAACTGGTCGAGCGAGTTCGCCTTCGGGAGGTCGTTGGCCGCGACGAGGCTCGGCACGATCGCGTCGAAGGCCGGAACGAAAAAGGCACCGGCCGCGCTGTAGAGGCCCGCGAGCACGGCGAGCACGGGAAAGGTAAGCGCGCCGGCCAAGCCGAGCGCCGCGATCGCCGTTACCGAGGCTGCGCGGGCGAGGTCGGAAGCGATCAGAACTCGACGGCGGTCGAAGCGGTCGCTGACCGCCCCGCCGGCGAGCAGGCAGAGGATCATGGGCACCGTCATCGCAATGCCGATCACGGCAAGCGCCCCGGGGGCATTCCAAAGGCTGAACGCTGTCCACGAAATCGCGATCAGGAAGATGCCGTCCCCCATAAGGGAGACCGCCATTCCCGTCCAGAGGATGCGGAAGTCGCGGTAAGCGCGTAGTGGGTGGAGGAGGCCGACGCGGGCGAGGCCACCGGGGCGGTCGAGAGTCTCGAAGCTAGGCTGCACTCGAGGCACGCCCGTCGCTCGCCTCGAGCTCGTCGTCGTCCCGGCCTTCGTCTTCCTCGTGGAGGTAGTTGACGAGCGCCGGCTGCGTCATCGGGCGGGCGAACAGGAATCCCTGGCCGAGCTCGCAGCCCAGGCCGCGGAGCGTGCCGATCTGCTCGAGCTCCTCGATTCCCTCTGCGACGACTTCGAGGTTGAGGCGCTCGCCGATCGCGATGATCGCCGCCGCTAGGCCGGAGTCGGTGTTGCCGGCCCCCAGGAAGGAGCGGTCCATCTTGAGGATGTCGACGGGGAGCCGGCTGAGATAGCTGAGGGAGGAGTAGCCGGTGCCGAAGTCGTCCATCGCGATCCGCACCCCGAGATCCTTGAGCTGGTTCAGTCGGGCGGCTGCGGTGTCTGGGTCGGCCATCATCACGGTCTCGGTGACCTCCAACACGAGCGTCGAGGGCTCGAGCCCAGTCTCTCGCAGCGCTTCGCGCACGTCCTCGATGATCGAATCCGACTGGAGCTGCTTGACCGAAAGATTGACGCTGATCGTTAGTGCGGGGTCGCGCGGGAACTGCTCGTGGAGGAGCGCCCCCTGGCGGCAGGCCTCGAAGACGACCCAGCGGCCGATCGGAACGATCAGGCCTGTCTCCTCGGCGAGCGGAATGAACTGCGCGGGCGCGACCACGCCCCGCTCGGGATGGTTCCAGCGCAACAGCGCCTCGACGCCGTACTCGGTGCGCTGTTCGAGGTGGACGACGGGCTGGTAGTAGACCTCGAATTGACCCAGCTCGAGGGCGCGCTGCAGTTCGGCGCGGAGCTCGAGGCGCTCGACCACGCGCTCGTGCATGGTCGGTTCGAACAGCCGGTAGCTGCCCTTGCTGTCTCGCTTCGCCATGTACATGGCGAGGTCGGCGTTGCGGAGGAACTCCTCGGGATCCTGGGCCTGCAGGTCCTCGTCGCTCATGCAGATGCCGACGCTGGCGCGGGCGTACACCTCCTTCCCTTCGACGACGACCGGCTGCTCGAGGGCGTCGAGCACGCGATCGGCAATGACCGCGACCTCATCACTCGAATCGACCTCGTCGAGCAGAATGGCGAACTCGTCGCCGCCGAAGCGGGCAACCGTGTCGGCGGGACGCACGGCCTGCTCCAGCCGGCGAGCCACCTCGAAGAGCACCGAGTCGCCGGCCGGGTGGCCCAGGCTGTCGTTCACGGTCTTGAAGTCGTCGAGGTCGATGAACAACACCGCCAGCTGCACGCCCGTGCGGTGCGTGCCGACCAGCGCGTGGGCCACGCGGTCGGCAAAGAGCGCGCGGTTGGCCAGGCTCGTGACCGGGTCGTGAAATGCCTGATGGGAGAGCTGCTCCTCGAAAGCCTTGCGCTCGCTGATGTCCCGGCTGTTGAGGACGAGCCCGAAGACGTGCTCGTCGTCGAGCAGGTCGGTCACGCGCACCTCGAACTGCAGCAGGCGGCCGTCGGCGTGGAGCAGCGAGCACTCCATCGCGATCGTCTCGGTCCCCTCCGCGTGGCCGGACAAGATCTGCGCGAAGCGCGGTAGATCCGCCGCGGCGAGCAGGCGATCGAAGCGGCGACCCTCGGTCTCCTGCGGCGAGTAGCCCAGCACGGGCTCGATCGACGGACTCTGGTAGGTGACGACGCCACCGGCGTCGAGCACCGTGATCAGGTCGGTCGCATTACCCACGAGCGAACGGAAGCGCGCTTCGCTCTTCTGCTGGTGTGCCTCCGCGGATAGCGCGGCGCTCTCGAGAGAGAGGGACACGTGCGTCGCCAGCGAGTCGAGCAGCGCGAGCTCATCGGCAGGAAGCGGGCGCTCGGTGGCGATCACGAGGGCGCCGCTCGTCTCCGAGCGAGCCGCCAGCCGAGAGAAGTGGGCGTAGCAGTCGGCGCCTAGCCCAAGTACGTCCTGCACCGAGGCCGGAACGGCCGTCTCGGGAAGCGGCGAGGTGTGCACGAGGGTCGAGAGCAACCAGCCGGCTGCGTCCGCGTCGAGGGCGCGCGCCGCCGGCAGCGGATCGCTCGAGGCCGCCAGGGTGGGGCCGTCTTCGTTGCAGACCAAGAGCCGGATCTGCGCTTCCTTGTCCGGCACGACCTCGCGGGCCGCTGCGACCACTGACTCGTAGACACTGTCTCCCTCGGTCGCCGCGAGCCGAACCCCTGCGCGCCGGAGCGCGTGCTCGTGCGCGGTGCGCCGCTCCTCCTTGCGTACGAGGCCGGCCATGCGAGCGACGACGAGCAGGAACAGGACAACGGACGCAGCGACGATGACGAGGGAGTCCGCGGTATGGCGCGAGTACCAGACGCCGACGGCAGGCGCGAGCAGGCAGGCGACGGTCAGGAGAAGCAGGCGGACCCTGGTGAGGCGCGTCCCGCCCTCGACCGGCTCCTCGAGGATCCGCATCGACGGATGAAGGGCCGCTGCGCCCCAGAACACGAGGTACGCGATCCAGCCGGCGTCGTAGATGAGCTGGTGGTGGAAGCTGCCGACGAGCAGCGCGTAGTTGTAGGCGCAGTCGGTCAGCAGCAACGAGATGATGCTGGCCACCAACAGATAGAAGGACGCCACGCGCCTGCCCGCGTTCACCGCCAGCCGGATCGCCGCCGCGAGCAGCACGACATCGCCGACCGGGTAAGCGACCGAGACCGACTTGGCGAGCCAGTCGAGGCCCGTGAGGTGGACGTTCGGCGCGATCAGGAAGACCCAGGACAGCGCGGCGAAGCCGATCGTGAGGATCAGTGCGTCGATTCCGGCGGCCTTGTCGCCATTCGGCTGCCGCCGCCGCACGAGCAGCAGGAGTCCGACCACGAGGAACGGATAGACGAGCAGGTACATCGCATCCCCGGCAGAGGGGAAGCCGACCTTGCCCCCGAGCAGCTCGGGATAGCTGTACGTGTAGAAGTCGCCGGCGAAGTAGAGCGCCTGCCCGGCGAAAATCAGCAACCAGGCCGCCGACGCGCGCGGGCGGTGCAGCCAGACTCCGACCGCGATGGCGAGGACGGCGCAGAGGCCGATCAGGTTGATCAGCGCGGCGTAACCCTTGAAGGGGACCACGAACAGGTAGAGCCCGGTCAGGACGGCCATTGCCGCCAGGTACCAGACCCAGAGGTTGCCCTTGCGGGGGAGGTACGCGGTCACGCCGCCGCCCCCTCCGCCGCGGGGCGAGCGGGCTGCAGCTCGAAGCTCGCCGCCAGCCGGCCGAGCGTCGCGACAAGCTCATCGATCTCCTCGTCGGAGTTTGCCGCGGTGACCTGAATCCGGAGGCCGACTTCGTCCCTGGGGACGAGCGGGTACGCGGCGAGCGTGACGTAGATACCTTGGCGGAACAGAAAGCGTCCGACCTCGTCGACGTCCTCGTGGCGTACGAGCGGGACCTCGATGATGGGAAGGCCGGAGGTGTTCGGCGTGTGGACGCCGAGCTCGGCGAGCGCACCGAGCACGCGCTGCGTCTTCCGCCACAGGTCCGCGCGAAGTGTGTCACCGCGACGCTCGTTCACGTCCAGCCCGGCGAGCACGGTCGCGAGCGACGCGACCGGGGACGGGCCGGAATAGAGGTACGGCGGAGCCGCGGTCTTCAGCAGCTGCTTCACCTCGGGCGGACAGGCGACGAACGCCGCGAGGGACGAGTATGCCTTCGAGAGCCCGGCGACGAAGACGATGTGGTCATAGCTCTCGCCGAAGTAGCGGACGATGCTGTTCCCACGCATCCCGTAGGGGCTCGCCTCGTCGCTTCCGCGCTCGCCGATCACGCCGAAGCCGTGCGCGTCGTCGACGTAGAGAATCGCGTCGTAGCGCCGCGCAAGCTCGGCGAAGACGCGCAGGTCGGGGGCGTTCCCGGTCATGCTGTTCACGCCGTCCATACAGATCAGGCGCGTCTTCGACCGGTCGGAGCGCAGCAGCCGCTCGAGGTCGGCGGCATCGTCGTGCTCGTAGCGCTGCATGCGGGCGCCGCGAATCGACGCGAACTGGGCACCCTCGTAGATCGTCTTATGGGCCCGCCGGTCGACGAAGACCGTCCCTCCGCCCGCCAGCACGGGGATCACGGAGAGATGAATCAGCGTGATCGTAGGCAGAACGAGCGTGTCTTGGCAGCCGAGCAGCTCCGTCAGCCGCTCCTCGATCTCCGGGTACAGCGCTGGGCTGCCGAGAAGACGCGACCAACTTGGATGAGTGCCCCAGCGCGCTATCTGCTCGGGGATCGCAGCGGCGATCTCGGGGTCGAGGTCGAAGCCGAGGTAGTTACAGGAGGCGAAGTCCGCGAGCCACTGATCCCCGATCCGGATCCTGCGGCCGTCGATCTCGTCGATGACGGCATCCGACATCGGGTTCGAGCGGCTCAGGTCGGCGAGATCGGAGACGCGCGAGAGCCAGCGCTCGACCCAAGCCGAGCGATCCGAGGGCGCACGGAGAGTGGCACGCCGTGGGGCCGCAGATGCCATGGCCGCCTTATCGGCCGACGAGGCGATGGTCCTTACCCCCATGAAGACACCTATTCGGCCGCGTAACTAACCGCGCAATCCCGGTTTACTCCCGCGTGCGGCGGAATGAGCTGGAATCAGATGACCTTCTCGTCACGTTGCCTGGCGGCGTAGGCTTGATTACGCGGGGGAGCGTTCTGCGGCGGAGGCGTCGGTGGACCCCGAACAGATTAAGAAGTTCAACCGGCAGATCCGCCAGATCGCCGCCATGATCCCCGGCGGCGCCGAGGCCCACAAGTACGCCTTCACATGCGAGTGCGGCTGCGATGAGACGGTACGTCTGAGCGCGTCCGAGTACGACCGGGACGGCGGCGCTTGGGCTGAAGGTCATAAGCCCGAGTAGCCGTCTCTACAGAGAACGGTCACTTGGCACCTCAAGAGGGGCGGAGGCAAGACGCGCGCGCCCTCGCCCAACAACACGCAGCCCCCCTCGCCCGCAACGCCCTCCCACTGCCACAGCCCGAACCCCACTGCTGGCTGCGCTCGGGCGGCTCTCCGTTTCGCAACTGAGGCGCCTGTCATGAGCTCGATTGCCATCGAGGACTCGGCTTCGGTGGCAGCGACTTTCCGGCCCAGGCGGTGTCCTGACTGTCGCCTGGGCCAGCGTCCTCTCGCCTGAGCACCCACAACGGACGGCCGTCCCGCCTAAATGCCCCGCTGGAGCCCAAAACAGGCCAGGCCTCCCCCGGGGATGTGTCCGGGTTAGGTCAACCGCTATAACCCGCACCCTCGCTAGCCTGGTCGCCCGCCGGCCATCGACCAGATGTCCCCGTTCGCGGCATTTCGCCGGACGCCCCTTCTCAACCCCTGCGCGTCGTAGCCTGCGGTGACGAGCCCATCGACCAACTACACGTCACGTCGTGCCTGAACACCTACGCGTTCTCGGTGACCCCAGCTACGCAAGCTGTAGAGCGGCGCGCCAGTGCTCGGCCATTCATTGTCGCTGTCCCGGAACGACAGCGACAGTCTTAGGTTGCGGCTGCTTGGGCTTGCCGGAGTAGCGCTTCGGTCTCTGCGAGGGCGGGCTGGTAGCCCATCGCGGCGAACAGCTCGCGTGCCGCGACGAGCGGCTGCTCGGCAGTGGGATCGCCGATGGCGGAGAGGCAGCGGCCCTCGCCGAGGAGTGCGTATGCGCGTTCAGGAACGTTGCCGAACTGGTGCCAACGGCCGGCCGCATCGGCATAGAGCGGGACCGCTTCACGGTGGTCGCCCGCTGCCTCGGCGAGCTGTGCCCGGCTTGTCGCGAGGGCGTGCTGCTGGAAGGGGACGAGGTTTGGGACGCCGTCCGTAAGGCTGGCGGCGAGGCCCGGGTCGTCAAGGGCCAGTGCGGTGCGGACGAGGCCGGGCAAGAGCGTGGCGTAGATAGGGTCGCCGCGGCCGGCGGGGCCGTCGAGCTCCCCGAGGAGGAGGCGCGCCCGTTCGGTGTTTCCCCGGGCGTTGAGGAGGGGGGCGGCTGCGGCGACCGCGACCGCAACCCACTGTGGTTCGCCGATGCCGCGGGCGGCCTCGAGCATCGGCTCCGGGCTGGGCGCGTGGGTCGTGCCGGCCCTGTTCTGTGAGCAGGCGCAGCTGCTGCGTGCGCGGCTCGACGAAGGCGACGTCGCCGGTTTTTTCGAGACGGTCGGCGAGAGAGGCGGCGTCGGCGAGCACCTGCTCGACTTGGCCGAGCTCGGCCAGGAGGGGTGTCTGGCCGCCGGCCATCATCTCCGCCCACACACCGATCCCGCGTCGCCGGCAGAACTCGATCCCCTCGCGATTGAGGTCGAGGGCCGCCTGCGGGCCTTCATACAGCCACGCCTGGAAGGTGAGGTTGTTATAGAGGAGGCCGACGGTTCTGCCTTCTCCCTGCTCGATCGCGAGCCTGCGCGCCTGCCGCATCTCCTCGACCCCGTCCTGCTCACCGAGGTAGCCACGGGCGAAGCCGCGGAAGCCGAGCGCATTCGCCGGTTGGCGCAGGCCGAGCTGGGCCGCGAGGGCGAGAGCCTTGTCGGCGGCCGTGATCGTCTCCTCGAACTCGCCGGAGACGAGATGGAGTCCTGTCTGCATCGCGTACGCCTCGACGAGGTTTTGGCCGGGCGGCTCGGCCTCGAGCAACCGCAGCGCCTCGGCAAGCACCTCGAACCGCTCCGCGTCGCCGAGCCGTCCCAAAACCATGTAGAGCTGGCTCAAGGCGCGACCCGTGGCCAGCTGGTCGCCGGACTGGCGGTAGCTGGCAAGGGCCAGCTCGAGAGCCTCCCGTGCCTCGTGCAACCGATTCTGCTGATGCGCGGCCCGCGCCCAGCGTTCCAGCAGCAACGGCCGTTGGGGATCGACCTCTCCGGCCAGCTCGAGCGCCTTACTGAGGGTGCGTTCGGCCTGGTCGACGTCGAGGCTGAGCGCGCGCTCACCCGCGAGCCCGAGATACCGGATGGCCTCCACCCGTAGCTCCGTCGCCTCGGTACCACCCGCCGCCTCGGTGAGCTCGAGCGCCCTGACGTAGTGGTGCGCGAGCAGGTCGGCCAAGTCCTCGACCCGCTCGCCGGCCTTCCGTTCGATCCAGACAGCCGCCTGCTGGTGCCGCTCGGCCCGGCTGGCGCGCGGGATCTGGCCGTAGGCGACGTCGCGGACGAGTGCGTGCCAGAAGCCGTACTCCGCCTCACCCGCCATCGAGCTTCCCCGCGCCGGCCGGACGAGCTCCTTGCGCGCGAGCTCGTCCAGCGTCCGTTCCACCTCGGCCGGGTCGAGGCGGCTCATCTCGACCAGGGCGCCTGCCCAGAACACCTTGCCCTGCACCGCGGCGTCTTGCAACAGGCGTTTGCACTCCGCTGTGAGCATGTCGAGGCGGGCTGCGATCAGGGCCTGCACCGACCCTGGGATCTCGATCTCGCCGGCGATGTCACCGCGGTCTGTGAGCAGGCGCACGAACTCCTCTGCATAGAGCGGATTCCCGCCCGCGCGCTCCAACAGAACCTGTTGCGTCTCCGCCGGCAGCACCGCACGCTCCAGCAAGCCGGAAACGAGTCGGGCAGTCTCCGCGTCCGTCAGCGGGGCGAGGTTGATCGTGGTCGCGTTGCGCAACCCGGCCGTCCAGTCCGGGCGCGTCTCCAACAACTCCGGCCGCGCCGTGCACAACACGAGCAAGGGGGCACGCCCAGCCGAATCGGCGAGATGTTCCAAGAACGCAATCAACGCTGGGTCGGCCCAGTGCAAGTCCTCGAACACGACCACTGCCGGCGTGGTCGCCGCCAATCCCTCGAGGAAGCGCCGCCAGGCCGCGAACGACTCTTCTTGCGTCGCCGGCTCCCCCGGAAGGCCAACCAGGGGACCTAGCCGCGCCAAGAGCCAGGCTCGATCCTGCGCGTCCTGCGGCAGCGCCCGTTCGAGCTTCGCCCGCGCTTCCTCCGCCGCGTCCGACTCGAGGATCCCGCACTCCGCTTTGACGATCTCGCCCAAGGCCCAGAACGCGATCCCGTCGCCATACGACAGGCACCGGCCCTGCCGCCAGCGCACGAGCCCGGGCCACTCCTCGACGTAGCCGAACAACTCCATGCAGAGCCGGCTCTTGCCCATCCCCGGCTCCCCGACGAGCGTCACCATGCGGCGCTCCTGCCGCCCGACCGCGTCCTCGAAGCTGGCGGTGAGACGCGAGCGCTCGTCCGCCCTGCCCACGAGCTGAGTCGCGTAGGTGCGGGTGATGTCCGCGCCCAGCCGTGAATGCGCCGACAGCGGCCGCCAACACTCGATCGGCTCCGTCTTCCCCTTCGCGACCACAGGCTCCAGCCGCTCGAACACGAACAGCCGCTCCGTCAGCCGATACGTACCCTCGCCAACCGCCACCCCGCCAACAGGCGCGAACGCCTGCAACCGCGCCGCCGTGTTCACCACATCCCCGGTCACCATCCCCTCACCACGCTCCGGATGCGCCTCCCGGTCGACCACCGCC
Organism: uncultured Actinomycetes bacterium; assembly: GCA_963770815.1. Classification (GTDB taxonomy): domain Bacteria; phylum Actinomycetota; class Thermoleophilia; order Gaiellales; family Gaiellaceae; genus Palsa-739. Next base: position 37,063 of record CAVYQV010000011.1, read on the forward strand.
TCCCCGGTGTTGACCCCGACTCGAACCCGCAGATCGAGGCGCGCGTCCCCCGCATTCAACTCGTCGATCGTCTCCAAGACCCGCGGGCCGGCGCGCACCGCACGCTCGGCGTCGTCCTCGTGCGAGACCGGTGCCCCGAACACGGCCATGACCGCGTCGCCGATGAACTTCTCCACCGTCCCGCCGTGCCGCTCGAGCTCGAGCCGCACCCGCTCGTGATACGGCCGCAACCGCGCCCGCACATCCTCCGGATCGACCTGTTCCGAGGCAGCCGTGAAACCGACCAGATCACAAAACAACACAGAGACGACCTTCCGCTCCTCGGCCGCCGCAACGACGGGCCGCTCGGTCAGCGGCGCCGTGCAGAACGGGCAAAACGGAAACGCGCCCGGCAACTCCTTACCGCAGGAAGGACACGTCGCCACCGGCCGAGTCTAAGACGACCCCGCCAACAACCAACTCGAAGAAGCGCTGACGCTGTCCCGTACAGACGAGCGGCAACAGGAACGACCCCCAGCTTACGACTAGGGAGCAACCGTTTGCCGCGCACGGGCTGCTGTTTGCCAGCGAAGTCAGGGCGGTAGCTAACCAGCTCCACACCAGAGCGAGTCAGCCGGACTTCTTCGGCCTGCCGCGCGGGCAGGAGCGCCTACTCGATCGTCATGTTCGGGCAGTTCTCGACGCGTACGCGACAAATCACGGTACGTCCTCGACGCGACAGGTGTTCATCTTTGATTCGACTGCTTCTCTGCGGCTTGTTTCCCGGCTCGTGCCAGGAATCTTCAATGACCGAAATGCACGGCGGACAGTTACCGGGGCTTGACGACAGTGGCCGGCTGCGCGATCCAGCGAGAGAACGTTTCGCTCTAGCGAGCTATGACCAGTGCGCGAGGGTTCGCGCGATCCTGGCCGACCCGCACTAGCCGCGGAATGCTCAGGGGTCATTCCGGAACACTGGCCCAGGCGAGAGCGGCCCGGCTACGCCAGGCCGCTCAAGGGGTCCGTACCATCGCGTGGCTACTGGCTGAGCGCCGCGAGCAACTTCGTCGTTGGCACGAAGACGAGCTTCCCCGGCTTCTTGTCCTTGATTGGGTTGAGTGCGTAGACGAGCCCGCGCGATCCGATCGTGGCGGGGCTGTTGGGGCGGCTGGCAGAGACCGTGGTCTCCGTACCGGTTGTCAGGTCGAGCATGCGCAGCTTGAAAGCGCCCTCGATGATCGCGATCCGCCCGGATACCGAGAGGCGGTCTGCGATCGGTGCCACACGGCTGAGCGAAAGACGCCAGGTGCGTACCAGTGCACCGGTGGTCCAGTCGTAGACCTCGACTGTTGCCTTCAGGGGACCGGCCTGCGGACTGTCCAGCCTTAGCACTACCAGCTGATTGCCGCTTAGGCCGACTCTGATGATCGGGCTGGGGTAGGCGCAGGGATCCTTGAGTGGGACGTCGAGCGCAATCTCGCGGAGTAGCGTGCCGCCGGTGGAATAGATGCCCACCAGTGGCGTACGTTGTTCCGCTGGCCCTTGGTATGCAGGCCACGCATCCGTCGATCGGAGCACGGCGATGTGGCCGCCGTTCGTCGACTGGGACACGATTGCGCCCGGCCCGCTCGCGATCGTATGTAGCCCGGTCGGCGCGATCAGCCCGAGCCGCTCGCCAGTAGTGGCTGCATTGCTCGCCGTCCAGCGGCTGACGGCCAGGACATTGCCAGCGCCCACCAGACCACCGATCCAATTACCGTCCGCGTAACCGGTCCCCGGCACGGTGCAGTCTCCTGAGCTGCTGGAGTGGTTGGTCTTCTTCCCGAGCTGGTGCGCCGACCCTCCGAGCGCCGCAGTGTAGAGCCGCTCCTGCGTCTGCAACGTGTTGCCGATAGCGAAGCGCGTGATCAGGGCGACGCGTCTGCCCGCGATCGCGACCTCACCGGTCCCGTAGCCGAAGTTGTGGCCGTTGCTGGGATAGTTGCCCTTGACGAGCGAGGTCGCGCCGCTCACCACGTTCCAGACGCCGACCCTGCGGTTGTTCATCATGTAGGCGACGCGAGGCCCGTCCATCGCAAGCGTCAAGACCGGTTTGGCCGTCTGCTTCACCTTGTTCGGTTGCGGCTTGGCCGCGCCAGCTTGTGCGGACGCAACCAGAAGCGCGAATAACAACAGCGCGAAGGACAGCCCCGCGACACGGAGCCGTTTCGTCTTCATCCTCCTCACCTCCACCCAAATGCTCGCGCACACGAAGGTGTACGGCATCGGGGTGCGACCCGAGCGAACCTGCTCAGACTTACGGAGCCCAAAGGCTTTACAAGCACCGCGCCGCCAGCAGCTCGCTCAGGGTCACTCCCGAACACTGGCCCAGGCGAGCGACCCTAGAGACTGGTGCCGCGCTCCCTCTCGCCGGCTGTCCGATCGTCAGCGAGGCGAGGCCTCCTGTCAACCCGCGCCGGCGAATCGCACCTCACGGAGTGACTAGCACCCTCGATCGGGGATCCCGTGCACGCTGATCGCCGCCGATGCTCTCTCGCGTGGCCGGTGTCGCCGTGTGGCGAGGGACGTTCGGAGCCGCCCAGGCCGAGCGGCTGCTTTGGCGTGCAGGCTTCGGGCCGCGGCCCGGTGAGGCGCAGAAGCTCGCCCGACTCGGGCTCGAGGGCGCAGTGCACAAGCTCACGCATCCGGGCCGGGAGCACTTCGTGGGGCACAAGCCGCATGACGAGCACGGCCGGCCGCTCGCCCCCTTCGACGCTTGGGGCCAAGACCACGTCTGGTGGCTCGACCGGATGGTGCGGACCTCGCGCCCTCTCGTCGAGCGGATGACGCTGATCTGGCACGACTGGTTTGCGACCTCGAACAACGGCGTCGGCTCGCAGCGCCTCATGCTGAACCAAAACGAGCTCTTCCGCCACCACGGCCTCGGCTCCTTCCACGAACTGCTGCTCGATGTGACGAAGGACCCGGCGATGCTGCTCTGGCTGAACGGAAGCGACAACTCGAAGGAGTCGCCCAACGAGAACTACGCGCGCGAGATGATGGAACTCTTCACGCTCGGCGCCGACCGCGGCTACACCGAAAACGACGTCCGCCAGCAGGCCAGGGCACTCACCGGCTTCCGGAACAGCTGGAGCCAGAACAAAGGACCGGTGAACTTCCGCTACGACCCCCAGTACCACGATCCGGGCCGCAAGACGATCTTCCACCACCACGGCCGGTTCACGTGGAAGGACTCGTGCCGCCTCTGCGTCACGCATCCCGATCATGCCTCCTTCTTCGTCCAGAAGCTCTGGAGCTACTTCGTCCCCGAGGCGCCGGATCACGCCACGCAGCGGGCGCTCGAGCGGCTCTACAAGACGTCGAAGTACGAGGTGGGGCCCGTGGTCGCCGCGATCCTGCGCCACCCTGCCCTCTACCGAGGGCCTCGACTGGTGAAGCCGCCCGTCGTCTACAACGCCGGTCTGCTGCGCCGAATCCGGCGCGGAATCGACACCACCGCCTGGACGTGGCTGGACTCGATGGCCGGGCAGCAGCTCTTCTACCCGCCCAACGTCGGCGGCTGGGACGACACCCGCTGGCTCGACACGGCGACCTGGCGCGGACGCTGGTGGATCGCCCAGTACGTGCTCGATCGCCACGCGCTCGACCCCGGACACGCCCACGAGCCCGACGACGCGAAGGAGCTCCTCGACCGCGCCTACCAGTTCTGGCACAACCCTCCGCTCGGACGTGACACGCGGCACGCGCTCCACACGTTCACACACCGCGCGCTCGGCGACGCCAAGGGCGCTTCCTGGAAGCACCAGCAGTACCCGGTGATGGTCCAGAACGCCCTCCGCCAGCTGATCGCCGTCTCGCCGGAGCTGCAGGCGGCATGACGAGGCCGTGCAACCACTGCGACGGGCTCTCACGCTCGCGGCTTCTCCACCGCGCACTGGCGGAGGCCGGTTGCGGGCTGCCGGCAATCGAGACCGGAATGCCGCTCCCGGCCGGGACGGGGCTCACTCGGCGCCGCTTCCTCGCCGGCAGCCTCAGCGCTGCGATCGCCGTGTACGGCGGCTCACGGCTCGGATTGCGTGCCTTCGAGGAAGGTATCGCCGCTGCAGCTTCCGGGCCTGCCGCACCGATCCTGGTCTCCGTGTTCCTCGAGGGCGGTGCCGACGGCCTCTCCGTGCTGTCACCGCAGGGAGATCCGCTCTACCAGAAGCTGCGCCCGCAGCTCGGGATCGCCGGAGGAACAGCACTCGCGGAAGACGACCGTCTCTACTGGCATCCGGCGCTCGGCGGGCTCCAGCAGCTCTACTCGGAGAAGAAGGTGACGGTGCTGCCGGCCGTCGGCTACACCCACGCCGACCAGTCGCACTTCACGTCCCGCCACTACTGGGAGGTCGGAGCGACAGAGGCCAACCTTCGGACGGGCTGGCTCGGAAGGTACCTCGACCGGGTCGGGAAGAAGGACAACCCGCTCCAGGGACTCTCGCTCGACGACACCCTCGCGCCCGCCCTCGCCACCGCCAAGGTTCCGGTCGCGTCGATCTCGGGCGCCGACCAGTACAACTTTTACAGCGAGCGCGTCTGGGGCCAGGTCGAGGAGCGGATGCTCGAGGCAATCGGTCTCATGGGGCACCAGTCTGCGGACGCCGGGCTGCGGACCGCCGGCAACGTCGCGGTTCAGGTGGACCGCCTCCGCCGGCAGCTGATCCCTTTCCAGTCCTCGAACGGCTTCTCGAGCCCCGTGCCCTATCCGCAGTCGGACGACCCGTTCCCACAGAGGCTGGCAGGCCTCGCCGCCATGCTGGCGGCGGGCTTGCCGCTCCACTGCGTCGCGCTGACCGCACCGGGCGAGTACGACACGCATGCCGACGAGCCGAGCGCCCTGACCCAGGGACTGCAGCTGACCTCGGACTCCCTGCTCGCATTCCAGCGCGACCTCGAGGCGCGCGGCCTCGCCAACCGGGTGCTCGTGCACGTCTGGTCGGAGTTCGGACGCCGCGCCGCCGAGAACGGCGACAGCGGCACCGACCACGGCGCGGCCGGGGTCGGCTTCCTCCTCGGCACACGCGTCGCCGGGGAGATGGTCGGCGAGTTCCCCGGCCTCCAGAAGGGACTCGACAACGACGGCAATGTCTCGGCCACCTCTGACTTTCGGGGCGTCTACTCGGCCCTGCTCGAGCAGTGGTTCGGGGTCGACGCCGGCGCCGTGATCCCCAAAGCCGCCTCCTTCTCCCGACCTAAGCTCGTCGCATGATCCTCGCCGCGCCTGTGCAGCATCCGCCGGCGCGCGTCCAGGTGGTCGCAGAAGAGTTCAGGTACACCCTCTCGCGTACCAAGGTGAGGGCAGGCCGCGTGATCGTCGAACTCGTCAACAACGGTCAGGACACGCACGACCTCGACGTGCGCCGCATCGGCGGCACGCACATCTTCCGGTTCCCGAGCGTCCAGCCGGGCCAGGTCGTCGACCGCGAGCTTAAGCTCGTGCCGGGCCGGTACCTGCTCTGGTGCGCGATAGCAGACCACCGCGAGCAGGGCATGCACGCAGTGCTTCGCGTCGTTCGCTCGAAGTAGCTTCCGGCAGCAGTGCCCCCGGTATGAATCGAACATGCGCACGCGGCTTAGGAAACCGCTGCCAGCGCTGAGTTCTCATTGCTCGAAGGCCGTCTGGACGCCGATCGGGTTCCTATGACCCCAGCTGCGACCACTGGCTCGTAGCGATCACGAGTCAGAACCTTGTTCTTCCTCTCTACGGAGACGCTGCTCCCGGAGCTCCTCCATAGCGCGTTCGAACTCTTCCGAGAACCCCACTATGTCGGGGCTGCTGTTGTCGTACTCGTCGTCCTCGACGACAACGTATTGAGGCGCCTTCCCCCAGCCACGGTCCGCGAGCACCGTGGCGATGGCGATCTGGTCGCGGGCTGACACCTTCTCGTAGACCTGTTCGCCGATCTGGGGGTGACGCCTAGCGATGTAGCCGGTCCGAAGAGCGCTCACCCAGAACTCGACGAGCATGTCGCCGTCTTCGCCGACAGCCTCACGGATTTTACGGGCAAGTCCTATCGGGCGACCGCCCGGATTGCCTGATTGCCCTGGCTTGAACTGATGCTGAACCGGCGGCTTGCCGTAGCCGACGTCGTAAATCATTCCCTGTTATTTCCCTGTTTTGAGCGAAGGAGCCATGTAGCCGCGTGTTCTACCACGAGGGGCCCACGCCGACCCCTCCGGCACTCGACGAACCTCGCGTGGCGCTCCCGGGACGCCCGAGCGAGGGGGGCCGTCCCACAAGAAAACCCGCCGTCCCCGGCGGGTTCTGAATGGGCGGTACTGGGCTCGGACCAGTGCCCCCAGCTTGTCGAGCTACCCGATTGCCGGCGTCCAGCTCTAGCCGGTCGTGTCGCGGAAGAAGGCGATCGCCTCATCGCGGTCTCTCACGTCCAGCTTGCGCACGACAGCAGAGATATGGGCGCGGACACCGCTCTGCTTGAGCTGCAGGCGGCGCCCGATCTCGCGCGTCGAGAGCCCGTCCGCGAGGGCCGCGAGCACGTCCCACTCGCGGCTCGTCAGCCGCGTCCCGAGCTCGCCTGAGACCGTGGTGGTGCGGAACCGTGGGTCGGTGGCGTGGAACTGCTTGACCATGCGCGCGACGAGCGAGCGCGGGATCGCGGCCTTGCCGTCGGCGACGTCGCGGAGCTCCTGGGGCAGGAGGTTCAGGTCGAGATCCTTGACGAGGTAGCCGACCGCGCCGGCGCGGAGCGCTCCGAAGAGGCTCGAGTCGTCGTCCGAGACGGTGAGCACGACGATCTTCGCGGTCGGCAGCCGCGCGCTGATCTCCCAGACGGCCGCCAGGCCGCTGCCGGGCATGCGCAGGTCGAGCAGGCAGATGTCGGGTTTCGTGTCGAGCGCCCGCTGCACCGCATGAGCGGCATCGGCCGCCTCCGCGCACACCGCGATCCCACCCTTCGTCAGCGCCCGCCGGACGTCGTCGCGAGTCGGAGCGTGGTCGTCGGCGATGAGCACCCGGAGCTCGCGGACGGGAGCTGGAAGCTCCGGCGGCGCAGCCGCCGGAGCCCCCGCAGATCCTGGGGCGCCGTCGCTCACAGCTCGAACTCGACCTCGGTGCCGCGTCCCTGCCGCGAGCGCACATGGAGGCGCGCACCGAGCGCCTCGGCGCGGTCGCGCATGCTGATCAGCCCGAAGCCGCGGCTGCTATTGGTGTCAGGATCGAAGCCGACGCCCTGGTCGCGGACCCGCACCCGCAGGCCATTCTGGGCTCGCTCGAGGACGAGCTGCAGGCGGTCGGCGCCGCTGTGGCGCGCAGCGTTCGCCACCGCCTCGGAGGCGAGCCTGACGACCGCCTCCTGGTCGCGCGGCGAGAGCTCGATCCCTCTCGCCAGCTGCATGTCGATGCTCGCGCCGTAGCGGCGGGCCGCGTCGCGCGCCGCCTGCTCGAGCGCCTGCTCGAACGGCTGGTCGGCCGGCACCGTGAGCGCGCCGACCACGCGACGTGACTCCTCCCTCGCCCGCTCGACGCCCTCGATGATGCGGTCGATGAGCTCGGGCTCGGCACCCTGCATGCGCAGGAGCCGCACGTTGCGGCCGATAAACGCAATCTCCTGCGCGACCCCGTCGTGCACGTCGCACGCGATACGGCGCCGTTCCTCGAGCGCGACGGCCTCCATCTCGCTGCGCCAGTAGTGGGTGATCTCGCGCGCCGCGCCGATGAGCAGCGCCACGTAGAAGCCGAGCCTGAAGACGTCGCCGGTGTAGACCCAGTTCGAGTAGAAGGTCGGGTGGAAGAAGTAGTTGACCCGCGCCGCCGCCGAGAAGATGCAGGCCACCTCGAGCCAGCCGCTGAGCTCGTCTCCGGTGATGCGCTGGCGCCGGGCGAACCCGTAGGCCGCGAGGATGTACAGCGCGGCGAGCGTGAGCTGCAGCGTCGACACGGTCGGGTTGACGACGAGGTGCGCCGCCGCTCCGGCGTGCGACACGGCGACCGGCTGCGGCAGGAGGCCCGGCGGCGACGCGACCAGCGGGATGCTCACAGCCAGCGCGAGCAAAGCGGTGCCGCCGTAGACGATGAGCGGCCAGCGGGCGCCGACCCGGATCCGCCGCCGCGGGAGCATTGCCCCGAGGCAGATCAGGACCGCGGTGAGGGTGCCCGTGAACAGCAAGGCCCATTCCACCCCGGTGTTTGTCCGCAGGCCGATGGCGGCCGGCAGCGCCGCGAAGGCGAGATTCGAGAGCGCGAGCAGCGAGAGCCCGGCGGAGAGGAGGAGCTCCTCGAGATAACCCGTCCGCCGGAACCGTCCGAGCAGGAGGAAGGCCGCGGCGGAGGCGCCGATCGCGGCCGTCGTCTCGAGCGCGACGTGCAACGACGGCGCGCGATACGAGAAGTTCAGCCCCGCGACGAACACGACTGCAATCGTCGCGCCGAACGATGCAACCGCACACGCCGCGGCGAGGCTCCGTAACCGCAGTACCACGCCCATACTTCAAGCCTTTCGCCCGGCTCCATGCAGGCCCGTTCGGCTGGACCCGACCGCCCTTTCGGCTACGGAGGAACCGCGGCCGATCAGGCGGCGTTCCCTGGTCGTTCGGCCCGGTCGAAATCCCGTGCGGCGAGCTACAGAGAAGGTGTATGGAAGCCCACCTGCCCCCGCGGCGCTTCCTCACGTGCGCGGCAGCGCTCGGGGCCCTCGTCGCGCTGACGAGCGGCTGCGGCGGCGGGGGCGGCGGCAGCTCGCCGGCAGCGGCCACGACGCAGAGCCCGCCGCTCGTCACGTACTCGAACTCCGTGCTCAGCTTCCAGCACCTGGCGTCCTGGAAGGCGTATTCGTTCAGCTGGGCCGGCGGGCTGCACTTCAAGCCGCTGGTCTACCTGAGCACACAGCCTCTGCACGATCCCTGCTCGACCAAGGGGAACACGACGTCGTGCGGCTTCCCGGTGGGGCAGCTCGAGCCGGGCGGCGTCCTCGTGACCTGGAACGCGAGCGGCCCGCCCGCCATGGGGCTCGGGGCCGGCATGCGAACCCAGGTCGGTGGACGCGCCGCCAGGCGGGTGGACACCGCAGGCGGGATCTGCCGCAGCATCGGCGCCGACCGGACGACCCACGTCCTGATCCAGACGCGTCCCTTCCCGTCCAGCCTCACCGAGTTCACCGCCTGCCTGCGCGGCCCGGGACTGGCGGCATCCGAGCGGAGAGTCGACGCGCTGCTCGCGTCCACCAGGTTCCGCTCGAGCTAACCAAGGTCCTGGCCGGACCAGACCATGGTCGGGGCTGGGATTCCGCCGATCTGTCGAAACCGTCAGCAGAAGCGGACGATGCACGGCATCCACAGACGGTGATGTCTCCTCGGACCCGGCGGGTCAGGACAGGTCACAAGAACTCGATGCCGTGCACGGGCCGCGCCGCGGGCATCGGAGTACGCCCGACCACCCGGGTATCTCGCAACTCGACGGGCCGCCGTCACGCTTCGTGACGCCGCACCTGGACACCACGTCGTAGTCCGTAATTACCAGGGCTGCCGTGCAGAGTGGTCCCCTAAATCGCTCGAAGGTATCCAACCTCGAGAGTCGACTACCTGGCCGGCTAGTCGGCAAGCGAACCGGCGCGGCGTAGATTCGCTGAGATGTCGCCGAACGCTATCGGAGGCACGTTGGCGGCTACGCGCGCCCGCATTCGCCGCCGTGCGCTCCAGCGCCCGTCGCCCCTGCGACGCTTATTCGAGCTCGGCATCGTCGCGCTCGTCCTCGCACTCGTTCCGGCGGTGCTGTCGAGCGCAGCGGTAGCGGGCGGAGCAGGAACGGGGATCAGCAAAGTCCTCGTGATCATGGAGGAGAACCACAGCAGCTCCGACGTCTTCCCCTCGACTGGCAATCCCACCGCAGCGATGCCGTACCTTTGGTCGCTGGCGCAGCAGTACGGCTACGCGACCAACTGGTCCGACGTGACGTTCCCCAGCGAGCCGAATTACCTCTCCATCTTCGGCGGCAGCAACGAAGGTGACCAGGTGGACTGCGCTCCGGGTCCGGGCTGCCAGTGGCCTGGGCCGACGGTGTTCAGCGAGGCGATTGCGGAAGGCGGAACCGCGAAGACCTACGCCGAGGGAATGCAGACGAATTGCTCGGCTACTACGTCCGGGTACTACGACTACAACCACAACCCGTGGGTGTACTTCGACGACCCGACCGACGTCGCGGAGTGCGCGGCCAACGACGTTCCGGCCGGGACGCCGGGCGGCGGTGCGCTGCTGAACGACATCCAAACGGGTGCTCTCCCGACCGTCGGGCTACTGAAGCCGACACTGCTCAACGACACGACCGGAGGGGACTTCGCGACCGCCGACAACTGGCTCCAATCGTGGGTCCAGACGATCCAGTCCGGCGCCGACTGGCAAGCGGGGAGACTGGCCATCGTCGTCACCTTCGACGAGGGAAGTCATCAGGGGGCCGCAGGGGAGAACGTCCCCTTCGTGATGATCGCCCCCGGCGTGAGCGGCGTCGCGGTCAACACGGCCTTGAACCATTACGCGCTGACTCGCTTCCTCAACGAGGTCGCGGGCGCGTCGCTGCTGGGCAACGCGGGCACGCAACCCGACATCGCGCCACTCTTCGGCGTCACCCCCAACCCACCGACCACACAGGTGATCAGCTTCAGCGGCCCCGGCACGGGCGCGGCGGGCGGATCGGCGACGCTGACGGCAACCGGCGGAGGCTCCGGGAACCCGATCGTCTTCTCGGTCGACCCCTCGAGCGGGAGCGGAGTCTGCGCCGTCTCGGGAGCCAACGGCTCTACGGTCAACTACCTGTCGGCCGGGACCTGCGTCATCGACGCCAACCAGGGCGCGGGCAATGGGTTCTCCGCCGCAGCACAGGTCACGCAGACGATCTCGGTCGCCGGTGTGGGAGCTCAGACGATCAGCTTCACCGCCCCCGCCTCGGGTGTGGTCGGCGGCAGGGCGACGCTCACCGCCGCGGGTGGCACGTCCGGGAACCCGGTCGTCTTCTCGGTGGATCTGTCGGGCGCAGCCGGAGTCTGCTCGGTCTCCGGCCCGAATGGGGCGACGGTGACGTACACGGGCGTCGGCCTCTGCATGATCGATGCGAACCAGGCGGCGGGCAACGGCTACGCCGCCGCACCGCAGGTGACGCAGACGGTCAGCGTCAACCCCTCCTCGCACACGGTCTGGGTGGTCGACAACACCACCTCCGCCTGCAAAGACACCGGTTCCGGCAATGCTACGCAGCCGTTCTGCACGATCGGCGCCGGTGCCGCCGCCGCACAGCCGGGAGATGTGGTGCTCGTCCGCGCCGGAACCTATGCGGGTACCTCGGTCAACCCCGCCAACTCCAGCGTCACCTTCCTTGCCAACCCGGGGGTGACGATCAGCGGCGGGACGAGCGCGTTCGCGCTGTCCAACAGCAACAACATCACAGTCTCCGGGTTCACCATCACCCACACCTCCTCCACGGGCATCGTCGTCTCGGGCGGAAGCAACGTCACGATCTCGTCGAACACGGAGTCGTTCGCCGGCACTCCCATCAGCGCGCCCGAAGTCGGGATCTCCCTGAACAACGTGAACGGCGGAGTCGTCGAGAACAACGTCACGCACGACAACTCCGCCCACGGCATCTACCTGTTCGGATCGACGACCTCAGTTCTGGTCGAGGACAACACCTCGTATCACAACGCCTACCAGTACCAGCGGAACGCGAACGGCATCGACGACATCGCCCCTGGAAACGAGATCGTCGGCAACGTCACCTACGCGAACGAGGACAGCGGCATCAACATCTACCCGGGAGGCAACAACGCGCTCGTCGCCGACAACCTCTCGTACGGCAACGGCGACCACGGCATCGACGACCTGAGCGTCACCGGCGGGCGCATCATCGGCAACACCATCTACTCCAACTGCACGTCGGGGATCAACGTCGAGGGCACGAGCGGCAACTACGTCGTCGAGAACAACATCGCGGTCGACAACGCCACCAACGCCGTGATCAACCCGACTCCGATTCCGATCGACCCCAGCACCGGCGCCCCGTACTACAGCAACACCTGCAACCGACGCCACGGAAACATCGGCATCTGGGACTCGGCACCCGCGTCGACCACCGCCGACTACAACCTCGTCTACCAGGACAACAGCGGCAGCGCCGACTACATCTGGAACGGGACGACATACAGCAGCCAGCAGACGCTCAATGCCGTGACGGGCCAGGAGGCGCACGGAGTCTTCGCCGACCCCCAGTTCGCCAACCCGGCAGCCGGAAACTTCCAACTCACCCCCGGCTCGCCCGCCATCGACTCCGCCGACTCGCTGACCACCGGCGAGCAGCCGACCGACATCCTCGGCCGTCCTCGCGTCGACGACACGGTCGTGCCCAACACCGGCAACCCGGCCGGGTCGTACGTCGACCGCGGCGCCTACGAGTACCAAGGGCCGTTCACGCTCATCGACGCGAACGACGTCACGAGAACGACGACCGCCGGGACGGCCGTGCCGATCACGCTTCAGGGCACGGACTCGAACGTGTGCGACCTCACCTTCACGATCGTCTCCGGCCCCGTGAACGGCACGCTCGGCTCGATCTCGAACCAGCCGTGCCACGCCGGCAGCCCCAAGACCGACACGGCGACGGTCAGCTACGCCCCACACGCCGGCTTCACCGGCGCTGACTCCTTCACCTACCGCGTCGGCGACGGGACCTCGCAAAGTGCGCCGGCAACCGCCTCGATTACGATCGTGAACGCCAAGCCGCCCGTCGCGTCGCTGTCCGTGACACCGAGCACCGGGTCGGCGCCGCTCGGCGTCACGGCGAACGCCTCGAATTCGACGCAGGGGACGAACCCCATCGCCGGCTACACCTTCGCCTGGGGTGACGGGAGCACCACCGGTCCGCAGGCGGGCTCGAGCGCGACACACACCTACACCACTGCCGGAACCCGCACGGTCACCCTCACGGTGACCGACACCGTCGGACTGACCAGCACCGCCGCAGCCACAGTGACCACGACGGTCACGAGCGCGAATCTCGTCGGCAATCCGGGCTTCGAGACCGGTCTGAGCGGCTGGAACACCTCCGGCTCGGGCGCGGGCGTGACTCTGACGCAGGCCGTCGGCGGCCACAGCGGTAACTACTCCGCCCTCCTCACCAATACAAGCAGCAGCAACAGCAGCTGCACGCTCAACGACTCGCCGAACTGGGTCGCTTCCACCTCGCCCGGCACTTACACGGCGAGCATCTGGGTGCGGGCCGACACGGCGGGCAAGCCCCTCAACCTCCGCCTCCGCGAATACTCGGGCAGCACCCTCGTCGGGACCGGCACCTCGACCGTCACTCTGTCGACCTCCTGGCAGCAGGTGACGGTCGCGTACACGGTCGCAGCAGCCGGGACGACGCTCGACCTCAACGCCTACACGGCCACCGCCAACAGCCCTCCCGGAACGTGCTTCTACGCCGACGACGCCTCGATCATCTTCGGGACGGCGAGCTCAGCGCCGACCGCGACGCTCGCGGTGTCGCCGACCTCGGGGCCGGCACCGGTCGCCGTCACGGCCGACGCGTCGGGTTCTGCCCAGGGAACGCACCCGATCTCGAGCTACAAGTTCACCTGGGGCGACGGGACCTCGACAGGCCCCCAGTCCGGCGCAACCGGGGGACATACGTACACCGCGTCCGGAACGTATACGGTCACCGTGACGGTCACCGACAGCGCGGGGCTGACGAGCACAGCAACGGCAACGGTCACAGTCAGCTCCGCACCGCCGACCGCGGCACTGACCCTGAGCGCCTACTCCGGAGCGGCGCCGGTCGATATCGGGGCGGACGCATCGGGTTCCGCGGCAGGGTCCTCACCAATCGCGACCTATAGCTTCGCCTGGGGTGACGGCACCTCCACCGGCCCACAATCCGGCGCAAGCGCGAATCACACCTACACGAACGGCGGCATATACACGGTCAAAGTGACGGTCACCGACACTGACGGATCGAGCGCGCAGACAACCCAACAGGTGGTGGTCACTGTCCTTCCGCCATCGGCAACGTTGTCCGTGAGTCCGGGGTCAGGGACGGCGCCGTTGCCCGTGTCTGCCGATGCCTCCGGCTCGACGGCCGGATCGACACCGATCGCGTCCTACAGCTTCGCTTGGGGGGACGGCTCCACCACCGGCCCGCAATCTGCCGCCACGGCCAGTCACACCTACCCGAGCGGCGGCAACTACACCGTCACATTGACCGTCACCGACACGGACGGGACAACCGCAACGACCACCCAACAGGTCTCAGTCGCCACGGCGACGCCGCCGAATGCGGCCCTGTTGGTGTCGCCGGTTTTGGGCGTGGCACCGTTGCCGGTCTCGGCGGATGCATCCGCCTCGACAGCAGGTTCGTCGCCGATCGCGTCCTACAGTTTCGCTTGGGGTGACGGCTCCACCACCGGCGCGCAGTCAGCCGCGATCGCGACCCACACCTACGCGAGCGGCGGCACGTACACGCTCACCGTGACCGTCACCGACACTGACGGGGGGACCGCAACCACGACCCAACAGGTATCGGTCGCTGCTCTGCCCCCGTCCGCGGCTTTGTCAGTGAGCCCGAGCTCGGGGCAGGCCGGGGTGCCGGTCTCGGCGGATGCGTCCGGCTCGACAGCGGGCTCCGCGCCAATCGCGTCCTACAGCTTCGCGTGGGGGGACGGCACCTCGACCGGCCCGCAATCCGCTGCGACCGCGAACCACACCTACTCGAGCGCCGGCAACTACACGGTCACCGTAACCGTCACCGACAGCGACGGCGGAGCCGCAACGGCAACTCAGCAGGTGTCGCTCGCACCGGCGACGCCGCCGACTGCGGCCCTGTCGGTGTCGCCGGGTTCGGGGCAGGCCGGGGTGCCGGTCTCGGCGGATGCGTCCGGCTCGACAGCGGGCTCCGCGCCAATCGCGTCCTACAGCTTCGCGTGGGGGGACGGCACCTCGACCGGCCCGCAATCCGCTGCGACCGCGAACCACACCTACTCGAGCGCCGGCAACTACACAATCACGGTGATGGTCGCCGACACTGACGCGACGACTGCGACGGCGACCCAGCAGGTCTCGGTTTCCGCCCCGACTCCGCCGACTGCGGCCCTGTCGGTGTCGCCGGGTTCGGGGCAGGCTCCGCTGCCGGTGTCGGCGGATGCGTCCGGCTCGACAGCGGGCTCCGCGCCAATCGCGTCCTACAGCTTCGCGTGGGGGGACGGCACCTCGACCGGCCCGCAATCCGCTGCGACCGCGAACCACACCTACTCGAGCGCCGGCAACTACACAATCACGGTGATGGTCGCCGACACTGACGCGACGACTGCGACGGCGACCCAGCAGGTCTCGGTTTCCGCCCCGACTCCGCCGACTGCGGCCCTGTCGGTGTCGCCGGGTTCGGGGCAGGCTCCGCTGCCGGTGTCGGCGGATGCGTCCGGCTCGACGGCGGGATCGTCCGCGATCGCGTCCTACAGCTTCGCGTGGGGGGACGGCACCTCGACCGGCCCGCAGCCGGGTGCCGCCGCCGGGCACACCTATACCGCCGCCGGCACCTATACGGTGACCGTCACTGTCACTGACAGCAGCGGACTGACCTCCACCGCCACCGCGACCGTCGCCGTCAGCGGTAACTACGTCGGGAACCCCGGCTTCGAGAGCGGACTGGCCGGCTGGAACACCTCCGGCTCCGGACCGGGCGTCAGCCTGACGCGAGTGGCGGGCGGTCACAGCGGAAGCTACTCCGCGCTGCTCTCCAACACGAGCAAGACGAAAACGACCTGCCTGCTCAACGACAACCCAAACTGGGTCGCGGCGACAACCGCGGGCGTCTACACAGCGAACCTGTGGGTGAAGGGCGCGACCGCAGGGGCGACGCTGAACCTGCGCCTGAGCGAGTACAACGGCGCGACGCTCGTCGGCTCGAAGAGCGCGACGGTCCCGCTCTCGACCTCCTGGAAGCAGATCACGGTCGCCTACACGGTTCAGTCGCCGGGCTCGAGCCTCGACTTCAACGCCTACGTCAACAATGCCGCCAGCGGCACCTGCTTCTACGCCGACGACGCCTCCATCACCTTCGCCACTACGCCGCGTGCGGCCTTGTCGGTGTCGCCGACTTCCGGGCAGGCGCCGCTGCCGGTGTCGGCGGATGCGTCCGGCTCGAAGGCGGGGACCGACCCAATCTCGACCTACTCGTTCGCGTGGGGTGACGGAAGCGCGAACACAGGCCCGCAAGCGGGGTCTACCGCCGGGCACACCTATGCCACCGCCGGCAACTACACCGTCATCGTCACTGTCACTGACAGCAGCGGACTGACCTCCACCGCCACCGCGACCGTCGCCGTCAGCGGCAACTACGTCGGGAACCCCGGCTTCGAGAGCGGACTGGCCGGCTGGAACACCTCCGGCTCCGGACCGGGCGTCAGCCTGACGCGAGTGGCGGGCGGTCACAGCGGAAGCTACTCCGCGCTGCTCTCCAACACGAGCAAGACGAAAACGACCTGCCTGCTCAACGACAACCCAAACTGGGTCGCGACGACAACCGCGGGCGTCTACACAGCGAACCTGTGGGTGAAGGGCGCGACCGCAGGGGCGACGCTGAACCTGCGCCTGAGCGAATACAACGGCGCGACGCTCGTCGGCTCGAAGAGCGCGACGGTCCCGCTCTCGACCTCCTGGAAGCAGATCACGGTCGCCTACACGGTTCAGTCGCCGGGCTCGAGCCTCGACTTCAACGCCTACGTCAACAATGCCGCCACCGGCACCTGCTTCTATGCCGACGACGCCTCCGTCACGCTCCGCTGACCTGCTTTTCATTCGCCGCCAATGACGTATTCTTAGAATGAGTGCAACCCGGTCGATCCGACGTCGAGGTTTCGTCGGTGAGAACTCGCAAGGCAAACGGAGGACGACGTGTCTCTAACTCCTGAATCGATCTCTGAACCGAACCTCCCGCGCGCGAAAGTCGGCGGTTACTCCGTCGAGGCCACAAATGAGTTCCTGAAAGAAATCGGGTGGGAATGGCGCCGAATCAACAGCGACCGTCGCAAGCTTGCCGAGAAAAACGCCGAGCTCGAGCAGCAGCTCAACGAGATCCAGCGCGGGATCGAAGCGCTTCGGGACGACTCGAGCATGACCAAAGAGCAGGAGTCCCGGTCGGCCTCAGCGTTCGCGGCGGCCTATCGCGCGGCTGAGTCGATTCGCGAGGACGCCCGACAAGAGAGCGAGACACTGCTCAAGAAAGCGCGGAAACGGGCTGCACTTCTCGACGACGAGGTCGAGCGCGCTCGTGAGGCGAGCGCGCAGAGAATCCGCGGGTTCGAGGAAGTCCAGCAGCACGTGCGCCACCGACTCAGCGCGTTCCTCGCCGAGATACTGGATGCGGTCGAGACGTCGGACTCCGACGCGGCAGCACCGGACATCATCCGCGAACTGACTAAGCGCGCAGCCCCTTCGATCGAAGTCGCTCCCGCAAAAGCGGACCCCCGAGCCAGACAGAAATAGAGAGCTCGGCTACTCGAACGTAGGGAGGTCTGACGGCCTCCCCGAAGGCTGATCCGGCCGGAGCACGTTCGGTTTGAGCCGCACCATGGGTCACATGGTCCGATCGCGACCAAAATGGTGCGAGAGATTGGTCCACCCTGGTGTCCGAAGGTATCGACTATCGGAACCGGACTATCCGGGCAGGCAGTTCTGGTCGGGCTGGTATCGGCCTAGATTCGCTGAGTGTCTGTAGTGCCACCGGTTGGACGCGTATCGGGCGCGAACTCCACCAGCGACCGCAGCCTTCGCCGCCCGAAGGCTCAGCGGAGGCTGACTGACGCCGCGTCGATCGACCTGACCCTGAAGCGTGCCGTCGACCTCACTACCGCAACCTTGCTTCTTACGCTGCTCTCTCCACTGTTCCTGGTGATTGCGGTCGCAATCGTCGCCGATAGCCGCGGCGGAGTCCTATACCGCTGCCAGCGGGTGGGAAAACACGGCCGCGAGCTCTCGATGCTCAAGTTCCGGAAGATGAGGCGGGACGCAGGCGGTCACCGGCTCACCGTGGCCGCCGACGGGCGCCTCACCAGAGTGGGCAAGGTGCTCGCCCGCACAAAGCTCGACGAGCTACCGCAGCTCTGGCATGTGGCCAGAGGCGAGATGAGCCTGGTCGGGCCACGCCCGGAGGACCCGTACTTCGTCAGCCTGCATGAGAAGACGTACCGCGAGATCCTCACCGTCAAGCCGGGGATCACCGGGCTTACCCAGCTCGCATTCGTCGACGAGGCGCGGATCCTCGGGCCTGGCGATCCGGACGCCGCCTATCTCCACAGGCTGCTTCCGCAGAAGCTCGCCCTTGACCGGCTCTACGTGGAGAGGCGCTCAATCGGGGTCGACGCCCGCGTTCTCTGGTGGACATTCCTGGCGGTCCTCGGTCGCCGATCGGTCGCCGTCCACCGGACCGACGGCCGACTCTCCCGTCGTCGCCGTCCGCGGCCCGCCGAGATAGGCGACGCCGCGGCGCGGAGCAGCTCATGACCGAAGCGATCGTGGAAATCCTGCACGCGCGTGCACGACAGAGCGCCAAGGCTGTCGTACTGGCCGGGGGCCGCGGCACGCGCCTCAGCCCCTACACCTCGGTCTTGCCGAAACCGCTGATGCCGATCGGGGAGCAGTCGATCCTGGAATTGGTTCTCAGCCAGTTGAGCGCGTGCGGGATCTCCGAAGCCACCCTCTGCGTCGGTTATCTGTCCCACCTCATTCGAGCAGTGATCGGCAGCCGAACGAACGGCGTGGGCATCGAGTACGTGCTGGAAGAGGCAGCGCTCGGAACAGCAGGACCGTTGCGTCTCGTACCGGACCTGGAGTCGACCTTCCTCACGATGAACGGCGACGTCCTGACCACCCTGGACTACAACGAGCTAATTGCCGTGCATCGCGAGCAGGGGAACCTCCTGACGATCGCAACGCATGAGCGCTTGATCAAGATCGACTACGGCGTCCTCGAACTCGGCGTCAACGGCCGAGCGAATCAAGTCCTCTCGTACCTCGAGAAGCCGGAGATGACCTCCGCTGTCAGCATGGGAATCTACGCCGTCGAGCCCGAAGCGCTTCAGTACATCCCCGAGTCGGGCTATTTCGACTTTCCCGATCTCGTCAAGGCGCTCCTCGAGGCTGGTGAGTCGGTCGGCGCGTACCCATTCGACGGGCTGTGGTTCGACATCGGACGCCACGACGACTACGAGCGTGCCGTCACCGCGTGGCTCGGGTCTGCCGAGCAAGGCGAGAACGGCGATCTGAGTCGTGAGCGTGAGGCGGCTGCGTCGTGAGCATCGCGCCGACTCTCCCCGCAGCGGAGGACGGGACTGCGAGTTCATGGCAAGTGCCGCTGTCGGACGTCCTGGTCGATGCCGCCATCGACGACGCCGTCACCGAGGCCGTGCGGTCCGGGTGGTGGAGCATGGGTCCCCGCGTAGCGGAGTTCGAGCAGATGTTCGCCGCGTTCTGCGGGACCGAGTGGGCGTTCGCCGTCACGAACGGGACCGCAGCCTTGCATCTCGCGCTGCTCGCGCTGGGCTGCGGGCCGGGCGACGAGGTGCTCGTTCCCTCTCTGACCTTCGTGGCCGCCGCGAACACCATCAGTCATGTCGGGGCGACGCCGGTCTTCTGCGACATCCAAGGCCCCCACGACCTCAACATCTCCGCCGACGATCTCGCGGCCGCGGTGACGCCGGCCACCCGGGCGATCGTCGCCATGCACTACGGAGGCCACGCCTGCGAGATGTCGGCAGTACTGGAGATCGCCGAACGGTACAAGCTCGCCGTGATCGAGGACGCCGCCCACGCACTCGGAGCAAGCTCTCAAGGCCGGCCGTGCGGCTCGCTCGGCGACATCGGCTGCTTCAGCTTCTTCGCCAACAAGAACCTGGCGACGGCGGAAGGCGGAATGGTGGTCACCGACGACCCCGCACTGGCCGAGCGAATCAGACTGCTCCGCTCGCATGGAATGACGACGCTGACGTGGGACCGTCACCGCGGCCACGCGCACAGCTACGACGTGGTCGAGTGCGGTCTCAACTACCGGCTGGACGAGATCCGCGCAGCGATCGGGCTGGTCGAACTTCCCCGCCTCAAGGCCCGAAACCGCGCGCGAGCTGCGATCGTCGGCCGCTATCGAGACGCGTTCGCCGGCTTGGGCGGACTCCAGATGCCGTTCGGAGTCGGCGACACCGCCGCGCACCACCTGGCGGTCATCGTGCTTCCCACCGGAAGGTCACGCGAGGAATTTCGGGCCGATCTCGCTGCGGCCGGCATCCAGACGAGCGTCCACTACCCACCCATCCACCGGTTCTCGTACTACCGGCGCCTCGGCGAACGGCGACCGCTTCCCGCGACCGAGGAAGTCGCGGACCGTCTCGTGACCCTCCCCCTCTACGCCCACATGCGAGACAGCGACGTATCGGCAGTGATCTCGTCCGTCCTGGACTCGATAGAGCCGAGCGGGTCGGCTGCGACGCGGAAACACCCATCCCAGATCGGAGGCACGTCGTGGAATTGAACGAGGCCGCACGCCGGATCTTCCTCCAGCATTGGTGGTTGATCGCGGTCGGTGTCATTGCCGGAGCGGCGATCGGAGTGGTCGTGGCCGGGACCTCCCACAGCTATCGGGCTTCGGCGCGCATGGTCATCGACACCCCGGACCCGTCGGTGACCAGCCAATCCACCGCGATCGCCGACACCGTCCGTGCTATCGCGACGAGCCCATCGCTCATGCAAGAGGCACGGACGACCGCAGCTGCTTCCACCGGCGGACCTGTCGACCTCGGCGCCAATGACATCTCCGTCACCCCGCTCGGCAGCTCGGGCGTCCTGTCGCTCTCGGTTAAGGCGAACTCGAAGGACGCCGCTGCGAGTTTGGCCAACGCGCTTGCGAACGAAGTGATTCAGACGCGCCTACATATCGCCAACGGACAGTCACAACTCGATGCGGCGAAGCTGACGAAACAGATCAACGCTCTGAGCACCCGGATCGCCACGCTCGACAGCTCCGTAGCGAGTACGACCCGGAGGCTGGTCGGTGCCTCCGCCGCAAAGCAGGCGGCGCTGGAAGCACAGCTCGGGAACCAGTCGCAGCAACGAGATCTCTTGACGCAGCAGCGCGGCATCCTCCAGTCCGAGCAAGCGACTCTGCTCGGTGGGGCGAGCGACCGACCGACCCCAACCGTCATCAGCGCTGCAGCCGCCTCCGGGGCGACGGTGGCGGGCACCTCCTACGGACCAACCATGGTGCTCGGAGCACTGCTGGGGCTGGTCGTGGCGCTCCTGATCGCCGCCGTGCTCGAGGCTGTGCGTCCCACGCTGGTCGGTGGTGAGGCCGTGGCGAGGGCGCTTGGCAAGCCGCACCTCGGCACGTTCTCGGTCGACGGCAGCGGCCAGCTCGGCGCGGCGCGCGGCATCGAAATCACCCATCTACTCCAGGAGTCGGCACGCGCAGCGCACGTCGCGAAGATCGATCTGCTCGGGATCGGCTCCACGGTCGACCTCGCCCTGATCGCCGGCGCGCTCGACTCGGCGGTCGCGGGCGGAGCAGGACCAGCCGCGGCGGGGGCTGAGCAGCCGGCGACGGCAAGCCGGGCGATCACCGTCCGTCCCTTCGGCCTGCGCGAGATCGGCGAGGGGAAGGGAACCGGACTCGCGGTGATCGCGCCGGCGGTCCTGAAGAAGAGCGAGCTCGAAGACGCCATGCGTCTCCTGCGCACGACTCCCTGGCCTCTGCTCGGCGTCATGACCTACAAGCCGAGCCGCCGCCCATGGTGGAGCTCCTTGATCTCGAGTCTTTCCCCCGCGGGGGAGAAGACGAAGGGGGCAGTGACCACGGGCACGGAAGGGCAGGTGCGGCACACGGGGTGAGCACTATCTCGGCCGTTGCACCCACCACCGGCCCCTGGGATCGGAGCGAGGCGTCCGCCGGCAACGGCGGACGCCCGCTTCGTGTAGCGCAGGTCGTGACCAGGTTCACGGCAGGAGCCGGCGGGATCGCCCTCCGCGGCGCCCTCGCTCTCGACCGTGAGCGGTATTCCGTCACGGTCCTCAGCGCAGAGGGAGGCTCGCTGCTCCCGACCGCCGAGGAAGCGGGCCTGGGGGTCATCCGTCTCCGCCACATGGCCGGCGGACGGGGCATCTATCCCTGGCGCGATGCGCAAGGCGTCGACGAGTTGAGCGAGCACCTCCTCGCCCTGGGGATCGATCTCGTTCACACCCACAGCGCCAAGGCCGGCGCGCTAGGCCGACTGGCCGCACACCGGATCGGCGTCCCCGCAGTCCACACCTTCCACGGTTTCCCCTTCCACGAGTTCCAGTCGCCGCCGACTCGCCGCGCGCTCATCGCGATCGAGCGACGCCTGGCCAAGATGACCGACTTTTTCCTCGCCGCCGGCACGACGGTGGCGGCTGACGCTGTGCGACTTCGGATCGCACCCCCAGACCGAATTCGGGCGTTCGCGACAGTCGCAATCGACGAGAACATTCGCGCGCGCACCGCCGTCACCCGTCGCAGAGGCCGCAAGCTGCTCGGCGTCCCCGAGGACGTGCAACTGATCGGCACGGTCGCGCGCCTCGATGCCCAGAAGGCACCGCACGACCTTGTCGAGGCGGTCGGTCTGCTGGACCGTCCAAACGTGCACGCGGTCTGGATCGGCGACGGGAACCTCCGCTCGCGAACGGTGCGCCTGATCGCCAGACGGGGACTGTCCGGCCGCTTCCAGCTGCTCGGCGAACGTTCAGACGTTGCTGATCTTCTCCCCGCGTTCGACGTCTTCGCCCTTCCGAGCCTCTACGAGGGGCTCCCCTGCGCGCTGGTCGAGGCGATGACCTGCGGCATCCCGGTTGTCGCCACGGCGGTGAATTCGGTCTGTGAGCTCGTGGTCTCGGGCGAGACCGGGCTGCTCGCGAGACCCGGCGATCCCGCCTCGTTCTCCCGTGCGCTCGCCGCGATGATCGACCGTCCGGAGCGGGCGACGAGGATGGCGGAAGCCGGGCGGGCTCATGTCACGGGTCGCTACGAGCAGGAAAGCCTCGGAGAGGCGCTGAGGGACGTGTACGAGACGGTCCTCGAGACCTCGAGTGCTCGGTCCGCCGTTCTGGCAGGGGCACGGTGAGGCGCTGATGATGGGACTCCTCGAGACCGCCGGCGAGCGCTTGCTGCTCGACAGTGAGATCCCCTGGGTCTCGGAGCTCGCAGCGGAAGCGTCCGGCGGCAGCCTCGCGGCGCGAGCAGGCGACAGCCCATCGCTCATCGTGGCGGTCGAGCGGTTGCGGCAGCCGTTCCCCACGGCGGGCTGGCGTCTGCTTGCGCGCGGCGCCTTCGCTCGAGGGCACGACGTCGTGATCGAGAACGCGTGCTCCTCGGGATTCGATCTGCACCTGCAGCTCGCGGAGGTACCGCAGTTCACCGCGAGGTGGCGGCCACCGGCCCGCGAGCGGGCGGCGTCGAAGGCACTGCGCGCCCGGTTTCAGCTGCTCGCTCGGGCGACTCTGATGCAGTACCCGGTGCTCTGGGCGGCGGGTCTGCGCGGCCGGGTGCCGCTCCACGCGTCGGGCTGCATCGCCGGCGGCAAGCGGGCTCTCGTCGTCTCTGCGGGTGGCATCGGTCGTTCTACGCTCCTGCTGCGCGAGGTGTCCTCAGGCGGGTTGGCCACCGGCGACAACATCGCCGTCGGCGACGGATCGACGGCTTGGGGATTGGTCGAGCCGTGGCGGGTCAAGGAAGGCGAAGGGCGGCGGATGTACCACGGCCGCCGTGAGCTCTCCGCGGGCGGACGCATCCCTTCGCTCGATCCGACGTACCTCGTCGTTCTCGAGCGCGGCCAAGACGTCACCGAGCTTGGCCCTTGCAACCCAATGGACGCTGCACGGTCGCTCGCCACCGCGACCTACATGGCCGGTGAGCTCCGACGGTACTGGGGCTTCGCGGCCGCACTCGCCGCCGGTACCGGAACAGGACCGGCGCATCCCCCGATTGCAGATGTGGCAGCAGCGTTCTCCGCGCGCCTGCCGTGCCTCACGTTGCGTCTCGGCAACAAGGGAGGGCCGGGCCTGACGGAGTTGCTCGACCGAGAGGAGGTCGCCGCATGGGCGTGCTGACGAGCGAGCCGGCAATCAGTGGCGACTCGCCCCCGGTCCGCATCTTCGAGAGCGAGGAGGCGCCGGCCGACACCATCGCGGTCGCCCGGCTCCACCAGCGTCTCGCGGGCGCCGATCTCGCCGGGCCGGCGGTCGTGCTCCCCGACTTCCACCAGAAGGGCAACATGGAGTCGCCTTCCAGCATCGCCGTGGCGACGCTGGACACCATTCGCCCGACGCTGACGAGCGCCTCCGTCAACTGCGGCATGGCCCTCGTCACGCTCGACGCCGAGCGTCCGACCCGGGACGCGATCGCGGGTTTCTACCGGTGCGTGCGAGAGTCTCATCCGTTCCCGCCTACCTATCGGCGTGACCTGACGCGCGAGGAGGTCGTTCGCTGCGCAGCCGAGGGCGGTCGCTTCGCCGTGGAGCGGTTCGGGGTCGACCCGGCGGTGCTGGAGCGGGTCGAGGAGGCGGGACATCTGGACGTCGAGCCGTTCGGCGGTCTCCGGAGCGTCCGGCGAGCGCTGCCGTGGTCGGTGCAGCAGCTCTCCCGCATCAGGTTCGGGACCATCGGGCCGAAGAACCACTTCATCGAGCTGCAGGAGGTCGAGGAAGTCTTCGACGATGACGCAGCCGGCCTGCTCGGACTCGAAGTCGGCCAGGTGACGCTGCAGTACCACGGCGGTGGAGGGTCGCTGCCGGGGGAGCTCGGGCTCCTGTACGGGCGCCGGAAGCGCTACCCGCGTCCAGTCAGGCTCCAGATGGCTGTCCAGAAGCCGCTTCACCACCTGGCGACCGCCAGCTCATGGACAGAGCTGAACTTGCGCCGGCGCCTGTACTTCTCCTCCGACTATCCACCGGTCGAGCGTCACGGGGTCGAGGGACAGCGCCTCCTGCTTGCCAACACCATGGCGATGAACTACGGCTTCGCCTTCCGCGTGGCCGCGTTTGCCTGGCTGACGGCGCTGGCCCGCGAGTGCCTCGGGGCGTCGGCACCTGGCCTCGTCGTCGATTCACCGCACAACTCGATCTACGAGGAGGAGGTCGACGGGCGCTCGGCGCTCGTGCATCGCCACAACGCCGCCCGGGTCTACACGGCGGCAGACCTGCCGGACCACCCGGTGTTCGGGAAGATCGGCCAGCCGCTGCTTCTCCCTGGTACGAATCGGACCTCCTCCTACGTGTGCATCCCCGGGGAACAGGCCGATCAGAGCCTCCGCTCGGTCTGTCACGGTGCCGGCTCGACGATCAAGAGCTTCGTCGAGCGCGGCCTCTCCGGGCCGGACCCTCGCGGACGCTCCACTCTTCGGTTCGGCTACGGAGACGAGAACCCGACCCGGGTCGAGCAGCTCGACGATCGCGGAGTCGACGCTGCACTCTCCATCCTCGCCGACGAACGCGTTGTTCGCCCCGTGGCCAGACTTCGTCCCTTCGCGGTGCTCAATTGATGGAACAGCTGAGCAACACCCGCTGGGAGAGAAACCGCGCAGTCGTCGCACCACCGGGGGCACTCGAGGTGAGCGTGCCGCGTTCGCGGACTCGCAGGCGCGCCCTTCGCAGGCGCCTCGAGACAATCACCGCGGGAACGCCGGTCGTCCTCTGCGCCTCGGCTCCGTTTGCGCGGCGGCGAGTTCGCAAGCTCGCCCGGCAGAGCGGCGTGGAGCTCGTGCGCGAGTACCTCGCCTTTCCAACTGCGGCAGCGCCCGCCTACCTCGTCGAGGAGGACGCTACCGCGGTTGGGTTCTTCATCGAGCACGCCCTGGTCGTCCCCCCGGGCCTGCGCGTCCCTTTGCCGGTCGAGTTCGCCGTCAGAGTCGTCCGTGCCCTCGAGCCGACGAGGCTCATGCGCCTCTTCGCCCCGGGTCGCGTCGCAGTCGGGCGGGTGACGTAATGGCTGCGGTCGCAACGATCCGCGAGGTCGAGCCAGTCGAGCGCCATGAAGTCTCACTCTGGGACTTCCTGCACGACTCGGGTCTGCAAAGCGTCGTGCTCGGCGCGTCAAAGGACCCCAATGCCAAGGTCTCCATCCTGCTCGTCTCTCCGCTGACGCGCCGGGCCGAGCTCGTCGTCAAGGTCGCTACGACAGGAGCGGCCGGCCTCGCGGTCGAGAGAGAGCGGCGAGCGCTCGAGGCCGTGCGCGCGCTGCTGCCGGACTCGCTCCTCGCGACCCTGCCCTGCCCGCTCGAGATGGTGGAGTTCGACGGGCGCCCGGCGATGGTCGCCACGGCCGTGTCGGGTCGCCCCATGACGGTCTCCTACCTGCAACGGAGCCATACCGCGGATCGTGGCCGCGTGACCTCCGACCTCGTCACGGCAGGCGCCTGGCTCAGGGCGATCCACGACTCGACGGCTACCTCGCCGGGCCCGATCCGTCTGGCGGCAGACCTGCGCACGCCGCTGTTCCGGCGCTATCCGGACGAGCGCGCGCAAGGCCCGGTGGCCATGGCCCTTGCGGAAATCGACACGCGACTCTCGACAGCGGTCACGCCCCAGACCGTGGTTCACGGCGACTTCTGGTTCGGCAACGTCCTGCTCGAGAGCGGCCGCCTGTCTGGCGTCGTCGATTGGGAGTCGGCCGACACCTCAGGCGAGCCCGTTCGCGATCTCGCCCGCTTCGCGGTTTCGTACGCGCTGTATCTCGATCATCGGACCAGGCACGGGCGGCAGGTCGCCGGTCACGCCGGACTGCGCGCCGACAAATGGGGAGCGGCGGTCGAGTTCGCGCTCGAAGGCACCGGCTGGTTCCCTGAGCTCTTGCGAGGCTTCCTCAAGAGCGGGCTCCGGCGGCTCGGCGCGGCCGAGACGCTCTGGCGTGATGTGGCCCTCGTGGGGGTCGCAGAGCTCGCCACCCGCAGCGACGACGACGACTTCGCGCGCCGCAATCTCGACCTCTTCCGCCGCCTGGTCGCTCAAGATCAGAAGGGAGCCGGCGCGTGAGCCTCTCGGGCCGCAGACGTCGCCAGGCACGCTTCGCCGCGGCCACCGCCGTCGTCCTCACGGTGGTGCTCACGACCGCCACCGCGGCGGCAAGTCAGAGGTCGCACACCGTCTGGGTCGTGGACAACACAGCCCGCAACTGTTCGAACACCGGCCCCGGCAACGCCGCACGGCCGCTCTGCACGATCAAGGCCGGGGCAAAGGCGGCGACCTCCGGCGACACCGTGCGCGTGAGAGCCGGCACCTACCACGGCACGTCGGTCAACCCGAGCAAATCACGGGTCACCTTCACCGCGCGGGCGGGCGTGACGATCAGGGGCGGCACCAGCGCCTTCGCCATCTCCCATCGCAGGAACGTCCGCATTTCAGGCTTCACCATCACCCGAACCTCCGGCTACGGGATCAGCGTCTCCGGCGGCCGCAACGTCACGATCTCAGCCAACACGGAGTCGTACGCGGGAACGCCCATCTCCCACCCCGCCGTCGGCATCTACGTGCACAACCTCGCCGGAGGGCTCATCTCAGGCAATGTCACGCACGATAACTCCGCCCACGGCATCTCCCTGAACGGGACGACGACCGGCGTAGTCGTCAAGGGAAATACCTCCTACCACAACGCATACCAGTACGAGCGCCTCGCCAACGGCATCGACGACATCGCGCCCGGAAACTCGATCATCGGCAACGTCACCTACGCGAACGAAGACAGCGGGATCAACATCTTCCCAGGCGGAGACCACGCGCTCGTCGCAGACAACGCCTCCTACGACAACGGCGACCACGGCATCGACGACTACAACGTCACCGGCGGCCGCATCATCGGCAACACGGTCTACTCCAACTGCACGACCGGGATCAACGTCGAGGGCACGAGCGGCCGCTACCTCATCGAGCACAACACCGCAGCCAACAACGCCACCGGCGCCATCGTCAACCCCACCCCGATCGCAACGAACCCGAGCACCGGCACGCCGGACTACACGAACAATTGCAACCGCCGACACGGAAACATCGGCATCTGGGACTCCGCTCCACTCACGAGCCGCGCCGACTACAACCTCGTCGATCAAAGCAACGACACCAGCCCTGAATACGTCTGGGCCGGCACCGTCTACAACACGCAGCAAACGCTCTACGCCGCCACCGGCGAAGAGGCGCACGGCATCCTCCCCGACCCGCACCTGCAAAGCATGGCGCCTTGAACTCTCGACTCACGACAACCCCACCGCTCACCAGCAGGACCGAGAGATGACCGAACTCGCGATCCACCCCCCGCAGACCCCGCCAACGCAGATCGTCGGCCGCATCCGCGCGCTCACTGCAGCAGATGTCGCAGTGGGGACGGCCGCGCTCGCAGTAGCAGCTCTGCCGCTGCTCGTGCCCTCCGGCCCCGCCAATACCTCCCCAGTGGACGTCTTCATCGCGCTCGCCATGGTCGCCAGCGTCGTCTGGGCGGTTCGGGCCCACCACCTCTGGCGCTTCCCGTTCGGCATCGCGATGACGCTCTACATCGTGGGCGGCACGCTCGGCGCCCTGGCCGGACCGGTTCCGGGAAGCGGCCTGGTCGCCCTCGTTCAGGACTTCGCCGTCCTCTTCTGGTGCTGGACGCTCGCGAACGTCTGCTCGAGCTCTCACCGACTGAGAATCGTCCTCGGAACCTGGGCGTACAGCTCGATCGCCTGGTCCTCATTGCTCGTTTTCGGTCTGCTCATCGGGTCGGCGACGCTCACGGGGCACCGAGCCGCCGAGGGCGCGAGGACGACCCTCACGCTTCACGACCCGAACTTCGCCGGGAACTACTTCTTCATCTCGTTGATGATCGTCTGGGCCAGCGGGCGCCCGCAGCGCCTCGGAGCGCGGCTCGCGGCCAGTGCGCTGCTCATCGTCGCACTCGCGTCGACGGGGTCGAACAGCGCTCTTGCGTCGCTGGCAGCCGGACTGGTCACGGTGCTCCTTCTTTCCGCCCACCGCCGCGGCGGCGGCAAGGCCGTCCTTGTCGCTCTTGCCTGTATCGCCGCAGCCGGATACCTGGCATCGGCCAGCCTCGGCCCCATCGAGCAATGGGCCCAGGGCAGCAGCTACACCTTCCTTCGGGACGGCATCGGCCGCGGCAGCTCCAGCGTCTGGGAGCGCTCGACGATCCTTAGCGAAAGTATGGGCCTCTACAGGGCCGGCGGATTCCTCGGCCAGGGGCCGAACTCGACGAAGACCCGTCTCGCGAATGAGCAGGCGCCGTACCCGAAGGTTGCCCACGACGACTACGTCGGAACTCTGCTTGAGCGCGGTGTGATCGGCGCCGTGGGCCTCGTGCTTTTGCTCGGCGGGTTGCTACAGCGGGGAGTCTCCTCGGCGACGCGGCCACTTCACCCCCGCTTCGCCGCGGTCGTCCCACATCCGAACGCCCTGGCCGGCGCACTCGTCGGCACGCTCGTCGGCAGCGCCTTCATTCAGCTGATGCACGCCCGGCACGTCTGGGCCCTATTCGCGATCATCGCCGCCGTCAGCCTCTGGGGAACCGAATGGACTTCGGCGCCCGAGCGCTGAATCCGCGCAGGCTGCTCGAGCGAGCGCCCAAGACGCTCGCCGGCAACGTCGTCGCCCGCGTAGCGGCACTCGTCTCACTCTCCCTCGCCACGCTGGTCATCGCGCGGGTCGGCGGACCGGCCGCAGTCGGGATCTACGCCCTGCTCCGGGTCGTGCCCAGCCTCGTCGGAGTCGTCACGTCCGCCGGGCTACCAGGTGCGGTCGCCTACTTCCTGGCCGACCCCTCCGGCGCCGACCGACGGCTCCCGTCGACCATCGCCGCGATCGCGCTCATAGGCGGAGCAGCCGGCACCGCTCTCTGGTTTGCCGCAACCCCCCTGTTCGGTCATGCGCTCCTGCCGGGACTCTCCACGGGCCTCATCCTGCTCGCCGGCTGCACCGTCCTTACACAGCTACTTGTCGCGACTGCGAGGTCGTGCTCGCAGGGAAGCAACGACATGCCCGGCGCCAACATCGTGATCGTCAACGAGGAGCTCCTGTTCCTACCCGCATACGGCATCCTCTGGCTCGCCGGAATCCAGGGCGACGCGGCGGTAGTTGCCGGACTCCTCCTGGCGGACATCGCGACTTTCATACCCGCCTGGATCCGGCTCTGGCGGCGCGACTTTTTCCGGGAGGCGCGGCCGCCGTCGTTCGCGCTCGCGCGCAGGGTGGCCGGCTACGGCATGCGCGGCCAGGTGGGCGGCGTAATGACGCTGCTCAACCTGCGGCTCGACTTCATGATTCTCAGCCTCATGGCAGGCCCCGCGGTGCTCGGTGTCTACGCGATCGCGTCCAAATTCGCCGAACTGCTCAAAATTCCGTCTCTCGCCCTTACCTATGTTCTCTACCCGGAGTACTCGCGAATCGGGCCGCGCGCCGCGGCGGCGAGGGCTCGCGTCCACATGCGAGCCGCGGGAATCTGGATCGCAGTCGCATCGGTTCCCGTCTGGCTCACGGCCGGGTTCCTGATTCCGACGATCTACGGCAGCGCCTTCCAGGGCGCCGTCACACCGGCGCGAATCATCGCAGCCGGCCTCGTGCTCGAGGGCGTCGCCGGCGTGATCTCCGCCTACCTGTACGGCATCGGGCGTCCCGGGCTCAACTCTTGGGCGATGGGGATAGGACTCACGATCACGGTTATTCTCGACCTGAGCCTGATCCCGTACTTCGGCGCGAAGGGGGCAGCCTTGGCCTCGGCTGCGGCATACATCACGAGCACGCTCGCCCTCCTCTGGCTCTTCCGGCGGACGAGCAGCAGCGAGCCTAAGGAGCGGGGTCATGACCCGATCGGGGCCGCCGGCCGCTTCCATGCGAAACTCGATCAGCTGCGGAGCGGCATCGCCGACCTGAACGACGTCAGCCGGGCGCCTTGACGGCTGCGGTATGCCGCCTCTTCGTTCCGCTCACGCTTCTCGCACTCGCGTGCTCCGGCGGAGCTGCACATGCTCAGGCATCGTCGGCGGTGCGCCATCTGCCACCGCGGTACCGCTACCTGATCGACTCCGGCCAACAGCAGGAGAAGCTCCAGAGGTCGTACGGATGGAACCTGCTCGACGTCAGCTCGAAGGAAGAGGCCGACGCGCTACCGGAACGAGTACGCGGGCTCGTCTGGGTCGGCGACTACGACAATACGACCTGTAGCTGGCAAGTCTCCGATGCCAAGCTCGAGCAGCGACTCGTAGGCACGGCCGGCGATCCGAAGATCGCCGGCTTCTTCTTCTCTGACGAACCGGATCCGTCCGCGTGCCCGCAAGCCCCTGCGCAGCACCGCGCCCGCTCGCAGCTGATCCACTCCCTCGACCCGGACGCGTTCACCGTGATGCTGATGGACTCGAACTCGGGCAGTGAGACTCTCCAGCAGATGCACCTTTGGGTGGGAGTCGCCAACTACATCGCGCTCGATCCCTATCCGTGTCATCCGGGCCGACGCTGCAACTACAGCTGGATTAGCGCCGTCATCCGGGCTGCCGATCGTGCGAAACTGCCCTATTGGGGGGTCGTTCAGGCCTTCGCGGGAGAGGACTGGCGCTGGCCCACCACTACGGAGGAACGGCACATGCTTGCGCTCTGGGGAGCCTCTCGCGAGAAGGGCTACATGACGTTCGCTTGGACTTGGGACGGCCACTTCCTGAGCAAGCGTCGCGGCTTGCTCGTGGTGCTGAAGCGCTTCAACCGCGGCGAACTGTTCCGCGCGGGTCGCTGAGGGAGCTCACCAGACGCTGTGGCCTGCGGCGCGGAGGCGCCGCACCGCGGTCCGATCCGGCCAGGAGTAGTAGGAGCCCGCAGCAAGGTCGAGCGGCCGTCGCACGACCGCATCCTTCTCGATCTCCTGCAGAACGGTGAGCACGAGCTCTGCCGCCTCAGCCTTCGAGCGGCGGATGAACGCGTCGAGGCTCTCCCCCGGCTTGATCTCGAAGGTGCGCTGGCCGCACAGCTCCCCGGCGTCGATGGACTCGTTCACGAAGAAGCAGGAGATTCCGGCCTCGCTCTCCCCGTTCGCGAGCATCCAGAAACTCGGCAGCACCCCGCGGTACCGAGGCAGGAGTGCACCGTGGACGTTCAGGCAACCGCGCTCGGCAAGCTCGATCAACGGGTGGTGGAAGAGCTGCGGACAGGAGACGGAGACGATCAGATCGGCGCCCGCTGCGCGCAGGCGATCGAGGAACGCCTCGTCGTTGACATCGGCCACGTGCTCGCATGGAACGCCGTGACGTGCTGCCACGCGCTCGACGGACCGCCGCCGAATGCGGGCGACCGCGAGCCGCCGGGTGAGCGCTCCCGCAGCTCGCCAGCCAAACGTCTTTACGTAGCGCAGCGCGGCCGCCCGAGGCGTCTGGTCGCTGTACAGAGGAGCAACGACAAAGACGCCGGCGACGTCCCGGCGCTCGGAGAGAACACGCTCGAAGAAGGCTGGGAGGTAGAGCGGATCCTCCACGGTCAGAAAGACGACGTTCACGTGAGCCCCCACGTGGCGAGCACGTCGCACAGGCGACCGAAGTCGGACCCCTCGAGGAGCCTACGCACACGCGACGCGAACCGCCGCCTGCCGAGGCGCTGCGAGACTCGGAACGAGCGCGGCGCATCCGGATAATCCGCGAGTTCCTCGGGGTTGAACTCGTACGGATGGCAGTAGACGACAGCCGGCCGCCGTGCAGCTGCAATCGAACGCAGACCTGCAGCGATCGCGCGCTCGGGGAGCAGACGGAAGTAGCCGCCGCCCGCAACCGGCAGCCGGAACCCTCCCAGAGTCCCGATCGCCACGGGAACCTCGAGCAACCTCGCGCCCCCGACCAAGACGTGATGCGGTGCGAGTGGCCACCCTCCGATCCCGTAGTGGCGCGAGCGCATCGGAAAGATCGAGGAATCCACCTCGAAGCCGACCTCGACCATCGCCTCGAGCGCCCAGAGATTGTCGGCGAGCACCGAGAAGTCCTGCGCCCTGAACGCTGACACAGGCGTGCCGGCGGCGTCCTCGACCGTCTTCTTCGCCCGCTCGAGCTCGTCGAACAGCGCTCGGCGGCCCATTCGGTTCAACGGCCGGTGACTGTAGCCGTGGGCCTGTACCTCGTG
This sequence comes from uncultured Actinomycetes bacterium, assembly GCA_963770815.1. Taxonomy (GTDB): domain Bacteria; phylum Actinomycetota; class Thermoleophilia; order Gaiellales; family Gaiellaceae; genus Palsa-739. The sequence goes on from CAVYQV010000011.1 coordinate 70,192, forward strand.
ACCGCCTGCGACGAGATCGTGTACTAGGCGGGGAAAGGTTTCGGCGACGCGCCCCTGGACGAAGAAGGTCGCCTTGACGTGCGAAGCCTCGAGCACCTCCAGAACGCGCGCCGTGTTACGCACGACCCGATCGCTGATCGCGGCGTCGTAGTCGAGACAAGACTGATACCAGTCTTCGACGTCGATCGTGAATGCGTTCCGCGGCAAGGTCGGATCGCGGGGAGCTACGAGCTCGATCTCCTCGACCCGGGGACGAGGGGAGACGGTCGCCGTACCCAGCACGTTAACCCGCCCCGAGCGTTGTCGTGCGGAGAATGTTCCAGAACGCCTCAGACCCCATCGGCGGCAGTCCCTGCTCGCTCCAGCAGCCGCTCGGGCCGAGCACGCGCAGCACCGAGTCTTCCGACGAGACATGGACGATCGGGAACCCCTGCTCGAGCGCGCTTTCCGCGGCGGCCTGCGCGTCCTGAAGGTTGTCCACGATCACGGCGTCCGGGTCAATCGCCCGCAGGACCACTTCCGTGTCGCGTCCCACGGGCTTGAGCGCATGGACGGTCGCCCGATCACGTAGCAACCCGGCGACCGCCTCGTAGAAGATGGGCACCCTGGAGATCGTCACCACCAACGGCCGTGACCGTCCGGCCCGTGCCCCGATGCTCACCGTTGAGTCGTTCCAGCAGCAAGCTGGTCACCAAGAGTTCCCGGGGCCTGCTCGAGGTACGAGTAATACGAGGCCGACGCCTCCCAGCGCGAATGAACTCCGAGTTTGCGGAGGATGTTCTGCACGTGGCGCTTGGCGGTGAACTCCGAGACAACGAGCTCGGCGGCGATCTGTTTGTTGCTGCGGCCCTCCGCTACAAGCTCGAGCACCTCCCGCTCGCGGCTCGAAAGCGTGCCCATCTGGCTGCGAGCCCGCACTCGGTCGGTGGCCGAGTGCATCCCCTCGATCAGCATCGAGACGATCTCGCGTCCGACGGGTGCCTCACCGCGCGCCACGCCGCGCAGCGAGCGGACGAGCCCGGTCGCGGACATCTCCTTGCACAGGAGACCGATCGCGCCGCCGCGCACGATGTCGAAGACGACCTCCGCCGAAAGCCGTTCCCGCTGCGACCAGACGATGGTCGGCGTCCCGGCCCTGCGCAGCAGAGAGAGTGCGTCGAGTGCTCCTCGCGGCGGCAGGTCGAGATCGACGAGGGCTAGATCGAGCCGCATCCCGGTTTGGATGTGCTCGTCCACCTCCGAGAGGCTGCCTGCTTCGATGACATCGAAGTCCCGTTCGTCGCGAATGATCGACGTGGCGCCGAGGCGAAAGACGCTGTAGGGATCGGCTAGGAGAAGACGCACCATTCTCACGGTTCACGCAGTCGGTTACTAAGCTCAAGCCGTCGTCCGGCCGCCGCTTCCTTTGTGCCGCAGGGGAAAGCTCATCCCGATCGTATGGCTCGCTGTGTCGTAAAGGAACACGCCAAAGGGCTAATCCCGGCGTGGTCAATCGGGACCTTTGTCGTGATCCTTCGGTGCGCCCTGTGGTACGAAGGTCGAGGGTCTCGACGCGCCTAGACGTTGTAGATCGACGGTTTGTACCGGTCGACGGCAGTTCGCACCCACTCAACGGTCTGCCGCAGACCATCGGCGAACTCGACCTGGGGCCGCCAGCCGAGACGCGCCTCGGCCTTGCTGACGTCGGCAACAAGCCGCTCGACCTCGCTGTTCCGCGGCCGCCGCCGGGTATCCGACTGCTCGATAGGCTTGTCGCTCCCCAGCAGCTCCTGGATCGCCGCGGCTGTCTCTCCGATCGAGATCTCCCGCCCTGTGCCCAGGTTGAAGACTTCGCCCTCGATCCCCTCACGCTCAGCACAGAACATCATCCCGCGAACCGTGTCCTCGACGTAGAGGAAGTCTCGCGTCGGTGTCATCGATCCGAGCTCGATCCGGTCGAGCGTGAGCCCCTGGCTGATGATCGTGGGGATAATCGCGCGGGCGGTCTGCCGCGGGCCGTATGTATTGAACGGGCGGGCGACGACCACCGGTGTCGCGAACGACTGCTGGTAGCTGAGCGCGAGCTTGTCCGCACCCACCTTCGTCGCCGCATACGGCGATTGAGCCTGCAAGGGGTGGTCCTCGTCGATGGGAACGCGAAGCGCTGTCCCATAGACCTCGCTCGTCGAAGTGTGCACGAGTCGAGACACACCCGCAGCTCGACAACCTTCCAGTACGTTCAGCGTGCCCTCGACATTGGCCGTCACGAATTCGCGAGGGTGCTTGTAGGAGTAGGGGATCGGAATCAGCGCGCCCAGATGAAGGACGACCTCGCACCCTTCCGTGGCCGAACGCACGGCTTCAGGGTTCGCGAGATCCCCGCGGAAGATCTCGACCTCGTCGATGAGGCCGGCGTCGCACACCTCGAGCCAGCCGTAATCGTTACGCGAGTTGTAGCGAGTAAAGGCTCTGACACTGGCGCCGGCGCGGACGAGGGCCTCCGTCAAGTGGCTGCCGATGAACCCGGCAGCGCCCGTGACGAGGGTCTGTTTGCCCAGCCAGAACGTCTGCGTCGTTGGGGACACAGGTGTCATTGTGTCACTCGCGGGAGATCGGCCAGCGAAGAATGCAGCTTCCCGTGTCACTCGATCTTGGTCACCCGGAAGCGGAGGTTGGTTCTTGCAATACGAACGCATTGGTGCGAGAACTGCACCGTCCGGCATGCGCGCACCCACTGCCCTCAGGTGAGCCCTCCGCGGCCGTCTCGGCAGGCTCAAGCACCACCCCGTCGAGGAACCCCGGAGGTGTCACGCACGATCTACTTCCGATGCCGGATGTGCGGCCGTATGGCCCTGGTCTGCGAGAACCGCAGGCGGGTCATTCGCTGCACAGCCTGCGGATTCACCGAGGAGGCCGCTGCGGCCCATCGCGACGCATGATCGGCGCTCCGAAGGGTCGTTCGCGCGGCCAGACCGAGGTCGGGAAGGACCCAGCCTTCCGTCAGTAGCTCGTGCGCACCGGTCGACTACAAGAGATGTAACGACGCACCGGAGGCTAGGCGGATGGCCCGTCCGGGCTCCACGGTCGACACTTCTGTGGCAATGCGGACTAATCAATCCGAGCGGCGGGTTCTCGTGCTGGACGCCCAGCCGGTCTGGCTGCGTGCGATCGAGAACATCCTTGCCGATGCCGGCTTCGAGCCGATCTCGACAGGCTCCATCGACGAGGCCATCACGACGTTACGCCGCCAGAGAGTCGCAGTCCTCCTGATCGGGATCGATGGCCTGCAGGACTGGGGGCGGGTGCTGGACGCCGCTCGCCGAGCAGGGCCTCATGCTCCCAAGCTGGTCGTGATGGCCAGCCACGAGGATCCCCGGACGGTCGAGCGGGCACTCGAGCTCGGAGCCGACGCCTATGTGGCGAAACGGGCACAGCCCGAGGACGTTCCCTTCGTGGTTCGCCAGGTGCTCTCACCCGAGGTGTACGAGGTGCGGCCGGCCTTTGGAAGCAGCGCGAAAAGCCGGGACCCGGGCGAAGGCCTGCCGGGTGCCGGGTTGACGCCTCGCGAACGTGAGACCCTGGGGTTGGTGGCGCAAGGGCGCTCGAATGCCGCGATCGCGAAAGAGCTCGGCATCAGCGAACGCACAGTCAAGGGCCATCTGTGGCGGCTCTATCGGAAGATCGGAGTTCCCAACCGGACGGCCGCCGCCCGCTGGGTGGCGAGATCTCACCTCCTTGACAGGGAGTGAGCACCCTTGGCCGCCCCCCGGACTGCTGGCGCGGCGACCTGTCGTCGCGGGCGTGAGGTCGCCTTCGAGTCTGACGTGAGGAGACCGTGCCGCTCCGCCCACCGCACAGCGCCCGTTCGGTTGGCGACCCCGAGCTTCTCGTACGTCTTTGTGAGATGGAATTTCACCGTCGCGGTACTGATCCAGAGGCGTTGTGCGACTTCGGCATTAGACATCGCCTCGGCGACGAGCAGGAGGACTTCGCGTTCGCGTCGAGTGAGCTTGTCGAGCTCGCTGTCGTGCGGTCGTCTCGGCATCCCGAACAGATAGACGCTACGGTCGAGCGCCTGCCGGATGGTCGAGGATAGGTCGTCCGGCCGGACCGTCTTGAGAACGTACGCGATCGCTCCGCGCGAGAGACAGTGGTCGATGAAATCGGGGTCGTCGTCGCTCGAGACGATGATTGTCGGCACGCCTCCGAGCTCGCTGACAGCGTCGAGGAGCAGATCTGCCTGTTCCCACTCGGCTGCGGCACGGTTCAGGCCGACGATGAAGAGGTCGGGATGCTGCTCGCGCAGCATCACTGCAGCGTCGTCGGCGACCGTCGTCGAACCGACGATCTGGACGCCTGCCGACGCGGCGACCCGCGAGATCGTCTCGAGCCAGAGTGGGAATTCGTCGAAGGCGACAGCACCGAGCTGCCGCTGGGGGCCGCCATCCGTGGGTTTCATACTCCGCATGGGTTTCGTCCGTTTTCCACAACCTTATTAGAACACTTTCCACAGGATGTCAACGACTTCGCAACTTTGCGGATACACGACGCCGCTCCGGCTTCGAGAACTCGCTCGGCAGGCATGAGCTTTCACCCCTCGTTGTGCGATCGCACGACCGGCCAAAGATCGGGGGTATCGATGATCGCCTGCGGCGCCGGGCAGGAACGCACGCGGCACTGAACGCCAAAGGTGTAGAAGTAGTCGAAGGCGGGATCGGGAATCAGGCTGTGCCAGACGCGCAGCATGGAGGCGAGCTCACCCGGGCCCGGCATCCGGTAGTAAACGCTTTTCCCGTCCGTCCGACGGTCCTGGCCGAACGTCTGAAAGACCGGCACGATCGCGTCCGGGCGGATGCCGCTTGCGATTGCCTCCTCCACTCTTGTGAGGATCATCGAGTCGTCGCAAGGGACTGGGTTGCCCCGACTATCGTAATGGCACGGGTAGGGATCGAGGCCGACAAGATCGACATCGGTCCGTCCAAGCTGAAGCGCACGGTACTCGCAGCCGACGTCGGCGCCGCAGACCGAACCTCCGGCCACCACGATAAACGCCTTCTGGCCCGGCGCCTCGGTGTGGATGAAGTCCGCGCGCGCCTTGATGTCGGCAGCCGCTCCAGGACAGACGGTCGGGTGCGGCTCGTCCGCGACGTAGTAGCCGTACACGTGTGGATTAGCTCGCAGTGCATCGACCTGCGCGCGGAACTGGCGGCTACTGAAACCCGGAGCTGGACAGCTGCTCCCCGGTGGCGCGTTGTCGAGGTTCCCTACCCAAACGAGGGCCATCGCTCGCTTCGGGAGGGAGTCGACCACCCGGTTGACGGCCTCCGGATTGGAGGTGCTTCCGTCGACGTCGAACAAGTCGAAGCCCAGAACAGCCGCGGCGTGCAAGCTGCCACGCACATTCGGGGCGTAGTGAAACGTCTGCCGCGCCTTCGTGGCTGTCGATCGCCCGGAGAAAGCCGAGTAGATCGAATAGCCGACTAATGCAGCCACGAGGAGGGCGACTCCGACCCGAAAGGGGATCGAGGACCAGATGCCGTTCACCCTCTGCCTCCGACGCTGACTCTGAGGCGACTCGCCCCGCTGTGAGCCGGCATCTCCACCTCCATGGCGATGTTAGGACGTCTCACTCGAACTCGATACCGTGCACGGCCCGAGACGCTGTACAGAGCGACTAGGTCCCGTTCAACCAGCGGTAGATCGGTAGCTCCGGGTTCACCACGGGCTCATAGACGAGCACTGGCTGCGGTTCCGGGTTGGCCACCGGCTCCACTTGTCCGGCATCCGCTCGGTCGAGCTCGGCCTGCGCAGCGCGACGCACCTGCTCCTCGGCCTCCGCAGCCCTGCGCCCCTCCTCCTCGGCAGCCTTGCGCTCGGCTTTCGCCTGCGCAGCACGTCGCGCTTGCTCCTCGGCCTCCGCAACACGACGAGCCTCGTCCTCGGCTGCCTTGCGTTCGAGCTCCGCCTGGGCGTCGCGGCGTGCCTGGCCCTCGGCCTCCCGCGCGGCCGTCTCGGTGGCGAGCTGCTCGCGCCTTTGAGCCTCGTGCGCGTCGTTGGTGTAGCGCTCGGCGAGAACCTTCCGCGCCTCCGGAGGCTCCTGGATCCCGCCCGTCGACCGCCGTTTCCACATCATGGTTCGAGGCCGAATTATCCCCCCGAGAGCTCCGCATGGAGACCCCCGAAGTGGATTGACTTCACTATGCGAATGGGGACTGGAACCTGTCCGCCCGCGCCCCGAGTCGCTCTAGGATCTCCCGTATGGCGCGGCGAGCTGCGCGCGGCATGTGTGCGGTCATTCGCAAACGGGGGCCGAGGCGCGGCGGCTGATCGGCGCCGTCTCCTTCGCTGCAACGTTCGGACTGACGCGGCTGGTCACGCATGCGATACGGGACGGGAGGGGGCCGGTCCGCAACATCACTCCCGGCGGCCGCCACATCCACCACATGACCTTCGGCATCCGCGGACTGATCGGCGTCGGCTGGGCGTGGCTGAACGAGTTCGGCAGCGGCGGCGCGGCCGCGCCCCACACGACCGCAGCCGTCTACGGCGCCGGCTCGGCCCTCACCCTCGACGAGTTCGCGCTCTGGCTGAACCTCCAGGACGACTACTGGAGCAAGGAGGGACGCGGGGCGATCGACGCGGTCGTCGCCTTTGGCTCGCTGCTGACGATCGCCGCCAGGGGCACAGCGCAGCCGCCGAGTTCTTCCGGCTCGGACACGCGTCCTGAGCGAAACGTAAGGCCCGACGGGTCTCGCTCTACCCGCTCGGTGCAGCCGCCGGCGCGTCCACGGCCTTCTCCGCCCGGTCCCGCTTCCACGCGTAGTGGGCGAGCCAGCCGGAGAGGCCGAGCAGGAGCAGGGCATTCACCGGGTGCAGCATGCCGACGTACTTGTGGTGGTAGCCGGACCCAGCCAGGATGGGCTGCACCGGGAAGGCGAGCACGCAGAGCAGGATCCAGAGCCCGAGCAGCTTGCGCGGAGTCGGCCACGCGAGCAGCACGAGAATCAGCATCAGAAGCGCCCCGAACTGGGTCAGGATGAAGCCGAAGCCCCGGTGTGCGTCCAGTGACTTCGCGTTGTCGATCGTCGCGCCGTGCTTCATGGCGAACAGGCCGTAACCGACGAGAAAGAACTGGACGATCACGCCCACGAAGAACAACGAGGTCACGTACTTCAACCCCACCCACGCACCGCGCCGCACTGCCGCCATCGTGTGACTCCTTTGCGCTCGGTTGCTCCGACTGTGCGCGGGAGGCTACTACGCCTACGTCCCGGAATCGTTACGACGCCCCGCGCACCCAGACGGTGACGTGGGCGGGCTCGAGCGAACGTGTTGCAGCCGCGCCGAGCTCGTCGAGGACGGTCTCGACGTCCACGGCGTCGCGGAGGCGGGCACCGAAGGCTGCAACGGTCGCCTCGGCGTCGTAGCGGGCGCGGTTGAAGCGGCGATCCACCAGCCGCTGCACGCGTCGGCGCAGCGGGTTGAACAGGGCCGCTGCGGCGAGGGTGGAGGCGGCGACCCCCACCGGGCTCGAGAACGGCAGCACGCGGGTGGTGAGGAGGACGAGCCCGCCGAAGACGCCCACCAGCGTGGCCGTGACGATCGCGTACGAGAGCGTCCGGCTGATCAGCCGGTCGACGTCGTAGAGGCGGTACTTGAGGATCCCGAAGCCGATGCCGAGGGGCAGGAACACGACGCAGACGAACAGGAAGCCGAGCGTGTTCGACTGGGTCGCGATGATCAGTCCGGTCACGGCGATGCCGCCGCAGGCGAGGAACCACTTCAGCTGCTGGCGCTCGTCACCGGTCGAGCGCCGGAAGTGCACGATCTGGTAGGCGACCATCGAGGCGAAGCAGGCGGCATAGGCGACGATCGTCGCCACGTTGAGGATCGCCGCAGCGCCGTGAGTCGGAGCCGTCAGCCTCGACAACGACCCGGATGTGTCGATCACGACCCTGTGCTATGTGAAGGCGCCGACGTCGCTCGCTCCGATCCCAACCAGAGCGGCGATCGCGACGGCGACGTAGGCCCAGAAGGTCCACCGCCACCGGCCGGGCGGGATGCGTCCGTCGGGAAACAGCACGATCGGGAGCGGAGCCAGAACGATCACCGGGACCCAGGCCGGAGCGAGCGCGACCGCCAGCCGGCCCAACGGCAGGGCGTCGTGGACGCGGTAGACGAGCACCGCGTAATTCGCGGCGCTCACGCTCACGAGCACGGCGAAGGTGAAGGCGAGGAAGATCCAGCCGATCGAGTTCCGCGGCTGGCGGCGGGCCACGAGGAGACCGACGACGGCGAAGGGAAGCGTGATGATCCCGACGCCCTTCAGGCCCGTGTGCTGGGGGATCGCGCGAGAGAGAGCGATGTAGCACGCCACAAGCGCCAGGATGAGCCCGACGATGACCAAGGTCACGGGCGAGATGCGCGGCAGGCGGCGCGCTCTCACGACTTGATCCAGACGGTGACGTGCTCGGGCTCGAGCGAGCCGGCAGCGGCGGCCGCGAGCTCGTCGAGCACGGTCTCGACATCCACGGCGTCTCTGAGACGAGCGCCGAACGCCGCGACGGTCGCCTCGGCGTCGTAGCGGGCGCGGTTGAAGCGGCGATCGACGAGCCGCTGCAGCCGGCTGCGCAGCGGCGAGAAGAGGCCCGCCGCGGCAAGCGTCGAGGCCGCGACCCCGACCGGGCTCGAGAAGGGCAGCACCCGCGTGGTCAGCAGGACGATCCCCGCGAAGACGCTCACCAGCAGCCCGGTGAGCAACGCGTAGGACAGCGTCCGCGAGATCAGCCGGTCGATGTCGTAGAGCCGATAGCGAAGGATCCCGATCCCGATCGAGATCGGGAGCGCGATCAGCCCGAGGAAGCCCACCTTCCCGAGTGCCGAGAGAACTCCATGGCTGCCCGAGCCGACCGTGATCGCGACGAAGAAGCCGAACACTGCGAACGAGCCTCCGGCCAGCAGCCACTTCAGCTGCTGGCGCCGGTCGCCGCTCGAGCGCCGGTACAGGACGACCTGGCGGATGACCCACGAGAGCGAGATCGCGAAGAAGGTGAGCACGACGACGGCAAACCCTGCGCCGCCGCCGCTGCTGGTGCCGAGCTGCTTGAGCTCGCCGGAGGAATCGATCCTGACCGGGTGGTCGGTGAAGGCGCCGAAATCCGTGATCACGAGATGGCTGATCAGCACGGCCATGAGCACGATGTACGCCCCGAGCGTCCACCGCCACGGCCGCGAGATCTTTCCGTCGGGGAAGAAGAGGATCGGTAGGGGCAGGAGCACGAGCATCGACGCCCACCCCTGGGTCAGGAAGACGGCGAGCCGCGAAAGAGGAAGGCCGTGGTGATCGATGTGGTACGCACGGACGGCGTAGAAGCCGGCGTCGGCGCCGTAGGACGCAGTCACGGCGATCGCGAGGAGGAGCCAGCCGATCGGGTTCCGTGGCTCGCGGCTGGCGACGAGGGCGCCGACGGCCGCGAACGGAATCATCAGCAACGGCTGCCCGACCGCGCCGAAGCTGAGCTGATGTGCGAGTGCCGACAGCGGAAAGCTCGCCACGATCAGCACCCCCGCAGCGGCGCCGAGCCAGAGGGCGAGCTTCGAGTGCGAACGCGCGACGGCGGTCACGGCTTGATCCAGACGCTGACGTGCGTGGGCTCGAGCGAGGCGCCGGCGGCCGACGCGAGCTCGTCGAGGACGGTGTCGACGTCGACGGCGTTCCGCAGGCGCGTCGCGAAGGCCGCGACGGTCGACTCGGCGTCGTAGTGCGCCCGGTTGAAGCGGCGGTCCACAACACGCTGAATCCGGCCGCGGAGCGGGTTGAACAGCGCGAGCGCCGCGAGCGTGGAGGCGGCGACGCCGACCGGCGAGGAGAATGGCAACACACGCGTCGTCAACAGGACGAGCCCCGCGAACACGCCGACCAGCAGCCCGGTGAGCAGCGCGTAGGAGAGCGTGCGACTGACGATCCGGTCGATCTCGTAGAGCCGGTACCTGGTGATGCCGACGCCAATCGCGATGGGAATCCCGAGCAGGCCGAGGATCGCAACGCTGCCGATGAAGCCGAGCACGCCCGAGAAGCTCGAGAGCACGACGCTGAGCACGACGCCGACGACGGCTGTCGATCCCCCGAAGATGAGCCACTTCAACTGCTGGCGCCGCTCGCCGGTCGCCGCCCGGTAGGCCGGCACGCGGCTGACGAGCCAGACCACTCCGACGAGCAAGATCAGGAAGAACCAGACGTACTGCAGGTACCCCCACCAGGCCCAGGCGCTCGTCGGATAGTCGATCTGCTTGAGGTCGCCGCTCGCCTCGATCGCCACCTGGTTCAGCACGATCGCCTCGCCGGCGATCGTGAAAGCGCCGACCATCCAGACCGAGCCCACGGCGGCGACCGTCCCCATCGCCCAGCGCCAGCGGCCCGGAGGCAGCACACCGTCGGGGAAGAGCATGATCGAGAGCGCGAAGAGCAGAATCATCGGCGCCCAGGCGGGCTGGAGGAACACCGCGACCTGCGGCAGCGGGAGATCGTGGTGCAGGCGGTAGGCGGCGACCGCGTACGTCCCGGCGACCGCTGTCACGCCACCGAAGAGAGCCGCAACGAGCATCGACCAGCCGATCGGGTTCCGTGGTCTCGTCCTCACGAGGATGACGCCGACGACGAGAAACCCGACGATTACGAGCAGAAAGCCTGCGCCCACACCCGAGGACCGCTTCGCCAGGCTGGCGATCGGAATGGTGCAGGCCAGCAGCAGAACCGTGACCGCCACGAGCCCCAGCGCGAGCCGCGGCGTCTTGACCCGGTCGCGCTGGGCGGCAACGGTCACGGCTTGATCCAGACGCTGACGTGGGCGGGCTCGAGAGAGGCGCCGGCGGCGACCGCAAGCTCGTCGAGGACGGTGTCGACGTCGACGGCGTTCCGCAGACGCGCCGCGTACGAAGCGACAGTCATCTCGGCGTCGTAGTGCGCGCGGTTGAAGCGGCGATCCACGAGGCGCTGCAGGCGAGCCCGCAGCGGCGAGAAGAGGCCGGCAGCCGCGAGCGTCGAGGCGGCGACGCCGACCGGGCTCGAGAACGGCAACACGCGGGTCGTCAGGAGCACGAGCCCCACGAAGACGCCGACGAGCAGCCCGGTGAGGAGCGCGTACGAAAGCGTGCGCGAGATCAGCCGGTCGATCTCGTACAGCCGGTAGCGCAGGATCCCGATCCCGATCGCGATCGGCAGACCGAGCAGCGCAACCGTCCCGACAAACCCGACCACGCTCAGGATCCCCGAGCTGGCCGAGTTGCCCGTAACGGTCACGAGGCCGCCTGCGAGCGCAGTGGCCGCTCCGAGCATGAGCCACTTCAGCTGCGCCCGGCGCACGCCGGTCGCGCGCCGGTAACCGGGAATCTGGGCAACGACCCACGCGAGCCCGATCAGCAGGATGACGAGAAAGAACACGTTCTGGTAGACGGCCCACCAGGCCCAGCCTCCGGTGGGATGACTTTCGAGCAGAAGGTTGCCGGTCGAGTCGACGTGCATCCGGTTCGAGACGATGGCATCGACCGCGATCCCGTACGCGGCAACGAGCCAGACGACGCAGCCCACGGCGAAGACGCCGAGCGGCAACCGCCAGCGGCCGGGCGGGATCTCGCCGTCCGGGAAGAGCAGGATCGACAGGGCCAGCAGGGCGATGCCGGGCGCCCAGGAAGGCTGGAACAGGACCGCGAGCTCGCCGAGAGGGAGGCTCCCGTGATGGTGGCGGTAGTCGAGCACCGAGTAGCTCGACGACGCGTCATCGAGAGCGAGGCACAAGGCGCAGCCGAGGAGAATCCACCCCATCGGGTTCCGCGGCTGGCGCCTCGCCACGATGAGGCCGACGATCCCGAAGCCGGGGACGAGGATGATCGACCCTCCGTCGCCCGCGCTCAGATTGTGGTCGGCCACCGTGAACGCGACCGCCGTCAGCGTGAGCAGGATCACTCCGATGCCGAGGGCAAGAGCCGTCCCCGGCGTCGCCAGTCGCCGTGTCATGCGCGGGAATCTAGTCCTCTCCCGTCCCGGGATCGTTACGGCGCGTAACGATCCCGTAGCGCACCCGGCGTAGATTCCGCGCGTGGTTCCGAGCCACGAGCACCTGCGGCGGACGGCGGCAGCGCTGCTCCTCGTCCTGCTCGCCGCCGACGTCACGCTCAGCTTCGTCACGCATGACCCTTGGCCGACGAACGACGGCCTCGTTGTCGTCGTGTTGGTCGCGTACGGCGCCGTCGGCTACGTGATCGTGCGGACGCAGCCGCGAAACCCGATCGGCTGGATCTTTCTCGCACTCGGAGTCTGGACTCTCGCCGATTTCGTGACTCGGCTCTACGTCGTCCTCGACTACCGGGAGCACGGTGGCCGCCTGCCGCTCGGTGCTGCCGCGTTGTTCTGGCGAGGCAGCTGGACGATCTTCCCGTTCCTGCTCGCCTTTCCCGCCATCCTTCTGTTCCCCGACGGCCGCCTCTCACGGCGCTGGCGACGATTCCTGTGGGCCTATGTCGCCGCTGCAATCGTCTTCCTGGCGATGCAGGGGACGGGCGAGGTTCTCGACCCGACCTCGGGCCTCGGCCACGTCGACCTCCGAGGCAACCTTCCCAACAGCAGCGGAGGATCGGTGGCGAGCTGGAGCTTGCCGCTCGCGCTGTTCTTTCTGGTTGCCTGGGTCTCTTTTGTCTGGCGGCAGGTCGCCGCGTGGCGGTCGGCTTCGGGCGTCCGGCGGGCGCAGCTGAAGTGGCTGGCGGCGGGTAGCGCGATCTGCGTCCTCTCTGCCCTCGTGATCCTGATGTTCGGCGACGGCTTCTCGACGGGCGCTCGCCTCGCCGCCGACCTCGCGACGATCGGAATCGGCGTCCTACCGGTGGCGCTCGGGGTGGCGATCCTCCGCTATCGCTTGTACGAGATCGACCGGTTGATCAGCCGGACGCTCTCGTATGCCGTGCTCACGGGGCTCCTGGTCGCGGTCTTCGGGGGCATCGTGCTCCTGGCGACGCGCGTGCTGCCTTTCTCCTCGCCGGTCGCGGTTGCCGTCTCGACGCTCGCCGCGGCCGCGCTCTTCAACCCACTGCGCCGCCGCGTGCAGCGGCTCGTCGACCACCGCTTCAACCGGGCGCGCTACGACCGGGACGCGCTCGTCGCTCGGTTCGCTGCGAGCCTGCGAGACGCGGTCGACTCGGACACGGTCGTCACCGAGCTTGCGGGCGCGGCCGCGAGCTCCGTCGAGCCGGCGCACATCTCGGTCTGGGTCAGGACCTAAAAGGCCGGTCCCTGCCACCGTGGGGCCGTGCGGGGAGCCCTACGGCCAGGTGGTGGTGGCAGGCACCTACCACTCGACCAATTTCCAGATTTCAGGCTCGCTCGGGCCGCCCTCGCCGATCTCCGCGAAGATCGCGACCGCGGACTTGAGGTGGTCCATCGCCTCCTCGCGGCGACCGGAGGCGTTGAGTAGGTCGGCGAGGTTGTTCGCCAGCGCCGCTTCGCGGTGCCGGTCGCCGACGGCAGCGCAGAGCGCGAGCGCCTCCTCGGTCAGCTCCAGCGCGCGGTTGAGCTCGCCCTCGGCCCGCAGCGCGAGGGCGAGATTGTTGAGGGCGGCCGCGCGAGCGGAGGGGTCATGCTCTTCGCTGGCGAGCGCGAGGCTGCGCTCGAGCTGGGCGCGGGCCTCGGCGTGCTCGCCACGGCCGGAGGCGAGGATGCCGAGGATGTTGTGCGCCTGCGCCTGCGCGCGACGGTCGCCCGCCGCGTCGGCGAGCTCGAGCGCGCGCTCGGCCAACGCCTGCGCCTCTCCGCCGCCGCGCCGGTGGGAGGTGAGGCTCCGGTCGGCCAGGAGCCGCGCCTCGAGCGCGGTCGCGCCTTCGGGCAGGGCGGCGAGCGCCTCCACGAACGAGCTCTCCGCGAGCTCCCACTCCCCGCGCCGTAGGTGGACGAGCCCGGTGCGGTGCGCGATCGACGCGAGGCGGTCCGCCGGCGCCAGTGCCGCCGCCGCCTCGTAGCTATCGAGCGCGCCGGCGTAGTCGCCCGCGAGCGTGAGCAGATCGCCGATCTCCTCGTGCAGCGCGCCCGGATCCTCGTGACCGAGCCCGAGCGCTTCGCGGAAGTGGGCGAGAGCCTCGGCGTTCGCATAGAGGTTGCGCGCGTGGACGCCGGCGAGGCGGAACCACTCGGCGGCCTCGGACTCGCGCCCGGCTGCGCGGAGATGCTGGGCGATCGCGCCCGCCGACGCGCCGCTCCGGTCGCGCGCAGCGAGGGCGTCGGCCGCGCGGCGATGGAGCAGCCGGCGGCGGCCGGAGCTCGTCAGGTCGTGGGCCACGCGCCGCGCCTGCTCGTGTCTGAACGCGTACGCCGCGCCGTCCGCCTCGACGAGCAGCCCACGGCGCATCAGCTCCTCGAGCGCGGCGACGCTCTCCTCCTCGCTCCGGCCGCTCACCTCGCGCACGAGGTCGGCGTCAAACGGACGTCCGAGGACGGCGGCCGCCGCGAGCACCTGCCCCGCCACATCGCCGACGCCGGCGATCCGGGACTCCACCAGTCCGCGCACGCCCGGAGGCAGCGTCTCGTCGCCACCCTCGTCCGGCCGGGCGTCGAGGTACTCGGCGACGAAGAACGGCACGCCGCCGCTCTCCTCGTACAGCCGCTCCGCGAGCCCGGGCGCCGCGCCCGCCGCCGCCGCGAGCTCGGCGACGGCGTCGCGGTCGAGCCGGTCGAGCTCGATCCTTGCACCCAGCCCCTCGCGAACGGCGCCGGCGAGGATGCGCCGCGCCGGATGAGCGGGCGGCGCCTCCTCCGAACGCCAGGTGAGCACGAGCAGCAGCGGCCGGCCCGCGAGCCGATGTGCGAGAAAGGCGAGCACCTCGAGCGAGGAGGCGTCGGCCCAGTGTGCGTCGTCGACGACGAGGACGCCGGGGCGGTCGCCGCTGACCGCCTCGAGCAGCGTCCGCGAGACGCCGTCGAGGAAGCGTGCCTCCCCTCCCGGGCCGTCGAGCGCCGGAGTCGGTGGAGTGCCGAGCTCGGGCAGGAGCCGCGCCGCCTCGGCGGCCGCACCCGCAGACACCGCGGAGGAGTCGCCGTCGCGGAGGACGCCCCGCACGAGCTCGATGGCGCAGCCGTACGCGAGGCCGGCCTCCTCCTCGACGCAGCGGACGGACGCCGCGGCCGAGCCCTCTGCGCGCGACCAGGCGACGAGCTCGTCGGCGAGGCGGGTCTTGCCGATCCCGGTCTCGCCTTCGAGGACGACGAGCCGCCCGTCCGGCCCGACGGCTCCGTAGAGATCGAGCAGTGCGCCCCATTCCGGCTCGCGCCCGACGAGCGGGAGCGGCGGCCGGGCGGCCCCGCGCACGGGCACGGCCGGCGCGGGCGCGGGGCGCGCGACTCCTTCGCGTACAGCGTGGTAGGCGGCGGTCGTCTCCTCGGTCGGCGCGACGCCGAGCTCGCGGTGCAGCGTGCGGACGCACTCGCGGTACTGCGCCAGCGCAGCGGCCCGCTCGCCGCTCGCCCCGTAGAGCTCGATCAGGCGCCGATGTGCTGTCTCGTTCAGCGGCTCGAGCGCCAGGCGGCGCCGGGCGTGCTCGATCGCGCGCACGTGGCTCCCGCGCGCACCGAGCCCTTCGGCGAGCCGATCGAGCACCGCCCCCAACTCGCGCGCGAGCGTTCCCGCCTGCAGCGACTGCCAGTCGTCGAACGGCGCGCTGTCGCGGAGCCCGAAGCCTGCGAGGAAGACGCCGCGCTGCAGCGCCGCCGCCTGCTCGAGCTCCGCAAGATCTCCCCCACCCGCAAGCCGGCGGAACTCGTCGACGTCGAGGAGGACGCCGTCCCGCTCGAGCGAGACCGAATCGCGCGCGACGGCGAGCCAGCGCCCGCCGAGCGCCGAGCGGAGCGTCGAAAGCGTCCGCCGCAGCGCCGCGCGCGCGCGGTCGGGTGCGTACTCGGGCCACAGGAGCTCCGCCAACACGTCGCGTCCGTGGCGGCCCTGTTCGACCGCGAGATAGGCGAGCAGTGCTGTCGCCTTGCGCGTATCGACGGTGAGCGGAACGCCGTCGCACAGCGCCTCCGGGGCACCGAGGAGCGACAACCGCAGCGTCGAGTCGCTCACGGACCGATCGTAGACGCAACGGCGCGCACGGCATAGCTTTCGACGCCGCACGGCATCTCGTGGCTCCGTAACGATCCCGAGACGGTCACGGAGTACAACGGAGGTAGATGAGCGCCTGGCCACAGTCGATTGCGAGGGTGATCCGCCGGACGGAGCGCCCTGCGGCGGCCGCGGACGCTCCCGTCGAGGCGGTGTCGCCGCAGCAGGAGCAGCCCGACGTGCGCCCGATCGAGATCTCGCCGAACGATCCGATCGTCGCCTACTTCCAGAGCGCGCCCGGCGCGGTCGACCTCGAGGAGCTCGAGCTGGACTCCCCCGCGCTCGCGGCGCTGCGCGAGGCGGGCGTGAAGCTCGCGGTGCCGCTCGTCAGCCAGGGCGAGCTCGTCGGCCTGCTGAACCTCGGGCCGCGGCTCTCGGACCAGGACTACTCGACCGACGACCGCAAGCTGCTCGACTCGCTCGCGGCCCAGGCCGCGCCGGCGCTCCAGGTCGCACAGCTCGTGCGACGCCAGGAGGCGGAGGCCCGCTCGCGCGAGCGCATCGAGCAGGAGCTGCGCGTCGCGACGACGATCCAGCAGAACTTTCTCCCCCGCCCGCTGCCCGATCTGCCCGGCTGGGACGTCTCCGCGTACTACCGCCCGGCGCGGGAGGTCGGCGGCGACTTCTACGACTTCATCGAGCTGCCGGAAGGCCACATCGGGATCGTGATCGGCGACGTCACCGACAAGGGCGTGCCAGCCGCGATGGTGATGGCCGCGACGCGGAGCGTCCTCCGCGCGTCGGCTCAGCGCGTCGTCTCGCCGGGCGAGGTGCTCGGGCGGGTCAACGACCTGATGTGCCCGGACATGCCGGCGAAGATGTTCGTCACCTGCCTGTACGGCGTGCTCGAGCCGGACACCGGCCGCTTCACGTTTGCCAACGCCGGCCACAACCTCCCCTACGTGCGCACCGGCGACGGCTCGGCCGAGCTGCGCGCGACCGGGATGCCGCTCGGGCTCCTGCCGGGGATCGTGTACGAGGAGACCGAGGCGGAGCTCGAGGCCGGCGAGGCGATGCTCCTCCACTCCGACGGCGTCGCCGAGGCGCACGGGCCCGAGAAGGAGATGTTCGGCTTCCCGCGGCTCCAGGACGTCGTGGGGGCGCGCAGCGGACGAGGCGAGGTGATCGACCGCGTGCTCACCGAGCTCGGCCGCTTCACCGGCGCCGACTGGGAGCAGGAGGACGACATCACGCTCGTCGCGCTCACGCGCTACGGCGCGGCGCCCAGCGCGCTCGCCGGCGGCGTCGACGTCGCCTTCGAGGTCGCAAGCGAGCCCGGCAACGAGAAAGAGGTGAGCGAGCGGGTCGCCGAGGCGGTTGCGCCGCTCGCACTCCCGCCGGCGCGGCTCGAGCAGCTCAAGACGGCGGTGTCCGAGGCGGCGATGAACGCGATCGAGCACGGCAACGAGGCACGCGCCGAGCTGCCCGTCGAGGTCTCGGTCCGGGCGTCGGCCGCCGAGCTCGTGGTGGCGATCACGGACCGCGGCGCCGGCAGCGAGATCCCCGAGGCGGAGGAGCCCGACCTCGAGGCGAAGCTCGAGGGGCTGCAGAAGCCGCGCGGCTGGGGCCTCTTCCTGATCCGGAACATGGTGGACGACCTCCGCGAGTCGAGCGACGGGAGCAAGCACACCGTCGAGCTCGTCCTGCGGCTGGAAGGAGGGGACGAATGAGCACGACCCAGTTCGCAGCCCAGGTGCGGCGCGAGGACAGTGTCGCCGTGCTCGAGCTCTCCGGCGACGTGAGCTCAGCGGCCGAAGGCGGCCTGCAGGGCGCCTACGCAGAGGTGGCCGCCGAGCCGGTCGTCGTGCTCGACTTCGCCGCCGTCGAGTACATCAACTCGACCGGAATCGCACTGATCGTCGGCATCCTCGCCCAGGCCCGCACGAGCGGACAGGAGGTCCGGGCGCGCGGGCTCGCCGAGCACTACCGGGAGATCTTCCGCATCACGCGGCTCTCGGACTTCATGACCATCCTCGACGAGGAGGGAACGGAATGACGCAGGACACTGCGGCGATGGAGGTGCACGCAGCCGGCGACACGCTGGGCGTGATCACGGTGCAGGGCGACGTCACGGCAGCCTCGGAGGACGCGCTGATGGACGCCTACACGCGAGCCAGCGAAAGCTCGCCACGGGCCATCCTGCTCGACTTCTCCGGGCTCGAGTACATGAACAGCGGTGGAATCGGCCTGCTCGTGACGCTGCTCGTCCGGGCCAACCGGGCCAAGCAGCAGCTACTCGCGTGCGGGCTCAACGACCACTACCGCCAGATCTTCGAACTCACTCGTTTGGACGAGGCGATCTCGATCTTCACGAACGAGGCCGAGGCGCAGGCGGCGGTCTGAGGAGGACACGATGAGCGAGCAGCAGAACACGGCGCGCGACGAGGGCAACTGGGCGACCCCGGTCGACCGGCTGGAGGTCGGCGACGTCCCCGCCGGAGCGCTCGACACGGTCGGCGGGAAGCAGGTGGTGTCGCCGATCCAGGGCTTCGGGAAGATGTGGCAGAAGACGTACCGCATCTCGCTGGCCGGAGCGGACGTGACGCCGGCCGAGTTGATCGAGACGTGGAAGAACGAGTTCTCGAGCTTCTGGCCGAAGGGAAGCCAGTTCCACGCCCCGCTGACCGGGATCTCGCCCGGCGAGGTGGCGCTGCTGCAGGCATCCGTGGGCGGCGGCATGAAGCTGTCCACCGGCGTCTTCGTCCTCTACGCCGACGAGGAGTCCTTCACGTTCATGACGCCTCAGGGGCACATGTTCGCGGGCTGGATCACGTTCTCGGCGGAGGAAGTGGACGGCGCGACGGTCGCTCAGTGCCAGGTGCTGATGCGGGCCCAGGATCCGCTGACCGAGGTCGGGCTCGTGCTCGGCGGCCACCGCAAGGAGGACCGCTTCTGGCAGGACACGATGCGAGCGCTCGCGGCCCGCTTCGGGGTCGAGGCCGAGCCGGAGACGAGCGTCGTGTGCGTCGACAAGAAGCGCCAGTGGGGACGGGCCGGCAACGTGCGGCATTCGAGCGCCTTCCGCTCGAGCGTCCACACCGCCACGGCGCCGCTCCGGAAGCACAAGTAGCCTCACCGCATGTCTGACGTCGACGCGATCGTCGTCGGCTCCGGGCCGAACGGGCTCGCCGCGGCGATCGTGCTGGCGCGGGCGGGGCTCAAGGTTCGCGTCCTCGAGGCCGCCGAAACGGTGGGCGGCGGCGCCCGCTCGGCCGAGCTGACGCTGCCGGGATTCGTGCACGACGTCTGCTCGGCGATCCACCCGCTCGGGATCGCGTCGCCGTTCTTCCGCTCGCTGCCGCTCACAGAGCACGGCGTCGAGTGGATCGAGCCGCCGGCGGCGCTCGCGCATCCGTTCGACGACGGGACCGCGGCGTTGCTCGAGCGCTCGCCGGAGGCGAACGCGCCGACGCTCGGCGCGGACGCCGTGCGCTGGCGGAAGCTGTTCGGGCCGCTCGTCCACGAGGCCGAGCCGCTGTTCGAGGATCTGCTCGGCCCGCTGCACGTGCCGAAGCACCCGCTCGCACTGGCCCGTTTCAGCGCGCGCGCCGCGCCGCCCGCGACGACTCTCGCCCGGTTCGCGTTCCGCGGCGAGCGGGCGCGCGGCGTGTTCGCGGGCCTCTCGGCCCACTCGATGCTCCGGCTCGACCGCCCGCCGAGTGCAGCGTTCGGCCTCACCCTGGGCGTGCTTGCGCACGCCGTCGGCTGGCCGCTCCCCCGCGGCGGCTCGCAGCAGATCTCCGACGCGCTCGCCTCGTACCTTCGCTCGCTCGGCGGCGAGATCGAGACGGGACACCGGGTCGGGTCGCTCGCCGAGCTCGGCGAGACGCGTCCCGTGCTGCTCGACGTGACGCCGCGCGGCCTGCTCGAGCTGGCCGGCGACCGGCTCCCCTCCCGCTACCGCCGCGGCCTGGAGAACTACCGCTACGGGCCGGGCGTGTTCAAGCTCGACTGGGCGCTCGACGGGCCGATTCCCTGGCAGGCGGAGGAGTGCGCTCGCTCTGCGACCGTCCACCTCGGCGCCACGCTCGAGGAGATCGCGGCCTCGGAGGCGGCGCCGGGGCGAGACGAGATCGCGGAGCGGCCGTACGTGCTCCTCGCCCAGCAAAGCCTCTTCGACCCGACGCGCGCGCCCGAGGGGCAGCACACGGCGTGGGCGTACTGCCACGTCCCGAACGGCTCGACCTTCGACATGACGGAGCGGATCGAGGCGCAGGTCGAGCGCTTCGCGCCGGGCTTCCGGGAGCGGATCCTCGCGCGCTCGGCGCTCGGCCCGGCGGACATGGAGCGCTACAACGCGAACTACGTCGGTGGGGACATCAACGCCGGCGCCGCGACGCTGTCACAGCTCTTCACGCGTCCGGTCGCCCGGGTCTCGCCGTACACGACGCCGCTGCCGGGCGTCTTCCTCTGCTCGGCGTCGACACCGCCGGGCGGCGGCGTGCACGGGATGTGCGGCTACCACGCCGCCCGCGCGGCACTGCGTCAGACCTCGGGCGACTCCCACGCGAACTGACCGGCCGCTCCGAGCGGCTCTTCCTCGGCGTCGTGCGCGACCGTCGTCCGGAGCGGCTTCTCCTTGAGGAACCACGAGAGGACGAACGGCACGAGTGCCAGCACCATCCCGAAGAGGAACACGCCGCTGAGCGCGTTGGCAAACGCGTGCAGAACCACGTCGTGCACCCCCGGCGGCAGCTGGTCGATCTGCGTCGGGTCGAGCTGGACGCCGCTCCCGAGGTGCGCGGTGACGGCCGGCGGCAGGCCGGACAGCTGGTGAGAGAGCCGCGAGGCGAAGATCGTCCCGAAGAGCGCGACACCGAACGCGCCGCCCATGCTGCGGAAGAACGTGGCCGAGGCGGTGGCGACGCCGACCTCCTGCGGCCGCGCGTCGTTCTGGACGGCCAAGACAAGCACCTGCATGACGAGACCGAGCCCGACGCCCACGACGACCATGTACGCCGAGGCGACCCAGGGCGGCGTGTGCACGCCGAGCAGCGAGAGCAGGTACATGCCGACCACGAGAATCGCCGTGCCGGCGATCGGGAACGGCCGGTAGCGGCCGATGCGGCTGATGGCGCGGCCGGAGAGGACCGCCGTGACCAGCAGCCCACCCATCAGCGGAATCATCCGCAGGCCCGAGCTCGTGGGAGTCACGCCGTAGACGATCTGCAGGAAGAGCGGGATGAAGATGATCGCGCCGAACATCGCCATTCCGATCGTGAAGCCCATCGCGTTCGCGACGCTGAAGATGGGCGAGCGGAAGAGCTGGAGCGGCAGAAGCGGCTCGGCCGCCCGGCGCTCCTGCCACACGAAGGCTGCGAGCAGAGCGACTCCGACGATCCCGAGCCCGACGATCTGCCTCGAGCCCCACTTGTACTCCGTGCCGCCCCAGGTGGCGAGCAGGATCAGCGCACCGACGCCGCCGCTGAGCAGCGCCGCGCCGAGATAGTCGATGCGGTGCCGCCGGTGCGGCGTGTGCAGATGGAGCCGCGTGGCCACGATCACCACCGCGACGATCCCGATGGGCAAGTTGACGTAGAAGATCAAGCGCCAGGAGATGCCGGTGAGGAAGCCGCCGAGCAGCGGGCCGGCCACCGACGCGACCGCGAAGACCGAGCCGATCAGGCCCATGTAGCGGCCTCGCTCGCGCGGCGGGACGATGTCGGCGATGATCGCCTGCGCGCCGACCATGAGGCCGCCGGCGCCGATCCCCTGCAGCGCCCGGAAGCCGATCAGCTCGGCCATCGTCTGCGAGAGGCCCGCGAGCATCGAGCCGGCGAGGAAGATCAGGATCGCCACGAGGAAGACGGGCTTGCGCCCGTACATGTCGCCGAGCTTGCCGTAGATCGGGGTCGAGATCGTCGCGGCGAGCAGGTACGAGGTGACTACCCAGGAGATGTGGTTCAGCGCGCCGAGGTCGCCGACGATCTTCGGCAGCGCAACGGCGACGATCGTCTGGTCGAGCGCGGCCAGGAACATGCCGAGCATCAACGCGATGAACACGGTCCGCAGCGCTGCCCCGGTCAGCGTGCCGTCCTGCTGGGCGTTCACGTTCTTGACAGTACCCGCGAGCCCAGGGCGGCAAGCGCAGCTCCTGCCGCCCCGGACGCGCCTTGCTCTAGCCCGTCTGCTGGTTCTGAACCGGGAAGGCAGTCTCTTGCGGAGGCGTGGCGAATCCTCCCTCGATGCCGGCACCCATGGTCGGCAGCAGCGTGTCGTCGCGGAAGCGCTCCCAGCTCTCCTGCGACTCGTGAACCGCGACGATCGTCCAGCCGTCGGCGGACGGGCCGGCCGCGTGAAAGACCTGTCCCTCCGGGAGGCTGCCGTCGCTCGGATGCACGGCTGCGATCGAGGCCTCGTACTGCTCCTTCGTACCGCCCGGGAACTGATGCACGATCGCGTACGCCATCTCAAGCTCCTTTCGACTCCGGTCAGCCAGACCCCGCACCGCGACTATCTCACTCGACTGACAAATTGACCGACCCCAGGGTTGTGCTCGACCGCCGCAGCAACTACGTTCCGAGCCTCTTGTCGTTCTACAAGGAGGCGTGATGAGAAGGCGCTATGTCTGCGGCGCCCTCGTGGGGGTCCTCGCGATAGCCGGGGCTGTGACGACGGCGGCCGTGGCTCGGCCGGTCAGCTCGCATGCGCAGGCCAAGGTGTCGCTCCTGCGTCCGCTCGGCTTCAAGCCCGTCCAGCACGCGAAGCCGGCCAGGCCGGGGCCGCGTTCGAACAACCTCGCTTACCAAGGCGGCATCTCCGACGGAACGGCGGGGATCGTCGGCCTCGAGACGGCGCCCGAGGTCTACGTCGTCCTCTGGGGCTCCCAGTGGGCGAACAACGACCCGTACGGCGAAGCCGGCATCCTCAGGAACTTCTACGGCGCCGCCGGCGGCAGCCACTGGCTCAACAGCGTCACGCAGTACTGCCAGGGCGTCGCGAGGGGCACCATCACGTGCGGTTCCAGCGGAACGCATGCCGGTAACCCGAGTGGGATCTACGTCACGACCTGGTCGGACAACACCTCGGCGGCGCCGGCGCATCCGTCGCAGTCGCAGCTCGCAGCCGAAGCCGTCAAGGCGGCCGGGCACTTCGGCAACACGACGGTCGGCTCGAACGCCTCCGTCCAGTATGTGGTCGCCACCTCGCACGGCAACAGCGCGTCCGGGTTCGGGACGCAGTACTGCGCCTGGCACAGCGCAACCACATCCTCGTATGGGGACGTCGCCTATACCAACCTGCCGTACATCACCGACGCGGGCGCCTCGTGCGGCGCCAACTTCGTCAACGGCGGCTCCTCCGGCCTCACCGACGGCATCACGATCGTCGGAGGCCACGAGATGGCGGAGACGATCAGCGACCAGTTCCCGAATGGTGGCTGGCTCGACGGGAGCGGCGAGGAGAACGGCGACAAGTGCGCCTGGAGCTCCGCGACCTCCAACCAGTCGATGGGTCGGAGGCTCGTTCCCCGTTCAGCCGCTCTGGAGCAACGCGCTTCAACAACAACAGCGGCGGCTGCGTCCTCTCGTATCCGTAGGCAATCGCGCGGGCGCCGGCCACTCCGGTCGGCGCCCGGGCGTAGAGTTTCCTCATGGAGATAACCACCGAGGACGCGCCCGCGCGCGGCACGAGCGCCAAGATCGGGCGGCTCCTGCAGGAGATCGACGGCCTGATCGCCGACGACGAGGCCGCCGACCGTCAGATCACCGGCGGCTGGCGGACCTTCGACGACATCCTCGCCGCGGCCTACGTCCACACCTGGGACGCCTACAGCGTCGACCTCTCCACCGACGCCGAGAGCTTCCGGCAGCTGTCGCACCGGCAACAGGAGGCCGTGAAGCGCGTCTTCGGGACGATCTACCGCGCCGAGTCGGTCGTCGACGACTGGATGGACAAGATCGTGGCCGCCATGCCGCGCGAGCCGGAGTACGAGTCGATGCGGGCCGCGCTCATGACGCAGGAGCACGACGAGCGCATGCACCGCGGCAGCCTCCTGCGGATCGCGTCGGAGGTCCTCGAGATCCCCGTCGCCGACGTCGACCGCGTGGCGAAGAAGTACAACAACTTCGTCGCCGAGATCCTCTTCGAACAGTTCGAGCAGCAGATGCGGCACCTGCTGCGGCCGAACCGTCCCATCGAGGACGTCTACGTGGCGATCTTCATCTACGGCGTGCTCAGCGAGGACGTGGTCGCGAACAGCGACGTCGTGATCCGCCGGGCCAAGGGCAACGCGCTGTACGACGTGTACGACCTGCCGGGGATGAAGGAGGGACAGACGAAGGTCCGGCGCGACGAGGGGCGCCACGTCCGCATCGCCGTCCTCGCGACGCATCGCTTCCTCGCGGAGTTCGAGGGTGCGGCCGAGCGGCTGCTCGAGATTTCCACCTTCTACATGGACCTCGCCGACCGGATGGTGCGGCGGGCCAAGGCGTCGCGCGGCCTGATCGACGCGCACCTCGCCGAGTCGTACGGGCCCGACGTCGACTCGCTCTACTACTACGTCATGAACATGAAGCGGCTCGCGGTGCGGCTCGACGAGCTCGGGCTGCGCGACGGGCGTGCTCGAGGTGAAGCGACGCGTGGACGCCGCGATCGCGGAGTTGAGCGGCGAGGACGGCGAGCCGATCGTCGAGACGCCGAACCGCCTGGTGCGGCTGGTCGGGCCGCGGATGCTGAGGCTCGCCGGCGCGTCCCGCCTAACGAGCTAGGACGCTCTCGTAGCAGGCGGCGAGCCGCCGGGCGAGGAGCGGCCACGCGTACTCGGTCACGGCGCGCTCGCGGGCGGCGCGGCCTCGCTCGACGCGCGCGGGCTCGTCCGCCAGCAGCGCCGCGATCTGCTCGGCGAGGGCCTCCGCGTCGCCGGGCGGGACGAGGGCTCCCGTCTCCTCGGTCACGACCTCGCGATAGCCCGGGATGTCGGAGGCGACGACCGGAGCCGCGCACGCGAAGGCTCTCGTGATCGTCATGCCGAAGCTCTCGTTGCCGAGCGACGGCGCGACGAGGAGCTTCGCCGCCGCCAGCTCTTCCGTGAGCACCGCGTCTTCCACGAAGCCCAGGATGTCGATCCCCTCCTCGGACATGCGCAGACGGGCGAGCAGCAGGCGGACGGCGAGCGGATCTGCCCCCAGCACCCGCAGGCGGAGCCCGCTGTCGCGCAGGCGGGGCCACGCGCGGAGCAGCACCGGCAGCCCCTTGCGCGGGTCGTGGCGGCCGGCGAAGACGATGCGGTCGGCGCGGCCGCCCGGGTCGATCCCTTCGGGGATCTCGACTCCGTTCGGGATCACCTCGTAGTGACCGGGCGCGAAGGGGGCGGCGGCAAGACGCGCCTGCTCCGAAACGGCCACGCGCAGATCGATCCGATCGAGCAGGAAACCCCAGAGCGGCTCCGCGAACCGGCGCCAGGACGAGTCTCCGGCGGCGTGGAACGTGGCGACCGCCGGCCCGTCCCAGAGGGCTAGCGCGGCCGGGCTGAGCATCGGGGCGAGCGGCTCGTGCACGTGGATGAGGTCGAAGCGCTCGCGGGCGAGCGCACGGCGCATCCGCGGCAGCGTGGCCGGGCTCAGCACGAGGTTTGAGAGCGCGCCGTTGCCCGGCACGATCACCGACCGGCCGAGCGGGATCACACTCGAAGGCGGCGGACCGGGGCGACCCTCGCGTGGATGGAGGATGCGGCTGAAGGAGCCGGGCGGGTCGTTGCCGATCAGCAGTCGCGTCTCGATCCCGACCGCCTCGAGCGCGCGCGCCTGCGCGTCGGCGTGGTCGACGACGCCGCCGCCGAACGACCACGAGTACGGGACGACGATGCCGACCTTCATCGGCCTTCCCGAAGGAGGGGGCTCGTCGAGGAACCACGGGTTCCCCCACGCTGGACGATGCCGACCTTCATCCCGGGCGAGGCTACCGGCGTCGTCCAAGCAGGAGCCCGACGACCATGCCGGCGAGCAGCGAGCTGCGCCTCGACCGAGATCCCGACGCCGTGGCGACCGCCGCCGCGATGGAAGACCTTCTTCCCGCCCAGCCGGAGCCACGGCACGACGTGCTCGAGGTCGGGCATCGACGCCGCTGCGCCGCCGAGCACGGCGGGATCGAACGGGCCGCGCCGCGCGGCGAGCAGCCCGAGCGCCGCGAGACCGGTGCCGATCTCGAAGCTCCGGTCGGGGATGTCCTCGTGCGGCACACGGTCGCCGGCGACGTGCAGCGGCGGGCCGAGCAGCAGCGCGAGCGAGCGCGAGCGGACGACGGCTCCCAGCGCCGCCCCCGTGGCCACGTGCAGCGAGACGATCACAGACTGGATGATCGCTTATGCTCCTCAGTCATGGGTCTGGGTGACTGGATGCGGCGGCTCTTCTCTCCGTCCGCAGAAGAGGGAGACACTCCCGATGCCGCCGATGCGGCGTCCGGCACGGTGGTGACCGGAGGGCTCCCGGGACTTGCGGGCCTCGAGGTCGCAGAAGCGACCGAGGCCGAGGCCGAGGCCACCGAGCCTCCTCCGGATCCGGCTCCCTAGGTCACTCCTTCGCTAGCGTTCGGCCCGGTGTGCCGGGAAGGCTGGTCGGCGTGAGCCGATGACGCCCGCAGCCGCCACCCCACTCTTCGTCGTTTCGATCGCGCTGATGCTCGGTGCGTCGGCCGTGTTCGCGCGTCGGCTCGACCACATCGGACTGCGGCTCGGGCTGCCCGAGGCGCTGCTCGGCCTGCTGACCGCTCTGGCGGCCGACGCACCGGAGATCTCGTCCGCGATCGCGGCGCTCCTCCAGAACCAGCACGCCGTCGCAGTCGGGGTCGTCGTCGGCTCGAACGCCTTCAACCTCGCGGCGATGCTCGGCGTCAGCGCGGTCGTCGCGGGACGCGTCAAGGCGCGGCACGAGACGCTCGAGCTCGAGGCATTCGTCGGGCTCTGGCTGCTCGCGGTGATGCTCGCGGTAGTCGCGGGCGGGCTCGGCGCGACGTCCGGCGGCGTGCTCGTCGCCGTCGTCGCCGTGCCGTACGTTGCGCTCCTCGCCGCCGGGCCTCGCCTTGCACGCAAGCTTCCGCTCGGCCTGGCCGAGCTGCGCTTCGTCCGGCGAAGCTTCGGCGAGCGCCACCGGCGGGAACGGTCGCTCGATTCCCGCCGGGAGGCAGTGGGCGTGGTCGTCGTCCTCCTCCTCGCGCTCTGCCTGATCGTCGCCGGCAGTGTCGGCGCGGTGCGGGCGGCAACCGACCTCGCGCAGGCCTGGTCGGTGCCCGAGGCGCTCGTCGGCGTGGTCGTGCTCGCGATCCTCACGAGCCTGCCCAACGCCTGGACCGGCCTGCGTTTCGGCCTCCAGCGGCGCGGCTCGGCGCTGATGAGCGAGACGCTGAACTCGAACTCGATCAACATCGTGGCCGGCCTGGCGATTCCCGCCGCGCTCGGCACCCTCGCCGCCTTCTCGGGCCTCGCGATCTTCGACATCGCGTGGCTGATCGGGATGACGGCGGCCGCGGTCGTCCTGTTCGGCAAGCGAGGCGGCGCCGGCCGCGGAGCCGGAGCCTTCCTGATCGTCCTCTACGCGATCTTCCTCGTCGTGCAGTTCGCGAAGCTGAGCTAGTCCTGGACCGCGGCGGGCTCAAAGGGCGGGGCCGCCGCGAGGACTGGCTCGCCGCGGCGATCGCAGCCGAGTTGAGCGAGGAGGAACAGCGGACGCTGCTGGCGGCGATCCCGCTCCTGCAGCGGGTATCCGGGCACTGACGCCGCAACGCCAGTAAGCATGGCGTAAATCCGGCCGGCACCGACCAGTGCCGCGGTTACCCTCAAATTGAAGATGCCGGGGGTAAGGAAGTGATGTCGTCGGCGGGAAGACCACTCGGGATAGTGCTCGTTGCCCTACTGGCTGCCACCGCTGTGCTCGGCTTTCTGGCCGGAGCCGCCCGGGCCGCAACGACCTCGTTCGACCGCGCGCACACAATCCTGTTCGACGGGCAGCCGACGTTCCCGCTCGTGCTCTCGCCGGGGCCGCCGCTCGGCGGGCAGACGCCGTGGGGCACCGACGGTCTCGCCGAGACGGCCTCGGCCGGAGTGAACGTGTACCGAACCGGGCCCGCGCCCGGCCGGATCTGGACGCCCGCCGACACCAGCCTCGCGCTGGACTGGGATCAGGCGGCGGCAGCGCTCCACGTCTACACCTGGCCGAACCTCGGCGGCTACGCGCAGGCGCTCCCGGGCTCGCTGGAGGACGAGGAGCTGCAGCAGGTGGTCACCACGCTCACAGATGACCCGAGCGGCAGCGCGATCGCCTTCTGGAAAGGCCGTGACGAGCCCTGGTACGCCGACACGGCGCCGTCCGCGCTCCAGTTCGCCTACTGCCGCGTCACCTCGCGCGGCGACCCTTCCTGGTGCGACGGCGAGGCACCGCTCGACCCAAGCCAGCTCTGGGTGACGATCGAAGCGCCGCGCGGCACCGCCTCCGACCTCGCACCGTACTCCAGCGTCACCGACATCCACGGCGTCGACATCTACCCACTGACGATCGCGCATCCGACGCCCAACCTGCAGGCCGTCGGCAAGTGGACGGCCACCCTCGACTCCATCGCACCGCAGCAACCGGTCTGGACGACGATCCAGATCTGCGCGAGCGGCAGTTGGGACAAGACCACCAACGCCTTCGTCATCCCCACGTACCAGCAAGAGCGGTACATGGCCTACGACGCGATCCTGAACGGCGCCAAGGCGCTCACCTTCTACGGCGGCGACAACCCTCACTGCTTCAGCGGCGCCGACGCGACGTACGGCTGGAACTGGAGCTTCTGGCAGGGCGTCCTCGAACCGCTCGTGAAACAGCTCTCGGCCTCGAGCCCGCTCGCGCCGGCCCTCGTCAGCGCTGCGAAGACTCCGCAGGTGACGACGGGCGGCTCGGGCACCGAGACGATGCTGCGGCAGGGAACCTCGGTCGACGACCTGTGGCTGATCGCCGCTCGCAACGGGGCCGGCACGAGGACGGTGACGCTCAAGGGGCTGCCGCGCTGGGTGCACCGGGGGAGCGTCTACACCGAGAACCGCACCGTCACCGCCGCGGCCGGGTCCTTCGCCGACCGCTTCGCCCAGTGGGACGTCCACGTCTACCACTTCGTCGAGCCTCTCATCCTGCGCAAGGTCGCGCCGACCCGGGCGACGGTCGGTTCCCGCGTCACGCTGGAGGGAAAGGGTCTCGCCGCAGCGACGGACGTCAGCTTCGGGGGCATCAAGGCCCACTTCAGGATCGCCGGCGACCGGAAGCTCGTGGCGACGGTCCCGAAGCAAGCGCAGAGCGGCTCGATCGTCGTCACCTCGCCGCTGAAGCAGGTCACGACGAGAACCACCTTCCCGATTCTCCCCAGCGTGGCGACGCCGCCGCGGATCACCGGCACCGCGCACGTCGGCCACAGGCTCGAGGCGACGACGGGAGTCTGGTACGGAGACACGCCGACGAGCTACTCCTACCGCTGGCTGACGTGCAACCGGCACGCGCTCGGCTGCAGGCCGGTACCCGGCGCGGCGAGTCGAACCCTGGAGCTCGGCCCGGGTCAGCTCGGCCGGCGGTTGCGGGTCCTCGTGACGGTGCGCACCGAGTCCGGCAGCGGGGACGCCCGCTCGGCGGCGACCGCAGCCGTCAAGAGCTAGCGCCTCCTACTTGATGACCTTGCCGGCGGGCGAGAGGACGTACCACTTGCCGCCGCCGTTGTTGACGTTCTGTCCGTGCGCCTGGCCGGGCTTCTTGTCGAGGTAGTACGTGTAGAGCGGCCAGTCGTTGTAGGTGACCACGCGCCCGTCCATGCCGAGCAGCTTCTTCTTCGCCGCACCGCCGGCCGTCGGCTTCTGGCCCTTCTTCAGCTTCAGAGGCGGCCAGACGATCGTGCAGACCTTGGACGTGCAGGTCACCTTCTTCTGCTTGTCCCGGACGAACATGTAGAGCGTGAGGCCCCGGCTGTTGACGAGCACGACGCCGTGCTTCCCGACCTTCCGCGTCTGCACGGTCGCCGCACTCGCGGCGTGCTGAGCGGCCGCCCGGGAGCCGGCCGCACCCAGCGACCCGGCCAGGATCGCGACCGCTACAGCGAGGACGGCGACGATGCCAATCCGCAGCGAGACCCTGTGCGTAGCCACTCCCGTCACTCTAGACAAGGAGGAGCAGGTGCGCAGGATCGCTTTCGTGGGAGCCGTGCTGCTTGTTGCGACGGCGGCCGCGGCCGCCGCCGCAACCGGCGGCTTGCCGAACATCGGGACCCCGTCCATGAAGACCCAGCCCGTCTACAAGGGCTACTACGACCATCACATCGACACCTACGTCATCACCGACGTCTCCTCGAAGTCCCAGGCGAAGGCGATGCACATCAACTACTCCGCCGAACTCAAGGCCGTGAAGGGACTGCCGCTGCAGTACTTCGTTCGCGGGAAGGCCGCCAAGGGCCAGCTCACGGTCTTCGGCTCCGAGCCGGGCGAGTCCGACTACAACCCGCTCTGGGAAGAGGTCTGGGTCACGTGGAAGGCGGGCGTAAAGCCGCTGCTCCTCGGCCGGGACGACCAGATCAACTCCCTCGTGAAGAAGGGCAAGCTCACGATGAAGGACGCGCACATCGTCCTGAATGCACCGATCCGCAAGGTTGGGAAGGGCGGCTGATCGTCCCCAGAAAGGCCGAAGCGGCGGGCAAGCCCGCCGCTTCCAAACTCCGCCGCAGAGTTGTTGCCGTCAGCCCCGAGCGGGAGTCAAGATGATCATCTCGCGGGACGGTCCCGGCGGGCCTCCCCCTTTTGGGGGATCTGCCGAGGATTCGCCGCAAACGCTCTGGTCAGGCGGATTGCGACTCGGGAACGAGTGCCAGACGCGGCCTGACACTCGACTCCTGGTACAGCAGCCGCTCGATCTCGGCGGCCGGCGCCGGCCTGCCGAAGAGGTAGCCCTGGCCGAACTTGCACCCCATCTGCCGGAGCCGATCGGCCTGAGCGGAATGCTCGATCCCCTCGGCCACGGCCGCGAGGCCGAGCGAGTCGCCAAGCCGCAGGATCGCGTCGACGAACGCCTCGTCCGAGTCCTCGCCGACGAGCCTGTCGACGAACGGCTTCGGGATCTTCAACGACTCGATCGGGAACTCGGCCAGGCGGCTCAGGGAGGAGTAGCCCGTGCCGAAATCGTCGATCGTGAGCCCCACGCCGAGCTCACGCAGACGCCGCATCGCGACGAGGGCGCCGTCACTCCCCTGGATGACGCCGGACTCGGTCACCTCGATCACGAGCCGGCTCGGCGCGACGCCGTTGCCCTTCAGGGCCTCGGCGAGAGTGTCAACGAGCCGCTCGTTGGCGAGCTCGGCCGCTGCTACGTTGAGCCAGATCGTCAGCTTCTCGGGCCAACGGCGGGCCGCTTCCAGCGCCTGCTGAAGGACGAGGCGCCCGAGCTCGATCGTCAGTCCGGTCTCCTCCGCGGCCGGCAGGAACTCCGCGGCGGCGAGGAGACCACGCTCCGGGTGCGGCCAGCGGGCCAGGACCTCGAAGCCCTCGATCTCCCCGTCCGCCAGCCGCACGACCGGCTGGAAGTGGACGAGGATCTCGCGGCGCTCGATCGCCGCCTCGAGGTCGAGACCGAGCTGCCGCTGGACACGAAGCTTCTCGTGCAGCTCCGCCTCGTACAGCGTGTAGGCACGCTCCGACCGCTTGACGCTGTACATCGCGATGTCCGCATTGCGGATGAGGTCCTCGCCGCCCGCGGTGTCTGCTGCGCCGACGGCGATACCGACGCTCACGTGGCAGGCGACCTCGCCGCAACCGAGGCTGTACGTGCCGTCGACCGCGTCCAGCATGCGCCGCGCCAGGCCGACTGCGGTCTCAGCGTCCGCGTCGCGGACGAGAACGGCGAACTCGTCGCCGCCGAGCCGCGCGGCGAGATCCTGCTCGCGGATGGCGCCGGCCAGGCGGCGAGAGAACTCGGTGAGCAGCTCGTCGCCGGCACTGTGACCCCACGTGTCGTTGACCGTCTTGAACCGGTCGAGGTCGAGGTAGAGAACGGCGGTCGAGCCGGTTCCCCGCTCGAGCTCCTTCTCCACCGCTTCCAGCAGGTTGACCCGGTTCGGCAGGCCGGTGAGGGCGTCGTGGTAGGCCTGGTGGGCCAGTTGCTCCTTGAGCTCCGTCACTTCGGCGAGCGAATGCTCGAGCCGGCCGTTCTCGAGCAGGATGCTCGCATGACCGGCGAAGGTGACCAGCAGCTCGACGTCGGCTTCGGCGAACGTGCTGACGTCGCCGAGGCGCTCCCCGACCACGAGCAGCCCGAACGTCCTGTCCTCACCCCGTAGCGGCGCCACGATCGCGTCCTCGAGCCCGCGCGAGCGGAGGAACGCGTCGAAGGCGTGGGTCGCGCGACGCCGCGCGAGCAGCGTGGCCGAGCCGATCGAGGCGATCTCCTTGAACGCGAGGGCGTCCGCCGACGAGAACGACTCCTCCGGATGCATGAGCAGCTCGCCTTCCGCACCGCTGACGCTTCGCAGGGGTCCTCTGTCGTCGGAGGCAGGCAGGAGCAGGATCTCGGCGTACTCGGCGCGGAGCAGCCGGCGCGCTGCCACGAGAAGCTGACCGACCGCGAGACCGAACTCCGGCGCGCCCTGCGTCGCGCGCATCGACTCGTAGAGGAACTCGACGTGCTCCCGCTGCTCGCGCTGCTCCATGTAGCCCCGGAAGGCCGCCACGGTTGCGAGCACCGGCACGACGAGCAGAAGGACCGCGGCCGGACGTACCCCGAGGAGCTCGACGATGGCGAGACCGAGAGACGCGGTTGCGAGCGCACCGAGCGTCGAGGTGACGAGCGTCCGTCCGAGCTGCGGCGCCTGAAGGCGCTCCTCGGCGATCGCGATCACCGCCGAGACGAGCAGGATGCCCACGACGTGCGCCACAGCGCACGCGAGCAGGACGAGCACCCACAAATGAGGCGCCGAGTCGGCCGGCGACGCGAGCGAGCGGAAGACCAGCAACGCGACGCCGCTGCAGAGCGGCAGCTCGGCGAGATTGAAGGCGAACTTGGCGAGCTGGCGCAGCTGGCTCCTACGCCTGTTGACGACCAGCGCGACGAACGTTCCCACGAGCTGGCCGATCAGCAGCGAGGAGGGCGCTGCGAGCAGCAGGCCCAGCGTAAGCCCGATCTCCGTCAGCGACAGCGTGTGCGCCTGCTTGCGGAACTGGAGGTGGACGACGAGGACCTCGGCTAGGTAGAAGGCGAGCGCAAGCCAGTACCACGCGAGGATCGGGGTGTAGCCGAACGCCGGGACGTCGGGGCCGCGCAGCGCGATCCCCCACACGAGCGCGCAGACGAGCGCGAGTACGCCGTTGAAGGCCCAGACGCGCCGCGGCGCGCGCAGGGCCTCACGCACGGACGCGCCGAGCGGACGCAAGTCCTCGCTCGGCGCGCGACGCGGGTGGGTGGGAAGCCGGCCGACGGTCACCGGCTTCTCCCGCTACTCATCAGCCCCAGCTCGCTCCGAGCCATTGGTCTCCCGACCAGCTCGAACCGCTCCAGCTGGAGCCGCTCCACGAGCTTCCGCTCCACGAACTGCCCGACCAGCTGGAACCGCCCCAGGAGTTGCCCGACCAGGAGAGGTTGCTCCAGCTCGAACCGCTCCAGGAGCTTCCGCTCCACGAACTGCCCGACCAGCTCGAGCCGCTCCAAGAGTTGCCGTTCCAGGAGTCGCCCGTCCACTGGGAGCCGTTCCACGTGCCTCCCGACCAGCTGGAGCCTTGCGCCTCGAGGATGGCCATTCTCAGCGAGTTGAACGGTTGGCCGAAGATGTCGTCCGGCCCCTGGAGCACGACGCCGTTCAGCGAGAGATGGCTCGAGCCGCGCGACGCCTCGAGCGAGCCCGTCCCGAGTGACGACAGATGGAACTGCCTGGCGTTGCCCGGTGGCGAGTCCGCAAGCAGCGCGTTCGGGTCGAGCTCTCCGGAGCCTTGCCAGAGCTTCGAATAGCCGGGCAGCGGGTCGGAGCTCTCTTTCAACATGCTGCTTCACCTGATCCGGCGACAACTGCGGATACTCCTGGAGCAGCAGCGCGACGGTGCCCGTCACGTACGCCGCGGCCTCGGACGTGCCGCTGCCGCGGAAGTACCGGTCGCCGAGCTCGCGCTCGGGTTGTTCTGATCGACGTACGAGCCCGGGTCGCGCAGGCCCTGCATGTGGACGCCCGGCGCGAGGAGGTCCGGAGCGCGGCAGTTGAGGAAGCGGCAGCCCGAGGCGCCTGCGGAGAACGACGCGGGCTGGTCGTCCGACATGGACGGCGTACCCATCGTGTCCGCGGCCCCCACGGCGATCAGCCAGGGGTCGTAGGCAGGATCCGCCAGACCCGAGCCTTCTCCGGTGTTCCCAGCCGCCGTGACGACCACGATGCCGGCCTTCCAGGCACGCTCGACTGCGTATGCAAGTGGGTCGGTCACGAACGGCTGCGACGAGTCGGTGCCGTAGGAGAGGTTGAGGACGCGGATGTTCATCCCGTTGTCGGTGCGGTGCTGCACGACCCAGTCGATGGCCGCGATGACCTGGCTGACGTCAACGCTGCCGTCGGCGTCGCCGACCTTGACCGAGAGGATTCGCGAGTCCGGCGCAACGCCGCGATAGCCGCCGGGCTGGCCGTCGTTGCCGCCGATGATCCCGGCCATGAATGTCCCGTGACCGTTCGTGTCGAGGTACTGGAGGTTCGGACTCTGCGACTCGAGCGAGAGATCGGGGCCGTTCACGATCTTGCCGTGCCCGCTCAACGCCGGTACGGGAGCAACGCCTGTGTCGATGAGCGCGACGTCGACGCCCTGGCCCGTGAAGCCGGAGTTCCACCACGCCTGGACGCCGTCACCAGCAGTGATGTTCTGCATGGAGTACGGGTCGGTCGTCGGATCGTAGGTCGAAGCGCCCCACGAGGCTCCCGGGTGGATCATCCCGAACTGCAAGCGGCCAGGACGAGGGCGAGAATCCCCACCTGCCAGGCCTTGAGACGCGAAGCGTCGCGCGTGGTGAGGGTTGCCCCCACGTCTACCTCCTTGTCGCGACCGCTCTGTGCCGCAGAACGTGCCGCGTAGCCGCCAGTCTGTCGCCGGACGGTAGGACGCTGCAGCGGAGAACGATCCTCCCGCGGAAGGGGGAGCCGATTCGCTCGAACGAGGGATTGTGAGCCGGCCCGCGAACGATCCGACTGGCCCGCAGCGTCGAATAGCGTTCGGCAGCGTGAGTTCGGTCCTCGACTCGGCGCCGCCACGCTTCACCGCGGACGAGGCTGCACGGATCGCGGCCGATCTGTTCGGCGTCGACGGCACCGCAACCGCGCTCGGCAGCGAGCGCGACCAGGCGTTTCTGTTGGAGGACGGGGGCCGCGGCGGGGTCCTCAAGATCTCGAACCCGCGCGAGGACGCGGCCGTGCTCGACCTCGAGGAGGCTGCGATCGCCCACGTCGCAGCAGTCGACCCCGACCTGCCGGTGGCTCGGCCGCTCGCGCCGCGCGCCTCGTTCGACGGACATCAGGTGCGGCTTTTCGAGCGGCGGGACGGCCACAAGGGCGGGGCCGAGCTCGACGACGATGCCGTCCGCGGGATCGCAGCCGTGCACGCCCGCCTCTGCCTCGCGCTCCGGTCGTTCTTCCATCCCGCGGCCGGCCGGGAGCTCTTGTGGGACCTCCGTGCCGCGCCGCAGCTGCGTCCGCTGCTCGACGAGATCGCCGCTCCCGGACGCCGGGCACTCGTCGCGCGCGTGCTCGACCGCTACGAGGAGCGAGTGCCGCCGGAGTGGGACCGCCTGCGCGGCCAGGTCGTGCACGGGGACTTCAACCTCGACAATCTCCTGCTCGACGACGGCAACCGGGTCAGCGGGATTCTCGACTTCGGCGACTGCTGCCACACGGCGCTCGCGGCCGACGCCGCCGTCGGACTGGCGTCGCTCCTGCGCGGGCGGCCCGCCGAGGACGTCTTCCGGACCGCTCGAATCGCGCTCGACGGCTTCGCCTCCCGCCTCCCTCTCGAGCCGCTCGAGCTCGAGCTGCTGGGCGACCTCGTGGCGGCGCGGCTCGCGGCGATCGTCTCGATCAGCGCCTGGCGCTCCCGCCGCTTCCCGGAGAACGCCGCCTACATCGAGGCGTGGGACGACGACTCCTGGCACCTGCTCGAGCTCCTTGACGGGCTCGAGCCCGGAGAGGTTGCGCGCGAGCTCGGTGCGCGACCCGCCTCGGGCGCGGGCTCGAACCTCGTCCGACGGCGGAACGAGGCGTTCGGCGCGCTCCTGACACCGCTCACCTACACGCGGCCGGTGCACGCGGCTCGCGCCGAGGGCGTCTGGATCTACGAGCCGGACGGCCACCGGCTCCTCGACGCCTACAACAACGTCCCGGTCGTCGGGCACTGCCACCCGAGGGTGACGGAGGCGGTCGTCCGCCAGACGCGCCTCGGCGCGACCAACGCCAGGTACCTCGCCGAGCCGCTGATCGAGCTCGCAGAACGGCTGCTCGCCACCTTCCCGCCGGAGGCGGCGCTCGACACGGTGCTGCTCGTCAACTCGGGCAGCGAGGCGAACGACCTCGCCTGGCGGCTCGCGACGGGGGTGACCGGCCGCAGCGGCGCGCTCGTGACCGAGAACGCGTACCACGGCGTGACCGCGGCAACGACGGCGCTGTCGCCCGAGGACTGGCCGTCGGCCCCTTCCCCGGCCCAGGTCACCCGCATTCCGCCGCCGGGAACCGGCGCAGACCTGGCCGCCGCGCTCCAAGGCCTCGACGAAAGTCTCGCCGCGACGTTCCTCGACGGGTCGCTCATGAGCGACGGGATCCACGTGCCCGAGACCGCCGAGCTTCGGCTGCTCGTGGAGCGGACGCACGCCGCGGGAGGGCTCTACGTCGCAGACGAGGTGCAGGCCGGCCACGGCCGGCTCGGACCGGAGCTCTGGTCGTTCGTGCCGCACGGCATCGCGCCGGACATCGTGACGCTGGGCAAGCCGATGGGGAACGGCTACCCGGTCGCCGCGGTCGTGACGCGGCGGGAGCTCGCCGAGCGGTTTGAGTACGCCGGGCGGACGTTCTCCACGTTCGGCGGCAATCCGGTCGCCGCGAGCGCCGCACTCGCCGTGCTCGACGTGCTCGAGGACGAGCGCCTGCCGGAGCGCGCCGCGGGCGTCGGAGAGCGCCTGCGCAGTGCGGTCGCGAGCCTCGGCAAGACGGACGTCGTCGAGGTACGCGGCCGCGGTCTTCTCGCAGGCGTCCAGCTGTCGAGCGGCGAGCTGGCCGCGCGCGTGAGCGACGAGCTGCGCGAGCTCGGGATCCTCGTAGGACTCACCGGAAAGCACGATGACGTGCTCAAGATCCGCCCGCCGCTGGCGTTCACAGATGAACACGCAGAGCTGCTCGTGACGGCCCTGGACCGGATCCTAGGCTGATCCAGCCGCCGGAAAGTCGTATCTTCCGACCCGATGGCCGTCGAGGAGACCGACGCGCAGCTCGTCTCCCGCTGCCGGGCGGGCGACGCGGACGCCTGGAACGAGTTCGTGGAGCGCTTCTCACGCTACGTCTATGCGATCTGCGGCCGCGGTTTCCGCTTGGCGCAACAGGACGCGGAGGACGTCTTCCAGGAGGTCTTCGCCCGCGCGTACGAGCGGCTGCCCGCGCTACGGAGTGACGACGCCGTCCGGCCCTGGCTCGCCCAGCTCACGCGCAGGCTCTGCATCGACCGGCTGCGCCTGAATGCCCGCGACACGCCTTCGGACGCCGACCCGGACGAGCTGGAGGTCGACGACGTGCTTTCCCAGCTCGACGACGCGATGTCCGTGCGCGCCGCGCTCGACAAGGTCGGCGACCCCTGCCGGGAGATCCTCGACCGCTTCTTCTGCCGTGACGAGAGCTATCGCACGATCGGCGAGCTGCTCGGCATCCCGGCCGGAACGATCGCCAGCCGGATCTCGCGCTGCCTCGAGAAAGTTCGTTCTGAACTCGATGGAAGGAGTCGGGCCTCTCGCCCGTCATGAAGATTGAGATGAACGGTTTCGACGAGGAACAGATCGGTCGGCTGCTACGGCTCCTTCCGTCTGCACCCGAGGGGTGGGTGCGCGCGGCGCAGGAGTTGCCGGCTGCGCGGGCGGTGCTCGACGAGCTCGTCGCGCGTGCCGAACAGGACGCCGCGTTCCGGCTCCAGCTCCGGGCCGACCTCGAGCGTGCAGTTGCCGCCGCCGGTTACGAGCCCTCGCCGTTCATCGTCTCCCGGCTGCGCCGGCTCCTCGAGGAGGTCTGACCAACGCGGGCCTGCGCCGGTTGAGACACTTGCGTAGTGCTCACCGGTCTTTCCCTTCCCGCGCTGCTCGAGGAGCTGGCAGCGCCGCGCGAGGTTCCAGGCGCCGGCTCGGCGCTTGCGGCCACTCTCGCAGCGGCTGCAGCCGTCGTGCAGATGGCGGCACGGCTCTCCCCGGACACCTGGGTCGACGCTGCGGGCGTAGCGGCGCAGGCCGAGGCTCTGCGCGAGCGCGCAGTGCAGCTCGTCGACGAGGACGCGGACGCGTACCGGCTGGCGCTCGAGGCGCGAGCGGCGGCGGACGAGAAGGCGAGACCCGAGCAGCGGGACTGGACGCTCGGGCAGGTCACCGCGGCGGCGGCCGAACCGCCGCTCGCGCTCGCACGGCTCGCCGGTGACCTGGCCGAGCTGTGCGCCGCGGCCGGCGCGCGCGTCGAGCCGCGCGTCCACGCCGACGTCGCCGCGGCGGCCGCACTGGCAGCGGCCGTCGCGCGCGGGGCGCGCGAGCTCGTGGCGACGAATCTCACCGCCTTGCCCGGCGACCCGCGGATCGAGGAGGCCGATCGCATCGTGGCCGCCGCCGAAACAGCTGCGAGATCGCTGTAAAGGCGCACGGACCGCGAAAAGGCCCGGACTGAGCCGGGCCAATCTCGCGGCGGGTCAGGTCGACTGCTAGGTGTTGCTGGGCGAGTCCATCCGCACGTTCGCGACCCGATGTACGTGCGCCTCGACCTCGGTCTCCCCGTCCTCGTCCGGCTCGTCGTTCGCACCGTACTTGGGCGGATGGGCTCCGTGGCCCTCGACTTCGGTCTCCTCGTCCTTGCGCTGCTCGTCCGACATCTCGCTCCTCCTTCGGCCCTGTGCAGGTCAGGCGATCTCACTTCCTAGACGTGCGACGAAGCCGCAATCTTCCGATTTTCCAAGGCGGTGCGCAAACAAAAGGGGCCCGGCGTGAGCCGGGCCCCTTCAAAGCTGGTGCCGCTTGCCTCAGCCGGCCCTCTGGATGTGTCCTTCTACCTCGTCGTCCGGCTCGTCGTTCGCACCGTACTTGGGCGGGAAGGAACCGTGGGCCTCGACCTCGTCGCCCGGCTCGTCGTTCGCACCGTACTTGGGCGGATGGGCTCCGTGGCCCTCGACTTCGGTCTCCTCGTCCTTGCGCTGCTCGTCCGACATTGCTCCTCCTCTTGGAAGCTGTTGCGCCTGTTCTCGGCGCTGTTACTGCTCTAGACGTGCCCGAGAGCACGAATCTTCCCACCAGCCCTTCCGGTCTTCCAACCCGTCGCGGAAACAAAAAGGGCCCGGCGTTAGCCGGGCCCTTCAAAGCTGGTGCCGCTTGCCTCAGCCGGCCCGGTGATGGTGGGCCTCGACCTCGTCGTCCGGCTCGTCGTTCGCACCGTACTTGGGCGGGAAGGAACCGTGGGCCTCGACCTCGTCGCCCGGCTCGTCGTTCGCACCGTACTTGGGCGGGAAGGAACCGTGGGCCTCGACCTCGTCGCCCGGCTCGTCGTTCGCACCGTACTTGGGCGGATGGGCTCCGTGGCCCTCGACTTCGGTCTCCTCGTCCTTGCGCTGCTCGTCCGACATTGCTCCTCCTCTTGGAAGCTGTTGCGCCTGTTCTCGGCGCTGTTACTGCTCTAGACGTGCCCGAGAGCACGAATCTTCCCACCAGCCCTTCAAATTGGCAACCACGCCTGCGATCCTGCGTCGCATGCCGAGCTTCGCTGCGGAACTGCAGGCATTCGGCCGGGTTTTCGCCAACCCTCGCGTCCGCAACCTCCAGGTGGCAGGGGCCGGCTCGACGCTCGGCATCTGGGCGTACGGCGTGGCGCTCCCGGTCTACGCGTACCACGCCGGCGGTGCACGCGCGGTCGGCCTGCTGTTCTTCGCCCGCTTTGTGCTGGCAGCGCTCGCGAGTCCGTGGCTCGGCCTCCTCGCTGATCGCTGGTCTCGCCGGAGCGTGATGCTGGCGTCGGACCTGCTGCGCACCGGGCTCATGGCCGGGATGACGGTGGTCGCCAGCTCCGGTGGCAGCGCCTATGCCGTCTATGTGCTCGCGGTCACGTCGACCGTCATCGCGTCGGCTTGGGGACCCGCGCAGGCAGCGCTGATGCCCTCGCTTGTGAACTCGCCGGAGGAACTCACTGCTGCGAACCTCGTCGGCAACACGATCTCGAGCGTCGGGATGTTCGCCGGGCCCGCCCTCGGGGGCGTGCTCCTAGCACTCAGCGGTCCGGCGGCGGTCTTCGCGCTCACCGGTGCGCTCACGCTCTGCTCAGCCGCGTTCGTGCTCCGGATACCCCGGGACCAGCCTCCTGAGCAGGCGGAGCGGCCACACTTCCTTGCCGACCTGTCGGCCGGGTTTGCAACCGTGCTCCGCGTCCCCGCGCTGCGCGTCGTGATCGGGCTCAACGCCGTGCAGGCGATGATCGACGGGGCCCTCGAGGTGCTGCTCGTCGTACTCGCGCTGCAGCTCCTGCACGGCGGCAACGCCACGTTGGGCTGGCTGAACACTGCGATCGGCATCGGCAGCATTGCGGGCGCGGCGGTCGTCGCGGTCGTCGCTGCGCGCCGTCGATTGGCGGGAGGCTTCGCAATCGGGCTCCTGCTCTCGTCCGTGCCCCTCGTAGCCCTCGCGGCCGTGTCCTCACTGGCTCCGGCGCTCGTCCTCGTCGGCGTCCTCGGGGTCGGTGCGGTCTTCTGCCAGGTCAACGGCGTGACGCTGCTGCAGCGCTCGACGGAGAACGAGGTGATGGGACGGGTGTTCGCAGTCCTCGAGGGCATGCTCCTGGCCGGGTTGGCGATCGGATCCATCGCAACCCCCGCTCTGGTCAGCTGGCTCGGCCCGCGAGGGGCGCTGATAGCTGCGGGGGCGGTGCTACCCGTGCTGCTCATCTGGCTCTGGCCGAGCCTGCGGCGGATCGATGACGAGGCCGTGATCGCGGAGGAGCCGCTCGAGCTGCTGCGGAGGATCGAGCTCTTCGCGGAGCTGCCGGAGCCCGTGCTCGAGCGCCTCGCGGCAGGGGCGACGCCGATCTCGGTTGCGGCCGGCCAGGTCGTCGTTTCCCGCGGCGAGGTGGGCAACCACTTCTACGCGATCGCCGCCGGCAAGGCCGTCGTCGAGCTCGACGACGGTACGACCCGGGAGCTCGGGCCCGGCGACTCCTTCGGCGAGATCGCCCTCCTGCGCGACGTACCGCGGACGGCGACGGTGCGGGCACTCGAGCCTCTCCGGCTCTTCGCAGTGGAGAGGGACGAGTTCCTCATTGCCGTGACAGGCCACGGACCGACGCTCGCGACCGCCGAGAACATCGTGATGTCGCGCCTTCCGGCAGGCGCACTGGCGGGTTAGGGCGTCTCGGCGAGCAGGCGGTCGAGCGCGCGGAGGAGCTCGAAGGATGCCTCCCGCTCTCCCTCCTCGAGCCGTGCGGCCACCCGGGCCAGGGGTGCGAGGCGCCCTTCGCCGGCGAGTGCCGCCCGCGCCCGGCGCGCCCGCTGCAGGAGGTCGAGCGCGATCGCCGCCTGGTTCGCGAACAGGCCGAGCAGGTCGACCTCCGCGAGCCTCACCCTCGAGTCCTCGGGGCGGTCGAGCACATTGAGCACGCCGAGCGCGCGCTCGTCGACCAGCAGCGGCACGGCCATCATGCTCTTCGGCACGTAGCCGGTCGACTCGGCGGCCGAGCGCGACCAGCGCGTGTCCGAGCTCAGGTCGTCGACGATCAGCGGTTGGTGGGTCGTGAGCACCCAGCCGGCGATGCCGGTGTCGGCCGGGAACCGCATCCCGATCAGCTCGCCCTCCCCCTCGCCGGCCACCGCCTCGAAGACGAGCTCGTCCGCCTCCTCGTCGAGGAGAAAGACCGACGCCGCCTTGGCGCCGAAGATCGCGCGCGCCACCTCCACTGTCGCCTGCAGGAGGGCGCGGTGCGCCTCGTCCGCCCCGAGCACGCCGGCGGCGACAGCCGCTTCGAGATCGCTCATGCTGCTCCCTTCGCGTTGGAGGCCGTCTGATAGAGGACGCTCTTGAGCTGGAACGGCGTCAGGTCCGGATGCTTGCCGAGGATCAGCGCGCAGATGCCGGCGATGTGCGGCGTGGCAAAGCTGTTGCCGGTCGCGCGGATGGTGCCGCCCTCCAGCCACGCGAGATCGAGATCGAGCCCGCGCCCGAAGAACTCGACCGGCGGCG
This sequence comes from uncultured Actinomycetes bacterium, assembly GCA_963770815.1. GTDB lineage: Bacteria > Actinomycetota > Thermoleophilia > Gaiellales > Gaiellaceae > Palsa-739. The sequence goes on from CAVYQV010000011.1 coordinate 112,706, forward strand.
ACGGGTTGTAGTAGAAGGTGAGCCCGTCGGTCTCCTCGTGGCTGCCGACCGAGATGACACTCGCAAAGCGCCAGGGGAAGCTCTCCACCGGCATGTTGTGGGCCGAGGCGACGAGGAGGACGCGCTTGAAGTAGGCGCGGTCGGCGAGCTCATGGAGCCGCTCGACGTACTTCGTCCGGGTCGTGGAGAGGCTCATGTTCACGACCGGGAATCCCTGCTCGATCGCCCACGCCAGGCCGCGCAGCATCGTCTCGCCGCCGCCCTTGTAGCCGGCACCGAGGACGCGGACGCTCGTCAGCTCGACGTCGGGCGCGAGCGCGCGCACGACCCCGGCGCAGGCCGTTCCGTGCCCGCAGAGGTCGCCCTCGCCGTCCTCGACGACCTGCAGCTCGCCATCCTCGTCGCGGACGACGGCCACCGAGTGGTCGACGCGACCCACGAGCGGGTGGTCGTGCTCGATGCCGCTGTCGAGAATGCAGACCCGGACGCCGGCACCGGTCGAGCCGCCCCACGCCCACTCTCGCGTCACCTGGTCGGGGAGGTTCACCGGCACGCCGATCCCGCCGACGGCCTCCGCCGACAAACTCCAGGCTGGGAGGTCCTCCTCTTCCGAGTGCTCGTGGAATTCGATCGCCGCGCTCATCGCACGTCGATCATCGCAAGATCTGCACCGAAGTCCCAAGTGGAACGGTTCGCATCAGGTAGCGCACGTCGGCCTCGGTCGCGTGGAGGCAGCCGGCCGACACCGCCGAGCCCTGGCCCGAGCCCGCGTGAATCGCGACGTAGTACGTGATCCGGGTGTTCCAGCCGGGCGGAAGATGCGGCTGGCGTGCGGTCAGCGCGAGGATGCAGCAGCCGTAGGCAGGGCCGAAGGAGCCGGTGACCTTCTCGGCGATCGCGAAGTGGCCCGTGGGGGTCGGCGACCCGGGAGCACCGATCCCGACCGGGATTGTCCGCATCACCCGGCCGTCGCGCAGGACGTACAGCCGCCGCCGCGAGAGCGAGGCGCGCAGCGTCCACTGCACCGGCCGGACCGAGACGTCGCGGCCGAATTCGACCCAACCGGCGCGGCCGTTCGGCAACGCCTCGGCCGTCACCTCGAGCCAGCGGCCGCGGACGGCGACGACCCCGAACACGAGCGGGCCGCCGAGCGGGCCGCGCGGCCCCACGCGGACGAGCGCCTTGCCGCCCGGACTCGCTCGGAGGACGACGCCGCCGTGCAGCGGCCGTGCGGCCAGCGACGCCGTCGCGCCGTGCGGCGGCGCGGCGGAGTGGGAGGCGGCGACGACCGCCGCCGCGAGATACGCGATCAACGCGTGGCCCATGCGCCGCCAATTCTGCCGGAGTGCGCGTGCGCCGCATCCGGCCGCGACGACCAGGAGGAGAGCTGCCGCCGAGACGATCCTCAACACTCTCCGCGTGTACCCGTCATCGGCCCAACGTGGCCTCGCAACGGTGGCCGCGGACCGTTAATCTCCAGTCAATGCCGATGCTTCACGGCTGCGCGTTCCCGGGTTGCTCGACCTTCACGTTGAGCACGTACTGCGTCGAGCACGAGTTGCTCGTGCGAGCCATGAAGGAGTCCGAGCGCGGGCACGTCGTCGCCCACGAGGACGCCACTGCCGCGGCAGACGCCGCGCTTACCGCGGACGAAGCCGCCCTGACGGCGGCGGCTCCCGATTCGGCTGGCTAGGCGCCGGCAGTCGCGGGCGTCTCTGCGATGTCGAGCGGCTTGACGACCTCGGCGAAGTGGCAGGCAGTCGGATGCCCGGTGCCCCGGTCGATGAGCTCGGGCTCCTGCTCCGCGCAGATCGCCTGAGCCTTCCAGCAACGAGTACGGAACCGACAGCCCGACGGCGGGTTGGCCGGGCTCGGCACGTCGCCCTCGAGCACGATCCGCTCGCGCTTCCCGCGCTGGCCCGGCTCCTCGATCGGCACGGCCGAGAGCAGTGCCTGCGTGTACGGATGCGACGGACGGTCGTAGATGTCGTGCTTCGTGCCGATCTCGACGATCTTCCCGAGATACATCACCGCCACGCGATCGGAGACGTGCCGCACGACCGACAGGTCGTGCGCAACGAAGATGTACGTGAGGCCGAAGTCGCGCTGCAGCGACTCGAGGAGGTTGACCACCTGCGCGCGGATCGAGACGTCGAGCGCGGAAACCGGCTCGTCGAGGATGATGAGCTGCGGGTTCAGGGCAAGGGCCCGCGCGACCCCGATCCGCTGCCGCTGTCCACCCGAGAACTCGTGCGGGAACCGGTTCGCGTGCTCGGGCGAGAGGCCCACGACGCGCAGCAACTCGTCCACGCGAGCGCGCCCCTGCTGGCCGCGGGAGCGACCGTGGATCACGAGCGGCTCGCTGACGATGTCGCGGACGGTCATGCGCGGGTTGAGCGATGCGTACGGGTCCTGGAAGACGATCTGCATCTCGCGGCGAACCTCGCGCATCTGCCGGCGCTTCAGGCCGGTGATGTCACGTCCGTTGAAGATGATCTTGCCCGACGTGGGCTCGGTCAGCTTGATCAGCGTCCGCGAGAGGGTCGTCTTGCCGCAGCCGGACTCGCCCACCAGCCCGAGCGTCTCCCCGGCCTGGATGGACAGGTCGACGCCGTCGACGGCGTGGATGTGCCCGACGGTGCGCTTGAAGAGCCCGGCCCGGATCGGGAAGTACTTGACCAACTGTTCCACGCGGAGGATCTCCTCGCCGGTCTCCGCCCGCTGGTGAACAGCCGTCGTCGCTGCTTCGGCACTCACGCAACGGCCTCCTGCGAGAACTTGGTCTTACGACCGATCAGCTCCTCCGAGAAATGACAGGCGCTCAGGTGCGCGGAGCCGTCGACCGGCACGAGCGGCGGGTTCTCCTGCGAGCAGCGCTCACGCGCGAGGAAGCAGCGGGGGTGAAACGGACAGCCAGGCGGCAGGTCGATGAGCGAGGGCGGGGAGCCTGTGATCGGCTCGAGCCACTCCTCGTCCTCGGTCAGCTTGGGCAGGCTGTTCATCAGCCCGATCGTGTAGGGATGCCGTGGCGACTTGAAGATCGTGGTGACGTCGCCGGACTCGACGATGTGCCCCGCGTACATCACGAGGACGCGGTCGCACATCTCGGCCACGATGCCCAGGTCGTGCGTGATCAGGATCGTCGCTGCGTGCGTCTCCTGCTGGACGCGCTTCATGACCTCGAGCACCTGCGCCTGGATGGTCACGTCGAGCGCGGTGGTCGGCTCGTCGGCGATCAGGATCGAGGGCGAGTTCGTGATCGCCATCGCGATCATCGCCCGCTGGCGCATGCCGCCCGAGAACTCGTGCGGGTAGTTGTCGAAGCGCTGCTCGGCGTTGGGGACGCCCACGAGCCGCAACAACTCGATGACGCGCTCCTTCACGACGTCGTCCTTCACGTCCGGGTAGTGCGTCTTGATCGCCTCGCCGAGCTGGGAGCCGACCGTCAGCACCGGGTTGAGCGACGTCATGGGGTCCTGGAAGATCATCGCGACCTCGTCGCCGCGAACCCGCCGCAACTCGCGCTTCTTCAGCCTCAGCAGGTCCTTACCCTTGAACATCGCGGTGCCGCTGGTGATCCGTCCCGGTGGCTGGGGGATCAGGCCGAGCAACGCGAGCGTCGAGACGCTCTTGCCGGAGCCCGACTCGCCGACGATCCCGAGCGTCTCGCCGGGAAAGATGTCGTACGAGACGCCGTCCACGGCGTGGACGACCCCGTCCTCGGTCTTGAACTCCACGACCAGATCCCTGATCGAGAGAAGCGGCTCAGGCACGCACCCTCCGCTGCTGCGGGTCGAGCGCGTCCCGCAGGCCGTCGCCGACGAAGTTGACGCAAAGGACGATGAGAACGATCGTCAACCCCGGAAAGACGGTGAGCCACCACTGCTGCGGGTTCGCCTGCGCGTCGTTGACGAGCCCCCCGAGAGACGCCGTCGGCGGCTTGATGCCGAAGCCGAGGAAGGAGAGAGCCGCCTCGATCAGGATCGCAGTGCCGACGGCGAGCGTGGCGTTGACGACGATCGGTCCGAGCGTGTTCGGGAGGATGTGCCGGAACATCAGTCGCGCGTCGCCGGCCCCGGAGGCCTTGGCCGCCTCGACGTACTCCTTCTCGCGCAGGGAGAGGAAGATGCCTCGGACCACGCGGGCGATCCCCGTCCAGAAGAAGAAGACGAGGATGAGCGAGACCCGCCACTGGTTGCCCTGCCCGAGCAGCGTCGCCGCGGTGAGCAGGATGACGAGGAGGGGCAGCGTCAGCACGAGGTCGGTGATCCGCATCAGGAGGTTGTCCATCCAGCCGCCGTAGTAGCCGGCGACCGCCCCGATGACCAGACCGATGAACGTCGAGAGGACGGCGACAAAGACGCCGACCTCCATCGAGGTACGGATTCCATAGAGGACGCGGGTGTACTCGTCGCGCCCGAGTGCGTCAGTGCCGAAGTAGTGCACGTGCGACGGGCCCTGAAGGATGTGGACGAGATCGATCTGAAAGTACGTGTACGGCGCTATGAAGTTGGCCAAGATCCCGGCCCCGAAGAGGATGATGACGCCGATCAGCCCGGCCACCGCGAGGCGGTGGCGGAAGAAGCGCATGCGCGCGTACGACCACTGGCTGCGGACCTTGAGCTGAAGCCCGGCCTGCTCGGTGCTCTCCGGGCCTCCTCGTTCGTCGAGGATGCCGCCCTCGGGACTCCCGATCGGGCCTTCCGGCACGACCGCGCCTCCCTCCATCGCCTGACCGGTCGGGAAGACGGAGTCGTCGGACGGCCTGAGGCTCTCAGTCATAACGGATGCGCGGGTCGAGGAAGCCGTAGGAGATGTCGGCGATCAGGTTGAAGACGACGACTGCCACGGCCGTGATGAAGATGTAGGCCATCATCTCGTAGATGTCCAGGTTCTGCAGGGCCTGCACGAACCAGTAGCCGAAGCCGTCGAGCGAGAACACGGTCTCGGTCACGAGCGCTCCGCCGATCAGCGCGCCGAAGTTCAGGGCGGCAACCGTCGTGATGGGAATCAGCGCGTTGCGGAAGACGTGCCGCATGATCACGCGCCACTCCGACACGCCTTTCGCGCGCGCAGTTCGGACGTAGTCGCTGTTGATCACGTCCAGCATCGAGGCGCGCATGTAGCGGCTGTAGAGCGCGAAGCTGATGATGAGGAGCGTCAGGATCGGCAGCGCAAGATGCTGCATCCGGTCCCACGACCACGTGGGACCACCGGGAATGCTGTTCAGCCCGGAGGTGTAGAAGATTCGGACGTTCCACTTGTTGTAGATGTCGGTGAAGCTCTCCTGCAGCAGGAGCGCGAGCCAGAAGGTCGGCATCGCGAAACCGAGGAAGCCGATGCCAGTGAACGTGTAGTCGAAGACCGAGTACTGGCGGATCGCCGAGTAGATGCCGACGGCTATGCCGAGGATGAGCGCGAGAACCTCGGAGATGATGATGAACTGCAGCGTGTGGCCCATCGTCCGCGTCATCTGGGGCCAGATCGGCTGCAGCGTCTGCAGCGAGTTGCCGAACTTGTGCGTGAAGACGTCCTGCAGCCAGTAGAAGTAGCGCACGACCACCGGCTTGTTCAGGTGCTGCTGGATGATCAGATTGTGGATCGTGCTCCTCGGAACACGCGGGTTCTGCCGCAGGAGCGACACCGGGTTGCCGGCGTAGGAGACGAACAGGAAGCTGAAGAACGTCGCGAGGAACAGTACGGGGATGCTGTAGAGAATCCGCCTGACGATGTACGTGAGCATCGAATCTCGTCCCGTTTGGTTGGAGAAAAGGTAGGGATCCGCGCCCGCCTGGCGGCGAACGCGGATCCCGTCTTATTCAACTGCTGATCTTACTGCCCTTCGAGGGTTTAGCCCCAGTGCCAGTTCTGGAGGTTCCAGGTCGGGCCTTCCGACGTCGGGTTGTTCGAGTTGCCGGCTCCCTGGAGGGCCTTCTTGTAGACGAAGATCTGGGGGCTCGCGTAGAGCGGGATGATCGCAAGCTGGTTCGAGGTGATCTTCGCCACCTGCTGGTACTGAGCGGTCCGCTTGGTCGAGTTGAAGTTCGCGTCAGCCTTGTGGATGAGCGCGTCGACCTGCTTGTTGCAGTACCGCTTGTAGTTCGAGCCGCCGAGGTTCGCCGGGGCGTTGTAGCACTGGTAGATGGCGTCGAAGCCGGACGGATCCGGACCGCCGATCCACGCGTACTCGCCGAGGTCGAAGTTGGTGTTGGGCAGCGTGTTGCCGAAGAAATCAGCAGCCTGGTGGATCGTGACGTTGAGCTTGATCCCGATGGACATGAGCTGCTGCTGGAAGATCTGGCTGCTCGCCACACGCGACGCCCGGTTGGTCGTGTCGAAGCGGAACTCGGTCTTCATGCCGCCGCACGTCCAGACGCTCTGGTTGTTGGCGTTCGGAGACGAAGGACCGCCGGTGCAACCGTGCGACTTGAGGAGCTTGATCGCACCCTTCGGGTTGAAGTTGTACTTGTGGAAGTACGCGTACTTGCCGCTGGCGTTCGTGCCGATCTCGTACTTCGGGTTGTTCAGCGGCTTCAGGCCCGGTGCGATCGAGCCGTACAGCGCCGTGATCAGCGACTGCCGGTTCATGCCCTCAGCGATCGCCTGCCGGATGTACTGCTTCGTGAGCAGCGGGTTCCACGCGGGACGGCAGCTGCCGTTGCACGCGGTGGTGCTGGGATTGACCTGGATGTCCCAGTGCTCCTGGGTGAAGCTGGGGACGGCGCTGTACTTGAGGTTCTTCTGATGCACGAGCGTCGCACAGAGCGGACTCCGGGGACGGGGCGATCGCGTCGACCTCGCCACCCTTCATGGCCTGGATCTCCGAGTTGGTGTCGGTGATGATCTTGAAGGCGATCGAGCTGAGCTTCGCCTTCGCGCCATACCAGTGCGGGTTCTTCTTCAGAAGCATGCCCTGGCCCGGCGTGTAGCTCTGCATGTAGAACGGGCCGTCCGAGATCGGCTTGTTGTCGTTGCCGACCACGCCGGTGTGCCAGTACTGGTTGAACGTACAGCCACCGCCGCACCCGTTGGCCGAGCCCTTGAGCGCGAAGCCCGGATAGATGAGGCCGAACAGGTCGCGGTAGTCGGCGAACGCGCCGCACGGCGTCGTGGTCGAGCAACCCGACGTCCGCCAGTAGAAGGTCACGACCTTCTTGCCACTGGCCTTCGCCTTCGCGATGTTGGCGTAGCCCGTGTTGGACGACACGTTGTTCGCCGGCGTTGACGAACTGCTGCCACGTGTAGATGTAGTCGGAAGCGGTCACCGGGTGGGCCTTGTGGCCGACCCAGAACCAGTTCGCATCCTTGCGGATCCAGATCTTGAGGTACTTCTTCGTGGCAACGACCTTCGACGCCATGTCGAGGTGGTAGTTGCCCTTGTTGTCGATGACGTAGTTGCCGCGCAGGAGCGGCTCGCCGGCAACGATCGCGGCGTAATAGGCGTTCTCGTCCGCGTCGCCGGTGTTGAAGCCGGTGACCCCCTGCTCGAGGCCGAAGACCATCGTCTTCTTGGCCTGACGCGCAGCGGGGGTGCGCGGGATGCTTGCCGACGCCTTGGCAAACGAGGCCGCATACGGAGACCGAGCAACGTAGCTCGAGCTCTTGGCGGCCCTCATCGCGGTAGCGGAACCGACCAGCCCAAGCACGGCTGCGGTCACCACCGCGAGGAACAAGACCCGTCTGTGCATTAGATATACCCTCCGTTCGGTGCGCGCCGGGAGCCTCGGACGGCGGCGCCAAGTCGCTCCGACGCTCCAAAGAGCGTCCGTCACGTGCTTAGACGATGGCGCGCCCGCTTAGTTAGGCGGCTAAGAGGATGGGCGCAGGTGGGCCCAAGGGTGAGCGCGCAAGCGTCAGACGTGCCGGAAGTGGTCGTGCGAGCTGGTCACGAGAGAGGCGGGGTTATAGACGCCGTCTCCGAGCCGGCCCAGGCGACTCACGACGAAATCCTGACCTCTGGCGCCCACGAATCCCGACACCCGCGGCAAACCCTGCGATCCGGATCCGCTCTGTCCGGGAGCAAAGAACATCGTCGCGACCAGAGCCGCCGCCGATGCGACGGCCACCGCGGAGCTCACCCTCCAGCCGCGCCCGAAGCGCGGCATGGCGAAGCGCTCCGCCGGCGTCTCGAGAGTGGCCTCCCTCAGCCGCAGCGTCAGATCCCGTACGTCGTCCGCCCAGGCCGAGCAGTCCGGGCAGAGCAGAAGGTGCGTCTCGAGGCGGTCGAGCTCGAACGCCGGCAGCTCACCGTCGAGCTGCGCGGAAACCGACTCGCGCGCGAGATCGCAATCTATGGGCTGAAGCTGCATCTTTCTCCTCAGACGTTCTGACGGGACGCTCTGGAGAAAGTTAGCCGCGCTTGCTTGTCAGTGCTGCGAACCAGTCGAGCGCCTCCGGATTCGCGAGCGAGTCGCGGCTCGCCACCTCGTCGGCCGGAGCCCCCATCAACAGGCGCTTCACCGGCACTTCGAGGATCTTCCCGGACAGCGTGCGCGGGATCTCCGGCGCCGCGATCACCTCGTCCGGGACATGGCGCGGCGAGCACTCCTCGCGGATGCGGCGGCGGATCTCCGACTCGAGCCGCTCGTCGAGCGCCGCACCGTCGCGCAGGACGACGAACAGGGTCATGCGGCTTCCTTCCCCGTCCGGGACGTCGACCACGAGCGCGTCGAGAACCTCGTCGAAGGCGAGGACGCTGCGGTACAGCTCGCTCGTGCCCATCCGGACGCCGCCGCGGTTGATCGTCGCGTCGGAGCGGCCGGTGATGATCGCGGTGCCGCGCTCGGTGATCTCGATCCAGTCGCCGTGGCGCCAGACCCCCGGGAACGTGGAGAAGTAGCTCTCGCGGTAGCGCGAGCCGTCCTCGTCGCCCCAGAGATAGAGAGGCATCGAGGGCATCGGCTCGGCGATCACGAGCTCGCCGACCTCGCCCACGAGCGAGCGGCCGTCCTCGCTCCACGCCTCCACCTTCGCGCCGAGCGCCCGGGCCTGCAGCTCGCCGCGATACACCGGCAGCGTCGGAACGCCGCCGACGAAGGCGGTGCAGACGTCCGTTCCGCCGGAAGTGGAGAAGAGCCAGACGTCCTCGCCGAGCCGGTCGTGCACCCAGTCGAAGCCCTCGGGGGAGAGCGGCGACCCAGTGGAGCCGACGCTGTCGAGGCGGGACAGGTCGCGGCCCGCGCGCGGCTGCACGTCCGCCTTCTGGCACGACGCGATGTAGCCGGCGCTCGTGCCGAACGACGTGATGCCCGCCGCGTCGGCGAGGTCCCACAGCGTCCCGAGGTCCGGGTGGGCCGGATTCCCGTCGAACAGGACGATCGAGGCCTCCGAGAGCAGGCCGCCGACGAGGAAGTTCCACATCATCCAGCCGGTCGTCGTGAACCAGAACAGCCGGTCGCCGGCCCGCGCGTCGAGGTGGAGGCGGAGCTTCTTCAGGTGCTCGAGCAGGATCCCGCCCTGGCCGTGGACGATCGCCTTCGGCAGCCCGGTCGTGCCCGAGCTGTAGAGCACCCACAGCGGGTGGTCGAAGGGCAGCTGAGCGAACTCGACCTCGGCGGGCGGCAGCTCCCAGTCACCGCCGGCGAGGTAGGGAAGGACGAAGGTCCGCCGCAGCGTCGGCAACTCCCGCTCGAGCGCCGCGATCGTCTCGCTCCGGTCGAAGTCCTTGCCGCCGTAGCGATACCCGTCGACGGCGAGCAGCACTTTCGGCTCGATCTGGGCGAAGCGGTCGACGACGCTGCGGACGCCGAACTCCGGCGCGCAGCTCGACCACGTCGCGCCGATGCTCGCGCAGCCGAGGAAGGCAGCGACGGTCTCGGGGATGTTGGGGAGATTGGCGGCGACGCGGTCGCCCGCCACGACCCCGGCCTCACGCAGCGCGCCCGCCACGGCGCCTGCGCGCGCACGCAACTCGCCCCACGTCCACTCGCCCAGCGGCCGCAGCTCGGAGGCATGACGGATCGCGACGTCGTCCTCGGCGCGGCCGCGCAGGACATGTTCTGCGTAGCTGAGCCGCGCGCCCGGAAACCAGTCGGCGCCGGGCATGTCGCGGGTCGTGAGCACGCGCTCGTACGGCGCACTCGCCTCGACCTCGAAGAAGGCCCAGATCGACGCCCAGAACTCCTCGAGCTCGTCGACCGACCACTGCCACAGGTCGGCGTAGTTCTCCAGCGAGAGACCGCGCGTCTCGTTCAGCCACTCGCGGTAGCGGGTGATCGTCGCCGACGCGATCCGCTCCGGGCTCGGCGTCCAGACAATCGGCGGATTCACCGATGCGATGCTAGATGACGGCGCTAAGGTGCCACGCGTGGCCGACGAGTCGCTGACCGTCAGGGACAACCGCACCGGGACCGAGGTCGAGATCCCGATCGTGGACGGCACGATCCACGCCACCGAGCTCCGCCAGCTCGGGCTGATGTCGTACGACCCGGCCTTCCTCAACACCGCCTCCACGCGGAGCGCGATCACGTACATCGACGGCGACGCCGGAATCCTGCGTTACCGCGGTTACCCGATCGAGCAGCTCGCCGAGCACGCGAGCTTCCTCGAGACGGCTTGGCTCCTGTTCGAGGGCGAGCTGCCGACGCGCGCCGAGCTCGACGCGTGGGAGGAGGAAGTGCGGGTCCACACGTACGTGCACACGAACGTGACGCAGTTCCTCGACGGCTTCCGCCACGACGCGCACCCGATGGGGATGATGCTCGGCGCGGTCGCCGCTCTCTCGACCTTCTACCCCGACGCGAAGGAGATCGGCGACGAGGAGAGCCGCCGCCTGCAGCGCTTGCGGTTGATCGCGAAGTTCCCGACCATCGCCGCGTGGGTGTTCCGCCACAGCCGCGGCCTGCCGTACGTCTTCCCGCGCAACGACCTCGACTACATCGGCAACTTCGTGAACATGACGTTCGAGATCGGCGGCCGGCACGAGCCGAATCCCGTGCTGCAGCGGGCGCTCGAGATCCTGCTCGTCCTGCACGCCGACCACGAGCAGAACGCCTCGACGAACGCGGTGCGCGGCGTCGGCTCGACGCAGGTCGATCCCTTCTCGGCCGTCTCGGCCGGAGTCGCAGCGCTGTACGGGCCGCTGCACGGCGGCGCGAACGAGCAGGTGCTGAGGATGCTCGACGAGATCGGCGACGTGAAGAACGTCCCTGCCTTCATCGAGGGCGTGAAGAACCACGAGCGGCTGCTGATGGGCTTCGGCCACCGCGTGTACAAGAACTACGACCCGCGCGCGAAGCTGATCAAGCGCGTCGCGGACGACGTCTTCGCCCAGACCGGGGTCGATCCCAAGCTCGAGATCGCGCTCGAGCTGGAGCGGATCGCGCTCGAGGACGACTACTTCGTCTCGCGCAAGCTCTACCCCAACGTCGACTTCTACTCCGGGATCATCTACCGGGCGATGGGCTACCCGACCGACTACTTCACGGTGCTCTTCGCGCTCGGCCGGCTCCCCGGCTGGCTCGCGCAGTGGGAGGAGATGCTCTCCGACCCCGAGCAGAAGATCGCGCGGCCGCGGCAGATCTACACCGGGTACGACGAGCGCGAGTTCGTCCCGCTCGCGAACCGCTAGGACTGCCGCCGGAGCTGGACCTTCCCCTCGTCGCCGGCGGGCGCGGAGGTGTGCTCGTGCGCGATCTTCCAGGCGCCGTCGGCGTCCTTGCGCAGCACCCACGTGAGCCGGTTGTTCATCGAGCGCAGCTCGGTGCCGTCGGGAGAAACGGCCGCAAAGGTGGTGAACGCGTTGACTGCGGCCACGTCCTCGCCGGCCTGCGTGCGGACGTCGTCGAACCTCACCGCCACGACCTCGTCATCGGGAAGTGAGCCGAACCATTCGGCCACCATTCCGCGAAACGCGTCCTTCCCGTCGTACGACCACTGCTCCCAGAGATCGAACGTCCGAACGTCGTCGGCGTAGAGCGCCACGAACGCGTCCACGTCCTTGGCCTGCACGGCGGCCGCGTATGCCTCGAGCATCTCTTCCATTCCGAGCTCCTCTGGTTGTGTGGCCCTAGGACTGGGGAACGAGCCGAAACTCAGCGGTGAGCGCCTCGCGCTCGTCTGGCCCAAGCGGGCTTGCGAGGGCGGCCAGCGCCGGCTCGAGCTGGGCTGGGCGCCGCGGGGCGACGACGACCGAGACGCGCTCGTCCCCGAGCAACCACGCGAGCGCGAGCGTGGCCGGGTCGCCCCGTCGCTCTAGCTCTTCGAGCGCGTCGTAGACGCGATCGTCGCGGAGATGTTCGTAGGGGCCCGGGCGCAGCGTCATCCGCGAGCCTTCCGGCACGGGCGCGTCACGGCGGTACTTCCCCGTCAACCAGCCGCCGGCGAGCGGACTGAAGGCCTGGAACCAGAGGTCGTTGTCGCCGCAGAGAGGCAACACCTCCTGCTCGACCTCACGGTCCAGGAGCGAGTAGGAGTCCTGGACGGCGGCGAAGGCACCCGCCTCCAGCGCCTCGGAGAGCCGCGCGCCGTCGACGTTGCTCACTCCGTAGGCGCCGATCTTGCCGGCGGCGACCAGCTCCTCGTAGACGCCCGCGAGCTCTGCCGCCGGGACCTCGTCGTCCCAGGCGTGCGCAAGATAGAGATCGACGCGCTCGACGCCGAGGCGGCCGAGGCTCGTGTCGATCTGACGCCGTACCCGGTCCGGCGCGAGGCCATGGTCCTCGCCCTCGTCCATCGGGGCGAAGGTCTTGGTCGTGAGGCGGAGGCCCTCCGGGCGGCGCGACCGGATCCACTCCCCGATGAAGGTCTCGCTGCGGCCACCGCCGTACGCGTCGGCCGTATCGAACCACGTGATGCCCGCCGCCCAGGCTGCGTCCATGAGCTCGAAGGCCTGCTCCACCGTGTCGCCCTGGCCGAACAACGCCGGCGTCGAGCCGACGCCGCCGAAGTTGCCACAACCGAGGATCACGCGCCTGTCCGCCCTCGGCGGACGGTCTTCCGGCCGGGCGTCGGCGGGTTCCCCGCCGACGCTTCCAGTCCCTCGGTAGGCTCGATCCATGGCCGCGACCCTATTGGACGTCGAGGCAGTCCGGGCGCGCTTCACGTCGCTGCGCGACGGCGGCTTCGTCTTCCTCGACGCGCCCGGCGGCTCGCAGGTGCCGGACGAGGTCGGCGACGCGATCGCGCGGACGCTGCGCGACGCGAGCGCGAACATCGGCGCGAACTACGAGACGAGCAAGCGCGTGGAGGGAGTCCTCGCCACGGCGCGCGAGGACGCCGCCCGCTTCCTCGGCTGCTCGTCCGACGACGTCATCTTCGGCACGAACATGACGTGGCTCGACTTCGCCCTCTCGCGCACGGCCGCCCGCGATTGGAACGAAGGCGACCGGATCCTGGTCTCGCGCCTCGACCACGACGGCGGCGTCGCGCCGTGGATCGAGCTCGCCGCCGACCGGGGCTTCGAGGTCGAGTGGGTGAACGTGACCGATGACCTGCGCCTGGACTACGACGACCTCGCGAACCGGCTCGACGAGCGGGTGCGCGTGGTCGCGTGCGTCGGCTCGTCGAACGCGGTCGGGACGATTGTCGACGTCGCGCGCGTCTCGGAGCTGGCGCACGAGGCCGGCGCACTGTGCTGGGTCGACGCCGTGCAGTACGCGGCGCACGTCCCGGTCGACGTGCAGGCGCTCGGCTGCGACGTCTTCATCGCGTCCGCCTACAAGTTCTGCGGGCCGCACGTCGGGGTCGCGTACGGCCGGCACGAGCTGCTCGAGTCCTGGCGCCCGTACAAGGCGCGTCCCGCCGCGTCGGAGCCGGTCGGCCGCCGCTTCGAGGTCGGGACCGCGCCGTACGAGCTCCTCGCCGGCTTCTCCGCGACCCTCGCGTACCTCGAGTCGATCGGCGGCATGGAGGCTATCGCCGCCTACGAGCGCGAGCTCGGCCAGCGTTTCCTCGACGGTCTGCCGGACGGCTCGACGGTCTACGGGCTGCAGACGATGGACGGCCGGGTCCCGACGTTCCTCCTCAACCTCGAGGGCGTCGACGCAGTCGCCGCCGTACAGCAGCTTTCCGACGAGGGCTTCGGCGTGTGGGCGCACGACAGCTGGTACTCGCTCGGGCTGCGGGAGAAGCTCCCGTACCCCGACAGCGCGATCCGCGTCGGTCTCATCCACTACAACACCCCGGACGAGATCGACCGCTTCAACGCGGCGCTCGCTCGGCTCTAGTACCGTAGCGAACATATGTTCGTGCTGCATGCGGACGCGGACGCGTTCTTCGCGTCGGTCGAGCAGCGGGACGACCCGCGGCTCCGCGGCCGGCCGGTCATCGTCGGCGGCGGCGTCGTGCTCGCGGCGAGCTACGAGGCGAAGGCGTACGGCATCCGCACGGCAATGGGCGGACGGCAGGCGCGCCGGCTCTGCCCCGACGCGATCGTCGTCCCGCCGCGCTTCTCCGTGTACACCGAGGCGAGCCGGGCGATGTTCGCCGTGTTCGAGGACGCCTCGCCGGTGGTCGAAGGGCTGTCGATCGACGAGGCCTTCCTCGACGTGCGGGGGATGGAGCGAATCGCAGGGACGCCGGCCCAGATCGCCGAGCGGCTGCGCGCCGCCGTGCGCGAGCGCGTCGGCCTGCCCGTCACCGTCGGAGTCGCCCGCACGAAATTCCTGGCCAAGGTCGCGAGCGGGGTGGCGAAGCCGGACGGGCTGCTCGTCGTGCCTCCCGAGCGCGAGCTCGCGTTCCTGCATCCGCTGCCGGTCGAGTGCGTGTGGGGCGTCGGCCCGGCCACCGCGCGACGCCTGCAGGCGTGGCACGTGCGGACGGTCGGCGAGCTCGCGGCCCTGTCGGAGTCGACGCTGGTCGCGATGCTCGGGCGAGCGGTGGGCCGTCAGCTCAGCGCGCTCGCGCACAATCGCGACTTCCGGCGCGTCGAGCCCGGCCGCCGGCGCGGCTCGATCGGCTCGCAGCGCGCGCTCGGGCGCGGGCGGCACTCGGCACTCGGCCGAGACGATCGACGCGACGCTCGTGGGCATCGTCGACCGGATCACGAGCCGCATGCGGACCGCGCGACGGGTCGGGCGAACCGTCGTCCTCCGCCTGCGCTTCGGCGACTTCGAGCGCGCGACGCGCTCGCACACGCTGCCCTTCGCGACCGCGAACACGCAGGTGATCCTGGTCACGGCTCGCGCGCTCCTCGCGACGGCGACGCCGCTGATCGAGCGGCATGGCATCACGCTCGTCGGCTGCTCGGTCGCGATGCTCGAGGACGCGCGGACGCGCCAACTGCTGCTCGGGCCCGAGGAGGCACTCGACGCCGCGGTCGACGCGATCCGCGACCGCTTCGGGAGCGCCTCGATCACGAGAGCCGTCCTACTCGGGCGCGATCCCGGCTTCTCCATGCCCTTGCTGCCGGACTGACGCTCAGTCCGGGCGCGGGATGTCCACGAAATGCGCCGGGTTCCACGACGATTCGAACGGGCCGTCCGCGGCGCCGACGACGAGCAGCGTCGTTCCCGCGGTCAGCGCCCTGGCTCCGCGCCGAACGCCCGGATCGGTGACGGCGAGCGCGTCCCCACGCTCGAGTCGAACCTCCTCGCCGTCGAGGAGGAAGACGGCCGAGCCGTCGAGGAGCAGATAGAGCTCCTGCTGCCCCGTCTCCCGCTCGTCGTGCTCTTCGACGAGCACCTGATCGGCGTGCCGTGCAACGAAGACGTTGGCTCCGAACGTGTCGATGCCGAGCGCGTACTGGAGCGGATACCAGGTCGGGTCGTCGGGCTGCGAATCCGAGACCACCGGGAGGTCGGCGATCCGGCGCAGTATCCAGCGTGGCATCAGACGGAAAGGATGCGACCCAGGACGGCCGGGTCGATGTTGCCGCCGCTCACGATGCAGACGCAGCGGTCGCCTCGCCGCAGTGCGGCCGCGAGCGCGAGCGCGCCGGCTCCCTCGGCGACGACGTGAGCGCGGGTCGCGAGCAGGCGGACAGCTTCTTCCGCCTCCGCCAGTGAGACGGCGACCGCTTCGTCGACGAGCTCACGTGCGCGCTCCCACACGCCGGGCAGGAGCGCACGGCCACCGGCGCCGTCCACCCACGACGGCGTGAACTCGATCTCGGTCGGCTCGCCCGCCGCGAAGGCCGCGGCCAGCGGCGCGCCGGTCTCCGGCTCGGCCGTCACGATGCGCACGCCCGGCCGCAGCGCCTTGACGGCGCTCGCGATCCCCGACGTCAGGCCGCCGCCGCCCCACGGGATGACGACCGAGTCGAGGGCCGGCGCGTCCTCGGCGAGCTCGAGGCCGATCGTGCCGTTCCCTGCCATGACGGCCTCGTCGCCCGACGGGTGGATGAACAGCCCGCCGACGCCGTCGCGGCCCCGGTCGACCATCGCCTGCCACCACTCCTCGTGCGTGACGGGCAAGAGCTCGGCGCCCAGAGCCTCGATCCGGTCGAGCTTCGCGCGCGGCGCAGTGTCCGGGACTATGACCCGCGCCGACACGCCCGCCTCGCGCGCCGCCCACGCCACTCCCTGCGCCATGTTGCCCGCGCTCGCCGTGACGACCCCGGACGCGAGCTCGGCCGAAGACGCCGCGCGCACCGCGGACAGCGCGCCGCGAAGCTTGAAGCAGCCGATCGGCTGCAGGCACTCGAGCTTGAGCAGGATTCTGTCGTCCGTCCCGAGCGGGACCAGCGGCGTGCGCATGACGTCGTCGCCAATCCGCTCCCGCGCGCGGCGGATCTCCTCGAGCGGGATCAATCTCGACGACCCGGTCGGCGATGGTGCTCAGCCGCCATTGCCGATCGGGTCGTCTTCTTTGGCGAGCTCGGTCAGGTCGGTGCGCACCGTCCAGAGCTCGGGGAACATCTTGAACTTGATCAGGCCCGCCAGCAGCTCGACCGGCGTGCCCTGCGTCCCGACCACGTCCTCGCCGATCACGCGGCCGACCATCTTCACGTGGCGGAAGCGCCAGACGCCGACCTGCTCGTCCCAGTCGATCAGCGCCTCGGCGAGCTGGTACAGGTCCTCGTGCTCGCGGCCCTGCGTGTAGACCTCGAGCAGCGACAGCCCGCGCTCGCGGCGCAGCGCGTCGAACGAGGCGTAGAGGCCGGGCGAGACCTGCCGGATCCCGCGGAACCCCGGCGAGTCGAAGCCCGAGCCGTGCCCGAGGACGCGCCGCACCTCCTGGTACTCCCACGGCGACATCAGCTCGAGGTGCTCGAGGAACGAAACGACGTAGCGGATGGCGTGGTTCGCGCGGCCGAGCAGCCGCAGCGCACCGGCGACGTCGCGCGCCTCGATCAGCCGCGTCGCCTCCTCGACCTCCATCCAGGCGTGCTTCAGCCACAGCTCCGACGACTGATGCACGGTCTGGAAGAGGAGCTCGTCGCGGTGCACCCACTCCTCCGGGGTCTTCTGCAGCGCTAGCAGCTCGTCGGTGCGGAGGTAGCGCTCGTAGTCGCTCGCGGCGCCGCCGGGCAGGATCGGCTGGAACTCCTCCTCGTCGCCGTGCGGGGCTTCCACGGGGCCGACCCTACTGGAACGGGTCAGCAGGTGAAAACTGGGTGCGGGCCTGCCGTCTCGGTCAGCGGATTGCGAGCGTAGTCGGTGCCGCGCATCACCTCGACTCGGATGTTGCCGTCGGCCGGGATGACGAAGACCGCCTGGTTCGCCGGTTGCCACGGCGTTCCCGCATCGACCGGCGTCGGCGTGACGAAGAGGTTGCCACCGCTCTGCAGGAGCAACGTGAAGCCTCGGTAGACAAAGGGGTAGACGCCCGCGCGGAGCTTGTGGACCGTGAGCAAGGGACAACCCCCGCCAGGCCCGACGGGCTGCCGCTGTCCTCCACCGGGCGCCGACGGGTTGATGTCCAGATCGTCCTTGCTGAAGATCGTCACGGAGGGAAGGACCGTGATGTCGCGAGCGAGTTGGCGTGCGTCCGCTCGCCCGCGGGTGGAGGCGTAGTCGCCCGCCGCCCAGAAGAGGCTCACGAGAACCACGGCAATGCCGATGGAGACAGCGGCCCCGAGCGCATGCCGACTCACCGATCGGCTCCGCGCGAGCGCATAGAGCAGGAGCGTGACGCCCACCGCCGGACCGAGCGCCTGCAGGTAGGCGTAATCGCGCGCGAGTGGTTGCCCGGCGAGCAGGGCGATACCGAGGATGAGCGCGCACAGGCCGGCCACGGCGGCGATGGGCGCCAGGTTGACGCGCTCGAACCTGTCGCCGGCGAGCGCATGCAAGAAGACGGCGGCAAAGGCGACGAGCAGCAGGACGGTGATGGGAACGAAGAGCGCGTCCACACTCCGCAGGACGTAGTCGTTCGTGGTGAAGCCGAGCGCACCCGGATCGATTCCGAAGTAGCCCGCGAACGCTTCCTCTCGGCGGTAACCGAAGTAGTAGGCGAGCGCGGTGATGAGCGTCACCGGCGCGATGACGGCGACGATGGCGCCCGCGACGCGGCGTCCCTGGCTGCCGACCAGCGAGGAGGCGGTCTCGTTCTCCGGGGCTTCGGGCATCGCTACCAGATCTTCATCTCGAGACCGGCGAGCGGGACGCCGCCGTCCTCGGTGACGAGCCAGGTGTCCTGCATGTATAGGCACTCCACGCCGTCTGCCGCGATCGCGTGCGGGTGCATCGAGAAGACCATGTTGGCGGAGAGCTCGGTCTCGATTCCCTCGCCGATCTTCGGGTGCTCGATCATCGTCATCCCGATCGAGTGGCCCGTGACGTGGCCGAGGTGGTAGCCCCGCTGGGTGAACCCGGCAGAGACCGCGCGATGGACGTCGTGCGCGGTCGCACCAACCCGGAGCGCCCTCTGCGCGACCTCGTAGTACTCCTCGTAGGCCTCGACCATCCGCCGCACCTCGGCGCTCGCGGTGCCGAGCGCGCGCGAGACCTCGACCCAGTGGCCGCCCGGCCCGGCGATCTCGAGCGAGGGGATCGTGAACTCGCCGAAGACCGTGTCGTCGCGCGCGATCGCGAACTCGGCGCCGACGAGCACCATGTTCATCGTCAGCCGCCCGCAGCCGCCCTCGACGAAGAGCTGCTCCGCCGGTGCGAGCACCTCGGCAGCGTTGCGGCCGGGCGCCCAGGCCTCGCGAAACGCGTGGAAGCCTGCGGTGTTGATCTCGACGCTCTCGCGCACCGAGGCGAGCTCGGCCTCGGACTTGACGGCGCGCGCGAGGTCGAATTGCTCGTCCCACGGGACGAGCTCGGCCGCATCCGCGAGCGGCGCGTAGTCGCGCACCGTCAGCACGTAGTCGAGCCCGTAGACGCCGACCCGCTGGCCGCGGAGCCGGTCGGCCAGCCATTCGCCGGGCCGGTCGGCGAAGACCTGGTCGGCGATCTGGGAATCGCCGTGCTCGCCGACGTAGCGCGCCTCGGTCGGGAACACGATCGCCGGCTCTCCCTCTCGCGGCACGAGGACGTAGGCGTAGCGATGGACGATCTGGAAGCCTGAGAGATACGTGACGGCGCCCTCGAAGCCGGTGTACTCGGAGCCGCAGACGAGGGCCGCGTCGAGCCCGTCGCGCTCGAGCGCCTTGCGTACGCGCGCGTGGCGGGAAGTCAGTTCTGCGTCCACGAAGCCTCCACTCCTCTCACAAGCGCCTGGATCGCGGCGTTGAGCGGCGTCGGCACGCCGTACTCCTGACCGAAACGGACGATGCCGCCGTTGAGGTAGTCGACCTCCGTCATCCGCCGCGCCTCGACGTCCTGGAGCATCGACGCCTTGTGGTCGTACGCGACCTCCGGCTTGGCCGCGTGGTCGATCAGCTCCTCGGGGTCGGCGTCGAGCTCGATGCCCTGCGCCGCGGCGACGGCCTTCCCCTCGTCCACCAGGCCGGTGACGAGCGCCCGCAGGTCGGGCCGCTCGCAGACGCGGCCGTGAGTGAGGCCGGTGAGCGCGCCGATCGGGTTCGTGGACGCGTTGAAGATGACCTTGCGCCACTGCGGCCCGCGCGCGTCCTCGACCGCGTCGGCGGGCATCCCGGCGCGCGTGCACGCGTCGGCGAGGCGCTCGACCTCGGCGAAGGGCGTCCGCTCGTCGTAGGGGCCGAAGGTCGTGTCGCCTCTCACGTCCCACTGCACGTGGCCGGGCTCGAGGAGCTTGCCGGCCGGGAACGTCGTGCCGCGGATCACGCGCTCGACGTGTCCCACGAGCGTCTCCTCGTTCCCGAGCCCGTTCTGCACCGTCGCGACGTAGCCTTCGGCGAAGGCATGCGCGGTCGCGGCGATCGCCGGCTCGGTGTGCATCGCCTTCGTCGCGACGATGCCGAAGTCGCAGGGAGGGATCGCTGCCGGGTCGCTCGTCGCACGGGGATGCCCGACCACCTCCCCGGCGCCCGAGAGCCGCAGCCCGTCGCGGTTGATCGCGGCCATGTGCAGCTCGTTGAGGTCGAACGCCCACACCTCCGTGTCGTCGAGCAGCGACAGGTTGGCCGCGAACAGCGACCCCACCGCCCCACACCCCACGACCGCAATCTGGGCCGGGGAGCGGGGAGGCGCGCGGGCGCGGGGGCGCCCGCCGGGACCAGGACGCCGCGACTCGCACTTGGCTCCTCCACCGTCGCAGGCGGGCGAGCTCATTCGGAGTAGCTCGCCTCCCTCGCCTTGACGAGCCTATAGAGCGCCGTCTGGAGCGGCACCTCCACCCCGTGCCGGCCGGCCTCGCGCACGAGCGCGCCGTTGATCAGCTCGACCTCGGTCGGCCGCCGCGCCTCGACGTCCTCGAGCATCGAGGGGAAGTGGCGATGGCCGCGCCGGGTCGCGAGGATGTTCATCTCCCACGGGTCGTCGTGGAGCTCTACGCCGGCCGCCGCGGCGACCATCTTCCCCTCGTCGACGAGGTCGCGGACGAGAGCGCCCAGGTCGGACAGCTCCTCGGTCTGCGCGAAGTGGAAGTCGTGCGGGAGGCCCGTCAGGGCGGCGACGCCGTTCACGGTGGCGTTGAAGATCAGCTTCGACCACTGCGCCGGGCGCAGGTCGGGGAACGCCTCGGCCTTCAGGCCGCCGGCCTCGATCAGCTCCGCGACGCCGCGCGCGTCCGACTCGGTCGTGCCGCGATAGGGGCCGACCCAGGTCGCGGTGTCGAGGACGTACTCGACGTGCGCGTCGCCGTGCCGCGTGCCGCTCATGAACGTGACGGCGGAGAGCAGCGGCCACTCGCCGTGCGCCGCCACGATCTCCTCCGCGCCGAGCCCGTTCTGGATCGTCATCACCGTCGCGCCGGCGAGCGTCCCCTCGAGCCGCGCCGCCAGCGGGTCGAGATCGGTGCTCTTGCAGGCGAGGATCGCGAGCTCGGCGCCGGCGGGCAGCGCGGCGGGATCCGCGGTCGCGTCGAGCCGGGCAGTGAAGTCGCTGCGCCCCGAGACGCGCAGGCCCTGCTCCCGCAGCACGGCGGCGTGCTCCTCCCGCCGCGTGAGCACGGTGACGTCGGCGACCTGCGCGAGGTGCGCCGCCAGAAGGGAGCCGATCGAGCCGGCCCCCGCTACGACCACGGACGTCACGCCTCGACCGCTACCGCCCCGGTCTCGCGCTGGATCACCGGGATGACGTGCTCGGCGAAGAGCTCCTGCGCCTTGATCGCCTTCCAGTGCTCGACGCCGCCGGGATTGGTGGTGATCGCGATCTCGGTCAGGCCCTCGCAGACCTCGACCGTCTCCCGGATCCGCTGGATCACGTCCTCGGGCGTGCCGACCCAGACGATGTCGCCCGCGATCATCTCGTCGTACGGCGTCGCGGCGAGCTTCTCCATGATCCCGGCGGCGTAGAAGCCGTAGCCGGCGGCATTGAGCGCGTCGACCGGCGGCACCGGATACTCGGTGAGCGGGGACGCGTTGCCCTGGAGGAAGCCGGGCATGTGCCGCTCCGCCTCGCGCCGGGCGAGATCGGCGTCCTCGTCGATGTAGCAGGCATGGATCCAGATGATGTCCGGCGTCGTCCCGTACTCCGCGCACTTCTCGCGGTAGAGGTCGAGCTGCTCCTTGAGCGCCGCGTACGGCAGGAGCGGCGGCACCGCGACGGCCCAGCCGTGCTTCGCGGCGAGGTCGTACGTCCGGTCTGACGTGCCCCCGAGCACGACGCGGAACTTGTGCCCGCTGAACGGGATCACCTGGCTGTCCTTCACGCTCCAGTACTCGCCCTCATGGCTGACGACGTCGGAGTGCAGCGCCTCGACGAAGAGGTCGAGCGCTTCCTCGTAGCGCGGCCGCGCGGTCTCGTCGAGCGGCAGCCCCGCAGGCAGCGGGATCCAGCCGTGACCGCGGCCGACGCCGAACTCGTAGCGGCCGCCGGTGAGCAGCGAGAACTCGTGGATCTGGGCCGCTAGGACGAGCGGGTTGTGGTACGGCAGGACGTGGAGCATCGTCCGGAACTTGATCCGCTGCGTTCGCGCGGCGGCCATCCCGAACAGCCCGAACGGGTTCGCCGACGCCGAGAACTTCGGGAAGAAGAAGTGCTCGATCGCGGCGTAGGCGTCGTAGCCGAGCCGGTCGGCGTTCTCGATCTGCTCGAGCACCTCGCCGTAGAGCCGCTCGTACGGCTTCCAGGGCCAGCTCTGCAGCTCGGAGTAGATGCTGAATCTCATGTCGTGGCCCTCGCTTTCTCGAGGTCGGCCACGGGGCGCCGCCGCCGTGGCAGGGAGAACTCGCGGCCGCCGGTGATGCCGTTCGGCCGGAAGATGAGCACGAGCACCATCACCACGCCGAGCACGATCTCAGCCGTGCCGGCTTGGACGTGCAGGTGCCACCCGAAGACGTCGACGGTGTTCACCGCCGCCGTGAAGAAGGTGTAGATGCCGTTGACGGCGAGCGCGCCGACCACAGCGCCGAGCAGGCTCGCGGAGCCCCCGACCACCAGCATCGCGAGCGTGATGAACGTCAGATCGAGAAACAGGTCGTTCGCCGCCAGTGGCTGCAGGTGGACATAGAGGCCGCCGGCGAAGCCCGCGAGCGCGCCGGCGAGCGTGAAGGCGACCAACCGCTGCCTGTGGATCGAGATCCCGGCCGCCGCCGCGGCCGACGGATCCTCACGCGTCGCCCGCAGCATCCTGCCGAAGCGCGTGCGCTGGTAGGCATAGGCCACGGCGATGCAGATGAGGCAGCCGATCGTTGCCTGCCAGATACCGGTCGTCGGAGGAACCGACGAGAAGCCGTTCAGTGCCGGGCTGATCAACCCCTCGTAATTGAGCACGTTGTTCGTGATCTCGAGCACGGCGAAGGTGGCAATACCGGCGGCCAGGCCCGAGAGCCGCATCAACGGCAGCCCGACCGCGAACGCGAACGCACCGCCGATGGCAGCCGCGAGAGCCAGCGACGCGATGTTGCCGACATTCGTGGTGACGAGGAAGTGGGCGAGACCGGGCATGGCGATCGGCTTGTCGGCCCTCGGCACGGTGAGCACGCCCGCAGTCCACGCGCCGACGGCGACGAAGCTGATCTGCCCGAACGACAGAACGCCCGAGTTGCCGATGAAGACGTAGAGCCCGACGACGATCGCGACCTTGACCAGCGTGTTGACGAAGTACCCCTCGAGGTAGCTCGAGACCGCGAGCCCGAGCAAGGCGGTCGCCAGCACGAGCAGCGCCGGGACCAGCACTTCCGGTAGCCGCCGAGCCAGGCTCATGCGCGCTCCACCGCGCCCCCGCCCCGGGTGAAGAGCCCGTTCGGCCGCACGAGCAGCACCACGATCACTGCCGCGAAGATGAAGCTCGTCAGGTACTGGGTCTTGTCCGCCGGCAGCACGCCGCCGAGGATCCCGGTGGCGAAGCCGATCGAGAAGCCGCCGAGCGTCGCCGGAATCGGCCGGTTCATCCCGCCGACCACCACCCCGGCGAGCACGATGATCGTGTCCTGAAGGCCGAACGTGGACGAGATGCTGTTCTCCTGCACGCTCAAGAACACCGCAGAGGTGGCGGCGAGCAGCCCCGAGATGATCACGGCCGCCCCGATCACGCGGTTCGCGCGGACGCCGAGCAGCCGGGCCGTCCGGAAGTCCATCGCCGCGGCACGCATGTGCAGCCCGAGCGGCGTCCGCGTGAGCAACAGCTGGAGGATGACGAGGCAGCCCGCCGCGGTCGCGACCGCGATCACGGCGATCTGCTTGATCTCTACGCCGAAGATGTCCCAGGGCGCGTTGAGCTGCGCGAGCGAGCCAACGTTCTTCGACAGCGGACCGAACTTCAGCAATGCGATGTTCTGGAGCAGGAACGCGACGGCGAACGTCGCCACGAGCATCACGGTGGGAGAACTCGTGCGCAGCGGCCGGAAGACGAGCCGGTCCATGAGGACCGACAGCACCAGCACGACGCCGAAGCAGAGCAGGATCGACTCCCAGGTCGGAAGGTTCCAGACCGCGCCGTACGCGAGCGCGAAGCCACCGGCCATGATCAGCTGCCCGTAGGCGAAGTTGACGAGCCGGAGCACGCCGAATACGAGGCCGATCCCCACTGCCATGAGCGCGTAGACGCCGCCGAGCGCGAGAGCGGTAGCGACCGTCGGCCACGTGAGAGGCTGGAGGTTGAGAAACCCGAGGATCATGCGAGGTACGCGGCCACGAGGCGGTCGGTGTCGTCCGCATCCTTCGGGCCTAGAGTCAGGCGGAGCTCGCCGTTCGCGAGCACGTGCGATTCGTCGGCGAGCGCGACGGTGCGCTGTGCGCGCTGCTCGACGAGGAGGACAGCGAGACCGGCGTCCCTGATCTTCTTCAGCGCTTCGAATACGACGTCGACGATCTTCGGCGCCAGCCCGAGAGACGGCTCGTCGAGCAACAGAATCTCGGGGTCGGCCGCCAATGCGCGCCCGATCGCGAGCTGCTGCTGTTGCCCGCCCGATAAGACGCCCGCCTGGCGCGAGCGGAACTCACGCAGGATCGGAAAGAGCTCGTTGGCCCGTGCCAGGCCGTCGCCGTTCCTACCCGCTCTCCGACCGGCGAGGCCGAGGCGAAGGTTCTCCTCCACCGTGAGCTCGCCGAAGATGCGGCGGCCCTCGGGCACGAGCGCGATACCCCGGCGCGCCACATCTTCCGGCGGGCGCCCGAGGATCGACGTGCCGTCGAGCCGGACGTCGCCGCCGACGATCGGCGCCGAGCCCATGATCGCGTGGAGCGTCGACGACTTCCCTGCGCCGTTCGGCCCGATCAGGCCGACGATCTGGCCCGGCCGGACCTCCAGCGACAGGCCGCGAACGGCCTCGACCGCGCCGTACCGGACCGAGAGGTTCTCGACCAGTAGGGCGGTCACTCGAGATCCTCCGCGGCGCTCTCGCCGAGGTAGGCAGCGGCCACTCCGAGATGGGAGCGGATTTCGGCGGGCGTGCCCTCGGCAAGCGTCGTCCCCTGGTCGAGCACATGGATCCGTTCACACACCTCGAGCACAAGAGCAACGTTGTGGTCGACGAGCAGCACGCCGGCGCCGCGCTCGCGGACGGTGCCGACCGCGGTTGCGAAACGGGGTATCTCGGCCTCCGGAAGGCCGGCTGCGGGCTCGTCCATGAGCACGAACCGCGGCTGGGTCGCCAGAGCCCGGGCCACCCCCAGCCGCCGCTCGTCGCCGTGTGGAAGCGAGGAGGCAGGCTGGTCGGCGTGCTCCGAGAGACCGAGCAGTCCGAGCAGCTCGTTTGCCCGCCTCGTCGCCTCTCGCTGGGAAGCCCCGACTCCGAGCGCAGAGACTTCGACGTTCTCCCGCACCGAGAGGCCGCCGAAGGCGTGGCTGTGCTGGAAGGTGCGCGCGAGGCCTCGCCGCCCGCGCCGGAAGGCGGGCCAGCGGGTCACGTCCTGATCCTCGAGCAGCACGCGGCCGCTCGTCGGACGGTCGAACCCGCTCAGGATGTTGACGAGCGTCGACTTGCCCGCCCCGTTGGGCCCGATCAGCCCGACGACCTCCTCCTGCCTGAGCTCGAGCGAGACGTCGCGTAGCGCCTCGACGCCCGCGAAGGAACGGGACACGGAGGAGGCCCGGAGCGATCCTCCGGGCCTCCCCTGCGTTTCGGCCTGAGAGTCCGCCGCCAACCGCTACGGCTGATCCGGGCTGTGTGGGAGCTTCTTCGCGACGATCGTGCCCTTCTCGGTCGCCGTCTTGTTGTGGAGCTCGATCACGCGATACGCGCGACCGAACACCGAGTGGAGCTTCGTGGAGAAGCTGACCTTGCCCGAGATCGTGGGCACGTGGTGGAACTTCTGCATCGCGGCCGCGAGCTTCGAGCCGACGAGCGAGCCGTGCGCCCGCTTGATCGCCAGGACGACGCCGTCGATCGCGGCTGGCCCGGTGATGAACCCGCCCGTCGCCGGACGACTTTGGCTCCCGAGGGGGCCCAGCTGGTTCGCGAGCTTGTTCACGGCCTTGCTCGGGTCGTGACCGAAGGCGTTCGCGTACGTCACGAACCAGTAGTTCGTGACGTTCTGATCCGTCCAGTACGTCCCGTCGCCCGCCCAGGAGTTGAGCACGGGCGTCTTGTCGTTCGCCGTCCGCAGGTCGTCCATGAACGGCCCGAGAGCCCCGTACGCGCCGGCGGTCGCGGTGACGATGACCTTCGCGGGGTGCGCGATCATCGCCGCTGCCGCCGCGTGGTAGTTGACCGAGCCCGGGTGGACCGTCGGATCCTGGTACGTCGTCTCGAACTTGATCTTGCCGCCGAGCTGCGTGAACCGCGCCTTGAAGGCGTTGACGACGGCGTCGAAGTAGATGATCGTGTTGTCCTTCGCGAGGTCGGCTGTCTTCCAGCCGTGGTTCCAGGCGACCTGAGCCATGGCCGAGCCCTCGTCCTGTGCGACGTTGCCGAAGCTGAAGCAGAGGTGGGTCCCACCGCAGAAGGTGAACTTCGGGGACATCTGATCGGTGCCGATGCACGGTGCGACCGTGAGCAGGTGGTTCTTGATCGCCGACTCCTGGATGACCGGCGAGGCGTAGTTCACGTCACACGTCGTGAAGATGATCTTCGCGCCCTGGCTGATCAGCTGATCGGCGCACGCCTTGGCGGCCGACGAGTCGTTGCCCTGGGTGTCGCAGGTCTTGATCTCGATCTTGCGGCCGTTCACGCCCTTCTTGTTGATCTTCTTGACCTCGAGCTGCGCCGCAGCGAGCGCCGGCCCGTCGAACGGCGCCATCGGACCGGTGCTGTCGTGCGCCCAGCCGATGATGATCGGGCTCTTCGCCGTTGTATGTGTCCGAGCCGCGGCGGCCGCGACGAAGACGAGCCCCGCAGCAGCAACGATCACGAGCGCCCAACGCGCCCCCTTGCTTACCCTCATGTTTCTCCTCTCCGGCCCGCGGCTTCCGCCGGGACCCTCCGTTTCGACCAGGTGTTGATGAAAGCGTCCCGACCGCGGCGCGCAAGATCGGCGGCGTCGAGATCCCAGAGCGAGTCGGGATACGCGCTGCCGAAGGCGCCGTTGTCGGAGAAGATCTCGAGGTCGTAGAAGCCGCTCCACCCCACGTCTTCTAAGACGCCGAAGATGCCCTGAAGGTCTGCTACTCCGTCGCCGGGCAGGACGCGATCGGCCCAGCCGCGCGTCGGCTCGCGCCAGTCGTTCACGTGCACGCCGGCGATCAGATGCGCGTGCCGCGAGATCTCGTCCAGCAGGTCGGGCGTGTTCCAGAGGTGCCACACGTCGAACTGGATCCCGACGGCGTCGCTGCCGACCTCCTCGACGAATTCGGCGGCGTCGCCGAGCGTGTTCAGGATCGACCAGCTCTCGATTCCCTCCAGCTGGAACGGCTCGACGGCGAGCCGCAGGCCGAGCCGCTCGGCCTCGCGCGCGACCTCGCGCACGCCGCGGACCGCGGTCTCACGGTCGCCGGGGCCGGTGAAGCAGAGGACCGCGGACGGCGCGTACGGCGCAAGAACCTCGAGCGAGCGCAGCAGCGTGTCCACGCGCTCGCGCACGGTGTCGGGCCCGGGCAGCAGCGGCAACGGATGCACCGACGGGACGGTTGGGACTGCGGTCGCCGAGCCGAGGCCGCTCGCCTGGAACTCCTCGAGCGAGCCGTCGCCGAGCTTGAGCTCCCAGATCCCGATCCCGTCCACGCCGGCCACTGCGTACGCGCGCACGTCGTCGGCGAAGCTCGCGGCGAGCGTGCTCACCTGCGAGATCGAGAACAGCGGCAGTTGCTGCTCAGACACTCGGCACCCGAGCCGGGATGGTGTCACGCGTTTGACATCTGATCAAGTGTGGTTCACGCTCGGACTCGTGAAGTCGACCTTGGAGTCGACGCTGTCGCCGGAGGGGGCGACGGTGCGCCACAGGACGATGGCCGAGGCGGCGCTCGAGCGCCTGCGCGAGGCGATCATCCTCGGCGAGCTGACGCCCGGCACGCCGCTGCGGCTCGAGGACCTCGCCCGCTCGCTCGGGACGAGCATCTCGCCGATCCGCGAGGCGGTGCGCCAGCTCGAGGCGCGGGGTCTCGCGGAGCACGTCCCACACCACGGAGCGAAGGTGGTCGCGCTCGAGATCGAGGAGCTGCGCGAGCTCTTCTCGATCCGGCTCGCGCTCGAGACGATGGCGGTGCGGCGGGCCGCCGAGCTGTTCGCCGCAGACGATGAGCAGGCCGCTCGCGAGCAACTCGCCGAGCTCGACCGTGCCCGCGGAGCCCGCGACGCACGCGCGGCCGTCCGCGCGCACACCGCCTTCCACTTCGCGCTGTACGAAGCGGCGCGCTCCCCCTGGCTGCTGCGCCTGATCCGCCCCGCGTGGGACAGCTGCGAGCGCTACCGGCCGGTGCTGCTCGGAGCCGGCGCGCTCCAGGAACGGCACGCGGAGCTCGACCACGAGCTGTTCGACGCCTGCGCGGCCCGCGATCCCGACCGCGCCGCCGAGGCGCTGCACGCCCACCTCGAGCTGGCCACCGAGATCTACGAGGTCGAGCTCGGGGGCAGAAGCATCTTCGCGTTCTAACGCTGGATGAGGGCGCGGGCGCGCGCGGCCGCGCGCTGCGTGAGCGGAGGCTCGAGCAGCTTCCGCGCGACGATCGTCCCGGAGCCGGCACCGAGGCCGGGGCCGGGCCAGGTGCTCGCCCCGATCTGCCACAGCCGCTCGACCGGCGTGGTGTGCCCGGGGCTGCTCGCGAACGGCCGCCAGAGGAAGTTCTGGTCGAGCGCGAGCGAGCCGCCGTAGGGGTCGCCGTGCCGGAGGTTGACGTTCGCCCGCTGCAGGTCGTGCGGGCCGAGCGCGACCCGCTTCAGGATCGACGACTCGAGATTGGGAATGTGTCGCGCGAGCCGTGCCTGGACCCGGTCGGCGTAGCGCTCGCGAAGCTCGTCCGTCCACTCTCCGCCGCCGGCATCGAGCTCGCCGGCCGCGTCGCCCTTGATCCGCCACGGCAGCTCCTGGAGCTGGATCCAGAGCAGGCCGCGACCCTCGGGTGCCCGCGACGCGTCGAGCGTCAGCGGCTGGCCGACGACCATCGTCGCCTCCGCCGGGAGGAGCCCGCGTTCGGCCTCGTTGACGGCGCGCGAGACGCCGTCGAGGCCCGGCGTGACGTGGACGATCGCGGTGCCGCCCAGCCGCTCGTCGCCGTCCCAGCGCGGCGGCTCCGAGAGCGCGTAGTGGATCTGCATCTCCGAGCGGCCGTAGCGGAAGCGCCGCGCGCCCTCCGCCACCGGCGCTGGAACGTCGGCGTCGGCGAGCAGGCGCTCGTGGAGCTGCGTCGGCGTCACGCTCGCGATGACCGCGCGCTCCGCGTCGATCGTCTCTCCGTCGGTGAGCCGGACCCCGACCGCCCGGCCCGAGCGCACGAGCACGCGCTCGACGTCGCGGTCGGTCTCGCAGACGCCGCCGTGGTCTCGGATCAGCTGCACGAGCGCGTCGGCGAGCTTGGCGCCGCCGCCGCGCGGGACGGGCATGCCGCCCTCCTGCACCGCGACTGCGATCACCTGGGTCATGAAGCCGGACGTCGCCTGGTCGGGCCCGAGCCCGGTGTGCAGCACCCACGGCGCGAGCAGGCCGTGCGCGCGCTCCGACGCGAACGTCGTCTCGAGCCAGTCGCGGCTCGACTGGAGGACGCCGCCGAGGAAGGCGAGCGCGCCCGCACGGCCGAGCCGCCGCACGGCCTTCGCGGCGAGCGAGAGGCCGGCCGGCGACCAGAGCTCGGTGCCGAGGACGCCGAAGGCGAGGTCGGCGGTGGGGAAAAAGCCGTCGAGCACGCCGGGCCACTCCGGCCCGAGCTCCTCCGCGTTTCCCTCGGCCGTGCGCAGGAGGAACGCTGCGCCTCCGTCCGGGAAGGCCGTCGCCGTCGGCAGCTCCGTGTTGAGGTACTCGAGCCCGCGCACGGCGAGCTCGTCGCCGAGCTCGGCGTGCGCGGCGCCGCCGACCCAGAGCGGGTGCCAGGCGCTGAAGACGTCGTGGAGGAAGCCCGGCTCGGTGAGCTCCTCGGTCTTGATCGCACCGCCGAACCAGTCGTTGCGCTCGAGAACGCAGACGCGCCAGTCGGCGCGCGCGAGCAGCGCCGCGCAGGCGAGGGAGTTGACGCCGCTCCCGACGATGACCGCGTCGTAGTCAGCCACTGCCACGGATCATCCCTGCTCGCGCGAGCTACTGGTAGGTGAGGACGATCAGGACGACGCCGAACGCGAAGGTGAGACAGCCGGCGATCCCGACCTGGAGCGGGCTCTGCGGCAGCGGCGCGCTCTGGCCCCAGTACGTGACCATCTGGCCGGTACGTCCGCGCACGAGGTTCTTGCTGGGGCTCCCGGAGTTGCCGACGGCGAAGCCGACGATCCCGCCGCCGATGATCATTCCCCAGCCGAAGCCCGTTGCGGCATCACCCCAGCCGGCAAATTGGACGACGAGGAAACCGATCAGCCCGCAGATCACGGTGAGCACGACGGTGGCGGCGAGGATCTGCAGCGTGATGACCCCTGCCCCGCGCATCAGCCCCGCGCGAGCGCGCGGAGCTCGTCGTCGGTGACGAGGCCGCGCTTGCGCGTTCCCAGCTCCTTCACGCGCGCGAGCAGGTCCGGCCACCGATCCTCCGGCACGTCGAGGCCGAGCTCCTCGACCTTGATCCGGATCGAGTCGAGCCCGCTCTTCTTGCCGAGGACGATCGCCCGCTCCGCGCCGACGAGCTCGGAGGAGTACGGCTCGATGGAAGGCGGGTCGTGGAACTGCGAGGCGACCGCGCCCGACTCGCGCCGGAACAGCGTCTCGCCTGTGAGCGGCTTCCACGGCGCGAGCCCGTAGCCCGAGAGCTCCTGCACGCGGGCGGCGGCCTCGCGAATGCGGTCGAAGCGGAGGCCCGTCTCGACGCCGTAGAGCGCGCGAAGGGCCAGCGCGATCTCACCGAGGTCGGCGTTCCCGGCGCGCTCGCCCATCCCGTTGATCGTCCCGTGGATCCAGGTCGCGCCGGCGCGCACAGCGGCAACCGCGGAGGCCGTGGCGAGCCCGAAGTCGTCGTGGCCGTGGAAGTGGACCGGCACGCCGTCGACGTACTGCAGCGTCGCCCCGACGAGATCGGCGACGGCTTCCGGCGACGCGATCCCGAGCGTGTCGACGACCGCAACCTCCTTCGCGCCCGCCTCGACCGCGGTCTCGTAGACCTGCCGGTAGAAGTCCGGCTCGGCGCGCGTCGAGTCGACGCCGAAGAAGGCGGCGCGGATCCCGTGCTCGTCGGCGAAGCGCATCGCGCTCGCGATCCGCTCCAGCATCTTCTCCCGCGAGACGCCGATCGCATCGAGCTTGAGGTCGGAGATCGGCGACTCGATCACCGAGGCCTCGACGCCGAGCTCGACGAGGAGCTCGAGATCGGCCGGCACGGCGCGCGAGAAGCCCCAGACCTCCGCGCTCAAGCCGGCGCCGGCGATCAGCTCGACGGCGCGCCGGTCGTCGTCGGACACGCGCGGGAAGCCCGCCTCGATCCGCTCGATGCCGAGCCCGTCGAGCAGGCGCGCGATCTCGAGCTTCTCCTCGGGCGAGAGCACGACGCCGACGGTCTGCTCACCGTCGCGCAGCGTTGTGTCGTAGAGGCCGACCTTGCCGCGGACCGCATAGCGGTCGTTGAGCGACCCCGTCCAGATCAGGTCGGACACTGCACCACTCCGTCCGGGAACGGGGAGAGCTTCTCCACCCCGTCGCTCGTGACCAGGAAGTTGTCCTCGACGCGGAGCCCGCCGCCCCCGGGCCAGTACACGCCGGGCTCGACCGCGAGCACCATCCCCGCCTCGAACTCGCCGCCGGCGGCCTGATGCGGATACGGCGGCTCGTGCGCTCGCGCGCCGACGCCGTGACAGATCGGGTGCGTCGGCTGGCCGGCGAAGCCCATCGCCGCGACCGCCTCGCGCACGGTCCGATCGAGCTCGGCCATCGACGCTCCCGGCCGGATGTGAGCGAGCGCGCTCTCGTAGACGCCCATGAGCGCGGCTTCGAGCTCCGCGTAGTCGTGGCGCAGCTCGCCGACCACGAGGTTCTTCGTGTGGTCGGCCCAGTACCCGTCGGCGCAGACCCAGATCTCGAAGAGCACCGGCTCTCCTTCGAGGATCGGGAGGTGGCCGGTCGCCGTGAACGTCTTGATCCCGGGGCCGGCCCACACGAGCGAGAACGGGAGCGCGAGCTCGACCTTGCCCAGCCAGCCGGTGCCCTTGCCGTGGACGAAGCCCTGCCATACCGACGCAGCCTGGGCCTCCGTCATCCCCGGATAGAGCTCCCCGCGAGCGTGCTCCATCGCCGCCGCCGCGATCTCGTTCGCCAGACGCAGCCGCTCGAGCTCCAGCTCGGTCTTGATCGACCGTGCCCGGACGAGGAGCGGCGTCGCGTCGGCCGCCTCCGGGAACGAGTCGAACCACGCCGCGGTGAAGGTCGTCGGTTCGCCGACCATGCGGTCGGAGGCCTGCGTGCCGAGGGAGAGCTCGACCCCGACGCGCTCGTAGTCACGGGCGGCCGCAACGGCTGCATCGAGCGTCCGCGCGAGCGGCGGGCGCGGATCCTCCGGGTCGTAGCCGCGAATCAGCCGCACGTCCTCCGTCCACGCCATGCGGGCTGCGTCCTCCTCCGAGGCCTCGATCGTGATCAGCACCGGCGCGCCCTCGCGCGGGAATACGCAGGCGTCGTAGCCCTTCATCGCCCAGAAGTTCGTCAGATAGAGGACGTTGTCGGGCGCGCGGACCACGAGCGCGTCGAGCTCCTCCTCGGCCATCAGTGCGCGGACGCGGTCGAGCTTCGCGTCATCGCGCGGCCAGGTCACGCGTCCTCGCCCCAGGGGCGGATGCGGGGCGGCGGCGGCTCGCCGTGGCCCTCCTGCCACGAGATGACCGGGTTGCGCAGCACACCGATCCGCTCGATCTCCGCCTCGACCACGTCGCCGGGCTTGAGGTAGAGCCGCTTGCGCTCCTCCTCCGACTTGAAGCCGGCGACTCCCGCGACGGTGCCGGTGGAGAGGACGTCGCCCGCGCTGTAGCCGAGCGCCGAGAAGTTGCTGAGGATCTCCGGGATCGTCACGCTCATGTTGCTCGTGTTCGACTCCTGCCGCTTGTCGCCGTTGACGCGGAGCTCCATGGCGAGGTCGTGCGGCTCCGGGATCTCGTCGGGCGTCACGATCCACGGCCCGAGCGGGCAGAACGTGTCGATCGCCTTGCTGAAGCTGAACACGCCCGAACGCATCTCGCCGCGCTGGATGTCGCGGGCCGTGATGTCGTTGAAGATCACGTAGCCGCCGATGTAGTCCGCAGCCTCCTCCGGCGAGAACCACTTGCCGGCTCGCTTGAGGACGACGGCGAGCTCGAGCTCGTAGTCGAGCTCCTCGGTCAGGTGCTCGGGATAGACGATCGGCTCGTCCGGGCCGATGATCGCGTCGACGTTCTGGAAGAAGTTGATCCAAGGCGCGATCCGATGCGTCCAGTTGACGTTCTTGGACTCCTCCTCGTGCTCGCGGAAGTTGCCCGCAGTGTGGAAGAACTTCTTCGGCACGATCGGCGCTCGCAGCTTCGCCTCGGCCAGCGGCGTCCGCTCGCCGGTCTCGTCGGCGCCGCCGCGTTCGAAGTACTCGCGCATCGTCGGAGCGTCGAGCCCGACGATCTGCTCCCCGTCGAGGTACCCGACCCTCCCGTCGTCGTACGTGACGAGCCTCATGGAGACACTCCTCCATCGCGGCCATGGCCAGGTGTCAGACACCCAACATGTCTTGAAGAGCCGAGCCGACGGCTCAGCCAAGCGGGTTCGCGGAGACGGACGCGGCCACTCGGGCCACGTTCGGGTGTCAGACACCGGACGTGTACGGTCGGGACGGGTGTCACGCGACCCCGCAGACCGTCATGGCCACGTTCGCGTAGACCTCCGCCGTCTTGACGAGCGCGTCGATCTCGAGGTTCTCGCCGAGCTCGACGTCCATCAGCCCGGTCGAGGTGCCGTAGTTGACGGTCGGCACGCCGTACCGCGTGAGCGCGGACGCGTCGCTGAACCACCGTGTGACGTCGCGCCCCGGCGGCTCGCCCCAGACCTCGGCGTGCACCTTGTCGATGGCCGCGACGAGCTCGTGTCCCTCCTCGATCTCGGCCCCGGGGGCAGTCACGTACACCTCGCCCACGACGCCGTAGTCGGGGAAGCGCTCGGCGAGGCCGCGCACCATGTCGAGCACCTCGCGCCGCGCGACCGCCATCGGCTTTGTCGGCGGGACGCGGACGTCGAGAAAGAGGTCGGTGTGATGCGGCGTGCGCGAGGCACGCCAGCCGAAGCCGCCGTCGACGGCGCCGACGTTGACGATCGCCTTCGCGCCGCGGTACGAGTTCGCGGGATCGCCCTCCCAGCTCGGGATCCACTCGATGAGGGCGTCGAGCACCTCGCGCGCGCGCAGGATCGAGTTGCGGTCGCGCCGGCCCTCGCTGAACGCCGTGTGGATGAAGTCGCCGTGCACCCGGATCCGCAGCCAGAGCGCGCCGAAGTGGCCGAGCACGACCTTGCCCTCGGTCGGCTCGCCGAGCAGGCACATGTCCGCGACGCCGCCGTGCGAGACGAGGTAGCGCGTGCCGACCGCGTAGCCGCGGTACTGCGCTCCCTGGTCGTCTCCCTGCTGCGTCTTCTCGATCTCGCCGCAGACCGCCGCGATCAGGACGTCGCCGCGCAGCCGCACGCCGGCGTCCTGGAGCGTATGCACTGCCTCGACGTAGCAGGCGACGGCACCCTTCATGTTCGAGATGCCGAGCCCGTAGAGCCGGCCGTCCCGCTCGAAGGCCCGCGGCTGGAAGCCGGGGACGTCGCGGAGCCACGGCTCGCGGCCCGAGTACGACGTGTCGAGATGGCCGTTGAACATGAGCGACTTGCCGCCGCCGGCGCCGGGCCAGATGCCGAGCGCGTTCGCGCGCCCGTCCTCGACCTGCTGCCACTGCACCTGCAGGCCGAGTGCCTCGAAGAGCTCGACCGCCAGCCGTGCCGCGGCCTCCTCGTCGCCGGTGAAGCTCGGCACGTTCACGAGCCGCGAGGCGGTCTCGACGAGGCGGTCGCGGTCGACGCTCACCACGACTCGTAGCCCCCGATCAGGTCGCCGGCGTCGATGCCGAGGTCGACGAGCTGAGCAGCCGCGAGCGACGACGAGTGGCCGTGGGCGCAGACGAGGCAGAGGCGGCGCCCGGCGAGCTCCTCGTCGCGCCACTCCGACGTCTGGTCGGCACGCCACGGCAGCACCGAGTACGGGACATGCTTCGAACCGGCGATAACGCCGTTCCGCTCCCGCTCGTCCGCGGAGCGGATGTCGACGACCAGCAGCTCCGGGTCCGCGCGCACCTCCTCGGGCGTGTACCGCGGGATTCGCGATCGCGCCTCCGCGAGCAGGGTGTCTACCCGCGAACCCGTGGCAGCACCTTCTCGCCGAAGAGCCGGATCTGCTCGTGACGGTTCGCGCCCCAGAGCTCGAGCATGACGTGGCTGCAGCCGGCGTCGCGGTACTCCTCGATCGCCTCGATGCAGTCGGACGGCATGCCTGCGATCGGCCGGCACTTGTCGAGGAGAGCGTCTGAGACTTCGGCCTTCGCGGCGAGGCGCCCGCCCCGCTCCATCGCCTCGGCGACCGGCCGGATCTCGTCCTGCTCGATCCCCGCCAGCTCGAGCAGCGTGTCGGCCGCGCCCTGGATGTTCTGCACCTTGTTGGCGAGGTACATCCCCGCGATCTCGCGTGCGCCGTCGCGGCCGGCGTCGCGGTCGGTCTCGTGGATCGAGGCGACGACCGTGCAGCCGACGTCGATCTCGCCGCCGACGTTCCCGCGCGTGTAGCGGACGAAGTCCGGCGTCGTGATCGAGGGCGTGAGGCAGCCGTCCGCGATCTCGCCCGCGAGCTGCTGCATCTTCGGCGCGGTGGCGGCGACGTACACCGGCGGCACCTCGCGCGGCGCATGCGCGTCGGGTGCGAGCGCGGGAACGTCGGCGCTCCACGTGTCGCCGTCGTAGTCGAAGCGCTCGCCGGAGAGGACGCCGCGCGCGATCGTCACCGCATCGCGCATCGGCCCGAGTGTCTTCTTCGTCTGCGTCTTCGTGTTGTTGAGGAAGATCTTCGAGGTCCCGAAGCCGAGGATGAACCGGCCCGGCCCCGCCGCCTCCTGCACGACGCGCGCGTCCATCGCGGCCTGCACCGGATGCCGCGTCGACGCGGCGATGATCCCCCAGCCGATCGTCAGCCGCTCCGTCTCCCGGGCCATCAGCGCGCCGACGCCGGTGGAGGAGCGCGCCTCCATCCCGTGCTTGCGCCACCACGGATACGCCTCGGCGAGCCAGATCGTGTCCATGCCGGCCTCGTCCATCGCCCGCGCCGAGGCAAGCATCTCGTCGAGCGGCTCCATCGTGAGCTGCATGACGCCGATCCGGAGCGGCGGCGCCATCAGCCGGTCTTCCCCATCGCCTCCTGAACCTGCCCGTCCAACGCGGAGAGGACGGCTCGAACCTGCTGGTTCACGATCGGCTGCAGGACGCGCTGGCCCATCGAGCCGACCGGCCCGAGGATCTTGACCTCGGCGCTCCAGGCCATCGCCGTGCCGCCTTCGCCGGCTTCGGAGAGCGTGAACGACGTCTCCATGTTCATGATCGCGCCGACGCCGTTGCCCTTGATCGCCATCTTCGCGAAGTCGGGCTCGTGCTCCTCGACCTTCTCCATGTCGACCGTCATCTTCAGGCCGCCGAGGCCGAGCGGGATCTTGACGTTCGCGGTCCAGTGCCGGTCGTCGTGGACGTCGAAGCTCTGGACGCCGGGCATCGTCTTCGCCATCGCCGCGGGATCGTTCATCACCTTCCACACCGTCCCGCGCGGAGCCGCGAACGTGCGCTCGCCGGAGACGTTCACGCCTGCGCCTCCTGCAGCAGCCGCCAGACGCGCTGGTACGGGTTGTGGCTGTCGGTCACGATCGCGCCGGTCGCGTCCTGGATCGCCGCGCAGATGGCGTGGATGCCGGCGCCGCCGCCCTCGCCCATGCCCTTCGTCCCGAGCGGGGTGAACGGCGACGGGCTCTCGAGCGCGCCGGTCGCGAGCGGCGGCATGTCGAGCGCGTGCGGCACGTGGTAGTCGTAGAAGTTGGGCGTGAGCAGGTTGCCGTCCTCGTCGTACTCGAAGGTCTCGTGGACGGCGGCGCCGAGCGCCTGAGCCGTCGCGCCCATCACCTGGCCCTCGACGATCTGCGGGTTGATCCGCTTGCCGCAGTCGTCCACGGCCGCGTAGTCGACGACGTCGTAGGCGCCGGTCTCGGGATCGACCTCGACGACCGCGACATGGATCTGCGCGGCGTACGTGAGCGTGAGGTTGCCCATCTTCGTCTCGACGTCCGGCACCTCGAACGGCGGCCGGTAGACGTAGCGGCAGTTCAGCGTCACGTCGAGGTCCTCCGGCAGGCCCGCGTTGTTCGCGTTGATGATCGCGCCGCACGCCATGAACGGGAGGAACGCGTCGGGGCTCTCCTTGATGCGCACTCCGCCGTCGGCGAGCTCGAGCGCCTCCGGCGGCACGCCGCCGAAGACCGCGCCCGCCAGCTTCTTGATCTCGGCCGCGAGCATGTCGGTCGCTCCCTTGACCGCGCTGAGCCCCGTCACCGCGAACTGGCTCGCGTACGTGCCCGAGAAGCCCGCGTGCGAGTTCCAGTAGCTGTCGTGGCCGGCGCGCACGTGCACATCGTCGACCGAGCAGTTGAGGATGTCGGCGACGACCTGGGCCGCGGTCGTCTCGTGGCCCTGGCCCTGCGGCGTCGTCCCGAGCGTGACGACGATCTCGCCGAAGATGTCGAGCTTGACCGTGGCGACCTCGTTGTTGCCCGAGAACTGGAGCTCCGGGTTGATCAGCCGCGACTGGCCGAAGTTGTTCGTGCCGGAGTCGAGAGTCGAGCCGATCCCGACGCCGAGCCGCTTGCCGCGCGCCTCGGCCTCCGCCCGCCTCGCCGGGATCGAGGCGTAGCCGATCAGCTCGAGCGCGAGGTCGAGCATCCCCGTGTAGTCGCCGGAGTCGTAGACGCAGCCGTTCGGCGTCTCGTACGGCATGTCCTCGGCGCGGATGTAGTTCCGCTTCCGCACCTCGACCGGGTCGAGGCCGAGCTCGCGCGCGACGATGTCGATCACGCGCTCGGTGAACCAGAGATGCTGCATGCGCGAGTAGCCGCGGTTCGGGGAGACGGGCGCCTTGTTGGTCGCGACCTGCGTGAACTCGAGCTCGACGTGGCGCCAGCGGTACATCCCGGGCGTGACCTGCGCCCAGATCACGCCGCCGAGCGGCTCGTAGCGCAGCCACGCGCCGGCATCGTCGAGCGCCTTGGTGCGGAAGCCGAGCAGCGTCCCGTCGTCGGAGACCGCGACCTCGGTGTCCTGGAACCAGCGCTCGTTGCCGTGCGACATCGAGAGGTGGAAGTCGGTCCGCCACTCGGTCCACTGCACCGGCCGGTTGAGCTTGCGCGCCAGCAGGCAGCAGACGACGAGCTGCGGATGCGAGGTGATCTTGTTGCCGAAACCGCCGCCGATGTCCTGCGTGACGAAGCGGAGCTTGTCGAGCCCCACCTTCATCGCCGGCCCCATCATGATCGCGGCGAAGCCGGGGAACTGGTTGTTCGTGTGGATCGTCCACTGCCCGACGCCGCGGTTGTACTCGACGAGCGCGCCGTCGCATTCGAGCGGCGTCGAGTTGAAGCGGTGGAAGTGGAGCTCCGGGATCTTGATCACGCGGTCGGCCTCGGCGAAGGCGGCGTCGAGGTCGCCCCACGAGTAGAGGCCGGACCACATGAGGTTCCCCTCGGCGTCGTCGTGCAGCACCGGCGTGTCGGCGTCCTGCGCCGTGCGCGCGTCGACGACCGCCCCGAGCGGCTCGTAGTCCACCTCGACGAGCTCGGAGGCATCGCGTGCCAGCTCGCGCGTCTCGGCGACGACGGCGACGATCGGCTCGCCGACGTAACGCACCTTGCCGACCGCGAGCGCGAAGTCCTTGATGTTCGCGCCCGGCTCGCTCGAGATCTGGAAGAACGGATCCGTGAGGGCCGCGACCTCTTCGCCGGTCAGCGTCCCGTAGACGCCGTCGATCGCCTCGGCCGCCGAGACGTCGACGCGCGTGATGTGCGCATGCGCGTACGGGCTGCGCACGAAGTGGAGGTAGCCCATGCCGTGCCGCTTGATGTCGTCGACGAAGACGCCCTCGCCCTGCAGGAGCCGCTTGTCCTCCTTGCGCTTGACGCTCTGGCCACCCCAGCCCTTCTGCACCTCGACCGGCGCCGGCGCAAGCGTTGCCTCGCTCATCTCGCTCACTCCGCCACCGACTTCACGGCCTCGAAGATGTTCCAGTAGCCGGTGCAGCGGCAGATGTTGCCCTGCAGCGCCTTCTTGATCTCGTCCTCGGACGGGCTCGGGGTCTCGCGCAGCAGCGCCGTCGCGCTCATCAGCATCCCGGGCGTGCAGTAGCCGCACTGGAGCGCGTGGTGCTCGTTGAAGGCCTGCTGCAGCGGCGTCAGCTCGCCGGCCTCGCTCAGCCCTTCGACGGTCTCGATGCTGGCGCCGTTCGCCTGGACCGCAAGGAGCATGCAGCTCTTCGCGAGCACGCCGTCGAAGATGACCGAGCAGGCGCCGCAGTTGCCGGTGTCGCAGCCGATGTGGCTGCCCGTCAGATCGAGGTCGTCGCGCAGGAAGTGGATCAGGAGCTTGCGCGGCTCGACGTCGCGCTCGTAGGTCGTCCCGTTGACTGTGACCGAGACGTCCATCAGCGGCCCGCCGCCTCCTCTGCGGCGCGCGTCGCGAGCACCCCGGCGAGGTGCATCCGGTACTCGCTCGAGGCGTGGACGTCGGACGGCGGCATGAGATCGGCCGCGCGGACGGCGTCCGCCACTCCCCCCGGCGAGTCGGCCGTGACGAGCACCGGCACCGCATCGACGCAGCCGAGCGCGACGCGAACCGCGCCGTTCACGGTCGCCGCGGCGTTGCAGATGCACGTCCCCTCGGCGCCGAGCGTGACCGCGGCAAATCCATCCTTCCTGCCGGCCGGAATCGAGATCCGAGTCAGCAGCTCGCCCAGCCCAACCGCGGTGAGGTAGACGCCGAGGAAGAACTCCTCCGCCGGAACCTCGCGCTCTCCGCCTGCGGCCCCGACGATCGTCATCCGCGCGCCGACTGCGACCATCAGCGGCGGGAGGTGGTTAGTCGGGTCGTTCGAGCAGACGTTGCCGCCGAGCGTGCCGCGATTCCGGACCTGGACGTCGGCGATGGTCGCGCAGACCTCGCCGAGGATCGGCCGCGCCTTCGCTTCCGCAGAGGCCATGAGCTCGGAGTAGGTCGTCATCGCGCCGATCGTCAGCGTCCCGTCGCCGGCGAGCTCGATCCCCTTCAGCTCCTCGAGCCCGTTGAGGTCGACGAGCATGTCCGGCGACGCCGCGCGCGCCTTCATGACGTTGACGAGCGTCTGCCCGCCGGCGAGCGCGCGGGCGCCGTCGTTCGACGCGAGCAGCTCCAGCGCCTCCGCCACAGACCCGGGCTTTGCGTATTCGACCTCGCGCAGCAGCATTGTCCGCTCCGGCGCCGGCTAAGCCGGCGCCTCCGCTCCTTGCCGTGCTCCGTCGAGCCTACGCACGGAGCGATCCTACAGAGAGGCGTGAATGCGGGTTTCCGCGTCCTTCAGCCGTCCGCCGGCGCGACCGGCCCGCACGGCGAGGATCTCGGCGAGGATCGACACGGCCGTCTCGGAGGGAGTGCCCGCGCCGATGTCGAGGCCCGACGGCCCCGAGATGCGGCCGAGCTCGTCATCGGTCAGACCCTCGTCGCGCAGGAGGCCGCGTCGGCGCTCCTGGTTGCGGTGCGAGCCGATCCAGCCGACGTAAAAGGCATCGCTGGCGAGCGCGCCACGGACCATCGGCAGGTCGAACTTGTCGTCATGCGTGAGGACGACTACCGCAGTGCCCAAGTCCGGCTGAGCCTGCGCCATCGCCTCGTCGGGCCAGAGAACGAGCAGCTCGTCAGCGCTCGGGATTCGTTCGGCCGTAGCGAAGCTCGCTCGCGCGTCGGCGACCACCGTCTGCCAACCGAGGAGCTTCGCTGCGCGACAGAGAGCCTCGGCCGTATCGACCGCGCCGTAGACGAAGAGCCGGGGTGGCGGCGCCGTGACGTCCGCGAGAACCGTGCGGCCCTCCACCTCGATGACG
This sequence comes from uncultured Actinomycetes bacterium, assembly GCA_963770815.1. Lineage (GTDB taxonomy): Bacteria > Actinomycetota > Thermoleophilia > Gaiellales > Gaiellaceae > Palsa-739. The sequence goes on from CAVYQV010000011.1 coordinate 154,191, forward strand.
TGGCTGCGACCCCGCCGGCGCGCCGCCTGCTCCAGTTCCGGATCGTGCAGCCGCTCGCCGACTCCGTCCCCGGCGACGACGGTGAGCGTCACATCGGGGCGCTCCACCTCGGTCAGCTCCTCGACGAAGACGTCGATCTCGCCGCCGCACGGCAACCCGATCCCGAACGCCATCTCGTCGGTGATCCCGTACGTGAGAAGCCGCGGCAGACCACCTGCGAGGATCTCTTGCGCCGCAAGCACGACGTCGCTCTCGACGCAACCGCCGGAGACCGAGCCCGCGAGCGCACCGTTGTCGCTGACGAAGAGCTTGGCGCCGACCGGACGCGGTGCCGAGCGCCGCGTCGCCACGACGGTCGCAACGGCGACACTGCGCCCTACCTCGCGCCAGAGCACGGCCTGCTGAAGCGCCTCGTCCATCCCGGTCAATGTATCTCCGGCGTACTCAGCGACCGAGGTAGGCCTTGCGGAGCTCCTCGTGCTCGCTCAGCTCGGCGGCGGGACCCTCGAGGACGAGCCTGCCGGTCGAGAGGACGTAGCCGCGGTCGGCGATCGAGAGCGAGACGTTCGCGTTCTGCTCGACGACGAGGATCGCGACGCCCGACTCGTGCACCTGCTTGATGATCTCGAAGTTCCGCTCGACGAGGATCGGCGCCAGCCCCATCGAGGGCTCGTCCATCAGCAGGAGCTTCGGCCGGCCCATCAGCGCGCGTCCCATGGCCACCATCTGCTGCTCGCCGCCCGACATGGTTCCCGCCAGCTGCGAGCGCCGGTCGTGCAGGAGCGGGAAGAGGTCGTAGACGCGGTCGTAGTCCTCCTTCGCGCCCTTGCCGTGCAGGTACGCGCCCATCTCGAGGTTGTCGAGCACCGTCATCGGCCCGAACAGGCGCCGGTTCTCGGGGACGATCGCGATGCCCTTGCGGATCCGGTAGTTCGTCGGGCGGGAGGTGACGTCCTCGCCTTCGAGGTAGATGCTCCCGTTCCGCGGCTGCACGAGGCCGAGAATCGTCTTCAGCGTGGTCGACTTCCCGGAGGCGTTGCCCCCGAGCAGGCACACGAGCTCGCCGGGGCGCACCTCGAGGCTCAGGCCCTGGAGGATGTGGATCTGCCCGTAGTACGTATCCACGCCGTCGAGCCGCAGCAGCGGCTCGGGCGCCCCACCGTTCTCGTTGCCGCTCGCTTCGCTCACTTCGTCGTCGTCGCCTTCGTGCCGAGGTACGCCTCGACCACGCGCGGATCGGTGGCGACCGCGTCGAACGAGCCCTCGGCGATCTTGACGCCGTGATCGAGCGCGACCACCCGGTCCGAGATGCCCTCGACCACGTGCATGTCGTGCTCGATCAGCAGGATCGTGTAGCCGCCCTCGTCGCGCAGCTGCACGATCAGCTCCGTGATCTCGTGTGTCTCGGTCGGGTTCATGCCCGCGGCCGGCTCGTCGAGCAGGAGGATCCGCGGCTCCGTCGCCATAGCCCGCGCGATCTCGAGCCGGCGCCGGTTGGCGTAGGACAGCGAGTACGCGGGCTGGTTCCAGCGGTAGCCCATCAGGCGCTGCCCGAAGAAGGAGAGCTTCTCTTCCGCCCGCGCCCTGATCTCCTTCTCCTCGCGGCGCATCGCCGGAGTGCGGACCATCGCGCGTATGACGTCCACCTTCGTCCGCCCGTACTGCGACGCCATGACGTTCTCGATCACGCTCATGTTGAGAAAGAGCCGCAGCGTCTGGAACGTGCGGGCGACTCCGCTCCGGGTGATCTTGTGCGGGGACATGCCGACGAGGCTCTGGCCTCCGAGCAGGATCTCTCCCGCCTCGGGTTGGTAGATCCCGGTGATCAGGTTGAAGAGCGTCGTCTTCCCGGCGCCGTTCGGGCCGATCACGCTGACGATCTCGTCCTGGTTGACGACCAGGTCGAGGTTGTCGATCACCTTCAGGCCGCCGAACGACATCGAGAGGCCGTTGAGCTCGAGCAGCGGAGTGGGCGGAGTGGGCTCCGGAGCCGCGACCATCAGACGATCTCGACTCTCGCCGTCCCGAGGAGCCCTTGCGGCCGCTTGATCATCAGCCCGACCAGCATCGCCCCGAAGAGGATGAAGGCCGTCACCCCCGGGTTTTCGCTGAGCACGTTCTCCCACACGACGGCGGCGAGATAGATCGTCGGCCCGAGCGCAATGATGCGCCACCACCCCTTGAGGCTCGCCACGAGCACGACCGCCACCACGAGCCCGATGTAGAGGATGTTGTCGACGTTCCCGTGGCTCACCTTCGGGATGACGACCCAGTGCGAGAGCCAGCCCGCGCCGGCGATCGTCTGGCCGGACGTCCACGCCGATCCGGCCCACGCCGCGACGACGGCATGGGCGATGAACCCGCTCGCGATCGCGCCGACGAAGACGATCACGGCCTTGTACCACGGCTTCAGCAGCGCGATCAGCAGGATGATCGCCCCGTAGAAGAGCCAGCGCTTGAAGCCGGGATGGTCCGTCTGCGGCTCGAGGAAGACGAACGTGCAGTTGATGATGATCGCCCCGACGACGACTCCCGCGATGCTGCCGAGGCCGCCGAGGATGATGACCGCGTAGATGGTGATCAGCAGCCCGATGCTGTAGTTGGTCGACACGGCGGACGTAAGGATCGCCACGTAGATCGCGCCGAAGAGCCCGGCCACCGCCGAACTGAAGATGAACGCGAGGATCTTGAGTCGGTTGACAGGGATGCCCATCACCTCTGCGGCGAGCGGGTCTTCCCGCGACGCCCGCCAGGCGCGCCCCGTCCGCGACTGGTTGGCGAGATAGAGAGCCGCCGCGACCACGGCCACCACGCCGACCAGGAAGAAGTACAGCTCCTTCGAGGTCGTCAGCTTGTGACCGAAGAAGGTCAGCGGGTCGACCTGCGGGATCCCGTTGGCGCCTCCGGTCAAGCCCTTGCCCGCGATTATCGGGTTGGCCACGTTCGTGAACACCAGGAACGCCTCCGCGAAGAACAGGGTGACGATCGCCAGGTAGTCGCCGAGCAGCCGACGCGCCGAGAAACCGAGGACCGCGGCCGGAATCGTCGCAGCGACCATCGCGATGGGGATCACCGCCTCGGCCGGCCAGTGGATCCCGTAATAGCCCGACGAGAGGAGCGCGTAGGCGTACCCGCCGATGCCGAAGAACGCCACGTAGCCGAGGTCGAGCAGGCCCGCCCAGCCGACGTCCACGTTGAGCCCGAGCCCGAGGCCGATGAACAGCAGCGTGAACAGCCCGAAGTTGAAGAGATCGCCTTCGCTGCGGAGGAGCCAGTAGGGCAGGCTCACGGCGAGCGCGACGAAGGCGAGGAACTTGGCCGCGTCAGGGATGGACTCCCAGCCCCGGGCCACCCAGCCGAACAGCCCGCCTCTACTGCGGCGTCCGTGCTCCGTGGCAACCCAGGAGTCGACACCGATCTGCGGGCCGGACTCCGGCTCGGAGGGCGGCTCGGGCACGTCGGGGGTGTCGGAGGTGTCGCTCATACCTTCTGGATGGCGTGGGAGCCGAGTAGTCCGGTCGGGCGCACGAGCAGGAAGCCGATGAGGAGGCCGAAGACGACGAGCTCGGACCACTGCCCGCCGACGTAGCCGGTCGAGAAGGCCTCGAAGACTCCGATCAGGATACCGCCGAGCATGGCGCCGGGGATGCTCCCGATCCCACCGACCACGGCGGCCGTGAACGCCTTCAGGCCGAACAGGAAGCCGAGGAAGAAGTAGGTGTCGCCGAGGTACAGGCCGTACATCACGCCGGCCGCCCCGGCGAGCACCGAGCCGATGAAGAAGGTCATCGAGATGACCCGATCGGTGTCGATCCCCATCATCGAGGCGGCCTCCCGGTCGAAGGCAACGGCTCGCATCGCCTTCCCGAACTTGGTCCGATAGACGAGCCAGACGAGCACCGCCATCAGCGCAATCGCCGTCAGGACGACGAGCGTCTGCACCACGTTGACGGGGACCCCATCGACGTGGAAGACGGGGTTGAGAAGCGGCCCGAAGTTGCCGTTCTTCCCGCCGAGCTGGTAGCCGTCGTAGAGGTAGTGGGCGGAGTTGGTCAGGAGCTGGACGCTGCTCTCGAGGAAGAACGCCACTCCCAGCGCGCTGATGAGCGGCGCGATCCTCGGTGCGTTGCGCAGCGGCCGGTACGCGACCCGCTCGATCGCCACACCCAGGAAACCCGACCCCGTCATCGAGACGGCGAACATCAGGATGATGAGCGGGACGATCGGGATCGTCGGAGAGAGCGCTCCGCCGAACGCCGTCAGGACGCCGTAGCCGATGAAGGCTCCCACCATGTAGATGTCGCCGTGGGCGAAGTTCAGGAGCTTGAGGATCCCGTACACCATCGTGTAGCCGAGGGCGATGAGCGCGTAGAGGCTGCCGATGACGACCCCGTTGCGCAGCAGTTCGAACGCGCCCGACCAACCGAGCGCCCGGATCTGGTCGATGATGTTGAAGAGGAGAAGGTGGTGCATCGACGGCGCCTAGCTTCTCATAGGAAAAAGACGAGCGGCCCGCCGAAGCGGGCCGCTCGCTTGGTTCATCGGTCGGTCAGTTACCCGACGCGCTTGTAGCTGCCGTTCGCCTGGATCTTGTAGATGCCGAAGGCAGCCTTGCCCCCCATGTCGCCGGGGCCCTGGAACTTGCCGTGGTTCTTGTTCAGGAACGCCACCGGGAAGCCGAGCAGCGAAACCGCCTTGCTCAGCTTGACCTTGGCGACGTTCTTGCGCACCGCAGCCCGCGTCGTCTTGCCGTGGCCCGCTTTGCACGCCATGTTGACCGCGGTGGCGTTGACCATGACCGAGGTGTAGGTCGGAAGGCCGAACGTCTCCGGAGAGCCGTTGTGCGACTTCTGGAACGACTTGAGCGCGCTGGACGAGGTGTCGACCGGGAAGCCGGACACGTAGCTGCCGGCACCCTTGAACGTGCTCGGATCGTCCGTGCCGTCAGATCCCATGACGATCTGATGGTCACCGTTCGCCCGCAGCTGGGTGAAGAACTGCTGCGCCATCGGGGGAAGCTGCCACGGGATGTAGACGAGCTGCGTGGCGCCCGGAATGGCCGTGATCACCGAGTTGTAGTCAGGGTTCTGCTGGCTGATGTGGTCCGTGGTCACGGTTACCCCATCGGCCTGCAGGTCGTTCTTGACCTGAGCCGCGAGACCCTGGCTGTAGGCCTCTTCGTCGTCGATGATCCGGACGTTGGTCTTCTTCAGCACCTTGTGGATGTACGTCGCAACGTTGTCACCCTGCTGGCCGTCGTTCGGCACCGTGCGGAAGAAGTAGCCCTTGGGCGTCTCCCGCGAGGCCACCGGATTCGTCGTAGGCCGCGTCAGCGCGACGCGGGTCGCCGAACCGGAAACCGCCCCGAGACCGCTCTGCTTGTACGCCGAGATGCTGTCCTCGACCTCCTGGCTACCGGCGGGGCCGGTGACCGCGAGGATCTTCCCGTTCGACGCGAATGCATGCGCCACCTGGACTGCCTGCGGGTTGTTGCCCCCGAGCTGCGTATCGCCGCGAACGAAGGCGATCTTCAGCTTGTGGCTCTTGTTCCAGGTCTTCTTGGCGAAGTTCGCCCAGTCCCACTGCGGGGCGCCGAGCGATGCGGCCGGACCGGTTTCCGGGTAGGCGACTCCGATCGTCACTTTCTTGCCGCACTTGACGCTCGCCGTCGCCGCCGCCAGAGCTCTCGGCTTGGCCGAGCCCCAGGCGGTTGTCGCAACGACAACCGAGACGAGAGCCGCGAAGACCGCGACTACTCCAACTTTCTTCAACATTCAATGCCCTCCTTTTGGCACGTGCTCACTCAGGTGAGACGCTCGCCTCCGGCCAAGGTTTGCGCCGACCGGAAAGACCAGGCCCGCGACTTTACTCCGCCTTAACGAGTGAAGGAAGGGGAGCGCACGTGTATAGGCTCGCCTCGTGCAGTACTGCATGCAGTCCGAAGTCGACGGAGCGGTCACTCCGCTCTTCACCGTGCCCGAGTTCAGGCAGCGCGTGCTGTGCTTCGACGGCGCCGGCGAGGAGCGCTGCGACGACGCTCACGACGAGGTGCTCTACGTCCTGGACGGAAGCGGCACGGCGACTGTCGCCGGCGAGCGCCATGAGCTCGCGCCGGGAACCGGCGTCTTCGCCGCGTGCGGAACGCCGTGGCAGATCGACTCGGCCGAAGGCCTCAAGCTCCTGTCGGTGCTCGTCGAGGAGCCGCTGCCCGCGTCGTCGAGCCATGCGGTGATCGCGAGCGGCGAGCGCGGCACGGCGACCGCGGGACGCGAGTTCGCGCTGTTCTCGCACCCCGAGAACGGCTGCGAGTCGGTCACCCAGTTCGTGGGCTACATCCCGCCCGGACGCGCGCCTGAGCACTTCCACCTCTACGACGAGGTCGGCTACATCCTCGCCGGCGAAGGCGTCTTCCATGTCGGCGACGAGAGCGCGCCCTTGCGGCCCGGATCGTGCTTCCACCTGCCGGCCCGGCTCGTCCACTGCCTCGAGAACCACGGCCCCGGCGAGATGCGCGTGCTCGGCGTCTTTCGCCCCGCGGGCTCGCCGGCCGAGGCCTACTACCCCGACGGCTCCGCGGCCGTCGTGCCGGCGGTCGGCTGATGCCGCACATCGAGCGCACCGCGCACGTCGGCTGGGACGGGAACCTCGCGCGCGGAGCGGGCACGCTCGACTCCCAGTCCGGCGCGTTCGCGCGGCTGCCCTTCTCGCTCCCGTCGCGGGTCGGCGACCCCGACGGCAAGACGAGCCCCGAGGAGCTGCTGGCCGCCGCGCACGGCGGCTGCATCACGATGTCCCTCGTCGGCGTGCTGACCGGCGCAGGCACTCCGCCGGGCCGGCTCGACACCACGGTCACGATCGAGATGGACGAGGTCGAGGGCCAGGGCCACCAGATCGTCGGCTCGAGAGTCGAGTTCGTCGCGCAAGTGGACGGCCTGGACGATGCCGCGCTCCAGGCAGCGCTCGTGGAGGCCGACGAAGGCTGTCCCTTCTCCGCGTTGCTCAAACGCGCGGGCGCGAGCGTCACCGTCAGCGCACGTCTCGGGTGAAGCTCGCAGAGCTCGCCGCCGCGCGCCGAACGCACAAGGCCTTCGGGCCGGAGCGTCTCTCCCGCGAGACCCTGCTGGACCTGCTCGCGGTCGCGCGGCTCGCGCCGACGCACCATCTCAACCAGCCCTGGCGCTTCCGCGTGCTCGGGCCGGCTGCGCTCGCCGAGTTGAAGCGGGTGGCCGGCGAGAAGGAGGCGCACAAGCTCGACCGAGCACCGACGCTCGTCGTGGCGTCGGCCGTGCTGACGGGCGACCTCGTCACGGACGAGGAGGACGTGTGCGCGACGGCGGCGGCCACGATGCTCGTGCTCCTCGCGGCGACCGAGCGCGGGATCGCGACGTACTGGCGGACCCCGAACATCCTGCGCACCGGGCCGGGACGGGAGGCGGTCGGCATCCCTCCCGGCGAGCGCTTCCTCGGCCTGCTCCATTTCGGGCCGGCCGCGCGCGAGCCGGCACCTCGCGAGCGCGAGCCCGTCGAGTCCTTCGTCGAGTTCTTGCCCTAGTTCGCTCCTTCGGATGAGGCCGCGTCGCCTCGCGCGCTTCCCCCGGTCGCGCGAATCGTCGCAGGCTCATGCTTGTGAGCGGGGCCGAAGAGCGTCCAGATCGCGCCTCCGATCACGCCGCCCACGAGTGGTCCGACGAGGTAGATCCAGACCTTGCCGAAGTCCCAGTTGTAGAGGACAGGGTCGAGCGATCTCGCGGGGTTGAAGGAGCCACCCGATGCCGGTCCGATCGCGTCCGCCGCAGTGAAAATGAAGAGCCCGATGAGCAGCGGCGCCATCACGCCCTTCCAGGGCGCGCGGTCGTCTGTCGCGACGGTGCAGATCACGATCACGAAGAGGGCGGTCGCGATCAGTTCGAGCAAGAGCGCTCCTCCGCTCGAGATGCCGACTCCGGGGGCAGTGTCGAGCGAGTCGACCGCACGTTCGGAGTACACCGCCGCCACGGCGAGAACGGCTACGAACCCGCCGACGAGCTGCGCGACCCAGTAGGGGGCCACCTCCCTAGCGGGGAACTTTCGCGCCACGGCCAGTCCGAGGGATACGGCGGGGTTGAAGTGGCCTCCGGTGACTTGTCCGAGCGCCGTGATCGCAAGCGCGAGACCCAGCCCGAACGCGAACGCGATCCCGAGGCTGCTTATCGCACTACCGCCGATATCGACCGAGACGGCGATCGCATTGAAGCCGAGGAAGAAGAAGAGAAACGTGCCGAGTGCCTCCCCGGCGAGACGCAAGCCGAGCGACGACGAGTTCATTCATCGACCTCCTTTGACGAGACGCTTCGAAGCATCTTTCCACTCTCGCGTTAGGCGTGCAGCGAGCCTGGGCGCGGGCTCTCCGGGGAGCCGGTCGGCAGGAGACGGTCGTTGCTGCGCCAGAATCTCCGTGCCCACAGTGCGACGTAGACGAGCGTGACGAGCACGGGCACCTCGATCAGGGGGCCCACGACCCCGGCGAGCGCCTCGCCGGATGCGGCACCGAAGACGCCGACGGCGACGGCGATCGCGAGCTCGAAGTCGTTTGATGCCACGGTGAAGCCCATGCTCGCGGTCTGTGCGTAGGGAAGGCCGATCGCCCTGCCGATTACGAATCCGGCGACCCACATGACGGCGAAGTAGCAGAGCAGCGGCAGCGCGATCCGAGCCACGTCGACGGGCTCGGCGGTGATCTTCTCGCCCTGGATCGCGAACAACACGATGATCGTGAACAGAAGGCCATAGAGCGTGATCGGTCCGATCCGCGGCAGGAAGCGCGTGTCGTACCATTCGCGGCCCTTCCGCTTCAACCCGATCCGCCGGGTGAGGAAGCCGGCGGCTAGCGGGATGCCGAGAAAGATCAGGACGGTCTTGGCGACCTCCCAGATTCCGACTTCGAATCCCTGGGTGTCGAGACCGAGCCAGCCGGGCAAGATGGTGAGGTAGAAGTAGCCGAGCAGCGAGTACGCGGCGACCTGGAAGAGCGCGTTGAAGACGACCAGCAGCGCCGTGCGGTCGCGGTCGCCTTGCGCAAGGTCGTTCCAGATCAGCACCATCGCGATGCAGCGGGCCAGCCCGACGATGATCACACCGGTGCGGTAGGCGGGCTGGTCGGCCAGGAAGACCCAGGCGAGCGTGAACATGAACAGCGGGCCGATCACCCAGGAGAGGAAGAGCGAGACACCGAAGAACGTGCGGTCCGAGACGCCGTCGTGCTTCATGCGGCCGAGCTCCTCGTAGCGGACCTTGGCGAGTACCGGGTACATCATCAGCAGCAGCCCGAGCGCGATCGGCAGCGAGACGGTCCCGACCTCCAGCCTGGCAAGACCGTCGTTCAGTGATGGGATCAGCCTGCCGAGGCCGAGGCCGGCCGCCATCGCGAGCCCGATCCAGAGCGGCAGGAAGCGGTCGAGCGTCGACAGCTTCTTCAGTACCGCCGCCTCCCCCGCCGAGGTTTGCCTGGGGACCGGCGGGCGTTTCTCCGCACCGAGCATCAGGCGCCGCTTTTCAGTCGCACTCACGCAGACGGCCGCGGAAAGGCTCGGCCGCCTCCTCCAGGATGCCGCCGACAAGGGCCTGAAGCTCGGCGAGGCGGTCTCGGCTCGCGCAGTAGCAGATGCGAAGGCCCTCGATCTCTCCCACGATCAGGCCCGCGTCCTTCAACACCTTGAGGTGCTGCGACACCGTCGCCTGGGCGAGTGAGAGCTCGCCGACGAACTGGCCGCAGTAGCACGCATCGTGAGCGAGTAGCAGCCGCATGATGCGCACCCGCGCCGGATGGCCGAGCGCTTTCGCGAGGACGGCAACCTCCTGCTCGACTGTCGGGACGGTCGTGACCGTCACAAGACGCCTGCCGCGGTGTGGTGGCGAGCAGCCGCAGCGATGCCGGCCGGCACGCCGCGCAGCGGCTTGACCCGCGGGATCTCGTGCGAGCACGCGTAGTGCGTGCCGCCAACCGCAAATTCGTCCGCATCAATCAGGTGGTCGAGGCAGAGCCCGACGCCGCAGTGCTGGCAAACCGCAACGGCCGGAACCGTGTCGTTCGCCTTCGCACACTCGAAGCAAATCATCGCGCACCCCAGTCTTATCGTTGATCGCGGATAGACGATCAGATGTGCGCCGAGGACGGCATCCGCACAGCCCCGCTTCTGTGTGCGGGGAACTACCGAGCTGGCGCCCGGCGTCGCCAGATTCGCACGAGGGCAGGCCGAATACTCGGGCAGCGGGCTGAGACGTGGAGTGCCCGCACGGCAAGCTCTTCGTGCCCCTCTCCGGCCGGGAGCGGGACGGCTAGCTACGAGACCGCGTCGCGGAGCGCCTGCGCCTCGGGCAGGTGCTCGAGCTTCTTGAGCGTGTTGTTCTCGATCTGGCGGATCCGCTCACGCGTGACGCCGAAAGCCCTACCGACCTCCTCGAGCGTGCGGGGCTCGCCGCCGAGCAGTCCGTACCGAAGCTCGATCACCTCGCGCTCGCGCCTCGGCAGCGCGTTGAGCGCGTTGACGACGTCCTCGCGCCGCAGCAGGAGCTGGGCGGTGTCGAACGGCGACTCGGCCGCCTCGTCCTCGACGAAGTCGCCGAGTGACGAATCCTCCTCCTCGCCGATCGGCTTCTCGAGCGAGACTGGGAGCTGCGACATGCGCAGGATCTCGCGCACCTCCTCGGTCGTGATCTCGAGCTCCTGGGCGATCTCCTCCGGGCTCGGCTCGCGTCCCAGCCGCTGCACGAGCTGCCGCTCGATGTGCACGACCTTGTTCAGCTTCTCGACCATGTGGACGGGGATCCGGATCGTGCGCGCCTTGTCGGCGATCGCCCGTGTCACGGCCTGCCGGATCCACCAGGTCGCGTAGGTCGAGAACTTGTAGCCCTTGCGGTAGTCGAATTTCTCGACGGCGCGGATCAGGCCCAGCGAGCCTTCCTGGATCAGGTCGAGAAAGGAGAGCCCGCGGCCGAGGTACCCCTTCGCGATCGAGACGACGAGGCGGAGATTGGCCTCGATCATCTCGGCCTTGGCGCCCATGTCGCCGCGCTCGATCCGCTTCGCGAGCGTGACCTCCTGGTCGGCCGTCAGAAGGCTCACCTTCCCGATCTCGCGCAGGTAGAGGCGGAGGGAATCGAGCGACGGCTCGACGGTGAGGTCGAGCTTCGGCGCGACGGCCACCTTCTCGTCCTCGGGCGGCGGCGGCTCGTGCGGAGGCGCCTTGTGTCTCTCGCCCTCGACGACGTCGACGCCGTGCTCGATCAGGTACGTGTAGAAGTCCTCGACCTGCTCCTTGGTCAGCTCCACGTCCTCGCACGCGGTGGCGATCTCGTCGTAGGACAGGAAGCCTTTCTCCCTCCCTTCGGCGACGAGCTTGTGGAGCTCTTCGACGTCAGGAAGCGAGATGTCGACGGTGAGCACGTCCCCGAACCTCCCCGGCCTAGTTGGTTGCACGACAGCGCTACTACAACCGACCGTGGCCGCCCCCCGCCTGTGCCCCGGTCCTCCCTCGTTCGCGTGCCGGATACTAGTCACGGGTCGGCGATTCGTAAAGAACTTGTTACCGCGGCCCAGCGCTTGACTTCCCCAGCGCTGGTTCGCGCGATCGCCGGGACTTCCTAGCGGGCGACGATCTCGCCGACCGGTTCGCGGCGGGTGTTGAGGACCGGCCGGGCCGCGAGGTCGGGCAGATCGACGCCGAGCGTGCCCAGGAACGCCGCGAGCGCCGGTTCGTGCGGCCGGGCCGAGCCGTCCTCCGTCTTGAGCGCGACGCCGATCCCGTCCGGCCCGGCCGCGCAGAGAAGCCCTTCGGCACCGCCTTTCGCAAGCCAGCCGGGCGCGCCGCGCATGAGGAGGTAGTCGGCCCCGTCCGGGCCACCGACGAGGTCCGGCCGCGCCCGCATCGCGGCCGCCACGCGCGCGCCACCAGGCAGCGACTCGAGGCGCGAGAAGGCATGCGCCATCCGCTCGAGCGTGAGCGCGAAGGTGACGATGCCGCAGCCGTCGATGCCGGTCGCGAGCGTCTCCGGCCCGACCTCGGCGGCCTCGGCGTGAGCTTCCAGGCAGGCGCGCTGGACGGGATGGTCGGGCAGACGATATCCCTCCGTCGGCCAGCCTCGGGCGCGGCAGAGGGCGAGCATCCCGGCGTGGTTGCCGGAGCAGTTGTTGTGGACGAGCTTCGGCGGCCGGCCCACCTGCGAGCCGAGCTCGAGATCCGCCTCCGTCGCGTCGGCCCGCGCGAGCAGCGCCTGCACCGCGGCCACCTGCTCCGGGGTGTCGTGATGGGAGGCGCAGGCGATCGCGAGCTCGTCGTCCGGCAGGTCGTCGCGGGCGCGCACGAGCGGGAGCGCCTGCAACGGCTTCGAGGAGGAGCGCATGAAGCAGGTCAGCGACGGGTCGCCCGCCGCAGCGACCACCTCGCCGGCACGAAGGGCGACTGCGTGCACCCGGTGCACCGCCTCCACGACTCCGTTGCGGCGCACCTCGACGACGATCGGCTCGCTCACGAAGGCGAACCATATGCACCGTTGCGAATGGTCGGCGTGTCCGGTATGGTCGGGATATGCCGACCATTGATGGCCACGACTACGAAGCGGCGGACACGATGGTCGTGGCCGACCCCAAACAGCTGCGTGCGCTGGCGAACCCGTTTCGTACCAAGTTGATCCAGCTGCTGCGCGACCATGCGCGCTCGACGCAGGAGATCGCCGAGGAGCTCGCGATGCCGAAGGGCACGGTCGGCCATCACCTCAAGGTGCTCGAACGCGCAGGCCTGATCCGCGTCGTCCGCACGCGCAAGGTGAGGGCGGTGACAGAGAAGTTCTACGGCCGCACGGCGCGGCTCTTTCTCTACCAGACCGAGGATCCCGCAGACGGCCGGGCGATCTCCGCCGTCACCCTCCGGCAAGCGGCGAGCGAGGTCGATCTGGCACCCGTGGTGTCCGGCTTCGGCCTCGTTCGCGCGCGCCTCACACAGAAGGACCTGGAGCGCTTCGAGCGCCGGGCCAAGAAGCTGATGGACGACTTCCGCGCCGCCGACCGCGCGGGCGGAACCCCCAGCTCGCTGACGGCCGGCATCTGGGCCGGGGAGGCCGACGATGCGTAGGCCGACGAGCCCGCTCTGGCACCACCGCGACTTCATGAAGATGTGGACCGGGCAGACGATCAGCCAGTTCGGCTCGTCGATCTCGCAGCTGGCGCTGCCGATCATCGCGGTGCGGCTTCTGAACGCTTCCCCCTTCGAGGTAGCCGCCCTCGGCACCGTCGAATTCCTGCCCTTCCTCCTCTTCACGCTGCCGGCCGGCGTATGGGTCGACCGGTTACCGCGCCGCTCGGTGCTGATCGTCGGCGACGTCGGCCGCGGACTGCTGCTCTGCTCGGTGCCGATTGCCTACCTGACCGGCCACCTGACCCTGGGGCAGCTGTTCGTGGTCGGCTTCACGGCGGGTGTCCTGACCGTCTTCTTCGACGTCGCCTATCAGTCATACCTCCCGGCGCTCGTCGACCGCGAGCTCCTCATCGACGGCAACTCGAAGCTCGAGGTGACGCGCTCGGCGGGGCAACTCGCGGGGCCACCGGCCGCAGGCGGGTTGATCCAGGTCCTGACGGCTCCTTACGCGGTCGTGTGGGACTCCGTAAGCTTCTTCATCTCCGGCGCGTTCCTGCTCGCGATCCGCAAGAAGGAGCCGCCGCGCGAACAGAAGGCGGACGGACGCCGCGCGGGCATGCGACACGAGTTGTGGGAGGGGTTGCTCTACGTCGTCAAGCACCCGTACCTGCGGCCGCAGGCAATCTCGACGGGCACCTCCAACTTCTTCTCGAACGTCGCGTTCTCGATCATCATCGTGTTCGCGATCAGGACGCTGCACATGTCCAACGGGCTGATCGGCGTCGTCTTCGGGCTCGGCAGCATTGGATGGCTCGCAGGGGCTGCCGGCGCGTCGCGCATGCAGCGCAGGCTCGGGGTGGGCGGTGCGACGATCTTCGCTGCGGCGCTGAGTGGGCCCGCCACGCTGATCGTGGCGCTGACGCCGCAGAGCTCGCCGGTGCCGTTCCTCGTCGCGGGAACGATGCTCGGCGGCTTCGGAGCGGTGGTCTACAACATCCAGCAGGTGTCCCTGCGCCAGGCGATCACGCCCGAGCGGATGCAGGGCAGGATGAACTCCGTGATGCGCTTCCTCGTGTGGGGCCCGATCCCGCTCGGCGCGCTCGCTGGAGGTGCGATCGCCACTGCGTTCGGGCTCAGGACAGCACTGGTCGTCGGGGCCGTGGGCGGCTTCACCAGCACGATCCCGATCATCTTCTCGCCGATCCGCACGCTGAAGGCCATGCCCGAGCCCGACGAGCCGCTTGCCACTATCGCCGCCGGCGACGCGGGGCTTGCGCCGACCGTTACCTCCGGCATCGACGAGACCGGCGCGGTTGCGGGCGCCGGGGCCGCGGTCGCGATCGACGAGGTCTGACGAAGAGCAGCCACTAGCCTTGCCGCGTGCCAGAGCTCCCGGAGATGGAGGCGTGGCGGCGCCAGCTGAACGACCCCGTGTCGGCCTTCCCGATCGCGCACGCCGGCCCGGCGCACATCGCCACGCTGAAAACGTTCGACCCGCTGCTCGACGCGCTCGAGGGCCGTCGCTTGGGCGGCGCCGAGAGGCGCGGCAAGCGCCTCCTCTTCCCCACCGACGACGGCGAGCTCGTGCTGCTCGTGCACCTGATGACTGCGGGACGACTCAAGTTCCTCGGGGCCGGCGAGAAAGGCCCGAAGACGCCGGCGTTCGCCCTCGAGTTCCAAGGCGGCTCGAAGCTCGTCCTCACCGAGAACGCTCGGAAGAAGCGCGCCGGCGTCTGGCTGCTCACGCCGGAGGCGGCCGAGGCCGAGCTCGCCCACCTAGGGCCGGAGGCGTTCGGGCTCGGGCCGGAGCGGCTCGGCGAGATCGTCCACGGCGAGTCGCGGCGGCTGCACGCGCTGCTGCGCGACCAGCGGCTGATCGCGGGTATCGGCCGCGCGTGGGCCAACGAGATCCTCCACACGGCGAAGCTCTCCCCGTACGCGCTCTCGGGCGACCTCGACGACGAGGAGGTCGAGCGGCTCGCAGCCGCCATCGACTCCGAGCTCGAGCGCGGGCTCGAGCTGCGCGAGGCGGGCGCCTCCGACGAGAAGACCTACCGCGTCCACCGACGGCTCGGCGAGCCGTGCCACGTCTGCGGGACGCCGATTGCGCAGGTCGACTTCGAGGAGCACACGATCTTCTACTGCCCGACGTGCCAGACCGGCGGGCGCGTCCTCAAGGATCGGCGGCTTTCTCGTCTTCTGAGGTAGCGGTTAGGCTCTCGGCATGGCAACGGTCGCGGAGGTCATGACCACGGACGTCCTGGCCGTCGACCCGACGGCGTCCATCGGCGAGGCCGCCGAGAAGATGATGAACGGAGGTGTCGGCGCCGTCGTCGTGATGGAGGACATGGTGCGGATGGTCGGGATCATCACCGAGCGCGACCTCCTCCGCGCGGTGGCGCAGCGGGCGCGCGCCGCCGAGGCGCGGGTGCGGCAGTGGATGACCGAGAGCGTGGTCACGATCGAGCCGGAGACGACAGTCCAGGACGCGGCGAAGATGATGTTCGAGCGCAACTTCCGGCACCTCCCGGTGTCGAAGGACGGCCGCCTGCTCGGCATCGTCAGCCTCCGCCGCCTTTCGCAGTACGAGTTCGAGCATGCGAAGGAGTCGGTCGGCTAGGCCGAGTCCGTCGGACCGGCCCTTTAGGGTCGGCCCGGTGATCAGGCTCTTCCCGAACTGCGGCGGCTGGCTCGAGGTCGTCTGCGGGCCGATGTTCAGCGGCAAGAGCGAGGAGCTGATCCGGCGGCTGCGGCGCGCGGAGATCGCCGGCCAGCGCGTGCTGATCGTGAAGCCGCGGATCGACAACCGCTACGACATCGGCCACGTCGTCAGCCACGCCGGCGCCCGGATGCGCGCGGTCGCCGTCGACGACCCCGCCGACATCCCCGGCCTCGTCGACGGCTACGACGTGGTCGGCGTGGACGAGGTCCAGTTCTTCCCGCCGCAGATCACGCTCGTCCTCGACGGGCTCGTCGAGTGCGGGATGCGGATCGTCGCTTGCGGGCTCGACCAGGACTTCCGCGGCCTCCCGTTCGCGGCGATGCCGGAGCTCCTCTGCCGCGCCGAGCTCGTGGACAAGCTGCAGGCCGTCTGCCACCGCTGCGGCGGGCCGGCGACGATGACGCAGCGGCTCGTCGACGGCTCGCCCGCTCCCGCCGACGGCGACACGATCGTCGTCGGAGCGCTCGAGCAGTACGAGGCGCGCTGCCGCTCGTGCCACGAGCTCGCGGCGCCCGCTTTCGCGCTCGGCTGAGGACGCCGCTCCGCGCAGCGTGACGGCTGTCGCTGCGGCGACGTATCTTCGCTGAGATGAAGGCCCTCGCCTGCGCGGCTGTCCTCATCGCGAGCACGCTCGGGATGTCCGCCTGCGCGGGCGGCCACTCCGGTAGCAACCAGTCCTCGACAGATGCCATTCAACTTCGTGAGTCGACAAACGGCCCGCTGTCGCAGCCTCTCCGGAACCTCATCCACACGACGATCAAGACCGGATCTCCCGACGGTCCCGTGAACGAGATCGAGGTGTACGGCCCGGGATCGCGGGCCGCGCTGGTGAAGGCCTCGTCGGGCGACGTGGTGGTCGAGAGCGCGCGCGAACGGACGGAGCGCTTCTACCTGATCGTCCTCCACGGACAGTTCGTCTGCCAATCGTGCAGTGGCCCGGCTGGAGCCGAGCCGCCGCGCGGCACGATCGAGACGC
>CAVYQV010000012.1:0-182098 GCA_963770815.1 uncultured Actinomycetes bacterium
CGGCTACGATCTCCGGCTCCATACGTCTGAAGTCGCTCCGGTTCCGGATCTGCGGCGGAAGCTATCACCCAGCTTCTGATGTCGCTGTCTCTACGGGACATCGTCGTGAGCCCTCTTGTTGTTTGAGAGGGTGCTTGACCGTGGCGGGTTCGGTTTGGGAGGCTGTCGCGGCGGATGAAGTTGCTGCTCGCGGCGGTGCTTGTCGCAGCGGCCCTCCTGATCGGTAGAGGGTCGCCTGATAGCACTGCGCCGGTCGGCAGGGCGGCTTCCGTGGTTGGCGTTTTCGCTCCCCTGGGGATGATGGCTGCTCGCACCTTGCCTCGTCTCGCCGGCACCAACATGACCTATCACGGTGGCTGGGTGATGAGGCTGTGGACGAACACGACCTATGCGATCTACTGGTCTGCCCGGCAGCACCTGTGGCTCGGCCGATCCTACTGCAGCGGCTACGAGCAGGCGATCAACGGTTATCTCAAGGACGTCGCCGCGGCGAGCGGCAGCGACAGCAATGTCCATTCGGTCGACACGGAGTACTCCGACACGACAGGCCCGATCGCGTACCAGTCGACCTTCGGCGGATGGGCTGTCGCTCACAGCGCCTTCCCCAACGTACAACCCGAGCTCCAGCTGCATCGACGGCACCGATCCCGTCTGCCTGACTGACCAGCAGATACAGACAGAGATCCAGAACGTGATCACGTCGACGGGCTGGCCGGACGGCCAGTCGAGCCTCTTTGTCTTCATGACCCCGGACGCGGTCGGGGAATGCACCACCTACAACGACAACGACTGCGTCTCCAACACCCACTGCGCCGATCACGGCGGGTTCACGGGTTCGAATAGTCAACCGGTCATTTATGCGTTTGAGCCGTTCGCGGCGACCAATGGCTGTGCGGGGATTCCGCTCAACCCCTCGCCGAATGGTGACGCCGCCGACCCGACGGTCAACCTAATCAGCCACGAGATGAACGAGGCGATCACAGATCCCTGGGGGGACGGCTGGTACGCCGGGGCCACACAAGCCGGCGGAGAAGTTGCGGATCTCTGCGCCTGGAACTTCGGCAACCCTCTGGGCACCGCTCCCAACGGACAGGCCTACAACGAGGTCATTAACGGCCACTACTACTACCTCCAGCAGGAGTGGAGTACAAACTCCAGCCAATGCGTGCAGCGAGACGTCCCCGGTGTCGACGTGCCGACCGGCCTGGAGGTACCCGTCGTTACGGGAGCAGCCGGGGTGGGCCTGCAGCCGCGTCTACCTCGAACGGCACCTGGGCGGGAACGCCGACGAGCTACGCCTACCGCTGGCAGCGTTGCGTGGCGGGCGAGAACAACAGCTGCACGGACATCGCCAGCGCGACCGGCCCGACGTACCAGCTCGAAACAGCAGACGCAGGCTTCGTGTCCGCTCTGAGGTGACAGCGCTCGATGCCCAGGGCGCCTCAGCACCAGTGTGGGTACTAGCGACGTGGTGGTTCATCCCGGCCTCGACGGCTCCGCCGACTCTCTCGGGCCTCGCGGGAGTCGGCAGGACGCTCCTCACATTGGCCGGAACCTGGGAACCCCGCCGCGAGTAAATATCCTCGCCTTCCAATGGCTGCGTTGCGCGGCCGATGCCCGCACCAGCTGCGCGCCTATCCCAGGAGCGATCAAGGCCGACTACGACCCGCGGCCGCGTGCCGGCCACACAGTCGAGGCTCGCGTCTCCGCAACGGACGCGGCTGGCACCACAACGGCCCTCTCGAACCGCAGCAAGGTCGTCGTCGCCCTGCCCGCGTCCACCAAACCGCCGCACGTCTCAGGACGAGCACGCGTCGGGAAGAAGCTCTCAGGTACCCACGGCTCGTGGACGAACGCACCCACGGCCTACCGCGACCAATGGCTCCGCTGCAACAGAAAAGGCGGATCCTGCACCGCCATTCGCCGGGCTACACGTTCGACCTACCGGCTCACAAGTCGCGACGCCGGACACCGGCTCCGCCTTCGGATCATCGCAGTCAATCCGGCCGGCAGCCGGATAGCCACCTCACTACCCACCGCCCGCGTCGCCGCCCCAAACAAGCGGTAGCCGACACCAGAAAGCGCTCCCACCAAAGGCGCGCCCTCAACGACAGCAACATGGCAGGCGTCCGTGTCGTTCCGGGACACCGACAACGTGCCACTCCGTTTGCAGGTGGCTGAGGTCGTTTTGTGACGACCTCCGGCTTCGGCCGCGGAAGGTCGGGCTACCCGACTTAGGCGGGCGGCAGGCTCAGCTCGAGTCGCCCCGCGATGCGCCCCATCGTCTCGGGCGCGAGCGGACCGCTCTTTCGAAGCCGTTTCAGGGCGCGGGGGTACATGACCCAGACGTTGCCGAGTTGGAAAGGGAAGTCGAGCCGGCCCCACTCCGATTCGACGAGGCAGAGCGCCGCGTGTATGTCCGTGCCGTGTAGGGATTCGTCCTGCTCGCATGGCTGCGTTCACCGCGTCGACTTGTCGACGAACGCCGTTGGCGAGCGAGGTCCGATTCCTTCCGCGGATGTAGAGCTCGTTGTCGCGCCGCCAAAGAGGGCCGATCTCGCGCCGGACGACCTTCCCCTTGTATGTCTTGGCGTCGACGACCCAGACGCCCGTCGGCGAGACGAAGATGTGATCGATGTTGCCGCGCGTTCCCGGAATTAGCCGGTCGTGTAGCGCGATCACACGGTCGCCCACTTCTCGCGTGATGTAGCCCGCCAACCAGCTCTCGCCGTGGCTTCCTTTGCCCCAGGTTGCGGCGGCATCTCGACCGGCCATCTCGCGAGCGACCTCTGCAGCATGGTCGCCGTATTTGCGTCTGACCTGATCGACCTTGCGCTCGGCCCTTCGCTCCCCCTCGGCCGCTGCCGAAGCGCCGGGGGTACCTGGGTCAGTCTGGCCGTTTGGAAGACAGGCGAGACACGTCACCGTCCTGGTGGCCGAATCCCAGACGGCCTCGGCGCCCTTCGAAAGCGAGATCCCGCACGACGCACAATTCGCCGGGTAGCGCAGCCGCAGCTTGCGAGGTGGCTTCGGTTCGAGCTCGGTCACCAGCTGACAAGTATCGATCAAAGCGCCCGAGAGCTGGAGGCATCCTCCGAGCGCCAGCCTAGGATGCCCGCCGATGACTGAGTCGAAGGCCGGCGTGAAGAGCGGCTACTTCCTTCTCAACACCGACGGGGGTGTCGAGGGGTGGCGCCGCACGGGAGATCCATTGAGGCCCGCCGCGATCGGGCTGCTCTTGCGAACGCGCCGTCTACGAACCGTGGATCAGCTCTCGAAGGCGATCGGGCCAGCCAGCCACAACGAGGCCGAGTACAAAGCGTTAATCGCAGGGTTGGAGCTCGCGCACACCCACGAAGTTCGGCACCTCCGCGTCTACATGGACTCCGAGCTCGTGGTGGACCAGATGAACGACCGCTCAACAGTAAGAAAGGCAGAGCTCTGCAGGCTGCACGAGGTTGCGAGAAGCCTGACCGCACTCTTCGAGAGCATCCGCATAAGCTGGGTGCCTCGGGAGATGAATGCAGAGGCAGACCGACTCGTGAGGGACGCTCTCGGCGCCGTTGGCGAGCTCGCCCCGACACTCGAGCGGCGACCTTGGTTTGGGCCGCCACATCCACACTGCCTAACCCTGCTGCGAGGCGCATTCGACGCAGATCGCCCATGGACCGCGCCTCGAGGTCCCTGTCTTGGCCCACTCAGCTTTCTCGGCGCCGCACTTGAAGCAGGCGATCTGCTGCTTTGCCACGAAGTCCGCGAGCGCAGCCTGTCTGGCTGATCGTCGACGTGCACCAGCCTCGCCGGGTACGGCTCGCCTGAATCGCTTCACGGGCGCGATCACGTTCCCGAGCCTTGTCCCAGTCGAGTTTGCTCAACGCAGCCCCATTCTCACTCCTACTAGGCGCGGCAGGCTCACGGGTGCGACTGCGATCCGCGAGCCTTCGGCTTGGTGGCCAGGGATCGGCTGGAAAGGATCGACAGCCCGTCGGGACTCGTGAACGGACATCCGTGGTCTCTTGTTGGCCTCAATACGGCCCCGGAGCTGCGCAACCCAGAAGCCGTGACGAACCATTTCGGGCTCCTCGGTCTGGTCAACGCACAATCGAAGGGAGGCTCCCTGGCGGATTGAGTCGAACAGCGAGTCGGCCCGCGCAACGTTCCGTCCGGTCAGATGCGTCGGTAGAACGTCACCGTCTCTGAGGATCGCCCGCGGTCGTGCTGGGTTGGGGATGGGGGCGCGGCATACGTGCCGGTATCTGTCTCAACAAACTCAGTCCATGGATACCAGCGATTGACTTCGTCGCCCGGCCTCGCCCGGTAGAAGACAACAGCTCGGTCCCGCTCACGGTTCCATGCATGGCGGGTTGTCCATGCCACCACCGCAGCCGCGTCCCTGTCGATGCCGGCAAGTCGGTAGGCAGTGCCCGAGCGGAACTCCTCAGTCCCGTAGTCGGCCGGCCATGCGTAGCTAAAGGCGGCGATAGGTCCGATCGGGTCGCTACGCCCTCGCCCTCTGCGGGGGATGGCTGCGAATTCTGCTCAGCCAGGAACTCGTCGAGCAGCTGGTCGATGGATTGATGCAGTTGATCTCGAAGCATCGCGATGTCCACTTGAGCAGTCCTTTCACTTGGTACAAGTACAAAGACCTTAGCTTCACTTATACGGAGTGTCAAGTACTCCGCCTGGCAGGATCGCGACCGGCGACGATCGTCGTGGTCCCGTCTTCGCGACCGACCTTCGGCTTCGGTCGCCGGCGGTCTAGTCGCGGCGCTTGTCGCCGTCTGTCTGGACAGCCGACAAGGGATTCCTCGAGCGACTCCAGGCCTGAGGCTCTTGACGCAGTACGCTGGTGCTAGCGATAATAACTCTATGTCGGAGCACGCTTGGCGTTTGCCCCTCTCGCTCGACCCGCTGATCGCGGAGGCGAAGCGGCGAGCGCGGCAGCGGCGGCTGCTCATCGCGCTGCATCGCGCTCGCGGCCGCCGGCTACCCCGGCCTCGCCGTCGTCCTGGGGCTGCTCTTCGTCGCCGCCGCCGCGGCCCTCTCAGCCCGACCCTCCTACCAGACATGAAGAAAGGCGACCCCAGCGGCCTGAGTCTGCATCTCGAGAAGGTGCTACGCGCGCCGAGACCACGCGTATTTGCGGCGTTCATCGACGCGGGCGCGCTCGCAGCGTGGTGGGGCCCCAACGACTTCACAGTTCCCAACGTCGAGATCTGCGCTCGCGAGGGCGAGAGGTACCGCCTCACGATGCAGCCCCAAGAGGGAGCGGCCTTCCACATCACCGGCGAGTTCCGCGAAGTCGAACCACCGCAGCGCCTCGTCTACACGTTCGAGTACGAGGAGCCGGATCCCGATGATCGGGAGACCCTGGTGACGCTCTCGTTCGTGGATGTTGCCGAGGGAACGATGCTTGTTCTCGACCAGGGGCCGTTCGCAACCAAGGCCCGACGCGCTCTGCACGAGACGGGGTGGACGGAGACGCTGGACGGGCTCGAACGGTTTCTGGCACTAGAGGTACACACACACTTCGGATCGGAGGAAGAGCGATGACAGTTGCATCGGATACGCGGCGCGGTGAGCGCCTGAAGAAGACGGGTACTACGGTTCGATACGAGACTCGCACGACGATCGACCGACCGATCGGCGACGTGTTCGCGCGGCTGGCGAACCTCGATGGTTACCGGACGTGGATGCACCGGACGGGCTTGTTCCGCCGCTCCGGCCAGACCTCTGACGGTCCTGGAGGCCTGGGAACCGCGTACTTCGACGCTACGAGGATGGGCACCTTCCGCGGTCAAATCACGGTCTACCAGTCGCCGTCGCGGATCGGGTTCCGCGAGACCCTGCGGTTGTTCGGCTCCGACCTGATGGAGGCGAGACCCGAGTACGTCCTCGAAGCGGACCGGGAGCGGACGATCGTTCATCACATCGCGGAGGGCGAGCTCTTCGGCTTGATGCGATTGATGAAACCGGTCGCGGCGCTGTTGGCAAGAAGCGAACGGACGCGAACAATCAGGTCGTTGAGGCGCTCGCAGGAGTCGGGGTAGAACCCGCACCACCTGGCTAGCCGGAAACCGAAGGGGGCGGGAATCGAACCCGCCTCCTCAGCCGCACTTGCTGCCCAGCGGACTGAGTCAGTCGGCTCTCACCCGCAGGGCTGGACATCGGGTCCGCTTGCCCCAGCTGCGACCGCTGGCTCCAGACTGGAGCCCCAGCTTACGACCCTGGTGATACCGCAATCTGGAGAGGTCAGGTGAGAGGACGCTCGCCCAGCCGAGCGTGCTGGCTCTTGACTCCAGCGCAACGACGAGAGTCGGCGCGACCTTGGCGAAGCTCTCAGGAGATGCATGGGTGGATACGGTGGGCTCATGTCGCGGAGACACCCGGGGTGGAAGGCGTTGGCCGAAGCCGTAGCGCCGGATGCGCGGGTAACGCGCCTACGTTGCCTCACCGGGGGAGGCGGGGGGACCGATGCCTATGACGTAACACTCGACCAAGCCCCACGCAGAGTGGTCGTCAAGCTCTACCCCGACGGTGACGGCACGGCATCGTCGGAGTGGAGTCGTCTCGAGTGTGCTCAGCGGGTAACGGCAGCTGTGCCTGAGCCGATCGCGGCTGATCTGGAGTCGGTCTGGTTCGGCAGGCCCGCTGTTGTCATGTCCTGGCTGCCGGGACGCCCGGACGTGACCCCCAAAGACACCGACTCATGGGCCGCCGCCCTCGCGCAGACGCTGACCCAGATACACGAAACGGTGTTGGACGGGGCCGCAGGGCCACCCCTGCCGGTCGAGACGTGGCGCCCAGCGGGAGAAGGCCATCCCCTGACGGCAGCCGCTGTCAGCGCCGTCGCAGCCCGTCTGCCTTCACTTTCCTCCGAGCGTGTCTTCACGCACGGGGACTTCCATCCGGGCAACGTTCTCTGGCATCGCGGCCGTATCAGTGGCGTCGTCGACTGGAGCGCAGCACGACTCGACGCTCGATGGTCTGAGCTCGCGTATTGCAGGGCCGACGTGTGCCTGCTCCTCGGGCCCGATGTCGCCGATCGCCTGGCCGACGCATACTCGGACCTCGTCGGCGATACCTCCGACGACCTTGCCGTGTACGACCTCATGTGGCTGTTCAACATCCGGCACTACGCTCAGCTGGCCCTCACCGCGTACCGAGAGCAAGGCCATGCACCCGATCTTCAACTCTCGCTCGCACACCTCGACGAGCAACTGCGGCGAGTACTGAGACGACTCGACTCGTAACGCTCACGGCAGGCGGCTACCGCTCCATGACCGCCGTAGGATGGAGGCGGTGAGCGACCAGAGCGATCTTCAGCACGAGATCGACTCGCTGCCGCTCGTCGACACGCACGAGCATCTCCACAAGGAGGATCGGTGGGTCGGCGACGGCCCCGACATCCTTCAGGATCTGTTCGGCAATTACGCGACGAGCGATCTGCTCGTTGCAGGGGCGCCCCCGGACGCTGTCGAACGGCTCCTCGACTCGTCGGCGGGCGATCTGGGTTCGCGCTTCTTGCCGGTTCGGGACGCCTGGGAGGCGATCCAGCTCACCGGCTACGGCGAGGCGGTGCGGCTCATCGCGCGCGAGATCTACGGACTCGAGAAGCTGACGGTCGACGGCCTCGAAACGGCACAGGTAACCCTTACGTCGTTGCGGCGGCCGGGTGAGCGTCTGCGGCTGCTCCGCGACGTGGCGCGACTCGACCACGTTCAGATAGACGACTTCGAGCCTGCGTGCCTGCCGGACGAGTCGGGGCCGGACTTCTTTCTCTACGACATCTCCTGGGAGAAGTTGTCCAGCGGTGACCTGACAGGCGTCGACGTGTCGAGCCTCGACGAGGTGCGCGCTGTTATCGGCGAGGTGTTCGAGCGCTACGCGGCGTGTGCGATCGCCGTCAAGTCGCAGCACGCGTACTTCCGCACGCTGGCGTGGACAGAGCGCTCGGATGACGAAGCTTCGCGCGCCCTGGCGGCGGTGTTGGCCGGCGGCGACGTTGACGAGAGCGCCCGTCTGGCGCTCGGCGACTGGTGCCTCGCGCGCGCGGCCGAGCTTGCCGCCGAGCACGACCTGCCCCTCAAGATCCACACCGGGCATCTGGCAGGCACCGGTTCGATGCTGGTCGATCGTGTGCGGCCGAGCCATCTCTGCGGGCTGCTCGCGCGCTATCCGGAGACGCAGTTCGTGCTGATGCACATCTCCTATCCGTACAGCGACGAGCTCATCTCGATTGCGAAGCACTTCCCGAACGTCTGGGTCGATCTGTGCTGGGCGTGGGCGATCAACCCTTATAGCGCCGCCGACTTCGTGCGCCGCTTCCTGCACGCGGTGCCCGTCAACAAGTTATTCGCGTACGGCGGCGACACCAGCTGGCCGACGGCGTCCGTTGCGTATGCGGCGCAGGCGCGGCACGGACTGGCGCGCGCCCTCGAGGCCGAGGTCGCCGCAGGGGACCTGACGGAACGCCAAGCGATCGCCGTCGCGCACCGGCTGATGCGCGACAACCAGTACGCCTGCTTCGACATCGAAGGGACGCGGGCGGCTGTCGATCGCGCGGCGAGCTGAATTGCGTAGGCGGTGGCGTCCGCTCGTCGTCCAGGGGTCATTCCGGAACACTGGCCCAGGCGACGGCCCTCGACCTCGACCCCCGCCGATCCCGCGCCGCGACCTAAAGAACGAAGACGCCTCCGCCAGTCGGCGCTCCGATGAGGAACGGGTTATCGTCGCATCTGATTTCCCATGCCTCGGCATCGTCGCGAGGGCTGGCGCTGAGGGTCGTTCCGCCGCTGAACTTCAGCCGAAGCTCGCCAGCGGCTAGCGCTACGACTTCCGAGATTGTCTGGCCCACGAGGTCTTTCGGCCTTGGCTCAGTCGCGCCGTTGCCAAGCGTGAAGTCCCAGCGCTGTCCTTCGGCGTCGGTCGCCAGGATCTGGAGTTCCGACTCTTGTGCGATCTCGATTACTTCGGCTTGGGTTACTACGCGGCGCGGCAAGTAGGCAAGCCGCCCGCCTGGGTGGCCGCCGGTGCGGCAATCGTGATCCTGCCCGTCTTCACAGGAGCATTCGATTCGCTCGGCCGCTTCGGGTTGCTCGCGCCCCCACTGTTCTGGGGTCTCGCCGGGCTGACGACCAGCGCGAGGTCGGAGCGTGTGGTCCGCTCGCTTCTGCTCATCTTGCTCGTCGTCGGCACCGCGTCCCTCGCGTACGTCTTCCCGTAACGAGATCTCGCGACACGCGTGCTGCGGCGGAAGCTGCGCGCGCTCGACCGCTCTGAAGGCGGTCGGAGTCAGTGAGCCCAAGGGAGAGCACTCTGGCCCGGGCCAGTCTTCCGGATTGACCCCTGAGCTTCGGGCGTATGGTGGAGGGCGAGCCGTGACGGCCGCCCTCCACCAATCTGGCCTCAGTGAGTGCGCTCGGCGTGCAGGAACAGGTGAAGGTGACCGGCCCCCAAGCTCGTCGCATGGTGCCTCGCGGCAGCGGTGACGCAGGTCGGATCGACGCCCTGGAGATAGACCCCCGTGAATGGCGTTGACGTATCGACGTTGAGGGCCGTGGTGTCTGTGAGCGTGGTTCCATCGGCGGTGTACTTGTAGCCGAACGTGCCGTTGGGATCGCCGAAATCGTTGATCGGCAGGACGCCGCTGTTGGTGCTGATGAGACAGGTCCGGACGAAGCCGTCCGCGTCGTTCGCCGCTGCCTTGACCTGCTTCATTGTCTTGCTCAGGCTTGCGACCTGCTTCTTGAGCGCAGCGAACTGCTTCGCTGTCGGTCCGCTCGCCTGCTGACTGCCCGGCGCGGCAGCCACGTACATTGCCCCGGCCACCGCTGCGACGCCCAGGAGCATCAGAAACCGTCTCATCGATCCCTCCTCATGTCATAACCCCCGAACCGGCGAGTCCTAATGCTCTGAGACTAGTTGGATCGAAGACCGAGGTGAAGCCCGGGCTCTTCGGCGAGACCCGCGACGAGACTAAGCTAACCGTTTGGGGCAGCGGGGAGACGGGCTTGCCCCGAGCGGGCCGTGCCGATCTTGTCCCTAAGCCGCGCAACGGTTCTCCAAACGGACTCCCCGCGCAACCGCTAGCGGCGCGGGAGCTAGAGGACAGGCGCACAACACTGGGTTGGGCCAGTGTTCCGGAGTGACCCTTGAGCTTGCGACCAAGTCGCTGCGCTGGCCAGTGCTACTCGTCCGTGCCGGGGATCTAGGGCGCGACTTCGAAGCAACCGTTGAAGCGGAAGAGGGGGTTGAGGACCAAGCCGCGCGCGAGCGAGGAACGGTTTGAGTGCTGTCCGGTGTGCTCGCGAGCGATCGGTAGGTCCGAACATGCTCAGGTGCAGGCCAAACGTTGTATTTCGTGCAACAGGGCGATGGGGCTAGCCGGACTCGAACCGCCGACCGCCTGGGCAGCGATCCGGGTTGCAGCGACGACGACGGAGCGGCGCCTACCCCCAGCTACGACCGCTGGCCGCCTTCTAGGAGAGGCTGTCGAGAAAGGCCCGCGGGGAGAGTACGGGGATCGAGCCTTCGAGTTCGAGCAGATGCGCGTCTCCTGTCACCAGCGTGGCGCGCGCGGCCGCCGCCACCGCGATCAGATAGTCGTCCTTGGGGTCTCGCGAGGTGATGACGGGCTCCGCGTTTGGATCCTCGACCCGTTCGGCGAGACCGCGCAAGAGCTCCAGGAACTCGCCGGCCTCCGCCTCGTCGACGTGACGGCGGAGTTTCGGCCGCGCGAGCGTGGCCTCCAGCTCTGCCAGCAAGCTTCCGGTCACGACGAGCTCGAACTCGCCCTCGAGCCACCTACCGAGCAAACGCGCCGGCGCCCCGGTACGCGCAAGCAGCCCTGAGATCAGGACATTGACGTCGAGCAGCGCCCGCACTAGCGGCGACGTGTCTTGTGCTGCTCCTCGACGGCGAGACTCAACGCCTCGCCCTCTCCCAGGTCCGCCTTGGCCCAGATCCGCTCGAGCAGCTCGAAGCCGAGATCGCGCCGCAACGCCTGCTCGATCACCTCGCTGTCGCGCCTACCCGTACGAGCTGCCTTGACCCGCACGGCTCTCAGCACCTGCTCGTCGAGTGTGACCGTCGTCCTCTGCTTCGGCATAACGGCACTATAGCATCATGATGCGTTTAGGCGCTATGTGGCGTATTGCGCCCGGCCTCCAGAAACGGCTTGAACAGGCGGTTTGCGGGCCTTCAGGGAAAGGCGGGGGAAATGGGCGGTACTGGGCTCGAACCAGTGACCCCCAGCTTGTCGAGCTGGTGCTCTCCCAACTGAGCTAACCGCCCCAGGTCGCGGGGATTGTAGCCGCGGTCAGCCGACGGTCAGGAACGAGCTGCGGCCGGCGCGCTTCTCCTCGTACATCGCGGCGTCCGCGCGCGCGAGCATCGTGCCGATCTCCGGATCGTCGTCCTGCAGCGTCCCAAGGCCGATCGAGACGCCCACCGCCAGCAGGCCCTCGCTCGTCGGCAGCGGGTTCTCCGCCAGCCAGGCCTGGATCCGCTCGGCGACCGTGACCGCCTCCTCCTCATCCGTCTCCGGCAGCACGACGAGGAACTCGTCGCCGCCGAAGCGCGCGCAGAGGTCGTACGCCCGCAGCTCCGCCCGGAACGCGGCCGCGACGACCGACAGCGCCGCGTCGCCCTCGAGGTGGCCGTGGCGGTTGTTGATCTCGCGCAGGTCGTCGACGTCGCACAGCAGCACCGAGAGCGGGTGCCCGAGCCGGCGCGCGCGGGCGAACTCGCTGCGCGCGGGCTGGTCGATGCCGCGCGAGTTGAGCAGCCCCGTCTTGTGGTCGCTCAGCGCCTGCTCGCGGAGTGTCGGCAGCGCGAGCGCCCGCTGGATCAGCACGAGCGGCAGCGCAACCACGACGGCGAGCGCCCACGAGTGCAGGAGCACGAAGCCGAGGCCGACGCCAACCGCGGCCACCACGCCGTCCTGGATCAGGCCGTCGAGCGTGAAGAGCCCGCTCGCCGAGAGGTCGTGTCCGCGCGCCAGGCGGAGCATCCGGGCCAGCAGCGTGTGGTTGACGAGCACGAACGTGAGGGCCGCGACCGACGCGGCGACCACTCCCGCCGTCGTCGCCGCCGCGGTCACGTGCACGCCCTGCCGGGCGAACGCCGCCCGCACCGACCACGCCGCGAGCCCGCTCAGCACGACGTTGGCGATGTTGAAGCCCTGGATGAACCACGGATAGCGCCGGCGCAGCCACTCCGGCACGTGCTGGAGGACGCAGACCACGACCACGAGCTCCGGCGGCAGCACGAGCGCGGCCGCGACCGAGAACGCGAGCCCCGTGTGGAAGACCTGGTTGCCCGACGTGTGCGTGGCGAAGACCTGCGCGAGCGCGCCGCCCGCGAGCACGGCGCAGAAGATCGGCCAGTCGACATGGTCGTACGAGACGGTCGACGTCGCCGCCGCCGCGACGACCGCCGCGGCCACCGTCGCGTAGAAGAAGGTGCGCGCAGTCGCGGGAAGCGTCCCCGTCGGAAGCCGCCGGATGCGCTCGCCGTAGGAGACGGCGCTCACGCCGCGTCCTCCTTCACCAGCGTCAGGCGGCCGATCAGCCGCTTGGCCACCGCCCGCTCGAACGCGTCGACGCACAGCTCGCAGAAGTCCGTGCCACGGCCGCGGCGAATCTCCTCGTGCGCCTCCTCGAAGGTGCGCGCGTCGCGGTACAGGCGCTTGGTCGTGATCGCGTCGAGGGTGTCGGCGACGTGGATGATCCGCGCCGCGAGCGGGATCTCGTCGCCGAGCAGGCCGTCGGGGTAGCCCCGCCCGTCCATGCGCTCGTGGTGGTAGCGGATCGCCGGGACGACCGCGTCGAGGTAGCCGAGCCGCTCGATGATCCGCGCGCCCTCCTCCGGGTGGCTGCGCATCACGACCCACTCGGCGGCCGTCAACGGCCCTTCCTTCAGGAGCACCGCATCGGGGACGCCGATCTTGCCGATGTCGTGCAGCAGGGCCGCCTGGTCGACGACTTCGAGCTCGGGGCCCAAGAGGCCGAGCTCGCGCGCGATCACCGACGCCGTGACGGCGACGCGGCGCGAATGGCCGGCCGTGTACGTGTCCCGCGCGTCGACCGTCGCCGACAGCGCCTCGAGGGCGGCCGTCGAGCGCTCGATCACCGCGCGATGGGCTTCCTCGAGCGACGCGTTCTGCTCGACGATCGTCTCGCTCGCCTCCTCCAGCCGCAACACGGCGCGCTGGGTGAAGTGGATGAGGAACAGCGGCGCCACTGCGAGCACGGCGAGGGGGAGGCTGTCGGTCCAGAAGTGCGCGAGCGGCACGGCCATGAGCGCGAGGACGAGCTCGATCGTCACGTCCTCCCCGTCGAGCAGGCCCGTCTCGCGCGGCTTCAGGCCGCGGCCGAGGTAGAGCATCGGCAGGAGCAGGAGCCGGTTGGTGGCGACGAAGATGACGGCGGCGCACGTGCCGGCCACCGCCTCACGGCCGGGCGACGCGGGGAAGCCGATCGCCTGCGCCACGGCCCACGCGGCGATGCCCGACGTCACGTAGTTCGCGATGTTGAACGTCTGGATGTACCAGGGGTAGCGCTGCTTCAGCCAGTCCGGCAGGCACTGGACGACGACGAGCAGGATCAGCAGCTCGGGCGGCAGCAGCAGCGCACCCGCGACGATGAAGACGATCCCCGGGTGGAAGACGCGACGACGATTGAGGTGGAACGAGAGGAGCTGCGAGACCGACGCGAGCAGAGCGAGGGCCATGAAGGGGCGCCAGTCGACCGCCTCGACGTGGTCGACCGCGAGAGGGATCCCGATCGCCGCCGGCGCGACGACCGCGGCCCAGTACGCCCAAGCGGCGGGCGTCAGCCCGCCGATCTGCCTCCCGCGCAGCCGCCACGACTGGCGGTTGGTCTCGACCGCCGCCGTGCTCACGGCCCCTCAGGGACTACGTCGGCCGAGGTGGCCGATCCCCATCTGCCGGCGGCGGTACTGGGCGATGCGCGCGAGGAAGAGATCCCCATGGCGGATGCGGCACGAGCGGCGACGCAGGCAGTGCCGAACAGCACCAGGAGCAGTCGCCGACTCGTTGGGGAGGGGGGAAGCCGCAGTAACCGCATGGGGAGGCCGGAAGGTAGGCCCGGAAGAGGTGTTCGGCGTCCCTCGAAAGCGGTAGGACCGGCCGAGTCACTCGTTCAAGTGAACCGGTCGCATTCCGAAGGTTTCAGAAGATTTCGAGGCACCACGGCAGCGGACGCCACGCGAACAGCGCATCCGCCTGCCGGACCGCTCCCTCCCGCAACTCCTCGACCCGACCGGCATCGCGGAGCTGCGTGAACGAGACCGCGCCGAGGTAGGCGGAGCCGAGCACGGAGACGTCGAGCGCGAGATCGGCCGCCTCCTTCGTGCGCTCGCAGACGCCGCCGTCGAGCTTCCAGCGCCCGGTGTTCCAGTCGCAGATCGCGTCCTGTACCTCGAGCACCAGCGGGCCGCCCTCGCCGTACCCGCGACCGGCCAGCGCCGTGGGGAGGTCGACGAGCCGCACCCAGAGGCCGTCGCCCATCCGGTACTGCGCCCGGCGCGGCAGCGCGAGGAGCAGGAAGAGCGGGTGGTCGGGTGGAGCGAGCGGCACCTCGACGACGGTCATCCAGTCGACGTCGAGCAGGAATCGCCAGATCCGGGCGGTCGCCGCCGGCGTCGCGCCGAGCGCCTCGCGCACCACGAGCCGCGACGCCGGGAGACCGCCTTCGAAGGCGAAGTGCGTCCGGTAGATCGCGTACGCCTGCGGCTCGCCGTCCGCCTCGAGCACGACGAAGCGGCGCGGCGCGTCGGCTTCGCGCTCGTCGAGTCTCAGGTGCCGGTCCTCCCACCACGCGTCGCTCCTCGACGGCATGCCGGGCCGCTCCCGGCGTACGGCCTCGAAGATCGGCGGGAACAGCTCCTGTGCCTCCTCGGGGCTGACGAAGCGCACCGCGCCCGCGGGTTCGGGCGGCTCGACGAACGCGTCCCATTCATGCTGCACGTGCAGCTGGCCCGCCCAGGAGGCGAGGCCGTAACCGAAGCGGCCGTAGATCGTCTCCTCGGAGGCCCAGAGCGCCGCGATCGGCTCGCCGCGCTCGTGGACGTCGCGCAGCTGCGCGTCCATCATCGAGCGGAGGACGCCACGGCGGCGGTGCGTCGGCTGGGTGCCGACGGCCGTCACGCCGGCGCAGGGGAGCGAGCCGCCGGGCACCGACAGCTCGAACGGGAACGCGCCCGCGCCGCCCACGATCTGGTCGGCCTCGAACGCGGCGTGCATCCGCTCGTGCGGCAGGATCCTCACCCAGCGCTCGAAGAACTCCTCGCTCGGCGGCGGGTTGAAGTACTGGCCGATCGCGCCGATCGCGCTGCCGTACTCCTCCTGGTCGGCGCAGGGACGAACCTCGAACATGCCCCGACGCTACCTGGCTACAGCTTCTCGAGCGGCGCGTACTCCAGCACGAGCTTCCGCTCGCTGCCGTCGTCGGCGAAGCGGACGGTGACGAGGCCGCCCGCCTCGATCCGCACGACGACACCCTCGCCGAGCGTCGAGTGGCGGACGGAGTCGCCGGTGGAGAGGTCCGGCATGTCCTCGCGCGGCACGACCTGACTGTGCCGGGGAGAGCCGTAACCCGACCAGGAGGCCGGCCGCAGGCGCTCGCGCTCGATGTGCGAGTCGGGCAGCTCGTCGAGGAAGCGCGACGGCAGGTTGTGGTTGCGGCCGCCGTACAGCATCCGCGAGGAGGCGTGCAGCAGGGTCAGCCGCTCCTCCGCCCTGGTCATCCCGACGTAGCAGAGCCGCCGCTCCTCCTCGATGCTCTGCTCCTCGATCGAGCGCGAGTGCGGGAAGATCCCCTCCTCCATCCCGATCAGGTAGACGGCCCGGAACTCGAGGCCCTTCGCGTTGTGCAGGGTCATGAGCGTGACGAGCGACGCGTCGCCGCGGATCGCGTCCTGGTCGGAGTAGAGCGAGATCTCCTGCAGAAAGGCCGACAGGGTCGTGTCCTGCGCCTGCTCGCGCCACTCGCGCGCAACCGAGACGAGCTCCTGGAGATTCTCCATGCGGCCCTGCGCCTCGATCGTCCGCTCGGCCTCGAGGGACTCCAGGTAGCCGCTGCGTTGGAGGACCTCCTCGATCAGCTCCGGCACCTCGAGCTCGTGCGCCGCGGACATGAGCGACTCGATCGCGGCCCGAAAGGCCTTCAGCGCCTTCTGCGGGGCGGCTCCGACGCCGGCGTTCTGGGCTTCCGCGGTCGCCTCCCAGAGTGAGATCTCCCGCTGGTCGGCCCACGTCTGAAGGCGGGCGAGGGTCGTGTCGCCGATGCCGCGGCGCGGCCGGTTGGCGGCCCGCAGCAGCGAGACCGCGTCGTACGGGTTGTCGAGCACCTGGAGGTACGCGACGAGATCCTTGATCTCGGCGCGCTCGTAGAAGCGCGGGCCGCCGATCACCTGGTACGCGATCCCCTGCCGCACGAGGACGTCCTCGAGCACGCGGCTCTGCGCGTTCGTGCGGTAGAAGACCGCGACCTCGCTCCCGGAGAAGCCCTCCTCGACGAGCAGCGCGATCTCGGCGGCGACGTAGCGCGCCTCGGCGTGCTCGTCCTCGACCTCGATCACGCGCACCGGGTCGCCGTCGCCCAGCTCCGACCAGAGGTTCTTCTCCTTGCGCTCGCGGTTCTCGCGGATGACGCCGTTCGCGGCGTCGAGGATGTGCTGCGTCGAGCGGTAGTTCTGCTCGAGCGCGATCGAGTACGAGCCGGGGAAGTCGTGCTCGAACTCGAGCACGTTGCGGATGTCGGCGCCGCGGAAGCCGTAGATCGACTGGTCGGGATCGCCGACGGCGAAGACGTTGCGGTGCTGCTCGGCGAGGAGCTGGAGTAGGCGGTACTGCGCGTGGTTCGTGTCCTGGTACTCGTCGACGAGGATGTAGCGGAACGCCTCCTGCCACTTGGTGCGCGCCTCGGGGAAGCGCTCGAGCACGTCGACGGTGAGGAAGAGCATGTCGTCGAAGTCGACCGCGTTCGAGGCGAAGAGGCGCTTCTGGTACAGGTCGTAGACCTCGGCGACGGTCTGGTCGTAGAAGCTCGCGACGCGCTCGGTGTAGTCGTCCGGGCCGACGAGCGTGTTCTTCGCATTCGAGATCTGGGAGTGGATACCGCGCGGCGTGAAGCGCTTCGGATCGCGCTCGAGCTCCTCGAGGCAGCGCTTGACGAGCCGGATCTGGTCGGCCTGGTCGTAGATCGTGAAGTTCGAGCGGTAGCCGAGCCGCTGCGCCTCGCGGCGCAGGATCCGGCCGCACGCGGAGTGGAACGTCATCACCCACGCGGCGCGGGCGGGCGGGCCGACGAGGTCGCCGACGCGCTCGCGCATCTCCCCCGCCGCTTTGTTCGTGAAGGTGATCGCGAGGATCTCGGGCGGCTTGACGCCGACCGCTCCGAGCAGGTGCGCGATGCGGCGCGTGAGGACGCGGGTCTTGCCACTGCCGGCGCCGGCTACGACGAGCACCGGTCCTTCGGTGTGGAGGACGGCCTCCCGCTGCGCCGGATTGAGGTCGGCGAGGTAGGTCTCGGGTGTCGTGGCGGCCATCGCGTCGATCGTAGCGGCGGCTTCCGCGGGACCCTGCAGCCGGCTCCAAACGGGCCATGTCCGGTGTCTGACACCCAGCCGTGGCGGTAAGAGCCACGCCCGCGAAAGCGCCTTGCGCGGACGAGCTCCGAGAGGCACCCTCGACCTCATGCCGCCGCGGCCACGCGACATCGCTCCTGGACCACGCCATGTGTGGGTCAATGCGACGGGGAACGAGCGGTACTACATCGACACCGACGACCGAAGCACGTGGGTCCGGCTGCTCGCGAGTGTCCTCGCTCGCTTCGATTGGAAATGCCTTGCCTTCTGCCAGCTGAGCACGCACGTCCACTTCATCGTCGACGTGCCCGACACCTCTCTCCCGCTCGGGATGAAGCAGCTCAACATGGCTTACAGCAAGGAGTTCAACGGACGCCACAACCGCGTCGGGCAGTTCGTGCGGCGCCGCTATGGGAGCCGGCGGATCGTCGAGGGGCGAGATCGGTGTCACCTGCGGGCCTTGCGCGCCGGTGCACCGGTCGCGCTGGTCGCCCTACGCGTATGTCGTCCTCAATCCGGTCGCTGGGCACCGGCATGTGCCCGCGCCCGAGGATTGGCGATGGAGCAGTCTACGGCACCGACGCTGCGGAGTCGTCGACAGGTACTTTCCCGCCCGTCGACCGGCTCACAGGCGGTCCTCGACGCGGGCGATGATCGACCGCGGCACTGTAGACCCAACGACGTATGCGACGCGCCGTGCGCGGGAGCGCGTGTCCCAATCGGCCACGGCCGGTGTCTGACACCAAGGGCGTGTCCGGAGGGGGCCAGGAACGCTTACGCTCGCGATATGCGGCTCGCGCTCATGATCGAAGGACAGGAAGGCGTCACCTGGCAGGACTGGTGCGCGCTCGCGGACGCCTGCGAGGAGCACGGCGTCGACACGCTCTTCCGCTCGGATCACTACATCTCGCAAGGGGACGAAGCCCACAACGTCGCGCACGACGCGTGGACGACGATCGCCGCGCTCGCCGCACGCACGTCGACGCTCCGCTTCGGCACGCTCGTCTCCCCGGCCACCTTCCGCGCGCCCGGACTGCTCGCGAACGCCGTCGCGACCGCCGATCACGTCTCGGGAGGCCGGATCGAGCTCGGGCTCGGCGCCGGCTGGATGGAGCGGGAGCACCGCGCGTACGGCTTCCCGTTCCCGGAGACGCCGACGCGGGTCGAGATGCTCGCGGAGCAGATCGAGATCGTCCACCGGCTCTGGACGGAGGAGCGCGTCGACTTCAAGGGCCGGCACTACACGCTCGAGGATGCGCCCGCGCAACCGAAGCCGGTGCAGCAGCCGAGGCCGCCGCTGCTCGTCGGCGGCGGAGGCGGCCGCGGCACCGTCGAGCCGGCGCTGAGGTTCGCGGACGAGTACAACACGCCGTTCGTCTCGCCCGGGGAGGCGGCGGCGATCCGCGAGAAGACGCGGCCGCTGCGCTTCTCGGTCATGACCGGCTTCCTCGTCGGGAAGACGAACGACGAGATGCGGGAGCGCGCCAACCAGCTGTATGGGCGCCGGCCGCGGGAGCAGTCCTTCGACGAATGGCTCGGCGCCTACGCCGAGCGCTGCGTCGTGGGCTCGGTGGACGAGGTCGTCGCGCGGCTCCAGGAGTACGAACGCGCCGGCTGTGACCGGATCATGCTCCAGCACCTGCTCCACACGGACCTCGAACCGGTCCGGCTGATCGGCCGCGAGCTCGCTCCGGCACTGGCTTAGAGCCGTCCGCCCCGTCCGCGACGATCCGGGCCGTGGACGAGCCCGGCACCGGTCGTCTCGAGACCTTCAGCGACGGCGTGTTCGCAATCGCCGCCACCTTGCTCGTGCTCGAGTTCTCGGTCACCTCGAGCAGGGACCTCGGTCGCGAGCTCCTCCATCTGTGGCCGTCGTACCTCGCCTACGTAACGAGCTTCGTCACGATCGGGATCATCTGGATGAACCACCACCACACGGTCTCGCTCATCGGGCGGATCGATCGAACGATGCTGTTCATCAACAACCTCCTCTTGCTGACCGTCGCCTTCCTGCCGTTCCCGACGGGTCTCGTGGGCACATCCCTTCAGCACCACGAGGGCGAGCAGGCGGCCGCGCTCGCGTATGCGGGGACGCTGGTCGTCATGGCCGTCCTGCACCAGGTCTGGTGGCGGTACGCGCGGCGCGACCGGCGGCTGATCGCCGACGGGGCTCCCGACTCGGCTCTGCGCGCCGTCGACCGTGCCTACTCCCCCGGCGTCGCGATGTACGGGTTGGTATTCGTCGTCGCGTTCTTCAGCCCGCTCGCCGCGGTGTTGCTGACGTTCGCGATCGCAGCGTTCTACCTACCGTCCGCCGCTCTCTTCGATCGCTGACTCGAGCCACGCGGATGCCGCCGCGAGGGCTGCGGCATCGCTCGACTTGAGCACGACCTCGACCGTGAAGCCGTCCTCACCGAAGCTCGGGTAGGAGCCGACGAGGACACCCGGCCAGCGCTCGCCGGCCTCCGCGAGCGACGCGGAGATGAGGCTCTCGTACGTCCGGTAGACGCGACGCCAGCTCTCGATCGGGCTGCCGCGGCGGAACTCCTCCTCGATCGACGCGAACATCGCTTCCATCTCGGACGGGAGGCCGGGCAGGACGTAGACGTTCTCGATCGCGAAGCCGGGCGCGCCGCCGAGCGGGTTCGCGAGGGGCCGACTACCGCGCGGGAGCATCGCCCAGCGCGCCGCGTACTCGGGGTTGCGCGTGAACCGCGCGCGCAGATCCGCGGCGACCTCTGGCACTTCCGCTTGCGGCACGCGAAACGCGGCAGCAATCGCCTCGCGCGTCAGGTCGTCGGGGGTGCCGCCGAGCCCGCCGGTGACGAGGAGGAAGTCGACTCGCGGCGCCTCCGCACGGACGAACTCGGCAATAGCGTCGATCTCGTCCGGCAGAACGGCCATGAGCCGCACGTCCACGCCGAGCGGCGCGAGCCGACGGGCGAGCCAGGACGCGTTCGTGTTGGGCACGTCCCCCGAGACGAGCTCGTTGCCGATCGTGAGGATCGAAGCACTCACAGTTCGATGGTACGGCCGGGCGCGAAGGCCTCCAGGAAGCGGCGGTCGTGGGTGACGAGGATCACGGTTCCGTCGTAGCCGGCGAGGCCGCGCTCGAACTCCTCGATCGCCTCCACGTCGAGGTGGTTGGTCGGCTCGTCGAGCACGAGGCAGTTGACGCCGCGGGCGGTCAGGAGCGCGAGGCCTGCGCGGGTGCGTTCGCCTGGGGAGAGCGAGGCAGCCGCGCGCAGGACGTCGTCGGCGCCGAGGCCGAACTTCGCCAGCAGCGTGCGCGCGGTCCCCTGTTCGTAGTCGCGGAAGACCTCGAGCAGCGTCTGCGGCCCCGTCAGCGCGGCGCGATCCTGCTCGAGCTCGCCCAGCACGACGCCCGGCCCGACCCAGCGCGTTCCCGCGTCGAGTGGAAGCCGGCCGAGCAGCGCATCGAGCAGCGTCGTCTTGCCGCTGCCGTTCGGCCCGGCGATCGCGACCCGATCACCCCAGCCGACGGCGAGGTCGAGCGGCCCAAGCCGGAACGAGCCACGTTCGACGACGGCGTCCTCGAGCCGTACGACGACCTCGCCGCTGCGCGCCGCCGGCGCGAGCGAGAGCTGGAGCTCCCACGGCTCGTACGGCTTCTCGACGACCTCGATCTGCGCGAGCTTCGCGCCGTACGTCCGCTTCACGTCCTTCGACTTCTTCTTCTTGCGGCCCTGGCCGTAGCCGCGGCGCTCCCACTCCGCCATGCGGCGCTGCTGCTCCTCGACGCGCCGCCGCTCGGCCACCGACGACTCCCAGCGGCGATAGTCGCGCTCACGCCGCCGCTCGCGCTCGGCCTCGTAGTCGCTCCAACCCCCGCTGTACTCCATCGTCCCGCGGGTCCAGTCGTCGAGCTCGACGACGCGCGTGACGACACGGTCGAGGAAGGCTCGGTCGTGCGAGACGACCACGAGCGAGCCGGGATGCGAAGCGAGCGCGCGCTCGAGCCAGGCGAGGCCTGCGAAATCGAGGTCGTTGGTGGGTTCGTCCAGCAGGAGCACGTCGAAGCCGCCGCGCAGCACCGCGGCGAGCGCCGCCCGGGTCTGCTCGCCGCCCGAGCGGGCGCCGGCACCGTTTCGTTCCTGCGCGAGGTAACCGACGGCGAGCGTCGGCGGCGTGCGGCGGATCCGCCCCGCGTCGGGCTCCTCCAGACCTGCTAGAAGGCGGAGCAGCGTCGACTTGCCGGCGCCGTTCGGGCCGACCAGCCCGATCCGTGCGCGCGGCGGCACGACGACGCTGACGTCGGCGAGGACGACCTCGGCTCCATACGACTTCGTGACTCCGGCCGCGACGAGCGAGCCGGCAAGGCGAGACATGCGCAACGACCTCCAACGACGAGCGCAAGTAACACTGTGTTACTTGCAAGGACTGGGCCGGATGAGACGGATCAGTTGCGCATAAGAGGCGCTGAGCGCCGTGGCGCAGTCTAGCGGCGTACGGGGAAAACGAACACGCCGCCGCCCTCGTCCTCGATGACGCGGACGTTCGCGCCGTAGTGCGCCGCGACGTTCGGCGCCGACAGCACCTCCGCCGCGGTTCCCTCGGCGACGACCGAGCCTTCGTTCAGCAGGACGAGCCGCTCGGCGTACTGGCCTGCGAGCGTGAGGTCGTGCATCGTCGTCACCACCGTCAGCCCGTCGCGGCGCAGGTCGTCGACGAGCTCGAGCACGAGCTGCTGGCGGCCCAGGTCGAGCGCGGTCGTCGGCTCGTCGAGCAGCAGCACCGGCGCCTCCTGCGCAAGCGCGCGGGCGAGGACCGCGCGCTGCAGCTCGCCGCCGCTGAGGGAACCAAGCGGCCGCTCGGCGAAGCCCTCGAGCTCGAGCCGGCGCAGCGCGTCCGCCGCCGCCTCGCGGTCGCGGCGACCCTCGCCGCCGAGGTACGAGATGTGCGGCGTACGGCCGAGGAGCACGTACTCCGCGACGGTCAGCTCCCCCGGTGTCTCCGGCTTCTGCGGGACGAGCGCGACGAGCCGAGCGACGGCGCGACGGCCCAACCGGCGCGCGTCCTGTCCGTCGATCAGCACCTCGCCCTCGTACGCGCCGAGACCCGCCAGCGCGCGCAGCGCCGACGTCTTTCCCGCACCGTTCGGCCCGATCAGCGCCGTCCAGCCTCCCCTCTCGGCGCGGAGCGAGAGCCCGCGCACCGCCGCGACCGGACCGAACCGCACCCACAGGTCGCGGGTCTCGATCACCGTGCCGCCCTCGAGGTGCGCAGGACGACCGCGAAGAACGGCGCACCGAGGAAGGCGGTGACGACGCCGATCGGCAGCTCGGCCGGCGAGAGGACGGTCCGCGCGACGACATCCGCGAGCACGAGGAAGCCGGCGCCGGCGAGCAGCGAGAGCGGGAGCAGGGCGCGGTAGCTCGTCGAGACGAGGAGCCGGATCGTGTGCGGGACGATGATCCCGACGAACGCGATCAGGCCGCTCACCGAGACGGCCGCCGCCGTGCCGAGCGTGGCCGCGACCACGATCACCAGCCGCGCCCGCCCGACGTCGATCCCGAGGCTCGCGGCCTCGTCGTCGCCGAGGCTGAGGACGTCGAGCACGCGCCGGTGCAGGACGAGCACGAGCGAGCTCAGCGCGATGTACGGCAGGCAGATCGCGACGTCGTGCCAGGTCGCCGTCGAGAAGCCGCCGAGCAGCCACGAGTAGACGTTCTGCAGCTGTTGCGTGTGCTGCTGCTGGACGAACGTCTGCACCGCCGCCGTGAAGGTCGCCATCGTCACGCCGGCGAGGATGAGCGCCCCGGTCATGTGCGTGGCCCCGGCCGAGCGGCCGAGCGCGTACGTGACGACCACCGCGGCGATCGCCCCCGCGAACGCAGCGAGCGGGACCGTCCAGGTGCTTCCGGCCGCGGCAGCCGAGGCGTAGATGATCGCGAGTGTCGCGCCGAGCCCGGCTCCGCCGGCGACTCCGAGCAGGTACGGGTCGCAGAGCGGGTTCCGGAAGACGCCCTGGTACGAGGCTCCGGCGACCGCCAGCATCCCGCCGACGAGCGCGGCGAGAGCCACTCGCGGCGCGCGCACCTCCCACAGCACCGCGTGGTCGACCGCTCCGAGCGGCTGGCTCACGTGGAGGAACGGGACGTACGACAGCGCCGAGCGAAGGATCTCGCCGACGCCGATGTGAATCGGCCCGACCGCGAGACCGATCGCGAGCGACGTGAGCAGAAAGGCGACCGTGACGAGGCCGGCGCGGAGGCTGACACCCCGCGCCTCGACCCGGGGTGTCGGTACCCGTGCCGCCTCCGCTCTGCCGGCCGTCGTCGCCATCAGCCCTGCCTGGCGATCCGCGCAACCGTCCGCGCGAACTGCACGATCCGCGGCCCCCAGCGCGAGGCGACGTCGTCGTTGGCGAGCACCACGCGGTGGTGCTGGACCGCGGAGATCGAGCTCCAGCCCGGCCGCGCGGCGACCGTCGCGTAGCTCTGCCCGCAACATCTCGTGTCGGCGAGGACGACGATCTGCGGGTCCTTCGCGATGATGTACTCGGCCGAGAGCTGCGGGTAGCCGTCGCCGGTCCCACCCGCTCCGTCCGCGATGTCCCGGAAGCCGAAGAGCTTGTAGATGCTGCCGATGAACGTCTTCGACGTGGCCGAGTAGTACGTCGGGTCGAGCTCGTGGTAGACGCGCAGGTGGCGGCGCGTCTTCGGCACGCTCGCCACGATGGCGGCGAGGTGGGTACGCATCGACTTCACGACGGCCTTCGCGCCGGTGGCGTGGCCGGTGAGCCGGCCCAGCCCGAGGATCTCCCCGTACGCCTGCTCGAGGTCGGTCGCAGACGGTTCGTTCACGACCTTGATCCCGAGCTGCTTGAGCTGCGAGGCGAAGTTGCCGGGGTCGTACGAGATGACGACGAGGTCGGGGTGGTAGCCCGCGATCGCCTCGACGTTCGGCGTGTAGCCCGAGAGGCTCGTCCGCGGCGCCCGCTTCGGGTAGTTCGACTGGTTGTCGACCGCGACGACCTGCTTGCCGGCGCCGATCGCGAACAGGTCCTCGGTCACAGTGGGTGACAGCGAGACGATCCGTTGCGGGAAACGGTGCTTGGCCCGCGACTGCTGCTGGGCGGCCGCCGAGAGCGAGACGAGGGTGAGCGCCGCGGCAAGTACCGCGACGACAGCGATGGTCAGACGGTGCACGAATCCTCCTTCCGCGAGGGGTTCGGGGTGTCGCGGCGGGCGGCAGGTCTTCTGACTCGGGGCTCCCTCCCCGCCGCCTTCCCAGGTCTCGCGACCCAGTGGCGTCGTGGCGGAAGAGCGTCTCCCCTTACAGCGGCGGGACCGTCCCGGACTTGCACCGGAGTTCCCTCACCGCTCGCCGGGTTGTGGCGGGAATCCTAGTGGAGTGGCCGGGGACGTCGTCGGTGCGCCGGCGGCGAAAAGCGAGCGAGGCAAGGACGCAGGGAGGCCGCGTACCCGAAGGTACGTGGCCGACCGAGGACGCCGCAGCCGGCGAAGCCGGCCGACGAGCGAAGCGAGGAGTCGCGAAGCTTTGCAGGCGCCGGCGCACGGCAGATGCTCCCGGTTACTCCACTAGCATCGGCTCCCGTGGCCGGCCTCGCACTCGCACTCGACCTCGACGGCGTGCTCGCCGACACGCGGCCGCTGTGGGACGCGTGGCTCGAGGACGCGGCGCGGCGGGCCCGCGTGGAGCTCGACGTGCCCGAGGACCGCGAGGCGGCGGCGGCCGCGCTCGACGACGCGCTCGGAGACTGGCGTCCGCTGCTCACGCGATTTGCGGCCGACCGGGCTCCGCTCTTTGTCCGGCCGCGTCCCGACACGAACGCGGCGCTGCGGCAGCTCGTTGCAGCGGGGGCACGGATCGGCGTCTTCAGCGACGCGCCACGCGAGCTGGCCGAGATCGCGCTCGCGCACGCCGGCGCGGCGCGGCAGGTCGAGGTCGTCGGGACGCTCGCCGAGGTGGAAGCGGCTCTCGGCGCCGCGACCGTCGTCCTGCGCTCGCGCGAGGAGCTGGCCGGATTACGATGACCAGGTGGAGCACAACCTTTCCGACCGGCGCTTCGACCTGATCCTCGAGCGGCTCGACCGGATCGGCGACGAGCTGGAGAAGACGAACAAGCGGCTCGACAACGACGAGAACTTCCTCCGCCTCGCCCGCGAGCTCGCGACGCTGAACGAGTCGCTACAGGCGCTCGCCTACGCGGCGCTCGGCCAGCAGGCGCCGCAGGTCCGTCGCCGCCACTCCGCCTAGAGGGTTCGGTGGAAAGCCGCTCGTCGTCGGCGTGCGCTGGTCGTTCGCTGACAAGGACGCAGGGAGGGCGAATAGCAGCGCTATTCGCGCGACTGAGGACGCCGATCAGCGGGCGAGCAGCGTGCGCCGGCGGCCCAGCCTGATTTTCGCCGAACCCTCCTACTAGGCGGCAGGCGCCAGATGTCGAGCACGCCGCTCGTCGCGTGGTCGTTCGCGTTGCCCTCGGGCAGTGCGACGCGGCCGTCGGTGACGATCGGGCTGTTCCAGTGGCCGCCGCCCGCGCTCAGGGTCGTGACGTGGTTCCCGCTCGACAGCTCGTAGACGTTCAGACCTCCGCCCGGGTCGTAGACCCACAGCAGCCCGCCGGCGATGACCGGGCTCGTGCCGCCGTTGCCGTTCTTCCAGACCGAGTGGAGCCGTCCGCCGCTCAGCGACCACGCCTGCGTTCCGCCGTTGTCGGCGGCGATCAGCCAGATCCGCTTGCCGCTCCGCCACACCGCAGGCGCCGTGAAGAGCTCGGAACCGGACGGCGTCGAGACGCTCTGCAGCTCATGTCCCTTGTGCGGCTTCGTCCCGTGGATGCGCGCGAGCGAGAGGAGCCGGATCTTGGCGTCCTTGCCTCCCTGCGCGATGATCTTCGAGGTGAGATAGACGGGCGAGGTCGAGCCGAGGTCGATGTCGTCGTTGTTCAGCGAGCCGTGTTCGTCGGCGTGTAGTTGCCCACGAGCTTCAACGTGGGCGAGAGCACGAGCACGGCGTCGCCCCAGTAGGTGCGGCCGTCCCACGGCGCGTTGCCCGTGGCCACCAGGAGCTTGCCGCTGCCGGGGACGACCACCGCGCCGGCACGTCCCCAGATCGCCGAGTCGCTCTCGGGGCAGCTCGACGGGATGAGCAGCCCGTGCCGGTTCGAGCAGAGCGAGTTCCAGATGTGCAGCAGCCGGCCGTTCCCCGGTGCGATGACGACGACGTGCCCCTGGTACGGCGGCGCGTCGCCGATGTAGCCGCCGGTCGTGGCGATGACGTGGCCGTTCGCGAAGTTGAGCGAGGCGGCGATCTTCTCCGTCGAGGGCTCCCGCGTGATCGAGCGA
Organism: uncultured Actinomycetes bacterium; assembly: GCA_963770815.1. Taxonomy (GTDB): domain Bacteria; phylum Actinomycetota; class Thermoleophilia; order Gaiellales; family Gaiellaceae; genus Palsa-739. The sequence goes on from CAVYQV010000012.1 coordinate 26,946, forward strand.
CGCCACACGACGTGTCCGGACGCGACCGTGAGCTTCTGGATCCGCCCGTCCGACGACGCGGTGTAGATCCACTTGCGGCTGGGATCGGCGACCGGTGTCGCAGTCGTGATCTGCGCCGAGCCGGCCAGGTGGGAGTAGGCGGGCGGCGTCCAGCGCCACAGGATCTTGCCGTTGGCCGCGTCGATCGCGAGCGTGATCCCGTACGTCGTCGTGACGAAGAACGCGTCGTGGGTCGCACCGTGGATCTTCACGCCGTGGAGGTAGATCGGGGAGGCGTCGACCGTGCCGGGCAGCTGGACCTGCTGGCGAACGAGCGAGCCTGCATTCGCGGCCGTGATCCCGGTCGCGTTCGGGTCGTCGTTGCTGCGGCGCGCGTCCCACCCGAAGCGGGTCCAGTCGTGGCTCGAGGCCGCGATCGTCTTGCGCGCGCCGGCGACGCCGCCGGTCGGGCCGCTGCTCCCGCAGGCGGCGACGACCCCCGCGACGAGAAGCAGAGCTAGTGCCGGAGCAAGACGCGACGTAGTTCGTCCTCCTTCCCCGGCTCGAGGATCGCGAGCACCTGGTCGCCCGCCTCGAGCACGGTCGAGCCGATCGCGATCTCGGCCCGGCCGCCGCGCATGACGGAGATGAGCCGCGAGCCCTCGGGCAGCGAGAGCGCCTCGATGCTCCGTCCGGCCGAGGGCGAGTCGCCGTCGATGTGCACCTCGACGATCTCGAGGTTCTCGCCGCGCAGCTCGAGCAGGTGGATGAGGTCGTGCTCCGGCACCTCGTGCTCGACGAGCGCCATCACGCTCGACGTCGCGCAGATGGTCGGGGAGATGCCGAGGAGGTCGAAGTGCGACTGGTTGCGCGGGTCGTTCACGCGTGCGATCACCTTCGGGACGCCGTACTTCTCGCGCGCGATCTGCCCGATGATCATGTTGTCCTCGTCGTCGCCGGTCAGCGCGAGCACGACGTCGGGCGGCCGCGCGATCCCGGCCCGCTCGAGGACGAAGAGCTCGGTCGCGTCGCCGCGCTGCACCTGGTGCTCGAACTCGTCCTCGAGCTGCTCGAACCGGTCGCGCCTCTGCTCGATCAGCGTGACCTCGTTGCCGAGCCGCAGGAGCGAGCGGGTGACGTTGGCGCCGATCTTGCCGCCGCCGGCGACGATGACGTACATCAGCCGACGACCTCTTCCGTCCCCTCCGGCGCCACGGTCGGGATCGCGCACGTCCGCGCCGCGTCCAGCAGCGCAGTCGATGGCGACGCTCGTCGGGTAGACGGTGTTGAGGCCCCGCTCGGCGTAGAACTTCGCGCGCGCCGGATCGAGGACGCGCACGACGACGCAGCGAACGTCGAAGCGCTTCTGCGCGACCTGGCCGATGATGATGTTCGTGTTGTCGCCGTCGGTCGCGACGACGACGGCGTCGGCGTCTTCGATGCCGGCCTCCGCGCAGGAGGTCGGCGTCCATACCGTGGCCGACGATGAACGTGCCGGGCCAGCCCTCGCCGAGCCGCGAGAGCGCGTCCTCGTTCTCGTCCACGACGGTCACGTCCCAGCCCTCCTGGTGGAGCTGGAGCGCGACGCCGAGCCGACGCGACCGCAGCCGATGACGAGTGCGTTCAGTTCCCCTCGATGACGTGCGGAACGTAGCTCGCTCAGACCTCTTCGAGTACGCCCTGCGGGAAGGCGACGACGAGCACCTCGGCCGCCGCCTTGCGGAGGACGTAGTCCACGGTCGGCGAGAAGAAGCGCGACTGGCGACGCCAGCGCGGCGCGGAGCCGAGCACGATCAGGTCGGCGTCGGTCTCCTCGGCCGCCTGCACGATCGCGTCGCCGATCGAGCGGGCGCGGATCGATCGGCCCTCGACCACGACGCCCGGTCGACACCGAGAGCGGACGGCCTCCTCGAGTCGAGGCCGCAGCCTGTTCCTCCTGGTCCTGGACAGCTTGGCGTCGAGCGGCTGGTCGAGCGGCACGAGGATCACGTGGAGCGCCACGACCGCTGCGCCACGCTCCTGCGCGAGCTTGACCGCGGTCGCAACCATCTCCTCGCCGATCTGCGCCGAGCTTCATCGGCACGAGGATCCGGTGGAGCGCCGGCTCTTCCTTGCCCCCACCGCGAGCGGCGCGGCCCGAGACGATCATGACCCGGCAGGGCGCGTCACGAAGGATCGAGCGGATCTCACGCGGAAACGCTTCGCTGAAGCCGCGCCTCGATTGCACCGGCGCGCCGACGACGACGAGCTCCGCGCGGTGGTCACGCGCGACTTCGGCCAGCTCGCGCCCGAGGGCGGTGGCGCGGGTGCGCACGAGGCGGGTCTTCGTGCTGACGCCGTGCGCCTTCGCGATCGCCTCGGCGTGTGCGAGCCACTCTCTCAGCTCCGCGGTCTCCGGCTCGAAATGGGCATCGAGCGGCAACGCATGCGGTGCGACGATCGGCGCGACGAGCAGCACCTTGGCCCCTCTCCTCGCCGCCAGCCGGCAGGCGAGATCGAGCGCGTGCTCCGTCTCGCCGTGGCCGAGCAGAGGCACGACGATGCTGCGGTAGCCGATCGCCGCCGTCCGGCGCGCGGCGCGGCGCGCCCGGGCGCGAGCCGCATCGATCCGATCGCGGCTGAGGGTGATTCTCATCGGAGCAGCTGGTACGGCACGGACGCGAGGATGACGTGACGCTCGAACAGAAGCAGACGCTTGATGTAGAGAGCACGCTGATTGTGGAAGACCCGCCGCCAGCCACGCGTGATCAGCTCCGGCATCAGTACGAGCACGGCCACGTCCGGATCCTCGGTGAGCCCACGCAGGTGGCGGAGCAGCGGCGCGCCGATGTCGCGGTACGGCGCCTCCTCGACGTGGAGCGGGACCCGAGGTCCCTGCGCGGCCCATTCGGAACGGATCGCGCGCGCGTCTTCGGCGTTGAAGGCGAAGTGCACGCCCTGGGTGTCGCCGATGTGAAGCGTGCTCGCATAGTTCGCGGCTCGCATCGTCGCGGCGTTCACGCCGGAGACGAGCACCCGCGCGACAAGACGTTCGGGGAAGGTCCGCTTCGGGCCACGCACGACCGGGACGTCGGCAACGACGACGCCCTGCTCCGAGAGCAGCCGCAGCTTCAACCTGAGCTCGCGCGGGTGTCGGAACTGCTCGGTCAGCGTCGGCTTGTCGAACAGCTCGGGAAGGACCACGGTCACGAACTCGGACTCGCTGCGCGGCAGGCGCCAGACCTCGTCGAGCAGGCCCGCAGTCAGGCCGTGCGGATCCTCGTGGACCTCGAGCAGCGGCTTGCCCCCATGTTCCTCGAACCAACGCGGCCGGATCCCTGGGTCCGACCCGCGCACCGGTACGTGGATCGCGCGGAAGCCGCCCGGCGAGATCTTGTCCGCCAGCCACGCGGCCGCCTCTGTGGCCTCGTCGAGCGACTCGACGACGACGAGCGTCCTGTTGTGCGCGGCCGGAGCCGCCGCGACCGCCGCTGCGCCCGCCGACAGCCGCCGCTGCAGCCCCTCGTAGTGGCGGCGAACGCCGTAGAACGCGACGACCATCAACGGCACGGCGACCGTCACGATCCAGGCGCCCTCGCCAAACTTCGTCAGGATCACGACGATCGCGACGACGCACGTCGCGACCGCTCCGACACCGTTCACAGGCGCGCGCCACCGCCAGCCGTCACCGTGGGTGCGAAGCCAGTAGCGCACCATCCCCGTCTGCGACAGCGTGAAGGCGGTGAAGACGCCGATCACGTAGAGGTGGATCAGGTTGTTGACGTTCGCGTGGTAGATCCAGATCAGGAACGCAGCGGCGCCGGCGAGGACGATGACGCCGTTCGAGAAGACGAGCCGGTCGCCGAGGTTCGTGAACTGACGCGGGATGAAGCGGTCGTGCGCGAGCAGCGCAGACAGCCGCGGAAAGCCCTGGAACGACGTGTTCGCGGCGAGGATGAGCACGGCGAACGTGAAGATCTGGACGAGCCAGAAGAAGAATGAGCCGGCGCTGCCGGCCGGGAAGATCGCCCGGGCGACCTGGGAGACGACCGAGTCGGTCGTGCTCGGGCGCGCGTGGGTCTCGACGGCGAGGTAGGAGACCCCGATGAACATCGTGATCGCGACGACGCCGAGCACGCCGAGCGTCCGAGCCGCGTTCTTCGCCTGCGGCCGCTTGAAGGCGTTGACGCCGTTCGAGATCGCCTCGACGCCGGTCAGCGCGCTCGCGCCAGACGAGAACGCCTTCAGGACGAGGAAGATCCCCAGTGCGCTTGCGCCCGGCGGGATCGCGTGCGGTGTGACCGCCTGTGGACAGCCGGTCGTCGCACACTTCGTCAGCCCCGTTCCGATCGCGATGAACATCGTGCCGATGAAGAGATAGGTGGGCAGGGCGAACGCGAGGCCCGACTCGCGCACGCCGCGCAGGTTGACGAGCGTGATCAAAACGACGGCAGCGAGCGAGAGCTGGGTGTTGTAGTGGTCCAGCGACGAGACCGCCGAAGTGATGGCGAGCACGCCCGACGAGACCGAGACCGCGACCGTGAGGACGTAGTCGACCAGCAGCGCCGCCGCGGCGACGAGGCTCGGAAGCCTGCCGAGGTTCTCCCGCGCGACCACGTAGGCGCCCCCGGAGACCTGATAGGCACGGACGGTCTGGCGATAGGAGGCGATCACGATCGCCATCAATAGGGCCACGGCGATCGAGATCGGAAGCGCAAGGTGCAGCTCGGACAGGCCCGCGGTCAGGAGCACGACCATGGCCGCCTCGGTCGCATACGCGACGGAGGAGATCGCGTCGGCCGCGAAGATCGGGAGAGCAAGCGGGACCGGCAGCAGCTCGTCCTCGAGCTGATGCGATCGCATCGGGCGACCGAGAAGGAAGCGCCGCACGGGCCGTTCGGGCTCGAGCTGTTTGTCCGACGGATCGGTCAGCGCGGGCTGGGCCACGCACTAACCATAAGCGGCTAGTCGGCGCCCGAAACGCCGAGCGCGCCGCTCGGGCTCGGCTTGAGGACGATCGTCTCGCTCGGCGCGTGCGCGAGGATCCAGGTCACGTCCTTCGCCGTGAAGCCGCCGCTCCGCCCGTTCGGCGCGGGAGCGACGATCCGGTCGAAGTGCTCCTCGTCCCACAGCCGCTGCAGGGCGTGCGTCGGGCTGCGCCCCTTCTCGATCCGCGCGTCTACGGGCACGCCGCCCCGGAGCGCGGCGTGCTCGACCGCCTCGAGCAGCGGCAGCGCGACCGCGACCTCCTCGCGCAGCGGCGAGTCCTCCGCGATACCGGAGCGGGACGAGCAGGAGATAGGCGGGCACGAGCGTCGCGTTCTCGGCCCGTGCGAGCCGAATCGCCGCGTCGAGGACGGTCGGGTCGAGCGTGCCACCGGTGAACGGGATCAGGACGCGCCGTGCGCCGACGCGCGGACGGCGGAGCCCGAAGCCGCTCCGGGCCACCAGCGCCGCAGCGAGCACGACGGCGAGCGCGGCGAGGGCGATGACGGCGGCGATCATTCGGTCAACCGATCCCGGTCGGCCCGGTTCGCCACGACGCGGATGTCGAGGCCGGGCAGCTCGCGCACCATGCGAGAGAGCAGCGAACCGCCGAAGATCTCGCGGCGCCGCGACTCGTCGGGCGTCCCGACGAAGATGTAGGTCGAGCCGCGCTCGACGGCGACGTGCCGCACCACCGCGACCAGGTCGTCGCCCTCCTCCTCGAGGAAGTGCACGCCGAGGACGCCGGCAAGCCGCCGCAGGGCCGCGAGCTGGGTCGCCTCCTCCTCGGTCGGCTGCCGTCCCGCCGGGCGCACCCAGACCGCGTCCATGTCGGTGCCGAACCGCTGTGCCGAGCGCCAGGCGCGGCGCATGATCCGCTGTGACTTCGGCTGCGGCTCGACGAGGGCGAGCACGCGCTCGGCGACCGCCTGCTTGCTGAGCGGCTCGAGGGGACGCGCTGCGCGTCGCGCCTCGACGTCCTCGGCGACCTCACGCAGCACCAGCTCCCGCAACGCGCCGAGCTTGTCGGCCTGGAAGAAGTTCTCGAGCGCGACCGCCGCCTGCTCCTTCGGATAGACCTTGCCGGCCCGCAGGCGCTCCTGGAGCTCTTCCGGCGACAGGTCGACGAGCACGACCTCGTCGGCCTCGTCGAGGATCCGGTCGGGGAAGGTCTCGCGCACGCGGACCTCGGTGAGCTCGAAGATCGCGTCGTTGAGGCTCTCGAGGTGCTGGACGTTGACGGTGGAGATGACGTCGATGCCGGCGTCGAGGACCTCCTCGATGTCCTGCCAGCGCTTCTCGTGCCGCATCCCCGGCGCGTTCGTGTGCGCCAACTCGTCGATGAGCGCGAGCTCGGGGGTCGGCGCGAGGACGGTGTCGAGATCCATCTCCTCGAGCTCGAGCGTCCCATGCTGCGCCCGCAGCCGCGGCACGACGTCGAGCCCGTCGGCGAGCGCCGTCGTCTCGGGGCGGTCGTGCGGCTCGAGGTAGCCGATCACGACGTCGGCGCCCTCCTCCTGCGCCTGCCGGCCCTCGAGGAGCATCCGGTACGTCTTGCCGACGCCCGCCGCCATCCCGAGGAGGATCCGGTAATGGCCGCGGGCAGCCAGAGGGTCACGCCCCGAATACGTTGTGGATGATGAGGTCGATCAGCTTGATGCCGACGAACGGCAAGATCATTCCGCCGAGACCGTAGATCAGCAGGTTGCGGCGGAGGAGTGCCGTGGCGCCGATTGCGCGGTACTTCACGCCGCGCAGGGCGAGCGGGACGAGCGCCGGGATGATCAGGGCGTTGAAGATGATGGCGGACACGATCGCGCTCTGCGGGTCGCCCAGGTGCATGATGTTGAGCGCGTTCAGCGGGCCGCGCTCGCCCGGCTTCGAGGCGTAGGTGAAGGCGAACATCGCCGGCAGGATCGCGAAGTACTTCGCAACGTCGTTCGCGATCGAGAACGTCGTCAGCGCTCCGCGAGTGATCAGGAGCTGTTTGCCGACCTCGACGATCTCGATCAGCTTGGTCGGGTTCGAGTCGAGGTCGACCATGTTGCCGGCCTCCTTGGCGGCGGTCGTCCCCGTGTTCATGGCGACACCGACGTCGGACTGCGCCAGCGCGGGGGCGTCGTTGGTGCCGTCGCCGGTCATCGCGACCATGCGCCCGTTCGCCTGCTCGTCCTTGATCAGCGCGAGCTTCGCCTCCGGGGTCGCTTCGGCGAGGAAATCGTCGACGCCGGCCTCCTGGGCGATCACGGAGGCGGTCACGCGGTTGTCGCCGGTGATCATCACGGTACGAATCCCCATGCGGCGGAGCTCGTCGAAGCGCTCGTTCATGCCGCCCTTGACGATGTCCTTGAGATGGACGACGCCGAGCGCGAAGTTGTCACGTGCGACGACGAGCGGCGTCCCGCCCTGCTCGGCGACCTGCTGGACCGCGGTGTCGATCTCGGCCGGCGCGCGGCCGCCGTTCTCGGCGATGAACGCCTTGACGGCGTCCGCCGCACCCTTGCGGATCATCGTGCCGTTCATGTTCACGCCGCTCATGCGCGTGGTCGCGCTGAAGGGGATGAACTCGTGCTCTCCCAGCTCGCGCTCGCGCAGGTTGAAGCGTTCCTTCGCGAGCACGACGATCGACCGTCCCTCGGGTGTCTCGTCGGCGAGTGAGGCCAGCTGCGCAACCTCTGCCAGCTCCCGCTCGTCGACGCCGGGCGCGGGGATGAACTCGGAGGCCTGCCGGTTGCCGAGGGTGATCGTGCCGGTCTTGTCGAGCAGGAGCACGTCGACGTCGCCCGAGGCCTCGACCGCCCGACCGGACATGGCAAGGACGTTCCGCTGCACGAGCCGGTCCATCCCGGCGATGCCGATCGCCGAGAGGAGGGCACCGATGGTGGTCGGGATCAGCGCGACGAGGAGCGCGATGAGGACGGTCTCCGAAGTCGGAGTGCCCGCGTAGAGGGCATACGGCCGCAGGGTCACGACGGCGGCGAGGAAGGTGATCGTCAGGCCGGCGAGCAGGATGTTGAGCGCGATCTCGTTCGGCGTCTTACGCCGTTCCGCACCCTCGACGAGCGCGATCATCCGGTCGAGGAAGGACCTCCCCGGCTCCTGCGTGACCTCGATCACGAGCCGGTCCGAGAGGAGCTTCGTGCCACCCGTGACGGCCGAGCGGTCGCCTCCGGCCTCGCGGATCACCGGCGCAGACTCGCCGGTGATCGCGGACTCGTCGACCGAACCGACGCCCTCGACGATGTCGCCGTCGGCGGGGATGACCATCCCCGCCTCGACCACCACGACGTCGCCCATCTGAAGCTCGGGCGCCGCCACCTCCTCGAGGTGGCCGTCGCCCGAGCGGCGCAGTGCGGTGGTCGTCGTTCGGGCTGCGCGCAGCGCGTTCGCCTGCGCCTTGCCACGACCCTCGGCAATCGCCTCGGCGAAGTTCGCGAAGAGGACGGTCAGCCAGAGCCAGATCGCGATCACGCCGACGAACCAGAGCTGGCTGTCGTGCCCCTGGGCGAGGTCCTTGAAGAAGATCACCGTCGTGATGACGCTGCCGAGCTCGACGATGAACATCACCGGGTTCTTCAGCTGCAGCCGCGGATTCAGCTTCGGGAACGAGTCCCAGATCGCCTGAATGACGAGCTCGTGGGAGAAGACGCTCGAGCGCCTGCTCGGTGCGGCGGGCAGTTCCGGGGTCGCGGCCGACACTACTTCCCTCCCTGCTTGTCGATTGCGAGGTTGAGCTCGAGGACGTTGACTCCGGGCTCGCCGAGGAAGTCCAGCGAGCGACCGTCGGTGTTCTCCTTGATCAAGCTCTGGACGGTCGCGAGCGGCAGGTGCCGGACGGCGGCCACGCGATGCGCCTGCAGGTTCGCGTAGGCGATCGAGATCTCCGGGTCGATGCCCGAACCGGAAGGAACGACTGCGTCGACCGGGATGTCGTGGATCGTCAGCCCTGGGTTGTAGGGACCCTCGAGCTTGAGGACCGCCTTGGCGTTCGTCTCGACGAGCTGCGTGAGCGCCGGGTTCGTCGGGCCGAGATTGGAGAAGGTCGTGAACCCGGGGTTGTATGCGGGCGAGGTCGCCGACGGCCGCTCGTGGAAATAGCCGGGGAACGAGAAGTCCTGCGCGGCCAGCGACGAACCGACGACCTTGTTGCCCCGTTCGACCAGGCTCCCGTTCGCCTGGTGCGGCAGCGCGACCTGCGCGAAGCCGGTCATCAGCGCCGGATAGCCGAAGCCGAGCACGACAGTGAAGACCACGATCCCGACCACCGAGGCGAGCAGTGCGCGGAGCATCAGTGCATCAGCCCTTCGACGATCGGTCCGAGCGTGAGCGCGGGCAGGATCATCAGACCCGCAGTGAGCGCGATGACCCCGAGGAGCAAGATCCCGAAGGTCGCGCCGTCAGTGCGGAACGTCCCAGCCGAGGCGGGAACGACCTTCTTCGCCGCGAGCGAGCCGCCGATCGCGAGCCCTGCGAGCATCGGGAAGAAGCGGCCGAAGTAGAGCGCGACTGTCCCGAACGTCGTCGAGAACGTCGTCGCGCCGTAGCCGGCGAACGCGCTGCCGTTGTTGTTCGACTGTGACGTGTACGCGTAGAGCGTCTCGCTGAAGCCGTGCGCACCGGGGTTGAAGATGGACGCCAGCCCGGCCGGCGTCGCGATCGCGACGGCCGTCATGACGAGCACCATCGTCGGGACGAACAGCGCACCGACGGCCGCGAGTTTCATCTCTCTCGCCTCGATCTTCTTCCCGAGCCATTCCGGCGTCCGTCCGACCATCAGACCCGCAACGAAGACGGCAATCAGGATGTAGAAGATCAGGCCGTACAGGCCCGAGCCGACGCCGCCCGGCTCGACCTCGCCGAGGAACATGTTCACCAGGGGCACAGCTCCGCCGGCGGGCGTGAACGCGTCGTGGCCGCCGTTGACCGAGCCGTTGGAGACGTCGGTCGTCGCGGTCGCCCAGAGCGCCGTGTTGGCGATCCCGAAGCGGATCTCCTTGTCGGTCATGTTGCCGCCCGACTGGCTCGCGCTGTTCGTGATGTTCACGCCGGAGTTGCGAAGCACGGCGGAGCCGTGCTGCTCGGCCGGGAACGCGATGGAGACCCCGATCGCGAAGATCGAGAAGCAGACCGCGTAGAGCACCCAGGCGTGCCGTGCGCGCGAGCACCATCCGGCCGAACATCACGACCTGCGCGAACGGGATCAGCAGGATCGCGAGCACCTCGAGGAAGTTCGAGAGCGGCGTCGGGTTCTCGAACGGGACGGCCGAGTTCGAGTCGTAGTAGCCGCCGCCGTTCGTCCCCAGCTGCTTGATCGAGATCATCGACGCCACGGGGCCGCGCGCGATCGTCTGGTGCGCGCCCTGGAGCGTCGTCGCGGTGACGTGCCCGTGGAAGGTCTGCGGCACTCCCTGCCAGATCAGGACCACCGCGAGGACGATCGAGAGCGGCAGCAGGATGTAGACGATCGAGCGGTAGAGGTCGCGCCAGAAGTTGCCGAGGCCGACACCTCCGCCGCGGCGGGCGATGCCGCGAATGACCGCTGCGACGACAGCCAGTCCGACGCCGGCGGAGACGAACTGCTGCACCGCCAGCCCCGCCATCTGGCTGAGGTACGACATCGTCGCCTCGCCGGCGTAGTACTGCCAGTTCGTGTTCGTGACGAAGCTCGCCGTCGTGTTGAGCGCCACCGTCCAGGGCACGGCCGGCAGGTGATCGGGATTGAGGAACAGATGCCCCTGCAGCCGCAGCAGCCCGTAGAGGAAGACGCTGAAAGCAATCGTGAAGACGATCACCGACCGCCCGTACTGCTTCCAGTTCTGGTCGGTGGCCGCGTCGCGCCCGAGCAGGCGGAGGAAGCCGCGCTCGATCACGTCGCCTTGTTCGCGGGTGTAGACGCGTGCCATCCAGATGCCCAGCGGGTAGCTGAGTGCGATGAGGACGGCCGCGTAGACGAGGATCTGTGCTGTGCCCTGTCCCATCAGAGGCGCTCCCCGCGAACCAGCGCGTAGACGAGGTACACCAGCACCGCGATGGCGATGGCGAGACCGACGGCGTCACCCGCGGACATCAGATCCGCTCCAGCGCCCAGTGCAGGACGAAGACCACTGCGAAGCAGCCGGCCATGATCAACAGCGCGTAGAGGTCGTCCACTTCCTCGACGCTACGGCGAGGGCTCTTAAGGCGGCCTTAGGGTTTCGGGCTTCGGCCTGACGATTTCCTGAAGGTGCTCAGGACGGCTCGACGAGCCGGTAGCCGGCCCCGGTCTCCGTCAGGAGATAGCGCGGGTGCGCGCGGTCCGGCTCGAGCTTGCGACGCAGCTGCGAGACGTTGACCTGCAGCAGGTTGGCCGCGTCGGCATAGCCCGGCCCCCAGACCTCCTGCAGGAGCTGGCGGTGCGTGAGCAGCTTGCCGGCGTTGAGCGCGAGGACGCGCAGCAGGTCGTACTGGTGCGGCGTCAGGTGCACCGGCTTCCCGGCCATCCGCACCTCCCGCTTCGGCCAGGTCCACGACGAGCTCGCCGATCTCGATCACGGGCTCTCCGCTCGGCGCGGTGCGGCGGAGGACGGCACGCAGGCGGGCGAGCAGCTCGTCGATCCCGACCGGCTTCGTCACGTAGTCGTCGGCGCCCGCGTCGAGCGCTGCGACCTTCTCGCGCTCCTCGCCGACCGCCGAGAGGACGATGATCGGCGCGCTGCTCCAGCTGCGGAGCTCGCGCGCGACGTCCGTCCCGCTGCCGTCCGGGAGCACGAGGTCGAGCACGACCGCCTCGGGCGGACGCATCGCCGCCGCCGCGAGCGCCGCCTCGGCCGTCTCGGCGGTGTCGACCTCGTAGCCGGCGCCGCGGAGGCTCGTCCGCAGCGCGCGCAGGATCTGCGGCTCGTCGTCGACGACGAGCACGCGCGCCCCCGTCACGCGGGAACCTCGACCCGCGCGGCGCGCGCGACCGGCAGCGCGAGCACGAACGTCGCGCCCTGGCCGGCGTGCGACTCGACCCAGACCTTGCCGCCGTTCGCCTCGGCGAAGCCCCGCGCGATCGCGAGGCCGAGCCCGGCCCCGCGGGTCGGCACTCGGAGCGAGCCGCGCTGAAACGGTTCGAAGATCCGGTCGGCCTCGCCGGACGGGATCCCCGGCCCGTGGTCGACGACGCGCACCAGCACCTCCGAGCCGGCCTCCCGCACCTGCACGCGCACCGGCTCGTCGGCCGGCGAGTAGCGCAGCGCGTTCTCGACGAGGTTGGCGACGACCCGCTCGGCCTGGTGGAGGTCGGCCCGAACGAGCGGCAGGTCGGCGTCCGGCAGCGCGACCTCGACGCGGCTCCCGCCCTCGACGCCGTCGAGCGCCTGCAGGACGAGGTCGTCGACCGGCCAGTCGCCCGGCTCCGGCACCGCCGCGCCGGCCTGGAGGCGCGACAGGTCGAGCAGGTTGCTCACGAGCCGGTCGAGCCGGCCGGCCTCCCCGAGGATCGTCTCGGCGAGCTCCCGCCGGTCGTCGGGGTCGAGCGAGAGCTCGTCGTGGGCCAGCGCGCCCGCGGACGTGAGGATCGCCATCAGCGGCGAACGCAGGTCGTGGCTGACCGCGCGCAGCAGCGCCGTCTTCAGCGCGTCGCTCCGGCGCAACGCCTCCGCCTCGAGCGCCTCTTCGGCCAGCCGCTCACGCTCCTCCGTCACCTCGCGCAGCTCGCGGAAGGCAGCCTCGGCCTCCTCGGCGCGCCGTCGCGAGCGCGTCGCCAGCTCGCTGACGACGACGGCCGTGACGAGGAAGACGAGCAGCGCGAACCAGTTGCGCGTGTCCTGCAGGGTCAGCGTGTAGAGCGGCGGCAGGAAGAAGAAGTTGAACGCGAGCATGCTCCCGATCGCCGTCCCGACCGCGTAGGCCGTGCCCCACGCGACCGCGACCGGGATGATCGCGAGCAGGTAGAGCACCGCCAGGCTGAGCACGGGCACATGGCCCTTGAGGAGCTCGATCGCGCCCGTGACGAGCGCGAGCGCGGCGGCGGAGGCCGCAACCCGGGTGAGCGTTCTCACCCGGGCAACGGTACTCCGCTCGCCCGTCCCTGGCCGGCGGCGACTAGCCGTGAATCGAGATGAGGAGGGGGATGAGCAGGATCGCGACGATGTTCGTGATCTTGATCATCGGGTTGATCGCCGGGCCTGCCGTGTCCTTGTACGGGTCGCCGACCGTGTCCCCCGTGACCGCGGCCGCGTGGGCCTCCGAGCCCTTGCCGCCGTAGAGGCCGTCCTCGATCAGCTTCTTCGCGTTGTCCCACGCGCCGCCGCCCGCCGTCATCGCGATCGCGAGGAACAGGCCCGTCACGATCGTTCCGATCAGCAGGCCGCCGAGCATCTTCACGCTGATCAGACCGACGATGATCGGGAACAGGATCGGCACCATCGCGGGCACGATCATCGAGCGGATCGCCGAGCCCGTGACGATGTCGATCGCCGGGCCGTACTCCGGCCGCTCGGTGCCCTCCATGATCCCCGGGTGCTCGCGGAACTGGCGGCGCACCTCCTCCACGACCTCGCCGCCGACGCGGCCGACCGCCTGCATCGCGAGCGAGGCGAACAGGAACGGCATCAGGCCGCCGATCAAGAGGCCGGCGATCACCCAGGCGTCGTTCAGCCGGAAGAGCGTCGGCAGGCCCGCCTGAGCAAGCCCGTCCGAGTACGACCCGAAGAGGACGAGGGCGGCGAGCGCGGCGGAGCCGATCGCGTAGCCCTTGGTCACGGCCTTCGTCGTGTTGCCGACCGCGTCGAGCGGGTCGGTGATCGCGCGTACCTCAGGCGGGAGGTCGGCCATCTCGGCGATGCCGCCCGCGTTGTCGGTGACCGGGCCGTAGGCGTCGAGCGCGACGATGAGGCCGGTCATCGAGAGCTGCGCCATCACGGCGACGCCGATCCCGAACAGCCCCGCGAAGTGGTTCGCGAGCAGGATCCCGATCGCGATCACGATCACCGGCAGCGCCGTCGCCTGCATCCCGACGGCGAGGCCCTCGATGATGTTCGTCGCGTGGCCGGTCTGCGACGCGCGCGCGATCGACTTGACCGGGTTCCAGCGCGTGCCGGTGTAGTACTCGGTGATCCCGACGAGCAGCGCGGTGATCGCGAGCCCGATCAGCGCCGAGCCGTAGAGCGCGCCGAAGGAGTACGTGTGGAACTGGATCGTGTTGAGCACGGGGGAATAATTCGGGCTGCCGATGAAGGCCTTCGTGACCGGAATGAAGAGCGCGGCCGAGATGACCGTTGCAACGATGACCGCGCGGTAGAGCGCGTTCATGATGTTGCCTCCGGCCTTCACACGCGCGAACTGGACGCCGATGATCGAAGCGATGATCGAGACTCCACCGATCGCGAGCGGATAGAGCCAGAGGCTCTTGCCCGCGAACGCAGCCGGGGCCGTGACGCCGAGGAGCATCACCGCGACGGCGGTCACGGCGTACGTCTCGAACAGGTCGGCCGCCATGCCTGCGCAGTCGCCGACGTTGTCGCCGACGTTGTCCGCGATCACCGCCGGGTTGCGCGGGTCGTCCTCCGGGATTCCCGCCTCGATCTTCCCGACGAGGTCGGCGCCGACGTCGGCGGCCTTCGTGTAGATGCCGCCGCCGAGCCGGGCGAAGACGGAGATGAGCGAGCCGCCGAAGGCGAGCCCGACGAGGTGATGGATCGCCTGCGTCGGGGTGTCGCCGATCCAACCGGTGAGGATCCCGTAGTAGCCCGCGACGCCGAACAGGCCGAGCCCGACCACCAGGAGTCCGGTGACCGAGCCGGCGCGGAACGCGACGTTCAGCGCCTGAGGCAGACCCTGTCTCGCAGCCTCCGCGGTCCGGACGTTCGAGCGCACCGCGACGTTCATCCCGATGAAGCCGGCCGCGGCCGACAGGACCGCGCCGATGAGAAAGCCGATCGCCGTCGCCCAGCCGAGCGAGTGGTAGAAGCCGAGCAGCAGGAACGGCACGATCGCGACGATCGCGATCGTCTGGTACTGGCGGCGCAGGTACGCGGCGGCGCCCTCCTGCACGGCGCGCGCGATCTCCTGCATACGCTCGTTGCCTGCCGGCTGTCGCAGTAGCCACACCGTGAGGTAGAGGCCGTAAAGGATGGCTGCACCCGCGCACAGCAGCGCGAACAGCACGGCGTGATCCATGAACCAACTCATCGGTAAGAGCTCCCTCCGGGCGTCACAAAGTAAGCGCCGAGACACCCCGGCGCGGCCTGGTTTTTACCACACAGGCCGGATCGGCCGTGTCACGAAGCGGGCGTGCGGAGGTCCCAGCGCACCTGTTCCTCGAAGATCTCGCGCGCCGAGGCGCCCTCCTCGTGGCGCGCTATCTGGCGCTCGGCCGCGTTCCGTTCGGGAATCGCGAGCCACTCCGCGGCGCCGAGCTCTTCCGCGACCGGCCGCACCCACTCGACGAGTCGGTCGAGCCGCGCGCGCGCGGGCACGGACTCGCCGCTCGCGAAGTCGATCAGCTCGCCCGAGAGGCCGTAGCGGATCGCCCGCCACAGGTTCTCCTCGACCAGCCGATTCGGCAGGTCGAGCAGCGGCTCACCCTCGTCGAGCGCGCGGGCGATCCGCGCGGCCAGCGAGTAGGAGAGCGCCGCGAGGGAGCGCGACTCACCGAGATCGGGCTGCGCGTCGCAAATCCTGATCTCGACTGTCGGAAAGGTGAGGTGCGGCCGCACGCTCCACCAGATCTGCGTGGGCTCGCTGACCGAGCCGGTCTCGTAGAGGAAGCGAACGTACGTCTCCCACTCGTCCCAGCTGCCGAGCGCGTCCGGAATGCCGCAGCGCGGGAACATACGGGTGAAGATCTGCGTCCGCGCCGAGTGGAGGCCGCTGAAGACGTTCTCCACGAACGGCGAGCTCGCGGAGACGGCGAGCAGCTCCGGCAGGTAGTTGCGGAGGGCCGCACAGACGCGGATTGCGCGGTCGGCGCCGTTGATGCCGACGTGAACGTGCTGGCCGAACGAGTTGTTGCGCCAGACGACGTACCGGAGGACCTCGTCGTTGAGGCGGTAGTGCGGCGTGTCGATGATCCGCTGCTCCTGCCAGGGGCTCCACGGATGCGTGCCGGTGGCCCCCAGCTCGGCCCCGCGCGAGTCCACGAGCGCCCGGAGCTGCTGCCGCCGCTCGCCGAGGAGCGCGGCCGCGTCGGCGAACGACTCGCAGCGCCCGGTGCGGACCTCGATCTCCGACGCGATCAGCTCGCCGACGAGGTGCGGCTCGAGCTCCGTCCCGTTGGCAGCTTCCTGGAGCTCCTCGAACCGGTTGACGAGGTCGAGCGTCTCGGGATCGAGGAGCGCGAACTCCTCCTCGACGGCGACCGTGAAATCGGAGTTCGCGTCGAACTCCGCACGGGATCGCGCGAGCATCTCCTCGTACCCGAACCGCTGCTCCTCGCCCACGGGCGGAAGCCTACTTGCGTCTTTGAAGTGCATTGAGGGGAGCGATCCTCCGGCGAGTCTCGTGGAGACATGCCCGGTGTCTGACACCTAGACATGCCCCAGGTAGACGGGCCAAGCGAGGGACTCGCCGCAGATTCGGCTCAACCAAGCCGCGACCTGCACGCATACGACATGTCTGGGTGTCTGACACCCAGACATGTCCCGCGCGAGCATGGCCTGGGGGCTACGCGAGCAGGCGGGCCGCGACCACCTGCCAGCCCCAGCGCTGCTCGACCGCTCGGCGCGCGGCAAGGCCGAGCTCCCGGCGTTCCTCGGCCGGAAGCGCGAGGATCGCCGCGAGGCGCTCGCGCAGCGCGGCGGCATCTCCGCCCGGGAACGAGAGCAGCGCGCTCGCTTCCGGCCCGACCTCTGCGCCGATCCCGGCCGCCACCTCGGCGAGGCCCGAGTGTGCGGAGACAACGGGCAGCACGCCGGCCGCCGCGGACTCGGCCGCGACCATGCCGAACGCCTCGGGGAAGATCGAGGGCACGACCGCGACGTCGCAGAGCGGCAGCAGATGCCGTAGGTGGCGGTGCTCGAGCGCCCCGGTGAAGAGCGTGCCGACCGGAGCGAGCGCCTCGAGCTGCTCGCGGTAGTCGCCGAAGCCGACGACGACGGCGCGCGCGTCGAGGCCGGCGATCGCCTCGAGCAGCACCTGGACTCCCTTGTTCTCGATCAGCTTCCCGAAGTAGACGACCGTCGCCTGCTCGCGCGCGAAGAAGCGGACGAAGCGAGCTGCGTTGCCCTCGTCAGGAAGACGCTCTTCGGCGTTGCCCGGATTCGGCGGATCGGCGCGCGCCTCCTCGAGCAGACCAGCGATCGCCTCCTCGCGCGGCGCCGGCCGGAACTCGTCCACGTCGACACCCGGCGGCACGACTCTCACCCGATCCACGTGGCCGACGACGTCCTCGAGCACTTCGCGGATGTGCTCGGAGCCGGCGTAGACGAACTCCGCGCGAGCGAGCGCCTCGGCGCCCCAGCGCGCGAGATCGGGCCGCCCGCGCATCGCGTACTCGAGCTCCGACCCGTGCGCCTTGACGCGGAACCGCATTCCGCTCGCCGCGCCGACCGGAGCGCCGAGCAGGACGTGGTTCGCGAAGACGAGATCCGCCGGCCCGAGCTCGCGCAGCGCGGCGGCGTTCGCCTCGACGTACGCCTCCCGTTCTGCCGGCGAGAAGTCCACGAGCAGCCGCGCCTCGAGCCCCTCGTAGCGGTCGAGCACGAACACGGGCAGCAGTCCGCCGGGCAGCTCCGGCACGACGACGCGCGCGCCGCCGAGGTCGTAACGCTCGGCATGCCGCTCCTGGCAGACGACCGTGACGTCGTGCCCCGCGAGGCTCCACTCGCGGGCGAGCGCCCGGGTGTAGACGTTCGACCCGGTCCCGCCGAGCAAGTACCCGTGCCAGAGAAGAACTTTCAGGTCAGGTGAAAGTACAGTGCGTGGAGGAGCTCGACCGCGGGGTTCGACGTGTTGACCGTCACGTCCGCGGGCGTCTCGAGCAGCGCCTCGGAGTAGTTGAAGATGATCTGCACTCCCGCGGAGACGAGATCGTCCGCTGCCTGCTGCGCACCGCCGGCCGGCACCGCGAGCACGCCGACGACGACGTTGTGGTCGCGCACGAGCTCGCCGAGCCGCTCGTACGGCTCGACCGAGACGCGCCCGATCGGCTGCCCGAGCTTCGCCGCATCGGTGTCGACGACCACGGCGATGTTGATGCCGTGCTCCGCGAAGATGGAGGACGAGGCGATCGCCTGGCCGAGCCGGCCGGCGCCGACGAGCGCGACGTTGTGCTGGCCCTGCGTGCGCAGGATCTTCCGGATCGCGTCGAGCAGGAGCTCGATCGAGTAGCCGACCCCGCGCTTGCCGAACTTGCCGAAGTTGGACAGGTCGCGGCGGATCTGCGTCGCGTTGATGTTCGTGTACTCGGCGATCTCCTGCGAGGAGATCCTCGTCTTCCCCATCTTCCGCGCCTGCGTCAGCACCTGGAGGTACCGGGACAGGCGGGCGGCGACGCCGACGTTCAAGCGCTCGGCCACACGACCCCCTTGGCTCGACTTCGTAACAGCGTTCTCTGTTGTACCAGCCGCTCTAGCCGCCCGCTTGTGCAACCGCCTTGCGGAGCGCATCCGGGTGCACGTGGTAGACGAAGCGCCGCCGCCCGTCGATCTCCACGACCGGGATCCACTCGCGGTAGGCGGCCTCGAGTTCGGCGTCGCCGTCGATCGCGACCTCCCGCAGCTCGAAGCCGAGCTCCTCGTGCGCAGCCGTCACGACGCGCCGTGCGGCCACGCAGAGGTGGCAGCCCGACGCGGTGAAGAGGACGACTTCGGTTACGGGTAGATGCCCCGCGTGACAGTGGCCTCGGCGACGCGCTGCACCGCGAGCCCGTAGGCGGCGACGCGCATCGGGAGCTTGCGGCTCTGCGCCGTCTCCCAGGTCTCGTCGAACGCGCGGCTGACGATGTCGTTCAGCTTCGCGTTCACCTCGACCTCCTTCCAGAAGTACTCCTGGAGGCCCTGCACCCACTCGAAGTAGGAAACGACGACGCCGCCCGCGTTCGCGAGTACGTCGGGGAGGATCAGCACGCCCTTGTCCTCGAGGATCGCGTCGGCCGCCGGCGTGACCGGCCCGTTCGCGCCCTCGCAGATGATCGCGGCCTTGACCTGGTCGGCGTTCTCCTCGGTGACGACCTGCTCGAGCGCGCACGGCGCGAAGATGTCGCACTCGAGCAGCACGAGCTCCTCGTTCGTGATCGTCTCGGCGTCCTTGAGGCCGACGAGCGTCCGGTTCTCGGCCTTGTACGCGAAGGCCGCCGGGATGTCGATGCCCTTGGGGTTGTAGAGCGCCGTCGTCGAGTCGGAGATCGCCACCACGGTCGCGCCCTCCTGGTGGAGGAACTGCGCGAGGTAGCTGCCGACGTTGCCGAAGCCCTGCACGACGACCTTCATCCCCGCAATCCGCTTGTCGAGCTTCGCGACCGCGTCGCGGACGCAGAAGAGCGCGCCGCGCGAGGTGGCCTCGACCCGGCCGAGCGAGCCGCCGATCGTGAGCGGCTTGCCCGTCACGACCCCGAGCACCGAGTGGCCCTTGTTCATCGAGTACGTGTCGAAGATCCAGGCCATCACAGAGCCGTCGGTACCGACGTCGGGAGCCGGGATGTCCTTCTCCGGTCCGATCTCGTTGATGATCTCGCTCGTGAAGCGGCGCGTCATCCCCTCGAGCTCGTGGCGCGACATCTTCTTCGGGTCGCAGACGACGCCGCCCTTCGCGCCGCCGAACGGGATCCCCATCAGCGCGCACTTCCACGTCATCCACATCGCGAGCGCCTTGACCTCGTCGACGGTGACGTCGGGGTGGTAGCGGATGCCGCCCTTCGACGGCCCGCGCGCGATGTTGTGGGTGACGCGGTAGCCCTTGAAGACCTGCGTCGTCCCGTCGTCCATGCTGACGGGGATCGAGACCTCGATCGCCTTCTTGCACTCGCCGAGCACGGAGATGAGGTTCTGGTCGATCTCGAAGGTCGTGCCCACGCGGCGTAGCTGTTCGCGCGCGAGCTCGAACGGGTTCTCGCGCAGGTGGGACGTCGTTGCGACTGCCAAGGTCTACTCCTTTTGTGGCTGCAAACGGCCGGGAAAACCTGACGCCGCGGCGAGCTTAGCGCGACGCGTAGGCGTCAAGCGCTAGGTACCGAGGGTACTGCATGGGCTCGATCCAGCGGGCGGCCGACGCGATCATCGCCGCGTTGTCGGTGCAGAGGGCGAGCGGGGCAGCGGCCGCGTCCGGGAGCGCGGCGCGGAGCGCCGAGTTCGCCGCGACTCCGCCGACGATCGCGACCTGCTGCCGCCCGGCCTGCTCTGCGGCCTCGCTCACCCGTTCGACGAGCGCCCGCACGATCGCGTGCTGGTAGGAGGCGGCGAGGTCGGCGCGCTGCGTCCCGAGCTCCTCCTCCGTCAGGTCGCGGACCGCGTACAACAGCGCCGTCTTGAGTCCCGAGAACGAGAAGTCGAGGCCCGGCACGCGCGCGACGGGGAAGTCGCAGGCGCTTGGGTCTCCGTCGCGTGCGAGCCGGTCGATCTCGCGGCCGCCCGGGTAGCCGAGCCCGAGCAGGCGGGCGCCCTTGTCGAACGCCTCCCCCGCCGCGTCGTCGAGCGTCGAGCCCAGCAGCTCCCGCTCGGTGTGCGAGCGGACGTCGAGCAGCATCGTGTGGCCACCGCTGGCGAGCAGGCAGAGGAACGGCGGCTCGAGCGGGTCGGGCTGGAGGTAGAGCGAGGCGAGGTGGCCGTCGAGGTGGTCGACCGGCACGAGCGGCAGCCGCCGCGACCACGCGACCGCCTTCGCCGCGGCGAGGCCGACGAGGAGCGCGCCGATCAGTCCCGGGCCCTGCGTCACCGCGACGCGGTCGATGTCCGCGAGGGTCGCGTCCGCCTCGGCCAGCGCCTCGCGAATCACCGGGGTCACGAGCTCGAGATGCCGCCGCGACGCCACCTCCGGCACGACGCCGCCGTAGCGGGCGTGCAGCTCCGCCTGGGACGAGACGACGCTGGAACGGATCTCGCCCTCCTCGGTGACGAGCGCCGCCGCCGTCTCGTCGCACGACGTCTCGATCCCGAGGATCACAGTGTCGGTTTTAGGGACGTGCGACCGGGTCCTTCCACATGATCAGCGCGTCCTCGCGGTTGTCCGTGTAGTAGCCGCGCCGCAGGCCCCGTGAGCGGAAGCCCAGGCGCTCGTAGAGGGCGATCGCCTGCTCGTTCGAGACGCGAACCTCGAGCGTGTAGCCGCGACGGGCGTCGTCGGCCGTGAGGTCGAAGAGCCGCTCCAGGAGCATCGTCGCGACGCCGCGGCCGCGCTGGTCCGGGTCGACGGCGACGTTCATCACGTGCCAGGCGTCGACGTAGCGCGAGACGATCAGATAGCCGACGAGCGCGCCGTCCTCGCCCTCCGCCTCGAACGCACCGAGGCAGATCGAGCTCGGCTTCGCGAGCTCGCCCGCGAACATCGAGCGCGACCAGGGAGTCGGGTACGAGCGGCGTTCGATCTCCTCGATGTCGAGGAGGTCGTCGAGCACGAGCCGGCGCAGCTCGATCGTCGTCATGGAAGATTCCGGTCGGCGTCGGGGACGCGGAGGTACAACGGCTCGAGCTCGTCGACAGAGCCGGGGGCGCCCGCCAGCGCCGCGTGGAAGCGGGCTCGCGGCAGGTGCCGCTCGTCGTCGTCCGGTGGCACGACCGCACCTCGGCCTTCGAGCAGACCGCGGTAGCGCTTCGCGCCGTCGCCGACGCAGACGGCGCCCTCGTCCAGCGGCAGCTCCTGCGGCGTGAGTACCTGCGGCTCGCCGTCGAGGAGCGTGAAGACCTCGCGCCGCTTCGCGTCGACCACCGGCACCGAGCCGGGAGCTCCCGCCGCGAGCGCCGCGAGGGTCGAGACGCCGGAGCCGGGCAGCTCGAGCGAGAGCGCAAGCCCCCGCGCGACCGCGAGCCCAATGCGAACCCCGGTGAAGCTGCCGGGGCCGAGGCCGACGGCGAGCCGGTCGAGGTCCGAGGGATGAGCGCCCGCCTGGCGCAGCAGTGCGTCGACGTCCTCGAGCAGCGTCTGCGCGCGCGAGACGCGCTCGCCGAGCACCTCTTCCCCGTCCACGAGCGCGCTCGTCGCGACGGCCGTCGCCGTGTCGAAAGCCAAAGTCAACACTCCTCGATCTCCACCGCTCTCCCGGCGCCAGCATGCCGCAAACGCACCGCGAAGCGAGGGGCCGGCAGAACGCCTTCCCCGGCCTCGGGCCACTCGACGAAGGCGATCGACCCCTCGAAGTACGGCTCGAGGTCTCCCCACTCCGCGGGCGAGACACCCTCGAAGCGGTAGAGGTCGAGGTGCGAGACCTCGACACCGTCGCCGTGGTAGCGGTGGCCGATCGTGTAGGTGGGGCTCGTGACCCGCTCGCGGACGCCGAGCGCGCCGCACGCTCCGCGCACAAACGTCGTCTTGCCGGAGCCGAGCTCACCGGCAACCGTGACGACGTCGCCGATCGCGAGCCGGCGTGCGAGCTCCGCGGCGAGCGCCTCCGTCTCCCCCGGCGATTGGCTCTGCTGCTCCACGCGTACGATCCAAGCATGCCCGCCTACGTCATCGTCGAGACCGACGTCCACGACCCGGAGCAGTACGAGCGCTACAAGGCTGCGTCGCCGGGAGCCGTCCACGCGGGCGGCGGCCGCTTCGTCGTCCGTGGCGGCGAACTTCGTGTGCTCGAGGGCGACTGGGGCCCGGCCCGGCTCGTGATCCTCGAGTTCGCCGACCTCGAGGCGGCGAAGCGCTGGTACGACTCGCCCGAGTACGAAGAGGCAAAACGGCTGCGCGAGGGCGCCGCGAACCTCCGCATGGTCGCCGTCCAGGGGCTCGACGAACCGCTCTAGAACAGGCCGAGCTGTTCTGCGGGAGCCTCGACCGCCGGCTCCTCCGGCTCGGGCAGAGCGTCGAGCGGCGCGGGCTGGGCTGCGCCCAGGAGCCCGGGCAGGCGGGCGAAGTCGGCCTCCAGCACCTTGAGCATGGCCGGCGTGTAGAGCGCCGCGGCCGGGTGGTAGATCGGGTAGAGCAGGACGCTGCGGCCCGCGATCGTCAGCTGCTGCTCCTGGCCGTGCACGCGCGTGATCCCGAGCGGCCGGCCGGAGAGGAGCTTGGTCGCGAAGTTGCCGAGCGTCGCGATCACCTTCGGCTCGATCAGCTCGATCTGGCGGAAGAGGTGCGGCTCGCACGCCTCGATCTCGTCCTGCTGCGGATCGCGGTTGCCGGGCGGACGGCACTTGAGGACGTTCGCTATGTAGACGTCCTCCCGTCGCAACTCGACGCTCGCGAGCAGCCCGTCGAGCAGCTTCCCCGCCTGGCCGACGAAGGGGACGCCCTGCTTGTCCTCGTGGAAGCCCGGAGCCTCGCCGACGAACATCAGGTCCGCGCGCGGATTGCCGGCGCCGAAGACGACTTGCGTCCGGCCCTGGGCGAGCCGGCAGCGGGTGCAGCCCGCAGTCTCGGCTGCATACGACTCGAGCGTCTCCACCGCCGCTACGGGAACGGCACTCACGGGGGCGAGTCTACGAGGCACGCCCGACGGACACGATCCGCGCCCGCCAGCGCCCGCGCGGAGCATCGACCTCGATCTCGGCGCCCGGCGCCTTGCCGAGCAGCGCACGGCCGACGGGCGAGTCGGGAGAGACGCCGCCGACGCTCGTGATCTCGAGCTCCTGTCGCGTGCCGTCCTCGCGCTCGAGCTCGACCCGCGAGCCGACGGTGACGACGCCGCTCGCCGCGGCCTCCTGCTCGTCGACGATCGTCGCGTGCTGGAGCCGGTGCCGCAGCACGCGGATCCGCGCTTCGAGCAGGCCCTGCTCGTTCTTCGCCGCGTGGTACTCGAAGTTCTCGGACAGGTCGCCGTGCGCCCGCGCCGTCGCGATCGCCTGCACGACCTCCCGGCGCTTCGGGCCTTCGAGCTCGGCCAGCTCCGCCTGCAGCTGTGCGTGAGCGGCCGGCGTCAGCAGCTCGCCGTCTTCGTCCCCCCGGCCACGGCCTAGTGGCCGCAGCCGCAGGAGCCGCCGCAGCATCCACCGCCGCCGCCGCCTGCCGTGACCTTGGCCACGCCGTGCACGGCGAAGGTGGAGAACTGGCGCGAGACGTTCGTCGCCGCGCAGTCGGGGCACGCGACCTGTTCCTCGCCGCGGACGAGCTCCTCGAAGTGCGACTCGCACTTCATGCAGACGTATTCGTAGATCGGCACAGGCGTTGCAGACGGTACCAGGGCGTAGGATCTCGGAGCCGTGGAGTCCCTGATCCCGACCGTTCTCGGACTGGGGCTCGCGATTGCGGTCTGCAGCCCGGTTTCCGTCGTGACGGTCATCGTTCTGCTGACGATGCCGGCCGGCCGCCTGCGCGGCGTCGCATTCGTGCTCGGCTGGATCGTTGCAATCGCGATCATCGCCGCCGTCGTCGTCGCCCTCGGGCACGGCCAGGACTTCAGCTCGCAGCAGACGACGCCGTCGCGCGCAGCGTCGTGGGCCGAGATCGTCGTGGGGCTGCTCACCGTGACCGCCGCCGGCCGCGCTCTCCGGCGGCGCCGGCAGGGCGCGCCGGCGAGCAGCGAGACGCCGAAGTGGCTGAGCCGGCTCGACAACACGAACTGGCTGCTCGCCGTCGTCGTGGGCGCCTTCATGCTCACCTACTCGCTCACGATCGCGGCGGCTGTGGAGATCCTGAAGGCGAACGTCTCGACGGAAGACGACGTCGTCGCCTTCGTGGTCTTCGCCGCCGCGTCGATCATCACCATCGTCGCGCCGATCGTGGTCGCCCTCATGGCACCGGATCGCGCGGACGAGCGGCTGGCGGCCTGGCGCGCGTGGCTGCTCGGCAACTCGCGGGTGATCGGCCTCGTGGCGCTGGTCGTGATCGGCGTCATCCTCGTCGTGCGGGGAGCGCACGACCTGATCGCATGACCGTGGTACGTCAAGATCAGGGGCCATGGGCTGGCTAGACGCCGAGCTGGCGCTGATCTCGCTCGCGGCGATGCTGTCGCCGACGACGCTGACGTTCTCGGTGCTCGCACTCGTCCTTGCGAAGCGGCCCCTGCGCACCGGTGTCTGGTTCTACCTCGGCGCCTTCCTGATCACGATCCTGATCGGGATCCTCGCCGCGTTCGTGCTCGGCGATGTCGCCGCACCGTCCTCGAACGGCGGGCGCAAGACCTGGGTCTCGGTCTTCGACCTCGTCGCGGCCGCCGCGCTGCTCGTCTACGTCGCCCGGACGTGGCGGCAGCCGATCGGAGAGAAAACGAGGAAGGGCATGGTCGACAAGATGAGCTCCGTTGCCTCGTCGCCGTGGATCGCCGTCTTCGCCGCGGGCGCGACGCTCGCCAACCCCGGCGGCTTCATCCCGCTCGCGCTGAAGGCGATCTCCGAGACCAACCCGACGACGACCGGCTACGCGGTCGACTGGCTCTTCTTCACGCTCGCCTCGCTGCTCCCGCTCGGCCTCGCGATAGTGCTGATGCTGATCTCGCCGGACCGGGCCGAGCGAGTCCTTCGCTCCACGCGAACCTGGCTCGAGGGGCACCTCCGCCAGATCGCGTCCGTGATCATCCTGCTGCTCGCGGCCTCACTCCTCCACAACGGCATCACCGGGCTGACCGGCTAGCCGTCTCAGGAGCTGCAGGTCGCTTCGCCGCCGCCGAAGAGCTCCCGGACGAGGCCGTCGGGCGTTCCCGGCACGCTGAGCGCGAACCGTTCGGGGCGCGTCAGGTCGAGGTACGTCATCTTGTTCGGCCCGGGACTGACGCAGCCGCTGCCGTGCAGGCGCAGGTACGGGCTGTAGTGGTTGCGCAGGAGGTAGCGCCCGGCAGCGAACACCTGGCCGCGGATCACGGTGTGCCCGAAGGAGGTGACCACCGGGTTCGCCGGGCCGGTGAGGAGGGGCGTCGCGTGCGGCAGCGCGTAGATCGTCCAGTTCCGGCTGCGGAAGACCTCCTTCAACCCGGAGCCCTGCGAACGCACGACTGCTGCTTCCTGCGGGCCGCCGTCCCAGTCGAGCGGCGCGGTCGTGCTGAGAAGGACGTAGTGCACCGCGTTCGCGCGCAGCCAGCTGCGGTATGCCGCGGGGCCGAGGTGCGTCTTGTAGAGGGTCGGGTTGTCGGCGGTGTCGAGCTGGCGGTACCAGCCGCGCGCGAGCGGTAAGCCCGACTTCGGGATCCAGTACGCCTCCCAGTGCTCCGCCGTCGGCACCACCTCGACGCGGAAACCGGGCTGTTCGTGCGTCCGGAGGAAGTGGATGGCCGGTTGCCAGAAGCTCCCCACCTGCGTGTTGTTGTCGAGCCGCGACGGAACGAGGAGCGCGTACGGCACGAGGTTGTAGGCGAGGGCGGCCGCGAGCGCGAACAGGACGAGGCGCCGCGGCCGGAAGCCGGCGAGGCTCGCCGTGAGAAGCATGATCGGGAAGATGAACGCGCTCAGCCGCGTCCAGTTGTCGCCGAGCGGCGACGGCACGACGTAGAGCACGATGCTCCCGAGCCCCCAGAGCGCGTAGAACCAGACGAGGGGCCCGCCGCCGCGGGCGTTCCGGGCGACGAGGACGCCGAGCGTGCTGACGAGCATGACCGCGGCGAAGTCGATCCAGTGGAACGGGAACGTGCCCGTGCCCGCCGGGAACAGGACGAGCGCGGCCAGCTCGATCCCCGCCGCGACGGCCAGGGCGACGCCGAACCACACGTACCGGACCTCGATCTGCCGCCGCCAGACCGCGTACGACCCGACGACGAGGCAGAGGAACACGAAGGCCAGCGGGCTGAAGCCGATCGTGAGCGCTGCGAAGAGCGCCGCGAGCCAGAAGCGCCGCAGCTGGAGCAGCTTGAGCGTCGCGAGCATCGCGGCGAACCCGAGCGTGTACGCGTACTCCCCGGTGAACAGCGGCGCAGCGGCGAGCACGCCGAAGATGCGCGACGGCCAGACGGCGTCAGTGCCCCACTCCCGGAGCGCGATCGACGAGAAGAGCAAGGTCGAGGCGACCGCGGCGGCGAACACGAGCGGCAGGTTCCCGACGAGCGCGGCCGGGAGGTAGTAGAGGAGGCTGTACGAGGCGAGCGGGTACGTCCCCGCGTACCAGAAGTTGTCCCAGACCAGCGCGCCGTCCCGGACGAGGAATGTCCGGTAGAGGTGGACGGGTGCGTCGCCGGGTGCCGGGCCGACCGCGAGGACCAGGGCCGCGACTCCGGCGGTCAGCGCAGCGGCGAGCACCAGCTCGCGGCGAAGCGAGAGGCGACGGAAGTCGAAAAGGCTTGCGGCGGCGGAAGTCATCCCGGCAACCGAATGTTCGCATGAACGCGCGTCAGCAGCGCGGCAGGCGGGGCGAGATCGACTCCGTCAGGCCTGGAGAGATAGCCCGGGGCGCTGCCCGGCACGCCCGTGTGGCCGTACTGCCAGACGACGCGGTTCGTGCGCGGGTCGATCACAATCACGCGATCGTTGTAGTCGTCGTTGACGAGCACGTCGCCGTTCGGGAGCGGCTGCGCGAGCGAGGGATGGTCGAGTTGCGGTGCGCCCGGTCGCGGCCGATACCGCCAGTGGAGCCGTCCGTGGCGGTCAAACGTCTCGAGGATGCCGGGGCTCTGGTAGCCGACGGTGATGTACAGGCCCGGCCGGACCTCGTTCGAATCGGACGGGTAGTAGACGCCCGGCGGGTGGGTCGACCAGAGGACGCGGCCGCTCGGCGACAGCGCGTCGACCCAGTCGCCGTTGATCTCCGTCACGAGCGTCCCGCCTCCCGGGAGCGGGAACGCTCCGTTCGGGCTCCCCCAGGCGCGCGGCGGCGCATGGACGCAGCCCTCGGCCGGGCTGCCGCTCGTGCGGATCGGGTTGAGCCGCGGCGGACGCAGCAGCACGAGGCGGCAGTTCATGATGTCCGCGGCGACGATCGAGCCGTCCGGCAGCAGCATCGCGTCGTCGGGGTGCGAGAGCCGGTTCGCGGTGCTGCCGGGCACGCCGACCGCGCCGTAGCGCCAGACGAGCCGGTGCGACGCGACGTCGACCAGGCTCACGGCGTCCACGTCCTCCTCCGTGACGACGATCTGCCGGCCGTTCGGCGAGAAGAAGGCGTCGTCCGGGAGCGGCAGGCTCCGGCCACCCGGCCGCGGGAAGCGCCAGACGATGCGCCCCTGCGGGTCGACCACGAGGAGCCGGTTGTTCGAGCGGTCGGCGATGAGCAGGTCTCCGGGCAGGACCGACGGGTCGGAGCCCGGCGCGAGGTGCGGCCGGCTCAGCGGGTGCGCGAACGGTCCGGTCGTCTGCAGATGACGCGGCTGTTGCGGCGGCTGCGCCGCCCCGACGGAGTCGGTGCGCTGGGTCGCGCCGCCGCAGCCGGCGGCGACCGCCGCCAGGGCGGCGGCCAGGAAGAGGAGAGACGGGCGCACGATGTTGTTCTCACCCGAGCTTCGCCGTTCAACCATGAGCTTCGGATGAAGCGTGCCCGACGCGGCCTGGCGGCGCATCCGTGCGCCCCGGATCCGCGAGTACAATCCGCCGTGCCCGGCATCCGCTTCGGAGCTGGAGCGACAACGTGATCGAAAGAGTCCAAGTCATCGGTTCGGGCCGGGTCGGTTCGGCACTCGGCGCCCGCCTGCGCGAGCGCGGGGTCGCCGTGGGCGAGGACGATCCCGACGTCGTCCTCCTCTGCGTCCCGGACACCGCCATCGCGGACGTGTCTCGGTGTCTGACACCTGGACGTGCCTGGGTGGGACACGTCTCGGGTGCGACGCCGCTCGCCGCGCTCGACCCGCACGAGCGCCGCTTCTCGCTCCACCCGCTGCAGACCTACGACCGGAGCGGCGACCCCGCGCAGTTCGACGGTGCCTGGGCGGCGATCTCCGGCGACACGGGCGAGGCGCTGGCCGTGGCGCGAGAGCTCGCGGAGACGCTCGGGCTGCAGCCGTTCGAACTTCGTGACGAAGACCGGACGCTCTACCACGCCGGCGCCGTCTTCGCCTCCAACTACCTCGTGACGCTGCAGCGCGCCGCGGTGCGGCTCGGCGTTCCGGCCGAAGGCCTCGTGCCCCTGATGCGCGGGACGATCGAGCACGGCTTCGAGCTGACCGGCCCGATCGCCCGGGGCGACTGGGCGACGGTCGAGGCGCACAAGGAGGCGATCCGCGCACGGCACCCCGAGCTCGAGCAGCTCTACGAGACGCTCGCGGACGCGACGGCGGCGATCGCATGAAGGTCGTCCGCACGATCGCCGAGCTGGAGCCGGCGCCCGGAACGGGGCTCGTCCCGACGATGGGAGCCCTCCACGACGGTCATGTCGCGCTCCTGAGAGCAGCGCGGCAGGAGAACCGCAACGTCGTGATGTCGCTCTTCGTCAACCCGGCGCAGTTCGACGAGGCGACGGATCTGGACGCGTACCCGCGCGACGAGGCACGCGACCTCGAGATCGCCGAGGCGGAAGAAGTCGACGTCGTCTTCGCGCCGACCGCCGACGAGCTGTACCCGCCCGGCTTCGCCACCTGGGTCGATCCCGGCGAGACGGGAGCCGAGGGCGCGGCCCGGCCCGGGCACTTCCGCGGCGTCGCGACCGTTTGCCTCAAGCTCTTCGACCTCGTCCGCCCCGAGCGCGCGTACTTCGGCCAGAAGGATGCGCAGCAGGTCGCGGTGATCCGGCGTCTCGTTCGCGACCTGAACGTGCCGGTGGAGATCCGCGCCGTGCCGACCGTGCGCGACCCCGACGGTCTCGCCCTCTCCTCGCGCAACGACCGGCTCTCGGCCGAGGAGCGGGAGCGGGCGCTCGGCCTGCCGCGCGCGCTCGCGTCGGCCGTCGGCGAGCCCGATCCCGCGTCTGCCGCGCGCGCCTCCCTCAACGGCCTCGAGCCGGAGTACGTCGAGGTGCTCGACCTCGGCGACGTCAAGGTCCTGGCCGCCGCGGTCCGTGTCGGCTCCACCCGCCTGATCGACAACGTCCTCCTGGAAGGAGACCTGAGATGACCGAAGAGTCGAAGCCCCAGCGGTACGCGTCCTGGACGACCGGCAAGCTGCCGCTGCCGGAGCTCGCCGAGATGAAGCGGCGCGGGGACAAGATCGTGATGGTCACCGCCTACGACGCGCCGAGTGGCCGGCTCGCCGACGCGGCCGGCGTCGACCTGATCCTGGTGGGCGACTCCTCGGGCATGGTCCTCCACGGCCGCGAGTCGACGGTGGCCGTGTCCCTCGACGAGATCGTGTTCATGACCCAGTGGGTGACGCGCGGCGCCAAGCGGCCGCTCGTGATCGCCGACATGCCGTTCGGCTCGTACGAGGAGTCGGACGAGCAGGCGATCCGCAACGCGGTGCGGCTCGTGAAGGAGGGCGGCGCCGACGCCGTCAAGCTCGAGCGCGGCGGCACCTCGGTCGCGCGTGCCCGGGCGATCGTCGGTGCGGGGATCCCGGTGATGGGACACGTCGGACTGACGCCGCAGACGGCGACCGTCCTCGGCGGCTTCAAGGCGCAGGGCCGGACGGCCGAGCGGGCGCAGCAGCTCATCGAGGACGCGCTCGAGCTCGAGGCGGCAGGCTGCTTCGCGATCGTCCTCGAGGCCGTTCCTCCGACGGTGGGACTCGCCGCGACACGTGCGCTCGCCGTGCCGACGATCGGCATCGGCGCCGGTGCAGAGACCGACGGGCAGGTGCTCGTCTGGCACGACATGCTCGGCTTCTACGAGGGCCGCGCGCCGCGCTTCGTCAAGCGCTACGCGGAGCTGGGCGAGGCGATCGTCGAGGCGTTGGGGCGCTACGCCGAGGAGGTACGGAGCGGCGCATTCCCCGAGGAGCGGCACACGTACGGGATGCCCGAGGAGGAGCAGGCCGCCTTTGAGGGCGTGCCGTCGGTTGAGGACTAGAAGTGGTGGTGCGAGGCGAAGACCGCCAGCACCGGTAGCGCCGCCGCGAGGGCGAGGGTCGCGAGGCTCCGGCCCCAGCTCCAGCCGTGCACGCTGCGTACGCCGACGAGGAGCAGGGCCACGCACCACGCGAACGCGAAGTAGACGAGCCCGCCGAAGATCCGGTCGCCGGGGCCCCAGTCGGTACCGCCGGTGCGGAAGAGATTCTGGCCGTAGATCAGGATGCGGATGGGCCAGACCGTGAGGAGTGTGAGCGCGATCGGCGCGCTCGAGAGCGCGATCACGCTCCGCGACCGCCGGTAGCTGCCGAGGCTGCCGAGCCGCTGGGCGGCGCCGTAGAGGAGCCCGCCGCCGAGCCAGTAGCCGGCCACCGCGTAGACCATCCCGCCGAGGAAGGCCCAGACCGGGATCAGCGAGACCGAGACCGAGGCGTCGTTCAGGAGCTGCCGCGCGATGGGCGACGCGAGGACCGCGGCGATTCCCGCGAGCCCGACGATCGCCGTGAGCGGCTCCTGGCGCGCGTCGATCGCCTCGTCCGACTCGTCCCGCAACGAGACGAAAACGGCGCGCGGCGCGACGAGCACGGCCGGCGCGCGCAGCCACCAGCTCCGCTCGAGCGCGGGAGTGCGGGCAGGGTCGGCGGTAGCCGCCATGGAGCGGAGCGTAGCCTCAGTAGCCGGACCCGTTGCCCGAGGCGACGCTCACGAGCACCACGGAGACGAGTACCCAGAACACCATCCAACCGCCCGAGGCCCAGGCCCAGGTCCGGAGCTGGGACTTCTTCTGGGGGTCCTGCTGGCCACCCTGCAGGAGGAGCGCGGCGATCAGCGCAATGAAGGGGAAGAAGAGCGTGGCCAGGACGGCTCCGGCAACCGCCGCACCGCCGTACCCGGTCGTCGCTTGCTCGGAAGGCGCGTCCACACGCGGAGTCTTACGCTGCACCGGCGCAGCGACAAGTGTCCGTTTTGGACGTGTCGCCTAGGCAGCCGCGCTCGCCGGCTCCGGCAGCACGTGCTGCAGGAAGCGGCCGGTGGAGCTCTCCTCCACCTGCGCGACGTCCTCGGGCGTGCCGACCGCGATCAGCTCGCCGCCCGCCTCGCCGCCCTCCGGCCCGAGGTCGATCACCCAGTCGGCCTGCTTGATCACGTCGAGGTTGTGCTCGATCACGAGCATCGTGTTGCCGCCGTCCACGAGGCGCTGCAGGGTCTCGAGCAGCTTCTCGATGTCCGCGAAGTGGAGCCCCGTCGTCGGCTCGTCGAGGATGTAGAGCGTCTTCCCCGTCGCGACCTTGCTCAGCTCCGCTGCGAGCTTGACGCGCTGCGCCTCGCCGCCCGACAACGTGGTCGCCGGCTGGCCGAGCTTGATGTAGTCGAGCCCGACGTCGTGGAGCGTCTGCAGCCGGCGCCGGATCTTCGGGATCTTGGCGAAGAACTTCAGCGCCTCCTCCACCGACATCTCGAGGATGTCCGCGATCGAGCGCCCCTTGAACCGCACCTCGAGCGTCTCACGGTTGTAGCGCGCGCCCTTGCACGTCTCGCACGGCACGTAGACGTCCGGCAGGAAGTGCATCTCGATCTTGATCTGCCCGTCGCCCTTGCACGTCTCGCAGCGGCCGCCGCGGACGTTGAACGAGAAGCGGCCCGGTTTGTAGCCGCGAACCTTCGCCTCGGGCGTGAGCGAGTAGAGCTCGCGGATGTGCGTGAACAGGTCGGTGTACGTGGCCGGGTTCGAGCGCGGCGTGCGGCCGATCGGCTTCTGGTCGATCTCGATCACCTTGTCGAAGACCTCGATCCCCTCCACGCTCGCGTGCGCGCCGGGCTTGACCCGCGCCCGGTTCAGCCGGTTCGCGAGCGCCTTGAAGACGATCTCGTTCACGAGCGTCGACTTGCCGGAGCCCGAGACGCCGGTCACGCAGACGAACTTGCCGACCGGGAACTCGACGTCGAGGTCCTTGAGGTTGTGCTGCGCCGCGCCGCGGACGAGGAACGTGCCGCGGTCCTCGTCGCGCCGCTCGGGAACCGCGATCTCGCGAGCCCCCGAAAGGAACTGGCCCGTCACCGACTTCTTGTTGCGCTCGACCTTCGCCGCCGGGCCTTCCGCGACGACCTCGCCGCCGTGCAGGCCGGCTCCCTGCCCCATGTCGACGAGCCAGTCGGAGCGGCGCATCATCTCCTCGTCGTGCTCGACGACGAGCACCGTGTTGCCGATGTCGCGCAGCCGCTCGAGCGTGTCGATGAGGCGCGCGTTGTCGCGCTGGTGGAGGCCGATGGACGGCTCGTCGAGGATGTAGAGGACGCCGACGAGCTGCGAGCCGATCTGGGTCGCGAGCCGTAGCCGCTGCGCCTCGCCGCCCGACAGCGTCGCCGCCGCGCGGTCGAGCGTCAGGTAGCCGACCCCGACGTCGTCGAGGAACGTGAGCCGCTCGCGGATCTCCTTCACGATCCGATGGCCGATCAGCTCCTCGGTCGGCGTGAGGTCGAGCTCGTCGAGGAAGCCGAGCGCCCGCGCGACCGACATCTGCGTGAATTCGTGGATCGAGCGGCCGGCGACGGTGACCGCGAGCACCTCGGGCTTGAGGCGGGCGCCGTTGCAGACCGGGCAAGGACGCAGCGACATGTACTCCTCGATCCGCTCGCGCTGCTGTGACGAGTCGGTCTCGCGGTAGCGGCGCTGGAGGCTCGCGACGATGCCGTCGAAGGCGAGCATGTACTGGCGCCGCCGCCCCATCCGGTTGCGGTACTGGACGTAGATCTTCTCACCCTCCGTGCCGTTGAGGAAGCGGGCCTGCTCCGCCTCCGTCAGCGCGGACCACGGCTTCGACGTGTCGATCTCGTAGCGGTCGGCCACCGCCTGGATCACCGCCTCGTAGAAGTTCGACGAACCGCCGACCGACCACGGCACGAGCGCGCCGTCGTCGACCGAGAGCGACGGATCGGGCACGAGCAGGTCCGGGTCGATCTCCTGTTGCGAGCCGAGGCCGGTGCAGCGTGGGCAGGCGCCGTGCGGGGCGTTGAAGGAGAAGATCCGCGGCTGGAGCTCCGGTAGCGAGACGCCGTGATCGGGGCAGGCGAAGTTCTCGGAGAAGAGCAGCTGCTCGCCGGTGTCCATGAGATCGACCGCGACGAGTCCGTCGGCGAGCCCGGCCGCCGTCTCGATCGACTGCGTGAGCCGCAGCCGCAGGTCGGCGCGCATCACGAGCCGGTCGACGACGACCTCGATCGTGTGCTTGTACTTCTTGTCGAGCTCGGGCACGCCGTCCTCGAGCACGTACTGCTCGCCGTCGACCTTGACGCGCGTGAAGCCCTCCCGCGTCAGATCCTCGAAGACGTCCTTGTACTCGCCCTTGCGGTCGCGGACGACGGGCGCGTTGACCGTGAACCGTGTCCCCTCCTCGAGCTTCAACACCTGGTCGACGATCGCGTCGAGGCTCTGCCCCGCGATCGGCTTGCCGCAGATCGGGCAGTGCGGCCGCCCGACCCGCGCGTAGAGCAGGCGCAGGTAGTCGTAGATCTCGGTCACGGTGCCGACCGTCGAGCGCGGGTTGCGCGAGGTCGTCTTCTGGTCGATCGAGATCGCCGGGCTGAGGCCGTCGATGTGGTCGACGTCCGGCTTCTCCATCATCTGCAGGAACTGGCGCGCGTACGCGGAGAGCGACTCGACGTAGCGGCGCTGCCCCTCGGCGTAGATCGTGTCGAAGGCAAGCGAAGACTTGCCGGAGCCGGAGAGCCCGGTGATGCAGATGAGACGGTTCCGCGGCAGGCGGACGGTGATGTCCTTGAGGTTGTGCTCGCGGGCGCCGTGGACCACAAGTTCGTCGGCAGCCATACGGAGGCCATTCTACCGAGCCGAACAGACGTTCGGGAGGCGCTAGCGGCGCTGCTGGAGCAGGCGCGTGAGCCGCCGCGGGACGTAGTCCATCTCGAGCTCGCCGGCGACGACCGTGCCGTAGCCGAGGATGCGGCCGAGCAGCGTCCGCTCGACCTCGAACACCGTCCCGTTGAGCGAGATCGACGCGGTGCGGCGGTTGAGGACGCCGTGCTCGACGACGAGCGCGCTACGGGTGACGGCGAGGTGGGTGCGGTCCCAACGCGCGACCGCGACCACCGCGGTCAGAGCCGCGAGCGCGAGCAACGCCACGCCGGCGATCCCGACGACGGGCCACGGAGCGAGGAAACAGGCCCCGCCCGCGAGCGCGAGGAGGAGCGCGCGCAGGAATGGACGCGCGAGCGCGACCCCGTGCCGGTGGGCCTCCATCACAGGTGCGTCCATGTTCGGCTTCGTTCTAGCTGCGCCCGGGAATCCCTAGCCCGCGCGGCGCCAGCGGCCGAAGACCAGGCCGCCCAGCGTGAAGCCGAGCCCGAAGGTGCCCGCGGCGAAGGCGCCGATCGCAGCGGCCTTGCGCACCGTGGAGAGGCGCTGCCAGCGGCTGAGTGCTTCCCGCTCTTCGTCGGTGAGCTCCTCGCCCCGCCGCTGCTTGCGCAGCGCGCCGCCGGCCCGCACGCCGAGGTAGAGGTCGTCGAAGATCTCGCCGGTGTCTTCTGTCACAGCGTCCAATCTATAGCCTCGTTCGGTTGTGAATGCGCGGCTCCTCCATGTCTCCGACCTGCACGTCGGTACACATCCGCAGCGGGAAGTCGAGCAGGCGCTCGCCGGGCTCGTCGAGCGGCTCGAGCCCCAGCTCGTGGTCGCTTCGGGCGATCTCGCACACCGAGGCCGCCGACACGAGGTCGAGCACGCCGCCGAGCTGTTGCGCTCGCTCGGGCCGCCGGTGCTCGCGGTGCCGGGCAACCACGACCTCCCGCACACACTGACGCGCTTCGTACGGCCCTGGGAAGAGTTCGAGCGGGTCTGGGAGACGACCGAGCCGACCGCCTCGGCGCCGGGCCTGCACGTCGTCGGGCTCAACTCGGCACGGCCGTTCCGCCACCAGGGCGGCGCGCTCAGCCGGGCGCAGCTCGCGAGCGCCGCGCAACGGCTCGCGCAGGCCCAGGAGGGAGACCTGCGCGTGGCCGTCCTTCACCACCACCTGATCGGCGCGCCGTGGCGGGCAGCGCGCAAGCGACCCGTCTCGCACCGGAACCACGTGCTGCACGCGCTCGTGGACGCGGGCGCCGACCTCATCCTCGCCGGCCACATCCACCAGGCGGCCGTCAGCGAGCGGCACGAGTTCGAGGTTCTCGGCGACGACGCGCGCACGGCCGTGGTCGCGATCGCGCCCGGGCTCGGGCAGCCCCGGCCTCGGCGGCTGGGCGAGGCGCGCGGGCTCCACCTGCACGAGGCGGACGCCGACGCGATCGTCGTCCGCACGTTCCTCTGGTCGCGCGGAGACTGGGTACTGAGCGCCGAGCGCCGCTTCGTTCGTTAGGCGCGCAGGCTCTCGAGCAGGCGCAGCCGCGCCGCCGCGTACTCGTCGTCGTCGAGGACGCCCGAGTCGTGGAGCTCCTCGAGCAGGCCGAGAAAGTACGCGGGATTGTCGGTCGGGCCGTCGCCCGAGCCGGCGTGGCCCACGGTGGGCTGCGACTGCATCGGCGGCCGCGGCTGGAGGGCACGGAGCGACTGGGTGCCGATCTCATCCGGATCGATGCCGGCCCGCTTCAGCCGCTCGCGATACTGCTCCACGCCGAAGCCTCGCTCGGGAAAGCGAAGGGCGCCTTTACCCCAGACCGGCCGCTTCTGGACAAAGCGCCGGTAGATCACTACGAGCCCGACCGCGACGAAGAAGCTCGCCAGTCCCGCCCAGGAGGCGGCCTTCCGCCCGCCGAGGGCGAGCACGATCGTGCTGCCGACGATGGTGCCGACGAGGCCGATCGCAATCGTGAGCCAGGGTGGCATCGGGTCTGGCCCGGGCAGCGCAAAGCGCGCCAGCGCGCCTGTGACGAAGGCCAGGACCAGCGCGGTGATCAGATAGCCGACCACTCGGCGGGAGCGTAGCGCGGCGGGATGAAGGCGCAGTAAGTGCGGACCGTTACGCGGCGGTCTGCTCGAGCGCCTGCAGGTCTCTCCGCAGGTCCTTGATCTCGTCGCGGAGCTTCGCCGCGTACTCGAACCGCAGCTCCTCGGCGGCGAGGTACATCTCCTCCTCGAGCGTGACGACGAGCTTCTCGAGCTCCTCGCGCGACATCCCCTCGACCTTGGTGGCGCCGCGGCGGCGCCGCGAGGAGGGCACGGTCGGCGACTCGAGCTGGAGCAGCTCGGCGATGTCGGAGACGCCCTTCGCGATCGTCTCCGGCACGATCCCGTGCTCCTCGTTGTACGCGAGCTGGACGGCGCGGCGCCGGTTCGTCTCGTCGAGCGATTCCTTGATCGCCTCGGTCTGCTTGTCGGCGTACATCAGCACCTTGCCGTTGACGTTCCGCGCCGCGCGGCCGATGGTCTGGATCAGGCTGGTCCGACCGCGCAGGAAGCCCTCCTTGTCGGCGTCGAGGATCGCCACGAGGGACACCTCCGGCAGGTCGAGCCCCTCACGCAGGAGGTTGACGCCCACCAGGACGTCGAACTCGCCGAGCCGCAGGTCGCGCACGATCTGGATCCGCTCGATCGTGTCGATCTCGGAGTGGAGGTAGCGCGCCTTCACGCCCGACTCGAGCAGGTAGTCGGTCAGGTCCTCGGCCATCTTCTTCGTCAGCGTCGTGACGAGCACGCGCTCGCCGGCGGCCTCGCGCGCCCGGATCTCGCCGAGCAGGTCGTCGATCTGGTTCTTCGTGGCGCGCAGGTCGACGTCGGGATCGACGATGCCGGTCGGCCGGATCAGCTGCTCGGCGACGACCGTCGAGTTCCGGAGCTCGAACGGCCCCGGCGTGGCCGAGACGAACACGAGCTGCGGCACCTTGCGCAGGAACTCGTCGAAGCGCAGCGGCCGGTTGTCGAGCGCGGACGGCAGGCGGAAGCCGAAGTCGACGAGCGTCTGCTTGCGCGAGCGGTCGCCCTCGGACATGCCGCCGAGCTGCGGGACCGTCTGATGGGACTCGTCGACGAAGACCACGAAGTCGCTCGGGAAGTAGTCGAGGAGCGTGAACGGGTGCGTCCCGGCAGCCCGTCCCTCGAGGATCCGCGAGTAGTTCTCGATCCCGTTGCAGAAGCCGAGCTCCTTCAGCATCTCGAGGTCGTACTCGGTGCGCTGGCGGATCCGGTGCGCCTCGAGCAGCTTCCCCTCCTCCTCGAACTTCGCGACCTGGGCGTTCAGCTCGTCGCGGATCTCGTCGACGGCGCGCTCAACCGTCGGCTGCGAGGTGACGTACTCCGTCGCCGGCCAGATCGAGAGGTTGTCGAGCTTCGCGAGCACTTCGCCCGTCAGCGGGTCGAAGTGCGTCATCCCCTCGACCTCGTCGCCGAAGAACGAGATGCGGTAGGCCGTCTCCTGATTCGCCGGCTGCACCTCGACGACGTCGCCCTTCACGCGGAAGCGGCCGCGGCCGAGCATCGTGTCGTTGCGGACGTACTGCGAGTCGATGAGCTTCCGCAGCATGAGGTCGCGGTCGTGCTCGGCGCCGACCTCGACGTAGATCATCCGCTCGCGCCACTCCTCCGGCGAGCCGAGCCCGTAGATGCACGAGACCGACGCGACCACGACCACGTCGCGGCGCGTGAAGAGCGACGAGGTCGCGGCGAGCCGCAGCCGCGCGATGTCGTCGTTCCGGGACGAGTCCTTCTCGATGTAGAGGTCGGCCTGCGGGACGTACGCCTCCGGTTGGTAGTAGTCGTAGTAGGAGACGAAGTACTCGACCGCGTTGTGCGGGAAGAACTCCCGGAACTCGTTGCAGAGCTGCGCCGCGAGCGTCTTGTTGTGGGCGATCACGAGCGCCGGCCGGCCCGTCTTCTCGATCGTCCACGCCATGGTGGCCGTCTTGCCGGTGCCGGTCGCGCCGACGAGCGTCTGGAACTGCTCGCCCGCGAGGATCCCGTCGGCGAGCTTCTCGATCGCCTGCGGCTGGTCGCCGGTCGGGCTGTAGGTGGAGGTCGTCCGCAGATCGGCCATTCAGGACAGCGTAGTGATCAGCTGTCGAACGAGATCACGCTGCGGATGCCGTCCTGCGCGTGCATGAGGTCGAAGCCTCGGTTGACCTCGTTGAGCGAGATCGCGTGGGAGATGAGCGGGTCGACGTCGATGTCGCCCGCGAGATAGCGGTCGACGAACTGCGGCACCTGGTCGCGGCCCTTCACTCCCCCGAACGAGGAGCCGGCGACGCGGCGGCCCGTGATCAGGAAGCGCGGCACGACGTCGAGCGTCTCGCCCTTCCCGGCCACGCCGCACACCGTCGCGAGGCCCCAGCCCATCCGCGCCGACTCGACGGCTTGGCGCATCACGGCGACGATGCCCGTCGCCTCGAAGGTGTAGTCGGCGCCGAAGCCGCCGGTCATCCCGAGGATCTGCTCGACGACCTCGGGCCCGCCGTTGAGCGTGTCGCTCGCGCCCTGGCCGCGCGCGAGCTCGAGCCGCTGCTCCGCCGGATCGACGCAGATGATCCGGTCGGCGCCTGCGAGCCGGCAGCCGGCGACTGCTCCGAGGCCGACGAGGCCCGCGCCGAAGACGACGCACGTCGAGCCGGGCTCGACTCTCGCGGTGTTCAGCGCCGCGCCCAGACCGGTCGAGAGGCCGCAGGCGAAGACGCACGCGCGGTCGAGCGCAGCGTCCGGCGAGATCTTCGCCAGCGCGATGTCCGGCATCACCGTGTACTCCGCGAAGGTCGACGTCCCCATGAAGTGCCGGATCGGCTCGCCGTCGCGGGAGAGGCGGGTCGTCCCGTCGGGCAGGAAGCCCTGGTTCTGCTGCTCGCGGATCGCGAGGCAGAGATTCGTGCGCGGGTCCAGGCAGTGCGCGCACTCGCGGCACTGCGGGGAGAAGAGCGTCACGACGTGGTCGCCGGGCGCGAGCGACGCGACGCCGTCGCCGACCTTCTCCACCACGCCGGCGCCCTCGTGACCGAGCACCGTCGGCGAGTAGCCGGAGGGGTCGGCGCCGGACGCCGTGTACAGGTCCGTGTGGCAGACGCCGCAGGCGACGAGGCGCACGAGAACCTCGCCCGCCTTCGGCTCGGCCAGGTCGACCTCCTGCACCTCGAGCGGCCGGCCGAACTCCTCCAGCACCGCTGCGCGAATCCTCATGACGGAATCAGTATCCGAGTTGGGACGCGTATGCCCGCCGGTAGATCTTCTGCAGCCGCACGACCTTGCTCACGTAGTCCCGCGTCTCGGCGAACTGGATCCCCTCGTGTGCCTTCAGCCAGGTGTCGACGTTCTCCTGGCCCGCGTTGTAGGCGGCGAGCGCCAGCCGCTCGTTCTTGTACTTGGCCAGCAGATGCCCGAGGTACCAGGCGCCGTAGCGGATGTTGATGTCGGGGTTCGTGAGGTCGGAGACACGGAAGCGGCTACCGCCGGTGTACTGCGCGATCCCTTTCGCCGTGCCCGGGGTCAGCTGCATGAGGCCGACGGCGCCGGCGTCGGAGACGGCGTTCGGGTTGAACTTGCTCTCCGCCTCGATCACCGCGGCGAGCAGGGCGGGGTCGAGCTGGTCCTGCTGGGCGTAGACGCGGATGTTCGTCGAGTAGTGCAGCGGGTACCAGATCCGCGCGTACCACGACGGCTCGGTCCGCTGCAGATAGGCGAACGCGCCCAGCGCGGCGACGAGGACGACGACGAGGATGATCCAGCGTCTCAGGACCGTCGTAGCTCCTCCAGCACTCCCGCCACGAAAGCGTCGAGCTCCTCGAGCGAACCGTCGTTGACGTACGTGAAGTCAGCCCGCCGCAGCTTCTCCTCTTCGGGCACGAGCCGATCCTCCCTCTCCGCCACCCCGCCGCGTCGCGCCTCCCGCACGGCGGGCGGCGCCGTCACGACGACGACGCGGTCGAAGCGCGCCTCGCCGCCGGTCTCGTAGAGGAGCGGGATCTCGGCGACGGCCACGTCGGCGGTCTGCTCGGCGAGCCACGCAGCGGTGGCCGCCCGTACCCGGGGATGCAGCTCGGACTCGAGCCAGGCGAGCTCGGCGCGGTCGGCGAAGACGATCCGGCCGATCTCCGCGCGATCGACTTCGCCGTTGCGGAAGACGCGGTCGCCCCAGCGCTCCTTCAGAGCCGCTTGCAGCCCCTCGTCCTCGCGATAGAGACGGTGGACGACGTCGTCGCTGGAGATCACCGCCGCACCGTGGCGCGCGAACGCCTGGAGCGCCTCGCTCTTGCCGGCTGCGATGCCGCCCGTGAGCGCGACCGCGAGCGGTCGCTGCACTACTCGGTCGGCTCGGCCTCGTCGGAGGCGTCGGCTTCCGGCGCCTCTGCCTCGGCGGCCGGGTCCTCGGCTTCCGCCTCGGGCTCGGCTTCGGCGACCGGCTCTTCTTCTGCGGCAGGTTCTTCCTCGACGACCGGCTCGGCTTCAGCCGCGGGCTCCTCCTCGACGACCTCGACCTCCGCGCCAGGCTCCTCCTCGACGACCGGCTCGGCTTCGGCTACGGGCTCCTCCTCGACGACCTCGACCTCGGCCGCCGGCTCTTCCTCGGCGGGAGCCTCGAGCGCCTCCGCAGCGGGAACCTCGTCGGCAAACACTTCGTCGGAGAGCCCGAG
Organism: uncultured Actinomycetes bacterium; assembly: GCA_963770815.1. Classification (GTDB taxonomy): domain Bacteria; phylum Actinomycetota; class Thermoleophilia; order Gaiellales; family Gaiellaceae; genus Palsa-739. Next base: position 68,274 of record CAVYQV010000012.1, read on the forward strand.
CGCGGGCGGCTCACCCTCCTCGCCGGGCATCGGCTGGACGGGCATTCCCTCCTCGACGCGCTTGAGCGAGAGGGACAGGCGCCGGCGATCGGCGTCGACCTCGAGGATCCGGACGTTGACCTTGTCTCCCTGCGAGACCACCTCGCGCGGGTTCTCGACGTGGTGCTGCGCGAGCTCGGAGATGTGCACGAGGCCCTCGACGCCCGGCAGGATCTCGACGAAGGCGCCGAACGTGACGACCTTCGTCACGGTGCCCTGCACGACGTCGCCCTCCTGGTAGCTCTCGAGCACCTGCTGCCATGGGTCGGTCTGCGTCTGCTTGAGGCCGAGCGAGATGCGCTGCCGCTCGCGGTCGATGTCGAGCACCTGAACCTTGACCGTCTGCCCGATCTCGAGCACCTCCGACGGGTGGTTCACGTGGCTCCACGAAAGCTCGGAGATGTGGATGAGGCCGTCCATCCCGTCGAGGTCGACGAAGGCGCCGAAGTCGACGATGTTGGAGATCGTGCCCTCGACGACGTCGCCGGGGTTGAGGCGGTCGAGGATCTTCTGCCGCTGCTCCTTGCGCTCCTCCTCGAGCACGGCGCGGCGTGAGAGGACGACGTTGTTGCGCGAGCGGTTGAGCTCGATGACCTTGCACTCGAGCTCCTGGCCCATGAACTCGTCGAGGTCCTGCACGCGGCGGATGTCGACCAGCGACGCCGGCAGGAAGCCGCGCACCCCGAGGTCGAGGATGAGCCCGCCCTTGACGACCTCGATCACCCGCCCGGTGACGGGCTCGCCCTTCTCGTGGGCGACCTCGATCGCCTTCCAGGCGATCTCGAAGCGCGCGCGCTTCTTGGAGAGGATCAGCCGGCCCTCGGCGTCCTCTTTCGTCAGCACGAGCGCGGCGATGTCGTCGCCGAGCGCGACCTCGTCGGCCGGGTTGATCGAGCGGCGAATCGAGAGCTCGGAGACCGGGATGACGCCCTCCGACTTGTAGCCGATGTCCACGAGCACCTCGTCCTTGTCCACGCGCACGACGGTGCCGTTGACGACCTGCCCCTCCTCGATCGTGGGGAAGGTGGATTCGTAGTCGGGGACCAGTTCGCCGCTCTCGGGGTCCGTCGTCCAGACGCCTTCCTCGAGCCGCGGGTCGTCGATTGTCTCGTTCGCCATGCGGCCGATCAATATAGCTCGGGTGTCCGGAGCCTGGGGCTACGCTGCCGCCGATGGAGGAGCGCTACCCGATCGGCGTGACCGAGACGTGCGCGGTGCACGTCCTGCGCCACGAAGGCGACGGAGCCGGCTACGCGGCGTGGTCCGCGACGGTCGGCCTGCGCAGCGGCGAAGCGACGATCCGCGTGCCGGGCCACTATGCGGGCGTTCTCGCCGAGCGGCTCGCCGCCGCGGTGAAGCGGTTCGCCCCCGGCGCCCGGCTCGCACGGGACGAGTACCTCGACGTGACCGGCCTCGCGACGGACGGTGTGGAGACGCTCGCGCTCTCCTCGACCGCGCGCTCCCCCGTGCGCGTGACGATCGAGGTGCCGCGCGAGGAGGTGGACGAGCTCGCGTCGCTGCTCGCCGACGCGCAGCGGCTGATCGACACGCTCCGGCAGGGGCTGGGGCTGGTGCCGGACTCGCTTCCGGAGGCGCTGTGAGCGCGCTGCTCGACTACTGCACCGCAGGGGCGCGCGTCGCCGAGCGCGCGCTCGTGCAGCGCCCAAGGCTGGGGCGCGAGGAGCGACTCGTGTTCGTCGTCGGCTGCCCGCGCTCGGGAACGACGTTCGTCGGCCGCGCGATCGGTGGCCTCCCCGGCTTCGTCGACTTCGGCGAGGTGACGCCGTGGAAGTCGGCGCTGCCGGAACAGCCGTCGGCGGCCGAGCTGCGGACGATCCTCGAGCGGATCAGGCGCATCGGCCTCGCGTGGGGGCTGCGGGGCGTCGAGCAGACGCCCGAGACCGCTCACGTCCTCGACGCTGCGCTCGAGGCGTACCCGCAGGCGCTCGCCGTGCACGTGGTGCGGGACGGCCGCGACGTCGTCTGCTCGCTGCTCGAGCGGGGCTGGCTCAACGAGGGGACCGAAGGCAAGGACGACGCGCGCCTGCCGTACGGGTCGGAGCCGCGCTTCTGGGTCGAGCCGGAGCGGCGAGAGGAGTTCACGCGGGTGAGCGACGCCCGGCGTTGCGCGTGGGCCTGGCGGCGCTACGTCGAGGCCGTGCGCGCGGCAGACACCGGCGACCGGCTGCTCGAGATCCGGTACGAGAAGCTCGCGAGCGTGGCCGACGAGCTCGCCGGGTTCCTCGGCGCCAACGTGACGTCGACGCATCGGGCGATAGACAGCTTCCGGGACTCCTCGATCGGCCGCTGGCGCAAGGAGCTGACGCCGGAGCAGGTCGCCGACGTCGAGGCCGAGGCCGGTTCGCTGCTCGCCGAGCTCGGCTACACGCGGTCCGGCGAGGCATCCTGAGCGCGGGCGCGCTCGAGCGACGCCCAGTCGACACCGCCGTAGGCAAGATCGGCGAGCTCCTCGAGCACGGTCAACGACTGCGCCAGCATCAGGCGTAAGCGGTGAGCGAGGAAACCCGTCACGACGCCGGCTGCGACGTACGACACGAGGCGGGTGAGCGCCGGCACATGGACGAAGTCGCTCCCGGCGAGGCCCGCCCCGGAGTGGATCGCGAGCTCGTAGAGGAAGAGGGCAAGCAGGCCCGCGAGCGCACCGAGACCGGGACCCGTCGCCGCAGCCGCGAGGATCACAGCCACGAAGAAGCCCTCCCCGAGCCCGAGCCCGGGCCGGCCGTACTCGAGCAGCAGTGCGAAGACGAGGCCGTACGTCAACGCCGCGGCGATGAGGAGCTGCTGCGGGATCGTGATCCCGGCCAGGACTCTGCGGGCGGACGACACCCCGGCATTTGAAACGCGATCGCTCCGAATTGCAAATAGGTTCACGATCGAGGTCGGGCAATCTCGGGCTGCTGCGACACGGGCTGGATCTCAGCCTTACCCGAGCCGCTTCGGCTTCTCGTAGCAGGGCTCGTGATCCTCGGGCTTGTGGTCACTGTCCTTCATCAGGCCCTCCGCCTTCGCAACGAGTGGATCGAAAGGCCAGATCTGTCTCTCATCGGCGCCGTCCGCGATAGCGATTGAGCTAGCTCTTCGCGTCGGCCCAGGAGTCGCCGGCGCCCACGTCCACGGCAAGCGGCGGGTCGAGCGGGTAGGCCGAGCACATCTCCTCGCGCACCAGCTCCTTCACGACCGACGTCTCGGCGTCCGGCGTCTCGAGCAGGAGCTCGTCGTGCACCTGGAGGACGAGCCGCGCGCTTCTCCCCTCCTCGCGCAGCCGCCGCTCGATCGCGACCATCGCGACCTTGATGATGTCCGCGTTCGAGCCCTGCATCACGAAGTTGACCGCGACGCGCTCGCCGAAGCCGCGCGTCGCGCGGTTCCGCACGCGCAACTCGGGGACCGGCCGCCGCCGCCCGAGCAGGCTCGTCGCGTAGCCGTCGCGCTCGGCCTGCTCGATCGTGCGCTGGATGAAGTCCTGCACGAGCGGGAAGCGCGCGAGGTAGGCGTCGATGTACTCCTGCGCCTGCTCGCGCGGGATCTCGAGGTTCTCGGAGAGGCCGAAGGCCGAGATCCCGTAGACGATCCCGAAGTTGATCATCTTCGCGATCGACCGCTCCCCCGGGGTCAGCTTCGCGGGATCGACGCCGAGCACCTCGGCCGCGGTCGCGGTGTGGATGTCCTCCCCGCGCTCGAACGCCTCGCGCAGCTTCGGCTCGCCGGAGACGTGCGCGAGGATGCGCAGCTCGATCTGCGAGTAGTCGGCGGAGATCAGCCGCGCGCCTTGCTCCGCGACGAAGGCGGAGCGGATCTCGCGCCCGAGCTCGGTGCGGATCGGGATCGACTGGAGGTTCGGGTTGGTCGTCGAGAGGCGGCCGGTCGCGGCGACGGCCTGGTTGAAGGTCGTGTGCAGGCGCCCGTCCTCCCCGATCATGTCGGGCAGCGGGACGAGATACGTGTTGAGGAGCTTCGAGAGCTCGCGCCACTCCTCGATCACCGCGACGATCTCGTGCTCGGCTCGGATCGAGCGCAGCACCTTCGTGTCGGTCGAGTAGCCGGTCTTACCCTTGCGGCCGGGCGTCAGCTCGAGCTTCTCGAACAGGATGCGCCCGAGCTGTTGCGGCGAACCGAGCACGAACTCCTCGCCCGCGAGCTCGTAGGCGCTTGCCTCGAGCTCCTCGACGCGGTCGGCGAGGCGGGCCGTGATCTCGCCCATCCGGTAGGTGTCGATACGCACGCCGGCCTCCTCCATTCGAGCGAGGACCCCGGTGAGCGGCAGCTCGACGTCGCGGTAGAGCGGCTCTGCGCCGCGCTCGCGCACGCGCTCGAGCAGCGGGTCGCGCAGGCGCAGCGTGACTGCCGCGTGGCGGACGAGTCGCGCCGTCTCCTCCTCCGCCTCCGGCTCGGCGACCGCCTCGACGGCGTACTCGGCCGCGAGGTCGTCGAGCAGGTACTCGCTCCGCGCCGGGTCGATCAGGTACGCGAGGAGCATCGTGTCGTCGGTGGCCTCGACTCGCAGCGCCTTCGCGTCGTGGGCGACGAACGTCCCCTCGAGCCGCTCGGGCCGCGGCGAGACGACGACCTCGTCGCCGAGCGCGACGGCGACCCGGCCCTCGTCGGCCGCGATCCCGAGCAGCTCTTGACTTAGTAACACAGTGTTACTTGCCTCTTCGCGCCAGCGAACCGCGGTCCCGGCGGAGATCCGCTCGCGTGCGGGCACCGCCTCGTCGAGCTCGTCCACCCGGCCGAGGAGCGCGCGGAACTCGAATTGCCGGAACGTCTCGCGCAGCTGCGCACGATCGGGCGGCGCGAGGACGAGCTCGGCCGGATCGGCGTCGATGTCGAGGTCGCGGCGCATCGTTGCGAGCACCTTCGCCGCGCGCGCCTGATCCGCGAACTCGGTCAAGTTCTTCTTGCGCGCCGGCGACAGCTCCTCGACGTGCTCGAGCACGCCCTCGAGCGATCCGTATTGCGCGACGAGCTGACCGGCGGTCTTGTCCCCGATGCCCGGGACGCCGGGGATGTTGTCGGAGGTGTCGCCCTTGAGCCCGATGAAGTCCGGGATCTGGTCGGGCCGGATCCCGTACCGCGCCTCGACCCGCTCGGGCGTGTAGACGTTGACGTCGCTCACGCCGCGCGGCGTCATCATCAGGCAGACGTTCTCGGAGACGAGCTGGAACGCGTCGCGATCGGTCGAGACGACGCAGGTGCGGATCCCCGCCTCGTCGGCCCGGGTCGCGAGCGTCGCGATCACGTCGTCCGCCTCCCAACCCTCGAACTCGAGGTTGCGGTAGCCGAACGCCTCGACGATCGGCCGCAGGTGCGGGAACTGCTCGCGCAGCAGGTCCGGCATCGGGCGGCGGCCTTCCTTGTAGACGACGTCCGCCGCCTCGGCCTGCGCGGCGCGGTGCACCGGGCGCGTGTCCCAGGCGACCGCGACGCCCTTCGGCCGGTAGTCGGAGAGGAGCTTGAAGAGCATGTTCGTGAAGCCGAGCAGCGCGTTCGTCGGGAAGCCCTCGCTCGTCGCGAGCTCCTCGGGCAGCGCGAAAAAGGCGCGGTACGCGAGGTTGTTGCCGTCGACGAGGAAGAGCTCGGCATCGCGCGCGGGGGCGTCGCTCAGGTCGAGCTCGGCGCCCGTGAGCGTCTTCGGAGACATCCCTCCGAGTCTATGTCGGAGGCGCGGCCTACTTCAGCGTCTTGAGGTACGCGGTCAGCTCCGCGATCTGCTGGTCGGAAAGGATCCCGCCCCAGTGCGGCATGCTCACGATCGGCGCCCGGCCGATCACGCTGCCGCTGCGGATCACATCGGCGATCGCCTGGTCCGTCGGGAAGTCGTGACGGAAGCCCTGGCCCGAGAGCGGCGGGATCGACTTGTCCGCCGAAAGCGGGTTCGGCACGCCGCCGAGCCCGTTGGGGCCGTGACAGTTGATGCAGCCGTAGCGGACGTAGAGCGCGGCGCCGGCGACAGCAGCTCCCTGTCCCGCCGGGACCGAGACCGGCTCCGTGCCGGCGACCGGCGGCAGGCCGGCCCGGATGTAGGCCACCAGATTCGTGACCTGCGTCTTCGAGATCACCTCGCCCCAGACGGGCATGTACGGCTGCTTTGGGTTCGCCGAGGCGCCGAGGCCGTGGTCGATGATGTGCCGGAGCTGGGCCGCCGTGAGGCTCTGGCCGACCGTCGTCAGCGCCGGCACGGCCGGATCGACCCCGCCGCCGCCCTGCGGCCCGTGGCACTGGACGCAGGCGAACTGGACGAACGTGTGCGCGCCGGCGGCCACCTGCGGGGACACCTTCGTCGGCGTGACCGCCGTCCCGCCCGGCCCTGCCGCCTGGATCGTGAGCGTCTGCGTCTGGGTCTTCTCGCCGTAATGGCCGGCCGCGTACGCGACGACGCCGACCGCGATCGCGACCGCGACCCCGGCGCCGATCACCGCCGGCAGGATCCTGACCTCGCGCCGGGAGCGTTCGTCGTCCGCCATCTGCGCATCCTCTATCTCCGGCGCGCACACTGCAATCGGTACTTAGCCGCGGACTGCATTGGTTGAATCCACGGGTGCCGCGCGTTCCTCTCCTCTCGGGCACCCGCATCGTCGTGGCGTCGGCGCCCGCCGACGCGCGCCTGCTGCGGCCTCCGGCGCCGGGCCGCGCGACCGACGTCGAGGCGGCGACGAAGGAGGCCCTGCGGTTCCCGCTCGACGGGGAGCCGCTCGAGACCCTCGCCGCGAGGGCGTCGCGCGCGACGATCGTGGTCGAGCCCCCCGCGTTGCCGATCACCAACGTCCTGGCCGACCCGCGACGCCTCGCAGTCGCCGCCGTGAGCGAGGCACTCGAGGAGCTCGGCGTGCGCACCGAGCACCAGACGCTTCTCGTCGCGGGCGGCCTCGCCCGCCGCGCGAGCCGTGGGGAGATCGCTGCGCTCGTGACCCCGGAGCTGCGCCGCCGCTTTCACGGACGGGTGGCGGTACACGACGCGGCGGACCCGGCGCTCGCCGGGATCCCTCGCGCTGCGCCGCGGGTGCGGGTCGCGCGCGAGCTCGTCGAGACCGACCTCGTCGTGGTCGTGAGCGCGGCGGAGACGGTGCTGCACGGCGGGCCGGCGACGCTCCTCGCAGCCGCCGACGCGGAGACGCAGCGCCGTGCAACGGCGGAGTCGCTGCTCGAGACCGGAGGCTCGGAGGGCTGGCGCCTCGCCACCCTCGTCGAACGGACGCTCGCGGCGGACGTCCCACTCCTCGGCGTCTCGCTCGTCCTCAACCACCCGCAGTTCGCGGGCCTCCTCCGCGGCTATCCGTATGACCCCGTGGCCGGCGAGCGGATCGCGCGCTCACCGCTGCGGCTCGCGTTCTCCGCTTCGCCGGATCGGATTCGGCGCCGCGTCCTCCGCACGCTGCGCGGCACCCGAACGGCGGCCGCCGTGCTGGCGGGGCCGCCGTCCGTCGCCCATGCCGAGGCCCTGCTCCGCGCGATCGAGCTGCGCCGGGCGACACTGGACGAGCCGCTCGACGCACTCGTGATCGGGATCCCAGGCACCACGCCGTTCCTGCCGCGCGAGCCGCCGAACCCTCTCGTGGCGGCCCACCTCGGACTCGCCCACGCGCTCGGGCTGTGGCGAGACGCCTTTCCGGTGCGCGACGGCGGCATCGTCATCCTCGTCCACGGCTTCCGTCGCATCTTCGCCCGGCCCACGCAGCTGCCGTACCACGTCTTCTTCCGCTCCGATCCGATCGCGCGCAATCCGGAGCTGCTCGCGGCTGTGGAGGATGCGGTCGCCGCGGACGCGCGCGCCGTCGAGGAGTACCGCGCCGGGCGCAGCGTCCATCCGTTGCTCCCGTTCCGCGACTGGGAGGCCTGCCGGCCTGCGCTCGAGCGGCTCGGCGCCGTCTACGTCGCGGGCGCTCGCGACGCCGCAGCGGTGCGGCAGCTCGGCTTCGTCCCGATCGGCGGGATCGGGGCGGCGCTCCAGATGGCCCGCGGGCAAAGCGGTCCCGATGCCCGCATCGGCTTCCTGCTCGCGCCGCCGTACTTCCCCCTCCGCGTCGGCTCAGGCGAAGCGTAGGCCCAGGACGGCACGGCGTACCATGGCGGCGCAGGCCGAAGTGGCGGAACTGGCAGACGCGCCGGACTCAAAATCCGGTGGCCCATTGGGCCGTGTGGGTTCGACCCCCACCTTCGGCATCGTCCGCTCTAGCTTCTGCGGCTTCTGAGAAGCGCGGATGCCGCTGCGCCCGCGGCCAGCAGGCAGAGCCCGATCCCGCCCCAGTAGTACGGATTGGGAGTGCCGTCGCCGCTGGCGCGATGCTCCCAATCGCTCCAGTTCACCGCGGCGACGACCAGGAGCGGCAGTCCGGCGCCGGCGACCATGCCGACCAGCGAAGGGCCGTCGTTCCAGCGCGACGACCGGGCCAGCACGATCGCGACCACGATCGCCGGGATGAGGACGAAGACGAGAAAGCTGAGGAACCCGAACACGATCGCCGCACCCACGAGCGCCCAGAGCCAGAAGCCGGGCCAGCCGCCGAGGCGCGGGGCCGGCGGGCTTGCCTCGGGCTGCACCGTCACCGGACCACCCTACGAGCCCGGCCGAGCATCTAGGCTCGCGCAGGTATGGCGAAGAGCATCGGCATCCTCACCGGGGGCGGAGACTGTCCCGGGCTCAACGCGGTCATCCGGGCCGTCGTCCGCCGGGCGGACGCAGCCGGCTGGGACGTCGTCGCGGCGCGCGAGGGCTGGCGCGGGCTCGTCGAGCCGATCTTCGAGGATCTCGGCCCGTTGCAGGTATCCGGGATCCTCCCGCGGGGCGGCACGATCATCGGCACGAGCCGCACGAACCCGTACACCGTCGAGGGCGGCGTCGAGCGCGTGCTGCAGAACTTCTCCGACCGCGGGCTCGACGCCCTCGTCGCGATCGGCGGCGAGGACACGCTCGGCGTGGCGGCGCGCCTGTTCGCGGAGCAGCAACTTCCCGTCGTCGGCGTCCCGAAGACGATCGACAACGACCTGTCCGGCACCGACTACACGTTCGGCTTCGACACCGCGGTCTTCGTCGCCACCGAGGCGATCGACCGCCTCCACACCACGGCCGAGTCCCACAACCGCGTGATGGTCGTCGAGGTGATGGGCCGCCACACCGGCTGGATCGCGGTGATGAGCGGCATCGCCGGCGGCGCCGACGTGATCCTCGTGCCGGAGATCCCGGTCGATTTCGAGGAGGTCGCGGAGACGATCCGGAAGCGACACGCACGGGGCAAGAACTTCTCCATCGTCGTGGTCAGCGAGGGCTGCGAGCTACCGGGACTCGCGGATGCGGGCGAGCAGGATCAGTTCGGGCACGTGATCCTGTCGAAGCGAGGCGTCGGCGAGGCGCTGGGGCGCGAAATCGAGGAGCGCACCGGCTTCGAGACGCGCGTCACCGTGCTCGGCCACGTCCAGCGCGGCGGAACGCCGACGCCGCGGGACCGCGTGCTCGCCACGAGATTCGGGCTCAAGGCCGCCGACCTCGCGCTCGGCGGCGAGTTCGGGCAGATGGCCGCGCTACGCGGCGACGACGTCGTCGCCGTGCCTCTGGCCGAGGCGACCGCCGAGCTGAAGGTCGTGACTCCCGAGTGGTACGACGTCGCGCGCGCGTTCTTCGGCTAGCGAGCCCCTCAGACTTCGGGTGGAGCGTCGCCCGCGAGCGGCGAGACGTCCGCGGCGTGGACGATCACGGCGTCCACGCCGGCGCGCTCGAGCTCGTGCACCTCGTCCTCGGTCGTCACCGCGAGATCGGCGATCGCGAGCTTCCCCGCAGGGACCTCCGCGAGCAGCTCGAGCACCGCCTCCAGGCGCTCCGCCTCGTCGCTTTGAGGGGGCACGAGGAGGAAGATCTCCGGATCGAGAGCCTCGAGCGCGCGCTCGAGCTCCTCCTCGGTGCGCACCTCTACTGCGCAGTCGAGCCCAGCCGCGAGCGCCTCCTCGTGTCGGCGCCGAGCCGGGTCGTGATCCTCGTCCTCGTCCGGGAGCGTAAGGGTCACGGCATCCGCCACCTCGGCAGCGCGGTCGACCGCCGCCCTCGCGCGCCAGAGGATCGGCAGGCGCGTCGCCTCGCGCAGGAGCCCCGGGTCGCCGACGACGACGAGGGCCTCGGCCCGCTGCGCCTCGGCGGCTCGGGCCGCGTCGGCGTCCTCGACGGCGGCGACGACGGAGATGCCGTCGCCCTCGGCGATTGCGTGACTGAAACGGCGACTCGGCATCACGAGGGGCGATTCTCGCAACTCACTGGCCCATCGGGTGCCAGACCGTCTTCTCCTCGAGGAAGGATGCGATCTCCCACGGGCTCTGCACGTCGGGGCGGCCGCATACGACGCGCTTGACATTGTCTGCGGCGAGCCGCTCGAGCTCCGGCGCATCGCCGTCGGCCCCGCAGAGGTCGATCGCGTTGACATCCATGTGCGAGGCGAGCACGGGCCCGAGCTCCGCGTGTCCGCCCGTGAGCAAGTTGACGACTCCGCCGGGCACGTCGCTCGTCGCGAGCGCCTCTGCCAGTTCGATCGCCGCGAGGGGTCGGGTTTCCGACGCGACCACGACGACGGCGTTGCCGCCGACGAGCGGCGGGAGGAGCCGAGTGACGAGCCCGAGCAGAGGCGGCTCCTCGGGAGCGAGCACCGCGACGACGCCCGTCGGCTCCGGCACGGTGAAGTTGAAGTACGGGCCGGCGACGGGATTCGAGCCGCCGAGCACCTGGGGCAGCTTGTCGGCCCAGCCTGCGTACCAGACGATGCGATCGATCGAGCGCTCGACCTCGTCACGGCCATCGCACAGCTCGGCGAACTCGGCGGCGCGCGCCTCGATCATCTCGGCCAGCCGGTACACGACCTGGCCGCGGTTGTAGGCGGTCGCGCCGGCCCAGCCGGACTGTGCGGCCCGCGCAGCGCGGACGGCGTCGCGGACGTCCTTGCGCGACGCGCGCGCGACGTTCTGCCCCTCCGCCTCGTAGGTGCGGCCCGACTCGCTGCGCGGGAACGAGCCGCCGATGAAGAGCTTGTACGTCTTCTTGACGGGAAGTCGCTCGCTCATGGCCAGTTCCTCTCGACCTCTGCGGCGACGTCGACTTCGCCCGCCTGCAGTGCCTGCAGCGCCTCGACACCGCGTGCGTCCCAGAGCCGCTCGGCCGCGATGATGAGCCGGCACTGGTACCAGACGTAGTTCGCAAAGCCCCCGACCTCGAAGCTGTTGGCCATGTCCACGAGCGCCGAGCAGGCGACCCGCGACGGAGCGACGTCGCAGCCGGCGCGACAGAACGTCATGTAGACCGGCAGCTCGTCCGGCTCCTCGCTCGCCAGGTAGCCGACCGCGCCGAGGTTGGCGAACAACTCCTCGTGCCACATCCGCGGCAGCGACTGCCCTCGCGGCACGAGATGCAGGAGCTCGTGGACGAGGATCAGGTCGGCGAACGCCTCGAGCAGCGGCGGGTCGCCGTAGGCCTGGTGCAGCGCGGCGCGCGATTCCACGCTGAAGTCGGGCCAGAACTGCCTGCACACCGAGTCGAAGAGCGTCGCGGGCTGCGAGCCGAGGACGATCTTGCCGCTGTCCGGATGCGCATGGGGTATCGCGTACACAGGGACTTCTGCGTGGTCCGTCCATTCGTCCTTGTCGAGAACGAAGAGGTCGAACGAGAACGGTGTCGCGAGCCGGTCGGCGAGCCAGTCTCGTGCGCGCTCGGCGCGGGCGCCCAGCGCTCCCGCGCGGGCCTCGGCGCCGCGGCTGACGACGGTCGTCATCCTGAGTCCCCGTCCGCGTCGTCGAACTGCAGATACGGCTCGAGGCCGTGCCGACCGCCCTCGCGGCCGAAGCCCGATTCCTTGTAGCCGCCGAACGGAGAGCTCGGGTCGAAGCGGTTGAACGTGTTCGCCCAGACGACGCCGGCGCGCAGGCGCTGCGCCATCCAGAGGATCCGCGAGCCCTTCTCCGTCCAGACGCCGGCGCTCAGGCCGTACGGCGTGTTGTTCGCCTTCTCCAGCGCCTCCTCCGGAGTGCGGAACGTGAGGACCGAGAGGACAGGCCCGAAGATCTCCTCCTGCGCGATCCGGTAGCTCTGCGCGACGTTCGTGAACACGGTCGGGACGAACCAGTAGCCCTTCTCCGGGAGGACGCAGGGCGGCTGGTAGATCTCGGCACCCTCCTCGACCCCGGAGGCGACGAGCTCGCGGATCTTCTCGAGCTGGGCGGCGGAGTTGATCGCGCCGACGTCGGTGTTCTTGTCGAGCGGGTCGCCGACGCGCAGCGTCGCGAGGCGGCGCTCGAGCTTCGCGATGAGCGGCTCGTAGATCGACTCCTGGACGAAGAGCCGCGAGCCGGCGCAGCAGACATGTCCCTGGTTGAAGTAGATCCCGTTGACGATCCCCTCGACCGCCTGGTCGAGCGCCGCGTCGTCGAAGACGATGTTCGCGGCCTTGCCGCCGAGCTCGAGCGTGAGGCGCTTGCCGGTGCCGGCGAGCCGCCGCTGGATCGCCTTCCCCACCTCGGTCGAGCCGGTGAAGGCGATCTTGTCGACCTCCTCGCTCTCGACGAGCGCGGCGCCGGTGCGGCCGTCCCCGGTGACGATGTTGACGACGCCGGCCGGCAACTCCGCCTGGCGCAGCACGTCGCAGAAGAGGAGGGCCGTGAGCGGGGTCGTCTCCGCGGGCTTGAGGACGACCGTGTTGCCGCATGCGAGCGCGGGCGCAACCTTCCACGCCAGCATGAGGAGCGGGAAGTTCCACGGGATGATCTGACCCGCCACGCCGACGGAGCGCGGGCGCCGGTTCGGGAACGCGTACTCGAGCTTGTCGGCCCAGCCGGCGTAGTAGAAGAAGTGGGCCGCGGCGAGCGGGAGGTCGACGTCGCGCGACTCCTTGATCGGCTTGCCGCCGTTGAGCGACTCGAGGACGGCGAACTCGCGCGCCCGTTCCTGCAGGAGGCGGGCGATGCGGAAGAGGTACTTCGCGCGCTCAGAGCCCGGGAGTGACGACCAGCCGTCGGCGTAGGCGTTGCGAGCGGCGGCGACCGCGCGGCCGACGTCGGCGGGCGTGCCCTGGCCGACGGCCGCGAGCGGCTCCTCGTCGCGGGGGGCGATCGTCTCGTACGTCTCCGCCGGCTCCAGCCACTCGCCGCCGACGAAGTAGCCGTAGCGATCGCGGAGCTGGACGATGTCGCGCGACTCGGGAGCGCTCGCGTACGTCCAGTCGCCGGGGACCTCGACCTCGCGTTGCGGCTTGTCGAGCTCAGCCATACGCGCTCCGGACACGGTCGATGCGGACGGGGGTGAAGCGGAACGGGCCGGTCCCCCAAACCCACCCCCCACCCTTATGGGAGGGGGCAAGCGTAGGGCCCGAAGGCTCGCGCAAATGTGCAACCTGTGTCACGAAAGCGTGTCTCCTTAATCCAGCGTGAAGTAGTCGCCGCTCTGGTAGGCGCCGGTGCGCTGCTTGCGGAGCTGCATGAGGATGTCGTTGAGCAACGACGAGGCGCCGAGCCGGTACAGATCGGGCGACAGCCAGTCGGGCCCGAGCGTCTCGTGCACGAGCACCAGGTGCTGCACCGCCTGCTTCGCCTGCCGGATCCCGCCCGCCGCCTTGAAGCCGACGCGCCGGCCGGTCTCCTCGTACACGTCGCGGATCGCCTCGAGCATGCAGAGCGCCACCGGCAGCGTCGCGGCCGGCGAGATCTTCCCCGTCGACGTCTTGACGAAATCCGCCCCGGCCGCGATCGAGAGCAGCGTCGCGCGGCGCACGTTGTCGTAGGTGCCGAGCTCCCCCGTCTCGAGGATCACCTTCAGGTGCGCATCGCCGCAGGCTTCCTTCACCTGGACGATCTCGTCGTAGACCTTCGCGTAGCGGCCTGAGAGGAAGGCGCCGCGGTCGATCACCATGTCGATCTCGTCCGCCCCGAGCTCGACGGTCGCGCGTACGTCGGCGACCTTCACCGCGGTCGGGTACTGGCCGGACGGGAACCCGGTCGCGACCGCCGCCACCTTCACGTCGCTGCCCGCGAGCCGTTCACGCACCGCAGGCACGAGATTCGGGTAGACGCAGACCGCGGCGACCGGCGGAATCCCCGGATCGGAAGGATCCGGACGTCGCGCCTTCGAGGCGATCGCCGCCGCCTTCCCCGGCGTGTCCGAGCCTTCGAGCGTCGTCAGGTCCGTGCTGCGGATCGCGAGGAGGAGAGCCCAGACCTTCGACTCGCGCTTGATCGAGCGCTTCGCCAGCGAGGCCGCGCGCTCCTCGAGCGCGACCGCGTCGACGGCTCCGATCCGCGGCAGGCGCGCCTCGAGCGGAAGCTCGAACCCGGCAGGCAATACGGGTGCCTGGGCCATGCGCTGAGTCTAGTCCCGGGCCGCGGCCGCGCCAGTTTGCGCGGCCTGAAGAGGCCGAGACGAGGGCTACCCTGTTTCCGATGCTGAGGACGTTCGCGGGTCTCGCCGCCCTCGCGGCGGTTGCGGTGATCTCGGCGGCCGCCAGGCCGGCCCCGGCGACGAGCGCGCGCGTCGTCACGGGCTTCTCCGACACCGCCGAAACGGTGATGGGGACGCTCACCGCGCCGCCGAACCGGAGGTTCCTGACGCGGATTCGCAACGGGAAGATGGGCGGCGTCGTGCTGCTCGGCAACGGCTGGCTCACGCGCCACACCGCCGCCACCGTCACGGCCGAGCTGCAGCAGGCCGCGTGCACGCGCGGTGAGCCGCTCTGATCGCCGTCGACCACGAGGGCGGGATCGTCCGGCGTCTCGCGTGGGCGCCTCCGACCGAGGCACCCGACCAGATGACGAGCCCAACGGTCGCGCACGACCAGGCCGCGGGCGCGGCCGCCGCTCTCCACTCGGTCGGGATCGACATCGACTTCGCGCCCGTCGTCGACACGCCAGGCCCGGCGGGCAACTTCGAAGGCTCGCGCGTCTTTTCGAGCTCCCGCACGTGGAACGCCCAGATGGCCCACGCCTTCGTCACCGGCCTGCAGGAGGGTGGGGTCGCGGCCACCGCCAAGCACTTCCCCGGTCTCGGCCTCGCGAGCGGCAACACCGACAACGGGCGGATCGTGATCCGGGCCAGCGCCTCGAAGCTCCACCGGGGACTGCTCCCGTTCCAGAGCGCGGTCAACGCCGGCGCGAAGCTCGTGATGGTCTCGACCGCCGTCTATCCCAAGCTGGACGGCTCGACGAGGCCGGCCGCGTTCTCGAGCACGATCATCAACGGATTGCTGCGGAAGCAGCTCGGCTTCCAGGGCGTCACCGTGACCGACTCGCTCACGGCGCCGGCCGCCGACCGGATCCCGCACACCGCGACCCGTGCGATGCTCGCCGGCTCCGACCTGCTCATCTTCGGCGCCGAGAGCGCGAGCGAGCGCGGCTACTCGACGCTGATCGCCGACGAGGCCGGCTCGATGCGCCTCCAGAACCGGCTCACGCAGGCGGCCGCACGCATCCGGGCGCTCAAGGCCTGGCTCGCCACCCACGGCGTGCCTACCTGCACGGCCTAGAGGCCGAGCCGCTCGAGCGTCGTGGCGTCGCGGCGCCACCTCGGCCGTACCTTGACCTTGAGCTCGAGGAAGACGGGATGGCCGAGCAGCGCCTCGATCTCCGGCCGGGCACGCGTTCCGATCTCCTTCACGATCGCGCCGCCCTTGCCGACGACGATCTGCTTCTGCGACTCGGTCTCGACGAGGATGGCGGCCCGCACGACCTTCTCCTCGATCTCCTCCACCTCGACGGAGATCGCATGCGGCACCTCGTCGCGCGTGAGCCCGAGCGCCTTCTCCCGCACCAGCTCGGCCAGCTGCACCTCGAGGGAGAGGTCGGTGCGCTGCTCCTGCGGGAAGTAGAGGGGTCCCTCGGGGAGCAGCCCGACGAGCTCCTCGCGAAGCGCAGACACGCCGTCGCCGGTCTTGGCACTCACCGGATGGAGGGCGTGAAAGTTGCCGAGGCGCGCCGCCGCCGTCATCTGCTGCGCGACGTGGCCCGGCTTCAGCCGGTCGACCTTGTTGAGCGCGATCACGACGGGGACGCCGAGCCCGAAGACCCGCGACGCGATGAAGCGGTCGCCGGCACCGATCCGCTCTCGCGCCGAGAGGACGAACACGACGGCGTCCACCTCCTCGAACGCGGTGTCGACGGTCTTCTGCATCCGCTCGGTGAGCGCGTCGAGCGGCCGCTGGAAACCCGGGAGGTCGGCGAGGACGAGCTGGTAGTCGTCGGCGTTCGCGATGCCGAAGATGCGCCGCCGCGTCGTCTGCGGCTTGTCGGAGACGATTGCCACCTTGCCGCCGCAGAGCGCGTTGACGAGCGTCGACTTGCCGACGTTCGGGCGGCCGGCGACCGCCGCGAAACCGCTTCTCATCCCTGCGGGAGATCCCACGTCTCGGGCAGCAACTCGGCGGGGCCGTAGGTCGCGACGGTGCCGTCGGCGCGCCGGAAGTGGACGCGCTCGAACCGCCACTCGTGCAGCCACTGGCGGCAGCCGCCGCACGGCGAGGCTGTGATCGCGATCGCCTCGACATCGCCGGGCCGCAGGCCCTCGCTCGCCGCCCTCGCGATCGCAGACCGCTCGGCGCAGATCCCGAGCGGATAGGCCGCGTTCTCGACGTTCGCTCCGGCGAAAACGCGCCCGTCGCGGGCGAGCACGGCGGCGCCGACCTGGTAGTTCGAGTACGGCGCGTATGCGTTCGCTGCCGCCGCGTCGGCGACTGCCAGCAACTCCTCGGCGGTCATCCGAGCGTCCCTCCGCCGTAGACGAAGTGGCCGTTCGCCGAGTCGCGAAGCTCGAGCTCGAAGCCGAGCGGCCGCACGCGCTCCGCGAGCTCACGCGGCAGCCGGCGCCGCTTGACGATGCGGAACGTGCGCCCGTCGGCGAGCGAACGCGTTTCCTCTCCGCCGGCCTGGTCCGTGCCGGTGTGCGCCGTGTCGCCGGCGCCGCTGTCGACGAGGAAGACGCGCCCGCCGGGCACGAGCGCGGCCCGGACGAGCGACCAGAACTCGTCGAAGCGCTCCTCGGGGACGTGCGAGAGCCAGAAGGAGAAGAAGACGAGGTCGAAGCGCTCCGGCGGTTCCCAGGCGAAGACGTCCGCGCGCACGAGATCGGCCTCGGCGGTGTTGAGGGCAAGCGTCTCCGCATTCGCGTCGACGGCGACGACGCGGTCGGCGAGCCGCACGAGCTTGCGCGTCCAGATGCCCGTTCCCGCCGCGAGCTCGAGCACCGTGCCGCCGGGCACGAACGCCTCCAGCGCCGCCTCCGCTTCCGCCACGTCCGCCCGCCAGCGCGCGAGCGCGTCCGGCTCGAACTCGTACCGGCCGCGCCGGTACCACCAGTCGTCGTACTCCGGCGCGCGCTCGGCGTAGTAGCGCTTCTGCTCGCTCAGGAGCTCGGTCACGCGGCCACGGCCTCACTCAGGAACGCATCGACGCCGGCGAGCGAGTCGGCGTAGCGGGCGGCGCGCGGATCGGGACGGCGCACGAGCACCGCCGGGAGGCCGAGCGCCTCGGCGCCGAGCACGTCCGCGAGAACGTTGTCGCCGATCATCCACGCCTCGGCCGGCTGCAGCTTGTCCAGCACCGAGGCGAACGCCTGCGCGTGCGGCTTCTCGTAGCCCGTCTCGGCCGAGCACGAGAGGAACGGGACGACCTCGTCGAGCCCGAGCGCGGTCACGATCCGCCGCAGCTCGGGGACGTGGTTCGAGAGGATCGCGTGCGTCCAGCCGGCCTGCGAGAGCCGCTCGAGCGCTGGCCGCGTGTCGTCGAAGAGCGCCCAGCCCACGCCCGGATCGACGTACAGGCGCCGCGCCGCGCCGGCGAGCTCGAGCGACCGTGCCGGCTCGTACCCGGTGGCCTCGTACGCACGGCCGAGCACCGGCTCCACCGCGGCCCACCAGGCCTCGGGGTCGCACAGCTCCGGGTGCGCGACGTCCGGCTGGTGCCACGGGAAGCCGCTGCGCAGGTACGGCCGGAACGTGTCGGCGGAGTACGGGTGCCCCGGCTCCTCGGCATCGAGTGTCTCGGCGAGCAGGATGCTCCAGCCGGTCTCGCTCCGCCGGTTCGCGAGCGTGCCGTCGAAGTCCCAGATCAGCAGCCGCGCGGCGCTCACCCGACCACCTGGAAGACGATCAGGGTCACGAGCGCGCCGATAGCACCGCCGTACACGACCTCGAGCGTCGAGTGGATGCCCGACTCGACCCGGGTCTGTGCGACGAGCAGCGCCATGATCAGGGCCAGCCCGGAGACGACGAAGCGGTGGTCGCTGCCGACGAGATACGTCACCGCGACCCAGCCGGCGAAGGCGACCGCAGCATGACCGGACGGCAGCCCGCCGCGCAGCGGCGTTCCGCGCCCCGTCCACGCCTTCGTCGCGAGGACGACGAGGACGACGAGGACGAGCGCCACGAGCGTGATGTCCGCGGGCGCGTCGCGCAGGCGGTCGAGCACGTGCGTCGTCCGCTGCCCCACCGCGCTCGAGAAGACGAGAAAGCCGATGGCGACGGCCGTGATCGACGCGATGAGCACCGCGCCGGCCGCGATGTCCTTGGCGAGCTTCGCGTTCGGGTCGAACGAGGTCGTGGAGAGGTCGATCACGCCCTCGATCGCCGTGTTCAGCATCTCCGCGACGAGGACGAACGCGATCGCGAGGACGAGGGCGATCAGCTGAAGCCGGGTGACGCCGACCGCGATCGCCGCGCCGAACACGAGCACCGCGGCGAGGAAGTGGATGCGGAGGTTCCGCTGTGTGCGGAGGACGTGGATGATCCCCTCGAACGCGTAGTTGAAGCTGTCGAGCAGGGACGGCGCCCGGCCCGGAGCCGGTGGCGCCGGCCGACGCGGCGGCCGCTCGCGCTGCTCGTCCTCGGGGCCGCGCAGCGGCGTGACGCTCATCAGGCGTACACCGCCTCGCGCGCCTCCATCTCCGGGCCGTGGTCGTAGCCGACGAGGTGCAGCAGCGCGTGCACGAGCGGGCCGCGCCACTCTTCTTCCCCAGCGGGCGCCGCAGGCGCCGGCGGTCTTCCGCCGGGCGTCGTCGGCTCTGCCGACGACGCTTCCAGCGCACAGACGTCGGGACAGACGACGACGTCGCCGAGCTGGCGCGGCATGCCGTCCGGCAGCGCGCTCAAGCCGTCGATCGGGAAGGCGAGCGCGTCGGTCGCCTCGTCGATGCCTAGGTGCTCTCGTTTCAGCGCGCGGCTCTCGTCCGGGCCGACGAAGGCGAGGCCGAGCTCGCCCGTTCCGACGCCTTCGCCCGCGAGCACAGACCGCGCGAGGTCGACCGCGGCGGCCTCGTCCACCTCCCTGCCCGACCGGTTGTCGACCTCGACCCAAATCATCGGCAGGCAAGTACTCACCGGCTGCGCTGGGTTCCGGTCTGCTCGGTGTGCTGCTTGTACGCCTCGACGATCCGCTGCACGAGCTTGTGGCGGACGACGTCCTGATGGCTGAACTCGACGAAGGCGATGCCGTCCACCTTCGAGAGAATCTCGCGCACCTGGATCAGGCCGGACGCCTGCTCCCGCGGGAGGTCGACCTGCGTCACGTCGCCCGTCACGACCATCTTCGAGCCGAAGCCGAGCCGGGTGAGGAACATCTGCATCTGCTCGGGCGAGGTGTTCTGCGCCTCGTCGAGGATGACGAAGCTGTCGTTGAGCGTGCGCCCGCGCATGAACGCGAGCGGGGCCACCTCGATCGTGCCGCGCTCCATGTAGGCGTTGAGCTTCTCGGGATCCATCGTGTCGTAGAGCGCGTCGAAGAGCGGACGCATGTAGGGATCGACCTTCGCGAGGACGTCGCCCGGCAGGAAACCCAGTCGCTCGCCCGCCTCGACCGCGGGGCGCGTGAGGATGATCCGGCCGACCTGTCGCTCCGAGAGCGCCGCCACCGCGAGCGCGATCGCGAGGTACGTCTTGCCGGTGCCCGCGGGGCCGATGCCGAACGTGACGGTGCAGTCGCGGATCGCGTCGACGTAGCGCTTCTGCGTCACGGTCTTCGGCGTGATCCGCTTGCCGCGATGCGACCAGACGACGTCGGAGAAGATCTCGTGCACGTCCTCCGCCTGGTCGATGGCGCCGAGGATGGCGTCGACGGTGCCGGCCCCGACCTCCTGCCCGCCCTCGACGAGCTCGACGAGCTCCTCGACCACCGCCTGCGCCTCGGCGACCTTGAGGTCGTCGCCCGCAAGCGTGAGGCGGTTGCCGCGCAGGTTGACGGTGCAGCCGAGCCGGTCGCGGAGAGCGTTCAGCACCCCGTCGCCGATGCCCGCGAGCTCTGCCGCGACCTCGTTCGGGACGTCGAGAATCGTTTGCACAGACCGCAGTGTAGGGGGCGCTACGGCGCTTTCCTGCGGGGCTTGCGCCGTTTTGGAGGGTTGGTTGCGTCGGTCACGAACATGACGCTGTCGCCTCCATCAGCTAGGGTCAGCGGCTTCGGGTCCCCTTTGCAACGCCGTTCCTATGCGACGTCACGGTCTCGTACTCCTCTGCACGCTCGGTCTCGCCGCACTCGCGGTGGCTGGCGCTGCAACCGTGGCGCGAGCCCACTCGACCCCGCAGATCCGGGCCGCGCAGGCCCACGAGCGCGCGGTGATGGCCGAGGTCAACCAGATCGGCACGAGGTTGCAGGTGGCCCAGGACCAGTGGTGGAACGCGAAGCAGCGGCTCGCACTGGTCGACCGGAGCCTGCAGCGGAACGAGTACCGGCTGCACGTCGCCAAGCGGAACTTCAAGACCTCGCAGAGGCGGCTCATGACCCGCCTCTACTCGCTGTACGTGAACGGCTCCCCGAGCACGATCGAGGTGCTCGCCGGCGCCCACAGTCTCTCGCAGCTCATCAACCGCGCCGAGTCGGCGCAGGCGGTCTCGAACGAGGACGCGGCGCTGGGCCGGCAGGCGCTCAACTTCGAGCGCTCGGTGCAGCGACGCGAGCTGCAGCTAAAGAAGCTGAAGCAGACGCGCGAACAAGCCGTCCGTCAGCGCTCCGCCGAGAAGCGCACGGTCGCGGCCGAGCTCGGACAGCAGAGGCGTCTGCTCGCCTCGATCCACTCGTCGATCTCCCAGCTCCAGGCGCAGGAGGCCGCGCACGAGCGCGCGGCGAGAGCCGCCGCGCTGGCTCGCCTGAGGGCCGAGGAGGCCGCGCGCGCTGCGGCGGCGAAGGCTGCGGCAGCAGCCGCGAGTTCGTCATCCGCTCCCTCGATCGTGCCGCCGCCGCCGGTCAACGTGCCGACCGGAGGCACCGGCGCCGGCCATCCGCAGGCGGCCTCGATCGCCCTTCAGTACCTCGGCGTCCCCTATGTCTGGGGCGGCGCGAGCCCGAGCGGCTTCGACTGCTCCGGCCTCGTCATGTACGTGTACGCGCAGCTCGGAATCTCGCTCCCGCACTACACGGTCGGCCAGTGGGACGCGACCGAGCCGATCTCGTCGCCGGCACCCGGCGACCTCGTCTTCTTCAACGGCCTCGGCCACGTCGGGATCTACATCGGCGGCGGCCGGTTCGTCGACGCGCCGCACACCGGCTCCGTCGTCCGCATCGACAGCATGTCGGGCTTCGGCGGCTACGACGGCGCCCGGCGGGTGCCGTAGCGCGCAAAGCTGGCGCTTCGCGCGCTGGGAGTAAGGAACTGCGCGGGCCGGAAAGCGCGGTTTCCGGCCCGCTCCGTGCCGTCTGGTCTTGGGTGGTCCGGACGGGATGCCTGCCTGGTGCGCTCGCGCGCGGCAGAGGCCGGCGCGAGCGCGGTCCGGCCTGCGGCTAAGTCCCGCTGACGCGGAGTCTTAGCCTCCGGCCCTTCGCGCCGACGCGGTTCGAGCGCTCGGAACCAGACCCGGCGCCAAGGCGGCGGCGTAACGGCACGTTACGCCGCCGCGGACCAGCGAGCGCGCACGCCTCTCAGGCTTGCGCGCCCGCGACGGCACCAGCGCTCGAACCGCACAAGCCCAGAAAGCCCTACTGCACGGAGCCCACCGGAGACCGCGTCTCCGGTGGGCGCAGTTCCTTCAGACCCGGGCGAAGAGCGCAGCTCTTCGCCCGGCTACGCAAGTTTCTCGCGGACGATCTGGCTGACCTGAGAGCCGTCGGCGCGGCCTGCGATCTGCGGCATCACGTCGGCCATCACGCGGCCGAGGTCGGCCATGCTCGTGGCCCCCACTTCGGCGATGACGTCGTCGACGATCTCCTCGATCTCGTCCTCGGAGAGCGGCTCCGGCATGAACTCCTCGAGAACCTCGAGCTCGCGCTCCTCCGCCTCGGCCCGCTCCTCGCGTCCGCCGGTGCGGAACGCCTCGGCCGCCTCGACCCGCCGCTTCCGCTCGCGCTGCAGGACCTGCAGCTCCTCGTCCTCGCTCAGGGGTCGCTGCAGCTCCTTCTGCGAGTTCTTGAGCGCGTTGAGGATCAGGCGCAGCGTGTCGCGGCGCTCCGCGTCGCGTGCGCGCATCGCATCCTTCAGCTCGTCGTCGATCTCCTCGATCAAGCTCACGACCAACCGCCTTTGACGTGCCAGTGCAGATGGAAGACCGTCTGCCCCGCGCTGGGGCCGACATTGACGGCGACACGGTAATCCGTCAACCCCTCCCGTGCAGCGACATCGGCGACGAACTCGAGCATGCGCTTCGTCTCCTCGGGCGGAAACTCGCCGATCTCGCGGAACGAGTCGACGTGTCGCTCCGGGAGTATGAGCAGGTGCACCGGCGCCTGCGGGTTGATGTCGCGGATGGCCACGAAGCGGTCGGTCGCGGCGACGTGGTCGCCCTCGCGGTAGAGCGTGCAGAAGAGGCAGTCGTCAGGCAGCGAGGATCCCCTCCTCCGAGACCGCAGCAGCGCGGACGCCGAGCAGCTCGCCGACGGGCGCCGACTCCGGCACGAGCCACGGCGAGTAGTCGTCGCCGTAGCCGCGGCCCGGCCGATCGACGAGCACGAGGTCGTCGCGGCCGATCTTCGCGCGCCAGTGGGCGAGGCACGCGTCGTGGGACGCCGCCCGCAGCCGGGCGCTCCGCTCCTTCTTCACGGCCGGCGCCACCGGGTCCTCGGCGGCCGTGCCCGTGCCCGGGCGCGGCGAGTAGGGGAAGACATGCACTTTCGTCAGCCCGGCCTCCGCGACGACGCCGAGCGTGTTCGCAAAGGCGGGCTCGTCCTCGGTGGGGAAGCCGACGATGACGTCGCTGGTGAGGTTGAACTCGTCGCGCAGCGGCTCGAGCCGGCGCAGGTACGTGCGGACGGAGTAGCGGCGGCCCATCGCGCGCAGGACGTCGTCGTCGCCCGACTGGAGCGGAACGTGCAGGTGGCGGCTCGCGGCCGGCGTCTCGCGGAGCGCACGGACGAGCTCGTCGTCGACGTGGTTGATCTCGATCGACGAGAGCCGGAGGCGCTCGAGGCCGGGCGTCGCGCCGGCCTCCCGGACGAGCCGCGGCAGGCGATAGCCCGCGGCCCGGTCGCGGTAGCAGCCGAGGTTGATCCCGGTCAGGACGACCTCGCGGTGGCCCTGAGCGACGCGGCGGCGGATCTCGCCGAGCACGGCGTCGGCCGGGCGGCTCCGCGAGGCGCCGCGCACGAGCGGGATCACGCAGAAGCGGCACGCGAACGAGCAGCCGTCCTGCACCTTGACGAAGGCGCGAACGCGGTCGAGCCGTGTATCCGCCTGGACACAGCCGATCGCGCCGACGTCGCCCGCGACGAACTCCGGCGTCTCCTCGCTGCGGCGAGCGACCACGACGACGTTGTCCGGCAGCCCGGCGAACGCGTCGCCGGCGAGGTTCGCACCGCAGCCAGTGACGTAGACCCGTGCATGCGTGCGCGCGGCGCGGGCCGCCTCCTTGCGCGACTTCGCTACGGCCTCGTTGGTGACGCAGCACGTGTTGACGACGGCCACGTCGGCGCCGGCGTCGTGCTCCTCGTGGCCGTCTGCGAGCAGCCGCTCGCGCACCGCGTGCGCGTCGACATGGGAGACCTTGCAGCCGAGGAAGCGGACGGAGAAGCTCGCCATCCCGCGATCGTAATGAGCTACGGCTGCGAGAGCTCCTGCTCCACCTCGTCGAGCCATTGCTCGCACGCGTCGAGGAGGAGGTCGCCCAGCCGGTGCAACGAGGCGCGGGTGGCGCTCTGGATGCGGCAGCGTCTCAGCCCGTTACGGCTGCTCGTCCTTCTGCGCCCCGGCGCGGTTCGACGGCTTCGTGCGCGCGGTGTCGGAGCCCGCGCCCGCCGCTGAGCTGCCGCCGCGCGGCCGCCCGTTCGATCCTGACGAGTTCGCTGCCACGGCCGCCGAGTACGGAATCGAGCTCCTCGGCCCTCCCGGCACGCTCCCGCAGGACTAGTCGCGCTCGAGCAGGTCGGCGGCCCAGCCGTGGCGCATGCGTCGGGTCACCGCGTGCCAGCCGTCGACCTGCGGCGCGTCCCGCTCGAGATAGCCCGACGTGATCGCCCGCTCGACCAGAAGCTCGCCGAGCATCCGCTCGACGACGTCGAGCGCGATGTTCATCACGGCGAGGTCGGCCGGCCGCAGCTCCGTTCCGGCCTCGACGTGGACGCCGTTCGCGGCCGCGTTCGCACGCGTCGTGTCGAGCGCGACCTCGTCGACGTCGACCGCGCGCACCGGCGTGAAGCCGAGCTTCGCCGCCGCGACGGAGAGGACGCCCGAGCCGCAGCCGACGTCGAGCAGGCTCGCCGGCTCGACGTCCTGCAGGAGCTCGAGGCAGAGACGCGTCGTCGCATGCGCACCGGTGCCGAACGCGCGACCGGGATCAATCACGACGGCGACCGCATCGGCCGGCGCGTTCTCCCAGGGAGGCCCGACCCACAAGCGGCCGACACGGACGCCGTGGTGGAAGGCGCGCCACCCGTCCTCCCAGCCCTCCGCCACGTCGTCCACCTCGACGATGTCGAAGCCGAGCGGCGGCTTGTCCGCATAGACGGCGTACGCACCGTCGAGCTCCTCGACGCCCTCCGGAAAGATGTGGAGCAGGAGCAAGAGCTCGGGCTCGCCGCCGACGACGACGTAGCGCCTCAGTGGAAGACACTCTTGAGCTTGCCGAAGATCCCTTCGGACCTGTCGTACGTGTGCTCGTCGGCGTGCTCGTCGAACTCGCGCAGGAGGCGGCGCTGCTCGTCGGTGAGGTGCCGCGGCACGCGGACGTTGACGAGGATCCGCTGGTCGCCGTGGCCACGCCGCTGCAGGATGGGCATGCCGCGGCCGCGGAGGACGACGATCTCGCCCGGCTGCGTCCCCGGCGGCAGCTCGAGCTCCTCCTCCCCCTCGAGCGTCGGGATCGTGACCGTGGCGCCGAGGGCGGCCTGCGTGAACGTCAGGTCGACAGTCGCGTAGATGTCGTCGCCCTCGCGCACGAATCGCTCGTCGGGACGGATCCGCACCTCCACATAGACGTCTCCGGCCTGCCCGCCGACGAGCCCCGCATGCCCCTCGCCGCTCAGGCGGATCTGCTGGCCGTGGTGGATCCCCGGCGGGATTTCGACGGAAAGGGTCCGCTCCTCGACGACACGGCCGGTGCCGCGGCACTCGGTGCACGGCTGTTCGATCTTACGGCCCGAGCCGGCGCAGGTCGGACAGGACTGCGTCCGGACGAACTCGCCGAAGACGCTGCGCGTGACCTGTTGGAGCCGCCCGGAGCCGTTGCACGTGGGGCACGTCGTGATCTCGCTGCCCGGTTCCGCGCCGTCGCCGCCGCACCGCGTGCAGGTCACGGCCGCCTCGAACGGCACCTCGCGCGTGACGCCGTGGGCGGCCTCGGCGAGGTCGATCTCGACCGTCGCCGCCAGGTCGGCGCCGCGCGCGCGGCCGCCGCCGGTGCGGCCGCCGAACGCGTCGTCGCCGAAGAACGCCGAGAAGAGGTCGGCGAGGTTGCCGAAGTCGACGTGTCCCGCCTGGAAGCCTCCGCTCCTCAGCCCGGCGTGGCCGTAGCGGTCGTAGAGCTCGCGCGTCTCCGTCTTCGAGAGCACTTCGTACGCCTCGACCACCTCGCGGAATCGCTCCTGCGCATCCGGCGCGTCGGACACGTCGGGATGGAGCTCGCGCGCCTGCCGCCGGAAGGCGCGCTTGATCTCGGCCTCGTTTGCTCCCCGCCCGACGCCGAGCAGCTCGTAGTAGTCGCGGTCGGTGGTCGCCATCGTCCGGAATGTAGCGAGGAGGGTTGCGGGCGGAACTCAGGCTTCGTCGTAGATCGACTCGACGAACCGCGAGAGCTCGAGCGCGGCGGAGCGGACGGCCCCGAGCGCCTTCTCGTAGTCCATGCGCACGGGACCGACGAGGCTGACGGCGCCGAGTGCCCGGTGGACGAGCCCGTAGCACGCGCCCACGAGCGCGATCTCGGCGAGGGCCGGGTGCGCGAGCTCGTGGCCGAGACGGACGAACGGACGCTGGGACGAGCTCGGCTGCCCGAGGACGTCGACCAGGTCGGCGCGGCGCTCGACGAGCTCGAACAGGCTGCGGTAGGCGTCGAGCTCCTCCGCCCGGACCTCACCGAGCAGATCGGCGGCGCCGCCGACGTACAGGCGCCGCTCCGCGGACTCGAGCTCCATGAACGCCGGCCGGAGGGCGTCGAGGAACGCGTGCTCGGCGGGACCGAGACCGGGATCCTCGAGGCGCCGCCGCAGCACGCCGGTGCCCAGCTGCAGCCCGGCGACCGCCTCGTTGAGATAGTCGCTCGCCCACTGGGCGAGCCCGGCGTCGACCGGCTCCTCGAAGTGGAAGAGCCGCTTCGAGACCCCGCCGGCGGACGTGATGACAACGACCATCACGAGTTGCGGCTGCAGGAGCAGCACCTCCACGTGCCGCACGTGGGTCGCCTCGAGCGGCGGAGCGGAGACGAGCGCGAGCAGCCGGGTGACCTGCGACAGCATCTCGGTGGTCGCCTGCAGCGCCGACTCGATCTCGTTGCCCGTTGACGCGAGGTCGAGCGGGAAGGCGGGCGGCTGCGGCTCGAGCCGTCCGAGCAACTCGTCGGCGTAGTAGCGGTAGCCGCGCTCGGTCGGCACGCGTCCCGCGGACGTGTGCGGATGCGTCAGCAGCCCGAGATTCTCGAGCTCCGCGAGCTCGGCCCGCACCGTCGACGGCGAAACGCGGAGGTCGGAGCGCTCGACGAGCGTCTTCGAGCCCACGGGCTCGCCGGTGCCGACGAACTCCTCGACGATGCGGCGGAGAACCGCCTGCTGCCGCTCGCTGAGTTGCACCGTTTCTTGCATTTGCAGGAGATTTTAGCCGCTGCTCAGGCGACGATCTCGGCCGTCACGCCGCCGCCGAGGAAGCGGCCGCGCCGGGTGAGCGTGAGGGTCTCGCCGGCGTCGACCGCCAGGCCAAGCTGTTCGGCTCGCGCGAGACCGTCGGCATCGAGCGCGGAGCGGAGCCCACCGACCGGCAGCGGCTCGTCGAGGCGAAGGCCGAGCATCACGCGCTCGCGCGCCCGCGTCTGGTCGTCCAGCAGCTCGATCTCGCGCTCGTAGTGCCCCTGGAGATACCGGGTGAGCTTCGGAGTGTTGCGGCGGCGCTCGTCGCCGAGCGTCGACACGGCGCCGAGGCCGAGCCCGAGATAGTCGCGGCCGAGCCAGTAGCCGAGGTTGTGCTCGGCGCGCTTGCCCTCGCGGCAGAAGTTGGCGGTCTCGTACCAGCGGTAGCCGGCGGCGGTGAGGGTCGCGACGACCCGCTCGAAGTAGTCCTCCATCTGCTCGGCCTGCCGTTCGAGCTCGGCGCCGTGGGCGATCGTGAACCGCGTACCGGGCTTCGCCTCGAGCTCGTACGCGCTGATGTGCTCGGGGCCGAGCGCGATCGCGTGGGCGAGATCGGCGGCGAGCTCCTCCGGCGTCTGGCCCGGGATGCCGTAGATGAGGTCGAGCGAGAGGTTGTCGAACCCGGCGCCGCGCAAGGCGCCGAACGCGCGCTCGACGTCCGCGGGCGTTGCGCGCCGCTCGAGGACGCGCAGGAGGTGCGGCTGGAACGACTGTGCGCCGAGCGAGACGCGGTTGACGCCTGCGTCGCGCAGCTCGCGGGCGAGGTCGGGCGTGACCGTCTCGGGATTCGCCTCCACGGTCAGCTCGCGCGCGGACGGGAGCGCGCGCAGGAGCCGCAGCAGCTCGGGCAGCGCCGTGTAGGTCGGCGTGCCGCCGCCGAGGAAGATCGTCTCGACCGGGGAGCCGTCGTGCTCCTCCTGCAGCTCGCGCAGCAGCGCATCGACGTACGGCCCGTGCAGGTGATCGCGCCCGGTCGCCGTGACGAAGTCGCAGTACCCGCAGCGATGGGCGCAGAACGGCAGGTGGACGTAGAGGTGGCGGATGCTCATGCCGTTCTCCTCGGCCGCGGAACGAGCTCGCCGCTGCAGTTCGGGCACACGTGCTCCAGCGCCTCGCCGCAGGCCGGGCAGAACGTGCACTCGTACGTGCAGATGACAGCGTCCGCGTCCGGCGCCAGCGCGGCGCCGCAGCGCTCGCACTCCGTGCGCATCTCGAGCGCCATCAGCTCTTCTGCCCCTGGCCGATGTTGAGGACGGCGAGGAACGCCTCCTGTGGCACCTCGACCGCGCCGACCTGCTTCATCCGCTTCTTGCCCGCCTTCTGCTTCTCGAGCAGCTTGCGCTTGCGCGAGATGTCGCCGCCGTAGCACTTCGCGAGCACGTCCTTCCGCTTCGCCTTCACGGTCTCGCGCGCGATCACGCGCGAGCCGATCGCCGCCTGGATCGGGATGTCGAACATCTGGCGCGGGATCTCCTCGCGCAGCTTGTCGACGAGCAGGCGGCCGCGGTCGTAGGCGAACTCCCGGTGGACGATGAGGGACAGCGCGTCGACGGGCTCGCTGCCGACGAGCACGTCGACTCGCACGAGCTCGCCGGGCTTGAAACCCGCGAGGTCGTAGTCGAACGACGCGTAGCCGCGCGTGCGCGACTTGAGCTGGTCGTAGTAGTCGAGGACGATCTCGGCGAGCGGGAGCTCGTAGGTCAGGTGGACGCGCTCGGGCGACAGGTACTCGAGCTTCCCGAACGTGCCACGGCGGTCGTTGTTGAGCTCCATCACCGCACCGACGTACTCCTTCGGGACGATGATCGAAGCGGCCACGTACGGCTCCTCGACCTCCTCGACCTCGCGCGGGAACTCGGCGGGGTTGTGCACCTCGATCCAGCCGCCGTTCTTCTCCTGCACGCGGTAGGCGACGTTCGGGGCGGTCACGAGCAGGTCGAGGTCGAACTCGCGCTCGAGCCGCTCGCGGACGATCTCCATGTGCAGCAGGCCGAGGAAGCCGCAGCGGAAGCCGAAGCCGAGCGCGTTCGACGTCTCGGGCTCGTACATGAGTGCCGCGTCGTTGAGCTTGAGCCGCTCGAGCGCGTCGCGGAGCTCGGGGTAGTCGTCGGAGTCGGTCGGGAAGAGCCCGGCGAAGACCATCGGCTTGACGTCCTTGTAGCCGGGCAGCGCCTCGGCGGCCGGCTCCCGGACGGAGGTGAGCGTGTCGCCGACGCGCAGCCGCGAGACGTCCTTCAACCCGGTCACGACGTAGCCGACCTCGCCGGCCTCCAGCCGCTCGACGGGCGTCATGGCCGGGGAGAAGAAGCCGAGCTCCTCGGCGTCGAAGCGGGTGCCGGTGGCCATCGTCCGCAGTGCCTCGCGCGTGGAGAAGGAGCCGTCGACGACCCGGACGAAGGCGACGACGCCGCGGTACTGGTCGTAGGAGGAGTCGAAGACGAGCGCGCGGGCGGCCGCGCCGAGATCCCCGGCCGGCGGGGGTACCCGCTCGATGATCGCGTCGAGGACCTCGGCGACGCCGTCCCCGGTCTTGGCGGAGATGCGGAGCACGTGGGCCGGGTCGTCGCCGAGCAGATCGGCGACCTCGACGGCGGTCGCGTCCGGATCGGCCGCGGGAAGATCGATCTTGTTCGCGACGGGGACGATGTCGAGCCCGTTCTCGATCGCGAGGTAGGCGTTCGCGAGCGTCTGCGCTTCGATGCCCTGCGCGGCGTCGACGACGAGCAGCGCGCCCTCGCAGGCCTGGAGCGAGCGCGAGACCTCGTACGTGAAGTCGACGTGGCCGGGCGTGTCGATGAGGTTGAGCTCATGGCCCTTCCAGGTGACGCGGACCGCCTGGGCCTTGATCGTGATGCCCCGTTCCCGCTCGAGCTCCATCGAGTCGAGCACCTGCTCGCGCATCTCGCGCGCCGAGACCGCATCGGTGAGCTCGAGGATGCGGTCCGCGAGCGTCGACTTGCCGTGGTCGATGTGCGCGATGATCGAGAAGTTGCGGATGCGGCTCTGGTCCATCCCGCGGGCGATGGTACTGGCGACCCGTTGAGCTCTCGGGGCTGCGGATTACGGTTCGCGCCATGGGATCGAACGGGATGCGGGTGGCAGTCCTCTTCCACGAGCGGGAGCGCGACATCGATCCGGCGCTCCACCTCGTCCACAATTTCGCCCAGGTCTGGCGTGAGGAAGGGCTCGAGGTCGTCTACCTCTACGGCACCGAACGTTTTGTGCCTGCCGACCTCGTGCTGGTCCACGTCGACCTGTCGGTCGTGCCCGAGGCGTATCTCGAGTTCGCCGCGCAGCTACCGCCGAACCTGTGCCCGCAGGCCGGCAGCTTCGTCGGGGCTTCGTGACGAGCCTGCCGGCAGGTCAGGAACGAGCGCGCCGCAGCCGCAGCATCGTGTTCAGCTCGCGCACACCCAGCAGCCGGCACATGCCGAAGAACGCGGCGTAGCCGAGCACGAGCCCGGCGCCGAGCGAGACGACTTGTGCCGCGATTGACTGGCCGAGTTCCGCGTCGAGCCCGTGCCAGATCCCCCAGGCGACCACGGCGAGCACCGCGGATGCGATGGTCACGAGGATGAAGGTACGAGTCACCGCCCCGAGCTCGAAACCACGCATCCGTCGCCGGAAGAGGACCAAGAGTGCCCCTGTCCCGGCGATGTTCACGAGGGACGTCGAGAGCGGGATCCCCCAGATGCCGAATCGATAGAACACGGCGTCGAGCACGGCGTTCAGACCGAGGTTCCCGAACGCGACCCAGCTCGGGATCCACGGCGACTGGAGCGAGAAGAAGCCGCGATTGAGCATCAGCATCGTTCCGTTGAAGGTCAGTCCGAGCGCGAACGCCGCCAGGGACGCCGCGACGATCGGTGTCTGCCACGGGTGAAAGGCGCCCCGCTGATACAGGAGCCGCACGATCGGGGTTGCGAGGACCGCCGCCGCCACGCTGGCCGGCAGAAGGAGGAAGGTGATCAGCCGGAGCCCAGTCGCGACGGTTCGCGTGAATGCGCTCCAGTCCTGCCGCGACGCGTATCGGGACAGGAGTGGGAAGAGGACGGTGGCGACCGCGACCGAGAAGATCCCCTGCGGCAGCATGTAGAGGCGAAACGCGCTCACGATTGCCGTCGGCGCGACGTTCTTGTTCAGGAAGTGCGTCGCGAACAGTTGGTCGATGACTGCGTTGATGTTGATCAGGCCGAGCCCGATCGTGACCGGCACCATGAGGACGAACGTCCGCTTCACCGCCGGGTCGTGGATGTCGATCACGCGGTGCAGTTGGCCGTCGCGCCCGCGCAGCCACGGCAGGGGCAGCAGGAACTGGATGATGGTCGCGACGAGGATCGAAATGGCGTAGATGTAGAGCCGCGTGCTCTTGAGACTCGCGTGCTCGGCACCGAGCGCGAGGCCGAGCAGGATCACGAGGTTCCACGCCACCGGGCTGAGAGCGGGCACGGTGAAGTGGTCGTAGCTATTGAGGATCCCGACGACGATTCCGGTCAGCCCGAGAATGACGACGGTCGGGAACAGGATCCTCGAAAGCCCGATCGCGAGCGGGCCGTACAGCTCGTTCGGCCCGTAGTTGAACAGCCCCATCACCCACGGCGCGATCACGATGAAGAGCGCCGTCAGGCCGCCGAGGCCGAGTAGCATCAGCCAGAAGATCGAAGAGGCGACGCGCCAGGCGCGTTTCCGCTCGCCCTTGACCAGCAGGTCGCTGAAGACCGGCACGAACGCCGCCGAGAGGGCCTGATCCGCCACGAGCGAACGCACGGTGTTCGGGATCAGGAAGGCGATATTGAACGCGTTGATCTTCCCGGAGATCCCGAACAGATATGCCGCGACGATCTCTCGCAGGAGTCCCAGGATCCGTGAGAGGCCGGTGGCGATCGCGAAGATGACCCCCGATCGCGCGAGGCTATGGCTTTCCCCTGCCGGCTCCTTCGCCATGACTGCCGCAGACGGAGCGCTGATCAGGGGCACCTGCGCCTCCTCAGCGAACTCGAGGGCCTCGAGCTCGGTCAACTCGCCGGCGTCGACGCGCGGGCGGATCAGTGCCGTCGGCTGCTCGGCGGGGTCCTGCGAGATCGGCCAGCTGTCGAGCTTCGCTTCGCTCTCGAAGTAGGTCGGCTTGCCCCGCTCGCGGCGACGTCGGTCACGCTCGAGCGCCCGCTCCTGCCGCTGCCGCTCGGCATCCTCCACGAGGGCAGCATAGGGAGAGGGGTTGCTACCATCGCCCGGCCCGCGAGCCGCGGGCCTTTTACCGAAGATGCCGAATATCAAGCAGCAAGAGAAGCGCGTCCGCCAGGCCGCGCGGCAGCGGCAGGAGAACCTCCGCTGGCGCTCGACCGCCAAGACGCTCATGCGGCGCCTGAACGAGGCGGTCGCCGACGGTGACGCTTCAGAGACCGACGCACGTCACCGCGAGCTCGTCCAGTGGCTCGACCGGGCCGCTGCGAACGGCGCTCTCCACCGGAACACGGTCGCTCGGCGCAAGTCGCAGGCGGCGAAGCTCGTCGCCGGCGCGCCTGAGAAGTAAGACCCGCTAGCCGGCGCGCGCCTCAGGAGGGCGCGTGATCTCGACGAGCGTCCGCTCGAGCTGTAGCTCGGGCGGAAGACGCGAACCACCTTTGGCACCTGCGTCGAGCTCGGCCAGCCGGACGGTTGCCTGGGCGAGTTCGTCGGGCGAGAAGTTGCCCGCCTGTTTCGCCGACTTCTCCGCGACGAATGGGTG
This sequence comes from uncultured Actinomycetes bacterium, assembly GCA_963770815.1. Taxonomy (GTDB): domain Bacteria; phylum Actinomycetota; class Thermoleophilia; order Gaiellales; family Gaiellaceae; genus Palsa-739. Next base: position 101,251 of record CAVYQV010000012.1, read on the forward strand.
GATCTTGAGCCGGCTCGCGATCTCGCTCGCGCGGACGCCCTCGTCTGCGAGACGCGATGCCTTCCGTACCCGGCCGACGTGTGCCACGAGCGACGCCACCAGACGAATCAGCTCGCCTGAGCGCGGTCGGTGCGAGCGGTCGAGCAGCGACTCGGTGGCGCGCAGGGTCGCGCCGACGTCTCGCCGACCCCAGGCGTCGGTGACCGCGAAGATCGGCGTCTCGGCCCGACCGACCGCGAGCTCCTCGACGGCCGCGCGCGTGATCGGCTCGCCGTTCGCCCACGTCGCAAGCTTCTGGATCTCGGAGGCGAGATTGCCCACGTCGTCGCCGACGGCCTCGACGAGGGCACGGCAAGCGTCACGGTCGGCGGACGCGCCGAGCCGGGCGAACTGCTCTCCCACCCACTCCGGAAGCTTCTTCTTCGTCACGTCGTACGCGAGGACCTGGCCCGCCTTCGCGACCGCCTTGGCAAGGGTCGCGTCGCGCTTGATCCCGTCGCCGACGAGCGCGAGGACCGTGTCCGGCGCGGGAGCCGCCAGGTACGCCTCGAGCTCTTTCACGTCTGCCGCCTTCCAGCTCTCCACGCCGCCGACCACCACGAGCCGCGCCTCTCCACCGAACAGGCCGAGCGCGTTGCAGGCGGCGACCGCGTCCTCTGCGGATGCCTCGCCCGCGTGGAGCTGCTCGGTGGCGTCCTCACCGATCCGCCCTCGCAGGCGCTGGAGCGCTACCGCGATCTTCGGCCGGTCGGTCCCCGTCAGGAGGTAGACCGGCTTCAGCTCGCGCTCGCTCGCCACGCTGCCAAGCATAGGCGGCGGCGCCGACCGCTCCCAGACCGAGCACGGCGGCCGCGCGAGGGGACGTGATCTGCGCGCCCGGAATGCTCGCGAACGCCCGCGCGCAGCCGGCCACGAGCCAGGCGCCCCAGCCGTTCAGCTGTGCCATCGCCGCTGCGACCGACGGTGCGACGGGCGCGACGACCGCGGTCAACAGCGCGAGGCCGAGCACCTCGACGACGATGGGAACCGCGGCGACGTTCGCCGGCACGGTGACGAGCGAGATCTGGTGGAACTGGAACCACGTGACCGGCGCGGTCGCGAGCCCGCACGCCGTGGACACGCCGATGAGCTGCGCGAGCCCGTGCGACACCGGGTATCCCTCGAGCGCCCGGACGACGCGAGGGGTCACGACGAAGATCGACGCGACGGCGGCGAACGAGAGCTGAAACCCGGCGTCGAAGAGCGCGTACGGGTTCCAGCCGAGGAGGACGGCCGCACCGACGAGCAGCGCCTGCCAGCGGTCACGCTCGCGACCGGCCAGCCAGGCGAGCGAGCCGAGGGAGGCGGCGAGCGCCGCGCGCACCACGGACGGGTGCAAGCCGACGGCGAGCGCGTAGGCCGCCACGGTGGCGAGTGCCGCCAGCTGTGCGACGTAGATGCCGAGGCCGACGAACAGGACGACGGCTGCTGCACCTCCCCCGACGGCGGCGACCTTGAGGCCGTCGACAGCCAGGCAGTGGTAGAGGCCCGTGGCCCGGAAATCGGCGAGCAGGCTCTGGTCGACACCGGACGTGCGGCCGAGGACGATCGCCTCGACCACGTCACGCCGCTCGCCGCTCAGGCCCGGTGTGGTGTCGCCGCTGAGCCAACGGCCGACGCGATCGCCGACACCGGAGATTCCGCCGCGCCGCCCTACGAGCTGCCAGGACTGACCGGCGAGGACGGCCTGGATGCCCTGCCGGCCCAGCCACGTGGCCTCGTCGAAGCCGTTCGACGGTCCCGGCGGAGCCCGGAGCTTGCCCAGGAGCCTGAGCCGGGCGCCCTGCGGCGGCGAGCGCCCGAGCGGTAGCTGCAGGAGGACCGGCTCGTGCAGGCGCAGCGCTCCCCAGCGGAGCACGAGCGCCTTCATGCGCTGGTCGAACGAGCCGAGTCGCGGTGACTCATCGACCTCCACCACCGCCCACTCCGCGGTGCCGATCCGGGACGCGAGCACGCTGTGATCGAGCTGAGCCAGCCGTACGCTTCCCCAGCCCCAGGCGACCGCGACGACAGCGGACGCAAGTGCCGCGATCCGGATCGGCGACTCCGTGGCGGCGACGCCGACGCAGGCAAGAGCGGCCCCCACCCCGAGCGCCAGCACGAGCCCCGGCCGGGCGAGGTTCGCGAGGGCGAAACCGAGACAGAGGGCGCCGACGAAGGCGTGCGGAGGACGGAGCGTCATCTCACGGGATCACCAGTCCCTTCAGCTGCGCCATGTGCGCCGGCCCGATGCCGGGCACGCCTTCGAGCTCGGCGACCGAATGGAAGGCGCCGTGCGCCTGCCGGTAATCGAGGATCTTCTGCGCCGTCACCGGGCCGATCCCGGGCAGGTTCTCCAGCGACTCGAGGGTGGCCGAGTTCAGGTCGAGCGGAGCCGACGGCGAGGATCCGGCGTCAGTTGGGCTCGCAGCCACGGCGCCGCCGGGACCGCGTCCCGGGACGACGACCTGCTCCCCGTCGGCGACGGGCGCGGCGAGGTTGACCGTGTCGAGTTGCGCCTTGGCGGTCGGCCCGCCGGCGGCTGCGATCGCGTCGTCGATCCTCGAGCCGGACCGGAGCCGATAGAGGCCCGCATGCCGCACTGCTCCCGCGACGTCGACCACCACCAACTTCGCGGCCGCAGGCTTTGCGTGAACAGGCGCCGGCAGCGGCGTCACGGCCGGCGCCGCACTCCCGCCGCCGAGGTGCCGGATCACGAGGATCGACAAGACGACCAGGGCCGCAGCGGCCCCGAAGAGCTGGCGTCGCGACAGCGCCGGGATCCGCACGTCCATGTCGTCCATCGTGACAACGCAGGTGTGCCGCGTGCGTGTCAGCTTCGTCGCGGCTCCGTAAACTCGCGGCGTGGCCGACTGGGTGACGATCTCCGCTCTTGCCTCGGCGGGTGGAACCCTCGTGCTGGCCGGCGTGACGGTCGGGTCCGTCCGCTCGGCCAACCGCGCGGCTCGGGTTGCCGAGCAGTCGCTGCTCGCCGGCCAGCGCCCGCTCCTCGTCCCCTCCCGCACCGAGGACCCGGCCATCAAGGCCGGCTTCCAGGACGACGTCTGGTTCTCTGTTCCCGGCGGGCAGGGAGTCGCGCGCGCCACCGACGACGCCGACTACTTCGTCATCTCCCTGCGCAACGTCGGCACGGGCATCGCCGTGCTCCACGGCTGGCACCTCTTGCCGGAGCTCCTGTTCGAGCGTAGCGCGCACGTCACTCCGCCTCCGCTCGAGGACTTCATCACGCTCACGCGCGACCTCTACGTCGCCCCAGGTGACATCGGCTTCTGGCAGGGCTCGTTCCGCGACGCGGGGAGCGACCGCTATCGCGAAGCCCGTCGCGCGGTCGAGGCGCCGCAGCGCATCGGAGTCGACGTCCTCTACGGCGACTTCGAGGGCGGCCAGCGCATGATCAGCCGCTTCATGCTGTCGCCACACGAGACGGAGAACGGCGTGCGCTGGTTCGCGGCCGTCGGCCGACACTGGAGCGTCGACCGGCCCGAGCCGCGCGAGCGGGAGAGCTAGACGACGAAGTTGACGAGCTTCTTGGGGACGACGATCGTCTTGCGCGGCTCGCCGCCGTCGAGGTAGCTCCGCACGCGCTCGCTGGCGCGGGCCCGCGCGACGAGCTCGTCCTCGCCCAGCGAGGCGTCCACCTCGAACCGGTCGCGCACCTTGCCGTTGACCTGGACGACGAGCTCGAACGTCTCGCGCACGAGCTGCGACTCGTCGGCCTCCGGCCACGGCTCCTCCCACAACCGCTCATGCCCCAGCACCGTCCACAGCTCCTCGGCGACGTGTGGCGCGTACGGCTGGATCAGCGAGACCGCGGTCTCGGCCGCGAAGCGCGCGTCGGGCGCGTCGGTCGCGCCGCTCAACTCGTTCACCAGCTCCATCAGCGCCGAGATCGGTGTGTGGAACTGGAAGCGGCGCAGCACGTCGTCGGTCACGCGCACCATCGTCTCGTTCGCCTTCCGCGCCAGAGCGCTGGGGGCTTGAAGCGTCGCCGGCGACGGCGCCGTCTCGGCGACCTCGTGCACGACGCGCCACAGCCGCCGCAGGAAGCGGACGACTCCCTCGACACCCTCGGGCGTCCACTCCATGTCCTGGTCGGCAGGCCCCATGAACAGGATGTAGAGCCGCACCGCGTCGGCGCCGTACGCGTCGACGACCGCGTCCGGGCCCTCGACGTTCCCCTTCGTCTTCGACATCTTCGTCCCGCCGAGCGTCACCCAGCCCTGGTGGAACAGGCGCGCGAACGGCTCGCGGAAGCCGAGCATCCCCCAGTCGTTCATCGCCTTGACGAAGAAGCGCGAGTACAGCAGGTGCCCCGTCGAGTGGTCGATGCCGCCGATGTACTGGGAGACCGGCAGCCAGTAGTCGACGATCTGGCGGTCGAACGGCGCCTCGTCGTTGTGCGAGTCGATGTAGCGCAGGAAGTACCAGGACGAGTCGACGAACGTGTCCATCGTGTCGGGATCGCGCCGCGCCGGGCCGCCGCACTGCGGGCAGTCGACGTTCATGTACTCCTCGTCGGCGGCGAGCGGCGGCTTGCCCTTCGGCGCGTAGTCCTCGATGTCGGGCAGCAGCACCGGCAACTGGTCCTCGGGCACCGGTACGACGCCGCAGTCCTCGCAATGGATGAACGGGATCGGGCAGCCCCAGTAGCGCTGCCGCGACACGCTCCAGTCGCGCAGGCGGTAATGCACCGTCGCCTTGCCGCGGCCCTTGGCCTCGAGCGCGGCGACGATCGCGCGCGAGCCCTCCTCGGCCGGCAGCCCGTCGAAGCGGTCGGAGTTGACGAGCCTCCCGTCGTCGTCGATCACGACCTTCGTGGGCAGGACGAACGTCTCGGCGAACTCGCCGTCGCGCTCGTCGTGCGCCGGGACGGCCATGATCGCGCCCGTCCCGTAGTCCATCAGGACGTAGTCGGCGACCCAGATCGGCAGCCGATCGCCGTTGATCGGGTTGACGACGTGGAAGCCGGTGAAGACGCCGGTCTTCTTCGTCGCCGACGCGCGCTCCTCGACCGAGCGCGTGCCGGCGTGCCGGGCGTACTCCTTCGCCTCCTCGCCCGCGTACTCGTCGATGAACGGGTGCTCGGGTGCCACGACGAAGAACGTCGCCCCGTAGAGCGTGTCCGCCCTCGTGGTGAAGACCGCGATGTCCTCGCCCGTCTCCTCGACGCGGAAGAGGATCTCGGCGCCCTCGGAGCGGCCGATCCAGTTGCGCTGGATCGCCATCGTCTTCTCCGGCCAGTCCGCGCCGGGATACTCGAGCAGCTCGTCGGCGTACTCGGTCGTCTTGAAGAACCACTGGGTCATGTTCCGGAGTTCGACCTCGGCGCCACAGCGCTCGCAGTGCCCGTCGACGACGTACTCGTTCGCGATCACGGTCTGGTCGTTGGGGCACCAGTTGACCGGCCCCTCCTTGCGGTAGCCGAGCCCGCGGGCCACGAACTGCTGGAAGAGCCACTGCGTCCAGCGGTAGAAGGTCGGCTGGTGCGCGGCCACCTCGCGCTCCCAGTCGATCGCCCAGCCGAGGCGCTTCATCTGGGCGCGCATCGTTCCGATGTTGCGCTCGATCGTCTCGCGCGGATGGCGCCCCTCGCGGATGGCGGCGTTCTCGGCCGGCAGCCCGAACGCATCCCAGCCCATCGGCCGCACGACGTGCCAGCCGCTACGGCGGCGCACGTGGGTCTGGACGTCGCCCATCGTGTAGTTGAGGACGTGTCCCATGTGGAGGCTCGGACCCGACGGGTACGGCAGCATCTCGAGCTGGTACCAGTGGTTCTCGGCCCTGGGCTGGCCGGGCTCGGGGTTGGGGACGTTGAACGCCCGCGCGTCCTCCCAGACGCGCTGCCACTTCGGCTCGATCTCGTGGGGCTCGTATCTCGGTGTCATCGCGAAAACGTCCTCTGAAATGAAAAAGCCTCTCCGAGGAGAGGCCGAGGGGAGGCCGGCGCGGCGTGGCCGCGCGTGTCTCCCTGAACTAGGTAAGAAGCAGCTCCTGCATTGGGATCCCGATACTAGCAACGTGCTCGAGCTATTTCCGGAAACCGCGCAGGTCGAGGACGGCGAGCTCGCGCTGGGCGGCGTGCCCGCGGCACAGCTCGCGGAGGCGCACGGGACGCCGCTGCTCGTCTACTGCGAGCGCACGATCCGGAGCCAGGTGCGCGCGTACCGCGAGGCCGCGCCGGGAGCGCTCGTCGTCTACGGCACGAAGGCGTTCGCGAACGTGGCGCTGCTGCGGCTGCTCGCGGCGGAGGGAGCCGGCGCCGACGTCTCCACGCTCGGCGAGCTCGCGTTCGCCCGGGCGGCGGGGATCCCGGGCGAACGGCTCGTCTTCCACGGAAACAACAAGTCTGAGGAGGAGCTGCGAGCGGCGGCGGAGGCCGGCGCGCTCGTCGTCCTCGACGCGGCCGGCGAGGCGGAGGCCGCGGCCGCCGCCGGCGTGCAGCGGGTGCTCGTGCGCCTGACGCCGGGGGTCGAGGCCGTCACGCACCGCTCGATCCAGACCGCGCATGCGGAGTCGAAGTTCGGCCTGTCACCCGATGCCGCCGAGCGCGAGGTCGAGCGGGCCGGCGCGCTCGGGCTGGAGGTCGAGGGCGTGCACGTCCATGTCGGCTCGCAGCTCGGGCGGCCGGACGAGAGCGTGCTCGCGCTCGAGCGGGTGCTCGCGTTCCTCGAGCGGCTGCGCTGGCGGCCGCGCGTGCTCGATCTCGGCGGCGGGCTCGGCGTCCGCCACAACCGCGACGAGGAGCTGCCGACAGTGGCGGCGTTCGTCCGCCCGCTCCTCGAGCGAATTCCGGAAGGCGTCTCGCTGATCCTCGAGCCCGGGCGCTCGCTCGTCGGCCGCGCCGGAGTCACGCTCTACCGCGTCGGCTCGGTCAAGGAGTCGGGCGGGATCACGTACGCCGCAATCGACGGCGGCATGTCCGACAACCCGCGGCCGCAGCTCTACGGTGCCCGCTACGAGGCGCTGCTCGCGAACCGCGCCGACGAGCTGCCGAGCGGCGTCTACCGGGTCGCCGGCAAGCACTGCGAGTCGGGCGACGTCCTGATCGAGGCCGCGGAGCTGCCGGCGCCGCGGCCGGGCGACGTGCTCGCGGTGCCGGCGACGGGCGCCTACACGCTCGCCCTCGGCTCGACGTACAACGGCGTCCCACGGCCGGCGGTCGTGCTCGTCGCGGACGGCGAGGCACGCCTCATCCGCCGCCGCGAGACCGTGGACGACCTGCTGCGCTTCGAAGCCTGAGCTCACACGACGGCGTAAAGACGCCGCTCTTCCTCCACTCCCTTGAGGACATGGAGACCACGGTCGGCGAGCTCGATTCCCGATCCCGCGATCAGATCGTGGACGGTGCTCGAGACCAGCACCTCTCCCGGGCCTGCGCACGCGGCGACGCGGGCGCCGACGTGAACCGCGACGCCGGCGAGCTTGTCGCCGATCACCTCGCACTCGCCGGTGTGGACGCCCGCACGCAGCTCGAGCCCGAGTGCGGAGACCGCGTCGACCACGGCACGCGCGCAGCGGATGGCCCGCGCCGGACCGTCGAAGGCAGCGAGGAAGCCGTCCCCCGCCGTGTCGATCTCGCGGCCGCCGAAGCGCTCGAGCTCGCGGCGGACAGCCGCATGGTGGGCCTCGAGCAGCTCGCGCCAGCGGCGGTCGCCCAGCTCGCCTGCGCGCTGGGTCGAGCCGACGAGGTCGGTGAAGAGCACGGTCGCGAGAACCCGGTCGGGATCGGGCGCCTCGCGCACGCCGGTGAGGAACTCTCGGATCTCGGCGAGTGCGGCGTCCGCGAGCTCGCCAAACATCACATGGTCGGCACCGGGCAACTCGACGTAGCGGGCGTCCGGGATCGTGCGAGCGAGGAAGCGGGCGTTCTCGACGTGACAGATCTGGTCGCCCGCGGAATGCAGGATCAAGGTCGGCACCCGAATCGCCCGCGCGACGTCTCGCACGTCGATGTCGTGCGCCATCCGCATGGTCCTGTTCGACAAGCGCGGGATGGGGCTCTCCGCAGGGGCGCCTCCCACTGGACGTGCCGATTCGTGAACGAGCCCTCCACGAAGACGATGTCGACCGGCCCGTCGCCGACGACCTGGTAGGCCACGTGCACGTCTCCGCTCCGGGCGTAGCGGATCGCCGGAGTGGTGTCCGCCATCGCGGCAACAGCCCGCCGCCGCGGCGTGACGTCAAGGCAGCGCGGAGGGATACGCTCGGGGATGGATGCGCCGACTCACCGCGATCCCCGGAGTCGTCCTGATCGCGGTCGCCGCGGCGCTCTGGGGCACGGACCCGATCATCCGCAAGACGATGAGCACGACGACGTCCGCCACGACGATCGTCTTCGGCGAGCACGTGATCCTCGTGCTCTGCACGCTGCCGTTCCTCGTCCCCGCGCTGCGCGCCGTCGTGCGCGCGGGGCCGCGCTACATCGCAGCCGCCGTCGTCGTCGGCGCGGGCGCTTCGGCCGTCGCGACGATCCTCTTCACCGACGCGCTGATCGGCCACTCCGACTACCTCACTCCGGTCGTGATCCAGAAGATCCAGCCGTTCATCGCGATCGGCGCTGCAGCGCTCCTGCTCGGCGAGCGGCCGCGGCCGGGCTTCTGGTGGTTCTTCCTCCCAGCTCTCGTCGGCTTCTGGCTGGTCAACCAGCAGCATCCGCTCCACCCCTCGGCGCAAGGCATCGTCGTGGTCGCGGAGGCCACCGGCGCGGCGGTGCTGTGGGGCCTCGGAACGGTGCTCGGCCGCTACCTCTCCCGTGAGCTCGAGTTTCAGCACGTCCTGTCGCTCCGCTTCTTCTTCGGGCTGCTCGCGAGCGCGTTCGCGCTGCTCGTCATGCACGCGCCCGCCTACTCGAACGGCCACGACACCGTCTTGATCCTCTACCTCGCGCTGGTCACGGGGCTGCTCGCGCTCGGGCTCTACTACTACGGGCTACAGCGGACTCCGGCGATGGTCGCGTCGGTTGCCGAGCTGACGTATCCGGCGGTGGCGATCATCGCCGGCATCTACGCCTACGACCAGCAGCTCCGCTGGTCGCAGTGGCTCGGCGTCGCCCTGATCATCGGATCCGTCACGCTGCTACCCATGCAGCGGCGGCGCGTCGTCACGGAGCCGCCCCACACGCGGCAGAGTGAGCTGGTTCCGGCGCCCGCGACGGGTTAGCCTCTCGCGATGGACCTGCGCGACACGCCGGAGGAAGCCCAGTTCCGCGCCGACCTGCGCGCCTGGATCGCCGAGAACCTCCCGGAGGACAAGCGCGGCGGCCGCGGCGGAGCGCAGCGGTTCGACGACCCGTTCATGCGCGAGTGGAGCCGCAAGCTGTACGAAGGCGGCTACGCCGGGCTGACCTGGCCAAAGGAGTACGGCGGCCAGGGCGCGCCGCCGAGCTTCCAGGCGATGCTCTACGAGGAGCTCGCTGCGGCCCAGGCTCCCGCCCACATCGGCGTGATCGGCCTCGGCATGGCGGGGCCGACGATCGCCGCGCACGGGACGGAGGAGCAGAAGGCGCGTTACCTCCAGCCGATCCTCTCGGCCGACGAGATCTGGTGCCAGGGGTTCTCGGAGCCGGACGCGGGCTCCGACCTCGCCGCCGCGCGCACGCGCGCCGAGCGGAGCGGCGACGTCTACGTTGTCAACGGCCAGAAGGTGTGGTCGTCGTTCGCGCACATCGCCGATTTCTGCATCCTCGTCACGCAGAGCGACCCCGACGCGCCCCGCTACAAGAACCTCACCTACCTCCTGGTCGACATGCACGCGCCCGGGGTCGAAGTTCGCCCGCTGCGCCAGATCACCGGCGAGGCGGAGTTCAACGAGATCTTCTTCAGCGACGTCGAAGTCCCGGTCGAGAACCGGCTCGGGGACGAGGGCGACGGCTGGCAGGTGGCGATGACGACGCTCCTGCACGAGCGCGCGACGCTCGGCTTCGCGCTGACCGCCGCGCTCGACACGTTGTTCGGGCGGCTCTTCGAAGAGGCGCGCGAGCGGGATCCTGCGCCGCACGTCCGCGAGGCGCTCGGACGCGAGTGGATCGAGCTCCAAGCGCTCCGCTTCACGAACTACCGCGCGCTCGGGGCCTACGAGCGCACCGGAATCCCGGGCCCGGAGGGCTCGGCCGTGAAGCTGCGCTGGTCGGAGTCGAACCAGCGACTGACGAAGCTCGCGCGCGACCTGCGCGGGCCGGACGGGATCCTCGACGACGGCTGGTGGAACCATCAGCAGCTCCGCAGCCGCGGCAACACGATCGAGGCGGGGACTTCCGAGGTCTTGCGCAACATCATCGCCGAGCGCGTGCTCGGCCTCCCGAGGTCGCGCTGATGGACTTCGCGCTCTCCGAGGACCAGCTCGAGCTCAAGCAGGCGGCGCGCGCGTGGCTCGCCGACCGCTTCCCGCTCGACCGCGACTGGGAGAACCAGGACGACCGCTGGGCGGAGCTCGAGGAGCTCGGCTGGCTCGACGTGGCGGAGGCCGGCCTCGGCTTCGTCGAGGAGGCGCTCCTGCTCGAGGAGATGGGCTACGTCTGCTACGCCGGCTTCTACCTGGGGCACGTCGCGTCGGTGCCGGGCGACGGCGAGGTCGCCACTGTCGATCCGACCCGCCCGCTCCAACACGTCGAGGAAACGCCCCGCTTCCGCGCGGCCGCCGCCGCCGAGGCGCTCGGCATTGCGCAGCGCGCGCTCGACCTCGGCGTCGAGCTCGCGAAGACGCGCGAGCAGTTCGGCAAGCCGATCGGCACCTACCAGGCCGTCTCCCACCCGCTTGCGCAGACGTACACCGACGTCGAGCTCGCGCGCTCTCTCGTCTACTGGGCCGCGTGGTGCGTCGCCGAGGACGACGAGCGCGCGCCGCTCGCCGCCGCGGCTGCGAAGGCGTTCGCGACCGAGGCGGCGGTCGCCGCGTGCGAACGCTCGATCCAGGTGCACGGCGGGATCGGCTTCACGTGGGAGCACCCGCTGCATCGCTTCTACAAGCGCGCTCTCTGGCTCGAGGGCTTCGGCGCGCGCCCGGCCGAGTTGCGGCTGGAAGTCGCGGACGCCCTGCTTGGGGAGAGCTCGGCGAAACAGTGACTGAGCCGCAGGGCCGCGCTGAGCGCCACGACTCCTCGCTTCGCTCGTCGGCCGGCTTCACCGGCTGCTTCGTCCTCGGTCGCGCCCGTAGCCTCCGGCTACGAACACTCCTTGCGTCCTTGCCTCGCGACGCCCAGCGCACCCCTGCGACGAGCACCGTTCCCCCGAGCCCTCCCACATAGGAGAATGAGCCGGATGGACGGCCTGATGATGGACTTCCCGCTGACGCTGACGCACCTGATGCGCCGGGCGGAGTCGTTCTTCGGCGACGGCGAGATCGTCACGCGCCTCCCCGACAAGAGCTTCCACCGCACGAACCACCGCGACACGCTCCGCCGCGCGCGGCAGCTCGCAGTCGCGCTGCAGCAGGCCGGCCTCGAGCGCGGCGACCGCGTCGCGACCCTCTGCTGGAACCACTACCAGCACCACGAGGCGTACTTCGGCGTCCCGTGCGGAGGCTTCGTCCTGCACACGCTCAACCTCCGCCTCCACCCGAGCGACCTCAACTACATCGCGAGCCACGCCGGCGACCGCGCGGTGATCGTCGACCGCGCGCTCCTGCCGCTGCTCGACCAGTTCCGCGAGGGAACGCCGATCGAGCACGTCTTCGTCGTCGAGGACTCGTACGAGGAGCTGCTCGCAACGGCCGATCCCGACGAGTGGACGGATCCCGGGCTCGACGAGAACGAGGCCGCCGCGATGTGTTACACGAGCGGGACGACCGGCCGGCCACGCGGCGTCGTCTACTCGCACCGCTCCTCGGTCCTGCACGCGCTGGGCGTCGGGGCGAACAACCCGCTCGGCCTGGGCTTCGGCATCGACGACGCCGTGATGCCGGTGGTGCCGATGTTCCACGCGAACGCGTGGGGCTACCCGTACCTCGCGACGATGCAGGGCGCGAAGCTCGTCTACCCCGGCCCGCACCTCGACCCCGAAGCGCTGCTCGAGAACATGGAGCACGAGCACGTCACGTGGGCCGCCGGCGTACCGACGATCTGGATGGGGATCCTCGCGCGGCTGGACGCCGAGCCCGGCCGCTGGGACCTCTCCGCCATGAAGGCGATGCTCGTCGGCGGCGCGGCGGTGCCGCGCGCGATGATCGCCGCCTTCGAGGGGCGGCACGGCCTGAAGATCTGCCAGGGCTGGGGCATGACCGAGACGTCGCCGGTCGCCTCGACGGTCGCGCTCCCGTACGACCTCGCCGAGGCGGACGCCGAGACGCGCTGGGACTACCAGGCGATGGTGGGCATCCCGCTCCCGTTCGTCGAGATCCGCGTTCGCGCCGGCGACGAGGACGTTCCCTGGGACGGCGAGGCGATGGGAGAGCTCGAGGTGCGCGGCCCGTGGGTCGCGTCGCAGTACTACGACGCGCCCGAGACCGGCGACCGCTGGACCGAGGACGGCTGGTTCCGCACCGGCGACATCGTCTCGATCCATCCGCGCGGCTTCATCCAGATCAAGGACCGCTCGAAGGACGTGATCAAGTCGGGCGGCGAGTGGATCTCGTCCGTCGAGCTCGAGAACGCGCTCATGGCGCATCCCGCGGTGGCCGAGGCGGCGGTGATCGCCGTGCCCGACGACAAGTGGGGCGAGCGGCCGCTCGCGGCGGTCGTCATGCGCGAGGGCGCAGCCGCGTCGGCCGACGAGCTGCGGGAGTTCCTCGCGCCCAGGTTCGCGAAGTGGTGGATCCCCGAGCGCGTGGAGTTCGTGGCCGAGATCCCGAAGACGAGTGTCGGCAAGTTCCGCAAGACGGCGCTGCGCGAGCAGTTCGCCTCCGAGCCTGCTCAGACCAGTTGAAGGCCGCCGTCCTCTCGGCGGTCGACGCGCCGTTCGAGCTGCGCGAGGTCGCCGACCCGGTTCCCGACGACGGCGAGGCGCTCGTGCGCGTGCGGGCGGCCGGGATCAACTTCCTCGACGTCCTGATCCGGCGCGGCCGCTATCCGCAGATGCCGGAGTTCCCGGCGGTGCTGGGCGTGGAGCTCGCGGGCGAGCTCGAGGACGGGACGCGCGTGATGGCCATCGTTCCCGCGCGCGCGTACGCCGACCTCGTCGCCGTGCCGCGCGCCTCGCTCGTGCCGTTGCCGGACGGCGCAACGTTCGTCGAGGGCGCCGGCTTCCTGCTCACGTTCCTCACCGCGTACGTCCCGCTGACGCGGCAGGTGCGCTTCGAGGAGGAGCGGACAGTGCTCGTGCACGCGGCGGCCGGCGGCGTCGGCACCGCGGCGATCCAGGTTGCGCGCGCGCTCAACGCGACCGTGATCGCTGCGGTCGGCTCGCCCGAGAAGCTCGACGTCTGCCGCGAGCTCGGCGCCGCTGAGGCATACGTCTACGACGAACTGCCGGACGACCTGCGGGTCGACGTCGTGCGTCGATCCCGTCGGCGGCGAGCTGTTCGAGGCCGCAGTCGCGCGACTTCGTCCGCTCGGCCAGCTGGTGGCGATCGGCTACGCGGGCGGGCTCTGGCCCGAGTTGCAGCCGGCGCACCTCGTCGGCCGGAACGTCGGCGTGCAGGGCGTCTACATCGGCCGCCTGCTACGCCACGCGCCGGACGTGATCGCGGCCGCGACGCGCGAGCTGCTCGAGCTGTGGAGCGGACGCCGGATCCGGCCGTACATCGGTGCGGAGTTCCCGCTCGCGGAGGTCGAGGACGCGCACGCGTTGGTCGAGTCGCGCCGCAGCGTCGGCAAGGTCGTGCTCACTCCGTGAGAGCGCTCGTGACCGGCGGCCGCGGCGGGATCGGGAGCGCGATCTGCGCGCTGCTCGAAGACCCGCTCGTGCTCGACCTGCCGGAGTTCGACGTGTCCGATCCGGACTCGTGGGATCACGTGACGGGAGAGTTCGACGCAGCCTTCCTCAACGCCGGAATCGGGATCGGCTACCCGGACGCGGCGGAGCTGCCCGAGGGCGAGTACCGGCGGATCGTCGGCGCCAACCTCGACGGCGTCGTCTTCGGGACGCGCGAGCTGGCGCGGAGGCTCATGCCTGGCGGCGGCTCGATCGTCGCGACCGCCTCGCTCGCCGGCCTCACGGCGATGCCGTTCGACCCCGCGTACACCGCGACGAAGCACGCCGTCGTCGGCTGGGTACGCGCGGCCGCGCCGGGGCTCGCGGAGCGCGGGATCCGGATCAACGCCCTCTGTCCGGGATTCACCGACACGCCGATCGTCCGGGACGAGCTGCGAGACAACCCGATGGCACCGCTCATGGAGCCGTCGTTCGTTGCCGAGGCAGCGCTGCGGGTGCTCCAGGACGAGGAGACCGGCCGCGCGTGGGTCGTGCAGCCGAACCGCGTCGAGCCGTTCCGCTTCCCGGGAGTCCCGGGGCCGCGATGAGCCCGCGTGCACGCAAACCGTGGGGCGAGTTCCCGCCCCCGGACCCGCACGTCTGGAACACGCTCGGCTACCGCGGCATCGAGCAGGCCGACGGGCGGGCGGTGATCGAGTGGGACGCGACGCCCGAGTACAGCTTCCATGCGCCGAGCGGCCCGATCGTCCACGGCGGCATGGTCGCCGCGCTCCTCGACACGGCGATGGGCGGCGCCTGCTGGACGCTGATGACGGAGGACGAGGACTTCCTCACCGCCGACCTGCGCACCGAGTTCCACCGCTCGGCAAGGCCCGGGACGCTGCGGGCGGAGGGCTGGGTCGTGCAGCGAAACCGGCGCGTGGTCTTCTGCGCCGCCGAGCTCTTCCAAGACGGCGAGCTCGTAGCGAGCGCCCGCTGCACCCAGATCGTCCGCGGCTCGACCTGACCCGCGCGGACCTGTCCGGTGTCAGACACCCGACATGTCCCGAGCGGGCGGGCCGCCGCTCAACCATGCGCCACGCGCTTGACATTTAGCCGATCGGCTAATTAACATATCGGCTAAATGGAAGCGGCCACCACCGATCCGCTCAGCGCCACCTTCGCTGCCCTCGCCGACCCGACGCGTCGCGCGATCCTCGCCAGGCTCGCTGAGGGCGAGGCGACTGTCGGCGAGCTCGCCAAGCCACACGCGATGAGCCTGCCGTCGATCTCGCGCCACTTGAAAGTGCTCGAGCGGGCCGGCCTCGTGATCAAGGGAAGGTCTGCTCAGTGGCGCCCGTGCCGGCTCGACCCGGCACCGCTCGCCGAGGCAGATGCCTGGATGGCCTTCTACCGCTCCTTCTTCGAGTCGCGCGTCGCGCGCCTCGCAGAGCAACTCGCACAGGAACAAGGACAGGAGGAACAATGACGCCCGCCGACCACACGCCCCGAAGCTTCACGCTGACCTGGCTACTCGACGCGCCGCCGGAGACCGTGTTCGGCGCCTGGACCGATCCCGCCCGGCTCGGCTGGTTCTACAACCCGGAACAGCCGGTCCCGGACGAGCCGATCGAGCTCGACCTCCGCGTCGGCGGCGCGTGGCGGCAGATGATGGTGATCGACGAGGAGACGTCGTACTTCACCGGAGGCGTCTACCGCGAGATCGTCCCGAACGAGCGGCTCGTGCTCGCCTGGGGCGCCACCGACGGCTGGCCGCAGCTCGACCTCGCAGACCTCGACCGGGCACCGCAGGTGACGCTGCGCCTGAAGCAGACGGACTCGGGCACCAGGATGACGCTCCACGTCGAGCTTCCCGCCGACCTCCCGGACGACGGCGTGCCCCACTGGTGGCCGATGTTCCGCGGGGGCATGCAGGACACGGTCGACCGCCTCGCCGCCGAGCTCAGTCGGGCCCCGGCGGAGACCTGAACCCGAGCCGCCGCTCGAGGCTCGCCTTCGCCTCGGGCCAGTCGTCGTCGATCACCGCGTACCACGCCGAGTCGCGCCGCTCGCCGCCTCGGACGAGCTGATGCTTGCGGGCGACGCCCTCGAACGTCGCGCCGACCTTCTCGAGCGCCGGCCGCGAGCGCTCGTTCTTCGCGTCCGTCTTGAACTCGACCCGGAGGTAGTCCTCGTCCTCGAACGCGTGCCGCAGCAGGAGGTACTTCGCCTCGGTGTTCGCGTCCGTCCCCCACGCCCGCGGGTCGAGCCACGTGTTCCCGATCTCGACCACGCGGTCCTCGGGCCGGTCGTTGAGGAAGCTCGTATGCCCGACGAGCTCACCGTCGAAGTAGTGCGCGAATCCCAGGTCCACCGAGTCCCACCAGCGACGGAACTCGTCCGGCTCGTAGCCGTTGAAGCGCATCCAGCACCACATGCGCGGATCCTGAGCCAGAGCCCAGAGCGCCTCCTCGTGCCGCAGCTCGAGCGGCTCGAGCCGGACGCGCCGACCCTCGAGCGTCACGTGAAGCGCCAGCCCTCGCCCTCCGCGAACGAGCGCAGGATGCGGCGCGCGACGACGGCCTTGTGCACCTCGTCAGGCCCGTCGTAGATCCGCCCGCCGCGGGCCATCCGCCACATGAGCGCGAGCGGCGTGTCGTCGGTGAGGCCGAGGCCGCCGTGCACCTGCACCGCCCGGTCGATCACCTCGCCGAGCACCCGCGCCGCGAGGAACTTGATCAGCGAGATCTCGACGCGCGCCTCGTCCCCCTCGTCGAGACGGTGCGCGGCAGCGATCGTCATCAACCGGCAGGCCTGGATGTCGGCGGCCGACTCCGCGATCCAGTTCTGCACGGTCTGCTTGTCCGCCAGCGGCCCGCCGAACGCGTCGCGCTCCAGCGCCCGCGCGCACATGAGCTCGAAGGCGCGCTCCATCTGCCCGAGCCAGCGCATAACGTGGTGGATCCGGCCCGGGCCGAGCCGCTTCTGCGCGATCCGGAAGCCGTCGCCCGGCTCGCCGAGCGTGTTCGCGAGCGGCACGCGTACGCCGGTGAAGCGCGTCTCGCAGTGCGTCCCCCAGCCTCGGCCCTCGTGCCCCATCACCGGGATGCGCCGCACGAGCTGGTAGCCGGGCGTGTCGGTCGGGACGAGGATCATCGAGGCGCGCCGGTGCGGCTCGGCCTCGGGCTCGGTCACGACCATCACGACGCCGAACGCCGCGCCGTCGGCTCCCGACGAGAACCACTTGTGCGCGTCGATCACCCACTCGTCGCCGTCCCGCTCGGCCCGCCCGCGCAGCAGGGTCGGGTCGGAGCCCGCCACCTCCGGCTCGGTCATGCCGAAGAAGGAGCGCACCTCGCCGGCGACGAGCGGCCGCAGGAACTTCGCCTTCTGTTCGCCGGTGCCGTAGAGGTGGAGGATCTCCGCGTTGCCGGCATCCGGGGCCTGGCAGCCGAAGATCAGCTGCGCGATGAAGCTGCGGCCGATCTCCTCGTTGAGGTCGGCGTACTCGAGGAAGCCGCTGCCCGAGCCGCCGGCCTCCGGCGGCAGGTGCGGCGCCCACAGGCCCGCGTCCTTCGCCTTCTGCTGCAGCTCGCCGACGAGCGCGTCGGCCGCGTCGTCCTCGCGGGTCAACGCCGCCTCGTTCGGATAGACGTGCTCCTCCATGAACGCGCGCACGCGCTCGCGCCGGTCGGTCATAGCGGCGATGATCGCAGACATGCGGGAAGCACTCGAGGCGGTGCTCGGCCCGATCTCCGATCCGGTGCTGCTGCCCGGCGGCGCGTCGAAGGAGGCGTGGGCGGTCGACGCCGGCGACGAGCGGCTGCTCGTGCGGCGCGCGGGCGGCGGCGTGATCCACCGGCACACGCTCTCGCTGCGCCACGAGTTCGAGGTCTTGCAGGCCGCGTACGAGCACGAGGTGAAGGTGCCGCGCCCGGTCGCGTACATCGAGGACCTCGACGGGCGCGAGGCGTTCGTGATGGAGCGGCTGGAGGGCGAGACCATCGGACGCCGCATCGTCCGCGCCCCGGTGCCCGAGCAGCTGCCGCTGCAGATGGCGGAGGAGCTCGCGAAGATCCACGCCCTCCCGCCGGAACGGCTCCCGTTCCTCGGGCCGGCGACGGTCGACCGGCTGGTGGACGAGCTCGACGAGGTCCGCGAGCCGCACCCGGCGATCGAGCTCGGCCTCTGGTGGCTGCGCGAGCAGCGGCCGCCGCCGCGCGAGCCGGTCGTCGTCCACGGCGACTTCCGCATCGGCAACCTCGTCGTCGACGAGAGCGGGCTCGTCGGCGTCCTCGACTGGGAGTTCGCGCACATCGACGACCCCGCGCGCGACCTCTCCTTCTCGCTCGTACGCGCGTGGCGCTTCGGCGCGGACGAGCTCCGCCTCGGCGGAATCGGCGACGCCGAGCCGTACCTCGAGCGCTACAACGAGCTGACCGGCTACGACGTGCGGCCCGAAGAGCTCGACTACTGGGAGCTCGCCGGCAACGTCGGCTGGGCGATCGGCTGCCTCACCCAGGCGCAGCGCCACCTGACAGGACAGGACCGGAGCGTCGAGCTCGCGATCCTCGGCCGGCTCGGCGCCGAGGTCGAATACGAGATCTGCCACCTGCTCGAGGGGCAAGGCGTCACGTGAGCGACCGTCCGACCCCCGACGAGCTGGCCGAGGCAATCGAGGAGTTCCTCGCGAACGAGATCCTCCCCACGCTCGACGACCACCGGCTGCGCTTCCGCACGCTCGTCGCGCTGAACGCGCTCGGCATCGTCCGGCGCGAGCTGGCGAAGCTGCCGTCCGAGGACGACGCCGCGCAGCGTGAGCTCGCCGTGCGGATCCGTGACGACGACGTCCCGGAGGGAACGCTCGCGCGCGTGAAGGCGGACGTTGCCGCCCGGCTGCTGATAACGAGTCCGAACTACCTGGAGCGCTATGGCGCCGACGAATAAGCTCCCGCCATGCCGGATCTGAGCGGCAAGGTCGCGATCGTCACCGGCGCCGGGCGCGGCATCGGTCGCTCGCACGCGCTCGCGCTCGCCGGCGCCGGAGCCAAGGTCGTCGTCAACGACCTCGGCGCGGGCATCGCGGGCGAGGGCTCCGACGTCGGCCCGGCGGAGCAGGTCGTCGAGGAGATCCGCGCGGCCGGCGGCGAGGCGTCCACCAACGGCGAGAACGTCGCCGACTTCGCCGGCGCGGAACGGCTCGTGCAGCAGGCCGTCGACGAGTTCGGCCGCCTCGACATCCTCGTCAACAACGCCGGGATCCTCCGCGACCGGATGCTCGTGAACATGACCGAGGACGAGTGGGATGCCGTCATCTCCGTCCACCTCAAGGGCCACTTCGCTCCCACTCGGCACGCGGCGGCGTACTGGCGCGAGCACTCGAAGGCCGGCGAGGAGGTGCATGGCCGCGTCGTCAACACGGCGAGCCCGTCGGGCGTCTTCGGCAACGTCGGCCAGGCGAACTACGGCGCCGCGAAGGCGGGCATCGCGGGCTTCACGATCATCGTCGCGCAGGAGCTGCAGCGCTACGGCGTCACGGTCAACTGCCTCGCGCCGAACGCGCGCACGCGGATGACCGAGGAGACGTTCCAGATGGACGCGCCGCCCGAGGGCTTCGACCCGCTCGACCCCGCCAACGTCTCGACGGTCGTCGTCGCGCTGTGCGCCGACGAGGCGCAGGCGATCACCGGCCAGGTCTTCCACGTCTGGGGCGGCGCGGTCAACGCGTTGCGCGGCTGGAGCGCGGACGAGCTCTTCGCCGCGCCGGACGGCTGGGAGCCGGACGCTCTCCTCACCGAGCTGCTCGCGCGCTTCCCGGACGGTGCCTCGCCGCCGGGGATGCTCGCCGGGATGCAGTCGGCCGGCGGCCGCTCGCTCCAGGCGGCCGACTGAGTGGCGCTTCTCGCGCTCGAGCACGCCCGGCTCCGCTTCGGTGGGATCGTCGCGCTCGATGATGTTTCCCTCGAGGTTGAAGACCACTCAATCGTCGGGCTGATCGGCCCCAACGGCGCCGGCAAGACGACGGCCTTCAACGCGATCACGCGCCTGTACCGCCTCGACTCGGGCGACATCGTCTTCGACGGACGCTCGCTGAGGCGCGTGCGGCCGAGCCGCGTCATCAAGCTCGGGATCGCCCGCACGTTCCAGAACCTCGAGCTGTTCCCGCGGATGACCGTGCTCGAGAACGTCCTCGTCGGCGCGCACCCGGCCACCCGCCTGCAGCGCGAGCGGGAGCAGCGCCGCCACGCGCTCGAGACCCTGACCGACGTCGGCATCGCCGAGCACGCGGAGCGCCCCGCCTCCGGGCTCCCCTACGGGACGCTGAAGCGCGTCGAGCTCGCGCGTGCCCTCGCGAGCCGCCCGCGGCTGCTGCTCCTCGACGAGCCCGCCGGCGGCCTCAACCACGAGGAGGTGGACGAGTTCGTCGGCCTCATCCGCAGGCTGCGCGACGAGCGCGAGCTGACGATCCTGCTCGTCGAGCACCACATGCGGCTCGTGATGGAGGTCTGCGAATACGTACACGTCCTCGACTTCGGGCGCACGATCGCCGCCGGCGAGCCCGCCGACGTGCAGCGCGACCCCGCCGTGATCCAGGCGTACCTCGGAGGAGAGCTCGCGGCATGACCGCCCTGCTCGAGCTCGAGGACGTCGAGGCGCGCTACGGCCCCGTCCACGTGCTGCACGGGATCTCGCTCGCGGTCGACGAGGGCTCGGTCGTCGCGGTCCTCGGCCCGAACGGAGCGGGCAAGACGACGACGCTCCGCGCGGTCTCTGGCACGGTGCGGCGCTCGGGCACGATCCGCTTCGCCGGACGCGCGCTCAAGCGGGTCGGCCCGGACGGCGTCGCCCGCCTCGGCGTCGCCCACGTCCCCGAGGGGCGCGGCACGTTCTCGGAGCTGACCGTCTGGGAGAACCTCAAGCTCGGCGCCTACACGCGCCGCGGCTCGTTCAAGCCCGAGCTCGAGCGCGTCTTCTCGTACTTCCCCTGGCTCTCGGAGCGGCGCCGGCAGCAGGCCGGGACGCTGAGCGGCGGCGAGCAGCAGATGCTCGCGCTCGCGCGTGCGTTCGTGCTCCGGCCCAGGCTCCTGCTCCTCGACGAGCCGTCGCTCGGGCTCGCGCCGGTGCTCGTCGCGGAGCTGTTCCGGATCGTCCGCGAGCTGAACGAGAAGGAAGGGCTCACCGTCCTCGTCGTCGAGCAGAACGCGCACCTCGCGCTGCAGGCAGCCGACGCCGGCTACGTGCTCGAGGCCGGCCGCGTCGTGCTCGCCGGCACGAGCGACGAGCTCCGCTCCGACGACGCCGTCCGGCGCAGCTACCTCGGCTACTGATGGACACCGCCGTGACCTCTCGGCTCGACGGGCTCCGCAGCAGCCGGCTCGAACTGAGCACCGTGACCGTCGTGGCGCTCCTCCTCGGCGCCGCGATCTTCCTGGTCGTCGGCTGCCTCCAGAGCACGAACTTCGCCCAGCTGACCGTCCAGGGAGTCGCGCTCGGCTCGGTCTACGGCAGCCTCGCCCTCGCGCTCGTCCTCGTCTACCGCGCGACGCACGTCATCAACTTCGCGCAGGGCGAGCTCGCGATGCTGACGACCTACATCGCGTACGAGCTCGTGCACAGAGGCCTTTCGTACTGGGTCGCCTTCGCCGCGACGCTCGCCATCGCCTTCGTGCTCGGGACGGTGCTCCAGGTCACCCTGATCCGGCCCGTGCAGCACCGCTCGGTGATCGCGACGGTCATCGTCACCGTCGGTCTCTTCATCCTGATCGACGGCGTCGTCAACTGGATCTGGGGCGGCGAGTTCAAGTCGCTCCCGTCGCCGTTCGGCACCGCCTCGTACGAGGTCGGCGGCGTCGCGATCCCGCATCTCTACGTCGGGATCGTCGTCGTCGTCTTCGCCTCGGCGGTGCTCGTGTGGGCGCTGTTCCGCTTCACGAAGCTCGGCCTCGGGATGCGGGCAGCCGCGCTCCGGCCGGCGGCGGCAGCCCTCGTCGGCGTCCGCGTCGACGCGATGCTCGCGATCGGCTGGGGGCTCGCCGCCGTGCTCGGCGCGGTCGCCGGACTGATGGCCGAGCCGACCCAGATCTTCCTTTCGCCGACCTTCATGCAGCCGATTCTCGTCTACGCCTTCGCCGCCGCGGTCCTCGGCGGCCTCGAGAGCCCGGCGGGCGCACTGGTCGGCGGCGTCCTGATCGGCGTCGCGACGACCCTGATCATCGGGTACGTGCCGCAGATCAGCTCCGAGATGGAGCTTCCGTTCACGTTCGCCGTCCTGCTCGTGATCCTGCTGGTGAAGCCCACCGGGCTGTTCGGGCGCCGGGAGGTGCGGCGAGTGTGAGAAGGGAGATCCCCGCACTCGGCCCGCTCCTCGTCGTCGCGGCGGTGCTCGCGTACCTCCCGTTCGTCCTGAGCGACTACCACATCTATCTCGTGGCCCAGGTCGGGGTCTTCTTCATCGCGGTGCTCGGTCTCAACATCCTCACCGGCTACACCGGCCAGATCTCGATCGGGCACGGCGCGTTCATGATGATCGGCGGCTACACGACGGCCATCATGTCGCGCGACCACGGCACGAACCTCGTGGTGACGATGCTGCTGGCCTTCGCGATCTGCTTCGTCGTCGGCCTGCTCGTCGGCCTGCCGGCGCTCCGGCTCTCTGGTGTCTACCTCGCGCTGGTCACCTTCGCCCTCGCGGTCTCCCTCCCGTATCTGCCGCTGCAGTACTCGACCTTCCTCGGCGGCAGCGGCGGCGTCAACGTCGCGCCGACGGAGATCCCCAGCAACCTCTGGGTCTACGCCGCCGCCTGGACGTGCTCGGCGATCCTCTTCGTGCTCGCGTGGTTGATCCTGCGCGGCCGGGTGGGGCGCGCCTTCCGCGCGGTGCGCGACAGCGAGATCGCCGCCGTCGCGTCCGGAGTCGAGCTGCCCGTCTACAAGACGCTCGCCTTCGGGATCTCAGCCGCCTATGCCGGAGTGGCCGGTTCGCTGTTCGTGCTCGCGGCGAACGGGTTCGCCCAGCCGAGCGAGTTCGACATCTTCCTCTCTCTGCAGATCCTCGTCGGCGCGGCCGTGGCCGGGCTCGGCTCGCTCTGGGGAATCCTCATCGGCGCTGCGTTCGTGGGGCTCCTGCCGCAGGTCTCGACGAGCGTCCCGCTGATCGGCGCGGAGCACGGCCGCGACGTCGTGTTCGGTGCCGCAGTCATCGTGATCATGCTTCTGCTCCCCGACGGGTTCGCCGGGTTGCTGGCGCGGATACGCCGCCGCCCCTCCCGGGCTTGAACCGCGGTTCAATCTCCATCAAACTCCCCCCGAAATCGTCTCTACCTAGACACAATCGAAATCGGAGGGGCATCCATGCCTTTTAACCGTAGGAAGCTCGCCGCACTGCTGGTCGGGCTTCTCGCCACAGCCGCGGCAGCGGGCACGGCTGCCGCCTCGCATCGGAGCAGCACACCGGGAGTCACGAGCAAGCAGATCACGATCGGCGGCACGTTCCCGTACACCGGACCGGCGGCGCTGTACAAGACGATCCCGTCGGCCGAGCAGGCGTTCTTCGCCTACGTCAACGCGAAGTACCACGGCGTCCATGGCCGCAAGATCAAGGACATCACCATGGACGACGGGTACAACCCGGCCCAGACCGTTCCGGACGTGAAGCAGCTCGTCGAGCAGGATCACGTCTTCGCGATCGTCGGGAGCCTCGGTACCGCGCCGGGCCTGTCGACGTGGCAGTACCTCAACCAGCACAAGGTGCCGCAGGTGCTGCTCGCCACCGGCGACGCGTACTGGGGCAACTGCGTCCACCACGTTTGCCAGGGCACGGCGAAGCCGTGGACGATGGGCTGGCAGCCGGACTACCCGGGCGAGGCCAAGCTCTACGCGAAGTACATCCTCGCGCACAAGCCGGGCGCGAAGATCGGCGTCCTGTACCAGAACGACGCCTTCGGCAAGAACTACCTCGCCGGGCTGAAGCACGGGCTCGGCACGCACGCGGGCGAGATCGTCGACGCCGAGTCGTACAGCGTCACCGACTCGGGGTCGGTGGTGGGCGCACACGTCGGGCAGATCGCCCAGCACGGCGCCGACGTCCTCGTCATCTTCGCCACCCCGAGCGCCGCGATCGCAGCGCTGGCCACGGTCGGGCAGGTCCCGAACTGGCATCCGCTGACGATCAACAGCAACGTCTCGGCGAACCGCATCTTCATGCAGATCGCGGGAAACTCGTACGGCGCGCCGCTCAACGGGGTCATCTCGACCACCTACGTCGAGAGCCAGACGGCCCAGCCGAACCTGCCGGGGATGAAGCTCGCGAAGAAGATCATCCACAAGTACGCGCCTGCGCTCGACAATCAGTTCGCGTCGGGCGACAACAACCTCGTCTACGGGCTCGCCGTCGGATGGACGTTCTGGAAGGCGCTCACGCACGCCGGCAAGAACCCGACCCGCGCGAGCCTGATGCATGCGCTCCGCAACATGAACCAGACGAACAACCCGTTCGTCTATCCGAAGATGGTTGTCAAGACGTCCAAGAAGCGCACCTTCCCGATGGAGCAGCTCATCTTCGAGAAGTGGGCCGGCGGCAACGCCGGCGACTGGAAGACGTTCGGCAAGGTCCTCAACAGCGGGCACTGAGCCGCTGCCGAGCGTGATCTTCGAGGGGGAGCTTCGGCTCCCCCTCGTCGTCTCTAGGCGAGCTCGGCCGGATCGGTGACGGGGGCGCGGCAGGCGAAGCGCTCGCAGACGTAGACCGCGGGCCTCCCCTCGACGAGCGTCTTGCCCTCGAGCAGCGGGACGTCGTCGCCCGGGCCGAAGGCGACGACGGCGTTCGGGTCGAAGCCGCGCAGCGCGGCGCGCGCGACGTCCGAGTCCACGCCGCCGACGATCGCGAGCTCGCGCGGCGGCGAGAGGTGGAGGTCGAGCGCGCAGAGCGCCCAGCCGAACGCGCTCGGTGCCCGCGGCAGGAGGTCGCAGACGAGCCGCAGCGCGCCGACCGCGGTCAGCTCGAGGTCGTCGTCACCCCAGATCCGCGCAAGCCGCAGGAGGACGTAAGCGAGCATCGAGCTCCCGGCGGGCGTCGGGTTGTCGTCGAACGCCTTCTGGCGCGCGACGAGCTCCTCCCCGTCGGCCGGCGCGAGGAAGAAGCCGCCCCGCTCCGGGTCGCCGAAGAGCTCGACGGCAGCGAGCGCGAGCCGCCGCGCCTCCCGCAGCCAGCGCAGGTCGCCTGTCGCGACGTGCAGCTCGTAGAGCCCGTGCGCGACGTTGGCGTAGTCCTCGAGGTACGCGGGATGCTTCGCGCGGCCGTCGCGCAGCGTCCGCCACAGCGGGTCGGCCGAGAGGAGCTCGCCGAGCTCACGGGCCGCGGCGAGGAGGTCGGCGCGCTCGAGACGGCGTGCTCCCTCCGCGAGCGCCGCGAGGGCGAGCCCGTTCCAGGCGGCGATGACCTTGTCGTCGAGGCCCGGCTGCGGCCGGCGGTCGCGGATCTCGAGCAGGCGCGCCCGCGTGTCGTCGTCCAGCTCCCCGCGCAGGATCGAGCGGCCGTGCTCGAACGGCTCCAGCAGCTCCGCCGGCGCTCCCTCCTCCGCAGTCCACGTGTACGTGAACCCCTCGACGCCGTCGGTGTCCGCGTCCTGCGAGGAGGCGAAGCCGCCGCTCTCGAGGCGCAGCTCGCGCACCATGTAGTCGAGGGTCTGCTCCGCGACGAGCCGGTACCGCTCCTCGCCGGTGAGCAGCCACGCGTGCAGGTACGGCGGGACGAGCAGCGCGTTGTCGTAGAGCATCTTCTCGAAGTGCGGCACGAGCCACCGCGCGTCGACGGAGTAGCGGTGGAAGCCGCCGCCGACGAGGTCGTACATCCCGCCCGCCGCCATCCCGTCGAGCGTGAGCCGGACCGGATCGAGCGCCCCCCGCCGCAGCAGGAACTCGAGCACCGACGCGGGCGGGAACTTCGGGGCGTGGCCGAAGCCGCCCCAGCGCGGGTCGAGCTGCGAGAGCAGGCCGTGCTCGGCCTCGGCGAGCAGCGCCTCGGTCAGCGGCTCGCTCGACGGCTCGGTCTCCGCCGACCGCCGCACCGCGCCCACGAGCTGCTCGGCCTGCGCGGCGACGTCCTCCGGCCGCTCCCGGTAGGCGTCCGCGACCGCGCGCAGCACCTGCCGGAACGAGGGCAGCCCGTGCCGCGGCTCGGGCGGGAAGTACGTGCCGCCGAAGAACGGCTCGCCGTCGGGCGTGAGGAAGACGGTGAGCGGCCAGCCGCCCTGGCCGGTCAGCGCGACGACGGCGTCCATGTAGACGGCGTCGACGTCCGGCCGCTCCTCGCGGTCGACCTTGACGTTGACGAACAGCTCGTTCATGACGGCCGCGGTCGCCTCGTCGGCGAACGACTCGTGCTCCATCACGTGGCACCAGTGACAGGCGGAGTAGCCGATCGAGACGAGCAGCGGCTTGCCGTCCGCCCTGGCCTCCGAGAGCGCCTCTTCCCCCCACGGCCGCCATTCGACCGGGTTGTCGGCGTGCTGGAGGAGGTAGGGGCTCGTCTCCTGCGCAAGCCGGTTCATCGGGGTAGCGTAGGCGTCGATGAGCACTCTGCCCGGCGGCACCGTCACCTTCGTCTTCACCGACATCGAGGGCTCGACGCAGCTGCTGCAGGAGCTCGGCGACGAGGCATACGGACAGGTCTCGGGCGACCATCGCCGGCTCGTCCGCGAGACGTTCGGCGCGCAGGGCGGGACTGAGATCGACACCCAGGGCGACGCGTTCTTCTTCTCGTTCCCGCGGGCGCGCGACGCGGTTGCCGCCGCGGTCGACGCGCAGCGCGCCCTGCGCGACCACGGGTGGCCTGACGGACGCGAGGTACGCGTGCGGATGGGCGTGCACACGGGCGAGCCGCACGTCGGCGAGGAGGGCTACCTCGGCCTCGACGTGGTGCGCGCCGCGCGCATCTCGGCCGCGGGGCACGGCGGCCAGATCCTCATCTCCGAGACGACGCGCGCGCTGATCGGCAACCAGCTACCGGAAGGCGTCGCCGTGCACGACCTCGGCCAGCAGCACCTCAAGGACGTCCAGCACGAGCACATCTACGAGCTGACGATCGACGGCCGGTCGCTGGCCGGCAAGCCGTTGAAGACCGAGCAGCCGAAGTCGAGCCAGGAGGACCTGGGAGACCGAATGGCGGAGCGCATCGAGGCAATGGTCGAGGGTCGGCTCGAATCCGTGTTCGAGAACCTCTTCAAGAAGGATCAGCGCGAGTAGCCGACGACCGCCGTGTGGCGGCGGAAGCCGATCGACTCGTAGAGCCCGCACGCCGCGTCGTTCTCGCAGTAGACAATCGCCTGCCGGCCGCCCTCCTCGTGCCAGCGGCGGAGCGCGAACGTGCAGACCGCAGCGCCGAGGCCGCGGCGCCGGAACTCCTCTCGCACGCCGACCGGCTCGAGCTCGCCGACGCGGTTCTCGTCGTCCGGCCAGACGAGGCAGTAGGCGGCGAAGCGGCCGCCGGGAGCCTCGACGACGCAGTCGAGCGAGGCGCGGTACGGCCACGAGGCCTGGACGGTCCCAAAGCTCGTCTCCGTGACACGAGACGGAGCCCAGACGTTCCGGTGGATCGCGACGCGCTCGGCGAGGTCGTTCGGCTCGACCGTGCGGTAGCGGAAGCCGTCGGGCAATTCGGGGAGCTCAGGCGCGTCGGGGAGGTCACGCGCCAGGAAGTTCAGCAGCGAGCCGTGACGGGTCAGCTTGGCCTCGCCGTCCGCGGTGAAGCCGTTCCGGAGGAGCGCAGCCTGCACCTCCTCGTCGTCCTCGAAGGCGACGGAAGTGTGCGCGTCGGGGTCGGCGAGGATCTCGTCGAGCAGGTCGAGTCGGTCGCGTCGCACGTCGTACTCGAGCAGGCCGCGATCGCCCTTCAGCCACGACCAGGCGACGGTCCGGCCGCCGTCCTGCCAGACGCGAATCGTCCACTCGACCTCCCGCCCCTCGTGCTGGCGAAGGCCCCAGGTGATGTCGCCGACGTGCCACGGCGCGCGCACGCCCAGCTTGCGCCGCTGCTCGAGGGCGAGCTCGTGCATCGCTGCGATGATCTCCGGCGTGAGTCGCACGTACGAGGAGTTGGAGGTCGGGGCCGTTTACCTGAGCCGCTTCGGGCGCACCGTACTGGAGGCCGACAACACGTGGCTCACGCTGCTCACGCTGAACACCAACCCGATTCACTTCGACGCCGAGTACGCGGCGACGACCGAGTGGGGACGGCCGCTCGTGGACTCGACCTTCACGCTCGCGCTCGTCACCGGGTTGTCGGTGGCAGACGTGTCCGAGCGCGGTGTCAACCTCGGCTGGAAAGAGGTGCGGCTGCCGGCGCCGGTCTTCGCCGGCGACACGATCCGCGCCGAGACGGAAGTGCTCGCGAAGCGCGAGTCGAAGTCGCGGCCGGGCTTCGGCATCGTCACGGTCCGTACGCGCGGCCTCAACCAGCGCGACGAGGTCGTGATCGAGTTCGAGCGCTCGGTCATGTTGCCGCTGTGAGCGTAGGCTCGACGGAGCTCACCCAGGAGCGGAGGCGGCGGCTTGGCCGGCGCCGGAGCGGAAGATGATCGAGACCGAGCGGCTGCTGCTCCGCCGGCCGACCGAGGCGGACATCGAGTCTCCGCCGCCGTGGCTCTCCGATCCAGAGGTGATGGACTGGCTCGGCGGGGTCGAGCCGCCGGCGGAGGTCGTGCGGCTGTGGCTCGACCAGTGGGAACAGTTCCCGAGCGGGAAGTTCCTCGTCGAGCGGCGGAGCGACGGCGCGGTCATCGGGCGGGTCGGCGCCAACTACTACGACGTCTCGACGTGGCGGCGCTCCGCAGACGGCGAGCCCGAGCTCGGCTGGGCGCTCGCCCGCGAGCACTGGGGACACTGCTACGCGACCGAGGCAGCCCTCGCCGTCCGCGAGTGGCTGCAGGCGCCGCGCGTCATCTCGCTGATCACGGCTGAGAATGTCCGGTCGCAGCGGGTCGCGGAGCGGCTCGGCGCCCGGCCCGAACAGACCGTCGAGCTGCCCGGCCATGGACCGCACGTGGTGTGGGTGCACCCGTGATCGAGACGGAGCGACTCCTGCTGCGGAAGCCGCGCGCCGAGGACGCGCCCGAGCTCCTCGAGGCGTTCGCCGACCCGGAGGCGATGCGCTACATCGGCGACGGCTCCACGGCCGATCTCACCGCGAGCGAGGAAGCGGTTCGCCGCTGGCTCGAGCGCTGGGACACGTGGGGCGTCGGCATGTTCGTGGTCGAGCGCGTGGAGGACTCGCGGGTGCTCGGCCGGGCCGGCTTCCTGCGCTGGGACCCCGAGACCTGGGAGATCGGCGGCTCGGAGACGGAGCTCGGCTGGGGTCTCGCGCGCGAGCACTGGGGTAGCGGATACGCGACCGAGGCCGCGCGGGCGCTCCGGGACTGGGCCTTCGACAGTCGCGGCCTGGCCCGGCTCATCTCGCTGATCCAGGAGGGAAACGTGCGGTCTTTCCGCGTTGCGGAGAGGCTCGGCGAGCGGTACGAACGAGACGTGGAGGTTCGCGGCAAACCCACCAGGCTCTACTCCCTCGAGCGATGAGCGAGCTGCGGCCGCTTGCCGGCACGAGCGTCGTCGACGTCACGTCCTCCCTCGCGGGGCCGACCGCGACGCAGCTGCTCGCCGCGCTCGGCGCCGACGTCGTCAAGGTGGAGCCGCTCGCCGGCGACCACGCTCGCGCCTGGGGGCCGCCGTTTCTCGACGGTGAAGGTGCGATGTTCCTCGCCTCCAATGCGGGCAAGCGCTCGCTGGCGGTCGACCTCGGAGAGCCGCGGGGTCGCGACGTCGTGCTCCGCCTGGCCGACCGCGCCGACGTGTTCGTCCAGAGCCTGCGTCCGGGAGCGGCGGAACGGCACGGCCTCGGCGCCGCCGAGCTCCGAGCGCGCAACCCGCGGCTCGTCTACTGCTCGATCGGCGCGTTCGGCGCGCGCGGCCCGCTGAGCGGCCAGCCGGGCTACGACCCGCTGCTGCAGGCCGCCTCGGGGATCATGAGCGTCACCGGCGAGGACGACCGGCCGCCGGTGCGCGTCGGCGTGTCGCTGATCGACCTCGGCACCGGCGTCTGGGCGGCGCTCGGCGTGCTCGCCGCGCTATACGAGCGCGAGCGCACCGGCGCCGGCCGCACGCTCGAGGTCTCGCTCTACGAGACCGCTCTCTCCCAGCTCTCGTACCAGCTCGTCGGCTACCTCGGCACCGGCGTCGTGCCGGGTCGCGAGGGGAGCGCGTTCTCGCAGATCGCGCCGTACCAGGTCTTCCCCACGCGCGACGGCGAGCTGATGATCGTCGCCGGCAACGACAAGCTCTTCGCGGCGCTCTGCGACGTCCTCGGCGTGCCCGAGTTGACCGGCGACGCGCGGTTCCGCGCGAACCCCGACCGCGTCGCGAACCGGCCGGCGCTGCTCACGCTGCTCGAGGAACGCACCAGGGAACGGGAGTCGGCCGAGCTGCTCGAGGCTCTCGTCGCCGCTGGCGTGCCCGTGTCGCCGGTGCACGACGTCGGCGAGGCGGCGCACCATCCCCAGACGGAGGCGCTCGGGATCCTCCAGTCGCTCGGGGACTTCGTCACGGTCGCGGCGCCGCTGTCGGCCGACGGCGAGCGCGTGCGCCACGCCGCACCGCCGCCGGACCTCGGCGCGCACACCGGCGAGATCCTCGACGAGCTCGGCTACGCGGAGGACGAGATCGCCGGGCTCGCCTCCGCGGGCGTCGTCCGGCTCGGCTGACGGAACCAGAACCGCCGGACGACGAACCCGCCGGCGTGAGGGCCGCCGAGCACGATCGGCGCCGGCACCGCCTCGGCCTCCCAAAGGCCGCCCCTCAAGGTGGCCAGGTTCCCGCGCGGTAGACGTACCCCTCCAGCGTGCGGCCGAGCACCTCCTCCAGCCAGCGCGAGACGGCAACGAGCGCGTCGAGGTCGATCCCGGTCTCGACGCCCTCGCTTTCGAGCAGGTAGACGAGATCCTCCGTTGCCACGTTGCCGGTCGCGCGCGGCGAGAACGGACACCCGCCGAGACCGCCGACGGACGCGTCGAGCACGCGCGCACCTGCCTCGAGCGCGGCGAGGCAGTTCGCGTAGCCGGTGTTGCGCGTGTTGTGGCCGTGGAATCCGGCCGCGCGTGCGCGCTCGACGAGCGCGCGCACCGCAGACGGTGCCGCGACGCCGATCGTGTCGGCGAGGACGACTTCCGCTCGGCCTAGGAACCGCGCCGCGAGATCCGCGACGACACCGGGATCGACGCGCCCCTCGAACGGACAGCCGAACGAGCAGGAGATCGTGACCGTCGCGGGCGTCTCTCCGGCCGCGCCGAGGATCGTCTCGACGCGCTCGACCGCTTCCGCCAGCGTCGCGTTCCCGTTGCGGAGGTTGAAGGTCTCGGTCGCCGCGAAGGTCACGTTGACGCGGTCGAGCCCGGCGGCGGCGAAACGCTCCCAGCCGCGCTCGTTGAGGACGAGGCCCGAGAGCTCGACGCCCTCGCGCCGGTGCACGCGGTCGAGCACGTCCTCCGCCCCGGCCATCTGCGGCACGCGGTCGGCACGAACGAAGCTGACGGCCTCGATGCGGCGCAGCCCGGCCGCCGCGAGCCGGTCGACGAGCTCGGCGCGGGTCTCGGGCGGCACCACCTCCGGCTCGTTCTGGAGGCCGTCCCGCGGCCCGACGTCGCAGAGGAGCACCTGCATCGGGCGAGCGTACTCCCTGGACGTACGCCCGCTAGTAACAGTGTGTTACAAGCGGAGACAGTGGCGGAAACGGCTGGCCCGATCGCGGAACCGAGGCGCTTCCCGCGCACCTAGTAACAGTCTGTTACTAGGTTCGACAGGTCCGGAACGGGTCGCCGTGGGCCTCGGTCCTAGCGGGTGCCGAGCTCCAGACCGAGGAGCCGCGGGAGCGCAGCTCCCGCTCTCGCGGCGAGCGGCGGGCGCCGTCCCTCCTCCTCGGCTGCTTCGCAGGCCATGATCGCCCAGCGGACCAGACCGCCGCCCACCCGGCGCAGCGGCTCCGGCGGCAGCCGCGGCACGTCGCGGGCGGCGAGCGGCGACCGCGTCCACTCGTCGTCTGCGCCGAGCGCGAGCGACGCGAGGATCCGACCGCCGAGCCAGGCCGGGCCGACGCCGTGCCCGGAGTAGCCGGCGCCGTAGTGGATCCGCGTCTCCGGCTTCGTGCGGAAGAACGGCAGATGGTCGGCCGAGACGTCGATCGGCCCGCCCCACGCCCGCTCGACCCGGACGCCCGCGAGCCCGGGGAGCAGCCGCCGCAGGCCGGCCTCCGCGCGCTCGGCCGTCGGCTGGTCGCCCGAGAAGCGGTCGTCGATGCGGCCGCCGAAGCCGATCGGCCCGGAGCCGCTGCCCATCAGCACGCGCCCGTCGTTCGTCGTGCGGAAGTAGTGGAGGAACATCCGTCCGTCGACGATCGCCTCGCCGCCGGTCCAGCCGATCTCGGCGAGCAGCCCGGGGGCCGGCTCGGTGAGCACGACATACGAGCCGAAGTTCGTGAGGTTGCGCGAAGCGGGTACCCAGCCGGTGAGTGCCGCGTTCGTCGCCAGCACGATCTCCGGCGCGCGGAGGATCCCGCCGGGCGTCTCGAGCTCGTTCGGCGAGCCCGCGCGCACGGCCGTCACCGGCGTCTCCTCGTGCAGCGTGACGCCGGCGCCGAGCGCCGCGCGCCGTAGCGCGCGCACGAGCAGGCCGGGATGGACGGTCGCGCACTCGGGATAGAAGACGCCGCCGCGGAAGACCGGCGAGGAGACGCGCCGCGCGACCTCGTCCGGCGTCAGCACGACCGCCTGATCCGCCCGACCGACGCCCTCGGCGGCCGCCGCGGCCTTCTCGACCGAGCCATCCTGCGCCGGCGCGGCAGATACCTCGAGCATTCCGGCCTCGCGCAGCCAGACGTCCTCCCCGCGAGCCTCGGCCCAGGCGCGGATGCCCGGGATGATCCGCTCGCCGGCCCGCGCGAGCTCGAGCGCCCGCGCCTCGCCGAGCACGGGGAGCATGGACGCGAGCGACGCCCAGTAACCATGGACGAAGCCGCCGTTGCGCCCGCTCGGCCCGTGCCCGCAGATCTCCGCCTCGAGGAGTGCGACGCGCAGCTCGGGCGCCCGTTCGCGCAGCGCGAGCGCGGTCCACAACCCGGTGTAGCCGCCGCCGACGATCGCCACGTCCGCCGTCGCGTCGCCCGCCAGAGCGGGCGCCGGCGGCGGATCGCCCTCCGCCGCTAGCGCCTGCTCGAGCCACCAGGACGGCAGCCGCGGCTCGACCGTCAAATGAGCCCCGGCGGGGCCACCTCCGTCTTACGCCGGAAGTACTGCCGAAACTTGGTGGCCGTGAGCAGCATGATCGGGATCCCGAGCAGCAGTGAGCCGATCCCGATCAGGATCGGCATCTGGATGCCGAGAACCGGCGCTGAGTAGTTGTAACTCGAACTGCTCTCGGCGATCCATGCCTTGACGAAGATGAAGCCCATCATCAAGCCGCCGAGCACGGGCACAAGCCCCGCGAGGATGAACCCACGCACACTCTTGAACAACTCGCGCCTGTAGTACCACCCGCACGCGAGGCCGGTGAAGCCGTAGTAGAAACAGACTGAGAAGCCAAGGGCCGTGATCGAGTCGCTGAGGACGCTCCCGCTCGTGTCGACCTTGATCAGGAACACCGTCCAGACGGCCGAGAGCGCACCCATCCCCAGCGTAGAAACGGACGGCGTCAGGTAGCGCGGGTGAATGTCTCCGAACACCGACGGGAGAGCCTTCCACTTCGCCATCGACAGCGTCGTCCGCGCGGTGGGCAGGATCGTCGTCTGCGTCGAGGCCGACGCCGACGTGAGGACGGCGATGATCAGCAGCTTGTTCCAGGGCGAGCCGAAGACCGCCTTGCCGAGCGGGTTGAGGATGTCGTTTTGGTTCGCACCGAGGAACTTCGTGCCCGCGAAGGCGATGGCCGCCGTCGAGACGACGAGGTAGATCAGCACGAGGAGGATCGTCGAGAGCACCGCCGCCTTGCCGGGCCCCTCTGCCGAGTCGCGCGACTCCTCGTTGACGGCCACCCCCGAGTCCCAGCCCCAGTAGATGAAGATCCCGAGCAGCACGCCGGCGATCAGACCCGTGAAGGGCACGTCGAAGGGGTTGAACCACGACGCGCTCACGTGCAGCGATCCCGGCAGCGCGTTGCCGTTGTAGACCTTCACGAACGCGACGATCGAGAAGGCCGTGAGGATGGCGATCTCGGCGCTGAGCAGGAACACCTGCGTCTCGGCGGAGAGCTCGATCCCGCGGTAGCAAATCCAGGTCATGAGCGCGATCCAGACGACCGAGCCGATGGCCAGCCATGTCGTCGAGGTAGCTCCGTGGTGCCAACCGAAGAGCAGATATGTGTACTGCGACGCGATGTAGGAGAGCGACGCCATCACGATCACGTCCGCGACGAAGATCGCCCACCCGTTCATCCAGCCGATCCAGGGACCGAAGGCGCGGGTCGTCCAGGCGAAGGTCGTGCCCGCGTCAGGGTCGGCCTTGTTCAGGTAGCGGTAGCCGAGCGAGACGAACAGGATCGGGACGAAGGAGACGATCAGGACGGCCGGCGCCCTCACGCCGACGCCGGTGATCACGACGATGAAGCCGAGCGTCGCCGCGAGCGAGTAGGCCGGGGCCGTCGAGGCGATCCCGATGACCAGGTTCGACATGTAGCCGAGCGCGTCGGCCTTCAGGCCCTTGTCCCCGGTCGCGATGTGCCCCTCTACGAGCGGCGGCGCTTGTGCGTCTGAAGTCATGTCGCCTCCCCGAATGCGCCGACGCCGTCGGTGGGCAGCTCGAGCGTCGCCGTCTGCTCGCGCACGGGCTTCGCGACGACGTAGCCGATCAGCCCGAAGAGGACGATGACGACGAGCGTGCCGAGCGTGAGCACCTCGAACGTCGTCCTGGTCACGTCCCAGGTGCCTTTGAAGTCGTAACCCACTCCGAACAGCTTCTCGAGCGTGTCGGGGAAGACGGCCACGAACGAGCCGAGCGCGATCCAGAAGGTGACGAGCACCGTCGACGCCCAGATGCCGGCCATTCCCCACGGGTGCCGGTACGGACGGTGCACGTGGCCGTGCGTGTAGCGGAGCTTGAGCGCCGCCGGGAAGATCCACAGGTACGAGAGCAGCGTCGTCGAGATGGCGATGTCGAGGACGACGATGAACTTCGCGTTCGCGCCGCCGTTGAACGCTGCGAGCGCGACGATGCAGAAGGCGCTCGCGACGATGCCCGACATGACGTTGACGCGCACCGGCGTCCCGAGCTTCCTGTTGAAGATGCCGAAGTAGGGGAAGAACGCGCCGTCGTAGGCGGCCACGGCCTGGATCCGGTCGGAGCCGATCATCCAGACCGCCCCGGAGGTGACCAGCGCGCCGACGAAGCCGAGCGTCATGAGGATCAACAGCGCGTGAGCCGCGCCGCCGTACACGCCGTGGAACACGAGCGTCACCGCGTCGATGAAGCCGCCGATCCCGGTCACGGCCTTCGCCGGCAGAACGAGCAGGATGCAGAAGATCGGCACCGCGTACATGAGAACGCCGGTGATCCCACTGCGGAGGATCGAGAGGGGCACGTCGCGCTGCGGGTTCTCCATCTCCTCGGCGGCGCCGTTCTGGAGCTCGAAGCCGACGTAGTTGAAGAGCAGCAGGGGCACGAGGCCGAAGAAGATGGCCCGCGTCGGGCTCAGCTGCGAGGTGGCGAATCCGGCGACGCCGTGCTTTGCGCCGTAGATGATCACGGTGAGCGAGAAGAAGCCGAGCACGATCCCGCGCAAGATCGCGCCGGCGTTCGGGATCCACTTGCCGTAGCGGAGCGAGACGATCGCGACGCCGATCGAGATCCAGATGAAGACGAGCTTGAAGACGTAGTCGCCAACGGTGCCGTTCCCGATCCCGAAGACGTTCGCCGACCACGCACTCGTCGCGATGAACGCGAGCGAGCCACCGACCCAGAGCGGGTTCGTGACCCAGTAGAGGATCGCCGCGATGCCGCCGTGCAGGCGGCCGAAGGCCATCTTCGTCCACTCGTACGGCCCACCCTCCTGCGTGAACGCCGAGCCGACCTCCGACATCAGGAGCATGTACGGAACGACGAAGAGCAGGGCGAGGACGACGAGCCAGAAGAAGCCCTCGGGGCCCTTGTTCGCAACGGTGCCGAGCGTGTCGAGCCCGACGAACGCGCAGACCGTGAAGAACCACATGTCGAAGCGGCCCAGGGACTTGATGAGCTTGCCCTTCTCCTCGAGGGCAAGCGTGGTCGTCTGCTCGGTCTCTATTGCATTCGTTGCCATGCTTCCTCCAGTACGTCGCCGAGGATTCCGGTCATTTCGTCGAACTCCGCCTGCGTCGCCACCAGCGGTGGCGAGATCTGGATCACCGGGTCGCCGCGGTCGTCGGCCCGGCAGATCAGGCCCTTCTCGAACAGCCGCGGCGAGAGGAAGCCGCGCAGGAGCGACTCGCACTCCTCGTCGGAGAACGTCCCGCGCGTCTCCTTGTCCTTCACGAGCTCGATCGCGTAGAAGAAGCCCGTGCCGCGCAGGTCGCCGACGATCGGCAGGTCGAGCAGCTGGGCGAGCGTGTTGCGGAAGGCGTCCTCGTTGCCGAGGACGTGCTCCAAGATCCGCTCGCGCTTCATGATCTCGATGTTCTTGAGCGCGATCGCGCTCATCACGGGATGACCGCCGAACGTGATCCCGTGCGAGTACATCGACGTGTCGTGCAAGAACGGCTCCATCACACGGTCGGTCGCAACGACGGCACCGATCGCCGCGTAGGAAGAGGAGAGACCCTTCGCACACGTGATGATGTCCGGCCGGATGTCGTAGCGCTCCGACGCGAACCAGTGGCCGACCCGCCCGAATCCGGTGATCACCTCGTCGGCCGAAAGCAGGATGTCGTAGCGGTCGCAGAGCTCGCGCACGCCCTTCCAGTACCCCGCCGGCGCGATGAACGCGCCGCCCGCGTTCTGGATCGGCTCCATGTGCACGAGGCACACCGTCTCGGGCCCCATGGCGGTGATCGTCCGCTCGAGCTCGTCGATGAGGTAGGCCGTGAACTCCTCCTCGGTCTCCTCCGCCGGCCGGTGATAGCGGTTCGTGTTCGAGACGTGCCGCACCTCTGGCACGAGCGGCTCGAACGGCACGCGCAGCGCGGCGATCCCGTTGATCGAGAGAGCTCCGAAGGTCGTGCCGTGGTAGGCGACCTCGCGCGCGATCGCCTTGTAGCGGCGACCGGGCGGCGAGGCGAGGTGCTCGTCGTGGCGGATCTCGGCGTCGAGCCCGCCGACGTCCGTGCGCACGCGCTTCGTGCCTCGCGCTTGGTAGTACTGGCGCGCCAGCTTCCACGCCGCCTCGACCGCCTCCGAACCGCCGTTCACGAAGAAGACGCGATTGAGGTCACCGGGAGCGAGCGAGGCGACCTCGGCCGCGAGCTCGATCGCGCGCGGATGCGCGTACGACCAGTTCGTGTAGAACGGGAGCTCGCGCATCTGCTCGAGCGCCGCCTGCCCGATCTCCTCACCGAACCCGTAGCCGAGGTTGACGGAGAACAGCCCGGCCAGCGCGTCGAGGTACCGCTTGCCGTTCGAGTCCTCGAGATAGCAGCCGTCGCCGCGCACGATGATCGGCGGGGCGTCGCCGCCCATGCGCGTGAAGTGGAGCCAGAGATGGTCGGCGGCCAACCGCTGCAGCTCGTCTGCCGACGTCGCGCCCTGCGTGATGCTCATCTCGTCGGTTCCTCCTTTGGCATTCCACTCCCCCAGTCGTAGAGCTGTTTCCACATCTCCAGGTACACGAAGGTCTCGGTCGAGACCACGTCCGGCAGCGAACGCAACCGGCTCGTCAGGTCGAGCAGATGGCGCCGGTCGGCAGCGACGAGTTCGACGACGAGGTCGAACTGCCCTGCCGTGGCCACGACGTAGTCGGCCTCGGGCCAGTGCGCGATCGCATCGGCCGCCCGCTCCGGCGAGCCGGAGGTCTTGACACCGACGAGCGCCTGCTCGTAGCCGAGCCCGAGGGGGTTCGTGACGGCGACGACCTGGAGGATCCCCTCGGCGGTCAGTCGTCCGTAGCGGGCGCGCACGGTCGCCTCCGAGACGCCGACTCGCGCCGCGATTGAGCGGAACGACTCGCGTCCGTTCGCCTGCAGCGCCTCGATGATCCTGCGGTCGAGCTCGTCGGTGCGGCGCGCCGGCGCCACCGGGCCACGGTCGGAGCCGCCCGTCGGAATCCGGAGCGGCTGGACGTCGTCGCTGCGCATCGCGCGGGATTCGTACCATCCGACCGCGCATTTCGTCAATGTGACCGCATGGAAACGGCGCTTCGCGCGGAGGTTGACGTGGGCCGACGGGACGCCTACGCTGGTTGTCGGTCCGTTTCCCCGGCGAGAGGAGGTTCGAACAATGAAACCTGCGTTCCCTGCCTCCTCGGTCCTTCTGACCTAGCGCCGGACGCTCCTTCCGTAGGGACGCGTGTGGCGTCCCATCTCGTGTGAAGGAGCTTTGCGTTGCCTGGATTTGATCTAGGCGAGCTGGGGTGGAGCCCTGAGCTCGCCGAAAACCTGGAGCCCGGTCTCGTGCCGGGACGCGTCGCGGCCGTCCACCGCGGCGCCTTCGACGTCTGGACGGAGGCCGGCGCGGTCCGCTCCCGCCTGCCCGGACGGCTCGTGCACGAAGGGCTCGACGTCGGCGCCGGCGACTGGGTCGGCCTCTCGGATGGCCTGATCCGCGCCGTCCTGCCCCGCCGCAGCGCGATCGTGCGGAACGCGGCCGGCCTGACCACCACCGCCCAGACCCTCGCCGCGAACGTCGACGTGGCGTTCGCCGTCTCGTCGCTCGGGCCGGACGTCGAGCCGCGCCGCATCGAGCGCTACCTCGTCACGCTCTGGGAGAGCGGCGCCGCGCCCGAGATCGTGCTGACCAAGGCCGACCGGCTCGACGATCCGTGGCCGCTCGTCGCGGAGGTCGAGGCGGTCGCGCTCGGCGTCCCGGTGCACGTCGTGTCGGCCGTGAGCGGCGAGGGCTGCGACGCGCTCCGCGCGCGCATCGGAGCTGGTCAGACGGCCGTCTTGCTCGGCTCCTCCGGCGTCGGCAAGTCGACGCTCGTGAACCGCTGGATGATGCTGGAAGCGTCGCCGGCGGAGCCGACGACGCCCGGCGAAAGACCCCGGTACGCCTACGGCGTCCCGGTGGGCGAGGAGGTGATGGCGACCCGCGCCACACGTGACGACGACGACGAGGGCCGCCACACGACGTCGCACCGCCAGCTGCTCCTCCTGCCCGGCGGCGGGCTCGTGATCGACACCCCCGGCCTGCGCGAGCTGCAGCTGTGGGACGCCGGCTCCGCCGCCCTCGACGCGACCTTCGCGGATGTCGAGGAGCTCGCCGGCGACTGCCGTTTCGCCGACTGCACGCACGTGCACGAGCCGGAGTGCGCCGTGCTCGCCGCGGTAGAGACCGGGGAGCTGCCGGGCGAGCGCCTCAACAGCTGGCGCAAGCTGCAGCGCGAGCTGCGAGCGATCGCAATGCGCCAAGACGTGCTGCTGCGGAAGGAGGAGGCACGGAAGTGGAAGCTGCGCGCACGCGAGGGCCGCGCGCGGGCGAGGCACCGTTAGAAGGCTGTTGGAGAGGCTTGCCACAATCCGGCCATGCTGCGAGGCCTGCTTCTGGCTGCGGCTCTGCTCCCACTCGCCGGCCTGGGCTCCCAGCAGCACGCCCACAACGGTCTGATCGCGTACGCCCATGTCGGCAACGGCGACCGCTTCCAGGTCTACACGGTGACCGCGACCGGCGCGCACCGGCGTCATCTGACCTCCGGCCATACGTACAGCAGCTACGCCCCGGCCTACTCGCCCAACGGCAAGCGGATCGCGTTCGTCCGCGCCTCGAAGCACGCGATCGACCTCTGGACGATGAAGGCCGGCGGCACGCACCAGCGACGGCTCACCCCGACGCTAGGGATCGACGAGATCGACCCGGCCTGGTCACCCGACGGCACACAGATTGTGTTCGCCGTCGAGAGCCCGCTGGGCCAGCAGGGGATTTGGGTCGTCGCTGCGAACGGCCAGAACCGGAAGCAGGTGACGACCGGAGCCGACACGAATCCGGCGTGGTCGCTCGACGGGACCGAGATCGCGTTCCAGCACTCCGACGGCTTTACGCACATGGACAGCGCCCGCGCCGTACCCGTAGCGGGCGGGACGCCGACCGACCTCACAGACGATCCGCTCTCGGACTACCTCGATCCTGCCTGGTCGCCGAACGGCGACTGGATCCTCCTGAGCAGTGACCGGGGCGACGATCTGTCCCAACTCGACCTGTGGAAACTCAACCTGGAGGCGGCCGGCCCGGCGCCTAGCTTCGTCCGTGTGACGAACACGCCGAGCCGCGACGAGCGCAACCCAGCCTGGTCGCCGGATGGCCGCAGGATCGTCTACAGCGGGGAGGGCAGCTTCCACGGAGCCTCGAGCTCGCAGCTCTACGTCGCCAATCCTGACGGCGGGAACCGCGCTGGCAGCCGCTGCCCTAGCTAGGGCTTCGGCGCGGCGGCAGCGACCTCGGCCGGAGCGTCCGCGTGCTTCGTCGCAAAGTTGTCGGCGAACATCTGCGCGAGCTCGCGGGCCTTCCGGTCGTACGCCGCGGGATCCGCCCACGTCGAGCGGGGATCGAGCAGCGACTCCTCGACACCCGGC
Organism: uncultured Actinomycetes bacterium; assembly: GCA_963770815.1. Taxonomy (GTDB): domain Bacteria; phylum Actinomycetota; class Thermoleophilia; order Gaiellales; family Gaiellaceae; genus Palsa-739. The sequence continues at coordinate 141,793 of CAVYQV010000012.1, forward strand.
GCCGTCAGCGGAACCTCGAAGCCGAAGACCGCATCTGTCCGGAACTCGACGTCGTGCAGCTCGCCGGAGAGCACCGCTCCGAGCAGCGCCCGCGTGGCCTGGATCGGCATCCGGTGCCCTTCGCCGAACGGCCCGCCCGTCCAGCCGGTGTTGATCAGCCAGACGGTCGCATCGTGCGCGTCGAGCTTCTCGCCGAGCAGGCTCGCATAGACCGTCGGGCGCTGCGGCCAGAACGGCGCGCCGAAGCAGGTGGAGAACGTCGGTTGCGGCTCAGTCACGCCGAGCTCCGTGCCGGCGAGCTTCGACGTGTAGCCCGAGAGGAAGAAGAAGAGCGCCTGCTCGCGGCTGAGCCGCGCGATCGGGGGCAGGATCGCGAAGGCGTCGGCAGCGAGGAAGATCACCGACCGCGGATTCCCGGCGCGCTTGGCCGGCAGCGCGTTCGCGATCAGCTCGAGCTTGTAGGCGGCGCGCGTGTTTTCGGTCTTGGAGTCGTCGTCCATGTCGAGCACCCCGCGCTCGTCGACGACGACGTTCTCGAGCACCGTGCCGAAGCTGTGCGCGGCCTTCCAGATCTCCGGCTCGGCCTCGGCCGAGAGCCGGATCGTCTTCGCGTAGCAGCCGCCTTCGAAGTTGAAGACGCCGTCGTCGCCCCAGCCGTGCTCGTCGTCCCCGATCAGCAGCCGCTCGGGATCGGCCGAGAGCGTCGTCTTGCCCGTGCCGGAAAGGCCGAAGAAGACGGCGACGTCCTGACCGTCCTGCGAGACGTTCGCGGAGCAGTGCATCGGCATGACCCCCTCGAGCGGCAGGCGGTCGTTCATCAGCGTGAAGACCGACTTCTTGATCTCGCCGCCGTAGAAGGTGCCGCCGATCAGGATCTCCTTGCGCGTCGGGTGGAGGCAGATGAAGACCTCCGTCCGCGTGCCGTCCTCCGCCGGGGCGGCCTCGACCTCCGGCTCGTGGAGCACGAGCACGTCCGGCTCGAAGCCGGCGAGGTCGTCCTCGCCCGGCTCGATGAACATCGTCTTCGCGAAGAGCGCGTGGTACGGGTGCGTCGTGACGACGCGTACCGAGAGCCGGTGGTTCGGGTCTGTGCCGCAGAAGGCGTCGATCACGTAGACGTCGCGCTGCTCGAGGTGTGCGACGACCTTCGCGCGCAAGCCGTCGAAATGCTCTTCGGAGATCTCGGCGTTCGTGTCGCTCCACCAGATGCGGTCCTCCGAGCCGGGCTCGCGGACGATGAACTTGTCCTTGGGCGAGCGGCCGGTGAAACGGCCCGTATCGACCACCAGCGGCCCGTCCTCGGCGATCGTCCCCTCGCCGCGGTCGAGGGCGGCCGTGTACAGCTGCGCCGTCGTCGGGTTGCGGAGCACGCGTCCTCCGACGCGCAGTCCGTGGACGGCGAGGCTGTCTTCCGGCCGGTCGGTGATCGTCAACGTGCTCCTCCTCGTCGGTGGCGCCCGGTGTCGCATGGTAGTCGTCCTCGCCTCTGCGGCAGGGATTCCACGGTCGATCGTCGCGGGTTAGAGCGGATGCGGCCGCCGCACCTGCCCGACACAGTGATCCCATGATCGCGCTCGTGCTTGCGGTCGCTGCACTCGCCTCGCCTCAGCCCGGACACACCGCTGCGATCGACGTGTCCGTGGCGACCCTGTGGCGCGCTCCCGGCCTGGCGCGGCCGATCGACGCTCCTTCGCTCGGAAATCCCGTCGACCTCGACCGATGGAATCACAACCTCTCGACGACCGCCTCCCGCGCCTGGCTCGACGGGCGTGTGGTGACCCAGGCGCTCTACGGCGAGCAGGTGAAGGTGCTGGCGATTCGCGACGGATGGGCCAAGGTCGCGGTTCCCGATCAGCCGACGCCGCTCGACCGGCGCGGGTATCCCGGCTGGCTCCCGCTCCGGCAACTCGCCACGGGATTCAGCAACGCCGGTTCCCGGCGCGTCGTGACCTCGAAGCGGGCGGTCCTACACCTCCCGGGCAGGACGTTGCGCCTGAGCTTCGGGACGCTGCTTCCCACTGTGGTCCGAAGTCCGGACGGCAACTGGCAGGTGCGGACGCCGGACGGGCTTGGTTCGATCGCACCCGCGTCGTTCCGGAAGCCCGCGGCGCCGACGGGTTCGTCGATCGTCGCGGCTGCGAAGAGCTTCCGCGGGCTTCGCTACCTCTGGGGCGGCGTGTCGGCCTGGGGCTTCGACTGTTCGGGCCTCGTCTGGGACGTCTTCCGCGCGCATGGTGTGACCTTGGCCAGGGACACCGGCCCGCAGTCGCGAAGCGGGAGGCGAGTCTGGACTGCCGCTCTTCGACCCGGCGATCTCGTCTTCTACGGCTCGCCCGCCACGCACGTCGCCATCGTCGCCGGCCGAAGCACGATGATCGAGTCGCCCGACTCGGCACACTCCGTCCGGGTCGTCCCGCTCCGCCGCGGCTACACGGCCGTGCGCCGGTACACGCGCGGCTAGCCGGCGGCGGCCGCGGCAGGCACCGGAGTAGCCGGGCGGGACGCCGGTGCCTGCCTGGGGGTGAGCAGCCGGTAGAAGCTGAGCCAGAGCACGGGGGCCGCGGCGAGGATCGCGGTGACCGGCCCGCCGAAGCCCTTGAGGTCGGTGCCGACGAGGAGCGCGTGCCCGAGCGCGAGCCAGAACGCGCCGAAGGTCGCGTAGTGCAGCCGCCGCCAGCCCTTCTGCCCGATCCACCGGCGCGCGTTGAACGAGGCAGCCAGGGCGAGGGTCAGCCACCCGGCGACGACGCCGAGCGCGACCGCGACCGGCTTGTAGGGCGCCGCGCCGGGAACGAGCACACCGAGGGCGCCGAAGTGGAGGACAGGGTCGGCCAGGATCGCGCCGACATGGAGGCCCACCATCCAGAGGCCCATCCATGCGAGCGTCCGGTGCAGGCCGAGCAGCCGCTTCGTCCGTTTCGGCGGCAGGAGACGGGTGCTCATGCTCAGACCGAGCCAGACCGACAGCGTCAGCAGTCCGAACGCCACCAGGCCGGCGGCGCGCGCAACGATCCACGCAATCGGCACGGCCGTCGTCATGCGGCTGTCACGACCAGCCGCTCCGACACGAGCGGCAGCCGGCCGAGCGGGATCGCGGCGCCGAACTGCGGGACGTAGAGGGCGGAGATCCGCGGCCTCGCGGTCACGTGTTCCTCGGCCTCGGCCGGTCCGGCGATCGCGAGCGTCGTCGCGTTGACCTCGGCGGCGACGGGATCCGGCGCGACGACGGTCACGGTGAGGGGTCCGGCGAGCGCCGACTCTCCCGTCTCCGGGTCGATCAGGTGGTGGAGCGAGCGAGCAGGGCCGAAGCGTCGTGCGTCGCGCCCCGAGGTCGCAACCCCGCCGCTGTCCAGGGCGAGGACTGCGAGCGTCTCCCCGGCGCGACGTGGATCGGCGACCGCGACCAGCCAGGGGCCGCCTTCCGGCGACTCGCCACGGACGGCGATGTCGCCGCCGAGGTCGACGAGGCCGCCCGCCAGAGACGGGGAGGGGACGAGCATCGCGTCGAGCGCGCGGCCCGCCGCGTAACCCTTGCCGATGCCGCCGAGGTCGACGGACGAGCCCCGCTCGAGCCTCGCGCGGCCGTTCCGCGTGTCGACCTCGATCGCCGTGCCGGCGCGCCAGTCGTCCGCCCACCGGGCCTGCCGCTCCTCGAGCAACTCGAAGGAGCGGTCGTAGCCCGCGGCCGCGAGGGCCGGGAGCACGGTGGGATCGAAGCGGCCGCCGGTCTCCTCACGAGCGCGCAGCGCCAGGCCGAGCGCTTCCTGTAGCCGGCGGCCGATGGGCGTCCACCGGCCGCCGGCTGCGTTGAGGCGGGAGAGGTCGCTGGCGGGATCGAAGCGGGAAAGCTCGCGTTCGCAGGCGGCGACCTCGTCCCGCGCAGCGGCGAGCGCCCACGAGACCTCGCGCTCGTCCTGCGAGCCGGCCGTGACGGCAGCTGCGCAGGTCGTGCCGACTGCGCGCCATTCGGTGCGATGGAGAGTGCTCATCCGCCCACCACCGCCGAAGTCGCAGTCGTCGCGTGCGTTGCCGCCTTCAGGACGACCACTCGTTGCTTGCCGCCGTGGCCCTTCACGACCACGGTCTGCGCCGCGGCTGCGGGCAGGGGCGCCGGCGGGCGGGACGACCAGGCGAGCACCGCGACGATCGCGAGCATCGCCCAGACCGAGAGTACGACTACCCAGACGCGTTGCATGATCAGTCACCTCCTTCGCTCCACGAGTGCGTGGCGGGCGCGGGTGCTTGCTGCACGACTGTCGTCGGAGTCGGCGCCGAAGCGGGCCGGTGTACGAGCCCTGCGATGGCGGCGCCGCCGGTGAGGACGGTCGCAGCGAGGACGGCTGCCAGTGCGAGCATGGAGCGCTTTGCGTTCATGCCTGCGTTCTACGGCCTCGCAGGCAAACGCCGGGCGAGCGCATGGGCAAGCTTCGGTAAAGGTTCAGGCAGGACGCAGGCGCACGACGGCGTCCACGCCGCCGCTCGCGGCCTCGCGCAGCTCGACCTCGCCGTCGTCCGCGGCGACGAGCCGCTTCACGATCGCCAGCCCCAGCCCCGAGCCCCCCGCTCCGGACCCGGCGCGCCAGAAACGGTCGAACGCCCGCTCCCGCTGCTCCGGGGTGAGGCCCGGGCCGTCGTCGGTGAGGTGCAGCTCGACCCAGGGCGACGCTGCAAGCGCGGACACCGTGACCGTGCCGCCGTCCGGCGACGCCTCGAGCGCGTTGGCGAGGAGGTTGTCGAGGACCTGGGCGAGGCGCCCCTCCGCCGCGCGCACCGGTAGCGGCCCGTCGAGTTCGGCGACGAGCTGCGACTCGATGCTCTTCCGCCAGGGGCAGCCAGGCGTCGACGCGGTCGCGCATGAGCGCCGACGCGTCCACCCGGGCGGAGCCCTCGGCGCCCGCATCCGCGCGCGCCAGCGCGAGCAGGCTGTCGACGAGATCCCGCAGGCGATCGGCCTCGTGCAGCGCGGCGTCGCGGTCGCGGCTCGGCGGCAGGCTCTCGAGCCGCAACCGGAGCGCGGTCAACGGCGTCCGCAGCTCGTGCGAGGCGTCGGCGACGAACTCGCCCTGGGAGCGAAGAAGCCGTGACAGCTTCGCGACCGTCTCGTTGAAGCGGACCGCGAGCGAGCGGACCTCCGGCGGCCCCTCCTGTTCGGACGCCCGGGCATCGAGGTGCCCCTCCCCGACCGCAGCCGCCGCGTCCTCCAGGCCGCGCAGCGGCCGGGTCACGAAGCGGGCGAGGCCGAGACCGACGACCGCAGCGCCCGCGAGCACGACGACGCCGATCAGCGCAAGCAGGAGCCAGTAGCGGCGGATGCGCGAGTCGACGGCGGAGTACGGATACGTGACCCGCACCGCGCCGTGCACCGTGCCGTTCGCGGCGATCGGCACCGCCACGTAGAGCAACCGCTCGTGAAGCGTCTTGGAGTTGCGGACCCCGTGCGGGTAGTTGCCGAGGAGCGCCTGGGCGATCTCGGGCCGCGACTTGAAGCGCTCGGTGCCGCGCACACGTGCGCTCGTGTCGACGAGGGCGTAGCCTTGCCGGTTGACGATCACGACTCGTGCTCCGGTCTTGCGCGCGTAGTTGGCGGCGACTGCAGCGAGCGCATCGAGCTGCCGCCGGCTCGGCGCCTGCACGGCGTCCTCGGAGTCGGCCGCGAGCGCTGTCGCATCGTGCGAGACGTTCGCCGTCAGGTTGCGCTGTTCGGTGCGCTGGTTCTGCAGTCCGAGCGGCACCTCGAGGCTGAGCAGGACGAACAGCGTCACCCCGAGGTAGCCGAGCAGCAGCCGCCGGGTCACGGCACGTGCAGCCGGAAGCCGACGCCGCGCACGGTCTCGATCCAGCCCGGGTCGCCGAGCTTCCGCCGCAGCGCCGCGACGTGGACGTCGATCGTCTTCGACGAGCCGTACCAGCTCGTCTGCCAGACCTCGGCGAGCAGACCGCTGCCGGCTCACGGCGGCGCCCGGATCGCGCGCGAGCGCGGCGAGCAGCTCGAACTCCTTCGGCGTCAGGTCGAGCTCACCGCCGTCGAGGGTCGCGCGGCGTGAGCGTTCGTCGACCTCGAGCTCGCCGGCGCGCAACGGGCCTTCGGTGCCGCCGGACGACGCCGCGCGCCGCATGACCGCTCGGATCCGGGCGATCAGCTCGCGCAGACCGTACGGCTTGACGACGTAGTCGTCCGCGCCGAGCTCGAGCCCGACCACGCGGTCGGCCTCCTCCCCGCGCGCGGTCAGGACGATGATCGGCACCCGCGAGCGCTCGCGCAGGCGCCGGCAGACGTCGAGGCCATCGATGTCCGGGAGGCGCAGATCGAGCAGGACGAGGTCCGCGGGCGAGGCTTCGAGGGCCTCTTCGCCCGTCGCGACCCGCGAGACGTCGTAGCCCTCCCGTCGCAGCCCAGCCACTAGCGGGTCGGCAATAGCGTCCTCGTCTTCGACAACCAGGATGTGCACGCACCCATTGTCGTGCCACCGCGGCCGCTCGGCATCCGGAGTTAGCCGAACCTTTACCGCGGCTTGTCTGAAGCCTCGCCGAGGGCTGTCCCGGGCCTCACCGGGAGCTGCCTACCGTCGGTGGCATGAACAAAGCCCATCTCACCCTCTTCGCACTTCTCGTCGCCGGCGCCACTGTGCTCGGTGCCGTCGCCGTAACGCGGACGACCGGCCTCGGGCGTGCCGCGCAGCACACGAACGACGCGTCGGTCACGGCCCGGACGAAACAGCTCGCCGCCTACGCCGCGAAGCTCCAGAAGGAGCTCAAGGCGAAGGCACCGGCTCTACCCAAGGTCCCGAAGCCGTCTGCGGCGGCGGGTCAGTCGCAAGCGCCTCAGATCGTCTATCAGCAACCCCCGCCGGTTGTCACGGTGATCCACAGGCACCACGGAGACGACGGCCCCGACGGCGGAGGAGGCGGCAGCGGCAATGACTAGCCATCACGGACGCCTCTACACGCTCGCACTCGCGTCGGTCGCCTTCTTCCTCGCCTGGGCGGTCATCGCGGCCCATCCGTGGGCGACCGCGAGCGCGGATCCGCGCCTCAAGGTGCTCGCGATCCGCGAGGCGCAGCTCCAGCGCCAGGCCAAGCTCGTCCAGAAGGTGGTCGCGGCGCGCTGGGCGCACTACCGCGTCGAGCTGAAGGTACGCCGCGCGCAGATCGCCCGCGTCAACGCGGCGGCAGCAGCGGCCGCGTCACAGGCTGCTTCACAGGCTGCTGCTGCCGGGCCGGTGCAGGTCGTGAGCCTGCCGGCGGCCCACGTGGTCACGAGGACGTCGTGAAGACCGACCCGACGTTCTGGCTCCTCGCCCGCGCGAGCGGCCTGACCGCATACGGGCTGCTCACTGCGTCCGTCGTCGCCGGGCTGGTGCTGAAGTCCAAGCCGTTCGGGCGCGCGCTCAAGCCCGCGGCGACGATGGACGTACACCGGTTCCTGGCGATGCTCGGCCTCGGGATGCTCGCGCTGCACGGCGCGACGCTGGTCGTCGACCGGACGCTGCACATGCCGCTCGCCGGCCTCGTGGTCCCGGGCGCATCTCCCTACCGCCCGGCGGCGGTGGCGGTGGGCGTGGTCGCGGCCGAGCTCATGGTGCTGATCTATGTCTCGTTCGCCCTGCGCAAGAGGATCGGCCCCCGCAACTGGCGCCGGCTCCACTGGGCGACGTACCTCGTCTTCCTCCTCGCCACGATCCACGGGTTCGCCTCGGGAACCGACTCGACGTCAGCCGTGGGCGCGCGACCTCTACCTCGGGGCGGTCGGTGCGGTCGCCTTCGCCACCGCGTGGCGGGCAGTCGGCCGTCCCACCCGTCCCGCACTCGAAAGGAGCACGTGATGTACCGGATCTCGATCGACCGTTCGCTCTGCAATGGAACCGGCGTCTGCGAAGCGCTCGCCCCCGACGTCTTCGAGCTCGGAGACGACGGCCTCGCCGTCCTGCGAACGGCCGTGAGCGAAGATGAAGCCGTGCAGGAGGCCTGCGACTCTTGCCCGATGGGCGCGATCTCGATCGCGCAGGTGGAGGCGGCTTGAGGATGAAGCTGCTCATCTCGTTGGTCGTCGTGGCCGCCGCGGCCGGGGCGATCCTCGCCAACGTCCTGCTGCTTGGCAGTGCGGCCGCCGACAACGCGCCCGTGGGCCGCCTCAGCCCGCGGGCGCACCTCCCGGCCGCGCCGCACTGGACGGTCCGGCCCACGACGGGGCGACCGCACGACGGGCACGCCGACGACTAGGAGCTCAGGTCTCCCGGCCGCCCGGATCGAGCCGGAACGGCGGGTACTGCGGTGTCATCAACAAGGCATAGGCGCCCACCCGCACGGCCCAGCGGTTGAAGCCCATCAGTACGTCGAAGACGTCGCGCGGATAGCGGTTCTTGAACAGGAGCAGCATGGCCACGACGAAGACGAGGATGCCGACGAGGCCGGGAGCCCGGCCGCCGCCGGAGAGCACTCCCGCGATCGCGAATTGCGGGATTCCGACCAGCCACCAGCCGATCAGCGGCAGGCCGCGGCGCTGGTGCTCGGGGTAGTCGATCTCGAGCCGCGCCGGATAGTCCGGCGCCTCCCCCATCGTGAACGGCGGGTAGCGGTCGGTGCCGAGCGCGCTGTAGCCGTAGAACGAGACGCGCCACGTCCAGCGCAGGACGCCGACATTCCAGTCGAAGAGCCCGCGGGGATAGCGCCCGGTGAAGAGCAGCACGAAGAAGGCGGCAATCGCGGCGAGCACGAGCGTGATCCAGAGGAAGATCAGGCAGATGAAGTGCGGGATCAGGAGCAGCCACTTGACGAGCCAGAGCCAGCGCGACAGCGACTCGGTCAGCTCGCCTTCAAGCCGGACGGGGTAGGGGTCCATCGGGACGAGTATCACTGGACAGCCCGCGTCCCGCATCCGGAGAACCCCGCAGCTGCCGAGCCGCTGCGTCTACCCGGCCGTCGCGCGGGCCGCTCTGGCCAGGTCGAGCGCCTCGTGGATCGTCAGCCGTCCGCCGGCCTCGGTGGCACGCGCGAGCTCATCGGCCGAGAGAGCGGCACGAGCTTGCTCGACGAGCTCGCTGCCCGCTGTCTCGTCGGAGTAGGCGACGACGATTCCCTCCTCCTGCGCGTGGACCTCGGCGGCCGCTGCAATCTGCGCGGCGCGGTCGGGACGCTGTTCGACGGCCTCGATGGCCGCCAGCCCCACGAGCGACTGCCCGACACCGCGGACGCTGGCGATGTCCGTGTACGCCTGAACCGCTTCGAGGTAGAAGCTACGCGCGAGATCGGTGTCTCCGTGCGCGAGATGCGTTCCCGCGATCTCCGAGAGGATGCGAGCCTCCTCGCCGCGGTCCCCGACCGTCTCGAACGCGGTCAGCGACTGCCCGTAGAGGTCGAGCGCCTCCTGCGCGTCGCCGCGAGCTGCGGCGAGCTGGGCCAGGCCGCCGAGCGCCATGCCGGCTCCCTCCCAGTCGTCGTGGCGACGCTGGATCTCGAGCGCCTCCGAGAACCTCGCGCCGGCCCCGTCCGCATTGCCCCCGACTGCGTGGAGCATCCCGTCGAAGATCAGGCCGATTGCGAGCGTGAAGTCGAGCCCCTGCGCCCGGCTCTCCTCGATGCCGAGCGCCGCCCAGCGAAAAGCATCCGCCAAGTCGTAGCCCAGCAACCCGAGGGTGGCCAGGCACACGGCCGCGACGCACAGCTCGCGAGGCGCGTCGATGGACTCGGCAATCCCGTACGCCTCTTCCCACTCCACCTTCGCCCGCTCGATCTGGCCGCCCATCCACGACCCGAGCGCCGCCGTGAGCAGGGCGCCCGCACGGCCGACCGTCGGCAGACGCTCGACGTCGGCGTCGAGGAACGACTTGGCCTCGTCCCAGGCGGTGAGGTTCTTGCCGCGGACGTGCCAGTACATCCAGAGGTCGGCGCACATCAGCAGGCCGAGCTCGCAGGCGTCGCGGTCGCCGGCCTGGGCCCGCCCGAGCAGCGTGTCCAGCGCGGCCTGGAGGTTGCCTTCCTCCTCGATCCCGCGCTCGATGGACGCGACCTGAGCGTCTCCTTCGACCCCGTCCCTGATCTCGCGCGCAACTTCCGCGTAGCGTCGGGCGTGTCTCTCTGCGATCTCGCTCGCCTCTCCGGTGGCGGTGAGCCGCTCGCCGGCGAACTCGCGGATCGTCTCCAGCAGGCGGAGACGCCCGCTCTGGGCGTCGACCTGCACGAGCGCCTTGTCGACGAGCGACTCGAGCTCGTCGAGGCAGGTCCCACCCGGCTCGGCGCAGACAGCCTCGACGTCGGCGAACGTGCAGCCTCCGGCAAAGACGGCGAGGCGGCGGAAGAGCCTCTGCTCGCCCTCGTCGAGGAGGGAATGGCTCCAGTCGATGGTCGCGCGCAGCGTCTGCTGCCGCTCGGCGCTGTCGCGGGAGCCCGAGACGAGGACGTCGAGCGCATGGTCGAGCCGGTCGAGCAGGGCCTCGGGCGACAGCACGCGCAAGCGGGCGGCGGCTAGCTCGAGAGCCAGCGGCAGCCCGTCGAGCCGGCGGCAGAGATGCTCGACGACCTCCGCATTCTCGGCGGTCAGCTCGAACGAGCTCCGCGTCCGCCTGGCACGCTCGGCGAACAGCGCGACGGCGGAGTCGGTCCCGAGCGGCGATAGCTGGTACTCCTGCTCGGCTGCGATCCGCAGCGGAGTCCTGCTCGTCGTCAGCACCCGAAGTTCCGGGCAACTCTCGATCAACCCGGCCACCGCGGAGGCCGCGTCGACGACCTGCTCGAGGTTGTCGAGGAGCAGCAGGGCCCGCCGATCGCCGATCAGCGCGACGATCCCGTCACCCAGCGTTCTGCCTTCCGCCTCCTTCACGTCGAGCGCCTCGGCGAGCGCGGGGAGAAAGTCCTCGACCCGGGTCACCTCGACCATCCCTACGAAGGCGACGCCGTCGAGGAACTCGGCGGCGAGCTGCCGGCCGAGCTCGGCGAGGACGCTCGTCTTGCCGACCCCGCCGGGGCCGCTGATCGTCACGACCCGGTGCCTCTGGACGAGATCCGAGAGCGAGGCAAGGTCGGCCGCACGCCCCACGAGCGGGGCGGCCGCGGCAGGCAGGTTGCTGGGCAGGCTCGCGACCCGCTCACCCTTTCCCTCGAGCGCGGCCGGATCGGGCACCACGATCCCATCGGCGGCCACGGCGTAGAGCTCGAACGGCCTGCCGACGTTCTTGAGCCTGAACTCGCCGAGCGAAACGACGGAGACGTCGCCCCGGTTTCGCAGCTGCGCGTACGCGTCGTCGGAGAGCATCACCCCGCCCGGCACCGCGAACGACTCGATCCGCGCCGCGATGTTGACGGCGTCGCCGGTGAGGCGCTCGGGCTCGACGATCACCTCGCCCACGTGGATCCCGACCCGGGCTGGCACGTCCTGCGCGGCGAGCTCCTGCTGGATGGCGACCGCTGCGTGCGCGGCGGCGAGCGCGCTGGGGAACATGCTCATGCTGCCGTCGCCGAGCCGCTGGACGATCGTCCCGCCGAGGTCGTCGTGGTGACGCTCGAGCGCGGCGAGGTAGCGCTTTCGCTTGTCGACGCCGAGCTGCTCGTCCGTCTGGAGCAGAGCGGTGTAGCCGACCATGTCGGTGAACATCACCGCGACGAGCCGCCGCTCGAGGGCTTCGCTCACCGCGCGACCATATCCCGTCCCCAAACGGGTGAAGACGGCGTCTGGGCGCTCGTGTACCGTCGCCGCCGGCGCGGCTGGTACCTGAATGGGTACGGGACGTCGGTCAGCTCGGACGGCAGGTGGTCTACCAGGCGACCGACTCGAACTCCGATGCCGGGCTCGCGATCTAGAGCCGCAGAGCGCTGTTCAAGGCAGTGCCCTAGCGTCTACGATCGAGCCATGACTCCGGCAGCGAACTAGCGGTTTCGACTTCGGGCGAGGCGTCCGGCCGCCGACGGCGGGTCGGCCGTCATGCCACAACCGCCAGCGCAACGGAGGTACGACCATGCAGCACCAGAACCTGTTCGCCGACGCCCCCTGGGACGTCGAAAACGCCGACTCGCGCAGCCGCATCTTCCGGCGGCCCGACGACGCGAGGATGGGCGCCACCCTGTACGAGCTGGCGCCTGGCTACGACGGAGACCGGGTGCACATGCACTACGGGGCCGAGGAGATGTTCTTCGTCCTCAGCGGCCGCGTCGTCTGCCGCAATCTGGAGGGCGAAGAGGAGTTCGCGCCGGGCGACTTCCTGTTCTGTCCGGAGGGACATGCCGGCCTGCACGCCTTCAGCAACCCGCACGACGAGCCGGCCCGGATCCTCGCCATGAGCGCCGGGGGCTATCCCGACGTGGTCGCCTACCCGGAGGACGGTTACGGCTGGGTCGCCACGCGGGTTCCCGAGCTTCCGGCCGGCGAAGACCCGGGGATCATCGCCCGCTTCGCGTTCGAGCCCGAGCGGCCCGACCAGCGAGTCGGTTGACCTGAGGGGCCGCGCAAGCGGCCCCTCCACACTCGCAGCGTTCTCCCAGGCCGCGTCAAGGGGCAGCACATCTGCGGCAGTGAGGCTGAGAGGCATGTCAATCAACAACGTGATCCTCCTCAACGGACTCCTCGATCTCGGGGTCATCCTCGCCGTCGCGACGGCGATGCTCGCCCCCATCACGCTCGACCGCCGCAAGCACGAGCCTGCGGCGGTCTACGCGTTCGCGGCGCCCCTCCGCGAAGACCTCGCCGCGTAGCGCGGCGAGGCTCCCCTCAGGCAGCGCCCGGCGGCGGTGCGATCACGACGGTCGCGCCGCCGCCGGGCGTCAGCCGTTCCTCTCAAACTCACAGCGTTTTCCCAGGCGCCGTCCAGGGACTCCACATCCGCACCTGCGACTGTCGAGTCACCCTCCGTCACGACCTCGCTGCGTGCCGCGGCGAGGGGCTCAGTCGGCCGCCGACGGCAGCGTGATCACGAAAGTCGCGCCGCCGCCGGGGGTCGGCCGTGCCAGGGCCGTCCCGCCGTGTGCCTCGGCGACGGCGGCGACGATCGAGAGGCCGAGGCCGGCGCCGCCGCTCGCCCGCGCACGCGAGCTGTCGGCGCGGTAGAAGCGCTCGAAGACGCGCGCCCCCTGCTCCTCGGTCAGTCCCGACCCGTGGTCGGCGACGCTCAGTTCGACGAGTCCGTCAACGCGCCGGACCCCGACCGAGACCGGTGTGCCCGGAGGCGTATGCGTCCGCGCGTTGGCCAGCAGGTTGTCGAGCGCCTGCCGGAGGCGGGGCTCGTCGCCCGTGACCGTGGCCGGCTCGACGGAGAGCTCGATCGGCCGCCCGGGCTCGACCACCCGCGCGGCATCGACTGCCTCCGCGGCCGTCGCGGCGAGATCGACCGGCTTCCGCTCGAGCGGCCGGCCCTCGTCGAGGCGGGCGAGGAGGAGTAGGTCGTCGACGAGCAGGCTCATCCGCTCCGACTCCCGCGTGATCCCGGACATCGAACGCTCGAGATCCGCGGGCCGCGCGGCGGCGCCCCGCCCGAACAGCTCGGCGTAGGCGCGCACGGCGGCCAGCGGCGTCCGCAGCTCGTGCGAAGCGTCGGCGATGAAACGGCGCAGGCGACGGTCCGAGGCCTCGATCTGGTCGAGCATCGTGTTCAGGGCGCTGCCCACGCGACCGACCTCCGTCTGAGAATCCGAGTACTCGACCCTGCGAGAGAGGTCGCCGGCTGTAATCGCCGCCGCGGTCTGTTCGATCCGCCGCAGCGGACGGAGGCTGATGCGGATGATCCACAGCGCCAATGCAGCGAGCGCCGCGAGGACGACCACGGTCACGAGCACCTCGATCAGGAACAAACGGTGGAGCGTGCTGTCCTCGGTGCGAAGCGGCTGCGCGATGAGGAGGACGTAACCGGGGTGCTGCGCCTCCTGCGAGGCGCGGACGCGGTACCGCCCGGACCCGGAGGTTGCGGACACGGTGAGGAAGGTGACGCGGTCGCCCGCCGGGGTGTTCGGCTGTGCCGGCAGGGAGACGCGGGCGGGCAGGCTTGGGCCGGGTTGTTGCTCGTACCCGCGAAACGGAGCGAAGCACACCGTGCCCCTGCCGACCACGGCTCCGTTCATACGCCGCAACTGGAGGCAATCGCCCGGCGACGCCGGCAACTGGCCCGTCAGGTCCTCGAAGACCGCACCTTCGATGCCGACGTGCACCTGATTCAGAGTGTTGTCGACCTGCCCGAGGAGATAGGAGCTGAGCGCGCGGTAGGTCGCCACGTCGGCCGCGACGAGACCGACCGCCGCAAGCGCAACCACCCCGACCAGGAGCCGGGTGCGCAGCGAGGACCGCGAAAGCACTACTCCCCCGTCTCGAGCATGTACCCCGCCTGCCGGACCGTCCGGATCAGCGGCGGCCCGAGCGCGTCGAGCTTCTTGCGCAGGTAGCTCACGTACGTCTCGACCACGTTCGAGTTGCCGCCGAAGTCGTAGCGCCAGACGTTCTGCAGGATCTGCCCCTTCGACAGCACGCGGCTCGGGTTGAGGAGGAAGTAGCGCAGCAGTGAGAACTCCGTCGCGGTCAGCTCGATGCGCGTGTCGCCGCGGTAGACCTCGTGGCGCGCCTCGTCGAGCGTCACGTCCGCGAAGCGAAGGACGTCGCCGGGCAGGTCGCTGCCGGTGCGGCGCAGGATCGCCTGCACGCGCGCGACGACCTCGGCGAGGCTGAACGGCTTGGTCACATAGTCGTCGCCGCCGGCGCGCAGCGCCTCGACCTTGTTCTCGACCGCGTCCTTCGCAGTGAGGAACAGGATCGCGGTCTTGTAGCCCTGCTCCCGCAGCCGCCGGCCGACCTCGATTCCGTCGAGGTCCGGGAGCATCCAGTCGAGCACGACGAGATCGGGGTCGAAGTCGGCCACGGCCGTGATGGCGCCGCGGCCCGTTCCCTCCTCCCGCACCTCGAAGCCCTCGTACCGGAGTGCCGTGGCGACCGCGTCGACGATCGACGGCTCGTCGTCGACGACGAGGACCCTGCCGGTGCCGTCCTCCTCGTTCACGCCTCGAACCTTCGCACGACTTGCTGTGAATCGCCTGGGAAAGTGCCGCGAATCCGATCCTCAGCACCTTCCTAGCGACGCCGAAGGGCGTTCCAACCCGGCGGCTGCATCGTGGTTCCCGACCCCCGAACGAAAGGAGCAACGATGCTCAGCAAGCTCAAGAAGGTCGGACTCGGCGTCGCCGCCCTCAGCGGAGCCGCCGTCGGCGGAGCCGCCGTCGCAGGAGCCGCAACCTCCCACTCCGGCGCGGCGGCGCCGAATGCCCCGGCCGGCAAGCCACCGCCCGCGCTGCGGAACATGCCCGCGCCGGGCACGGCCGCGCACGAGGACCACGAGCAGGCGGTCACGGGCGCTGCGGCGGAGAAGGCGCAAGTCGCCGCGGTCGAGGCCGTCGGCGGCGGCACCGCGGGCGACGTCACCACCGACTACTTCGGTAAGGGCTACGAGGTGACGGTGACGAAGGCCGACGGCAGCAAGGTCGAGATCCACCTCGACAGCTCGTTCGACGTCATGGGCCCTCCCGGCGGCCCTGGTGGAGCTCCACCGCCGCCGCCCGGCTGGAACAACTGAGCCCTCGCTCGAGACGAGGCCCGGGACTCCCGGGCCTTCGTCTCAGGTGTTCTTGCGGTGTTTCGGTCCGTGTGGAGGCCGGGGCGGCCGCGGCGGCGGCGTGCCGCTGAGCAACGCTTCGAGGCGCTGAAGCAGCCGGATCTAGCTGCTCGCGACCGCGACGTCGCCCGGCGCATCTTCCCGGTGCCGCAGCAGCACGGCCGCGAAACAGAGGCTGCCGAGCAAGAGCAGCGCCGGCAGGCCGATGAAGAAGGAGCCGAGTGCGACGTGCCGCAGCAGGTAGCCGGCCGCGATGAAGCCGAAGGGGCCGGCCATGGTGGCCACCGTCATGAAGCCGGTGAACGCCTTCGGCCGCAGCTCCGCCGGCGTGCGCATGGTGAGGAGTCCGACGATCGGCGCGTTGACCAGCGGGACGAAGAAGGCGAACACCCCGATGATGAGCGTCGCGACGGGCCACGGCGTCGTCGGCGAGAGCAGGAAGAGCGGCAGCGGCATGGCGACGATCGCGACCGCGGCGAGCTTCAAGAGCGGCACCCTCTGTGTCACCTGCTGAGCGACGACCGCCCCGGCCAGCGCGCCGACGCCGAAGCCCGCGAAGAGGAAGCCGAGGACGTGCGCGTCCGCGTCATAGCGGAAGAACGCGACGCCCTGGACGCCGAGGATGATCCCCTGCGCGACGAAGTTGATCACGCAGGCCGCGATCGTGATCGGTCCGAGCAGCGAGTCACCGAACAGGAACTTCACGCCGGCGAACACACCCTTCTTCTTCGCGGCGGCCTCGACGCGCTTGCCCGCACGGACGACCGTCGCAATGACGATGAACGAGAACAGGTACGTGCAGCCGTCGACGACGAGCACCGTCGCCGGAGTCGTGGCGGCGATCAGCACACCGGCCAGCACCGGTCCGGCGAGCTGGGTGAGCTGGTTCGCGCCCGAGAGAACCGCGTTGACGCTCGCGACCGCCTGCTCGTCCTCCCCAGCGACCTCCGGGACGATGAGCCGCGCCGAGGCGAAGTAGGGAGCGGCGAAGATCCCGATCGCGAACGTCGTCGCGAGCAGCGCCGCGAAGGACAGGTGCCCGGTGCTGTGCAGGATCGGGATCACGAGCATCAGCGGGCCGCGCGCGGCGTCGGAGATGAGCATCGTCTTCTTGGCGCCGAGCTTCGAGATCACGGTGCCCGCCGGGATGCCGAAGATGGCGATCGGCAGCATCTCCGCGGCGAGGACCCAGCCCATCTTCGCCGTGGATCCCGTCGTCGCGAGGACGAACCACGGGAGCGCGACGAATGTCATCGCCGTGCCGGTCAACGAGACGAGCTGGGCCGTGATCAGTCCGATGAGCGAGCGGTTCTTCAGCACCGCGATAAAATAAAACGTACGTACGGTTTTGTCAAGTGGCTAAGATCCGACTCGTGCCAAAGGTGACCCAAGAACATCTCGACGCCCGCCGCGCGGAGATCCTCGACGGCGCACGCCGCGCGTTCGCCGAGCACGGCTACGAAGGGGCGACGGTGGCCAGGCTCGAGGAGGCGACCGGCCTCTCTCGCGGTGCGATCTTCCACTACTTCGAGAACAAGAACGACCTGTTCGTCGAGCTCGCGATGGAAATGAACACCCGCTTCGGCGACATCCTGCTCGAACACGGCCTCGACGAGGCCTTCCGTGCCTTGGCAGCTGAGAGCCCGGAATGGCTGGCCGTCCTGATCGAGACCGAGGGCCGGATGCGCCACGACGAGGACTTCGTCCGGCGGTTCGAGGCGAAGGCGAAGGACGCCAGCCCCCGCATCCCCGAGTGGTTCGAGCAGCAGCAGGCCGAGGGGAAGCTCCGCCCCGACGTCTCGTGGGTCGAGATCGCGCATTTCACGACCGCGCTCCTCAACGGGCTCGCGCTCCGCGTAGCCGGGGGAGATCCGTTCGAGATCGAGTCGATGCTGCGGCTCCTCGACGATGCGATCGCCGCGCCGCGCAAGCCAAGGAGGGTGAGCCGACCCAGGCCCGTGGCCAAAGCCAAGGACTAGGGTCGGCGCCTACCCCGATCTACTACTTGATCGTGAAGCTCTTCTTCGCCGGCGTCGGATCAGTCCCGCCCGACCCGATTGCGCGAACCTCGAACGTGTACTTCCCGGGCTTCAGGCTCTTGTACTTCTTGGGCGAGTGGCACGCCTTGAATGCTGGCTTCTTGTGAGCTCTTGCCAGTGCACACTGAAAGGCCTTCGCGACACCGAGAGACGTGAACTTGAACGAAGCTTCGCGCTTCGGCGAGCTGATGGTCGCCTTGACGATCTTCGTCTCCGGGACGCGGAAGTAATGGGCGGTGTTGACGACCAGCCAGGCGATGCTGTCGTCCGCCGGGTTAGTCGCGTCCGCGTCGGCGCTGGCGGTTGTCGAGACGACGCGGCCCTTGATCGCGATCGCGTTGCGGCCGTCGGCCCACTTCGCCAGCAGGGTCGCACCCGGTGCAAGGGCGTCGGTCGTGTTGTCCGAGTTCGCGAAGGTGCCGAGAGTCCTGAGCAGCGGACTGTTCGGAACCATCAGCTGCCCGAGTGTCGTCGCGATGTTGTCGTTCGGTCCGAGCTCGAACGGCGCGTAGCCGCCGGAGGCAAACGTGCCGGCCGGAGACGCATCGGGCGAATCCCAGTTGTCATACGCGGCCTGGAGGACGGCCCCACCGCCCTTGATGTACGTGACGAGCTCGTTTCCCCACGCGGTCGCGTCCGCGTAGCCGCTGCCGGTCGTCCCACAGGTGTCGCCGAGCGAGACAACGAGGTTCTGCGACTTGAGCTTCGCCACCGTGGGGGTTCCGGCACTGGTGTCGAAGGTCGTCACCTTTGCCCCGCCGGCCAGCGTCTGGATCGCCGCCGCCAGCGGAGTCACCGCTTCGTCGAAGCAGGTGCCGGTGACGAGGATGTGCAACCCACCGGGCGAAGCGCTGCTCCCGGCGGCCGCGCTCAGCACGCCGCACGAAGCAACGATGCAGACAAGCGTGAGCCGTCGCGCCCACCTGGCTCCCACCAGGACGGGAAACCTCGACAGCAGCATCTCTCTCCTCCTTTGGGATGGAGCTAGCCGGACTCGAACCGGCGACCTCCTGGGTGCGATCCAGGCGCTCTCCCAACTGAGCTATAGCCCCGCGGCCGGCCCAGTTTAGCGAGATCGGTAGCTAGGTCGGTTCTGCGCCGCCCTCGGCCGCAGCGCCGCCCGACGCCTTCTCCATCAGGTGTCCCTCGCGGATCGTCCGTTCCATGTCCTTGGCCTCCTCGCGATACCAGCTCCCGTCCTCGAACTGAATGTCGGGATAGAGGCGCTGGCCGGTGCCCTCGAAGACGACCGTGCGCTCGCTCTTTGGCCGCGGGCCCGGCACGCGCTCGTACTCGATACCCATGTCCATGAGCGCCTTCTCGATTCGCCAGCACGGATGGGCCCTGATCTTCACCCACTGTCCGCCGCAGCGGTGCAGTTTCACTGCCATCTGACTCCTCCTTCTCCGTCGGCCCGACGACGGTCCTACGATACGAGTGTGCGCGCGGTTTTCGCAATCCAGCCGCCGGCCTGGGGCGAGACGCTCGCGATCCTCCAGTCGGTGAGCCTGCCGGATGGGCCGGAGCGCGTGCGGGCACGAGTGGTCGCGGTCGAGCGAGAGCGCGTGACGATCGACTTCCCGGCGCTCGACGGCGAGACGAGCGCCGAGCAGCTCCTCGCGGTGTGCGTTGCCGGCGAGTGGGCGGACCGCGGCGACGTCGAGTCCTGCCGGCTCGTCGAGGTGGAGTGGCCGGAAGGGCTGCCGGGCCCGGCGTTCCCGGCGCGGCCCGGCGTCTCGGTCGGCGCGATCGTCAAGCCGGCGCTCGGGTTGAGCCCGGACGAGGCTGCCGCGGTCGCCGCGGAGCTCGCCGCCGGTGGCGCTGTCCTCGTCAAGGACGACGAGCTGCAGCGGTCCTCGCCCGAGCGGGTGCGCGCCGTGAACGCGGCTATCCCGGAGCACGTCCTCTACGCGGCGAACGTCACCGGCGCCGACGTCGACGTGATCGTCGCGGCCGGGGCGCGGGCGCTGATGATCAACGCGTTCCTCGCCGGGCTCGGCTCGATCGCGCGGCTCCGCGAGTACGGGCTCCCGATCTTCGTCCACCGGGTCGGCTCGGCGTTCCTGCGCCGCGGCGGCCACGTCTCGGTCTCCGCGCGCGTCCTCGCCGAGCTGACGAGGCTGCTCGGCGCCGACTACGTCCAGGTCGGCTCGTTCTCGCCGCGCACCTTCGACACCGACGACGAAGTACGGGAGCAGATCGAGGCTGCGCGCCCGGCGACGGCCGTGATCGGCGGTGGGGTCGGAGCGGAGAACGCACGCGGGCAGCTGGAGCGGGCGGGCACCCGGGACGGAGTGATGCTCCTCCTCGGCTCGGCGGCGTACGCGCACCCGGACGGCGTGCGGGCGGGTGTCGCAGCCGCCGTCGAGGCGAGCGCGGACTAGGCCGCGAAGAGCGTCAGGTCGGGCTCGCGCTCACCGCGCAGGACCGCGAGATCGACCGTGACGGAGCGGATGTCGCGGGACTCCGCAAGCGCCACCGCCTGCGGCTTGAGCCGCTGGGCCACGAGGATCCCGCGACAGCCGGCCTTCGCCGGATCACGGCGGATGAAGTCGAGGTAGCGCGTGAGCTGCTCGACGGCCTCGATCGTCCCGATCCGCTTCACCTCGACCGCAACCCATTCCCCCGCCTCGTCACGGCACATGAGGTCGACCGGGCCGATCTCGGTCTGCCACTCGCGGCGCACGAGCGTCAACGGCTCGCCGAGCGCCTCGGGTGCCGCGGCGAGCGCTTCCTGCAAGTCACGCTCGACGCCGTCCTTCTGCAGCGCGGCGGACTCGCCCATGTCCTGCTCCACATCGCTCAGCACCTCGAGCAGGCGGATCTCGAGGGCGTCCTCGCTCTTGGGCTTCGTCACGACGAGCCGGTCGCCCTCGTCGGCGAGGAAGGTCGGCGCCGTCATCCAGTTGAGCGGCTTTACTTTGTAACTCCCGGAATCGTCCCAGATCATGACGGTCCCGTCTCCTTTGAGCATCACGAGACGGACGGCTTCCGGGAGGAAGGCCGCAGCGCGGCCCGTGTAGTTCACTTCGCAGCGGGCGACGATCAGGCGCACTCGCGCAACCTACTGTCCATTCCGGACATGACCCGTCGTCCGGTGACGACGGGAACCAAGCCCTGCGCCACGCTCAGCGGGACCTGGCGGCCACGACGACTTCGGAGCTGACGCCGAGGGTCGTGACGACCGTGTGATGGCGGATCGTCCACTGGTCGACCTCGAGTCGATCCGCGAGCTTGACGGGGCGGCAGCCGCCGACCAGCTCGGGGCGGAGTGACCAGAGGCTCTGCCAGATGCGGGTGACGCCGCGCGCTGCGACCGTCGTTCCGGGTGTGAGGCTGGCGAGGCAGAGCAGCCCGCCCTGCGTGAGCAGGCGTCCGGCCTCTCGGAGAACGGCGCTGATGTTCTCGTCGCTCAGGAGGTCGAGCACGTAGCAGGCGACGAAGCGGTCGAAGGCGGCGTCTGGGAAGGGGAATTGGAGCGCTCCGTCGCTGAGACGCAGCTCCGCACGCGACAGGTAGGTATGGAGACGGCGGCGGGCGAGGTCATGCATGTGCGGGCTGACGTCGATGCCGGTGTACCGGCTCTCGGCGCGGCAGGCCTGCGCAGCAGTCAGAAGAGCGCTCTGGTCGGGACCTGCTCATTCCGCACCGCAGTCTGCACCAGCCCAGACTCCAGACGGGTGGTCTGATCGAAGCGGCTACGCGGAGCAGTTGAGCGGCTTGTAACCGCCGGCGTCGTCGTGCACGAGCACCGAGCCGTCGCCTTTGAGGATCAGCAGCCGCACGGCCTCCGGCAGCACGGCCGAAACTCGGCCGGAGTAGGTGACCTCGCAGCGGGCGACGATAAGACGCACGCCGCGCAACCTACTGTCCCTTCCGGACACGTCCGGTGTCTGACACCGGACGTGGCTGTTTCAGCCGCTGCGCTCGACCCGCGAGCCGCCGACGGTCGCTTCTTCGCCGTCGTCGAAGCGAACCCACGCCTTGCCGTTCCCGTCGTAGTCGGGCGACCAGACGAGGAGCGTCGCGTCGCGCCCGCCGACCCGCACGCGCTCACTCCCCTCGGCCTCCGCGCCGCTCCAGACGCGGATGAACGGGTTCTCGCGGCGCTCGCGCCCGATCGTGGTCTCGTCGGAATGACCCGGGAGGACGCGCGTCGTGTCGGGCAGCTCGAGGAGAACCTCCATCACCGAGTGCCGCACGACCGCCACGTCGCCACCGCCGACCGCGTCGCGGAACAGCGTGTCGCCCGTCGCGACCACGCCGTCGTCGATCACGAACGAGAGGCCGTCGTCGGAGTGCCCTGGCGTCGCCAGCCCCTGCACGCGCAGCCCGTTCCATTTCCACTCGCCGGGCTCGGCGAGCACCGGGATCGAGTACCGGCCCGCGAGCTCGTCCTCGTTCACGACGTGGTCGTGGTGCGAGTGGGTGCGGAGGATCGCGACCGGCGTGACCCCCCAGCGCTCGGCCGCCTCGACCAGCGGCGCGACGTCGGCTCCCGAGTCGACGAACACCGCAGGCCCGCCTTCGACTGCGACCAGAAAGGCGTTGCTCAGCCAGTCGGGGTGCATGCTCTTCTCCACCAGCATGGCGGTAACCTAACCGCGTTACCCACGAGGAGGATTGATGGCGGGCCTGTGGTCACGCACGACGTTGGTCGTGAAGTCGAAGTACTCGAAGATGCTCAACCGGGCCGAGAACCCGACCGAGACGCTCGACTACTCGTACGAGCAGATGCTCGAGCAGCTCCAGAACGTCAAGCGTGGCGTCGCCGACGTCGTCACCTCCAAGAAGCGGATCGAGCTGCAGCAGCAGAAGCTCGAGCAGAACGTCGTCAAGCTCGAGACCCAGGCGCGCCAGGCCGTGGCGGCGAACCGCGAGGACCTCGCGAAGCAGGCGCTCGAGCGGAAGGCGATCGCGCAGGGGCAGCTGCAGGACATGGACGGGCAGGTGAAGCAGCTCGAGGACCAGCAGGAGAAGCTGATCGCGGCCCAGCAGCAGCTCGAGACCCGCATCGAGTCGTTCCGCTCCCAGAAGGAGATCCTCAAGGCGCAGTACTCGGCCGCGGAGGCCCAGGTCAAGGTCGGCGAGGCGGCGACCGGGATCGGCCAGCACATGCAGGACACCGGTCTGGCCATCCAGCGCGCCAAGGACAAGACCGAGGAAATGCAGGCACGGGCCTCGGCGATCGACGAGCTCACGTCCACCGGCGCGCTCGAAGACTTCACGGCGGGCGACCAGACGCAGCTCGACCGCGAGCTCGCGCAGATCTCCACCGCCTCGCAGGTCGACGACGAGCTCGCGAAGCTCAAGGCGGAGGTCGGCTCCGGCGGCGAACCGCAGAAGGAGATCGCGGCCGGCGACGCCGAGCCCGCGCCTGCGGCCGCCGACGCGCAGCCCGCCGCCGACGCCGAGCCGGCAGCGACGCCGGACCCGGCCCCGGCAGCGGACACCGAGCCGGCTGCAGAGCCGGCCGAGGGAACCACCGAGTCCTGACCCGGTTCGGCGACATCCTCTTCGGCCGCAAGAAACTGCAGGGGCCGGCCGCCGAGAAGCTGTTCGCGCTCTCGACCGCGGCGGTCACGCTCGACACCGAGTGCTCGCTCAAGACGGCCGGCGACGCCGCGCTGATCTTCAAGCCGCTCTCGGCGGGCGAGTTCACCTCGAGCGAGAGCGACGCGGAGGAGCTGCTCCGCGGCGTCGCACGGGACTCCGGCTCCACGATCGACCGCAAGACCGACTCGTTCGGCTTCGAGTGGGTGATCGTCCACGACGCGCAACTCGAAGACCAGGTCGCGGGCGTCCACACGCTCGCCTCGGAGCTCGAGGATCACGGCTTCGGCGGCCAGCTCCTCGCGGCCGCCTTCCGCTTCGACGGCTCGGCGTTCGGCTCCGGCCACCCCGTCTACTGGATCTACGGCTTCAAGACCGGCACCTGGTGGCCGTTCGTCCCGACCGGCGAGAAGCAGGAGCGCGACAACGCGCAGGAGCTCGAGCTGAAGGCCAAGCTCGAGCCGGAGCTCCCGATCGAGCCCGACCTCAGCAAGTGGTTGGCTTGTTCGGCGCTCCGATCTAAGGGCCAGTCCGGATCCAGAGGCTGGTCAGGCGAGAGGACGCTCGCCCAGGCGAGTGGGCCGGTCGGCAAGCGGCGGTCGCTGGGTCAGGACTTTCCCTGATGATGCGGGCGGCGCCTGCCGCGAGGATGGGCCTTGGAAAGGAGCGTGGAACATGTCGACTATGTCGCATGGATCTCCTCCGGTTGCCCGCGAGCGACCGAGTTGGTCGGTGCTGCGGGCCGTTCCCGAGATGTGGGCATCGCTTGCGATAACAGCCATGTGGGTTGCTGTCTTTGTCACCGCCATCTGGGGGCCGGACGCGCAGTTCCACAGCGTCGACGGCCGCAGCTCGACCATTCCGACCGCAGTCTTCGTCACGTTCTTTCGTTCCTCGGCTCGTGGATCGTGGCCAGACACGGCTTCCGACAGCACAAGGAGGACTGAGGAGTTCAGAGGCGCGGGCGGGACGACGGACAGCCGCCGCTCCCGCCCGCCGCCTCAACTGTCGCCTCAGCGGTCATCGCGGAACACTGGCCCGGGCGAGCGTCACACCTCCGAGCGGCCTCCGCCGCGCACGAGCGCACCAGAGCGGTATCGCATCTGGACCACCCCAAGAGACAAGGTACGGAGCGGTTCGATATCCCAGCGAGCGAAGCGCCAGCTTCGCGAGCTACGAAACGGGCTTGCCCATCTCGCGGGCGATCTCCGAGAGAGCCGCGAGGCGCTTCTCGAGCGGCGGGTGATCCATCATCCACTCGCTCATGTTCGTCTTCCAGTTGGTCGGGATGATGAAGAACGCGTTCATGCCCTGCACCTCGCGGAGGTCCCGCTGCGGGATCTGCGTGATGCCGCTCGAGATCTTCTGGAGCGCGCTCATGAGGTTCTCCGGCGCGCCGGTGATGATCGCCGAGCCGCGGTCGGCCGCGTACTCGCGGTAGCGGGAGATCGTCCGGATCAGGACGAAGCTGATCGCGTAGACGATGATCGAGACGAGGAGCACGATCAGCCAGACGGGCGTCTGGTTGTTGTTGTTGCTGCTCCGGCCGCCGCCGAAGCCGCCGAACATTCCGGCATAGAGCCCGAAGCGGGTGAGGATCGCGGCCAGCATCGCGAAGAAGCTCGCGATCGTCATGACGAGCACGTCGCGGTTGGCGATGTGCGAGAGCTCGTGCCCGAGCACGGCCTCGATCTCCTGCGGTTCCAGTCGCCGCCAGAGCCCACTCGTCACCGCGACCGCCGCGTGCTTCGGATTCCGGCCCGTCGCGAACGCGTTCGGGACGTCGCTCTCGACGACCGCGATGCGCGGCTTCGGCAGATTCGCCATCGCGCAGAGCCGCTCGACCATCGCGTGCAGCTCGGGTGCCTGCTCCGCTGTGACGATCTTGGCCCCCGCCGCTCTGAGGGCGAGCTTGTCGGAGGTGTAGTACTGGAAGAAGGCGAGGCCGATGACGATCACGACCATCGCCACAACGCCGACGTTGAGGTAATAGAAGAGAACGACCGCGAAGACGACGTAGAGCAGGCCGAGCAGAAAGCCCGTGAAGAGCATCCGCAGCGACAGGCCCCGGTCTCGCCCGAAGTTTCTGCGTTCCATGCCAGGAATGGTACTCGGCGGGAACTTTCTGCCGGTTCCCGCAGCCCGTGGTCTTAGCGGTTCATTAGAGTCCTGCGCGGTGCGCCACCCTGCAGTCATCGCCGCTGCCGTCGTGTTTGGCGCCATCGCGCTCGCGGGGTGCGGCTCCGAGGGCGTCGCCTCACCGACACCGGAGACCGTGATCGGCACGGTCGCGACCACGCCCAGCTTCCCGATCGTGCCCGCCTTCAAGGTCAAGGGCGACCCGAAGAAGGGCAGCGCGGTGTTCGCCAGCTCCGGATGCGGAGGCTGTCACACGCTTGCTGCGGCCAACGCCACCGGCACGGTCGGCCCCAATCTCGACCAGCTCAAGCCGGACTACCGCGCCGTGACGGCGCAGGTGACGAACGGCGGCGCCGCGATGCCGTCGTTCAAGTCGAGCCTCAGCACCCAGCAGATCGCGGACGTGTCCGCCTACGTCGTCACCTCGACCGGCGGCACGGTTCCGTAGAGCTTCCTGCCGCGTTTCCGGCGCACGTCGCCGCGTTCGCGTTCGACCTCGACCGGACCCTGATCGCGGAGGACGGCGTCCTTCGCCCGCGCACTCAGGCAGCGCTTACGCGGACGAGGGCGACCGGAGCCCACGTCGTCGTCGTGACCGGACGGATGTTCCGAGCCGTGCGGCCGTACGTCGAGCAGGCGCAGCTCGACGATCTCGTCGTCTGCTACCAGGGAGCCGTCGTCGCCGACCCGGCGACGGGCGAGTTCCTGCTTCACGTCCCCATTCCGCTCGCGGAGGCCGGCGAGGCGATGGACGCCGTGCTCGCGGCGGGCTTCCACCTCAATTGCTACGTCGACGACCAGCTGTACGTCGCCGAAGTGACGCCGGAGGCGAGGCGTTACGCCGACTTCCAGCACCTCGAGATCCACGCGGTCGGCGACCTCCGGACGTGGCTCGAGCGCGACCCGACGAAGCTCGTCGCCGTCGGCGATCCGGCCGCGCTCGACGAGCTCGAGGCCGAGCTCAAACCGCGTTTCGCGGAGCGCCTCTTCATCTCCAAGTCGCTGCCGTACTTCCTCGAGTTCGCGCATCCGGACGTGAGCAAGGGGAGCGGGCTGGAGTTCGTCGCCGAGCGTCTCGGCTTCCGGCCGGAGGAGACGGTCGCGGGCGGCGACGGCGAGAACGACCGCGAGCTGCTCGACTGGGCCGGCTTCGGCGTCGCCGTCGCCAACGCGCACGAGGACGTGCTCGCGCGCGCCGATCTCGTCGTGCCCTCGGTGCAGGACGAAGGCGTCGCTGTCCTGCTCGAGAGCTACCTAGACTCCGTCGCGTGATCGACGCCCGCGCCGCCCGTGCCGCGCCGGACGAGTACCGGCGTCGACTCGCGCGCAAGGGCGCCGCCGAGGCGTTCGACGCGTGGCTGGCGGCCGACGAGCGCTGGCGTGAGCTCGTGCCGCGCGTCGACGAGCTCCGCTCGCGGACGAAGGTCAAGGGCAAGCCGACGCCCGGAGCAGCTCGAGGAGCTGCGCGGCGTCAAGGAGGAGCTGCAGCAGGTCGAGCGCGAGCTCGCCAAAGCCGTGACCGCCCGGGACGAGGCCCTCGCGCAGGTGCCGAATCCGCCCGACGACTCGGCTCCCGACGGCTTCGCCGAGGAGGACGCCGTGGAGCTCCGCAGCGTCGGCGAGCCGCCGGCGCTCACCGAGCCGAAGGAGCACACCGAGATCGGCCGCTTCGACATGGAACGCGCAGCACGCCTCTCCGGCTCCCGGTTCGGCTACCTGATCGGCGAGACCGCGC
The DNA here is from genome assembly GCA_963770815.1 of uncultured Actinomycetes bacterium. Taxonomy (GTDB): domain Bacteria; phylum Actinomycetota; class Thermoleophilia; order Gaiellales; family Gaiellaceae; genus Palsa-739. The sequence goes on from CAVYQV010000012.1 coordinate 168,834, forward strand.
TGCTCGCGCTCGCGCTCTACCGCTTCGCGCTCGACACCGCGAAGAACCACGGGCACACGCCCATGCTGCCGCCGGTGCTCGTCCGCGAGGAGGCGATGTACGGGACGGGCTTCTTCCCCACCGAGCGGTCGAACATCTACGCGCTCGAGGCGGACGAGCTCTACCTGACCGGAACGTCCGAGGTGGCCCTCGCCGGTCTACACATGGGCGAGATCCTCGAAGAGCTCCCGCTCCGCTACACGGCCTTCTCGACGAACTTCCGGCGCGAAGCCGGCGCCGCCGGCAAGGACACGCGCGGGATGTTCCGTGTCCACCAGTTCAACAAGGTCGAGCTCTTCGTCTACTGCGACCCGTCAGCATCGGCCGAGGAGCACGAGCGTCTGCTCGGGATCGAGGAAGAGATCCTCCAGGCGCTCGAGCTGCCGTACCGGGTCGTCAACGTGGCCGCCGGCGACCTCGGAGCGCCCGCGGCGAAGAAGTACGACATCGAGGGCTGGTTCCCGTTCCAGGAGCGCTATCGGGAACTGACCTCCGCTTCGAACACGACAGACTTCCAGGCTCGCCGCCTGGGGATTCGCCGCCGCACCGGAAGCGACCTCGAGCCGGTGCACACCCTGAACGGGACGGCGACAACCGACCGGACCGTGCTGGCAATCCTCGAGAACTTTCAGGGTGACGTTCCGGACGTGCTGCGCGAGTACGGCGCACCCGAGCGCGTCACTCCTTAGCGAGCCACTCCTTCGCAAGACGCTTCTGCGCACGCGTGAGCCACGCCTCCTCGACGAGGTCGCGCAGCTCGTCGCGGTCGAGCCGGTCGAGCTCCGGGATGCGCATGAGGACGGCCGAGTAGCCGTCCCAGTGCGGCGTCGTGAAGTAGATGCCGCGCGAGTCCGAGAGCAGCAGCTCCTTCACGCCGAGATCGGCGACGCGGAAGGCGAGGACGTCGGTCAGCCGTCGCCGGTCTCGAGGTTCACCGCGTCCTTGCGCGGCCCCCGGTGGAAGCAGAACATCTTCCCGTGGACGATGTAGGTCGGACGCCCGTCGTCGAGCTCCTTCGTCACCTTGGGCATCGCGAGCGCGAGCTTGTCCAGGTCCTTCATCGTCGCCACGGCTGCGACACTAGACGCCGCGGCGGGGTGCCGGAGCGGTCGAACGGGGCGGTCTTGAAAACCGTTGAGCCTCACGGCTCCGTGAGTTCGAATCTCACCCCCGCCGCTCTCGAGATGAACTGGGGGCCCCAGACGGAGAGTCGTGAGGGGCCCCCGAACCGCGCGGATTGGCGTCCCAAGGACCCCTCCCCCAATCTGCGGCAGCCGGGACAGGATGACGGCCTTCTCCAGAGGGTCGTATGACCAAGCCTGGCTATTTCGCGGCCCTGCGGTCTGTAGCGTTCTCCGCCGTGACGACGGGAGACGACCTCCGCGGGCTGATGCGGCTCTGGCCGCACGGCGTTTCGATCCTCAGCGTCGACGTCGAGGGCGACCGGATGGGCGTCACCGTCTCCTCACTCGTCTCGCTCTCGCTCGAGCCGCCGCTGGTCGGGGTCTCGATCGGCAAGGACGCCTCTTGCTACGAGCTCCTGCGCAGCGCCGGCCGCTTCGCGATCAGCCTGCTCGGCGCAGAGCAGGAGGAGCTTGCGCGCCGCTTCGCCGCCGGCTACCCGCCGATCGTCCACTGGCAGGGCGTTCCCACGCGCGAGGGACAGATCGCGCCGCTGATCGAGGGCGCGCTCGGCTGGATCGAGGCCGAGACCAAGGCCGAGGCGGACGCCGGCGACCACACCTTCTTCATCGCGGACGTCCTTTCGATCGCGCACGGCCCGTCGCACCACGCCCTCGTCTACCGCGAGAGCAACTACCACTCCGTTTGATCGACGCGGTCGTCTTCGACCTCGACGGCGTGCTGCTCCAGTCCGAGGAGGTCTGGGATGCGGTGCGCGAGCGCTACGTGCGCCGGCGCGGCGGCCGGTACGACGAGGAGGTGCAGCGGGCGATGATGGGCATGAGCGCGCCCGAGTGGTCCCGCTACCTGCACGACGAGGCGGGAGTCCCGGACGACCCGGCTGCGATCAACCGCGACGTCGTCGAGGGAATGCTCGAGGCGTACCGGCACGACCTGCCGCTGTTGCCCGGCGCAGTCGCGGTGGTGCGGCGGACGGCTGCGGCGTTCCCGCTCGCGCTCGCTTCGTCCTCGAACCGCGAGGTGTTCGAGGCCGTGCTCGAGCTCGCCGGCCTCGCCGACTGCTTCCAGGCCACCGTCTCGTCGGAAGAGGTCACACGGGGGAAGCCCGCGCCGGACGTGTACCTCGAGGCAGCCCGCCGGCTCGGCGTCGCTCCGGAGCGGTGCACCGCGGTCGAGGACTCCCACGCCGGCATTCGCTCGGCGAAGTCGGCCGGCATGCGCGTCGTCGCGATCCCGAACGCCAGCTATCCGCCCGACGAGGAAGCGCTCGGCCTCGCCGACTCGGTCGTCGGCTCAATCGACGAGCTCACGTTGGACGTCCTGCGCGGCTAGATCAGCTGCACGCCGCGGGCGTCGAAGGCGCGGATCCCCGGCGCGATCGACGGGTCGAAGTCCTCGCGGAACAGCGTGAAGATCGTGACGTCGCGCAGCGGCCCGCCCTCGCGCGCCGGGAGCCGCCGCCGCAGCGTCGCCTCCTCGCCGAAGCCGAGCTTGATCGGGATGCCGAAGCTGGCCTCGTTGCGCGGCTCGATCCGGATCTCGATCCGGTCGGCCCCGCACACCTCGAAGCCGGCGCGCGTCAGCGCCGCGCTCGCCTCGGTCGCGATCCCCTGCCTCGTCGCGCTCGCGCGGATCCAGTAGCCGATCTCGAGCCCGCCCGGCCCGATCCGCGGATGGAGCCCGGTGCCGCCGAGCACCTCCGCCTCGTCGGCGCTGAAGATCCCGCACGTGAAGTTCTCGCCGGAGTCGAAGTTGACGCGGAACCGCTTGATCAGCTCCGCTTTCTCCTCCAGTGACTGCGGCTCCTGGTGCGCCCACGGCATCCACGGCCGCAGGTGCTCGAGGCTCGAGTCGATCGCCTCCTTGAGGACCAGGGCGTCGCGCGGCTCGTAGCAGCGGACGACGAGCCGCTCCGTCTCGATCCGGTACGGAGCCGGCGGACCTTCCCAGCTCACGCGACGCGCCCGACGAGGACGCAGCCGTTGTGCCCGCCGAGGCCCATCGCATTCGAGAGAGCCACGTCGACCTGCGCCCGCCGCGCCTCGTTCGGCACGTAGTCGAGATCGCACTCGGGATCGGGATGCCGGTAGTTGATGGTCGGCGGCAGGACTCCGTCGCGGATCGCGAGGACGCACATCATCGCCTCGATCGCGCCGGCGGCGCCGAAGCAGTGGCCCGTGACGGACTTCGTCGACGAGACCGCGAGCCGGTACGCGTGCTCGCCGAAGACCTCCTTGATCGCCCGCGTCTCGGCCGCGTCGCCGAGCGGTGTCGAGGTGCCGTGGGCGTTGAGGTAGCCGACCTGCTCGGGCTCGATTCCCGCCCGCTCGAGCGCCCGCCGCATCATCTCCGAGACGCCGACGGACTCGGGATCGGGCTGTGCGAGATGGTGCGCGTCGTTCGACATCCCGTAGCCGAGGATCTCGGCGTAGACGGTCGCGCCGCGGCGCTCGGCGGACTCGAGCTCCTCGAGCACGAGCACGCAGGCTCCCTCCCCCATCACGAAGCCGGCACGCGTCGCGTCGAACGGGCGCGAGGCCCGCGGCGGGTACTCGTCCTCGGCCACGAGGCCACGCATGGCGCAGAAGCCGGCCAGGGTCAGCGGATGGATGCAGGCCTCGGCGCCGCCGGCGAGCACGGCATCCGCGTCGCCGCGCTTGATCACCTCCGCCGCCTCGCCGATCGCGGTCGAGCCGGTCGCGCAGGCCGAGACGGGGGCGTAGTTCGGGCCGCGGAAGCCGAGCGAGATCGCGAGCTGGCCGCTCGCGGTGTCGACGAGCACGTTCGGTAGGAAGGTCGGGGCGACGCGGTCCGGCCCGCGCTCTCGCAGGATCTCGGCCTGTTCCATGATCCCGATGAAGCCGCCGATCGCCGTGCCGAAGAGGATCCCGACGCGGTCGGGCGAGTACACGCCTTCGAGGAGCGCGTCGGCGACTGCCTCGCGCGCCGCGCCGAGCGAGAGCAGGACGTTGCGGTCGAGCCTCCGCGCATCCTTCGGCGAGGCGACCTGGCTCGCGTCGAAGTCCTTCACCTCCGCGGCGATCCGCACGGGGAACTCGCTCGCGTCGAACGAGCTGATGAAGTCGACGCCGCTCTCGCCGCCCACCGCCGCGCGCCACGTCGACGGCGCATCGGCGCCGATCGGCGTCACAGCACCGAGCCCGGTCACGACCACCCGCCTCATCCCGCGAGGTTAGACGCGCGCTGTCGGCGCAGGTTGCGGCTATGCGCTCTCGGCGACGACTGCGTCGACGAGCACCGCGTACACCTTCGTCGGTCGGGTCTTGCCCTTCATCAGGAGCTCGCCCTGAGCCTCGACCGGGATCTCGTCGGCGATACCTTCCCGCGTGTTCTCGTCGATCAGGATCGGCCGGCCGAGCTCCTTGGTGTGCGCCTCGAGACGGGCCGCGACGTTGACGGTGTCGCCCACGCAGGTGTACGTCGCGCGGTTCTGCGTCCCGGTGTAGCCCGCGACCATGCGACCGGAAGCGATCCCGATGCCGATCTGGATCTGCACCTTGTCCCGCGCCGCCTGCTCCTCGTCGAACAGCCGGATCAGGTCGACCATCTGGCGCGCGGCCAGCACGGCCGCCTGCCGGTGGTCCTCGCGCGGCGCCGGTGCTCCGAAGATGGCCATCAGGCCGTCGCCGACCATCTGGTTGACGATCCCGCCTTCGCCCGTGATCGCGTCCATCATCAGCAGGTAGTAGTCGTTGAGCAGCTCGATCGTCTCGGACGGCTCGCGCGACTCCGAGATCGTCGTGAACGAACGGATGTCGCAGAACATCGCCGACGCATCGACGTACTGGCCGCCGAGCGAGAAGCCCGACGTGAGCAGGTCGTCGGCCACTTCCTTGGTCGCGAACTTGCTGATGAGCTCACGCTGCTGATCGCGGAGACGCTTCTTCTCGAGGCTCGCGTTGATCCTTGCGGTCAGTAGCACCGGGTTGACGGGCTTCGTCAGGTAGTCCTCGGCGCCCATCTCGACGCAGCGCACGACGCTGTCGAGTTCGTCGAGCGCCGAGGTCACGACCACGGGAATGTCACGGAGATGCGGGTCGTCCTTCAGCTTCGCGAGCACCTCGAACCCGTCGAGCTCCGGCATGAGGACGTCGAGCAGCAGCAGGTCGAACGGCTGCTGCCGCAGAAGATCGAGCGCCTCCGCGCCGTGCTCGGCGAAGACGATGGTGTGCCCCTCGTGCTCGAGGCCGCGGGCGAGCAGAAGCCGGTTCACACGGTTGTCGTCGGCGATGAGGATCCTGCCGGCGGGTGCGTTCACGCGGGCGTTTCCGAGCGAAGAGCGGAGAGAGCCTCCTCGAGCGCCAGGTACTCCTCGCCGATCCGGTCGACGAGCTCCGACGCCCCGTCGAGCTCGCCGGATCTGGCCTGCTGCTCGAGGGTCCGGCACAGCTCCGCGAACTGTTCGGCCCCGAGGGTCGCGCCGTTCGACTTCAGCGTGTGCGCCGCGCGCCGCAGCTCTTCGCTATTCGGTTCGCCCAGAGACCTGCGCAGCGTCGCGATCAGCTCCGGTGCATCCGCGAGGAACGCGTCGATCACCTCGCCGAGGAACTCGTCGCCGCCGAGGTCTCGCAGACTCTTGAGCGCGTCGTCGTCGAGGCTGACGTGTCCGAGGATCAGCCGAAACGCCGTCGCCACTCACGAGCGGCTTGACGCGCTTCAGCGCGGCGACGAGCTCCTCGGCGCGGATCGGCTTCGCGACGTAGTCGTTCATGCCGGCGGCGAAGCACGCCTCGCGATCCTCGGGAAGCGCGTTCGCCGTCATCGCGACGATGTGCGGGCGGCTCTCCTCCGGCCAGCGCTCGCAGATCCGGCGCGTGGCGTCGAGGCCGTCGAGCTCGGGCATCTGCACGTCCATCAGGACCACGTCGTACGGCTGCCGCTCGAGCGCTTCGATCGCCTCGAGCCCGTTCGTCGCGACGTCGGCGCGGTAGCCGAGCCGCTCGAGCAGGCGCAGCGCCACCTTCTGGTTCATCGGCGTTGTCCTCGGCGAGCAGGATGCGCAGCGCCGACCTCGCGCGCTTCCCGTCGGTCGCAGGCTCGACCGCCTCGTCTCCGTCGCCCGCCCGGTGTCAGCAGCGCAGGAGCGTGTTGTAGAGCTGCGACGCCTTGAGTGGCTTTGAGAGCTGCGCCGAGAAGACGCTGCTCGACTGCCGCCTGCGGCAGGTCGCCCGAGCGAGGTCAGGAGCAGAAGGGGGAGCTCCTCTGCGCTCCGCGGCTGCCGGATCTCTCCGCGCCAGGGCGAGCCCGTCCATCTCCGGCATCATCATGTCGAGCACGGCGACGTCGAACGGCTCGCCCTTCTCGATCAGCTCGAGCGCGGCGGCCGGCAACTCCACCGCTACGGGCTCCATCCCCCACGACCGCGCGTGCCGGGTGACGATCTCGCGATTCGTCGCGTTGTCGTCGACGACAGGATCCGCTTGCCGGCGAGGTGCGCGAGGCCGTCGTCGAGCGCGATCTTCGCCGGCACCTCGACCGCGGTCGACCGGCAGCGAGATGCGGAAGGTCGAGCCCTTCCGCTGCTCGCTCTCGACCGAGATCGTCGCCGCCCATCAGCTCGACGAGGCGCTTCGAGATGGCGAGGCCGAGACCGGTGCCGCCGAAGCGGCGCGTCGTCGACGCATCCACCTGGCTGAACGAGGTGAAGAGATCGTCCATTCGGTCGGGCGGGATCCCGATCCCGGTGTCGCGCACGGCGAGCTCGATCCGGTACGAGCCCGCTCCGGTCTCCTCGGCGTCGACGAGCACGACGACCTCGCCGCGCTCCGTGAACTTGACGGCGTTCGAGAGGAGGTTCAGAAGCACCTGCCGCAGGCGCGCCTCGTCGCCGACGATCCCGGCGGGCGCGGCTTCGTCGATCAGACAGCCGAGCTCGATCTCCTTCTCCCACGCCCGCGGCGCGACGATGTCCAGAGCTCCCTCGACGCAGTCGCGCAGGCTGAACGGCTCGCGCTCGAGGTCGAGCTTGCCCGCCTCGATCTTCGAGTAGTCGAGGATGTCGTCGATCACGTGCAGCAGCGCGTCTCCGCTCGAGTGCACGACCTCGGCGAACTCGCGCTGCTCGCCGGTCAGCTCGGTGCCGAGCAGCAGATCGGTCATGCCGATCACGGCGTTCATCGGCGTCCGGATCTCGTGGCTCATCGTGGCGAGGAACGCGCTCTTCGCCTGCGTCGCCGCCTCGGCCTCCTGGCGCGCGCGCTGGAGCTCGGTGACGTCGTGGTAGATGCCGAAGAAGCCGACGTGCTCCCCATCGACGCGCAGCGGGACGAGCATCATCTCGACGTCCGAGAGCGTCGCCGTCCTTGCGCGCGCGCGGGTGATCCGATGAGCTCGGCCGTTCGCCAGTGCCTCGTGGTGATCGTCGCGCCCCTCGCTCCGGAGATCGTCGCGCGAACGACGAGTTCGTCGATCGTCCGACCGACCGCCTCGTCGCTGCGCGTAGCCGAAAAGCGTCGGCCGCGGCCGGGTTCCAGCTCGGTCACCCGCTCGTGCGGCTCCATCACGACGACGGCGGCCGGACTGATCTCGACGAGCGACTCGAAGTACTGCTTGCTGGCGCTCGACCTCGGCGAAGAGGCGCGCGTTCTGGATCGCGACGCCGACGTTCGCGGCGATCGTCGCGAGCAGGCGTGACGTCGGCCTCTCCGAACCGTCCCTCCTCCTGGATGCTCTGGACGCTGATGACACCGATCGACTGGTTGCCGACGAGGATCGGTACGCCCAGGTAGGAGAGGGACGGTGTTCCCGATGCTCACCTGCTCGCCTCATGCTGCTCCCTCCGGTTGAGCAGAGAGCGGTTCGCGCGAGTCGAGGATCTGCGACGTGAGACCCTCTCCGTACTCCATCGGAGCCTCGGACCGACGCTCGCCGCTCTCGTAGTAGTAGGCGAACTCGATCCGTCCGGCGGTCTCGTCGTGCAGCGCGACGTACGCGATGTCGGCCTCGAACGTCTCGACGCACCTGCTCGCCGACGAGCTCGATGAGCGCGTCGAGGTCGAGCTGTGATGACAGCGCATGACCGACGCTGTTCACGGTCGCGAGCTCGGCCGACACGCTGACGCGTCTCCTGCACGAGACGTGCGTTCTCGAGCGCCACGCTGAGGCTGCCGGCCAACGTCGTCAGAAGCCGCTGGTCGTCCTCGTCGAACGCGTGCTCGCGATCGATGTTCTGAAGCGAGATCACCCCGGCCGCCCTGCCACCGCCGACGAGCGGGACGAACAGGGCCGACTTGGCCGTCTCTCCGGCGACCACGCGTGCTTCCGTAGCGCTCGGACTCGGCCATCGAGGTTCTCGGCGATCAGCAGCGGCTCGCGCGTCTCCAGCACGTGCTTCGCGAAGCCGATCAGCGGCCGCGGCTCGGCCTGCAGTCGCTCGCCCCGTTCGATCAGGTACGGGAAGTGGAGTGAGGCCGGTCGACTTCGTCGTAGGATCGCGATGCTCGACCACCTGCGCGTCGAAGACGTCCCGGATCCGGTCGCCGACCGCGTCGTAGATCGCCTGCGGATCGAGCTCGCCCGCGATCGCGTCCTGCACGCTGTTGATCAACGCCAGCTCCGCGTTCCGCTGCCGCGTCTCGTGCACCAGCCGCGCGTTCTCCAGCGCCACGCTCAGGCTGCCCGCGAGCGTCTCCAGGAGCTGCTGGTCGGAGTCGCCGAACGCGTGCTCGCGATCGATGTTCTGGAGCGCGATCACGCCCGTTGCTTTTCCGCCGCTTACGAGCGGAACGAAGAGGACCGACTTCGTATCCTCAGCTGCCGGGAACGGTCGGGCTCCCGTAACGCTCGGCCTCGGCATCCATGTTCTCGACGATCAGCAGCGGCTCTCTGCTCGCCAGCACGTGCTTCGAGAATCCGCGCGGTGCCATCGGCTTCCGCCTGCAGCCGCTCACCGCGCTCGAGGATGTACGGAAAGTGCATGAGCCCTGTCGCCTCGTCGAGAGTTCGGATCGAGACGACCTGTGCGTCGAAGATCTCCCGGATCCGGTCGCCCACGGCGTCGTAGATCGCCTGCGGATCGAGCTCGCCCGCGATCGCGTCCTGCACGCCGTTGATCAGCGCCAGCTCCGCGTTCCGCTGCCGCGTCTCGTGCACCAGCCGCGCGTTCTCCAGCGCCACGCTCAAGCTGCCCGCGAGCGTCTCCAGCAGCTGCTGATCCGACTCGCTGAAGGCGTGCTCACGATCGACGTTCTGGAGCGAGATCACGCCGGTCGCCTTGCCGCCGACGACCAGCGGGACAAAGAGCACGGACTTGGGCACCTCGCTGCCCTCGACGACCTCGCTTCCGTACCGCTCAGACTCGGTGGCGAGGTCATCGACGATCAGCAGCGGCTCCCGCGTCTCCAGCACGAACTTCGAGAAGCCGCTCGGCTTCCACGGCTCTTCCTCGAGCCGCTCGCCCCGTTCGATCAGGTACCGGTCGTTGAGGAGCCCCGTTGCCTCTTCGAGCATCGAGATCTGCACGACCTCCGAGTCGAAGACGTCCCGGATTCTGTTGCCAACGGCGTCGTAGATCGCCTGCAGTTCGAGCTCACCGGCCAACGAGTCCTGGACGCTGTTGATCAGCGCCAGCTCGGCGTTCCGCTGCCGGGTCTCGTCCACGAGCCGCGCGTTCTCGAGCGCCACGCTGAGGCTGCCCGCGAGCGTCTCCAGCAGCTGCTGGTCGGACTTGCCGAAAGCGTGCTCGCGATCGATGTTCTGGAGCGAGATCAAGCCCGTCGCCTTCCCGCCGGTGACGAGCGGGACGAAGAGGACCGACTTCGGCGCCTCGCCGGCCAAGATCGTGCTCCCGTACCGCTCGGCTTCGGCCAAGACGTTCTCGGTGATCAGTAACGGCTCACGCGAGTCGAGCACATGCTTCGAGAAGCCGCCCGGCGACTCGGGCTCCGCGTGCAGCCGCTCGCCGAGTTCGATGATGTACGGGTAGTGCACCAGCCCAGACGCTTCGTCGAGCCGGTCGATGCGCACGGACTGGGCGTCGAAGATCTCCTGGATCTTGTCGCCCACGGCGTCGTAGATCGCCTGTTGGTCGAGCTCGCCCGCGATCGCCTCTTGCACGCCGTTGATCAGCGCCAGCTCTGCGTTCCGCTGCCGCGTTTCGTGGACGAGCCGCGCGTTCTCGAGTGCGACGCTGAGGCTGCTCGCCAGTGTCGTCAGCAGGCGGACGTCGTCCTCGTCGAACGCATTCGTTCGGTCGAGGTTCTGCAGCGAGATGCGGCCACGCACTTCGTCGCCGGAGATCAGCGGGGCGAAGAGCACCGACAACGCCGGCTCACCCTGCGACACCTGGAAGGCCGCGCCGCGCTCTCGTTCGGAGGCGGGGACGTCGTTGACGAGAACCGGGGCCTTCGTCTCGAGGATTTGTCGGGTCTGACGGTGAGCAGCTCGATTGGGGTCGGCTCGTCGGGGAAGCGGACGCCTCTCTCGATCGTGTACGGGTAGCGCGTCAGCCCGGCGGCGAAGTCGAAGATGCCGATGTCGACGACCTGGGCGTCGAAGATCTCCTGGATCTTGTCGCCGACCACGTCGTAGATCGCCTGCATCTCGAGCTCGCCGGCGAGCGCCTCCTGCACGCTGTTGATCAGCGCCAGCTCCGCGTTCCGCTGCCGCGTCTCGTGCACGAGCCGCGCGTTCTCGAGCGCCACGCTGAGGCTGCCCGCGAGCGTCGTCCAGCAGCTGCTGGTCGGACTCGCCGAAAGCGTGCTCGCGATCGATGTTCTGGAGCGAGATCAAGCCCGTCGCCTTCCCGCCGGTGACGAGGGGGACGAACAGGACCGACTTCGGCGCCTCGCCGACGTCGACCGTGGCCCCGTACCGCTCGGCCTCGACGTCGAGGTTCTCGGGGATCAGCAGCGCTTCGCGCGTCTCCAGCACGTGCTTGCGAGAAGCCGCTCGGCGAATCGGGCTCCGCCTGCAGCCGCTCGCCCCGTTCGATCACGTACGGCGCAGTGCAAGAGCCCCGTCGCCTCGTCGAGGGTCCGGATCGAGACGACCTGCGCGTCGAAGATCTCCTGGATCTTGTCGCCGACGAGCGTCGTAGATCGCCTGGAGATCCAGCTCGCCCGCCAGCGCCGTCCTGGACGCTGTTGATCAGCGCGAGCTCTGCGTTCCGCTGCCGCGTCTCGTGCACGAGCCGCGCGTTCTCGAGCGCCACGCTCAGGCTCGCGGCAAGCGTCTCCAGGAGCCGCTGGTCGGAGTCGGTGAAGGCGTGCTCTCGGTCGAAGTTGTCGAGCGCCACGACGCCATTCGCGCGCTCGCCTGTAACGAGCGGGACGAACAGAATGGACTTCGGCCACTCGCCGGCCACCAGCGCACTGCCATACCGGTCGGCCTCGGCGCCAAGGTTCTCGTTGATCAGCAGCGGCTCGCGCGTCCCCAGCACGTGCTTCGAGAAACCGGCCGGCGTGCGCGGTTCCGCCTGCAGCCGCTCACCGTGCTCGATCAGGTACGGGTAATGCTGGAGCCCCGTCGTCTCGTCAAGAACCGAGATGGCGACGCCCTGCGCGTCGAAGATCTCCTGAATCTTGTCGCCGACGACGTGCGTAGATCGCCTGCATCTCGAGCTCGCCCGCCAGCGCCGCTTGGACGCTGTTGATGAGCGCGAGCTCTGCGTTCCGCTGCCGCGTCTCGTGCACGAGCCGCGCGTTCTCGAGCGCCACGCTCAGGCTGCCCGCGAGCGTCGTCAGCAGGCGCTGGTCCGCCTCGTCGAATGCGTGCTCGCGGTCCATGTTCTGCAACGAGATGAGGCCTGTCACCAGGCGCCCCACGAAGAGCGGCACCATGAGCGACGACCTCGGGGCCTCCTCCGTCACAACTGAAACGCCCAGCCGCTCGCGCGCTTCTGCCACATCCTCCACAAGCAGGGGTTGCCGAGTCTCGATCACGACCCGCATGAATCCGAGGCTGTTCAGCGGATATGGCTCCCACGACATGCGCTGGCCACGCTCGATCGAGTACGGGAACTGCACCGTGTCCGCCACGCGGTCGTACATGCAGATGTCGACGACCTGAGCATCGAAGATCTCCTGGATCTTGTCGCCGACGACGTCGTAGATCGCCTGCATCTCGAGCTCGCCAGCGAGCGCCGACTGCACGCTGTTGATCAGCGCCAGCTCGGCGTTCCGCTGCCGCGTCTCGTGCACCAGCCGAGCGTTCTCAAGGGCGACGCTCAGGCTGCCGGCGAGCGTCGTCAGCAAGCGCACGTCCGCTTCGTCGAACGCATGCTCGCGGTCGACGTTGTGGAGCGCGATGGCACCGTTCACGCGGCCATCTGTGACGAGCGGGACATGCAGCATCGACTTCGACGGCTCGCCGACATCGACGAGGGAGCCGTACCGCTCGGATTCGGCGGCAGCGTTCTCGTTGATCAGAAGCGGCTCGCCCGTCTCGACGACGTGCTTCGTGAAACCGGAGTCGAAGGCCAGCGGCTCCGGCCACAGCCGCTCGCCGCGCTCGCGGGCGTAGGGGACGTACATCAGCCCCGCGGCCTCGTCGACGATCGTGATGGCCACGTCGTGGCCGTCGAAGATCTCCTGGATCTTGTCCCCGACGACGTCGTAGATCGCCTGTATCTCGAGCTCGCCGGCGAGCGCCGACTGCACGCTGTTGATCAGGCCAGCTCGGCGTTCCGCTGCCGTGTCTCCTCGATCGCGCGGGCTCTCGAGAGTGCGGAGCCGACGTGTTGCCCGACGAACGCGAGCAGGTCCTTGTCCTGCTCCGTGTACTGGAAGTCCTTGGTGTAGGACTGGACGGCGAGCACTCCGACCGTTCGGCCGTTACTGGACTTCAGCGGGACGCCCAGCCAGCTGCTCTCCTCCACCGTGACGCCGAGCGCCTCGATCTCGCCTCGCGCGACGAGCCCGGTCCAGCGCTCGTAATCGAGCAGCTGCGGCTCCCCCGTGCGCAGCACGTAGGCAGTCGCCCCACCCTCACCGAACGCATCCCACTGGTTCGGGTCGGGTATCTCGAGATCAACCTCGTCGAGTGTCCGGCCAGTTGATCAGCTGCCGCTCGTCGTCGTAGAGCGCAATGAAGACGTTCTTTGCATACATGAGCTCGCCGACGAC
>CAVYQV010000013.1:0-22365 GCA_963770815.1 uncultured Actinomycetes bacterium
CCCAACGGCCCGGTAGCCTGAGCCCTCTCCGGCCCCCATCGACTAGCGGTCCAGGTCGCGGCCCTTTCAAGGCTGAAGCACGGGTTCGAATCCCGTTGGGGGTACTTCGGCCGACTACGCTGATGCCATGGCGAAGATCGAGAAATCCGAGCAGGAGTGGCACGAGGGACTGACGCCCGAGCAGTACCGCGTCCTGCGCGAGAAGGGCACCGAGGCACCGTTCAGCGGCGAGTACGACCACGTCTTCGAGCCCGGCACGTACCGCTGCGCCGGCTGCGGCGCCGAGCTGTTCGACTCTGATGCGAAGTACGACTCCGGCTGCGGCTGGCCCGCCTTCTCGGCACCGGCGGGCGACAACGCCGTGAAGGAGGAGACCGACACGACCTACGGCATGGTGCGCACCGAGGTGCTCTGCTCGAGCTGCGGTGGCCATCTCGGACACGTCTTCCCCGACGGCCCGCACCCCACCGGGCTCCGCTACTGCATCAACTCGGCAGCCCTCGAGCTCGACGAGCGCTAGTCGCGGTACCGTTCGCGGGCGCGGGCGGTTAGCTCAGCTGGGAGAGCAACGGCTTTACACGCCGTAGGTCGCAGGTTCGAGCCCTGCACCGCCCACCTAGCTAGGAGAATTGCGGCGATGGGCGAGCTCGACAAGGTCGGCGGCGAAGTGGAGAAGGGGCTCCATCTTCACCACCACCTCGGTGCGCGGCGGGAGCGGGCGATGTTCGCGACGCTCGGCTTTACGATCGCGGTCGCACTCACCCGTGGGGTCACGACGCTGCTCCACGAACGCGGCGCAGGCCCGAACGGCGGCATCATCGTCGGCGGCATCCACATCCACCATTTCGTCTTCGGAATGGTCGGCCTGCTGCTGCTCGCCTACGTGTGGCTGCTGTTGTTCGCGGCCGAGGACGCCCCGCCGCGCCACTGGTTCCGCCTCACCGCGTTCGCCTACGGCGTCTGCTCGGCGCTGATCCTCGACGAGTTCGCGCTCTGGTTGAACCTGCGCGACGTCTACTGGCAGCGGCAGGGACGGGAGAGCGTCGAGGCGCTCGCGATCTTCGCCGGCCTGTTCCTCTGGGGCGCGCTCATCGCCCCGTTCGCGCGCGCGGCCTGGCGCCACGTTCGCGGGCGTCCGCTACCGCCGGCTCGGGTGGATCGGTAGTGGAAGCCGCGCAGGTGAGCCTCCTCCGCTGGCTGCGGCGTCAGCTGCGGCAGCCGATTCCGGTGCGCGAGCACCTCGAGGCGGCGGTCGAGAACGACGACGTCGCCGAGGCCAGGCGGCTCCTCGCCGGCTTCGAGTTCAGCGACGACCAGCGGCGGAACGTGGAACAGCTGCTCGACGCCTGGGAGCGCCAGAAGTCCTAGTAGAAACCATCGCGCCGCCGGTACCGCTCGGCGCGTGACTCCTCGTACTCCTCGACGTCGAGCTCGGGGTCGGCGACGGCGCGCAGGATGTCGCCCGAGCTCGGCAGCTCCGAGCGCTCGACGTGCCGCTCGGGGTTCCAGAGGTCCGAACGCAGGAACGCTTTCGGGCACTGCGTGTACGCCTCCTCGACCTCGACGACGATGCCGAGCCGCGGAGCCTTCCCCTCGACCTCGCTCGCGGCGAGCAACTCCGGGTCGTCGACGATCCGCGCGCGGCCGTTGACGCGGAACGTGTCGTTGATGCCCGGGATCAGGAAGAGCAGCGCGATCCGGTCGTCCTCGAGCAAGTTCGTGAGCGTGTCGGCGAGCTTGTTCCCCGGCCGGTCCGGCAGCAGGAGCGTGCGCTCGTCGAGGATGCGGACGAAGCCGGCGGGGTCGCCGCGCGGGGACACGTCGAGCCCGCCGTCGGGCCGTCCGGTCGCGACGACCACGAACGGCGACCGCTCGACGAACTGCCGCGTCAGGTGATTGAGCCGGTCCGCGATCTTCTTGCGGACGAGCTCGGCCGGCTCGCCGAGCACCTCGCGCAGCTGCGTCTCGTCCATCACGCGAACCTCGGCGGCCGCTTCTCGCGCACGGCGGCGACGCCCTCGCGCACGTCCGGGCCGGTCATGTCGAGGAACTCGAGCTCGAGCGAGGCGTCGAAGATCGGCCCGACCCGGAGGAGCCATTCGTTGAGCGCGGTCTTGGTGTGCGAGATCGCGGCGCGCGAGCCGGCCGCGAGCCGCCGCGCGATCTCGAGCGCCCGGTCCTCGAGCTCCTCCTCGGGCACGCAGAGCGAGACGAGCCCGATGCGCTCGGCCTCCACGCCGTCGACCGGCTCGCACAGCAGCAGGAGGTACTTCGCCTTCGCCATCCCGCACAGCAGCGGCCAGACGATCGCGGCGTGGTCGCCGGCGGCGACGCCGAGCTTCGTGTGGCCGTCGACGATCCGCGCCTGCGGGCTCGCAACCGAGACGTCTGCGAGGAGGCCGACCACGAGCCCGGCGCCGACGGCGGGGCCGGTGATCGCGGAGACGATCGGCGTCGGGCAGGCGAGCATGTTGTAGACGAGGTCACGGGCCTCGTGGAAGACGCGCCGGCGTGTGTCGGCGTCGTCGGCGATCGCGAGCACGAGGTCAAGGTCGCCGCCGGAGCTGAAGGCGCCGTCGGCCCCGCGGACGAGGACGGCGCGCGTCTCCTCGTCCCGCCCGATCGCCTGCCAGACCCGCGCGAGCTCGCCGTGCTGCGCCTCGCTCACCGCGTTGAGACGCCCCGGCGCGCTGAGCGTCAGCCGCAGGATCCCGTCTTCCGGCCGGTCGAGGTCGAGGGATGGGAACTCCGTCTCGTACGGGTACGGCGCCACGAGGCAGATCCTACGGCGCGGCGCTACGCTCGCCTCCGCAGCGCGCGGGCCGGTAGCTCAGTTGGTAGAGCAGCGGACTTTTAATCCGAAGGTCGCAGGTTCGATCCCTGCCCGGCCCATCGCCCACTAGGATCGCCGCGTGCCGTTCCTGCTTCGCATCCTGATCGCCTGGGGCATCGACGCCGCCTCGCTGGCGGTCGCGTCGTGGATCTTCTCCGGCATCTCGGTCGGTGGATCGGCCGGGACGCTCATCCTCGCCGCGCTCGTCTACGGGATCCTCGCCACGTTCATCAAGCCGCTGCTGAAGCTCCTGACGCTCCCGCTCGCGATCGTCACGCTCGGCATCGCGTGGTTCTTCGTCGCGATGTTCATCCTCTGGCTGACCGACGTGATCGTCAGCGGCTTCACGATCGACGGCTTCTGGGACCTCGTCGGCGGGACGATCGTCGTCTGGGGCGTCGGCGCGATCGCCGACCACTGGCTTTTCCCGAGGAAAGCCAAGTCCGCCTAGCGTCGGACCGCGGCGGCGTGCGCGGGCAGCGACTCGGCTGCGGCGAGTGCCTCGACCGTCGGCCGCACGCGTTCCAGCCCCTGCTCGCTCAGCCGCTGCACAGTGACCGGCTTGAGGAACGTCTCGAGCCCGAGGCCGCCGGTCGAGCAGGCCCGGCCGCCCGTGGGCAGGACGTGATTAGCGCCGGTGCCGAGGTCCCCCGCGGCCACCGGCGAGCCATGTCCGACGAAGACGGCGCCGGCGTTGCGGATCCGCGGCGCCAGCGCTTCGGCAGCGCCCAGCAGGACGACGTGCTCGGGCGCCCGCCGCTCCACCTCCGCCAGCGCCTGCTCGAGGTCGTCGGCCTCGAGGATCTCGCAGACTGAGCCCGGCCCATGCTCGGCCTGCGCGGCCGTCTCGAGCTCGGCGACCCGTCGGTCGCCGCCGCGGCCGAGGACGACGAGCACCTCCGAGGGGCCGGCCGGCAGGTCGATCGCGACGTCGCGCGAGACCAGGAGCTTCGCCTCGTTCACGTAAGCGTTACCCGGGCCGATGATCTTGTCCACGCGAGGAATAGTCTCGGTGCCGTAAGCGAGCGCGGCGACGGCGTGCGGGCCGCCCACAGCCCACACCTCCTCCAGGCCCAACAGCTGCGCCGCCGCGGCGACGCGCTCCGAGCCGGACGGCGGCGTCACGATCACGATGCGCTCGACGCCGGCGACCTGCGCCGGAACCACCGTCATCACGACCGTGGAGACGAGCCCTCGCGGGATGTAGATCCCGGCCGATGCGAGCGGCACCCAGCGGCGCTCGAGCTCCACACCGGGCTCGACCTCGAGCCGCACGTCGGACGGGCGCTGCGCCTCGTGCCAGCGGCGGACGCGGTCGGCGAGGTCGCGCAGGGCCTGCTCGGGAACGTCGCCCGCCGGAATCGCGCGCGCCGGCTCGACGCCGTCCAGTTGGAGCGACCAGTCGCGCAGCGCCGCGTCGCCGCGAGCGCGGACGTCGGCGACGATTTCCGCGACTTCGGCCACGACCCGAGTCTAGGCTGCCGCGATGAGGCTCTTCCTCGTCGCACGGCACGGGCAGTCGCTCTTCAACGTCGACCAGGTCGTGAACGGCGACCCGGACCTCGACCGCGGCCTCTCGGAGCAGGGAATCGAGGAGGCGGAGCGGCTCGCAGGCCGGCTCGCCGCGCTGCCACTCGACCTCGTCGCCCTCTCCCCCTTCCCGCGCGCGCTCCAGACCGCGAACATCGCGCTCGCCGGCCGCGAGGTCCCGCACCTCGTCGACGACGACCTCGGAGACGTCCGCATCGGCGAGCTCGAGGGCAAGACGCTCGCCGCCTACCGCGAGGCGCCCGCGCACTCGCACCGGAAGAAGCGCTTCCCCGGCGGCGAGAGCCTCGACGAGGCCGCGCTGCGGTACGCGGCCGCGTTCGGGCGGCTGCTCGAGCGCGACGAGCCGGCGACGCTCGTCGTCTGCCACGAGATTCCCGTCCGCTACCTCGCGAACGCCGCCGCGGGCAGCGCCGAGCTGAACGGGCCGCTCACGCTCGTCGCGAACGCCGATCCCTACCTCTTCGACGAGTCATCGCTCGGCCGCGCCGTCGAGCGGATCCGGGAGCTCGCCGGGTAGCGTCCGGCCATGACTGCCGCGGACACCCTCTCGCTGCTCGACTGGAAGCGGCGCGTCTTCGCCCTCTACGCCGCCGTGCGCGCCCTGGAGCCCGAGGCCGGCTGGGAGCTGTGGCGGGAGACCCGGGGCGAGTTGTTCCGCTCGCACCCGCAATCGCCGCTGCCGGCCGACCGGCGCGCCTCGTTCGGCGGGATCGACTACTGGCCGTACGACCCAGAGGCGCGCGTTCTCGGCGAGCTGGAGGACCTGGAGGCTCCGCCCGAGCCGGTCGAGACCAGCGGGATCGAGCCGATCCTCTTCCGTCCGTTCGCCCGCGCGAGCTTCGAGCTTCGCGGCGAGTGGCTGTCGCTCGAGGTCGCATGGCTCGCGGCCTACGGCGGCGGCGTGTTCCTCAGCTTCCGCGACACGACGAGCGGACGGGAGAGCTACGGCGGCGGCCGCTACGTCCTCGACACGGTGAAGGGCGCGGATCTCGGGGACGACGACGGGCGGCTCGTGCTCGACTTCAACTTCGCCTACAACCCGTCCTGCGCCTACGACCCCGGCTGGGTCTGTCCGCTGGCGCCGCCGGCGAACCGGCTGCAGGTCGCGGTCGAAGCGGGCGAGCGTTACGCCGCATGAGCGAGCTCGACGCACTCCGGACCGAGATCTCCGAGCTCGACCGGCGGCTGCTCGAACTGCTGAACCGGCGGCTCGAGCTCGTCGCCTCCGTTCGCGATTACAAGGACTCGGCCGGCGAGCGCTGGATCGACCCCGAGCGCGAGGCGGAGCTGCTGGAGGCGCTCGTCGCGGCGAACCCCGGGCCGCTGTCGGAGCGCGGTGTCACTGCCATCTTCTCGGCGGTGCTCGACGTGCTGAAGCAGGAGGTCGCGGCCGACCGGACGGCACCAGCGTCGCCTGCGCGAATGACCGAGCGGCCGCGGGCGGTCGAGCGCCTCGCCGTCGTGGGCACGGGGCTCATGGGGACGTCCGTCGCGCTGGCCGCAGGCCGCGCGGGGACGCGCTGTCGCGGCTTCGACTCCGACCCCCGCGTGCTCGAGCGCGCGGCGGCACGCGGCGCGTTCGAGCCCGCGCAGTCGCTCGCGGAGGCGGTCGCAGACGCCGAGCTCGTCGTCGTCGCGGTTCCGGTCGGCGAGGCTCCCGCCGTCGTGCAGGAGGTGCTGAAAGCGGCCGGTCCGAACGTCGTCGTCACCGACGTCGCCTCGACGAAGCGGCCGCTCGCCGCGCTCGGCGACCCGCGCTTCGTCCCAGGCCATCCCGTCGCCGGCGGCGCCACGGGCGGCCCGGCGCGCGCGGCGGCCGACCTCTTCGACGCGGCAACGTGGTTCCTGGCTCCGACCGGGACGTCCTCCGCCGAGAGCATCGAGCTCGTGGAGCGCTTCGTCGCCTCGCTCGGCGCGCGGGCGGTGCGGACGGACGCCGCGGCCCACGACCGCCTGCTCGCGCTGACGAGCCACCTTCCGCACGCACTCGCGAACCTGCTGATGCTCCGCGTCGCGGCCGCGGCGGAGGAGGACGACGCGCCGCTCGCCTTCGCCGGCGCCTCGCTGCGCGAGATGACGCGGCTCGCGGGCGCGAACGCCGCGGTCTGGACCGACATCTTCCTCGGCAACGCCGACGAGATCGCCGCGGCGCTGGCTGGGCTCCGTACGTCGCTCGACGAGCTCGAGCAGGCCCTGCGGAGCGGCGACCGCGAGCGGATCGAGGAGACGATCGCCACCGCCGCGGCCGCGCGGGAGCGCCTGGAGTCGTTCGCCTACCGCACTCCACCCGCGCAGCTGAACCGGATCCGCATCCGTGTCCCGGACCGGCCCGGCGTGCTCGCGCGGATCACCCAGATCCTCGGCGCGGCCCAGATCAATCTCGAGGATTTCGAGCTCCGCCACGTCTCGCCGGAGTACGGCGGCGTCCTCGTGATCCTCGTCGCGGGAGCCGAGAACGCGGCCCGGGCCCGGGACCTCCTCCGGCGAGAGGGATACTCGGCCGCGTAGAGACATTTGATGAAGCGTCTGCGCAGATGGTGGCAGTCTCCCCCGCGATCCGGGATGGAACGCCTGATCGCGCCCCCGGAATACCGGCACCTCCGTGGGTTCGGGGTCACCCGTATCGCCGGTGGCAGTGTCGCGGCCGCCGCAGGCATCGTGTGCCTCTCGTACCAGGCCGACGGCTGGGCGGCCTTCTTCCTCGTCGTTGCAGCGCTGAATCTCGCGGCCGGCTACTGGGAACTGACCGTCGCTCGCTCCTCGAACTGAGGAGCGCTCGGCCTCAGTCGTAGCTACTTCCGGCGCGCAGCCGCCGTGCCGCCGATCGACAGCAGCGCGACGATGAGCACGATCACGGCCCACCACGCGATCGCGAGCGTGCCGTGGTGCCAGGAGAGGACGTCCCACATACCGATAGCGTATGCCGCGCGACCGCCGGGGTCTTCTCACTTGACGCGGGTTCCCGGCTGGTGCGATGGTCTCGACAGACCCCAACTACCAAGGAGAGGCTGTGCTAGCTACCTACACGTTCGGCGACCTCATGTGGTCGATGCTCGTCTTCTTCGCCTGGATCATGTTCTTCTGGCTTCTCTTCATCGTCTTCGGCGACCTGTTCAGCCGGCACGACATCAGCGGCTGGGCGAAGACGGGCTGGACGATCCTCGTGATCATCCTTCCGTTCCTTGGCATCTTCGTCTACCTCATCTCCCAGGGGCATGGCATGGGCGAGCGGGCTCAGGCGAGGGCGCAGGCCCAGCAGTCGCAGGTGGACGACTACGTGCGGACGGTTGCGTCGTCCGGCACGGAGGAGATCGCCAAGGGCAAGGAGCTACTCGACTCCGGCGCGATCACCCAGGCCGAGTTCGACCAGATCAAGGCCAAGGCACTCGCGACGGCGTAGCGAAGCGTTCCTGGGCAGAACAGCCCGGGCTCGCACCCGAATGCGAGCCCGGGCGAACTACGAGCCGGGCACGAGCGCGAAGTAGACGTTCTTGAATGTGTCCTCGGGCGTCGTCGCCGTGCCGAACAGCAGGAGCGCGCTCGCGTCGCTCGAGGCGATCTCGAAGCAGAGGTTCCCGGTCAGCGTCTGACCCTGGCTGCTCGCGTCGGGCACCGAACTGAGGTCGAGCGGCGGCGGCGTGGAGGCGAGCTGATAGCGGACGTTCCCCAGCCCGACGGCCCCGAGCCACTCGACCACGTAGCTCGCGACCTTGCTCGTCCCGGTCCCGACATACGTGAGCGAGGCGTTGACGAGGGCGTCCTGCGAGCCCGCCGGGGGAGGTGGGTTCGACGGCTCGACCTCAGCGTCGGCGTCGAGGGTGGCGGAGTTCACGGTCAACCGCCAGGCGCCGTCCAGCTTGACCGAGGTGCCTAGCGGATACGGATTCGAGCGGGCGCCCCGCGGCACGAACGTCACCGACGCACGCGCGGACCTCCGAAGGAGGAGCGAGCAGGTCGCCCCGGACCCCTCGCACGCGCCGGCCCACCTCGTCAGCTTCCAGCCCCTCCACGATGTGGCGCGTACGACGATCCGACGCCCGGGCCGAACGCGGAAGGTGTGGCGGCACGACGCCATGCCGCAGGCGAAGGGCTCGTCTCCGGTCAGTGCACCGTCCTGACCCAGTACAGGCTCAGGGTCAACTCGAGCGGGCGCTGCCGCGACGCCGCGCCGTGGCCCGGAACCACGAGCAGGACGAGAAGCGCGGCAGCGGCGCGAAGCACGGGCTACGCCGCGTCGAGCTCGCCGACGCCCTCTTCGGCCGCCGAGACGCAGCGGTCGAACTCGGCGAAGGCGTGCGCCCACGTCTGCCGGTCGCGGAGGTCGACCCCGAGTGGCGCGAGCAGCTCCTGCGGCGAGCGCGACGCTCCGCTCCCGAGGAAGTCGAGATACGCGGGCGCGAACTGCTCGGGATCCTCGCGATACCGCGCGGCGAGCGAGAACGCGACGAGGTGCGCGAACGCGTAGGCGTACGTGTAGAAGCGGACGTGGATGAAGTGCGGGATGTACGACCAGCCGAATCGATAGCCCGCGGGCAGGTCCAGGGAGTCCGCGTAGTAACGCTCGTTCTCCTCGATCCACATCTCGCCGAGACGGTCGCTGGTCAGTCCCTTCCCCTCGGCACGGGCGGCGTACGCCCGCACCTCGAACCGCGCCATCATCGTCTGGCGGAAGATCGACGCCATCGCGCCCTCGGCGCGGTCGGCGAGCAGCATCACGCGCGTCGCCGGGTCCTCCTCGAGGTCGATCAGCCGCTCGACGGCGAGGAGCTGCGCGAACGTCGACGGCACCTCGGCCAACGCGATGCCGGTGTGGTACGAGCGGTACGTCTGCCGCTCGAGCGCGAGCGTCCCGTGCACGGCGTGCCCGAACTCGTGCGCGAGCGTGACGACGTCGCGCAACTGGTCGGTGTAGTTCATGAGGACGAACGGGAGGATGGTCTTCGAAACCGTGTTGCAGTACGCGCCACCGACCTTGCCGGAGCGCGGCTCCGCGTCGATGTGGCCGCGATCGAGACAGCTGCGGAAGATGTCGCCGAGGCGCGGGTGGAAGTCGCGCAGCGAGTCGTCGACCATCGCGACCGCCTCGGTCCACTCCACCCGGCGGTCGCTGCCGATCGGCGCGTACTGGTCGGCGAGCTGGAGCCGATCGAGCCCGAGCACCTCGGCCTTGCGCACGAACCAGCGGCGGCCGAGCGGGTAGTGCTCCTCGATGGCGCCCATCATCGTCTCGACGACCTCGCCGTCGAGCTCGTTGCGCTGATTCGTCGGCCACATCACGTCCGGGATCCCGCGCAGCCGGTCGACCGAGAGCCGGTCGCCGACGATCGCGTCGTAGCAAGCCGCCTGCACGTCGGCCACTCCGTCGAGCGCGTCGTAGAGGACCTCGAGCGCTGCGAGCCGCAGCTCGCGGTCCTGATGGTGGATGTAGGAGAGAAGACGGTCGATCGTGTGCGGCTCGGGCCCGCCGCCGCCGTCGAACTCGACGGTCAGCGTGGCGAGCTCCCGGCCGTGCAGCGACTCCCAGGCCGAGATCGCGGGCCGGCGCGCGTTGAGCGCCTGCTCCTCCCCCTCGGGCAGGACGTACGGCTTCTCCTCCCGCGCCACCTGCAACCGGTGCCGGTACGGCTCGAGCTCGTCGGCCTCGAGCAGCGCGTTTGCCTCGGCATCGCCGAGCGCGAGCCACTCCAGCTCGACGAACAGGAGGAGGCTCTCGAGGTCGGAGGCCCGGTCGCGGGCGAGCGTCGCGAGGTCGTTCGTCTCGGCGTCCATCGCGTCGGTGTGCTCGCGGGCCGTGGCGTAGAAGTGGACGCGGGAGATGTCCTGCGTGAGCGCGTCGAACTCGTCGAGCAGCTCGCGCAGACCCTGCGCGCCGGCGGCGCCGACCGTGCCGCGCCGCCGCGCGGCGAAGTCGCGCGAGCGGGCGAGCAACTCGTCCCAGTCGAGGCGCGCCTGCTCGGCGTCCGGCTCGAGATCGCTCAGGTTCCAGCGGATCCCGACGGCGCTGAGGGATGAGCTGACGGCCACGGCGGAAGAGCGTATCTGGCGCTCCATCGTGTTGCCACACTGAGTCCGAGTGTCCCGCCGGCTGCACTGGACCGTCCCGGCCCGCGACGTAAAGACTTTGCGGCGAATCTCTGCCAACCTGCTGGAAGCTGCGCCGTTTGACCCAAACGGGTGACACGAGCTCCGTCCTCCTGTGCTGAAGTGCCGTTCACGCCGAAAGCGAGCGGCCGCACCTTGCGACGGCCGCGCTCCATCGACGGGAGTTCACACTTTCTTTGCGGCCCATCCGCCTCCTCATACTGCTGCTTGCCGTTGCCCTCGCCCTGGTGCTCGCCCTGCAGGGACGCGCGACCCGCGCGACACGAAGGCACACGGCGCATGCCGTCGGCCTGGTTCGGAGGCCCGAGCCGAGGCGGCATCTGCCGGCGGTCTCGCACGTCAACGGGCAGCGGCGCTTCGGGCTCAGCGTGGTCTCGTACGCGCGCCACTTCATCGGCACCCCGTACAGCTGGGGCGGAACGAGCCCGCGCACGGGATTCGACTGTTCGGGGCTCGTCCGCTTCGTCTACCGCCGCTTCGGCATCCGGCTCCCGCACTCGAGCTGGGCCGACCTCGGGCACGGTCACCGCGTCGACGGCCGCCGCTGGCTCCGGCCCGGCGACCTCGTCTTCTTCTACGGCGCGGGCCACGTGGGGATCTACGTCGGCCACGGCCGCTTCATCGACGCGCCGCACTCGGGGGCACGCGTGATGATCTCGACGATGAACGCGTACTCGGGCTACTACGGCGCGCGGCGCTTCCGCGCGAACTAGCGCATTTTCTCGGCCATGGCCGTGAGCAGCTTCCACGCGATCGTGGAGTTGCTCTCGACGAGCGGCCGGAAGTCCCACGGCGTCATGCCGTAGCAGAGCATGTCGGTGCGGGCCGTCAGCGTGGCCGTGCGCGGCGACTCGTTGATGAGCGCGATCTCGCCGAAGTACTCGCCGGGGCCGACCGAGCCCTTCACCTCGCCGCCGACCTTCACCTCTGCCTCACCCTCCTGCACGACGAAGAAGCCGACCCCGCCGGCGCCTTCCTGCGTCACCGTGTCGCCTGCCTTGAAGCGGCGCTCGCGCATGCTGATCGCGATCTCCTCGAGCTCCTTCTTGTCGAGGCCCGCAAAGAGCGGGACCTTCTGCAGCATGTCGACGGAGGCTCCGGCCACGGCGCAGTTATACACAGCTGCGCTTCTCGATGCGAGCACCGGCTCGTTCCAGCAAGGATAGGCGCGTGCGCGTCCACGTCGTCGGCTGCTCTCCCGCCTGGCCCAACCCGGGCGGCGCCCAGTCCGGGTATCTCGTGCACGAGGACGGGCGGCGGCTGCTGCTCGACTGCGGGCCAGGCGTGCTGCCCCGGTTGCGGCGGCTCGAGCCCTGGCCGCGGCTGGATGCCATCGTCATCACCCATTTCCACCTCGACCACTGGGGCGACCTCGTGCCGTGGGCCTTCGGCGGCCTGTTCGGCGCGGGCCAAGACCAGGAGCCACCCGAGCTGTGGCTGCCCCACGGCGGCCGCGAGACGCTGCACGGCCTCGATCCCGTCCTCTACGCGAACGCGATCCTCGAGCTTTTCGACGTGCACGAGTACGAGGAGAGGGTCCCGTTCACGGCCGCGGGCTTCGAGCTCGTCGCCTACCGCATGCTCCACTACGCGCTCGAGAGCTACGGGCTACGCGTGTCGAACGGCGAGCGGACGCTCGCGTACAGCGCCGACTCCGCGCCCTGCGAGGGGCTCGTCGAGCTCGCGCGCGACGCCGACCTCTTCCTCTGCGAGGCGACCCTGGCCCAGCCCGAGGCCGGCATCCGGGGCCACCTCACTGCCGACGAGGCGCTCGACGCATACAAGTCGGCCGGCGCGCACCGTTTCGTCGTCATCCACCGGCCGGACGAGCTGCCGCTGCCGGACGGCGTCGAGCGTGCCTACGACGGTCTAGAGCTCGACGTCTAGCTGAGCGAGCGAAGCTGACGCTTCGCTCGCTGGGGGAAGGAACTGCGCGGGCCGGAAAGCGCGGTTTCCGGCCCGCTTCGTGCTGTTTCTTGCTTTGGATGGTCTGGACGGGAGGCCGCCCTGGTGCGCTCGCGCGCGGCGGAGGCCGGCGCGAGCGCAGTCCGGGCTGCGGCTAAATCACCGCTGCGCGGATGTCTTAGCCTCCGGCCTTTGGCGCCTACGCGCTTCGGGCGCTTCGAACCTTCTCGGCGTCAAGGCGGCGGCTTAGCCCAGCGCGAAGAGCGCAGCTCTTCGCGCTACCAGCTCGCCGAGCAGGCGGTGGCCCTCGATCGACGGGTGGTCTCCGTCGTCGGTCAAGCCGGCGCCCATGCGAGTCGGGTCGGCGGGATCCGCGAGCGTGTCGTGGAACGGCAGGACCGTCGCGCCGAGCTGCCCGAGCAGCTCGTTGAGGGAACCGATGTCCGCCGCGGCCCGGTCGTCGCCGTTGTTCCACGGGAGCACGTCGGCAACGGCGAGCGCGAGCCCGGCGGCGCGGCCACGCTCGAGCATCGCCGCGATGTTCAGCGCGGCTTCCTCCACCAGACGCCCCTGCACGAGGTCGTTGATCCCGCCTTGCACGACGAGCACGTCGGCGCCCTCCAGGACGAGGTCGAGCCGGCGCGCGATCTGGTCGGTGCGCTCGCTGTAGACGGCCGTCGTTCGGAACTCGAGCCGGGGGTCGGCCTGCGCCGCCCACCACTGCCACTGGCTCCGCTCGTCGGGCGCCGGAATCCGCGCACGAACGGCCGGATCCGGATCCCAGAGCGGCGACCCGGCCGAGATCGAGTCGCCGGCTACGGCAACGATGACGCGATTCAGGTCCATCGAGTCGCAAGTCTGACTCTCAAACCGACGTGCGACCAAGGGCCGGAGGCTAAGCCAGGCGAAGCCGGCCTAGCCGGAGGCAATCCCGCTCCCGCAAACGCCGCGAAGCGGCCTCCGCGGGCGGGCAACGAGACCTCAGCACGGAGCGCGCCCGAGAACGCGTCTCGGGCGCACGGAGTTCGTTCTCCCAGCGAGCGGGTGCGCAGCACCCGCGAGCTACTTGCGCGGTTCGAGCTCGACGACGAGCTCGCAGTCGAGCGCCTCGGCGATCCGAAGGAGCGTGTCGATCCGCGGCGGGCGCCCGCCGCGCTCGAGGCGTGCGATTGCCGACTGTGTCGTGCCGCAGAGCTCGGCGAGTTGGCGCTGCGAGAGGCCCATCGCGCCGCGTCGCTCGGTGACTCGGTCGGCGATCTGCGCGAAGAACCAGCCGCGGTCGCCCGCGACGATCCGCTCGTGGAGCCGCTCGACCGGCCCCTTCGCCTCCGCGCGTGCCCGCGCCGTCATGTCCCAAGAATAGCGACTCTGCTATGCCTGCACAGCGAGCGGCGCCGGCTGCACCGCGTCGCCGACGCGCACGCGCCCCGGAACCGCGACGTCGCAGTAGACGCCGAAGGGCAGCGGCTCGTTCACTCCCTCCCGGCGGTATCCCGCGAGGACGTTGAGCGTGTCGAAGTCGAAGACCCCGGTATCGGGGTTGCGGGTCGTCACGACGCAGCGGCCGACGTCGCCGAGCGGAACGATGACCGCCTCGCCGATCGTGACGCGGTGGCCGAGCCAGGTGTCCTCCTCGTGCGGCTCGACCCCGTCGATCTCGAACAGCATCCGGAAGTGCCGACCGTCGGGCGGATCTGCCCCGCCCTCCGCGCCGAGCGCAGCGAGCGAGCCCTGCGAGATCAGCGAAGCCCAGCCGCCGCGGTCGTTCCCCCGGTCCTGGGCGCCTCCCTCCGACCACAGCAGCGTGAACGGCTCGCCGGCGAACTCGGACAGCGCCTCCTGCCACGGCCCCGGCACGAGCCGGGACGGATGCGGCATCCCGTACAGCTCGGCGGCGAACGGCTCGCCGGGTTCCACGTCACCCTCCACGACCGAGCCGTCCGGGAAGGCCAGCGCGAGCCTGCGCGAGGCCTCGTCCCACTCCGCCGTCACCTGCATGAGCTCGGGATGGCGCTTCCCGTTGACGAGCCGCCGGTCGGCATCGACGAGCCAGAAGCGCCGGTCCCCCACCACGCCGGCGTGCGTGAGCTCGACCTCGTCCGGATTGACGACGTGCAGCGCCTTCACGGGCGCGATGCAGATGCGGACGACGCGGCCCTCCATGCCGCCAACCTAGCTACCGCAGCGGGTCGCGCGAGAAGCGGCCGCGTCAGTCCACGCGACCGCTTCTCTTGCGTCAGCCGGTGACGCCGCTCACCGGCTGTCTCGGGTGGGCCGCCGCTAGCTTGCCGGGCCCTGATCGAGCACCTGCCGCACCGGAAGCGCCGTGAGGACGGCGGCCAGGTCGGAGCCGGACATGGTCTTCGGCTCCCGCGGTGCCCGAACCTTGACGATGCCGCGATCGCCGTCGGCGATCGCAGTCACACCGTTGCTCAGCGAGATCTTGGTGCCCGAGGTCACCATGCCGGTGAACACGAGCTGCGTGCCCTTCAGCGCCCTGCCGTGCCGGTTGGCACGCTTGACGTCGAGCGTGATCGAGCCGTTGGTGCTGGTCGAAGAGTCGTACGCCGTATAGGCCGACAGACTGCCCTTGAGCAGATAGACAACCTTCGCCCTGCCGTGGCTCCCGGCCGGCCCCTTGCCCGGCTTCGGCCCCTTGGCGAGGGCGACGCCCGGAATCATCAGAGCTGCGATCAGGAGGGGGAGTAGCTTCTTCATGACAGGAATCTCCTCGGTTGTCCGCTTGCCTCCCCGCTCGCACGATGGTCCAGGGTCGTCAGCGCAGCAACAGCCAGACGTAAGCGCTCGGTAAACCCTGGAGCGGCCGGGCTCGGGTTCCCACCGTTGACGTTTCGCACCGTCGGCGGGATGCTCGTCACGTGATCGTGTGAGCGCAGAGGTTGCCGGGGAAGGGCCGGACGAGGGCGTCGCCGAGCCTCGCGGATTGCCTGCACTCGCGGTTCGCCCGCTGCTCCTCGTGCTCGCGTTGAAGTGCGGTCTCAACCTCGCCTTCGCGTGGCGCTACGGCTGGCAACGCGACGAGCTCTACTACCTGGTCGCCGGGCGGCATCTGCAGGGCGGGTACGTGGAGTTCCCGCCGGTCACGGCGCTCCTCTCGGCCGCGGCGCGTTCGCTGTTCGGCTCGTCGCTGGTCGGCTTCCGCGCCTTCGCGATCCTCGCCGGTGCGGCGACGATTCTGCTCGCCGCGCTCGTCGCCCGGGAGCTCGGAGGCGGCCGCCGGGCACAGACGCTGGGAGCAGCCCTGGTCGCCTTCTCGCCCATCCTGCTCGCGACGAACGGCCTCTTTCAGCCGGTCTCGTTCGACCAGACGGCCACGATGTTCGTCCTCTGGCTGGCGCTGCGGCTCGCCCTCGGCCGCGGCTCGTGGCTGGCGCTCGGCGTCGCCGTAGGCGTGGGATTGGAGACGAAGTACACGCTCGTGGTCCTGCTCGTCCTGCTCGTCGCCGCCTTCGCGGTCTGGCGACGGGACATGCTCGCCTCGCGCGGCTTTGCCCTCGCGATCCTGGTCGCCACGGCGCTGATCGTGCCGAATCTCCTCTGGGAAGCGGGCCACGGCTGGATCAGCGTGCACTGGCTCCTCCACCCGCCCGGGAGCGCCACCGACGAGTCGCGCCCCCAGTACCTCATCGACTTCTTGCTGCAGACGAATCCGTTCGCCGTCCCGGTCGCCGTGGCCGGCGTCGTCACGCTCCTGCGCGATCGCAGACTGCGGCCGATCGGAGCCGCCGTGGCCGCCGTGCCCGTCGTGTACTTCGCGCTCGGTGGCAAGTCGTACTACGCGATGCCGGTCGTGTTCTTCGCGCTCGCGGCCGGCGCAGTCCCGGCCGCACACTGGCTGACGCACCGCCGGTTCGTCGCCTTCGCCGTCGGGTACCTGGCGGTCTTCGTCGTCGCGCTGCCGCAGGTGGTGCCCGTGTATCCGCTGCACACCGCGATCCGCCACGGCGTCGTCAAGGCTCGCAGCGATTACCAGGACGAGCTCGGCTGGCCGGAGCTCGCGGCGCAGGTCGGCCGCCTGTCACGCGGTGCAGACGTCGTCGTCGCGAGCAACTACGGCGAGGCGGGGGCACTCGACCTGTTCGGACACGGCCTACCGCCGGTTGCCTCGACCGACGTGACCTTCCGCTATTGGCGCCCTGCGGTGGCCGGGCGCCGCGCGACCATCGTTGGATTCTCCCGCCTCCTGGCGTCGGACTTCTGCCGCGGCTACAGACGCCTCGGCTCGATCGTGATGCCGACGGCGAACCAGGAGCGCGGCCTGCCGATTGCCGCCTGCACGCTGAGATCCGACCTCGCCGCGGACTGGCCGGCGATCATGCGCGCGACCGGTCCGTGAGCTAGAAGAAGAAGCCCGACCAGGCCGCCCACCAGTCGTCGCCGCGGACGACGAGTGAGCTCGCACCGGTCACCTCGACGCCCTTGCGGTTCGCGAACTCCTGCAGGCGGTCGGGCGTGGTGAACTCGATCGCGATCTCGCACGGCCGGCCCGGGTCGTACGGAGCGACCGCGGCGAGGTCCGAGAGCGCCTGGCGCGCGCCCGCCTCGATCAGCTCGCGCGCCTCCCGCGGCGTCTTCATCCGCGCGCTGAAGCGGCCGAGCCCCTGCTTCACCTCGACCGTCGTGAGGCCCGCGCCGAGCAGCTCCTTCCCCTCCATGCACACCGCACGGTCGCCGGTCACGAGCAACACGGGCACGCCCCAGTGGCCGCAGAGCGCGGCGTTGATCCCGGTCTCGCCGACGAGCGTCCCGTTGAAGCGGAGGCTCTGCCACGCCTGGCCCGACACGGTGTGGGAGAGGACGCCGTCCGCGGTGCCCGCCATCGCGTGCATGCCGACGAAGAGCGCCGCGTCGCAGCCCGACTCGAGGAAGCTCGTGTACTCCGTCCACTCCTCCTGGACGACGTACTCGCACGCCGGGTCGAGCAGCTCGGGGAGGAGCGAGTTGAAGTCGTACGCGCCGCCTGCGCCGTGGCAGTCCATGACGACGATCTCGGTCGCGCCGGCCGCCTTCGCGCCGCGGATCGCCGCGTTGATCTCCTCGGTGTAGAGGACGCGGCCCTCGTCGTAGAGCTTCTCGCCGCCGGTCGTCTGCTGCCACTTGACGATGCCGGCGACGCCCTCCATGTCGCTGATGATGTGGACGCGCATGGCGGCTATTTGATCAGACGCCTAGTGCGGCGGCGTGCAGGAGACGTTGATCGATCCGTTCCGCAGGTGCCACAGGCGAATCTCTCCGCCCGAGGAAGGGTTCGTGCTGCCCGCCTTGCTGATGGAGGTGCTGCTTCCGAAGACGCTGTCTCCCGGCGCGGGAACCTCCGCACCCGTTCCGCCTTGCACTTGACGAGTGTGCCGGTCCTGACGTTCGGGATCGTCGCCGCCGGGCTTGTGACTGTGATCGAGCCCAATCGGATCGACCCGCACCTTCACGACCCCGCAAGCGGCGGCGACAACTCCGAGCAACACCAGTGCGAGAAGCGCCTTCACCTCGTCCTCTCCGGCGGGACGATAACGTCAGGCCGTGGAGACGGGATTGGCCGGCAAGCGCGTCCTCGTGACCGGCGGCGGGGGCGGGATCGGCTCGGCCTGCGTGCGGGCGTTCGCGGCCGAAGGCGCTCGCGTGGCGATCCACTACCGCACGAGCCGCGCCCGCGCCGAGGAGCTCGCGGGCGAGACGGGCGGCGTCGCGCTGCAGGCCGACCTGACCGTGGAGGACGAAGTCGACGCGCTGTTCGAGGCGGCGGAGCGGGAGCTCGGCGGCGTCGACGTCTGCGCCGCGGTCGCCGGCTTCTGGCCGCGCGACGACGAGCCGGTCTGGGAGCTGCCGCTCGAGCGCTGGGAGGCGACGCTGCGCGCGAACCTCACGGCAACGTTCCTCACAGCGCGCGGGTTCCTGCGGCTCGTCGAGCGCCAGAGCCATGGCAACCTCGTCCTCGTCGGCTCGACCGCGGGCCGTTTCGGCGAGGCCGGCCACGCCGACTACGCGGCGGCGAAGGCGGCGATCCAGGTCGGGCTGCTGCTCAGCCTCAAGAACGAGATCGTCCGAATCGCGCCGGGAGCGCGCGTCAACGCGGTCGCGCCAGGCTGGACCCACTCCCCGATGACGCGCGGCGAGCTCGATCCGGCCTTCGTCGACCGCCTCAGCCGGACGATGGCGCTGCGCAAGGTCGCGCAGGCGGAGGACATCGCGCGAGCGGTGGTCGTCCTCGCGTCCGACGAGCTGTCCGGCCACGTGACGGGCGAGCTCGTGACCGTCGCGGGCGGGATGGAAGGCCGCACCGTCCACGCGCCCGAATGAGCCGCTTCGAAGAGCGGCTCGCCGAGGAGACGCCGGTCGTCGCCGACGGCGGGATGGGCGCATTGCTCTCGAGCGCGGTCGCCGGGCTGCGCTGCCCCGAGGAAGCGAACCTCCGCGCGCCCGAGAGCGTGCTCGAGGTGCACCTCGGCTACATCCGGGCAGGTGCCGACCTGATCGAGACGAACAGCTTCGGCGCGAACCGGGCGAAGCTCGCGCGCCGGTATCTCGCCGACGAGCTCGAGCAGATCAACGCCGCCGCCGTGCGCATCGCCCGCGAGGCGCGGGAGGTCGCCGGCCGTGACGTCTTCATCGCGGGCTCGATCGGGCCGCTCGGCGACTACGAGCTGGCGGGCCACGACCCGGCCGAGCTCTACGCCGAGCAGGCGCGCGTGCTCGAGGGACGCGGCGTCGACCTGTTCATGGTCGAGACGTTCTACGACCTCGCCGAGCTCGAGACAGCGCTCGGTGCGGTCCGGTCGGTCTCGGCGCTGCCGCTGGTCGCGCTCCTCACCTTCGACGCGGGCGGCGAGACGCTGGCCGGCGTGAAGGCGGAGGACGCCGCGGCGCGCCTGCGGCCGCTCGGGCTCGCCGCGTTCGGCGCCAACCACGGCGCCGGTCCGGCCGCCGCGCTCACCGCGCTCGCGCAGATGGGCGGCAACGGAGCGGTGCTCGCGGCGCTGCCGAACGTCGGCCTCGCGAGCATGAGCGGCCGGCGCATCGTCTTCCCCCACGCGACGCCGGACTACTTCGCGGAGTTCGCGGCGCAGGCGCGGGCGCTCGGCGCGAAGCTGATCGGCGGCTGCTGCGGCACGACGCCCGCCCAGATCGCAGCGATCCGCGAGGCAGTCGACGCCGACCGGCGCCCCGCCGGCTCCTTCCTCGTCCGCGAGCGCAGGCTGGTGGCGCCGTTCGAGCCGGCGGCCGGAGAGACGCAGCTCGCGCGGATGCTGCACGACGGGGAGTTCGCGATCTCGGTTCAGGTCGACCCCCCGCTCGGCGCGAACCCCGAGGCCTTGATCGAGGCGGCGCGCGCCGTCCGCGAGTCGGGCCGCGCGCAGTTCGTCGACGTCAACGACAACCCGCGCGCACGGGCGCGAATGAGCGGGATCATGGCCTCGGTCGCGATCGAGCGGTTCACGGGCGTCGAGACGATCCCGCACCTCACCCCGCGCGACATGACGATCGTGGGGCTCGAGTCGCAGCTGCTCGGCGCGCACGCGGAGGGCGTCCGCAACATCCTCGCGGTCACCGGCGACCCGCCCGAGGCCGGCGACTACCCCGGCACCCACGCGGTCTACGACGTCGACTCGGTCGGGCTCGTGGAGCTGATCGCCAAGCTGAACGCGGGGGAGGACTGGCACGGCCGCGCGATCGACGCGCCGACCACCTTCTTCCCCGGCGTCGCCGTGAGCCCGACCGCCGACGACCTGGGGCTCGAGGCCGACCGCTTCCACCGCAAGGTGGCGGCCGGCGCCCGCTTCGCCATGACGCAGATCCTGTTCGACCTCGAGGCGCTCGAGGCGTTCCGGGAACGGATCGGCGGGTGGCCCGTGCCGGTGCTCGTCGGCGTGTGGCCGATCCGCACCACCGAGACGCTGGTCCGCGTCCACAACGAGGTGCCGGGGATCGTCGTCCCGGAGCACGTGCAGAAGCGGTACCGCGCGGCAGGTCCGGGCGCGCGCGACGTCGGGCTCGCGCTCGGGCGGGAGCTGATCGAGGGAGCGCGCGAGCTCGCGAGCGGCGTCTATGTCGTCGCGCCGTTCCGCCGGCCGCTCGACGTGGTCGAGCTCCTCCCCGAGCGAGCCTAGGGCGCGCAGACGTCGTTGGAGACGGCGCGCGTGCCGGCGTGCGCGAGATCGCTGCGGATGATCGACGGCGGGACGCCGTAGCCGCTCGCCGAGCCGAGACGTGCGGCGAAGATCATCGACTCCACCCTGCCGGCCGCGTCGACCGCGGGCCCGCCGGAGTCTCCGTGCTCGACCCGTCCCGCCACGGCGGTGATGGTGCGCGCGACCGGCCCGTGGCCGAGCGCGTCCTGCGTCAGCACCGTCGCCGTCCGGCCGATCCTGCCCGGGGTCGCTCTGAGCCCTCCGTCGAGCGGGTAGCCGAGGATCGCGACGGCGGCATTCGACCGCGGGTCGACGAGGCGCAGAGG
Organism: uncultured Actinomycetes bacterium; assembly: GCA_963770815.1. GTDB lineage: Bacteria > Actinomycetota > Thermoleophilia > Gaiellales > Gaiellaceae > Palsa-739. Next base: position 20,862 of record CAVYQV010000013.1, read on the forward strand.
CTGCAGATCGACTCCCGAGACGCGGAGCACGGCGACGTCGTTGTGGACGTCGAGCACGACGACGTCGGCCAGGGCCGGGAGCGGTTGGCCCGGAATGCGGACAAGGGTCGTGCCACTTTCGCCGGCGACCACGTGCGCCGCGGTGACGATCAGCTCCGGTGCGGCCACCCAGCCGCTCCCCTCGACGCCGACACCGCAGGCCGTGCCAAGGACCTTGACGATGCGCGACGTGGCCGCCCGGATCGATTGGTCGCGGAGAACGCCCTTGCTCGGCGGCAGCGTCGGAGCCTTGGGGCCGAGGAAGGAGGGGAGCGGATCGATCCGCGCCAGCAGGTTGAGCAGTGTGCGCGGGGGCAGGGCCGAGTCGAGCTGCTTGACGATCTCCGACCGCTCGACCTCCTGGCGGAGCCCGGTCTCGCCGGGCGTCAGGAGCGCCACGGAGGCGCCCACCCAGACGACCGCCACACCGAGCGCTCCGCCGAGGAGGAGGCCGCCGGCGGAGTCGAGCAGCCGCAAGGGGGTGAAGCGCAGGCCGCCGCGGATGAACGAGCCGGCCGCGAGCGCAACCAACTGCAACAGCACCGCGCCGAGCACAGCGGCGATCAGGACCACGAAGGGCGTCCACCGCGAGCTCGACCCGCCGTGGAGCAGGCGGATCGCGACGTGGGAGCCGATGTAGGCGCCGGCTGCGAGGCCGAGGAGGGAGAACGCGGTGAGGACGAGGCCGCGGCGCAGCCCGGCGGCCGCTGAGAGGAGCACGATCGCGATCGCTATCCAGTCGGCAGCGTTGAGCCCCACCTCGGCAGGGTAGAGACCGGGCCAGTCCCCTCGGGACCGGCGCCGCTAAACTGGGCCGTCCCGCGGGGGCGTAGTTCAGTTGGTTAGAACGCCGGCCTGTCACGCCGGAGGTCGCGGGTTCGAGTCCCGTCGCTCCCGCTCTCAACCACGCGGAGAGAGCGCCTTTTGGCGCTCCCTCGGGCCGTTCATGTCAGGCGTCGCGTTAGGGTCAACCGATGGTGTGACGAAATGACGTGCCGTGTCGTACCACCCATGAGATGAAAGCGACGGCCCTAATCGTCACCGTTGCGGCGGGTCTTGCCCTCGCCGCGTGTGGCTCCGGCGAGAAGCCGACAGCGCCGAAGAGGGGCTCCCAGGTCATGACGTTCACCGCACCGACGACCACGACGATCGCAAACCCGACGACAGGCCAGGCCATGCGCTGCACCTATCACGGTATTTCAGCCGGGGCGTACGTTCCGTCTCCCGGTCATGGAGTCAGCGGCTCCGCAGACGGCCAGAAGGCCTCGGCAACGCTCAGCCTCACACGGAATAGCGCCGGGTCGCTCACCGTGTCCTGCTCGCCCTGAGGCACGTCGCGGTGTATCAGTGTTAGCCCGCGAGCTCATGTGACACGACCAACGCCCACGGGCGCGCCCCCGCGCCCGGGCCGGTCTTGTCGACGGCGGCAGCGAGCTACCGTGTTCGAAGTGCCTGTAAGAAGTGC
>CAVYQV010000014.1:0-85444 GCA_963770815.1 uncultured Actinomycetes bacterium
GATGACCATCCCCTGACGCATCATGGCGTGACGATCGATGGGTCGCCGAACTCCTTGGCCATGTCGGGCATCGATTGGATCTTGGACGAGATGCACGCGCGCGAGACGGCGTATTCGCGGATCCTCGCGGGCACCACGCAACGTTTCGATGACTTCTCCGGCGCTCGACGGGCGCGGCGGTGGCCGGCGCCAGCGGGGCGCCGAGGAAAGGCTCGGCGATCGCCTCGACTGGAGACGCACCGGTGTGCACATGCGAGTAGGCGGCGGCTGGAACGCTGCCGTATCAGGTGAGACGACGTGCGGCTAGTCGAGGAGCTGGTCGAAACCTTGGACCAATCCGACACGTTTCGGGCCGTCCGGATCCCGAGCAGCGTTCCCGCGATGTACGGCTCTGGAGCGGTCGCCGGCGTCGTGGCGTATCGAGAGCTGTTTGCGGCGAAGATGATCTCGGTTGAGACTGACGAAGCTGGGAGGGCGAACCGAACGTACTTGAAGTGCCGGCGACGGTCGCCCGGCGCGCCTCTCGAGCACCGACGATCTGATCAATGGGAACACCGAGCGTCGGGGCGCGGACGGCATTCGACTTCTTCGACGATTCCTGGCCGTACCGCTGGGATCCGGTTTCCCTGCACCCGCATAATCGATTATTCCGATGCCTTTGAGGTGAGGCGACTTCGACTGCGGTCGATGGCGAGACCGGGGCTCTGCGCCTCAGGATCTCGCGCGCCACCCGGGATTCCACCTGGACACCGTCTAGCTCCGAACCTGCGCCGGTAGCGGTACGGCCTCGAAGGTAATGGCCTCGAAGGCGTAGTGGCGGCTATTGATCTCGAAGCGGACGAGGTACCGGTTGCTGTTGCTCTCGACCGGAGCAGCATCCCGCCCGCGGCACAGTGATCGATGGCGATGAGCTTTACCGTGCTGGCCTCGGGACATCAAGATACCACCCCACTGTCTCCGGCGAGCGACCACTTGAACCGCTCCGTCGCGATCGTCGCGATCGCGTCCGCGACTTCTTCGATCAGTCGCTGCTCGAATTCGTGCGCTGCTCCATCCGTTTCTCCTTCTCCGGTTCTGGCGCTCGAGGTTAACACATACGGTGCGGTCGTCTATCGCAGCGGTGAAGTCGTGGTGCGACGATCGCCACCTGCCTCACGCTCGTGCGGATCGGCCGTTCACCTGCTGTTCAGGCTGAAGACCGTCGCCCCCGTCCTTCGCGCCTGCCTGCGAAGACCCGAAGCGGGGTTAAGGACTCGCGGCGCGCGTCTAGATCGAGTCGTCGCCGACGGTCTCCGTCTCGATGCGCGCGGCCTCCTCGGACGCCGTCAGCGGGCGAGCCTCGTTCGCTCCGTCGGTCAGCGGTGATCGGCGCCGGACTGCGGGAGCCAGGAGCGTCGGAGCCGCTCGAAGAGCTTCATGCGCCGTCCACCTGCTCTCAGCGTCCGCCGCTTCGGTTGAGCCGATGGCGGCAGTCGCGACGCGGTAGTTGTCGTGCTCGGCGAGGCCACCGGACATCTCTGCGATCGCGAGGAGATCGGATCGCGCGAAGGCCAGCGACGCCGGCGATCCGCTGCCTCGCGGGCCTTCCAAGCCCGGCGATGAGGCGCTGCTCGACCCGTAACCGACGCAGAACCATGGTCTGCGGAGCCGGTGCAGGGCGGGCTGCCGCTCCCGGGAGAACGCGGCGAGCTCCTCGGCGAGCTCGTCACATGGCTGCCGTTCGGCTGGAACCGGTGAACCGTCACGGCACGAGGGTGTTGGCCGTCCATCGTCGCCAGACTGACTAGGCAGCCGCAGGCCGTCATTGGTGACGACGCGGAGGACGTGCGCGGAGTTACTGTGCTCGTCGAGTCGCGCTAATGTCACCGATCATCTCTACGGTTGATGAACGACCACCGCAAGATCAAAGCGCACTGGTGGCAGCGCCTGCCTCAGCTCGTATCCGATAGGCCGGCGCGCAGACTGCTTCCGAATGACGTAACGCTGGCCCTCATCGAGCCGATCCGTGCGCAACCCCGTGGGCGTGCAGCTAGGACGCGCTGCGGTCGCCGACACCAGCGGGAGCCGACCTGGGCAATCGAGGTCCCCGCCCCGGCGGGCTCTCGACGAGGATCCGGCCGCCGAGGGCTTCGACGCGGTCCTTCACCCCGACGAGCTGAGCGGCGGGCGAAGACCGCCTCGCCGATCCCGTCTCCTCACGCGCACGCGAGAGCGCCGTCGGCGATCTCGACGTCGACTTTGACGGGGATGCTTGGAGTGCTTGCGGCGTCGTCAGCGCTTCGGACACGACGTAGTACGCGGCCGCCTCGATCGGCTGGGCAGCCGTCGTCTAGACGGACCTTGAGCGTCGTAGGGATCGACGAGCGGCGGGCGAGCGTCCTCAGAGCCGGCGAACCTGCCCCTCGGCCAGACGGCAGGGTGGATCCCTGGTCAGCTCGCGGAGCTCCTCGATCGGCGCCGTCAGCCTGGTCGCGGCTGCTCGAACTTGGCTGCTGAAGCCCTCCGAACTCGGCGGCATCGCGCCCGCGCCGAAGTCGCAACTGGAACGCGAGCGGGTACGAGTCGTTGCTGCGCGCCGTCACGGAGGTCACGCTCGATTCGACGCCGCGTCTTCGGCGTGGTGACGATGCGCGCGCGCGACGCCGTCAACTCGGCCTGTGCCTCGCGTTCGAGATCGCCGCGGCGAGGAGATCGGTGAACTCGGCTAGTACGACGCTGGCGTCGGGATGGACGTCCTTCGTCAGTCACCGACGCCACGACGACGCCGAGAGGCGGTCGACGGTGATCGGAACCCGACGCCGTGGTAATGCGCGCGCTGCGCGTTCGCAACAGCAAGGCCGGACGCGTCCCGTAGGTCGCGCAGGCGCCGAGGCTCGCCGCTCTCGTAGACCATCGTCGTGAGGTTGCGTCGACCCACTGGGAATGTCGTGTCTTTGCCGGCGACACGCCCGCCGTCCCAGGCGGCGACGTACGTGACGCTGCGATCCTCGTTGTACCGGCCGATATAGACGAACTCGGATGGCACCATCCGTTGGACTTCCTCCGCGACGGCAGCGAAGACCTCCGGAGACGGTGCACCGCCCGCGGCGAGGGTCGCCACACGGCGCAGCGCCGCTTGCACGTCCGCGACCTCGCGTAGCTCGTCACGCGCGGCCGTGTTCGATAGCGCCGCCGAGACCAGCCCGGTGAACTCGGCCAGCCGCTGCTCCGCTCCTCGGAAAGGCGTCCTCGTCGCGCGCGTTCACGACCATGACGCCCCAGAGCCGGCCGGCGACGCTAATCGGTGCGGCCACCGCGGAATGCATGCCGCTCGCCTGCACCGCCTCCGAGATGTCGCTCGCGTCGACGTAGCGGTCGATCCGCACCGGCCGTTGATGCTCGTAGGCGAGGGTGCTCGCATTTTGCCCGCCGAGGCTCAAGGTGCTGGAGCAACGATCCACCGTTACGGCTCCAGGTTCCGGCGAACGTGACCGTACGGTCGGCGGAGTAGCGTCCGACCGACGCGAACTCCGCGGCCGACAGCAGTTGGCCGACCTCTGCGGCGACCGCCCTGAAGACGTCCTCCGGCGGCGCTTCCTCGGCGACGAGTGTCGCCAGCTCGCCGCAGTGCCGCCTGCTCGTCGGCAACTCCCCTCGAGCTCCTCGCGGGCCTGCGAGTTTGCGATCGCAGTCGAGATCAAGCTCGGTGAACGCTGCCAACCGCCGCTCCGTATCTGGCGAAGCCACCTTCCCGCCAGTCGCCGCGGCGACCATGATCCCCCACAACTGGCCGGCTACTGTGATCGGCACGCCGACCGAGGAGCCGACGCCCAACGCGCGCCCTTCTTCCACGCCGTCGCCCGTCGCGCCCTCGTAGGTGTCGAGACGTGCAGGCTGACACGACTCGTGGACGAGGGTCGCGACGTTTCGTCCGCCCAAGACGTTCGTCGTCCCCACGACGATGGGCATGCCGGTGGTGGTCGATCCACCGATGTAGGTGACGGTGTCATCCTCTCCATAGCGCCCGACGACTGCGACGTCCGCAGGAAGGAGCCGGCGCGGCCTCTCGGCGACCGCCGTGAACACCTCTTGCGGCGGTGCGGCCTCGGCGACGAGCGTTGCCACGCGCCGCAGCGCCGCCTGTTCGTCGAGGAGCGTCGTCACGCGCTCGCCCGTCTCCGCGTTGGCGATCGCCGTCGCGACGAGCTCGGTGAAGGCGGCCAAGCGGTGCTCGACCCCCTCTGGGAACCCCTTCTCGTGCACGGACGCCGCGATGACCACACCCCAGACCCGACCGGCGACGGTGATCGGCGCGCCGGCCGACGAGCGGGCGCCTAGCTCGCGCGCGATGACGGTGGCCGTGGCGGCGTCGTCGAGGCGATCGACACGAGCGGCCTGCTGCGTCTCGAACACGAGCGTGTGGAGGTTGCGACCGCCGAGGGGGACCCTGCCGCCCGGCGGTTGGAGGTTCACCGGCGCGCCTCCAGGTTCCGACGAACTCGGCGGCTCCATCGCCGTGATAACGGCTTACGAGCGCGAAGTCGGCAGCGGGGATCACCTTCCCCACCTCCTCGGCGACAACGGCGAACACGGCGCTCGGCGGCACGCCGCGAGCGACGAGCGTCGCCACTCGACGGAGCGCCGCCTGCTCCTCGGCGAGCACGCGGTGGCGTTTCTCCGCCGCGCGCAGGTCCGCCTCGGCCTGCCGCCTCTCCGTCGCATCGCGGCCGACGGCGTAAATCTGCCGCTCGTGCTGCACGGAAGTCGCCGTCCACTCGATCCACCGAAGCGAGCCGTCCTTGCGGAGGTAGCGAATCTCGAACGCTTCGGCCAGCGCTCCTTCCCGGAGGCGATTGGTCTCGGTCTCTGTTCGGGCGCGGTCGTCGGGGTGAACGAACTCGATGTAGGGCCGGGCCAGTGCCTCCTCCTGGCTGTAGCCGAGGAGCTGCTCGAAGGCCGGATTGACACGCTTGAGGTAGCCGTCGAAGCCGGCGACGACGATCACGTCCGGTGTAAGGGTGAAGAGCCGGTCGAGCTCGGCCTTAGCCCTCTCCCGTCGCGCCGCGAACACGCCCAGCATCCACACGAGCACGGCGAGCAGCAGCCCGACGCCGAGGACGATCCAGGGGAGCGCCGCCGCTGCGCCGCGAACACCGACGCGTGGGACCGAGACCTCGAACGGAACCCCGGCCTCGGTGAACCGGCTGCGCGCCGGAGCCGCGCCGTGCAAATTGCCCGCCGACCCTCCGCCCACCCTGATCTGGAGGGACCGGAGCGCAGACGCGTTGACGTGGCCAGTGGGAGAAGCCGCCTCGAGCAGCCACGACGCCGGAACGAATAGGACCGCATAACCGGGATAGACACCCCGCTCGTCGACACGCTGGGCCGACTCCACGAGGAAGAGGCCGGGCGTCCCGTCGGCGAGCCGCAGGAGCGGCGTCGCGGTCACACCGAACTCCGTCTGCGGGCGGGTCATCGCCTTGACAACGTCCGCGATTCCGCCGAGATCGATGCCCTCGGTGCTCAGCGGGGGGCTGCGCGTTACGAACGTCGCGGGGTAGTACGTCCTCTTGCGCCCGACGGGGGGAGGCGCGCCGGTCGAGAAGGGTGTGACGATCGGGTGATGGATTCGCCGCTCGTAGGCAGCGCGCCCCGACGCCGGGACCCGCTCCACCCATGCCGCGGCCGGGAGGCCGCTCGGCGCGAGCCAGAGCGCGCCGACCTGGACGAACTCGGCCGGCGTGAGCGGGGTCGGCTCACTGACGAGAAGCCCTCGCACACCGTCGACGAGCGTCGTCGCTTGCGTGACGCTGTCTCGCACCCGGACGGCGGCGATCTCGGCGCGGTGCTCCGAGTCGCGCCGCGCGTTCGATTCGCCGAGGGCCCGAGCAAGGAAGAACCCGACGATGCTCAGGACGAGCAAGGCGCCTACTGGACCGAACTGCCGAAGTCGCATGCTCACGTGGCAGCTGAACATTCTCCGCTTTACACGGCGAGTCCGCCAGAGTAGTCTCGGCGGGTCGTTCGGGAGGGCGCGTGAAGTTCCTGACGTTCGTTACCGTCGCCGCAGCGGCGCTGCTCTTCTCGGGAAGCGGTGAGGCCCGCCAGCCGCCCCATTTCGGGGTCGTCCTGGACGGGCTCGACAACCCGTATTTCGTCGCGATGTACCAAGGCGTCAAGCACGAGGCTGCCAGCCGGCATGTACCGGTGTCCTTCCGGGCGCCGCAGAGCCACGCCGACGTTTCCCGCCAGGTCGCAGAAGTCCGGTCGATCGTGGCGAAAAAGAAGGACTGCTACGCGATCGCCCCGATCGACCCTACGCATCTTGTGAGCGCGCTGCACGGCGTCCGCCAACCCGTGGTCTTTCTGGACAGCCCGCTCAATCGCACTACTGCACGGCGGGCCGGCCTGCGGATCGCCACGGCGATCGGGTCCAGTGATTTCGGCGCCGGAAAGCTCGCGGGTCACGAGATGGTCTCGCTGCTCCACGGAGCCGGACAGGTGGGACTGATAGGCGGCTTCCCAACCGGAAACGGCGCGCTCCGCCTGCGTGGATTCGCGCACGTCGTCGCGGGGACGGGCGTGCAGGTCGTCGCGCGGGCGAACGCCGGCTACGTTCGCGTCAAGGCCCAGGCCGTAGCCGCCGAGATGCTCCAGGAGCACCCCCAACTCACCGGCTTCTTCGCCGCGAACGACCTGATGGCGCTCGGAGCCGCAGACGCAGTCAACGCCGCCGGGAGAACGGGGAAAGTCGCGATCATCGGGATGGACGGCATCACGGAGGCGCTCGACGCTATTCGCAGCGGATCGATGAGCGCCACGGTGTCGCAGTACCCGTACGTCATGGGGCAGATGGCGGTGGAGGCGTGCCTCGCCGTCACACGCCACGCCGCGCTCCCCAGCCGGGTCAACGCCCCTCTCGCAGTCATAACAAAGGCGAACGTCGCCCGCGCGGCCGCAAGGTACCCGCGTCCGTTCAAACCCTATTCCGATCCCTTCAAGCGACTGCTTCGCCCCTAGCGGCTAGCTGCGCCGATCACGGGCCTGAAGCCTCAGAGTCGGCTCTGCCCTCCCAGAGCCGAGCTAGAGACAGAGCCGGGAAAAGGCGCAGGGGATCCGCCTCGGCACCGATGCCATTGCCGGCGCGGCCGGGCACCTTGGTGGAGTAACCATCTATGAAGGAGCGATCGTTGATGACCGGTGACGGGCACCAGATCAACACGCAGAAGCGCCCGAACAGGACGTGGCGGCAGGCGCTTGAGGAGAGCGCGCCGCTCATCCTCCCAGTAGCGCACGATGCGTTGACCGCGCGGGTAATCGAGCTGTCGGGCTTTCCGGCGTATCAGATCGGCGGGTTCGCGCTCGTCGGCTCGCGCTTCGCCTATCCGGACCTCGACCTCGCGCAGTTCGGCGAGAACAGCGCGGTCATGCGTGACACGATTGCGGCGTCGTCGCTGCCGGTGCTCGTCGACGCCGACAACGCATACGGCGACGTCAAGAACGTCACCCGTGTCGTGCAGGGGTACGAGGCGATGGGCGCGTCCGCGATCTTCCTCGAGGACCAGCAGGCGCCCAAGCGCTGCGGCCACATGCTCGGCAAGAAGGTGATCCCGGCTGAGGAACATGCCGGCAAGCTGCGCGCAGCCGCGGCCGCCCGCCACGACCCGGAGACATTCATCATGGCGCGTACTGACGCGCTCGCGCCGCTCGGGCTCGACGAGGCACTGCGCCGCGCGGAGCTCTATTTGAGGTCAGGAGCCGATGGCGTCTACATCGAGGCCGTGGAGACGGTGGATCAGCTCGAGAAGGTCGGGAAGACCCTCGCAGGAGCCCCCCTTGCGACCAGCATCCTCGAGGGCGGCGGCCGGACACCGTGGATGGCTCCTGGCGATCTCCACGCACTCGGCTACACGATGCTGCTCTATCCCACCACCGTCATCTTCCAGGTGACCCACGCGATCCAGAAGGCGGTCGAGGGCCTGAAGGCAGGCCGTCCTATGCAAGCCGAGGATGCCGTTACCTTCGGGGAGTACGAGCAGATGCTCGGGCTGCCCGAGTGGGCCGTACTCGAAGACACCTACGCGGGCGGGCACGACCCGCTCGGCGTGCCGAATCCGAAGGCCGCGTAGCGACCAACCGCAAGCGAGCGCCCGGCTGCGCGCCGGGCACTCGCGGCGAGAGGAGAGCAGGTGCTGGAGGCACTCAACGGCGGAAGGCCCACCGCTGGCGGCTGACCGACGACAAGCCCTGCGGCGCGCTTAGGCCCCATTGCGGGCGACCGCAGCGGGGGAAAACGACGATCCGGCTCTCGCGCCACTACGAGGGCGCCCTCAGACCTATCGAGCGCGGCATTACGGCGTCCGCCGGTTCGAAGCCCACGTGGGAGGGGCACGTCGATCCAGGTGGAACTGCCGCTCGCGGAGGGCCGCTAGACACACCTTTGCCAGGTAGTGGTACGCGACAGGTCGGTGGTGTCTGTGAGCTTGTCGCGCGGTCAGCCTAGGTGGCCGGAGTCCGTGCTCTCGTCAGTCCAATCGGAGGTCGTCGAGAGCGCGTAGATCACGAGCACCGCAAGGAGCAACGCCGCGAACGCGAACCAGGGCGCAGAGCGGAAGAGCAAGAAGCTCTCCACGACCACCAGACCCGCCCAGAGGTAGCCGATCACACGTCCAAAGGTGTGGCCGCCGAGGAGGGAGTAGCCCCCGGTGAGCGATAGCGCCGCGATCAGGAGCTCCCAAATGCCCAAGACGGCCGTGTGGTGACCGAAGGCTCCGCCGTATACGTTGGCGATCCTCGTGCTGTTCGCCAGGTAGTAGATCCCCGAGATGGCTTGGACCGCCCCGACCGAGAACATGACGACGGCGGCGAATGTCAGCCAGCCTGGACGGTTAGAGCTCGAAAGTGCATGTGTCGACATGATCTGCCTTTCCGCGGGTTGAAGATCGCAGTGGCTACGAGCGGCGACTGCCGCCGCCGAACAGAGATAGGAACAGGGTGAAGACGTTGAGGATGTCGAGAAAGATCGATGCCGCTAGCTGCGGTGCTGACGTGATGCCGCTGGTCGTTCGCAGCCGCTGGAAGTCGAACATGGTCAAGCCGGCGAAGATCACGAGTCCGAGAACCGCATAGACGAGCTCGCCGTTCGGGATCTGCGCGAAGATCAGCACGATGCCGTACGCGATCAGCGCGATCAACGCCCAGAAGCCAAAGCGCGCGTAAGCGGTGAGATCGCGTCGAGTCGCGAAGCCGGCCATTCCGAAGCCGGCGATGAAGAGCGCAGTCGCGCCGCCGGCCTGCCACAGGATCCGAGGGCTGGCGTCTGCGTAGTAGGCGATCGTCGGAGCCATCGCCAATCCCATCAGCACACCGAAGGCGGACAGCGTTCCGACCGCGAGCGGATCTGACTGCCGAGCATAGTTGAGGCCGAAGAGGCAGAGCAGAGCGGCGATGAACCAGATCCAGCCCCACCCGTACGACAGATCCCGACCGAGGTAGGCGCCCAATGCGAAGAACGCGGCGGTCTCGGCGACCAGGCCCATCGTCTGCGCGAACAGCGTGCGCGTGTCGCCGCCGGTCTGGATGGCCGTATCTCCGCTGATCATCGCTAGAACTCCTTTCGTACGGTCGGAATCGAGTCGTTCAACGACGCAAGCATCACCTGGTCATGCTTCGGTGCCGTCCGCGACTCCTCCGATTGGTTGCATGACACCCGCAGTCCGTCCAGCGAGTCCGCGACGCCGAGCAACGGGGGGCAGCCGCCGCGATGCACGTCCGCGTGTCGCCTAGTCGGGCGGTTTCAGAAATAGCACGCAACGGATCCGCGCTTCCTCCGATGGCTGGGTAGGTCGCCGTTGACGATCGTGGCGTAACCGATCCACTACGAGAGGAGCAGCAATGGCCGACGACAACTCGGTCGCCTACGTCGCGGTGTACGACGACGTGAGCACAGCCCTGGCAGACCTCGACGCGTTCGGGGAGCTGCACGACGACGACCTGATCGGCAAGTACGACGCAGCGGTGATCGACCAGGAGAACGGCAAGCCGAAGATCGTGAAGCGGGTCGACCGCCCGCGCATCAGCGTCCTCCCCGAACTGGTCGGAGGCGGCACATTGCCGCGCGGCGAGCTCCGCGACGCGGCGAAGGAGCTCGAACCCAACGAGGCGGCGCTGATCGTCATCGGCGAGCCGACGCTCGCGAAGGGGTTCGACAAGGCCGTGACGCGAGCGAACAAGGTGGCGAAGGAGTCCTTCGACATCGCCGCCGACGACCTCGCCGACGAGCTGACCGAGGCGGCGAAGAGCTAGCTCGACCTCGACAAGCGGGTGGGCGGGCGACCACCCGCCCACCCACACTGACAACGAAGGAGGACGCTTTGAACGAATCGGAGAAAACGCGTGTCTCTGACGGTCTCGCCAGGCTGTCAGACCGTGCCAAGGAGGCCGAAGATCGGGTAGCAGCTGTCTGGAGTCAAGAGCGGGAGGCGGTTGAGCGTTCTGCGAACGAAGCGAGGGCGGCGGCAAAGGCGCACGCCGACAAGCTGAGTGAGACCGCCGGCGCGGACCGCGCCCACGTCTCCGAGTCGTGGAACGAGCTACAACGGTCGTGGAGCGCCCACCTCGCGAAGATGCAAGAGAACCTGCGTTCCGCAAAGACGGCCATCGACGTCAACGAGGCAGAGAACCGCGCCGAGGACGCCGCGGACGACGCGATGAGCGCGATCGACTACGCGTACGGGGCGATCGAGGAAGCGGAGGCGGCAGTGCTCGACGCTATCTCAGCGAAGAAGCAGGTAGACGAGCTCACTCAGAAGCAGTAGGAGACGAACGCCGGCGCCGGGGTTTGACTGTCCGGCGTCGGCGCCGCCTGCTTCGGTTGGTGACAGAAGCCGTCGCGCGATGGTGCCATAGGCGATTCTTCTCAGCCTAGACGCCTGATTCCGGCCGCGAGCCGTGGTCTGAGACGCACTCCCGGATCGGTCGCGTAGCGCGGGGGAGGACGATGGCCTGGTCCTCCCGGATTCCAGGACGGTGCAGGCGAGGCATCGTGAAACACGAGCCGAACGGGACATGGGATTCTGCTGGGCTCGGGCGGCACTCGCCACGAGCGGTTTTTCGCTGCACGCGAGAGGTTCTCGCTCAACCATGCGTCTTGTCGGTGTCGGCCCGCGAACGACCTGATGGCGCTCGGAGCCGCAGACGCAGTCAACGCCGCCGGGAGAACGGGGAAAGTCGCGATCATCGGGATGGACGGCATCACGGAGGCGCTCGACGCTATTCGCAGCGGATCGATGAGCGCCACGGTGTCGCAGTACCCGTACGTCATGGGGCAGATGGCGGTGGAGGCGTGCCTCGCCGTCACACGCCACGCCGCGCTCCCCAGCCGGGTCAACGCCCCTCTCGCAGTCATAACAAAGGCGAACGTCGCCCGCGCGGCCGCAAGGTACCCGCGTCCGTTCAAACCCTATTCCGATCCCTTCAAGCGACTGCTCCGCCCATAGCCGTCGGGAACCGTGGGGATGCTTGGTCCACGCCTTCGCTGGCGCTTGCTTGGGGTCGAGGTCGTCGGGGCGGGCCGTCGCGGTCGTACCCGTTCGCTAGCGAGAGGAAGTCGAGATCCGGAAGGTCGCTGCCGCGATGATGACAGCCCGGCGAGCCACTCTCGTGCCTCTGCCCTCTATTCAGGCTCGAATAGAAGTGGCTCGCCGGGGGCCAGCTGGCCGAAAACCGTAGCTTGGTTTCGAAGCCTGCCATTGTCGGTGACGATCGCCACTTCTGCCAGGAGGAGCGGCGTGGCGACTATCCCTTGACGCTGGATCGCCTTTCGTCGCCATTAGCCCTTCGCGCTTCGACCTCCTGCAGCTCGGTCCCGGGCCAGGCCAAGGGTCCGATCGACGCCCTTTCGCCAGGCGGCAACGCCGCGAGCGCGCTCATCTTGGCCCATCTGAGACTGCCAGCGGCGTGTGATCGAATAGGTCGCACGCAGCTCGTCGAGCCCTGACCAGAATCCCGTGGCAAGCCCCGCGGCAAAGGCGGCACCGGTGGCGGTGATATCGCTTACGGCTGGGACGCCCACCGGAGAACCGAGAATGTCGGCTTGAAACTGCATCAGCAGGTCGTTCTGGGTCATGCCCCCATCGACGCGCAACTCCCCGAGCTGCACGAGACCGGTGTCGGCGAGCATTGCCTGCACCAGGTCGTATGTCTGGTACGCCGTCGCCTCAAGTGCCGCCCGCGCAATGTGTCCTTTGTTGGAGAAGCGCGTCAAGCCGACGATCACGCCGCGCGCGTCGTCACGCCAGTACGGCGCGAACAAACCGGAGAACGCTGGAACGAAAACCACGCCTTCTGACCCGTCGACCGAGCGTGCGAGGGCCTCGACCTCGCCGGCGCTCCCGATGATTCCGAGGTTGTCGCGGAGCCATTGGACCAGGGCACCGGCCATGGCCACCGAGCCCTCGAGGGCGTAGACCGGGTTCTCATCGCCGAGCTTCCACGCGACCGTCGTGACCAGTCCGTGCTCGGACATCACTGGCTCGTTCCCGAGCGTGAAGAGCAGGAACGCGCCCGTGCCGTACGTGTTCTTCATGTCGCCGTGGTCGAAGCACGTGTGACCGAACAACGAAGCCTGCTGGTCGCCCAGGACCCCCGCGACGGGGACGCCGGCCAAGCCGCCGACCGCAGTGCCGTAGACCTCGCTCGACGAGCGGATCTCCGGAAGAACCTGACGCGGGACATCCAGCAAGTCGAGCAGGTCTTGGTCCCACTCGAGCGTCTTCAGGTTCATCAAAAGGGTCCGGCTTGCGTTCGTCGGATCGGTCGCGTGCACCCCTCCTCCCGAGCCCCCTGTGAGGTTCCACAAGAGCCAGGAATCCGGCGTGCCGAAGAGGAGCTCGCCGCGTTTTGCCGCCTCCCGCCGGCTCGGGTCTTGGTCGAGCAGCCACGCAAGCTTCAGTGCCGACGAATACGTCGAGATCGGCAGGCCGGTCCGAAGCTGGAACCGATGGATGCCTCCCTCGGCCGCAAGCGCGTCGGCCGCGGCAGCTGTACGTGTGTCCTGCCAGGTGATCGATCTGGCAACGGGACGTCCGGTCCGTCGGTCCCAGAGGACGACGCTCTCGCGTTCGTCCGAGATTCCGATCCCCGCCACGTCGGCGGGCGAGGCGCCGGCCAAGCCGAGCGCTTCGTGGATGCACTCCTGGGTTCGTTGCCAGACCTCGCCCATGTCGAGCTCCACCCAACCGGGCTTCGGGTAGTACATGGTCTGTTCGCGTTGCGCGGTTGCGACCGGGACGCCCTTGCGGTTGAAGAGCATGCAGCGCGTGCTGGAGGTGCCGTGGTCGATGGCTGCCACGAACTTGGCAGCCATGGCTCAGGCATCCTTCTGAATCGGTTTTCGGCCCGGTATGGCTCTGGGCGCGTCAGCGTTCTCGCTCCGTGCGGGCGCCTCCGCTTCCAGCTGCACCTTTGCGACACCGAGGTCTCGGAGCGCCTCTTCGCTGAGGGTGGGGTACTGGGGGTCGATCTCGATCAGCGTGTGCGCAATGACCGCGGCGGCTGCGATACGCGCAAACCACTTGCGGTCGGCCGGAATCACGTACCACGGAGCCCACTCGGTGCTCGTGTGACTGAGCATCTCGGAGAACGCCTGTTGGTAGGCGTCCCAGAACCGGCGCTCCTGCGCGTCGTGTGAGGAGAACTTCCAGTTGTGCTCGGGGAGATCGACGCGCCTCAGGAAGCGGAGGCGCTGCTCCTCCTTCGAGAGGTTCAGGAAGATCTTGCAGATTCGAAACCCGTTTTCGGACAGGTACCACTCCCAGTCGTTTATCGCCCGGTACCTGCGTTGCCAGACGTGATCCCCACCTGCCTCGGCCGGGAGCCTCTCACTGACGAGGTTCTCGGGATGGACGCGGACGACGAGGACCTCCTCATAGTGCGAGCGGTTGAAGATGCCGATCTCCCCGCGCGACGGCAGCCGCTGCTGGTATCGACGGAGGAAGTCCTGGTTGAGCTCGCTCGCCGACGGGACCTTGAAGCTCTCGACCCGGACGCCCTGCGGGTTCACACCGCTCATGACGTGGCGGATCGTCCCGTCCTTGCCGGCGGCGTCCAGCGCTTGCAACGCCACCAGGACGCCGTACGTGTCCTGGGCCGAGAGCCGCGCCTGGTACTCCGCAAGCAGCTTGACCCCCTCGTTCAGCTGCGCAACTCCGTCTCTCTTTCTCTTGATCCCGGCCTCGAACGCGGGATCGAAGTCCTTCGGCAGATCGACCTTCGAGCCTGGAGCGACTCGGAACGGCTCGATAAATCGGGCGATCCGTTTTGACCGGTCGTTCGCCATTGTTCAACCTTCACGTTCGTCGAGGTTCCGCGAATCGGCGAGTGCGCCGAGCCTATGCGGAAAACTCCGCACGTGCCACGGCGTCGAACGGACTCACAGTTTCCGGCTGAGCCGGCGGAGGCGGCCATGCATCGGGGCAGTCGCGGCACCGATCGCGTTGCCTCCTGTGGCCTGGTCCTCCCGGCTTCCAGGACGGTGCCGGGCGAGGCATCGTGAAAAATAGCTGGGGGGTTGAAGCCAGCGGGATAGCTGGGGGATTCCGTCACAAGGCTGTCGCCACGAACTGCCGATGAGCTCGGGTCGCGGTTCGGCGACGTAGCAGAAGATCCGCGTCAGGTCGCAACTGCCCTAACAAGGTGTGCCAGCACGGCGCAGAACCGCCACGCGAAGACGCGGCGGTTACGATGTGATTGACAAGTAAATGGCCCGGCGGCGCGCTAACGCCCCGGGCCTGGCACCAGGAGGATTGGTCCTGATGCAAGCGGCATCTTCACAGCTCATACTGCGCGGCGTTTCGACCGGTATCTTCGCTATCGCCTCTTCCGGGCCGAGCTCGGATGCTAGGGAAGACTCGCCCCGCCCCGTCCCCCTACTTGCCGAGTATGCGGCCACCTGGCTGGACAGCATCGGCGGCCTCGTGCGGCCGCGGACATATGAGGGGTACGCGTACCGGCTCGAGCGGCACATCCTTCCTCGCCTCGGCCAACGACAGTTGGACGAGATCGGGGTCGACGACATCCTGACCCTGATCGCCGAGCTACGCGAGGGCGGCTACAGCGGCTGGTCGATCCGCTCCATCCTCACGCCACTCTCGCGGCTTTTCTCCCACGCCGTCCGCCGCGATGTCGTCGCGGCCAGCCCGATCAGCAAGCTCGACCGCAGCGAACGTCCGGCTGTCTGGAAGCGTGAGCAGAGGATTCTCAATCCCGATGAGATCAGGCGGCTGCTTGACGCCGCCCCACCGAAATACCGGACGTTGATCGCGGCCGCGATCTTGACCGGCCTGCGGCAGAGCGAGCTGCTGGGGCTGCGCTGGCGAAACATCGACTTCGAAGAGGGGCTCATCGGCGTGAGGAACGCACTTGACCGAAACGGCGGCGATGTTCCGCCTAAGACACAACATGCGGTCCGGGATGTCGTCCTCATTCCGGCGCTCGCCGAGACCCTCCGGGAGCACCGCGAGCCATCACGGTTCAAGGCCGCGGATGACTACGTGTTCGCATCACAGGTCGGTACGCCGCTGCACTGGCGAAACGTCTCACGACGTGCGCTCAAGCCGGCGCTAAGAGAGGCCGGCATCGAGCCGCTGCGTTGGCACGATTTGCGACACACGTTCGCGTCCCTCTTGATCGCCGGGGGTGCGAACGTCGTCTTCACGTCCAGGCAGCTTGGGCACGGATCGCCGGACATCACGCTCCGCGTCTATTCACACCTCTTCGACCGTGCAGAGCAGGCACAACGGACGCGCGATCTACTCGAAGCGACGCTGGGCAAAGCCATTCGACCTCCCAGAACGGAGGCAAGCGCAGGGGATGCTTGAGATCTCGGCTGGCACCTCAACGCCTACCGGTTCGCAGATCAGGGGTTCCGCAGCGCCTGCCACAACCTCGACTCGGTGTGGCGTTGCTCGCGGCGCACACATGGTGGGAGGGAGGAGTAAGGCCCCTCGACAAAAACCTCCGGCTCGAGGGCGAGATGCGGCACTCAATCGGAGCCGAGCCGGTCGATCTGACGGCCGGTTCGCCTAATGCCCTGCCGCGCGCGGCCAGGTGGTATCTACGACGGTATGGAGGAAGCCAACGAGCTGCAGGCGCTTCGCTCGCGTCTCGTGACGTCGATTCTCGGGGAGCGGCGGCAGATCGAGCGTGCGCTCCACGACAGCGCGCAGCAGGACATGGTCGCCATCTCGGTTCGTCTCCAGATCGCGCGCAACCTTGTCGCAACGGCGCCCGACGAGGCGCTCGAGGCGCTCGAAGAGGTTCAGCGTGAGGTCCGAAACGCGCTTGATCGGCTGAAGACACTCGCGAGCGGGATCTACCCCGCGATCCTCGATGCGCGTGGTCTTCCCGACGCCCTTCGGCAGGCCGCAGGCGCGTCGGAGGCGGCGACAACGGTGGAGGCTGCTGAGCTCGGGCGTTATCCGGGCGTGATTGAAGCCGCCGTGTTCTTCCTGTGGCGCGCCGTGCTCGATGGCCTTGGTTCCGGCGTAGAGGCGCTCGTCTCGGTGAGGGACGATGGAGCGTCGCTGCGGGTCGAGATCACTGCGGGACGGCCACTCGATCTCGCCGGAACGCGCGATCTCGTCGAGGGCGCAGGGGGCGTTGTCATGGTCGAGTCGCAGCCGGGCGGCGCGCGCATCGAGGTGAGGTTCCCGCTCGCTTCCTAGGCGCCCTCGGCCAGAAAGAGGATCACGGCCTTCACGCGCTTGTGGATCGACGGCTCCCAGCCGAGCCCCAGCTTCAGGAAGATCGAGTGGATCACCTTCTCGACCGAGCGCTCCGTCAGGACGAGCGACTCCGCGATCGCCGCGTTGTTCTTTCCCTCGGCCATCTCGCGCAGCACGTCCCGCTCGCGCGGCGTGAGTTCGCTCAATGGCGAGGCCTCGATGCGCGCCTTCTCGGCCACGAGCCCCTCCACCACCTTTGGGTCGATCATCGAGCCGCCTGCCGCGACGGCCCGGATGGCCCCTATGAGCTGGCCGAGATCGTCGACCCGTTCTTTCAGCAGATACGCCCGACCGGCCGTCCCGCCTTCGAGCAATGCGACGGCGTAGCCCGCTTCGCCGTACTGACTCAGGACGACGACGCCGACCTCGGGATGCGTCGTCCGCAGGTGCTCCGCGGCCTGGATCCCTTCGTCGAGGCCGGTCGGCGGCATGCGGATGTCCGTGACCACGACGTCCGGCTGCTCCTCCTCCACCGCCGTGAGTAGCGACTGGAGGTCACCGCAGGCGGCCGCCACCTCGATCTCCTTGTCGGTCTCGAGCAAGCGGCGCACGCCCTCCCGAACGAGGTAGTGATCGTCGGCGAGGACGACACGGATCGCCACGGCTCTAGGATGACGCAGTGGGGCCGCTCGTGCTGATCGTCGACGACAACGAGCGGAACGCGAAGCTCGTCCGCGACGTGCTCGAAGCGGCAGGCATGAGCACATTGTCGGCGACGACGGCTGCCGACGGACTCGCGCTCGCGCACGAGCGCCAGCCCGACCTCGTGCTGATGGACCTGCGCCTTCCCGATCTCGATGGATCGGAGGCGGCTCGGCGGTTGCGCGCCGACCCTGACACGGCTCACATTCCCATCGTGGGGCTCAGCGCGACCCGGGCGGAGGAGGCCGAGGCCTGGCTCAGCGACGACTGCTTCAGCGGTTACATCGAGAAACCGGTCGATGTGCGGGAATTACCTGCCGAGGTTCGCCGTCACTGCCGTGCGTGCTAGGCCTCTGGCGATCGGGAGGCTGCCCCCCTAGACGCCCTGCGGGATTCCGTGCCACGATCGTGACTTGTTGAGGGACGGATCGCGAAAGGAGCCCCAAAGATGAAGGCGAGAACTCTGTTGCACGTGCGGACGCTGCTCGGCGCGGGCCTCGTGGCGGCGCTCGTCGTCCCGTTCTCGGCGTTCGGCGGCACCACGAGCCGCGCCGCCGCGAAGACCGCTTCGCTGCAAAGGCAGGCCAACCTGTACCAGATCGACCAGATCGAGGTGAAGTTCCACCGTGCCACCTCTACGCACAACCTGAACCTGATGATGTCGTTGTGGGCACCCGGCGCCGTGTTCGACATCGACCAGCAGACGTTGACGGGCAAGCCGCAGATCCGGCACTGGTTCGCCACAGAGAACAAGGCGTTCATGCCGGCGAATCACTGGGAGTCCGACACTCCCACATACAAGATGAAGATCCACCTGTTCGGGGACAACGCGACCTTCTACTTCGAGTGCCACTACATCGATCCGAGCTCGGCGAAGGTGGTCGCGCTTGCCGGGGTGACGCACACCCTGCAGAAGATCAAGGGGAAGTGGCTGATCACGAACTCGTCGGGCGGCGCGGCGACGCTGAGCCCGTAGCAGGGCGGCAATGACCCAACCCGAGGTGGTCGTTCCAGCGCCGTCCGCCCCCCGCAGGTGGGCGGCGCTCGCCGGATTGAGAGGCCTGCCCGGCGGCGTCGTCGCGCGCCTGCCGGCGAAGGTGCGGACGAAGCTGCTCGTCGCGTTTCTCACGATCGCCGGCCTGCTCGTCGTCGTGAGCCTGCTCGGCCTGCGCGTCCTCGACCAGACGAATGCGCGCGTCGGGCGGCTCGACACGCTGCAGGCCCGCGCCGCGAAGTACGAACAGATCGAGGCGCACGCGGGCGACCTGCAGCAGACCCTCGGCCTCCGCGTCGCCGGCACGAGAGATCTGACGCCGTACACGGGGGGCCCGAACCTGCCGGCCAGCGGCCATCTGTGGACGCTCGCCGACGAACAGGTCACCCGCTCGCTCTCGCAGCTCGAACTCGCGGCCGTAGAACGGAACTTTCAACATTTCGTCCCACCGGCGGCCGACCAACGCGCCTTGCGCCACATCCACGCGGACTACTGGACGATTGCAGGCGCATTCGCGCACATCCTCCGGCTCGACGAGCATCCGGTCCGCGGGGCCTACACGCGGCGGTACCTGGACGCGGCGACCGTCGCGAGCAACGACGCCGACGCATGGGCGCAGGAGCTCTACTTCAAGGCGAGCGACGAGACGG
This sequence comes from uncultured Actinomycetes bacterium, assembly GCA_963770815.1. Lineage (GTDB taxonomy): Bacteria > Actinomycetota > Thermoleophilia > Gaiellales > Gaiellaceae > Palsa-739. The sequence goes on from CAVYQV010000014.1 coordinate 19,050, forward strand.
AGACGCTGGTAAAGGCGAATCGCCGCGAGTACCTGTCCTCGCGCAACCTCTTCATCGGCGTGGGCGCCGGCAGCGTGCTCCTCGCGCTCGCCCTCGGCCTCGTGCTCTCGTCGTCGTTGGTCGGCCCGATCCAGGAGACGGAGGCGAGGCTCACCGAGATCGCGGCCGGCGACTTCTCCGGCCACCTCGAGGTGCCGAACCGGGACGAGCTCGGATCGCTTGGACACAACGTGAACCGGATGAACGACGAGTTACGGCACCTCTACGGCGAGCTCGAGACGGCGAGTCGGCACAAGTCGGAGTTCCTCGCGAACATGTCCCACGAGCTGAGGACGCCGCTGAACGCGATCCTCGGCTTCTCCCAGGTGCTACAGCAGAAGCTGTTCGGGGAGCTGAATGCCAAGCAGGAGGAGTACGTCGAGGACATCCTCTCCTCGGGCAACCATCTGCTCGCCCTGATCAACGACGTGCTCGACCTGTCAAAGGTCGAGGCCGGTCAGATCGAGCTGGAGCTGGCCCCCTTCTCGTTGCGCGAGTCGGTCGAAGGGGGCGTGGTGATGGTGCGCGAGCGGGCGAGCAAGAACCGGATCGCGCTCGCAACCGAGATCGCGCCCGAGGTCCAGATCGTCCAGGGCGACGAGCGGCGCATCCGCCAGGTGCTGTTCAACCTGCTCTCGAACGCCGTCAAGTTCACGCCGGCGGGCGGCCGGATCGAGGTCGGCGCGGCCGAGGTCGACGGGGAGATCCACGTGGCCGTAGCGGACACGGGGCCGGGGATCGCGCCGGAGGATGCGGAGCGGATCTTCGAGGAGTTCCAGCAGACCGACCTCGGCGCAGGCAAGCGCGAGGGGACCGGGCTCGGCCTCGCGCTCTCGAAGCGGCTGGTCGAGCTGCACGGCGGCCGCATCTGGGTCGAGAGCGAGCTCGGCGCCGGTAGCCGCTTCGTCTTCACGCTGCCGGCGGACGGGACGGCGGTCTGATGGCGAGCGAGCGCGTCCTCGTCGTCGAGGACAACGAGAAGAACATGAAGCTCTTCGGCGACATCCTGAGGGCGACCGGCTACTCGCCACTCGAGGCGACCTCGGGCGAGCAGGCGCTCGCGTTGGCGGCCGAGCAGGCGCCGGCGCTCGTGCTGATGGACATCCAGCTTCCCGACATCGACGGCACCGAGGCGCTCCGGCGCCTGCGGGAGGACGAGCGGACGGCGGGGATCCCGGTGCTCGCCTTGACGGCGCAGGCGATGCACGGCGACCGCGAACGCTTCCTCGAGGCCGGCTTCGACGGCTACCTCTCGAAGCCCGTCGACGTCGCCGAGCTCGTCGCGACCGTGCGGCGCTACTGCCACGGAGGTGCCGAGTGAGCGGACGCGAGCGCCCGAAGATCCTCGTCGTCGACGACATCCCCGAAAACGTGCGCCTGCTCGAGGCCGTGCTCGTGTCGCAGGGGTACGACGTCGTCACGGCGGGCGACGGCGCCGCGGCCCTCGCCGTCGTCGCGTCGGAGCAGCCCGATCTCGTCCTGCTCGACGTCTTCATGCCCGAGCTCGACGGCTACGCGGTCTGCACGCGCCTGCGGGAGAACGAGGAGACGGCGGTACTGCCCGTGGTCATGGTCACCTCGAGCCTCGCGGAGGAGAAGACGCGCGCGATCGAGGCGGGTGCGGACGACTTCATCCCGAAGCCGTTCAACCACTACGAGCTGCTGACCCGCGTCCGGTCGCTCCTCCGAATCAAGCGCTACCACGACACGATCAAGCGGCAGGCCGCGGAGCTGAGCCAGCTGAACCGGACACTCGAGGAGCGTGTCCAGGGGCAGGTCGAGGAGCTGGGGCGGCTGCGGCGGCTCGGACGCTTTCTATCGCCGCAGGTCGCGGAAGCGATCGTCTCCTCCGGCGACGACTCGATTCTGCGCAGCCACCGCCGGGAGGTGACGGTCTTCTTCGCCGACCTGCGGGGCTGGACAAGCTTCGTGGATGCGGTGGAGCCCGAAGAGCTGCTGCGGGTGCTGCGGGAGTTCCACGAGACGATCGGCACGCTCGTGCAGCGCTTCGAGGCAACCGTCGGCTTCCTCGAGGGCGACGGCGTCGAGCTCTTCTTCAACGACCCGATCGAGATCCCGGACGCCCCCTTGCGGGCGGTGCGGCTGGGTTGTGCGCTTCGCGAGGAGATGGTCGGCCTGACGGAGCGGTGGCGGAAGCACGGCTACGACCTCGATCTCGGCGCCGGAATTGCCCTCGGCTTCGCGACCTGCGGCGAGGTGGGCTTCGACGGCCGCTCCGACTATGCCGCGATCGGCAGCGTCACGAATCTCGCCTCGAGACTCGCGGACGAGGCGACGGGCGGCCAGGTGCTGATCACGCAGCGGCTCTTCGCAGAAGTAGAGGGCTCCGTCGAGGCCGTGCCGGCGGGCGAGTTCGAGCTCAAGGGCTTCACCCGTTCGATTCCGGCCTTCGACGTCGTCGGCGTCCGTGAGACCGCCGAACTGACTCAGGCATAGGCGAACAGCTAGGCCGGCGTAGGCCCCCCTGCCGGTTGCCAGGGAAGCCCCCTTGCGATCAAGATGCTGGCCCCATTGTTGCGTTCGAGCGGCACGCATAGTCTCGACTGACAACGCTGTCGCGTGAAGTGGCAGCTTCTGAAACACGAATTGGAGGTCGTCATGACGATCCACCTGCGCCGGCTCGGCAGGCCTGTTGCTGGCTCTGCTGCGGTCGCCGCGCTCATTCTGGGCCTCGCCGTTTTGGCCCTTCAGCTCAGCTCACCGGCGAAGGCGGACAGCAGTTCCTGTTCGGACCCGGTGACGACCGCCCCGACGGACGCTGCGACCGTGTCGGCTGTATCGGGCCCGTTCGGCCAGGTGCTGGTCATCGGTTCCGGGGCCTATTCGGGTTGCTCTCTGTACCTGCTCACGTCGGACCAGGTCCATTCGCTCACCGGTTCTCACTTCGCGTGTAGCGACGGGCCGAACGCGAAGGGTTTGCCTTGCGACACGGTCCTCTGGCCGGCCCTCCTCACCAACGGTGCCCCCGTCGCAGGACCGGGGGTCGACCCCAAACTGCTCGGGACGGTTCCCCGTACCGACCTGCCCGGCCTGCCGGCGGTGCAGCAGGTGACCTACGCCGGAATGCCGCTGTACCGGTTCAACCGCGACGAAGTGCCGGGGGAAACGGAAGGCGCCAATGTGTTCGACCCGTTGGCCAGCCCCACGGGCATCTGGTACCTGGTCGAGCCGACTCGGGGCAATCCTGCACCCGGCGGGGCTGACATCCAGCTCGAGACCGCCCCGGTCCAAGGCACAGGGCAGAACGAGACCGTCCTGGCCGCAACGATGGACCAGGATTTCGAACCCCTCCCCAATGCAACCTTCCCCGTCTATGCCATGGGTCGACACGAAAGAGACCACGCCCAGCTGGGTCGCTGGAACGGCTGCTTCGGACTGTGTGCCCAGTTCTGGCCGCCCGTCCTCACCTCCACCTGGCCCGCAGCTGGAACCGGAGTCGACCAGGACGCTCTTGGCACGATCCGGAGACCCGACGGGACCAAGCAGGTGACATACAAGGGTCGGCCCCTGTACCTATTCGCCGACGACGCCTACCTGCCGAAGCTGCCGTACAACGGCGGGACGGCCTCAATCAACGGAGCCGGTGCGGCGACACAGTGGGGCGCGTTCAACACGATCCCGCAGTCGCCCTAGGTTCCCGCAAAGCTCCCTGATCCCCGGAGTGAACCGAGAGCCGCGGCCGACTCGATCGGCCGCGGCTCTCGTTCGTGTTTGCGCCGTCGTGGGCTTCCCTGTCGGCTGCGGAAGCAGAATGCGCTCGGAGGTGGACGAAACCGTTACCGGACGCAGAGCTCGAGGCATCGGCGCCCGTCCCCCTACGAGGAGGAGGGCGAGTCGCGGTTCGTCGGGCTGCTACAGGTCGAGACCGCATAGCCAAAGCCGAAAACGGCGATGTGGAATCGCGATCCGGGCCACCCTGTGACTCCGGGACGCCTCTACGTGAGCAGGTCCGAGTTAGCGCTTATTGGGCGTTAGCGGCCTTGTCCGCGCGGGAACGAGCACTCCCAGCAGGTGCCGGTCGAGACGTTCGCGCTGATCGTCGGCCGCCGGCAGTGCGAGCAGGTCGGCAGGTGCTTCATGTGGATCGGGCGCGTCATGCGGCTGCTGAACGCTTGACGGCGAGGATGTAGGACCCGGAACGGTCCCGACTGCTCTTGCTGCGCGATCACAGTGAGGACGCTAGACCTCGGAGCGGGTTGCCGAAACAGGGTTTCCCGCAGACTTTCGAGCCCGCTCGCCTTCCGCGCGATGCGCGGCGGCACGTGACACGAACGACACGGGACCGCAACGCCTCGCCAAGCGAGATCAAATCCAGTAGCTGCCAGCACACTTGTTGCACAACACGTGGGCCGACTTTCCGGCTGTAAGCCCTCGCCTGGGCCAGTGTTCCGGAATGACCCCTGAGGGCGTCGGAGCTATCTTCCGCATATGCTTGCTATTGAGAGACTAAAGTTATATGATAATAGTCTATTCAATGTTGGGAGCTGAGTTCTATGACCACACTTGTTCGCTTTCGGGAACCGCTACGGAACGTCGCCGTGAGTGGCGAGTTTGAGCGGCTGATGAGCACGATCTTCGAGTCGCCCACCCGCGCCGCCGCACTTGCCAACCGCGCCTGGGCACCTCCGCTCGACGTCTGGGAGACCGAGGGCGAGCTCGTATACGCCTTCGACCTTCCCGGCATTCCGGAGGAGCAGATCGTCGTCGACCTTGAGGACAGCACCTTGACGGTCAGCGGCTCGCGCGAGCGCACCGAGCTGGAAGGCGGGCGCTTCTTCCGCTACGAACGCCCCTTCGGAGAGTTCACACGCTCGGTCGCTCTGCCCGAGGGCACTGGCGACAGCGAGGCCGGCGCCCACTACGCGAATGGCGTGCTCGAAGTCCACGTCCAGAAGCCCGAACAGACCAAGCCCCGACGTATCCCGGTCATGAAGACGCTCGAGGCCAGCTCCGCCGACTAGCCTTCGGCGACTCTGCCGCGTCCTAGTCCGAAGGAGAGGCGGCCGCTGGCCGCCTCTCCTTCAACACTTCCCCTCTCTGAACTCCGCTGTCTACATCGGGCAGTCAGCTACGCCGACGTGGGTTGCGCCGGTGCTTTGATGAGAAGCGGTCCCGACCCCTACCGATCCGATGCCAGGTCCGACCACCTATCACAGGCATCTAGCGGTGGCTTCGGCCGGGCCGGACTCGGACGCTCGCCTGGTGCCAGTGTTCCGGAATGACCCCTGAACCGCGTTCAGACATCTAGGTCGAGGGCCTGATCCAGATCGACGCGTGCGTAGGGGCGACGGCGGTCTTGGTGGTGGCGATTAGTTGTTCGCGGATCGCGTCGAGTTCGACCTCGTTGCGCAGGCTCATTGTGAAGGCCGCCAGGACCACTTCGGCGTCGTAGTGGGCTCGGTTGAAGCGGCGGTCGATCAGACGTTGCAGCCGCGTTCGCAGCGGCGTGAAGAGCGCAGCCGCTGCCAGTGTGGAGGCGGCAACTGCCACGGGTGAGGAGAAGGGCAGTACGTCGGTGAGCAGCACGACCCCGCCGACGAAGACACCTCCAAGTGTTGCGGTGAGCAGCGCGTACGTAATGGTGCGGCTGATCAGCTTGTCGATCTCATAGAGCCGGTAGCGGAGGATTGCGATACCGATTGCGACCGGGAGCGCGACGAGGACGATGGCGCCTAGCCCCTGGATCGTCCCATCCTGTTGAGGGGCGACGCTGTCGGCGATGGTGTGGGCGAGAATCACCACGGGTAGCAGCGAGGCCACGTACACCAGCCACTTCATCTGTGCGCGCTCTGCACCACGCGCGCGGCGGAACCGGACGGCCACCGCCGAGAATGCAGCGACGACCGAACCGACGGCGAGCGGAACGGCGACCACGAGCGCCAAGCCCGTCAGAGGCGAGCGGTGCAGTCGGAGCGGATTGTGAATCGCCGCGAAGGGCGCGTTCAACGGTCCGACCATATTGACCAAGAAGAGAAGCCCGTAGCCGATCACGGCTCCCCAGCAGGCCAGCCGCCAACGAGCGGACAGGAACCGGCCGTCGGGAAAGAGCAATAGGACGAACAGGACGAGCACGATAAGCGGCGCGAAACTGCCGTTGACGGCGATCGCGCCGACGCGGCCGCCCGGAAGTGACCCGGGGTGGGTCAGCAGCCCATAGGCCGCGTACTGCTCAACCGACCAGAGCAGAATGCCAGTCAGTCCGAATCCGAAGCAGAGCCAGCCAACAGGATTCTCGCGACGACGTATAGCGACGACGGCCCCAACAGCGATGAACCCCACGCTCGGAACCACGCTTTGGAACATGTCGCTCACCGCGAACACCGAATCGCTTTGACCGGCTGATCGGCTCAAGCCGAACAGCGTCAACCCGCCCACGAGCATCACGGCGCCGATCGACAAACCCAAGCCGACGATTCGCTCCGACATACGTGTGCTCACGGCCCAAGAAACGTAGCCCCGCTGCGTTCCTGAAACGTTACGGCTACCCGCATAAGCGCACCGGCACGCCCGCGAACCATACTGCGTCGAAGGTGGCAACTCTCGCCTGGGCCAGTGTTCCGGAATGACCCCTGAGCTAGAGGCCGTCTACCGCTCCTTCTGTGCGTTTGCGTAGTAAGTCGCGAGGCTCGGTCGGGGCAAAGGGCGCGCCAAGGTACGCGAAGGGTTCGGCGAGGCAGCCAGAGTGCGACGCGGCTCGCACGGTTTGGATTTCGTAAGAACGCCTGATGGCAGCGATCCGCGCTCCAAACGAACGTCGTAGTTCGTGTCGTTACACCCCGACGACAGGAAGGAAAGATGATGAAAGTCATTGCGGCAACGATTGGCGCTCTCGCCATCGCGGTCGGTCTCGGCGGCACGGCCCTTGCCGCTCCGCTGCAGAGCGCGAGCTCGAACGTGCGGCTCGCCCACCACCACCGGCACCATCACCGGAGGCACCGCCACAGTGGGATCCCCCAGCACAACGGCGGTGACCGCGACAGCGACAACAACGGCGGGCCCAGTGACGGCGACGGAAACCTCTAGGAATCCAGGACGGTGGCCGCGGCGGACCCGCAGGGTTGCCGCGGCCGTCGGGCTGCTGGCGATCACGCTTGGTCTCGGAATCGCGTTCGTCAGCGGCTCGAGCGCGGCCCCGCGAGGAGCGCTCAACTGGCTGCGGCCAGCGCCGCCACCCAGCATGTGGAGGCTCGCCCGCCTGCCATCGCAGGCAGCGAGCCTCGCCTACCCGCCCCGGTGGCGGCCGATCCGAAGCGATCCGGGAACGGTCTCGGCTGCCCGTCTCGATCGTCGCGGCCGCATCGTCGGCTATTTGAACGCGACCCCGAGACAGGGCGACGAGACCCTTGCCAACTGGCCCGTCTTCCGCATTCAACACCTGCGTGCAGAAGGCGATCAAGGCGTCCGCCCGATCGCGGCCCGGCGCAGCTTCGCCTTCCGCTCAGGCAGCGCCTCTTGCCTGATCGATAGCTACCGCACCTCACTCGCCCGCTACCGCGAGATCGCGTGCCTCATCAACGCCCCTACGGCGACCACTGTCGTTGTCGGCGCAGCTCAGTCACGCGACTGGCACACCCAGGCCCAGACCATCGAGCGCTCAATCGCAAGCTTCTCCAATTAGTCCGCAGTGAGACAGGAGGGTGCTGGACTGGGCCAGTGTCCTCTCACCTGACCCGCTGAGACGCCGGCGGGAGGTTGATCCGTTCGTGCCATAGCGCGTGGCACGGCGCGCTGCGACTCTGTTGTGCATGGCACTCCTAACCCGCACCGCACTGACGATCCCGAAACTCGCTCTTGCGCTTTCGATCGTCGCGCTCGCTCTCGCTGGCTATGCGGTGGCCAGCACGGGCTCTAAGAGCAGCACGGGTGTGCGGAAGGAGTGGATGGGACCGCGGGTCGATCACCATCGCCTGCAACGGCCACGACGCCCCGCCCTCCAGGTTCGGCACGTGCACGCCAATGGGCATGAATAGCGGCGTCATGTACTGGGACTGCAAGCCGAACTGATCGTCCGCGCCGCCGGCCGGCCGTCTACCCTCGAAGCCGTGCCGTTCTTACAGGGAGCCGAGTCGATCGACCCCTGACCTCGCGGCCGTAGGGAGGGATGGTCGGCTGGGCCAGTGTTCCGGAATGACCCCTGACGCGAGACTGCGGCTATTGCCCCCGAGGCGGCCATTCTGGCAGCAGGTCCTCCGGCGAGTCGCTGGTCCAGGCGAGTCGTTCGGATCCTGCCGAGTACATCGTCGTGCTGTCGTTGCCGAGACGTACCACCACCTTCCGGACGCGGGCACGCCCCCAAGCAATCGCCTCCTCCAAGTTCGTGAACAGCGGCGACTCTTCAAGCGTGCGGGGAGGCTCGTTCTTGTCCGGCTCCTCGTTGTCCCAGTAAGCGCCAAAGCCACCGTCCAGGTGCGGCGCGATGAAGACCTCTCCATGCCGAGCATCGCTGTCTCTGGACATCGCGTGGAGGCTATCGAGCGCGGTGACGCTCGTCTGGGCGAGCGTTCTCTCACCCGACAGGACTCAGGTGTTGATGAGCAGCTTGACCGACTCGGCGCCGAGGTCGTGCGCATCGCGGAGCGGTTCTCGGCCGGTACGTCGCTGCACCGCGACGCCGAATGCACCGACGCGGCCGAGCGCGTCGCCACGGCTACCTGACTCCGCCCCGCGAAGCAGGTCTCAGGCCGAGGCGGCGAGCAGCGCCTTGCCGCGCTCGAGGTAAGCGGTGGCCCCGACGGATCGGTAGAAGTCCAGCACCAGCGCGAGCTGGACCTCCCCCTCGACGCGCCGGCCGGAGGCGATCAGCGCCTCCGCGGCGACGAAGCGATGCATCGCCTCCATCGGGCGCCCTCCCATCTCTGCGAACAGGTCGGCCGCTGCCGCGTGATCGCCTGCCGCGGCTTCGCGCGTCGCCCGCGTCCACGGTCCGTCGGGGGCACTCTCGAGCAGCTCTCGCAGCTGTTCCTCGATGCCGAGCCGGGGTGCGACGGGGGTCAGGATGCCAAGCGAGGCCGCCGAATCGGGATGAGCGCGGATGAGCTCGAAGGCCTCGTCCGCCAGCGCGCGCGCTTCGGTAACCCGGCCGAGCCACGCGTAGTGCTGGCAGCAGTGCAGGGTCGTCGGCACGACTGCCTGCGGGTCGCCGATCCCGCGCGCGAGCTCAAGTGCTCGCTCCACGTCCTCGAGCGCACCCTGCTCGTCGCCACGTCCAGCCCGGATCCAACCTCGCACCTCACGCACGGCTCCTTCGAGATAGTGCGGGTCCGAGGAGCACTCGGCGATGAACGTATCGGCCAACGCTGTTGCTTCGTCCCAGTAGCCGAGCGCCCAGCGCGTCCAGATGCGATCACCGCGGCTGAAGCGCATGCTGTCGACGTCGCCGAAGCGCTCGGCGGTCTCGTAGGCCTCTGCGAACAGCGCGTCCTCCTCGCGCACGTCTCCGGCGAAGAAGGCCGCGACCGCGAGGTTGACGAGGATCGTCGCCACCAGCCAGGCCGACTGATCCTCCGCGCGCTGTCCGCCCACCTGCGGGTTGAGGTCAAGATCAACCCTCGGTTCAACCCCTGTTCCGATGCCGCGGCGCCGCCTGCAGCGGATCATTGGGGCATGACAACCAGCGAGTATCTCCTCAACGCGGCGTTCGTCCTCCTCGTGCTTCGCCAGGCGAAGGAGCGGGAGCTCGACCGCCGGAGCGTGTTCGTTCCGCTCGTCCTGATGTTCTTCGTCGGCGCGCAGTATCTGCACACGGTTCCTACCGCCGGCAACGACCTCGTTCTGATCGTTCTGCTGGCCGCGGTCGGGCTCACGTTCGGTGTCCTCGGTGGCTTCGCGACCCGGGTGCGCGCCGGCGAGCGCGGTGTCGCCCTGGCGCGGGTCGGCTGGATCGCCGGCGGCCTGCTCGTCTTGGGGATCGGTGCTCGGATGGCGTTCGCGTTCGCGGTCGGCCATGGCTTCGAGCCGGCCGTACGGAGTTTCAGCATCGCGCACCAGATCGGCACGGCCGCCTGGCCGGTAGCGCTGGTGCTGATGGCGCTGCTCGAGGTCGGCTCCCGGATCGCGATCGTGCAGATCCGCGGCCGCCGCCTCGTCGCAGCGTGACCCCCTCCGACCAGCCCACTACACCTCGGCCCGTTTCCGCGGGCCGGGGTGCGTTCTATCGTCTTGCCGTGGACAAGCCGGAGAGCATGCGCGAGGCAGAGGCGCGGGCGCGGGCCGATCAGCGGCTCCGCCGCCAGCGCGACATCTTGCGCCCGCTCGGGCTGGTCGTGATCGCCGCGGTCGCGATCGGCGCGATCAACGGCCACCCCGCCCCGGCCGGGCACGGCAGCGGTCTCGGCGTCGCCGCCGCGCTCGTCGTGTTCGCGATGGCGCTCGCGTTCGCAGTGAGGGGGAGCTTCATCGAGCGCAGCCTGCCGGTGCAGACCGCAACGATCGCCGTGATGGCTGCTGCCGGAGTCACGCTCGTCGCCTTGCAGCCGCATGGTGCGACCGAGCTCGCCGGGGGCGCCGCGGTCTGGATGGCCGTCGCCCGGCTGCCGCTTCCGCTCGGGGCAACGCTCGCGGCAGCGACCACTGTTGGGCTCGCGCTCGCCGAAGCGTTCGCCGGCGGGTCGGCGGCGGTTGTCCTCGCCGCGATCCTGCTCTGTGCGCTGCTGGGGCTCGTCGCCTATTTCATCAAGCAGGCACGCTCGAGTCAGGACACGACCGAGTTGCTGCTCGCCCAGCTCGAGGACGCGCGCGAGGAACAACTCCGCGCGGCAGCCGTGAGCGAGCGCGGCCGGATCGCGAGCGAGCTCCACGACGTGCTCGCGCACTCGCTGTCCGGTGCGGCCATCCAGTTGCAGGGCGCACGCAAGCTCGCCGAGCGCGAGCAGACGGGCCCGCAGGTGCAGGCCGCGATCGAGCGCGCCGGCGAACTCGTCCGCGAAGGCCTCACCAGCGCCCGGCAAGCCGTCGGCGCCCTCCGCGGCGAGGAACTCCCCGGCATCGCCCAGCTCGACAAGCTCGTCGCGAGCTTCAGAGAGGACACGGACACGGACGTGACGCTGACGATCGAAGGAAGTACACGCCCGCTCCCGGCCGACGCGAGTCTCGCGCTCTACCGCGGCGCCCAAGAAGCGCTCACCAACATCGCCCGCTACGCACCAGGCGCCTCAACCACCGTCGTGCTCCGCTACGGCAACGGACTCGCTTCACTCACCGTCGAGGATCGCCTGGTGACTCCACCAGCAAGCGCCGCGGGCTTGGCCGGCGTGGGCGGCGGCAACGGCCTGAACGGAATGCGCGAGCGACTGGAACGCGTCGGCGGCCGCATGCAGGCCGGCCCCACCGAACACGGCTGGCGCGTCGAACTGGAGCTGCCAGCGTGATCCGCGTCCTCATCGCCGACGACCAGCGGGCCGTCCGTGAAGGACTCGCAATGCTCGTCGGGCTCATCCGTGACATCGAGGTCGTGGCCACAGCCGCGAACGGCGTCGAAGCAGTCGACCTCGCCGGCGAGTTGCGCCCCGACGTCGTCCTCATGGACCTGCGCATGCCCGAGATGGACGGCACAGAGGCGACACGCACGATACGCACGAGCCTGCCCGACACGCACATCCTCGTGCTCACCACCTACGCCGACGACGACTCGCTCTTTCCAGCTCTGCAGGCCGGTGCCCACGGCTACTTGACCAAAGACGCAAGCGCGGAAGAAATCGAACGCGCGATCCGCGCCGTGGCCGACGGGCACACCCACCTCGACCCGGCCATCCAACAACGCCTCGTTGCGACCGTCCTCAGCACCGCCCCAAAGAACACGACCCTCCCCGACGATCTCACGACCCGAGAAGTCGAAGTCCTCAAACTGGTCGCCGCCGGTCTCTCTAATCCCGAAATCGCAGCTGCCCTCGTCGTTAGCGCCGCAACCGTCAAGACCCACATCAACCACGTCTTCCAGAAGACCGGCGCACGCGACAGAGCCCAAGCCGTCCGCTACGCCTACCAACACGGACTCGCCTAACAAGGCGACCACGCGATCGAGCGTTCCACCGTCTTCCCCGGTCCGGCTCAGAGCACGAGCACGTTCGCGAAGACCTGCCATGCGAGCAGGCTCTTCGCGACGAGGCTGAGCCAGAGATACCAGCCCTCGCCGTAGCGGTAGTCGCGCCAGCGCCCGACCCGCTTGTACTGCAGGGCCTGGTTCACTGCGAAGCTGTTGAACAGAGCGAAGAGCGAGACGAAGATCGCATAGACGAACGTCGGCGGTGCATGTCCATGCTCGGCAGAGACGCCGATCTGGATCGCGATGGCGATCCACGCTACGGCGCCGACGATGCAGCCGAGCACGAACGGCAGCCAGCGCGTGCGCGCACGATCCGGCGGATTGAGCAGCTCCATCAGCCAGCCGAGGAAGATCATCGCCGCATTCGCGGCGAAGAGGGCGAGCAACGCGACGTAGTCGGCGATGCCGGTCAGCATCGCGATCAGGACAACCATCACCGATGCCGACAGCGAATACTCGAGCCAACGGAATGGATTGACGCCCGCTGCGAGAGCTTGCTCGTAGCGGGCGCGGAACGGCGACAGCGCGACGAGCGCGTGGTCGAGCGCCGCGAGCAACAGGAACGCGCCGACGAGCGGGCCGATGCGGAGGTCGAAGAGCAACTCCTGCTTCGGCAGCCCACTTCCCGGCGGGCCCTCCATGAAGGCCCCCGTCACCGGAAGCGAGAAGTCGGTCGAGAGCGCAAGGATCACCGCCGCCTGTGCCGCGTGGAGCGCCGCCAGTAGGGCATTGCCACGCCGGAGACGATTCGTCATCGAGCGACCGCGCTGAGGCCGCCCTTGAACGGGCCTTCGATCTCGCTCGTGATCCAGCCGCCGTAGAAGCCGCCTTCCTGGGCTTCGACCCGCTCTCCGTCCAGCGTGCATTCGTCCATCGGGCCCGGGTTGAAGGCGACGGCGTCGCGGATCGCCTCGAATCCCGGTGAGGGATCGTGGTACGTCCAGGCTGCGCGCTCGACCCGGCGGCCGTCGCCGCCGATCGCGTCGTAGTACGACGCCGCTCCCTTCCACTCGCAGAAGGTGCTGTGGCCGCGAGACGGCTCGAGTGAGCCGGGAGCGACGTCGTCGAGTGGCACGTAATAGACCGGTGGATGGCTCGTCTCCAGGACGCGGTGCGCCCGCGCCGTGTCGGCGATCACAGTGCCGCCGAGCACGACGCGGACGGGCTTGCCGGACGGCTCGACGCGCGGCGGCCGTGGGTAGTCCCAGACAGATTCGCGCATTGATCCACCCACCTCCCCCGCTACGGCTTCGGCGGGATCAGCACCTTGTTGATGACGTGGATGACGCCGTTCGAGGCCTTGACGTCGGCCTTGATCACCTGGGCGTCGCCGACGTAGACCTTGGTGCCGGAGACGCGGATCGGGACCGACGCGCCTTCGAACGTCTTCGCCGATGTAAGCATGGACGCCTGTGCGGCGGTGACCTTGCCCTTGACGACGTGGTAGAGCAGGACGGCCTTCAGCTGCGCCTTGTTCTTGCCGAGTGCGGCCAGCGTGGACTTCGGCACCTTCGCGAAGGCCGCGTCGGTGGGGGCGAACACGGTCAGCGGGGCCTTCCCGGACAGGGCGCCTACGAGGCCGGCCTGCTTGACGAGCGAGACGAGTGTCTTGAACTGGCCGGCGGCGACCGCGGTCTGGACGATGTTCTTCTGGGCCGTGGCCGTCGTGGTCTTGGCGGGTGAGGCCGCCGCGATCGAGGTGGCTGCTGCGAGTGCCGCGGCGGCGATGGCGATTGCTGCTCCTGCCTTCTTCATGTCATTTCCTTTCGGTCTGCGGCCGCCTATGCGGCGGGGATCAGGACTCGGTCGATGACGTGGATGACGCCGTTCTCGGCCTCGACGTCCGTCTGGATCACGGTGGCGTCGTTGACGGTCACGCTGCCGTTGACGGCGATCCGGAGCAGGCCGCCCTCGACCGTCTTCTGCTCGCTGTCGTGGGTGATCTGGGCCGACGTGATGCGGCCCGGGACGACGTGATAGGTCAGGACGCGGGCGAGCGCGGGCGGGTCGGCGAGGAGGCCTTGCACGGTCCCTTGCGGGAGCGCTGCAAAGGCGTCGTCGGTCGGCGCGAAGACGGTGAACGGCCCTCCACCGGCGAGGGTCTCGCCGAGGCCGGCGGCATCGACGGCGGTGAGCAGGGTCTGGAACGTCCCTGCCTCTCGTGCGGTTTCAACGATGTTGTGCGGCATGTTCTTCGTTCCTTTCTGGCCGACGTTCAGGCCGCCGGCCGCGTCTTGTATAGAGTCTGTCTCGTGTCTGTACAAGATAGCCGGAATGGGTCGCTTCCGTCAAGTGTTTGTTGAATGTTTGTATGATGATGTCCATGGCGACTGACGCTGGGCAGCTTCGGATCGGCGAGTTCGCGCGCCGGGTGGGCGTCACGCCCGAGCTGCTGCGCGCGTGGGAGTCGCGGTACGGGCTCACGCGGCCGGTTCGCTCGCCGGGCGGCTTCCGGCTCTACACGGCGGCCGACGCCGCTCGCGTGGAGCGCATGCAGCGCGGGCTCGACCAGGGCCTCTCAGCCGCCGAGGCCGCGCGCGCCGCACTCGAGGACGAGCGGCCGTCCGAGGGAATGCTCGAGGACCTCGCCGCACGCCTGCTCGCGGCGATCGGCCGCTACGACGAGGCCGCCGCGCACTCGGTGCTCGACGAGAGCCTTGCTGCGTTCGGCCTCGAGGAATCGCTGCGCCAGGTCGTGCTGCCCACCCTGAAGCAGGTCGGCGACGGCTGGAAGCGCGGCGAGATCGAGATCAGCCAAGAGCACTTCGCGAGCAACCTGATCCGCGGCAGGCTGCTTGCGCTTGCCCGGTTCTGGGGCCGCGGAACGGGCCCGCTTGCTCTGCTCGCCTGTGCACCCGGTGAGATGCACGACATCACCCTGCTCGCGTTCGCGCTCGTCCTGCGCTCTCACTCCTGGCGGATCCTCTTTCTCGGCGCGGACACGCCGATCGCAACACTCGCCCGCGCGGCCGAGACCACGGGTCCGGCGCTCGTCGTCGTCTCGAGCTTCGACCCCGCCCTACTCAAGGCGCAGGCCGCCGGCCTTCGCCGGCTGGCCCGGGCGGTGCCGCTCGCGCTCGCGGGCCCCGGCGCAACCGACGAGCTCTCCGCCCGTCTCGGCGCCCGCCGCCTGGACGGCGATCTTGTAGCGGCAGCCGACGACGTCGCACGGACATGACCGTGCCCGGTCCGCAGCGGCCGCTGATCCTGCTCACCGGTGCCACCGGCTACATCGGGGGCCGTCTTCTGCACGCGCTCGAGGCGCGCGGCGAGCGCGTTCGCTGCCTCTCGCGCCGCCCGGAGTACCTCTCGGCCCGCGTCGGGCCTGGAACCGAGGTCGTCCACGGCGACGTGTTGCGCCCCGAGACCTTGCGCGCGGCTCTCGAGGACGTCGGGACGGCGTACTACCTCGTGCACTCGATGGGGTCGGGCGGCTCCTTCGCGAAGGCTGATCGCGAGGCAGCTTCGGCGTTCGGGAGCGCGGCGCGCGCCGCCAACGTTCGCAGGATCGTTTACCTCGGCGGGCTCGGGGAGGGTGAGCTCTCCGAGCACCTCGCCTCGCGCCAGGAAGTCGGCCGCATCCTGCGCACGTCGGGCGTCCCGACGCTCGAGTTCCGCTCCTCGATCGTCATCGGCTCGGGGAGTGCGTCATTCGAGATGCTGCGCGCACTCGTCGAGCGGCTGCCCTTGATGGTCACACCGCGGTGGGTGAAGACGCGCACACAGCCGATCGCGATCGAGGACGTGGTCGCCTACCTGCTGGAGGCCCTCAAGTACCAGCCGGACGGAGGCGAGGTCTTCGAGATCGGCGGCGCCGACGTCTGCTCCTACCTCGACCTGATGCACGAGTACGCCGAGCAACGCGGTCTGCGGCGACAGATGGTGCCGGTCCCGGTGCTGACGCCACGGCTCTCGAGCCTCTGGCTTCATCTCGTCACGCCCGTGTACGCCGCGGTCGGACGTGAGCTCGTCGACAGCCTGCGCAACGAGACAGTCGTCAACGACCCGCGAGCGCTCGAGGTGTTCCCCGTACGCCCCCGGAGCTCGGCCGACGCGATCGCACGGGCGCTCGCGAACGAGGACAAGGAGATCGCGGAGACCCGCTGGTCGGACGAGGCGTCCGCACCAAGCACCGGATACGGCGGCGCGCGCTACGGCTCCAGACTCATCGACTCACGCAGCGTCACGGTGCCTTGCCCGCCCGCGGCGGCGTTCGCTCCGATTCAACGAATCGGGGGCCACACGGGCTGGTACCTCGGCGACCAGCTCTGGGAGTTGCGCGGCGCACTCGACGTGCTCGTGGGCGGCCCGGGCTTACGGCGCGGCCGCCGTGACCCCGTCGGCATACAGGTCGGCGACACGATCGACTTCTGGCGTGTCGAGCGCTTCGAACAGGATCGACTGCTCAGGCTCGTCGCCGAGATGAAAGTGCCCGGTCGTGCATGGCTCCAGTTCGAGGTCCAACCAGACAACAAGGACGGCTCGGTCATTCGGCAAACGGCCATCTTCGACCCGGCCGGTGTGCCCGGTCTCGCCTACTGGTACACGCTCTGGCCGCTCCACAGCTACATCTTCGCCGGAATGCTGCAACGGATCGCAGCGACCGCGGTCGGATCAAACGGCTGACGCCTCGGCGTCGGCCGCGAACGAAGCCGTGCGCTCCATGCAGAGCCGCCAGAGCCGCGCCGCCTCGTGGGCCTCGTCGGGCCGACGCGTGCGGTGCAGGCGATGCTTCGCCCGCGCTCGCCGGTCGAGGAAGAACAGGCCGCTCGCGTCCGCGGCGTCCGGGGTGGCAGCGAGCCAGACGATCGTGTCGGCTCCTTCCCCAGGGGTTCGGAGCATCGGCCCGACGACGCGGCTGAAGCCGGGAAGCGCCGTCCTGAGCCCCGGGGTGTCCGCCCAGCCGGGATGCATGGCGTTGACGGTGATGCCGGTGTCGAGCAGGTGTCGCGTCCACTCCTCGACCAACACGACCTGCGCCCGCTTGCAGCGCGCGTAGGTCCTCGTCCCGTCGTAGCCGGCCGCTTCCGGGTCGAGTGCGTCGACGTCGAGCGGCTCGGTGTACATGCCGCCCGATGCCACCACGATCACGCGCGACGGTGCCGCCGCCTGGAGCAGGGGCCGTAGCACGCGCGTCAGCAGGAACGGCGAGAGGACGTGTGTCGCGAATGTCAGCTCGTTGCCCTCGATCGTGACCGTGTACGTGTGGGTGAGCGCGCCGGCGTTCAGCACGAGCACGTCGAGGCGGTCGTGCGTTGCGGCGAAGCGAGCCGCGAAGGCCGCGGTCTCCGCGAGGGACGAGAGGTCTGCGAGATCGGCCTCGACCGCGCGGCCCGTGGCGGCGGAGATCTCGCCGCGGGCGCGCTCGGTGCGCTCGGGGTCGCGCCCGACGAGGCACACGTGCCCGCCCAGCCGGGCGATGGACTCGGCCGCCGCTCGTCCGAGGCCCGAGGTCGCTCCGGTCACGATCGCAACCTTGCCGTCGAGTCGGAGCGACTGCAGCGGCGTCCAGTCGAAGAGGCGCCGCCGTGTGTGGTAGCCGATCCGGGTGAAGCTGCCGACGACGCTCGCCTCCAGCGTCCAGTCGACGAGGTTCGCCGCGGGCGCGGGCGTCACGGGTTCAGCGCAGTCTGCATCCCGAGCGCCGCGCGGGCCCCGACCCGGTTGAAGATGCGTTGCATCACCGGGTCGAACAGCCGACCGATCCCACCGAATGCAAGCGTCGCGTCGTAGTGGACGACCGACCCGTTCCCGGCGGGCTCGGCCGTGATCGTGTCCCTCGAGACGAATCCCGGACGCTGCGCCTCGAGCACGACGCGTCGCGGTGCGTCGTATTCGACGATCTCGTAGCGGAGCGCCACGTCACGCCCGCCGAAGCGCGCGACGAGGTCGAACGCGGAGCCGACCTCGATCGGCGCCTCGCCGACCCGACGGGCCTCGCTCACGCTCGGGTCCCAGAGGCGGGCATTGCTGAAGTCGGCCATGTAGGCGAACGCCTCGTCCTGGGGAAGCGCCGACTCGATCGTCGTGACGTAGCGGGCCATGGGCCGAAGCATAGCAAAGGTCTGTTCAGGTATTGTCTAAGGTATGAAGATGAAGATCGCAGTGATCGGCACGGGGATCTCGGGCCTGGGAGCGGCCTACGCGCTCTCGAAGGCCCACGAGGTCGAGCTGTTCGAGCGCGACAGTCGCGCCGGCGGCCACTCGAACACCGTCGAGCACATGGTCGCCGGCCGGACGCTCCGGCTCGACACCGGCTTCATCGTCCACAACGAGGACACCTACCCGAACCTCGTCCGCCTCTTCCG
Organism: uncultured Actinomycetes bacterium; assembly: GCA_963770815.1. Classification (GTDB taxonomy): domain Bacteria; phylum Actinomycetota; class Thermoleophilia; order Gaiellales; family Gaiellaceae; genus Palsa-739. Next base: position 37,458 of record CAVYQV010000014.1, read on the forward strand.
CGAGCTCGGTGTGCGCACGCAGCGGTCGGAGATGAGTTTTTCGGTCGCCTGCGACCGGCACGACCTCGAGTACTCGGGCAGCCGCCCGCCGCTCACGCGGCTGACGCTCGAGATCGCCCGCTTCCTACGCCTCGGGAGCCGCGCTCTCGACGACCCGCGCTGCGCCGACTGGAGTCTCTCCCGCTACGTCGACGAGGAGGGCTACTCGCCGCGGTTCCGCGACCACTTCCTCGTCCCGCTCTGCGCCGCGCTCTGGTCGACTGCCCCCAGCCAGACGCTCGACTTCCCGCTCGTCTACGCCGTCCGCTTCTTCGCCAACCACGGCATCCTCGGCTTCCGGCGGCTCCGCTGGAAGACGGTCACCGGCGGCAGCCGGAGCTACGTGAGTGCCCTGGAGGAGCGGATGCGCATCAACCTCTCGACCGAGGTCCGCTCGATCCGCCGCCTCGACGGCGGCGTCGAGCTGCGGCTCGCGGGCGACAAGCTGCGCCGCTTCGACGGCGTCGTGGTCGCGACCCACGCCGACCAGGCGCTGCGCCTGCTCGAGGATCCGAGCGAGGACGAGCGCCGCCTGCTCAGCGCCTTCGGGACGACCGAGAACGACACCGTCCTGCACACGGACGAGCGCTTCCTGCCCCACCGCGTCGCCACCCGCGGCTCCTGGAACTACCAGCTGCGCGACTGCGGCTGCGATGACGGCCGCCCGACGATGACCTACTACCTGAACAAGCTCCAGCGCCTCGACGAGGACGAGCACTACTGCGTCACGCTGAACCGCACGGCCGAGATCGACCCGGCCAGGATCATCCGCCGCTTCTCCTACCGCCACCCGCTCGTGACCCACGAGTCGATGCGCGCCCAGCCCGAGCTGCCGCGCCTCAACGGCCCGCGGTGCACCGCCTTCGCCGGCGCCTGGCAGGGCTACTGCTTCCACGAGGACGGGCTGCGCTCCGGCCTCGCCGCCGCAGCCGCCTTCGGAGCGAACTTGTGAGATCAGCGCTCTACACGGGCAGCGTGATGCACGCGCGCAAGACGCCGAAAGAAAACGTCTTCCGCTACCGCGTCTGCTTCTACCTGCTCGACCTCGACGAGCTACCCGAGCTCGATCGGCGCGTGCGGCTCTTCGGCTGGAACCGGCGCGGCCCGGTCAGCCTCCACGACCGCGACCACCTCGACATCCGCGGCTATCTGGCCGAGCACGGGATCGAGGCCGACCGGATCCTGCTCCTGACGAACCTACGCGTGCTCGGCTACGTGTTCAACCCGGTCAGCTTCTTCTACTGCTATCAGGGCGGCGAGCTCGTCTGCATCGTCGCCGAGGTCAGCAACACCTTCGGCGAGCGGCTTCCCTATCTCCTCTCGCGCGAGAACCAGGACACGGGCGAGCGGCGGCTCTCCTACCGTCACGACAAGAAGCTGCACGTCTCGCCGTTCTTCGGCCTCGATCAGAGCTACCAGTGGTGGTTCTCGGAGCCCGGCGAGCGGCTCGACGTCCGGATCGACCTCAGCGAGGACGGCGCGCGGCCGTTCTTCGCCACGCTCACCGGAAAGCGGCGCCCGCTGACCGACCCGACGCTCGCCTGTGCGCTGCTCCGCTACCCGCTGATGCCGCTGCAGGTGACCGTCCTGATCCACCTCCAGGCCGTGAGGCTCTGGCTGAAGCGCGTGCCGTTCCTCCACAAGCCGCCCTTCGTGCCCGGCGAGGGATCGGTGAAGCCGTGACCGAGGTGCTGCGCGAGCTTCCCGCCGGACGCCGGATCGGAAGCGGGCTCGCCGAACGCGCGGCGATCAGGGCGCTCGGCCGGATCGAGCACGGCGCGCTCGAGCTGCGGCTCCCGGGCGGGCGCGTGTACCGGGCCGGGACGGGCGACCCGATCGTCGTGACCGTCACCTCCAACGACGTCTTCCGCCGGCTTGCACGCTCGCCAGGCCTCGGCTTCGGCGAGTCGTACGTAGCCGGCGACTGGCACACCGACGACCTACCCGGCCTAATCGCGCTCGTCGTTCGCAACCTCGAGACGTGGCGCGCCGGCTCGCGCCTCGCGCGGCTCGACCGCCACCGTCCCCACGTCTCTCCGCGGCAGAGCCTGCGCAAGGCCCGGGCGAACATCCAGTACCACTACGACCTCGGCAACGACCTCTATCGGCTCTTCCTCGACGAGTCGCTGACCTACTCCTGCGCGCTCTGGCAGGAGGGCGACACGCTCGAACAGGCGCAGCAGCGGAAGCTGCGGGCGATCTGCGAGAAGCTCCGCCTCGGTCCCGGCGACCATGTGCTCGAGATCGGCTGCGGCTGGGGCAGCTTCGCGCTGCTCGCAGCCGGCGAGTACGGCGCGCGGGTCACAGGCGTCACGCTTTCCCAGCAACAGTTCGACCTCGCTCGTGAGCGCGTCGCGGCGGCCGGCCTCGCCGACCGGGTCGAGATCCGCCTCCAGGACTACCGCACGCTCAACGGACAGTTCTCGAAGATCGCCTCGATCGAGATGCTCGAGGCGATTGGCCACGCGCAGTACCCAACCTTCTTCGCCGCCTGCGACCGGCTGCTCGCCCCCGGCGGTCTCGCCGCGATCCAGGTGATCGGGATGCCAGACCAGCGCTTCGAGCGCTACCGGCGCAAGGAGGACTGGATCCAGCGCTACATCTTCCCCGGCTCGCTGCTGCCCTCGCTCGAAGCCTTGCAGACGGCGATGAGCCGCGGCTCGGGCCTGATGGTCGTCGGGCTCGAGGAGATCGGGCCGCACTACGCGGACACGCTGAAGGCGTGGCGGGAGCGGTTCTTCGCGAGCCTCCCCGAGGTGCGCGCACTGGGCTTCGACGACCGCTTCGTCCGGATCTGGGACTTCTACCTCGCCTCCTGCGAGGCACTGTTCAGGACGCGGGCGATCCGCGACATGCAGCTCGTCCTCGGCCGGCCGTTCGAGGAGCAGGCATGACGCGGATCAAGACCGTCCGCGAGCGGACGAGCATCCCGAGCCAGCTCGCCGGGATCGTCGCCGTCGTCGTGCCGCCCCTCGGGCTCGTCGCCGCGGTCTGGCTGCTCTGGGAACGCAGCGTGCGCCCGGTCGACCTCGTGCTGCTCGCGGGGTTCTATGTCGCCTGCGGGCTGGGGATCACCGTCGGCTTCCACCGGCTCTTCACCCACAAGAGCTTCGAGACGAGCACCCCGCTCCGTGCCGTGTGGGCGATTCTCGGGAGCATGGCCATGCAGGGTCCGCTCACCCAGTGGGTCACCGACCACCGCAAGCACCACGCGCTCTCCGACCGGCCGGGCGATCCGCACTCCCCGCACGCCGGGCACGGTGACTCGCTGGCCGAGCACGTGCTCGGACTGTGGCACTCGCACATCGGTTGGCTCTTCTCGACGAAGGGCCTCGAGCGCGGGGTCGAGTACGGCCGTGACCTGTACGCAGACCGCCTCGTGCGGGAGATCGATCGTCTCTACCTGCTCTGGGTCGCGCTGACGCTCGGGCTTCCGTTCCTCGTCGGCTACCTCGTCGGTGGAAGCTGGCAGCGGGGCCTCGAGGCGATGGTCTGGGCCGGCCTCGTTCGGATCCTCCTGTTCCAGCACGTGACGTTCTCGATCAACTCGATCTGCCACTTCTTTGGCGAGCAGCCGTTTCGCACCCGCGACGAGAGCCGCAACGTCTGGCTGCTGGCGATCCCGTCGTTCGGCGAGTCCTGGCACAACGGGCACCACGCCTTCCCGGCCTCGGCAGTCCACGGCCTCGAGCCCGGCGAGCTCGACGTCTCGGCGCTCGTCATCCGCGGCATGGAGAAACTCCGCCTCGCTACCGAGGTCAGGCGCCCCGACTCCGAGCAGATAGAGCGACGAAGAGTCGTGGCGGCGAGCGAACTGCACAGGATGAGCGCCTGACCCCGGCGACGAACGACCGCAACCGCTGGCTCGGCCTCGTCGCGCTGACGATCGGCGTGGCGATGATCATCGTCGACGCGACGATCGTCAATGTCGCGATTCCGTCGATCATCCGCGACCTCCACATCGGGATCACCCAGGCGGAGTGGGCGAACTCGATCTACTCGCTGGTCTTCGCTGCGCTCCTGATCAGCGTCGGCCGCATCGGCGACGTCACCGGGCGCCGTCGCGTGTTCATCTCGGGCCTCCTGGTCTTCCTCGGCGCGAGCCTGATCACCGCGCTCGCGCCCTCGGGAACCGTCCTCCTCGCCGGCCGCTTCCTCCAGGGGGTAGGCGGAGCGCTGATCCTCCCCTCGACGCTCTCGATCGTGAACGCGACGTTCCGCGGGCGCGAGCGGGCGATCGCCTTCGGGATCTGGGGCTCGGTGATCGGCGGGATGGCGGCGCTCGGCCCGCTCGCCGGCGGCTGGTTCGTCACCAACCTGAGCTGGCGCTGGGCCTTCTACGTCAACCTCCCGATCGGAGCCCTCGCGCTCGCCGGCACCCTGCTCTACGTCGGCGAGAGCCGCGATCCCGACGCACGGCCGGGAGTCGACCCGCCCGGCGTCGCGCTGTCGACCATCGGCTTCCTCGGCGTCGTCTTCGGGCTGATCGAGGGACAGACCTACGGCTGGTGGACCACCCAGCAGGACTTCCTCGGCCTCTCACCCGGCGGACTGTCCGTGATCCCGCTCGCCTTCGCGCTCGGCGTGCTCTCCCTCGCAGGATTCGTCATCGTCGAGCGGCGCCGCGCGTTCGCAGGACGGCCGGTACTCGTCGACTTCTCGCTCTTCCGGATCCCGACCTTCCGCTACGGCAACGTCGCGGTCCTGATCGTCGGGCTCGGCGAGCTCGGACTCGTCTTCGTGATCCCACTCTTCCTGCAGTCCGTGCTCGGACTCTCGGCCTTCGACACCGGGCTCGTGCTGACAGCCCTCGCCGCAGGAGCATTCCTCGCCGGCGGGCTCGCCGCGCCTCTTACCCGCCGAATCGGGCCACACCGGGTTGTGCAGCTCGGTCTCGCGATCGAGGTCGTCGGCATCGTCGCCGTCGGCCTCACCTTCTCCGCCGACCGCCCCGCCTGGCAGTTCTGCCCGCAACTCTTCGTCTACGGGATCGGCGTCGGCTTCGCGACCGCGCAGCTAACCAGCCTCATCCTCGCCGACGTGCACCCCTCCCAGTCCGGCGAAGGATCAGGGATCCAGAGCACCTCGAGGCAGGTCGGCTCCGCGCTCGGGATCGCAATCCTCGGCACGGCGCTCACGACCGGACTCGCCTCCGGTACCAGCTCCCGCCTCGAAGCAGTCCCGGCGATCCCGCCTCCACAGCGCGCAGCGATCACGGCCGCCGTGGAGCGGAGCGGCGGAGGAGTGCTACCCGCCTTCCGCCGCACGCCACAACTCCAGCCTGCAGTCGCACCGGTCGAGGAGGCGTTCGTCGCAAGCGCACGGCGAGCCGCCTTCATCGCCGCCGCGTTCGTCCTGGTCGGGCTCGCCGCCGCCTTCAAGCTGCGGCCCAGCGGGCAAGACGAGCCCCAGCCGGGGCCAACCTAGCCTGCGGCGGCGGCGGCTTCAGAGCGCCGCGAGCTGAGCGGCAACACGCCGTTCCCACGCCGCGGCACGAGGAAGCGGTACGAGCCGCCCCCAGATCGCGCGCAGCGCGACCCCATGCAGCGCACCATGGATGACCTCGTAGGTCCCCTCCGCGCCGAGGGCGCGGGCACGCTCGAAGCCGCGCCGCGACAAGGCGGGCGAAACGCCCGGCACGCCAGGCAACCAGCGATCGAGCGAGCCGTGAAGAACATCGAGTCGCTTCCCGCGGAGCGGCTCCAACGACAAGCGGTCGGGGATCCACGGTGCGAGCCCGACCACCCATTCGACCGACGCCTCGTCTGCCACCGAGATCGCGACCGCCCCACCCATCGAGAAGCCCAGCAGCAACGTCCGCTCGGCACCCACCGCGTGGACGGCAGCACGCGCGTCCTCGACACACGACTCGAAACGCCGCCACGACTTCACGCGATATCGAACCTCCGCGAACACGAACTGCGGGAAGCGCGGCGCCAAGCGCTGCACGAGCCATTCGAGCGACGCGCTCCAGGTTCCTTCCACCTCGGCGCTCTGACCGCCGTTCACGCACACCACCGCGGTCGCGCCGCCGCCTGTGAGTCGCATCTCGGCACCGGTCGAGAGACCGACGATCTTCGGCTCCAACGTCATCCAGCTGCGGGGCCGACCTCAATCTCGGGCCGACATCGCATCCCACCAGCGTAGGCCACAAGCCAACTACGACCGAGGCGTCCTCTCCATCACCATCCCGATCGCCGAACACGCCAAGCCGCGCCGCGCCGCGTCCCGATCAGCTCCAGCCGAACCCCCAACCGCATCATCGAAGGCCACACGGCGACAAAGCCCTAGCCCCCGTCGCCGGGCACACAACCGAGGTCTGAGTAACTCGCCGGCTGGAAACCGACAGCCTACGAGGCCAACACGCGGCGGGCACCACGATTCTGCGAACGTGAGCGGATGAACGAGTACCTCGATCAGGTTGGTGCGGCGGTGGAATCAGGCAGCACCACGGCCGAGCACACCGTCCTCTTGTTCCGCGCGATCGAGGATGCAGAGCTACAGCGTGACCTGGAAGCCCCGAGCGAGCACTGATTGAAGAGCGGCACCTGATCGCAGGCGCGAAGCTCCGATGACCCCCTCTCAACTACAGCGGTGGTCGAGCTCGACGGCGGGGCGCAGATTCGTCTGAATCCCTTTTGCCGATCGGCGGTCCCGGCGAGTGGTGGGATGGAGCATTTATGGAGCAGAGCGGACGCAACCGAGGGCAGCCGAACGCGAATCGGGCTGCCGCGAAAACGGCTCAAACAAGCCGAATCCGTTGCTGTTGATTGCCGATAGTTGCGAGCACAACGAAATGGTAAGGAGGGGGTCGACGGTTCGAGTCCGTCAGAGGGCTTCAAGAAGTCTCTGCAAATCGGGCTTTTCTCGATTGTTCTCAACGCTCATCCCGACGACGCAGGTCGCACAGGGTCGCAGCCGCCATTCTTCGGCTTGACCCCCTCCCTGGCGAGAGAGGGCGTCATCAAGGCGTGGTGACCGCCTGAGCCGGCTCTGCGCTAGCGGCAGTCGCCGCAAGCGCCGTGCAGGACGACGTCGTGGAGCGAGACGTCGTAGCCGGAGTGCTCTTCGACGCGGCCGAGGGCGCGCTCGAGGCTCTTGTCCTCGAACGGCTCGACCTTGCCGCAGCTGTCGCAGACGAGGTGATGGTGGTGATCACCGCCGGGCTGGATCGGCTCGTAGCGGCAGGTGCCGGAGCCGAGCTCGATCTTCTGGACGTAGCCCTCGCTGACGAGCAGGTCGAGAATGCGGTAGACGGAGGCGATCCCGACCTTGCGGTCGGCGGCTCTGAGCTGGTCGAGAAGCTCCTGGGCGGTCAGGCAGCAGTCCTGCTCACCGAGCGCCTCGACGATCACGCGGCGCGCGCCGCCCTGCCGCAGGCCCTTCGCGAGCAGCCCGTTCTGGGTCGCCTCAGCCCAGGTCTGCTCGGTCGTCTTTCCCGCCATCGGCGCTAATGGTAGCGGCTCTCATTGTTTCGAGGGACTCCAGCCAAGTGAGATTGAGTCTTAGTATCTGATAGGCTCGCCAGGTCTGTGACCTTGCGTCTCTTCAGAAGGAGTGGATCGGTGTCTCTCTCTGCTCGGCTTCGCGGACTGCTGCTGGCGGCGGTGCTCCTGCTCATTGGCGGCGGTTCGGCCGCGTGCGGGTCGGGGTCGGGGTCGGGGTCGGGCACTAGAGTACGAGTACGAGTACGAGTACGAGTTCTACGGCGTCCGGGTTTCAGGTGGTGGCGGCCGAGAACTTCTGGGGCAGCATCGCCCAGCAGCTTGCGGGCTCGAAAGCGACGGTGAGGAGCATCATCGTCAACCCGGACACCGATCCGCACTCGTATCAGCCGAGCGCCGGTGATGCACGGACGATGGCGGGAGCGAAGTTCGCGATCGTGAACGGGATCGGCTACGACACGTGGGCCTCGCAGCTGCTCGCTGCGAACCCGGTCTCCGGCCGTACGGTGCTCGACGTCGGCACCCTGCTGGGAATGAAGGAGGGCGACAACCCGCATCAGTGGTACAACCCCGCCTCGGTGCAGAAGGTGATCAACGCGATCATCGCTGCCTACGACAGGATCGACCCGGCCGACAAGGCGTACTTCGCGGCGCAGAAGAAGCATTTCGAGACGGTGTCGCTGAAGACCTACGACCGGCTGCGGGCTCAGGTCCGGCAGCGGTTCGCCGGTGTCCCGGTCGGCTACAGCGAGAGCATCTTCCAGCCACTCGGCCAGAGCATGGGATTGAAGCTGCTGACGCCGTACAGCTTCGCGAAGGCCGTCGCCGAGGGGACTGAGATCAGCGCCAAGGACAAGCAGACGGTCGACACCCAGGCGCAGCATCGTCTGATCAAGGTGTGGGTGTACAACAGCCAGAACGCGACGCCCGACATCCAGCGGATCAACACGATCGCCAAGCAGCAGCACATCCCGATCGCGACGGTCACCGAGACGCTCTCCCCGGCGACGCTGAACTTCGAGCAGTGGCAGGTCGCACAGCTGCGCGACCTGATCAAGGCCCTGCATCAGGCCACCGGCCGCTAGTTCCGTGACGATTGCCGACGTGCATCCTCGCGACGCCGCCCGGCCCGATCTCACCGCCGTCGCGGCCGTCGAGTTGGGCGGCGCCGCGGTCGCCGTCGGCGGCCGCACCATCTGGAGTGAAGCGACACTCGCGATCGAGCCGGGCGAGTTCGTCGCCGTGCTGGGCCCCAACGGCGCCGGCAAGTCGACGCTTCTGCGCGTCCTCCTCGGGCAGCAGCCGCTGGCGACAGGGACGGTCTCGGTGCTCGGCACCACGCCCCGGGCCGCCAAGCGGGAGATCGGCTACCTGCCGCAACGGCACGCCTTCGACGAGACGACGCGAATCCGCGGCATCGACCTCGTGCGGCTCGGCCTCGACGGGGCTCGCTGGGGGCTGCCGCTCCCCGGCCGCTCGGCCGAGCGGCGCCGCGTCGAGGAGGCGATCCACCTGGTCGACGCCGCCGGCTATGCCCGGCGGTCGATCGGCGAGTGCTCGGGCGGGGAGCAGCAGCGGCTGCTGATCGCGGCGGCGCTGGTCTCGCGGCCGCGGATGCTGTTCCTCGACGAGCCGCTGGACAGCCTCGACCTGCCGAACCAGGCGGCCGTGGCCGCGCTGCTCAACCGGATCTGCCGCGCGGAAGCGATGACCATCCTGCTCGTCGCCCACGACGTCAACCCGCTGCTCGCGCATGTCGACCGGGTCGTCTACGTCGCAGCGGGGCGGATCCTCTCCGGCCCGCCCGAGCAGGTGATCACGAGCGAGACGCTGAGCGAGCTCTACGGGTCGCCCGTCGAGGTATTGCGGACCTCGGACGGGCGCCTCGTCGTCGTCGGGCAGCCGGAGGCGCCGCACCATCACTCCGACCGGCACGCGCATCCGTGAATCCGCACCTCTCCCTCAACCCGCTGACGGATTACCACCAGCTCGTCGTCTACCCGTTCATGGTCAACGCGCTCGAGGCGGGCACGATCGTCGCGGTGATGGCGTCCGTCGTCGGCTGGTTCATGGTGCTGCGGCGGCAGACGTTCGCCGGACACACGCTGTCGTTGATGTCCTTCCCCGGGGCGAGCGCCGCCGCGCTGTCGGCGTGTCCCTATCGCTCGGCTACTTCTCCTTCTGCGTCGCCGGCGCACTGGTGATCGCCGCCGGCTCCCGCACGGCAGGCCGCCGCAACTTCGGGCAGGAGTCGGCCGTCATCGGCACGGTGCAGGCGGCGGGACTCGCGCTCGGCTTCCTCTTCCTCAGCCTCTACGGTGGCATCCTCGAGAACCTCGAGGAGCTGCTCTTCGGATCGTTCCTCGGCATCACGACGACGCAGGTGCACACGCTCGCAGCGATCACGATCTGCGTGCTCGTCTTCTTCCTGGTCGCCGGCCGGCCGCTGCTCTACAGCACCGTCGACGAGCTTGCAGCCTCCGCGCGCGGCGTCCCCGTCCGGCTACTTCAAGTCGCGTTCCTCGTCGTGCTGGGGCTGGCGGTCGGAGCGACCGCCCAGATCACCGGCGTGCTGCTCGTCTTCGCGCTGCTCGTCGCTCCCGCGGCCGCAGCACAGCAGCTGACAGCACGGATTCCGCTCAGCCTCGGCCTGACCGTGCTCTTCGCGCTCGCGATCATCTGGGTCGGCCTGACGCTTGCCTACTTCAGCGTCTACTCCGTCGGCTTCTACGTCTCGACGATCGCCTTCGTCCTCTACCTCGCCTGCCGGGCGACCCGGACGGCGATCGATCGGGTCGGCCGGCGCGCGAGCGCCGCGCCCGCGATCGCGTAACCCTTGTTCGCGCACGACTTCATCCGCAACGCCCTGCTCGCGGGAACGCCGATCGCGCTCGCCTGCGGCGCCGTCGGCTATTTCGTCGTGTTGCGCAGCCAGGTGTTCGCCGGAGACGCATTGAGCCACGTCGCCTTCACCGGCGCGCTCGCCGCGGCCGCGGCCGGCGTCGACCTGCGCCTGGGGCTGTTCGCCTCGACCGTGTTCGTCGCAGCACTCCTGGCGGCGATCGGAGAGCGCACACGGATCGACGACGTGACGATCGGCATCGTCTTCGTCTGGGTGCTCGGCCTCGGCGTCTTTTTCCTCGACCTCTTCAACCGCGGCGTCAACGGCGGGAACGGCATCGTCGCCTCCCGCACCCTCTTCGGCTCGATCTTCTCGCTCACCACCAGCGAGGCGCGACTCGCCGCGCTGATCGGCATCGGCGTCGTCCTGGCTGTGCTCGCGATCGCGCGACCGCTCCTCTACGCCACCGTCGATCCACAGGTGGCGGCGGCCCGCGGCGTGCCCGTCGCACTGCTCGGCGCCGCGCTTCTCATCCTCCTCGGCATCGACGCCGCCGAAGCAACCCAGGCGGTCGGCGCGCTGCTCCTGCTCGGCCTGATCGCAGCGCCCGCCGGCGCCGCGATCAAGCTCACCGCCCAGCCCTACCGAGCGCTCGCGCTCTCGTGCCTCTTCGCGCTCGTCTCGGTCTGGCTCGGCGTGGTCGCCGCGTACGTGATCTCGTCGCTGCCACCGAGCACGGCGATCCTCGGCGTCGCCGCACTCATCTACGCCGGCTCGTTCGTGATCTCGTTCGCCCGCCGACAGTCGCGGCGAGCGGCACCGTCCGCGATTCCGCAACACATGTCGCTAGGAAGGAGTGAGCCGAAGTGAGTGTCGGAGGTTTGGCAGGGCTCATTGCGCGTTGGGACGCACGACCGGCGCGGTATCTGGGTTGAAAGCAGACACATCAAGCCGCTCTTCCGGGAACGCGACCGCGGCACGATGCTCAGCCACTTCGACCTGTGGTCTTACGAGGACGTCGCGCAGAACAAGGACGCAATCCTCGCTCGGCTCAGCGACGGAGACATGCCCTGCGATGGCCCTCGGCCGGCGGCGCAGGTCGAACTCTTCCGGAGCTGGATCACAGCCGGAACCCCCGCGTAGCCGGAATCGCAGACCGACGACGACCCACGCGGTGTTGGGCCTTATGGGGGTACGGTGAGCCGATGGCTGTCGCGGTTGTGCGATGAGCTGGCCGGCGCTTCCCCTTGACGCCTGGCGCGCGACGTGTGACACGCTCCATGCGCATACGCAGGTGCTGGGCAAGCTTGCGGTGGTGCTCGCCCCGCCCGAGCCGCAGCTTCAGCATGCGGCTTTGCGGTTGAGCGCGCGAGGCTGGGAGACGCTCTCGCTGCCGGCACCCGACGGCTCGGGCGCGCTCGTGGTCGCACTCGACCTGCGCAGCCACGAAGCAGTTGTCGAGCACAGCGACGGACGTGTCCGACACGTCCCGCTGGCGCCCGATCGGCCGGTCGGCGAGGTCACGCGCGAGGTACTCGCGGCGGTGCGATCCCTCGTCGGCCCCGTCGAGATCAACACCGTCCCGCAGGAGACGTCGTGGACGACGCCGCTCGACGAGGACACCGAGCACGCGACCTACGACCCCGTCCAGGTCGCCGCTTACTTCGCCGCCGCCACCCAGGCTGCGCTCGTGCTCGCGGCCCTACGTGCTCCGTATCGCGGCCGCTCAACACCGGTGAATGCCTGGTGGGGGTCGTTCGATCTCGCGGTCAGCCTCTTCTCAGGCGAGCCGGTGAACCCGCCGTCGCAGGACTTCATCGCGCGTAACTCGGGCGACGCGCAGCAGATCGAGGTCGGCTGGTGGCCCGGGGATCACCGCTACCCCCGCGCCGCGTTCTTCGCCTACGCACATCCGGCACCGGAAGGGTTCGAGAACGGAGCGCTCTCGCCCGCGAGCGCCCGCTGGGAGGCAGCACTCGGCGAATACATCCTCGACTGGGACAACGTCCGGGCCGGCCAAGACCCGCACGAAACCGCGCTGAGCTTCGGCCGCTCGGCCGTTGCGCACGGTTGCCGGATCTGCGGCTGGGACGCCACACTCGCAGCCAGCATGGAAGGCGACCCGCCACCGATCAGCTGACGAACGCGTCGGTCAGTCGAGCGGCGGCGGCGCGGTTGGCCACGGCACGAGGGGCCGCGAAGCCGAAGCAGGATCGGCTTCATTGGGCTCGGTCACATGGGCGGAAACATGGCGGAGCGCTTCCTCGCAGCCGCCTACCGGGTCCTTGGCGAGGAACGGAACCGCGAGCATGCCGAGCCTCAGGTCGAGCAAGGGCTGCAGTGGCTCGACACGGCACGCGAGGTCGCCGACGCGGTCGAGGTCGTCTTCACCTCCCTTCCCGACGACCGCGTTCTCGAGCAGGTCGCATCCGGGCCTGACGGCATTCTGGCCGGGCTCGCCGCCGGTACGACCTGGGTCGACACGAGCACGGTCAGCCCGCAGGCGAGCCGGGACCTGGCCGAACGCGTGCGTGCACAAGGGGGGTGGATGCTCGACGCGCCCGTTTCCGGAAGCGTCCCGCAGGTGCAATCGGGGACGCTGACGATCATGGTCGGCGGCGACGAGGATGCCTACCGTCGCGTCGAGCCGCTCCTGCGCGAGCTGGGCACGCCGACCCACATCGGCGGCAACGGGCAGGGGCTAGCGCTCAAGCTCGCGATCAACATCAGCCTCGCCGTCCAGATGCTCGCGTTCGCAGAAGGGTTGCTCCTGGCCGAGCGGTCGGGCGTCGACCGGCAGCGCGCGCTCGACGTGATGGAGTCGAGCCCGATCGGCTCGCCGATGCTGCGGGCTCGCGCGTCGATCATCCTCGATCCGCCCGAGGAGGCGTGGTTCGACCTGAGCTTCATGCACAAGGACATCGAGCTCGCGCTCGACGCGGCGCTAGAGCTCGATATCCCGCTTCCGACCGCCGAGCGTGCCGACGAGGTGCTCGAGCGAGCTCAGGCGTTGGGTTGCGAGCGGCGCGACCTCGCCGCGCTGTTCCAGGCCCTCGAGCAGATCGCGGGCAGCGACCCGACCCGCCCGGACTGACGGATACCGTGAGCTCCCGGCCGATCACGGAGTCGACCTGGCGGGAGATCGAAGGGACGCTCCGGCCACGCGCAGCAGAGGCGGAGGACGGCCTGCCGCCGCTACTGATCCTGCTCACGGTCGTGACCGGAGTCGTCGACGCGCTCGCCTACCTGAGGCTCGGGCATGTGTTCGTGGCGAACATGACCGGCAACGTCGTCTTTCTCGGCTTCGCCGCCGCCGGCGCGGGCGGCCTCTCGGTCCCGGGCTCGCTGCTCGCCCTCGCCTGCTTCCTCCCCGGCGGCATGGCCGCGGGGCGGCTGACCAGCCGCCCCGGCGACGATCGGCGGCGACAGCCCTGTGCGGCGACCGCAAGCCAGCTCGTTCTCTGCGCGGTCGCGATACCGATCGCCGCCCTCGCCGGCGACCACCCAGGCGCCGGCAGCCGCTACGCGCTCATCGCCCTTCTGGCGCTGGCGATGGGAATCCAAAACGCGACCGCCCGCCGCCTCGCGGTAGCCGAGCTCACGACCACCGTGCTCACCCTGACCCTGACCGGCATCGCCGCCGATTCGTGGCTCGGAGGCGGCAGCGGCGCACGGACACCTCGGCGCATCCTCGCCGTCGGGGCAATGCTGCTCGGCGGCTTCCTCGGCGCCGTGCTTTTGCTCCAGGTAGCACCCTTTGCGCCGCTCGTCCTGGCCACAACACTGCTCGCGCTCGTCGCCGCCTCGGCGGGCCGGCGCCGCGGCAAGTCCGTCGCCCCGCCCGGCGTCGCCGCAGAGCACTGAAGTCACAGAGGCGTGTGCGTCAGCAGATCTGTTGGGAGATCCAGGCGTCCGCCGCGTCGGGCTCGATGCTGCGGACAGCGGCGATCTCGGCTACGAGCAGCCCTCGAGCCTTCCGGTAGAGCTGGTTCTCGACCGGCGCCGGGCTGCCCTTGACACGCCGGCGCTGCCGATGGACGCCATCACGAACGATCTCGGCGAGGCCGCTGACACTGCCGTCGACAAGTTTCGCCTGCAATCTGCGATGGCGCCGGGACCACGGCTCGACCACGGGGTGCGTCTCCACCCGGAGCGTGCGCCGGACATCCTCCAACTCCGGCTCACCGGACAGAGGGCGCAGCGCGTCGTGTGCGCGGGCGAGTGGGAGTGTCACCTTCAGTCCGCTCTCGAACAGGAGACTCAGCGTCTCCGAAGCCTCCGTCTGATGGGACTGCGTCGACTCGACGCGGCCAATGCCATGCGATGCATAGACGACGAGGTCGCCAACAGCCAAGCGTGCCGTTCCGGATGCCATGGATGAACTGCCTCCTCTGCTCGGGAACGGGCGGGGGAAGCGGTCTTCGCGTCCGGTACTCGCTCGTGGAGTCGGCGCAGCGTAGCAGCGCCCTCCTCCAGACCTAGGCCGCCACAGAGGTGGGTTTCGGGTCGGCCTGCTACGGTGGCAGTCGATAGCTGAGCGAGTGCCGGTTGCGCGCTGTGCGCTTCCCCTGCCCGTTCTTTTCGTGGCAGAGGAGGTGTTTGTATGGCAACCGGAACCGTGAAGTGGTTCAACGATTCGAAGGGGTATGGGTTCATCACCCCTGCCGAGGGTGGCAAGGACGTGTTCGTTCACCATTCCTCGATCGTCGCCGAGGGCTTCAAGTCGCTCTCAGAAGGCGCGCAGGTGCAGTTCGAGGCGGTCGACGGGACGAAAGGTCCCGAAGCGAGGAACGTCGTCGCCGTCTAGCCGCGCAGCGCAGCCGCGGGCTTCCGCCCGCGGCTGCAGCGCACGAAGAAAGGAACGGCCATGGCGAAGACGATGCTGAGCAGGGCAACGGAGCGCGTGCGGGCGTGCCTGCGCGGGCGTGCCTGATGGCGCGGCGAAGCACCCAATCGGTCCTCAAACGCGCTCGCGAACAGGCGCTGCGCGAAAAGCGGGAACTGAAGCGGGCCAAGAAGGACGCGCGGGCTGCGGAGCGCCGCGGCGACGTCGACCCCCCGGCCGATACGGAAGGCGCGGAACCGGAGGGAGTGCCGGGTGACGCGGTCTCGTCCGCGGAGAGCTGACTACGGCACTCGAGCGATGACGCCTGGCCGGGCAGCCGATGCGCGTTCGGTCGCGCTGGACTCGTATCTTGCGCAGCGGGCTGCGCAAGGCTTCCGCGTGGAAACAAGAAGCGGCGGGCAGGCCGTGATCGTGCGCCGGCATCGGCTCTACTTCGCGCTGCGCTGGGTCGCCCACGGACGCGCCGAACAGCGACTGGTCGTGTCGGTCGACCAGTACGGCGACGTCGCCTCCCAGGCGGCAGAGCCCGTACGCTGGTGACGTGAGCGGTCCGCTGCCCCAACCCAGCACCTAGAGAGAGGTAGGACATGGCGACCAAAGACAGGAGCGCGAAGAAGACCATGGAGAAGAAGCCTGCTCAGAAGACGCTGAAGGAGAAGCGCCAGGCCAAGCGGGCCAAGAAGTAGACGAACCGGGGGGGCTGATCCTCGCAGGAGCTCCCGCCGATGCACACCTATTCGGATCGACCTACGCGAGGCGACCTTGAGCTGGACGACGCTCGGCAGCTGCACGGCGGGCTTCCTCGATCCGCCGCAGCCCGCGATCACCGCGACGACGCCGGCCGCAGCCGCGAGAGGTCAGACCCTTCACTCGAGCTCACCCGTACCGTCCTCACAGGCCACGTTGACATAGCCGGAACGGAACGGCTTCGCTTCACCGGACGCCGGGTCGAACGAGTGGCGCCAGACGCAGCCCGTGTCGTTCGTCAGCAGGTGGATCGAGACCGAGGTCTCGGCCGACGTCGTGCGCACACGATGGATGTCGTCGCGGGGCGGGATCAAGGCGTAGAAGTCGCCGGGGACGAGGGAGCGCCGCTCGGCGAGCCCGAGCGTGCCGCCCCGCCGCGCGTAGATCTCCTCGTCCTGCTCGCCGCGGTAGAGACCGACGAGGCCCCAGGCGAGATGGTCGTGGATCGGAGTCTCGGAGCCCGGCGGGACGACGAGGGAGAAGAGCGACAGCGAGTGATCCCCGGCGCGGTAGAGGAGCCACTGGCCGATGCCGCCTCCCATCCCGCTCTCGGGAGCCGCGGCCCGGTACTCAGCGGGAAGCCAGTCCGGGTCGGCAAGCAGCGTTGCGAACCGCGGTCTCAGGGCCTCGCAGGCCCGCTCCGGCGAGGAGGCGGCGACGATCGTCGCCTGGACGTCGGCGACAAAGGCGCGCACGACCGGCGTGTCGAGGACAAACTCTCCAGTCATCGCGGTCAATTCTGACCCAACGCAACTACGAGCCGGGCGCCGCACCGTCCGGCTGACGCATCCCGAGCGCGTCCTCTTCCCCCGCGACGGCGTGACGAAGGGCGACCTCGCGCAGTACTACCTCGCAATCGGCGACGTGATCGTGCCGCACCTGCGGGAGCGGCCCTTCACCCTGAAGCGGTATCCGCACGGCATCGACGGCCAGGCCTACTTCCACAAGCAGGCGCCGAAGGGAAAGCCGCCGTGGATACCGACCCGGCAGTTCCGGACCTGGCCGCGCGAGGGGGAGTCGCGGCTCGTCGATTTCACGCTCGTCAACGAGACCGCAGCACTCGTGTGGATGGTGCAGATGAACTGCATCGACATGAACGCCTGGTACTCGCGGGTCGACAGGCCCGAGCGCCCGGACTACGTCGTCTTCGACCTCGACCCGCCCGAGACCCGGAACGGCTTCACCCAGGCGATCCGCGTGGCGCACCTGATCCGCGAGGCGCTCGAAGGACTCGAGCTGCGGTCGTACGCGAAGACGAGCGGCGCCGACGGCATCCACGTGCTGGTGCCGATCACGCGGCGCTCGTCGTACCGGGACACGTACGACTTCGCCGAGCTCGTCTCGCGCCGGCTCGAGTCGGACAACCCCGGTCTCGTGACGACCGAGTGGCTGAAGAAGAAACGCCGGGGCGTGCTCGTCGACCACCGGCAGAACGGACACGGGAAGACGATCGCCTCCGCCTACTCGGTCCGGCCGAAGCCCGGCGCGCCCGTGTCCACGCCGCTGCGCTGGGAGGAGCTCGGCGAGAAGGTGCGGCCGCGCGACTTCGGCCGGCGCGAGGCGCTGCAGCGGGTCGAGCGGCACGGCGACCTCTTCGAGCCGGTGCTCCGCGGCGGCCAGGCGCTCGGTCCGGCGCTGCGCCGCCTGCGGAAGCAGTAGAAGCGAAGATGGCCGGATGGCAACCGTCGAGCTGAGAGCCTTCGTCCGCGCGAACCTGCCCGAGCCGCCCGCGCACGTGCTCGAGGTCGGCGCAGGCGCGGGCGGTCTCGCCCGAGCGCTCCGCGCGGACGGCTACGACGTGCTGGCGATCGACCCGAGGTCGGACAACGACGACGTCCGCGCCGTCGCCCTCGCCGAACTCGACGAGCCCGCGGGCTCGTTCGCGGCCGCGGTCGCAGTCGTCTCGCTCCACCATGTCGAGCCGCTCGACGAGTCCTGCCGCCGACTCGGTGAGCTGGTCGAGCCCGGCGGGACGCTCGTGATCGACGAGTTCGACGTCGGCGCCTTCGACCTCGGCGCCGCCGCCTGGTGGCTCGAGCAGCGCGCCGCGATCGGCGAGCGGCAGCCGCAGACCGCCGAGGAGCTCGTCGCGGACCACCGGGCGCACCTGCATCCTCTCGACCGGATCCTCGCCGCGCTCGAGCCGGACTTCGAGCTCGGCCTGCCGTTGCGCGGCGCCTGGCTCCACCACTGGAACCTCGGCGACTCGCTGCGCGTAGTCGAGGAGGAGGCGATCGCTCGGGGTCACCTGCGCGCCGTCGGCGCGCGGCTCGTCGGCCGCCGCCGAACCTAGTCAGCGACCCGCCGCGACGAGGTCGCCGCGCGCCACCGCAACGGCCTCGAGCCTCGACGTGGCTCCGAGTGCGTGGAGCAGGTGCCGCACATGGTTCCGCACCGTCTCGCGGCTGAGGTGCAACTCCTCGGCGATCTGCACGGTCGAGCGGCCGCGCTCGAGCAGCTGCAGCACTTCCGCCTGCCGCGGTGTCAGGTGCAGGTCGGGATGCGGCACCGGTTCCTCGACCACCTTCGACACCTGGCCGAAGACCCCGACCACGTGCTCATCATGCCGCAGCGGCACCGAGCTGATCTCGACCGCGACCCGGTCCCCGACGATGTCGACGACGACCACCGGAGCGTCCGTCACCTCGGTGTTGCCGAGGATCTTGCGGGCGAACAGCTCGCGCGCCCGCCGGGTGTCCTCGGGCGCCACCACCGACGTGAACTGGCGCCCGACCTGATCGCCGACCACCGCTTTGGCCGCGAGGTTCATCCAGCGGACGACACCGGCGTGGTCGATCACGTAGCTCGGCACGTTGACGTGGTCGAGCGCCGGCTCGAGGTCCGCTCCCATCGCCTTGAGTGCTTCGACGGACACAGCTAGGACTTGCGGGGATCGCCCTCGACGACGCCGTGCGGCTCGCCGTAGTCGGCGAGAAGCTCGAGGAACGGATCGGGCGGGAACGACTCCGGCCCGAGGACGCCCGTCCCCTGCCACGTCCCGGCGGCGAGCAGCTCGAGCGCGACGACCGGGTTGAGGGCGGTCTGGAGCACGACCGCCTGGTGGCCGTACTCGCGCATCGTCCGCTCGTTGTCGGCGACGTGGTAGAGGTAGACGGCGCCGTCGCTGCCGTCCTCGAGCTGTGCCGGTGACGAGCGTGCCGGCGCAGGTCTTGCCGCGCATCCGGTCACCGAGCGTCGCCGGATCGGGAAGCGCAGCCGCGACGACGTCCCGCGGCGCGACCTCCATCCCCCTCACGCGCACCGGCTCGGTCGAGTCGAGGCCAAGCTTGTGCAGCGTCTGGAGGACGTCGATGAACTCGCTGCCGAGCCCGTACTTGAAGGTCACGCGGTTGCAGTCGATCTCGCGCGGCACGAGCACGACCTCCTCGTGCTCGACGTTGACGCACTCGATCACGCCGATCCCCTCCGGGAACTCGAACAGCTCCGGCTCGGAGAACGGCTCGGTCGTGTAGAAGCCGCGCTCCTTCTCCCAGATCAGGGGCGGGTTCAGGCACTCCTCGATCGTCGTCCAGATCGAGAAGGTCGGCGCGAAGTCGTAGCCCTCGACGACGAGGTCGGCGCCGTCGCGCACTCCCACCTCGTCGATCTCGGCGAAGAGGTGGTCGGCCGCGTAGCGGGCGAAGACGTCGGCGAGACCCGGCTCGACACCGATGCCGGCGAGTGCGAGCAGGCCGCGCTCCTGCCAGCGCTCGTGCATGTCGAGCTCGTCCTGCCCGAGCTGCACGTCGGGCCCCGAGAGCGTCATCGCCATGTCGAGGTACGTGCAGCCGTATTCGAGGGCGGCGTCGAGGATCGGCGGGTTGAAGCGCGGGTCGGCGGAGTTGAGGACGGCATCCGCCTTGGTCTCGCGCAGGAGATCGACGAGCGCATCCTTGTCGCTCGCGTCGACCTGCGCGGCGACGAAGCGGTGGTCGCCGTCCCGCTCGACGACCGCGGCCGGCCGTGCCGGGTCGAGGTCGGCGAACGTCATCCGCTCGAAGAAGTCGCGCCGCCGCGCGACCGCCGCGACCGCCGCGCCGACTGCCCCCGTGCCGACCACGAGCACCCTCATCGGCGGCGACGGATCAGTGTCACGCCCTCGCGGAAGGGGAGCAGGACCGCCTCCACGCGATCGTCGTGCAGGACGTGCTCGTTGAAGCGGGCGATCGCAGCCGCGTTCTCACCCTCCGTCTCGAGGCCGAACAGCGTGTTGTCGGCGGCGATCGTGCCGCGAGGCGCGAGCTTCGGGAGGACGGCCTCGTAGTAGTCGATGTAGCCGGGCTTGTCGGCGTCGATGAAGGCGAGGTCGAACGGCCCCTCGAGCGTCGCAAGCGTCTCCACCGCGGGGCCGAGCCGGTACTCGATCCGGTCGGCGACGCCGGCCTCCTCGGCGTAGCGGCGGGCGACCGCCGTCGTCTCCTCGTTGACGTCGCACGTGACGAGGCTTCCGTCCGGCGGCAGCGCGCGGGCCATCGCGATCGACGACCAGCCCGTGAAGGTGCCGACCTCGACGATCCGCTTCGCGTTCGTCATCGTCACGAGAAAGGAGAGGAACGCGCCCTCGACGTCGCCGACCATCATCTGCGGCGCGCTCTGCGTCGCCCGCGTCTCGTCGGCCAGGCGGCCGAAGCCGTCCCAGCCGGCGGTCGTGTAGCGCTCGGCGTAGGCCTCGATCTCTGCGGGAATCTGCGGCGCCATGGGCTCGTGGGAGCCTAGGCCAAACCGCGGCGCCGGGTGGCGCGTATCTGCGCGCACGTGGTCGGCCCGCTCTTCCTCGTCCACGCGGCGCTCGGGCTGCTGATCGGGGCTGCGTTGCTCGTGCGCCGCGATGGCCTCGTGCTGCTGGCAACTCCTGGCTGGAGGGGCGCCGCGTCGATCGCAGCGCCCCTCTCCGGAAAACGAGGTGGGACGGACTAGCCCCAGCCGCCGCCGGTGGTGGTTCCGCCGCCGCCGCCGCCGGACTTGCTCTTGTGCTTGACGACCTTGCCCGAGGCGGAGATGACGTACCACTTGCCACCGTTCAGGTTGACGTTCCAACCCGTGGCCTGGCCGGCCTTCGAGTCGCCGATGTAGGTGTAGAGCGGCCAGTGGTTGTACGTCACCACCTTGCCGCCGGCGGGATTCTTGTCCCAGCCCATCAGGCTGCTCTTCGCAGCGCCGCCGGCCGTCGGCTTGCCGGAGCCGCTCCACTTCAGCGGATGCCAGAAGCTCGCGCACGAGCCGGTGCACGTCACGTGCTTGTGCGCGTCCTTCATGAAGACGTACAGCGTCCGCCCCTTCGGGTTCACGAGGTCGACGCCGAGCCCCTTGATCTTGCGCGTGTTCACGGCTGCCGAGCTTGTCGAGTGCTGCGCGCCGGCGACGCCGCTCTTCGACGCCGAGGACGCAGACGTGCCGCCGAAGCCGGCGGCGACCAACCCGAGCACCGCAAGCAGCGCAACCGCGAGCAGGCGAACCTGGTATCGGTTGGAGTTGCCGCGCAGGATCCTCACATTGATCTCCTCCTTCAAATCGGGCCGTTGCACTCCTAAACGCACGAAAGCCGCAGTCGGATTGCGCCGGGCCGGGGAAATCCGCTTCCTGCCGCAGCCGGGTAGAGGTAACCATGACGGCTGAACCTGCGGCAGGAGAGGCCTCTGGGATCGGCCGTTCGACGGACGGCTTCTCGCCCCTGCTCTTCGTCGGCCTCGCGATCGCGTCGATCGGCGGCCCGCTCGCCCTGGCGAACATGCTGCCCGGGGCCGCGGGGGACGCCGGCATCGAGTCGGCGGGGCTCGTCGTGCTGCTGGCGCTCGCCGTGTTCGCGGCTCCGCTCACGCTCTGGCTCGTCTACTCGCGGCGCGTCGTCTCGCCCGGTGGACTGACCGCGTTCGTCGACGCGGCGGCGGGACGCCGGGTGGCGCTGGCCCAGGGCTGGATCTGGGCCTTCGCCTACTTCCTCTACCTGCCGTACACCGTCACGTACGTCGTCTACGACCTGCTGCCGCCGATCTTTCCCGGAATCGCGCCGTACCGCTGGGCGCTCGAGTTGATCATCCCGGTCGCGATCGTGCTCCTCGTGCTCGCGCCCGTCCGCTGGCCGCTGGTCGCGTTGCTCGTGATCGGCCTGGCGCAGCTCGTCCTGCTGCTCGTTCTCGGCGGCGTGATGCTCTCGCACGTACCGGCCCGTTTCGCGGCGGAACCGAGCGTGAACCCGACCGGCAGGGCGGTCGGCGCCACGGCGCTGCTGTTCATCTGCGCGAGCCTGCCGCTCTACCTCGGCGCCGAGGTGCGCGGTCGCAGCAGGACCGTGCGGCGCGGCCTGGCCTTCGCCGTTGCGGTCGTCGGTCTCTGCTTCTTCGTCGCGGCGCTGGGGATCGCCACCGTCCCGAAGCCGCTGCTGGCCTTCCCGGTGCCGGCGGCGACGATCGCGAAGTACTACAGCGGCCGCGACCTGGAGGTCGCCGTCACGCTCGGGATAGCGGTCGGCACGCTCGCGCTGATCGTGGCGGAGTACCTGGCGCTCGGCCGCCTCATCCACTGGCTCCACGGCGTGCCGCTGCAGCGCGTGCTCGTCTGGATCGCGGTCCCGTTCGTCGCCGCCGACGTGCTCTCGCTCATCAACCCGGACAAGTTCTACGACAAGCTGCTCAACCCGTCGCTCGGCGCGTTGTTCGTCTCGCAGCTGATCGTCTTCCTCGTCTTCCCGCTCTTCCAGCGCGGTCTCCGCTGGCTGCCGCTCGTCGCGGTCGCATCGGGCCTCGTGGTATGGGGCCTCTACACGGTGGTCGCCGGCGGCGCCTCGACCTAGCTCGCCACCGCCGTGCCGAAGATCAGCGGCTTGACGAACTTCGGCGCCTTCGGCAGCTCGCTGTGCTCGAGCTCGGAGACGGTGAAGCCGGAGACCTCGATCGTGGAGAGGGTCGGCCGGTTGCAGTCGCACTGGACGACGAGGCGGTTCAGCCAGTTCATCCGGTCCTGGAAGCGTGCGAGAGCTGGATCGTCCGACCGCACGTGCTCGAGAAACAGCAGGCGGCCACCGGGCTTGAGGACGCGGCGGATCTCGCGGACCGACCGCGCCTGGTCGTCGACCCCGCACAGCACGAGTGTCGAGACGACGGTGTCGAAGCTGGCGTCCTCGAACGGGAGATCCTCGGCAGGCGCTCGCAGGATCTTGGCCAGAGGCGCCTGGTCGCGGGCCTTGGCGTGCAGGCGCCGGAGCATCGCGGGCTCCGGCTCGGTGACGACGAGCGACTCGAGATTCCCGTTGTAGTGCGCCAGGTTCGCGCCGGTGCCGGCGCCGATCTCGAGGACCGAGCCGCCTGCCTCGGCAAGCAGGCCGTGGCGCATCTCGCGCAGTCCTGCTTCTTCGGTCTTGCGGGAGAACGAGTCGTACGTCGCTGCGAAGAATTTCTTTCGTAGGCTCATACGGCGAGGTTACGGCGGCGCGGTCGCCGCCGCCTGAGGCGATTGCCTCATCTTTCAGAGCAGGCCGTGCTCCGTGGCGAACAGGCTCGCGGCGACGCGCGAGGAGGCGTCGATCTTCGTGTAGATGTGCTCGATGTGGTTGCGCGCCGTCTTCGGCGTGATCACGAGTTGGGTGGCGATCTGCTTGCTCGACAGGCCGCGCGAGACCAGGCGGAGGACGTCGACCTCGCGGGTCGTCAGTCCGGCCGGCCACTCGCGGCGACGACCCACCGGATGTCCGGCCGCGGCGAGCACGGCCGCGACCGCCTCCGCGTCGAGCTTCCCGGCTCGCACGTCGGCCTGCAGCTCCGCAGCCGCCTGCTCCCCGCCCAGCGGCGGCCGGTAGGGGCGCGGCTCACGCATCGATCGATACGCGTCGACGGCTCCGAGGATGCGCGCCGGCCGGGTGATCGCACCGCCCGAGAGACCCTTCGGATAGCCGGAGCCGTCCAACCTCTCGCGGTGCTGGACGGCGATCGCGGCGAGCGGCGCGAGAGCCGTCGACTGCTGCAGGATCCGTTCGGTCAGATAGGGGTGCAGCCGCACTCGCTCCCACTCGCCCGTGCCGAGCGGGCCGGGCTTGTCCCAGATCGCGTTCGAGACGCCTAGCCGTCCGAGGTCGTGGACGAGGCCGGCGCGCCGCAGCAGGCTCGTCTCGTCCTCCGTCAGGCCGAGCTGCACTGCGGTCGCGGCCGCCAGCTCCGAGACGGCCCTCGCGTGCCCGAGCGTGTACGGCGACTTGAGGTCGACGAAGTCCGCCAGCGCGAGCAGCGCCTGGTCGAACGCAGCGCCGGAGCGGGTCACGCGCAATGCCGGCTCGGCGTCGATCACCGAGTTCCAGGTTCGGCCGGAGTCGAGCCCACCGAGGATCTCGTCCGGGGCGGCGCGGAGGGCCGCCGTCAGCGCGGGGTCGAACTGCAAGCCGGCGCGGCGTTCGGCCAGCGCAACGGCTGCTTCGACTCCGCCGAGCCGGTGCGCGACCTCGACGAACTCCGCGAACTGGGCCAGCCGCGCGGCGATCGGGATGCGGTCGCCGGCGAGACCGCCGGGCCAGCCTTTGCCGTCCCACTGCTCGTACGAGGCGCCGACCGCCTCCTGCACTTCCTCCGGCAGGCCGAGCCGCTCCGCCAGCGCCCGCGCGACCTCCGAGTGCCGGGCGACCATCCCGTCGAGGTCGTGGCGGCCGGAGACCGCGAACTCGAGCCCCACACGGACACGATGCAACGGCGGGTTGCCGCTCCCGACCAGCGACATCATCGCGGCCATCGCGCGCACGCTCCGAAAGTCGCCGTCGTACTTGGTGGACTTGAGCGCGATGTCGTCGCCGAACCACTTCGCCT
Organism: uncultured Actinomycetes bacterium; assembly: GCA_963770815.1. GTDB lineage: Bacteria > Actinomycetota > Thermoleophilia > Gaiellales > Gaiellaceae > Palsa-739. Next base: position 62,163 of record CAVYQV010000014.1, read on the forward strand.
GCTCGTGGGCATCGGAGTGACAGCCGACGTTGACGAGCAGCGCCGTGTAGTAGACGGTGGAGCGCTCTGCCTCCTCGAGCCCGATCCTGTCGGCGAGGCGCAGCGCGATCATGCACTCGCGCAGCACGTGCTCCATCGGTTGGCCGAAGCCGAGATCGACGCCGAGCGACAGCGCCGCAACGAGCTCTGCGAGCCGCACCTCCGTCACGGGGCAACTATGAACCACCCGCATGCGACCGAGTTGCTAAAGTGAACTCAATGGTTCACTATCTCCAACCCGTCGACCGCGCGTTCGCAGCCCTCGCCGACCCGACCCGCCGCGCCGTTCTCGAGCGGCTCGGCTCGGGTAGCGCGACGATCAGCGAACTCGCCGAGCCTTTCGGCATGTCGCTGACCGGGATGAAGAAGCACATCCGGCGGCTCGAGGAAGCGGAGCTCGTCACGACGGAGAAGGTCGGTCGCGCCCGCAAGTGCATGCTCGCGCCCTACGCGTTCGAGGGCATCAGCATGTGGCTACAACGGCTCGACCGCTTCGCCCAAGTCGTCGAACGCACGAAAGGAGCCTGATGGCACGGAAGTTCACCGCCGAGGAGAAGGCGGCCGCGAAGGCGGCCCTGAAGGACACCGAGGGTGAGAAGGCAGTCCTCGCCGCGATCGCGAAGATGGCCGAAGCCGACCGGGGAATCGCACAGCGGATCCACGCGGTCGTTCGCAAGGTCGCCCCGGAGCTCACGCCGCGCACGTGGTACGGGATGCCGGCCTACTCGAAGAACGACAAGGTCATCTGCTTCTTCAAGGACTCCGGCAAGTTCAAGGAGCGCTATTCGACGTTCGGCTTCAACGACAACGCGAACCTCGACGACGGTTCGATGTGGCCCACCTCGTACGCCCTGCCGAAGCTGACGAAGGCCGACGAGAAGAAGATCGGCGACCTCGTGAAACAGGCGGTGAGCGGATGAACGAGACGACGGTCACGAGATCCGCGTCGAGCGGGTCTTCGACGCGCCGCGCGCGCACGTCTTCTCCGTCTGGACGGATCCCGCGCTGATCCCCGAGTGGTGGGGCGAGAACACGGTCGTCGAGGAGATGGACGTCCGCCCGGGCGGCCGCTGGCGCTTCAACACCGGCTACGGCGTCGTCGAGGGCGAGTTCTGCGAGGTCGAGCCGCTTCGCCCGCGTCGACGCGGTGCTGCAGAAGCTCGGCCTCAGGAGGTAGCGCGGCGCCGCAGCTCCTGCTGTAGCTCGTGCGCCGCGGGGCCGAGCCCGAACGCCGCGCGGTCGACCGAGGCGACCGGCATCACCTCGCGGATCGAGGAGCAGACGAAGACCTCGTCGGCGGCGAGCAGCCGGTCGAGCGGGAAGACACCTTCGACGACTTCCCGCTGGGAGGTCTCGAGCAGGAGCCCGCGTGTCACTCCGGCGAGGATCGGCAGGTCGAGCGACGGCGTGACGAGTGTGTCGCCCTCGCGCCAGAAGACGTTCGCGGTCGGAGCCTCGAGCACGGTGCCGTCGCCGGCGACGAGCAGGGCGTCGTCGGCGCCGGCGGCGACCGCGGTGTCCTGCGCCGCCATGTTCTCGGCATAGCTCGTCGACTTCGCGCCCGCGAGCGCGCCGGTCGACCAGGGAACCGAGGCGAGCCGCAGTCCACGGGCGCGCAGCGTCTCGAGCTCCGGATCGATCAGGCCCGCAGTGACCGCGAGCGTCTGGCCGGTCCAGTAGAGGCGCAGCGCGAGATCTCGCTCGGCGCAGGCGCCGATCACGAGCCCTGCGAGCCGCTCGGACTCGGCGGCGTCGGGAGGCGCGAGGCCGACGCGAGCGGCCGAGACGGCGAACCGCGCGAGGTGCTGCTCGAGGAGGAACGCCCGGCCGTCGTAGACGCGCGCCGTCTCGAACACGGAACGACCGCGGAGCAGCGCCTCGTCGTCGGCGGCGAAGACCGGCTCGTGCGGATCGACGAGGCCGCGGCCGGCGACCGCCACCGCGCGCACGTCCATCAGGCGAGAGCCAGCAGCGGTCGAGCCTTGACCCACGACTCCTCGATCTCGGCGTCGGCCTCCGAGTCCCAGACGATCCCGCCGCCGACCCAGAGATGGATCCTGCCGTCGGTCACGGCAAAGGTGCGGATCGTGAGGGCGAGGTCGAGATCCCCGTTCGCGTAGATGCGGCCGAGCGCACCCATGGAGGCACCGCGCCCGACCGGCTCGAGCGCGGCGATCAGCTCGAGCGCGCTGCTCTTCGGGCAGCCGGTCACGGAGCCGCCGGGCAGCACGGCGTCGAGCAGCTCGGTCAACGTCACCTCGGGCCGCAGCTCTCCTTCGACGGTGGCGACGAGGTGGGTGACGCCGGCGAGCTGGCGCTCGGCGAGCAGCTCCGGCCAGCGGACGGTGCCGGGGACGCAGACCCGCGAGAGGTCGTTGCGCTCCAGGTCGACGATCATCACGTGCTCGGCGGTGTCCTTGGCCGACTCGATCGGGACGCCGGCGGGCCGCGTCCCCTTGATCGGCGAGGTGCGGACGATCCGGCCGCGCTTCTGCAGCAGCAGCTCGGGCGAGGCGGAGACGATCGTCCAGCCGTCGCCCTGCAGCGGCGCGGGCTCGAGCGCGCGCAGCGGAGCGAGCGCGGCCGCGAGCGCGAGCGGATCGCCGCTGAACTCGGCCCACAGGTGCTGGACGAGATTCACCTGGTAGACGTCGCCCTCGCGAATCGCGTCGCGCACCGCCTCGATCGCGGCCGCGTACGCCTCCGGGGTCCAGGTCTCGTGCCATGCGCCGGTACGGAACGAGCCGGTGGGCGCCGCGGGCGGCTCCAGCGAATACGCGACCTTGGGGAGCAAGCAGGGCTCCGCCGCCGAGGGCGCGGACGCCCCGTAGCCGACGAAGACGCGCGCGACGTCGAACTCTTCGCTCGCCAGAGCCGTCTCGAGCTCCCCGAGGGAGCCCAGCTCGACGGTCACCCCCGCCTGCGGTTCTGCACGTAGCGGTAGCCGAAGCGGCCCTTGATGCAGAGGTTGCCGCGGGTCACGTCGTGGTCGTCGGGCGAGGTGACGTTGACGATCGCGTCGTCCTGGACGTGGAGCGTGAGGTTGCAGCCGACGCCGCAGTACGGGCACACGGTGTCGACCTCGGTCTGCTCCTCCTCGCGCCAGTCGCCCGCTTCCCGCAGGTCGAACTCGCTCTTCGCCATCAGCGCGCCGGTCGGGCAGACTGCGACGCAGTTGCCGCAGTAGACGCAGGCGGACTCGGGCAACGGGACGTCGAGCTCCGTCGAGATGTGCGCGCCGAAGCCGCGGCCGGCGACGGTGATCGCGAACGTGTTCTGGTGGTCGACCCCGCAGGCCTCGACGCACTTGTAACAGAGGATGCACTTCGAGTAGTCGCGGACGTAGAGCTCGTTGTCGTCCTTGACCGCCTGTGCGACGGTGAGCGAATCCGGGCCGAAGCGGTCGGGCTGCGCCTCGTAGCGCTCGATGTAGGCGAGCGCCTCGGGCGCAGTCGAGAGGTCGACGGCCGAGCCGAGCAGCTCCATCACCAGGCGCCGGCTCGTGCGCACGCGCTCGGAGTCTGTGAGCACGACCATCCCGTCCTCGGCCTTGCGCGAGCAGGCCGGGACGAGCGTGCGCGCGTTCTCCACCTCGACCACGCAGACGCGGCAGACGTTGACCGGGGTCAGCGTGTCGCCGTAGCAGAGGGTGGGCGTGTCGATGCCCATCTGCCGCGCGGCGTCGAGGATGGTCGAGCCTTCCGCGACGTCGGTCGTGACGCCGTCGATCGTGATCTTCACGCGAGCACTCCGAGGTTGTGGATCGCCGAGTCGACGGCGTTCGCCGCAGTCTGGCCGAGGCCGCAGATGGACGCGTCGCGCATCACCTGCGTCAGGTCGGCCAGCACCGTGAGCTCGTCTCCGTTCGTCCTCCCGGAGGCGAGCCGGTGCAGCGCCTCCTCCTGGCGCACGGTGCCGATGCGGCAGGGGACGCACTGGCCGCAGGACTCGTCGCGGAAGAACTCGGCGATGCGGAGCACCGCGTCAACGAGATCGGCCTGCTCGCCGTAGACGATCACCACGCCCGAGCCCAGCGTCGCGCCGGCGTCGCGGGCGCCCTCGAACGAGAGCGGGAGGTCGAGCTGGTCGGGCCGCAGGAACGAGCCGGCGGCGCCGCCGAGCAGGACGGCCTTCGCCGGCTCGCTGCCCGCGAGCTCGAGCAGCTCGGCCAGCGGAGTGCCGAGCTCGAGCTCGTACAGGCCGGGCCGGGCCACGTGACCCGAGACGCAGAAGAGGCGCGAGTCGCGCGCGTCGTCCTCCAGCACGATGTGCGGCACGTTGAGGAGCGTCTCGACGTTGTTCACGACGGTCGGCTTCCCGTACAGCCCGACCTCGACCGGGAACGGCGGCTTGTTGCGCGGCTCGCCGCGGTAGCCCTCGATCGACTGGAACAGCGCCGTCTCCTCGCCGCAGACGTACGCGCCCGCGCCGATGCGCAGCTCGATCTCGACCCCTACGTCGGAGCGGTCGATCGCGTTCTGCAGCCGCTCGTGCGCGAGCGGGTACTCGGCGCGCACGTAGATGAAGGCTCGCTCGCAGCCGGTCGCGAAGGCGGCGATGCCGATGGACTCGACGAGCGCGAACGGATCCTGCTCCATGAGCACGCGGTCCTTGAACGTGCCCGGCTCCGACTCGTCGGCGTTGCAGACGAGGTAGTGCGGCCGCGCGGGCTGGCGCGCGACCGCCTCCCACTTCACGCCGGTCGGGAAAGCGGCGCCGCCGCGGCCGAGGAGCGGAGACGCCTTCACGAGCTCGATCACGCGCTCCGGGCCGAGCTCGCGCGCGCGCTCGAGCGCGCGGAGCTCCGGCCGCGACTCAGGGTCGGCGCCCGCGGCGATCCGCCGCAGCAACTTCAGGTCGCCGTTCCCCGCCTGAGGCAGCGGCGGCGAGGCCGGCGGGATCTGCTCCTCGCGCGGCTCCGGGCCGGCGATCGTGCGCAGCGCCGCGGGCGCTCGCTCGCACAGGCCGAGGCACGGCGAAGGCGAGGCGCCCTCGGGGACCTCGGCGCCCGCGAGCCGGCACGAGAGGTCGGTGCAGACGTGGAGCACCTCCGGCGGCCGCTCCTCGAGCGCGAGCAGCGCGTAGAAGGTCGCCACGCCGTACGCATCGGCCGGCGGCACGTCGAGGCGGCGCGAGGTGTAGCCCAGCGCGCCCGGCGTGACCCAGCCGACGCGCCGCTGCGCGGCCCGGAGCGCCGGCAGCAGGAGCTGGCGCCGGTGGCGGTCGCGCCGCGCGACCCGGTTCCCGTTCGACGCCTCCACGCCGACGACCGCGTCGATCGCCTTGCGCTCGGCCTCGGTCGGCTCGGCGTCGAGCAGCTTCAGGTCCATCGAGGGAACTAAACCGCTTCGAGCCGGATCGCGGTCGCCTTGAACTCGGCCGTGCCGGACTTGGGATCGGTCGCGTCGATCGTGAGCACGTTCGTGGCCACGACGTCCGGGAAATGGAGATTCATGAACGCGAGGCCCGGCCGCAGCGTCGTGTCGTAGCGGACCGGCGCCTCGACCGAGCCCCGCCGCGAGACGATCCGCACGCGCGCGCCGTCGGCGACGCCGTAGCGCTCGCCGTCCTCGGGCGCGAGCAGGATCGCCTCGCCGCCGACGTGCAGCGGCGACGCATAGCCGCCGGTCTGCACTCCCGTGTTGAACGACTCGAGCCGCCGGCCGGTCGTCAGCCGCAACGGGAAGTCGTCGTCGAGCAGGTCGACGGGCGGGTCGTGCTCGACCGGCTGGAACGGGGCGCGCTCCTCGACGACCTCGTCCCACAGACGGCCGTGGATGAACAACGACCCCGGATCCTCCTCGTCCGGGCACGGCCACTGGATCCCGCCGAGCGCCTCGAGCCGCGCGTAGCTCATGCCCCCGTGCATCGGCGAGAGCGAACGCAGCTCGTTCCAGAGGTCCTCCGCGCGCGGCGAGCCGAGGTCGTGGCCGAGACGGCGGGCGAGCTCGTAGACGATCTCGATGTCGTCGCGGGCCTCTCCCGGCGGGTCGTAGGCCTTGCGCACGAGCTGCACGCGGCGCTCGCTCGAGGTGACGGTTCCGTCCACCTCGCCCAGGGTCGCCGCCGCGGGGAGGACGACGTCGGCGAGCTGAGCCGTGCGTGTGAGGAACAGGTCCTGGACCACCAGGTGGTCGAGCCCCAGCAGCAGCCGCTCCGCGCGCTGCTGGTCGGCCTCGCCCTGAGCCGGGTTCTCGCCGACGACGTAGGCCGCGCGCAGCTCGCCGTGCTCCATCGCCTCGAACATGCCGGTCAGATGGAGGCCGTGCTGCGCAGGGATCGACGAGCCCCAGGCCGCGTCGAACTTCGCGCGGGCAACGTCGTCGAGGGTGTCCTGGAAGCCGGGCAGCTTGTTGGGGATCGCGCCCATGTCTCCCCCGCCCTGGACGTTGTTCTGGCCGCGCAGCGGCTGGAGGCCCGAGCCCCACTTGCCGACCTTGCCCGTCACGAGCGCGAGGTTGATCAGCGCGAAGACGTTGTCGACGGCGTTGTGGTGCTCCGTGATCCCGAGCGTCCAGCAGAGCTGCACGTTCTCGGCAGTGCCGTAGGCGTGGGCGAGGTCGCGGATCGCCTCCGCGGGGACGCCGGTGACGCGCTCGGCCTCCTCCAGCGTCCACGGCTCGACCGAGTCGCGGTAGGCCCCGAAGCCGGTCGTCGCCCGCTCGACGAACTCCATGTCGGCCAGGCCGGCGGCGATGATCTCGCGCCCGACGGCGTTCGCCAGCGGGATGTCGGTGCCGACGTCGATCCCCAGCCAGAGGTCGGCCCACTGTGCCGACGGCGTGCGCCGCGGATCGACGACGATCAGCTGCGCGCCACGGTTCACGGCCTTGAGCACGTGGTGGAAGAAGATCGGGTGCGCGTCGCGCGCGTTCGAGCCCCAGAGCACGATCAGGTCCGCGGCTCGAGTCTCCTCGTAGGAGCTCGTCCCGCCGCCCGCACCGAACACCGTCGCCAGACCGACGACGCTAGGGGCGTGTCAGGTTCGGTTGCAGCTGTCGACGTTGTTCGTGCCGAGGACGACCCGGGCGAACTTCTGCGTTGCGAAGTTCAGCTCGTTCGTTGCCTTGGAGCAGCTGAAGACGCCGGTCAGAGCACCTTCGTCGAGCGCACTGCGAAAGCCGGCCGCGGCGCGGTCGAGCGCCTCGTCCCAGCTCGCAGCCTGCAGCTCCCCGTCCTCGCGCACGAGCGGTGTCGTGAGCCTGTCGTACTTCATCGTCATGCGCCGAAATCTAGACTCCACGACCGTGCTGGGCGAGCTGAGCGTCGACGAGCTGCTCGCCGCGGTCGGCGAGCGGACTCCCGCGCCGGCGAGTGGCGCGGCGACGGCCTTGACCGCCGCCCTGGCAGCGGCTCTCGCCGAGCTCTCGGCCCGCTACGCCGGCAACGAGGACGACGCGGAACGCGCCCACGCGCTCGCGGCCGAGCTCGTCCGGCTCGGGGACGCCGACGCAGCGGCGTACAGCGCCTTCATGGCGAATCGGAGCGAGGAGACGCGCGCAGAGATCGTGCGAGTCCCCGAGGAGATCGCCAGGCTCGCCGACGAGGCGGTTGCGCTCGCGCTGCGCGCGACCGACAAGCTCAGTCCGAGCGTCGCCGGAGACGCCCGTGCCGCCGCCGAGCTCGGCAGGGCCGCCGCCGCGGTCGCCCGCGGGCTGGCGGAGCTCAATCGCGCGGGATCTTGAGCTCGCGCCCGAGGTAGAAGCCGGAGACCTCTTCGAGCACGTACGGGGCCATCGCCCGCCGCCGCTCCGATTCCACCTCCGAGAGCCGGTAGCGGTCGCGTGCCTCGCTCGAGCCCCAGACCGACACGCCGACCACCTCGTTCCCGTCGGGCGAGACGAGCTCGTACGCCCGGATCATTCCCTCGGGGAACTCGCTCGGCCGCCAGGAGCGGCTGAACTCCTCGCGGGAGCCAGGCTTGAGCTTCCTACTCGTGACCCAGACGTAGGCACCGTCGAGATCCATGGTGCGCACAGTCTCACAGAACCCCGGAAACGCCAAAGCCCGCGAACCGCTTGCGCAGTTCCCGGGCTTTGACGCCGCGTAACCTCTCACATGGAGGAGCGTCTCGTCAAGTGTGGAACTTCGCGCGGTGATCAACGGCGCGAACACGGGCTTCATGCTTCTCGCCGCGGCCCTGGTGATGATCATGACGCCGGGGCTCGCCTTCTTCTACGGCGGGCTCGTCGGCCGCTCGAACACGCTGACGATCATGATCCAGAGCTTCGCCTCGATGGGGATCACGACCGCCCTGTGGTGGCTCGTCGGCTACTCGCTCTGCTTCAGCGGCGGCTCGGACGGGATCTACGGCAACTTCGACAACGCGTTCCTGCGCGGCGTCACCGTCCACTCGGTCTACGAGCCCTCGCACATCCCTCTGGTCGTGCTGATCGCCTACCAGATGATGTTCGCGATCATCACGCCGGCCCTGATCACCGGCGCCTTCACGAACCGCGTCACGTTCAAGGCGTACCTGCTGTTCCTCGTCGTCTGGCAACTCGCTGTCTACTACCCGTTCGTGCACATGTTCTGGGGCGGCGGCCTGCTCGCGGACTGGGGCGCGCGCGACTTCGCCGGCGGGATCGTCGTGCACGCGAGCGCGGGCTTCGCGGCGCTCGCCTCGGTCCTCTACGTCGGCAAGCGGAAGTTCGTCGACACGCCGCACAACATCCCGTTCATCGCGCTCGGCACCGGCCTGCTCTGGTTCGGCTGGTACGGCTTCAACGCCGGGAGCGAGCTGAAGGTCGACGACATCACCTCGCTGGCGTTCCTCAACACCGATCTCGCCGCTTCGTTCGCCGCCATCACCTGGCTGTTCATCGAATGGCGCGCCGCGCGCAAGCCGCACTTCGTCGGGTTGCTCACAGGCGCGGTCGCGGGCCTCGCCTGCATCACACCGGCCGCCGGGTACGTGCCGATCTACGCCTCGGTCGTGATCGGGATCGCGGCCGGGCTCATCTGCTACTACGCGATCCAGCTCAAGAACCGGCTCAAGTGGGACGACGCCCTCGACGTCTGGGGAGTGCACGGCGTCGGCGGCCTGCTCGGCATCGTCCTGCTCGGGGTCTTCGCCAGCACGGCGACGAACCCGGCGGGAGGAGAGGGGCTCATCCACGGCAGCGCCGCCTTCTTCGGCAAGCAGGTCGCCGCCGGCGTCGGCTGCTCGCTCTACGCCTTCGCGTTCACCTACGTGATGCTGCACGTGCTCGACCGGGTCACGCCGGTGCGCGTCGGCGAGGAGGCGGAGAGCGGCCTCGACGAGGCGATGCACGGCGAAGTCGCCTACGCCTGAGCACGCTCCCGATGAGTTTCCGCTAGCGGGTCGGTCGTAGCTGCGACACCCAAGACGAGGAGGCTCGAGATGTCCACCGTGGCTTCGAAGCTCAACATCAGCAAGGTCGGCCGCGTCTGCGTGACGATCGCCGACACCGACCGGGCACTCGACTTCTACTCCGGCAAGCTCGGCTTCGAGAAGGTCGTCGACGAGCCGATGGGGCCGGACCTGCGCTGGGTCGAGGTCGCCGTCGCCGGCGCGGAGACGACGATCGCGCTCGCCCCGCCGCCGCCGGGCCAAACCGCCGGAGGCAGCCAGACCGGGATCATCCTGGACACGAGCGACGTGGACGCCGCGCATGCCGCGCTCAAGGAAGCCGGCGTGGACGTGGACGACGAGGTCACCCGCTACGGCGGGCCGGTGCCGCCGATGTTCTGGCTGCGCGACCCGGACGGCAACTCGCTCATCATCGTCCAGCCGTCGAGCTGATCCCACGACCACTGCCGACCTGCGCACGGTCGACTTCCTCGCGCGCTTCCGGCTCAGGACCGGGGCGCGTCTCGTCCGCGCGCCGCGCGAGCTCTGGGAGCTGCTCGACCTCTGCGGGCTAGTCGAGGTGGTCGGGCAGCGTGAACAGCGGGAAGAGCCGCTGCGTGTCGAGGAAGAACGTCAGCTCGACGATCCGCCCGTCTGAGACCTCGGGGACGATCAGCGACCACGGTTCGCGGCCGCCGTCGGGCGCGGGCTTGTACTGACCCCAGCCCGGCATCCCGTTGACGAGACCGACCGGGACGAGCTTCGAGCCCTTGCAGCCGATCCCCGGGCCGAGCCACCAGGTGAAGATGTCGTCGCGCCCCTGGAGCCAGAGGCTGATCGGCGGCATCGACTGGACGGCGTCCTCGTGCAGCAGCTCGGTGAGCCGGTCGATGTCGTACGCCTCGAACGCGGAGACGTACCGCTCGAGCAGCTCACGAGCCTCGTCGTCGAGCTCGCTCGGAGCGGCGATGTCCGCCGTGGCGAGCGTCGCGCGTGCGCGCTGGAGCGCGCTGTTGACCGAGGCGACGCTCGTCTCGAGCAGCTCCGCCGCCTCGCTCGCCTGCCACTTCAGGACCTCGCACAGGATGAGCGCGGCCCGCTGCTTCGGCGGCAGATGCTGTAGCGCAGCGACGAAGGCGAGCCGCAGCGTCTCGCGCTGCTCCGCGAGCTCGTCGGGCGTCGGCAGCGGCGTGATCCAGGTCACCTCCGGGAGCTCGGCGAGGTTCTCGAGCAGCGGCTCCTGCGCCGGGCCGAGGTCCATTGGCCGCGCTCGCCGCTCCCGTCCCGCGAGCGCGTCGAAGCAGACGTTCGTGGCGATCCGGTACAGCCAGGACCTGAGCGCGGAACGGCCTTCGAAGCGATCGAGCGACCGCCAGGCGCGCACCATGGTCTCCTGCACCGCGTCCTCGGCGTCGAAGGCCGAGCCGAGCATGCGGTAGCAGTAGCCCGTCAGCTCACGGCGGTACTGCTCGAGCTCGGAGGTCGTTGCTGACTCGGCGGTGGCCATCACTGGATCCTAGACAGGCGGCTCTAGACCTAGCCAGGCCGCGAGATCGTCGACCTCCCTGCGGACCGCCTTCGTCACCGCCGGGCTGAAGCTCACGTCCTCGTGGATCGCGTGCACGCGCAGAACCGCGGCCTTGCGGTCGGCCGTCGCGTCCAGCTTCCCGACCAGCTGGTCGCCGTGGAGGATCGGCAGCGCGAAGTAGCCCCAGCGGCGCTTCGCCGCCGGCTTGTACATCTCGAGCGTGTACTCGAACTCGAACAGCTCCTCGGTCCGGCCGCGATCGTGGATGAGCCGGTCGAACGGCGACAGGAGCGCGGTTCTGCCCTTGAAGGCGCCGTCCAGGTAGGCCGGGTCGACGCGCCACTCGCCCTTCACGCCTTCGACGACTGCGGGCTCGCCGGCTTCGCCGACGTGGATCGGCTCCATCGGCATCGCCCTGGCCTGTGCCCGCGCAAGGCCCAGCGCCACGAGGCGGCGCTCGTTCCTGATCCGCTCGGCGTCCTCGACCAACGGCACCTCGGCGTCGTCGGGATACACGCGCTCGGGCAGGTCCCAGAGGCGCTCGCGCCCGACCCGGCCGGAGATCGCCACCTGGCCGCGTGCCTGCAGGAACTCGAGCATCTGGGTGACGTTGCGGTCGTTCGTCCAGCCGCTCGAGGCCCAGGGCACGACGCACGTGTCCGGAAGGTCCCGAGAGGTGAGCGGCCCCGAGCGCTTCAGGAGCTTGAGGATGTCCTTCCGGCAGCGGTCGTTGTCGCGGAGCCACGCGTCCACCCGGCCGTGGCCGCGCCGTCCGCCGGGGCGGGCGAGGTAAAGGCCGACGTCGCCCATCGGCCGGATCAGCGCGTTGAACTCGAACAGCGTCCGATCCCGCTCGAGCGCACGGGTGAGGTGCTCGGGCCGGTACGACGAGCCGAGCCGGCTCCAGGCGACGAGGTCGGCGTTCGGCGCGATCGCCGCCGTGGGGTCGACCTGCAGCAGCGTCAACCGCTCGACCACCTCGAGCAAGTCCCTCGGGCGCGGCGCATCGAGCAGCTGCGCGCGCACCGCTATGCGCCGCGCCTGCTTCTTCGTCAGCCGATGCACCCGCGAGAGGCTATCTGCGGGGAATCCGCATCCGGCCTGCGCATCGCACCTGATGCGCCGACGAGGGCTTCGGCCCATCCTTGGTGTAGCGAAGGAAAGGACGGAACCCCATGTTCAAGACGATCGTCTGGGCGACCGACGGCTCCGCGCTTGCCGATGTCGCCCTCGACCACGTGCGCGAACTGGCCCGGGAGGACGGCTCGAAAATCGTCGCCGTGCACGCGAACGAGCTGCTGCGCGGTCGCCCCAGCGGCTACCCGGCCCTCGCCGACGAGCCCGAGCTGGAGGAGAAGATCGACCGGCAGATCGAGGAGCTGAAGAGCGTCGGGATCGACGCGACGCTCGTCATCCGCACCGGCAACAAGGGCGTCGCCACCCTCATCGCGGAGGCGGCAGACGAGGTCGACGCCGACCTGATCGTGGTCGCAACCCACGGCGCCGGCGGCCTGACCGCGGCGTTCATGGGCAGCGTCGCCCGCGCCCTCTGCCACACGGCCCGAAGGCCGCTGCTCGTCATCCCACCGGTGAAGAAGCCCGAGCACGCGCCCGCGAAGGACGACCGCCTCGCGGCGGTCTGAGCAGGCCTGACGGCGGGCGGGACCGAAGTCCCGCCCGCCGTTCACACAGGTACTACGCCTGGCCCGCTGGCGAGGTCGCCGGAGCTCCCGGCGACTCGAAGCCGGCCTCGATCTGCTTGAGCTCCTCGTCGGTGCCCTGCCGGATCGGCCCCTTAAACCACTTGTGAGCCGACAGGACGTACCACCCTCCGAAGAGTAGGAACGCACCGCCGACCATCAGCGGCGTGTAGTTGAAGATCAGCCAGCTGAAGCCGGCCTTGAAGGGAATCCCACCCTGGAATGTCGGCAGGACGAACACGATGCAGATGAAGATGATCCAGATGATCGCGATCCAGTCGATCCACTTGTAGTGCTTGCCGAGGTGCCAAGCACCACGCTCGAAGCTCTCGCCTGCGCGGAGACGCAGGATGATCGGCAGTAGGAAGGCGATGTAGAGGCCGATCACCGCGACGGCCGTCGACGCGGCGTACCCGACGTAGCCCCACCAGAGCGCCGGCAGCGGGGTCAGGAAGGACAGCACCACGATCGCCCAGACGGTGTAGACCGGAATCCGATCGCGCTTGGAGACGCGCCGCCAGAGTTGATGGCCCGGCACTGCTCCGTCACGCGAGAAGGCGAACATCATTCGCGAGGCCGAGGTGGTCGAGGCAATCGTGCAGAACACCTGCGCGAGCACGGCGATGAAGAGCATGAACTCGGCCCAGTGCGTGCTGGTCGCCGTCGCCCAGACGTACTGGATGATGAACGTCCCGGCCGCCGCCGCAGCGGTGTCGCTCGGCACCACGAACGTGACCGCGACGAGCAGGAGGAAGCCGAAGACCACCGAGACGACGACCGACATCACCATCCCCCAGGCGGCACCGATCGAAGCCTTGCGTGTCTCCTCGCTCATGTGGGCCGATGCGTCGTAGCCCGTGATCGTGTACTGGGCCATCAGAAGGCCGGTCAGGAAGACGTAGAAGAAGACGATCCCGTGGGTCGTGCCACCGCCGAAGCCGGTGTTGTTGATCGTCTGACCGAAGACGTACGAGACCGAGCGGTGATGGCCGGGGACGAAGATCAGCACCGCGACGATCACGAGCACGCCGACCATGTGCCACCAGGCCGAGAACGCGTTCAGCGCGGCCGTGATCGACACCTTGAACATGTTGATGAGCCCGGCGCCGAGCATGATGATCCCGTACAGGAAGTAGATCCAGCCGTAGGAGTCCGGGTAGTTCCAGAGCAGGTTCAGGAGCGAGGTCATGAAGATCGCGCAGCCGAACCCGATCGCCGCGGTGACCGCGATCTGGCCGATCAGGTTGAACCAGCCGGTGAACCAGCCCCAACCCGGGCTGCCGAGCTTGGACGACCAGAAGTAGAGCCCACCTGCCGTCGGGTACGTCGATGCGATCTCCCCCAGAGCGAGGGCGACGAACGTACACATGAGGCCGACGAGCAGCCAGCCCCAGGTGATCGCAACCGGACCGCCCTGGTTGAACGCGATCGCGTACGAGGTCAGGCAGCCCGCAAGGATCGAGATGATCGTGAACGAGATCGCAAAGTTTTGGAAGCTGCCCATCGAACGGAACAGCTCCTGTGCGTAGCCGAGCCGGTGAAGCTGCGCCTGGTCGTCGAGCGCGCCGCTCGGCTCGGCAGGTGTGTCGCTCATCGAACCCTCCAGTCGTCGGGGATCGCCTATTAACCGCCCGTCGGCCCACCGCTGTCAACCCTTTTTCGTAGAAGATGGGCGCAATGCTGAGCCTTGACGAGCTGCGGGCCGACGTCGAGTCGGGGACGGTCGACACCGTCATCGCCTGCTTCACCGACATGCAGGGCCGCCTGATGGGCAAGCGACTCGACGCCGAGTTCTTCCTCGCGGAGAACCAAGCCGGCCATCCGGGCGAGGGCTGCAACTACCTGCTCGCGCTCGAGATGGAGATGGATCCGGTCCCCGGCTACGCGATCGCGAGCTGGGAGCGCGGCTACGGCGACTTCGGGCTGCGGCCCGACCTCTCCACGCTGCGCCGGATCCCGTGGCACGAGGCCACGGTGATGGTGCAGAGCGATGTCGAGTGGCACGACGGGACGCCGGTCGGTCCGTCGCCGCGCCAGGTGCTGAAGGCACAGGTCGAGAAGGCGCAGGCTCTCGGCTACGAGCCGATGTTCGGCTCCGAGCTCGAGTTCTTCCTCTTCCGCGAGACCTACCTCGAGGCGCACGCGAAGCACTACCACGACCTGACGCCCTCGGTGCCCTACATCCTCGACTACCACATCCTCGCGGCGAGCTTCGACGAGCCGTTCCTGCGCGAGGTGCGGACCTCGATGAAGGCGGCCGGGATGATCGTCGAGTCGTCGAAGGGCGAGGCCTGGGCCGGCCAGCACGAGATCAACTTCCGCTTCCAGGACGCGCTGCGCACCGCCGACGACCACGTCGTCTACAAGAACGGGATCAAGGAGATCGCGCACCAGCGCGGCTGCTCCGTGACCTTCATGGCGAAGCCGCACCACGAGTGGGTCGGCTCCTCGTGCCACATCCACTCCTCGCTCTGGCAGGACGGGAACAACGCGTTCGCCGACGAGACCGAGGTCTTCCGCCACTACCTCGCCGGGCAGATCGCCTGCCTGGGCGACCTTGCGATCTTCGTCGCGCCGGTCGTCAACTCGTACAAGCGCTTCGCCGCGGGCAGTTGGGCTCCAACGACGCTCGCCTGGGGCTACGACAACCGCACGTGCGGCTTCCGCGTCGTGGGCCACGGCTCGGCCACGCGCCCCGAGACGCGGATCCCCGGGGCCGACGCGAACCCGTACCTCGCATTCGCCGCGCTCCTCGCTGCCGGCCTGTACGGGATCGAGGAGAAGCTCGAGCTCAAACCGGCGTTCGAGGGCAACGCGTACGAGTCAGACGTGGAGCGGTTCCCGCACGCGCTGCGCGAGGCGATCGCGCGGCTCGAGTCGAGCACGATCGCCCGCCGGCTGCTCGGCGACGAGGTGATCGACCACTACCTCAACTACGCGCGCACCGAGCAGGAGCTGTTCGACAAGACCGTGACCGGCTACGAGCGCGAGCGCATGTTCGAGCGTGGCTAAGAAGCCGCTGATCGGCATCACGACGTACGTCGAGCCGGCCGCCTGGGGCCACTGGCAGCTCGAAGCGGCGCTCATCCCGTACGACTACGTCCGCGCCGTCGAGCGGGCCGGCGGACGGGCCGTGCTCATCCCGCCGGACGACGAGGGAATCGACGAGGTGCTCGACGCGCTCGACGGGCTCATCTTCTCCGGCGGCAACGACCTGGAGCCGGAGTCCTACGGCGCGGAGCCGGATCCCACGACCAACGGAACCAATCCCGCCCGCGACCGAGGCGAGCTCGCGCTTCTCACGGCGGCGCTCGCGCGCGACCTCCCCGTGCTCGCGATCTGCCGCGGCGTCGAGGTCCTGAACGTCGCGCGCGGCGGCGACCTCGTCCAGCACCTGCCCGACGTCGTCGGGCACGAGGAGCACCGCGCGGTCGCAGGCGAGTTCTCCGATCACACGGTGCGCGTCGACCCGTCGTCCCGGATCGGGAGCGTGGCCGGCGACGTCAAGTCGCATCACCACCAGGGCCTCGGGCGGATCGGCGACGGGCTGCGCGAGGTCGCCTGGGCCGAGGACGGGATCGTCGAAGCCGTCGAGGATCCCGAGAAGCCGTTCCTCGTCGGCGTGCTCTGGCATCCAGAAGCCGGCGAGGACCAGCGCCTGTTCGAGCAGCTCGTCGAGGCGGCGCGCAAGTGACCGCCATCGTCAACCCGGCGACGGAGGAGACGATCGCCGAGATCGAGGCGGCCGGCGTCGAGGAGACGGACGCGGCCGTCGCCCGCGCGAAGGAGGCGTTCCCGGCCTGGCGTGCCGTCGCGCCCACCGACCGGGCGGGACTTCTGCGGCGGCTCGCGACGCTCGTCGAGGAGCACGGCGAGGAGCTCGCACGGCTCGAGTCGCGCAACGTCGGCAAGCCGATCCAGGGCGCGCGCGGCGAGGTCGGCATGGTCGCGCAGGTCTTCCACTACTACGCGGGCGCGGTCGACAAGCACTTCGGCGAGACGATCCCCGTCGCGGGCGGCGTCGACCTGACCTTCCGCGAGCCGCTCGGCGTCGTGGGGCTGATCGTCCCCTGGAACTTCCCGCTCAACATCGCCTCCTGGAAGCTCGGGCCGGCGCTCGCCTGCGGCAACACGGTCGTGCTCAAGCCCGCGGAGCTGACACCGCTCACGGCGATCCGGCTCGGCGAGCTCGCGCTCGAGGCCGGCATTCCGGAGGGCGTCGTCAACATCCTCCCGGGCAAGGGCTCCGTCGTCGGCGCGAGGCTGGTCGAGCATCCGGACGTCGCCAAGATCGGCTTCACCGGGTCGACCGAGGTCGGGCAGGAGGTGATGCGCGGCGCCGCCGGCACGATCAAGCGCGTCACGCTCGAGCTCGGGGGCAAGTCCGCGAACGTCGTGTTCGCCGACGCCGACCTCGAGCGCGCAGCGGCCGCCGCGCCGTACGCCGTCTTCGACAACGCCGGCCAGGATTGTTGCGCGCGCTCGCGGATCCTCGTCGAGGCGAGCATCTACGACCGCTTCGCGGAGCTGCTCGTCCAAGCGACTCGCGGCGTCAAGGTCGGCGACCCGGAGGAGGACGCGACCGAGATGGGACCGCTCATCACCGCGGCGCATCGCGAGACGGTGGCGAGCTTCGTCGAGGGCGAGCCGTTCTTCCGCGGCGACGCTCCCGATGGCGCCGGCTTCTGGTACCCGGCCACGCTTGTCGAGGCGCGGCCCGACGACCGGATCGCGCACGAGGAGGTCTTCGGGCCGGTCGCCGCCCTGATCCCGTTCGCCGACGAGGCCGAGGCGATCCGCCTCGCGAACGACTCCGACTACGGCCTCTCCGGCTCGATCTGGACGGAGAACGGCGGCCGGGCGCTGCGGGTCGCCCGCGCGATCGAGACCGGCGTCCTCTCGATCAACTCGAACTCGTCGGTGCGCCCCTCGACCCCGTTCGGCGGCTTCAAGCGCAGCGGCTTCGGCCGCGAGCTCGGCATGCACGGCCTTGCCGGCTACAGCGAGGTCAAGAACGTGTTCTATTCCACGACATGAGCGGGCGGCTCGAGGGCAAGGTCTGCGTGATCACGGGTGCCGGCGGCGGGATGGGCGCCGACGCCGCCGTGCGCTTCGCGGAGGAGGGGGCGCAGGTCGTCGTCGCCGACGTCGACGGCGCCGCCGCCGAGCAGGTCGCGAGCGAGGTCAACGGCCTCGCGGTGCAGGTGGACGTTTCGGACGAGGAGTCGGTTCAAACGCTGTACGCGCAGGCAGCCGAGGTCATGGGCGGCGTCGACGTCCTCTACAACAACGCCGGCATCTCCCCCGCCGACGACGCCTCGATCCTCGAGACCGGCCTCGACGCGTGGGAGCGCGTCCAGGCGGTGAACACGCGCGGCGTCTACCTCTGCTGCAAGCACGGCATCCCGCACCTGCTCGAGCGCGGCGGCGGCTCGGTGATCAACGTCGCCTCCTTCGTCGCCCTCGTCGGTGCCGCCACCTCGCAGATCTCGTACACGGCCTCGAAGGGCGCCGTCCTCTCGCTGAGCAAGGAGCTCGGCGTCCAGTTCGCGCGGCAGGGGATTCGAGTCAACGCCCTCTGCCCCGGCCCGGTCGAGACTCCGCTGCTACTGCGGATCTGGGGCGAGACACCGGGCGCAGCCGAGCGCCGGCTCGTCCACCTGCCGATGGGGCGCATGGCGCAACCCCGGGAGATCGTCAACGCAGCGCTCTTCCTCGCGAGCGACGAGTCGAGCTACGTGAACGCGGCGACCTTCGTCGTCGACGGCGGCCTCAGCGCCGCGTACGTCACGCCCGAGTGATTTAAGGAACCCGTAAGGGTCTGCTCATCCCGCGGCAACTCTCGCGGACGATCCTTCAAACCGTCGGAGTCCTCGCGTCGAAGGGAGCACTGATGCGCTTGAAGAGATTGGCCGCCGCGACCGCTGCAGCAGCGGCGCTCGCCGTGGTGCCGCTTGCGACGGCCGGGATGATGCACCCTGAGCTCGGCGCGCACCTGTCCGGCATGGGCGAGACCGGCATCGTCAACCTGACGGCGCACTCGGCGAAGCACCAGCTCTGCTGGAAGTTCCAGCTGCACGTGATGCACGTGCTCGGCGCGACCATCCGCGACAAGAGCGGGATGACCGTCGCCAACCTCGGCCACATGTACCGTGCCAAGGGCTGCGCGATGGTGCCGAAGAACTCCCTCGACGTGATCGAGACGAAGCCCGGCAAGTACTGGGTCTGGGTCGCCACGAAAGGACATCCAGGCGATCTGCGCGGCAAGCTGTTCGCCGGCATGGCGCACATGTAGATGGACTCGCCGCCCGTCACGGAGCACGACCCCGACCAGCCGCGCCGCTACGGGCGCAGGCTGTTCCTGGCCACCGTGGCGGGCGGTATCACCTCGCTCTACTGGGGCAAAGCCGCGTGGGATCAGGTCAGCGGCGTGATCTCGCCTGTTGCCGGCGCCATCGCGCCGATCCTGCCGACCGGCGGCTGGCGCATCTACACGATCTCGGGCAGCATGCCGGTCTTCGAGCCCGCCACCTGGCGGCTGAACATCGGCGGCCACGTCGAGCACCCGGTCTCATTGACGTACGACGAGCTGCGCGCACTGCCGCGCGTCGAGCAGATCTCGACCTTCCACTGCGTCACCGGCTGGACGGTGGACAACGTCCACTGGGGCGGCGTCCGGATCAGTGACGTCCTCGCCAAGGCGCAGCCGCAGTCCTCGGGGCACGCGCTGCGGTTCGTCTCCATGGAGGTGCCGTACGTCGACTACCTGACGCTGCACCAGGCGTCGCTCCACGACGTGATGCTCGCCTACGAGATGGACGGGAAGCCGCTGCCCCGCGAGCACGGCGCGCCGGTGCGGCTGATCATCCCGGAAATGTACGGCTACAAGAACGTCAAGTGGCTGCAGGGCATCGACGTCATCCCGGCCGCCGTCAACGGCTACTGGGAGAACCTCGGCTACGACCGCGACGCCTGGGTCGGCCGCTCCAACGGGTACGGAACGTGAAGCCCGGCTACGTCAAGCGCTTCTCCCCGGTCGAGCGGCTGCTGCACTGGGTGAACGCGGCCGGCTTCTTCTTCCTCCTCGCGACGGGGCTGATCCTCTATCTGCCCCGCCTCTCGGTGCTGGTCAACCGGCGGCAGCTGATCCAGAGCCTCCACTTCTGGGCGGGCGTCGGCTGGCTCGCCGCGCTCGCGGTCGTCATCGTCCTCGGCGGGCGCCGCCTGCTCGCCACCGCGCGCGAGCTCGACACCTTCGACAGCGACGACGTGCGCTGGCTACGCCGGCGCGAGGCGCCGCAGGGGAGGTTCAACGCGGGCCAGAAGATCAACGCCGCGCTCACCGCCGCGTTCGCCGTCCTGTTCGGGATCTCCGGCCTCCTGCTCTGGTTCGGCGAGCAGGACACGCGCTACCGCTTTGCGAGCACCGTGCTCCTGCACGACGGCCTGATGTACGTCTCGCTCTTTCTCGTCGTCGGGCACCTCTACCTCACGCTGATCCACCCGGCGACGCGCCACTCGCTGCGTGGGATGACGCTGGGAAACGTCGACGCCAAGTGGGCGGCCCGGCATCACGCGAAGTGGCGGCCAGAATAGGGCGATGCAGCAGACCGTGTTGGTCGTCGACGACGAGCCGATCGTGCGGGACGTCGTCGTCCGCTACCTCGAACGCGACGGCTTTCGGACGCTGACGGCGTCGGACGGCGACGCCGCCAGGGCTCTCATCGAGCAGCGTGAACCGAGCCTCGTAGTACTCGACGTGATGTTGCCGGGAACGGACGGGCTCTCACTCTGCCGCTGGATCCGCGGGCGCTCGAGCTTGCCGGTGATCCTGCTCACGGCGCGCGGCGAGGAGGCCGACCGCATCGTAGGCCTCGAGCTCGGAGCCGACGACTACGTCACGAAGCCGTTCTCGCCGCGCGAGCTTGCGGCACGGGTGCGCTCGGTCCTCCGGCGCAGCAACGGGGCCTCGCCGCCGGGCGAGACGATCGCCTTCGGCGAGGTCGAGCTCGACGGCATCAGTCGCGAGGTCCGCCGGGCAGGCAGCGCAGTCCCGCTCACGGCGAAGGAGTTCGAGCTGCTCTGGTTCCTCGCCTCGCACCCCCGCCACGTCTTCTCCCGCGACCAGCTGATGGCCCGCGTCTGGGGCTACGAAACGGCCGTCGACACCGGCACGGTGACCGTCCACGTGCGGCGGCTGCGGGAGAAGATCGAGCCCGACCCGGCCCGGCCCCGGCATCTGACCACCGTCTGGGGCGTCGGCTACCGCCTCGATCCATGATCGGGCTGGCCCTCGTCGTCGCCGCCGGCAGCCTCGTCTCGGGGCTCGTCCTCGCCTTCCTGCTTCGCCGGGCGCCCACCGTCTCGCTCCAGCTCGCCGGGCTCGCCCTCATCGCCGTCTGCGTGCCGCTCGCCGCCGTCCTGTTGTCGGGCTGGGTCATGTTCCACATGGGCGCCGACGTGAAGATCCTCGCGGTCGCGGCCGGCTCCGCGACCGCCGCCGTGTTCGCGTCGCTCGTCCTGGCCCGCTCGATCACCGGGTCGCTACGACGGGTCGGCTCGGCCTCGCGGTCGCTCGCGGCCGGTGAACTGTCGACGCGGGCTCCGGCAGGAGGCCCCCGGGAGATCGCCGAGCTCGCAGAGTCCTTCAACGCGATGGCCGCCGCGCTCGAGCAGCTGTTTGACGCGCGGCGGGAGCTCGTCGCCTGGGCGAGCCACGACCTCCGCGCTCCAATCGCGTCGCTGCAGGCCCTGCTCGAGGCGATCGAGGACGGGCTCGTGTCCGCCGAGGACTACCTCCCGACGCTGCGGGAGCAGGTGCGGACGCTTTCGATCCTCGTCGACGACCTGTTCGAGCTGGCACGGATCGATGCCGGCGTGCTCACGCTCGAGCTACGGCGCATGCCCGTCGCGCCGCTGGTCGCCTCCGCGCTGCTGCTTCTGCAGCCGGAGGCCGAGGCGCGCGGCATTGCGCTGAGCGCCGACGTCGACGAGAACGTCGAGGCGCGGCTGGCGCCGGACAAGTTCGAGCGCGTCCTCTTCAACCTCGTGACGAACGCACTGCGGCACACGCCGTCGGACGGCTCGGTGGCGGTCCGCGTCGAACGGCGCACCTCCGACCTGCTCCTGCGCGTCGAGGACAGCGGCGAGGGCCTGCCGGAGGAAGCTCCGGCACGGATGTTCGAGCGCTTCTGGCGCGCCGACCGCGCCCGAAGCGGCAGCGGAGCCGGTCTCGGGCTGGCGATCGCCCGCGGCCTCGTCGAGGCGCACGGCGGCCGGATCTGGGCCGAGAACCGCCCCCAGGGCGGAGCCTGCGTCTCGTTCACGCTGCCGGCGGCATAAGCCGCACGGCCTAGGCCGGCGAGGTCGTGTCGGTCTCGGCCGTGAGCAGTGCGACGACCTCTGCGCGGGTCGAGACTCCGAGCTTCCGTTCGACCGAGCCAACATGGCGGCGCACCGTCACGGGCGCGACGCCAAGCTCCGCGGCGATCTCCGCCGTGTTCGCCGAGCGCACCAGCATCTCCGCCACCTCCCACTCGCGCGCAGTGAGAGCGACGCGACCCTTGCCCGCGAGCACAACGGTGCGCCGGCGCTCCCGCGTCCTCAGCTCGTCGAGCAGCCGCGAGACGAACCGGCGCGGCACGGCAGACTCGCCCCGCATCGCGCCCTGCACCACGAACGGCAGCCGCGCGGGGTCGAGGCTCTGGGTCAGATAGCCGCTCGCGCCGGCCCGCACGGCGGCCATGAACTCCTCCTCGTCGAGCGTGTCCGTGAGGAGGATCACGGCGGCAGACGGGACCCGCGTGACGATCTCGTTCACGACCCGGAGGTTCTGGCCGGAGGGGTCGAGCCCGAGCAGGCAGACATCGGGACGGTCGCGCACGGCCGCCTCCACGGCCGAGTCGGCGTCGGCGGCCTCGGTGCAGCGCGCCTCGGGCTCGAGCGCCAGGCGGAGCCCGACCCGGGTCGGCAGGCGCTCGGCCGCGATGAGCACGTGAGCGCGTCTCGTCGGTGCAGAGGTGGTCACAGCCTGCCGTCCTCGAAGACGACAGGTCCACTGACTACGATACGGTCATGCGCGTTCTCATTGCGGACGACCATAGACTGATCGTGGAGGGAGTCAAGCGTGCGCTCGAGGACGCGCCCGACTTCGAGGTCGTCGGCGAGTGCAACTCGGGCTCGCAGGTGCTGCCGCTGGTCAGCCGCACGAATCCCGACATCGTCCTGCTCGACCTGCGCATGCCGGGCGCCGACGGGCTCGCCTGCCTGAGCCGCATCCGCAAGCAGCATCCCGAGGTGAAGGTCGTCGTTCTCTCCGTCTCCACCGACGAGAACGTGATCCAGACCGTGCTCAAGCGCGGTGCGAGCGCCTTCATCGTCAAGAGCATCAACCCCATCGACCTGCCCTCCGCGCTCCGCCAGGCGGTCGACGGGACGGTCTACAGCGCGATCGGCCTCCCCGATCCCGGCGAGAGCGCGGCGCGCGCCGCCGGTCTCACCGAGCGCGAGACCGCGATCCTCGCCGCCCTGGCACGCGGCCTCTCGAACGAGGCGATCGGCAAGGAGCTCTGGGTGGCGGAACAGACGGTCAAGTTCCACCTCACGAACATCTATCGCAAGCTCGGCGTCTCGAACCGGACCGAAGCGGCCCGCCTCGCGTACCAGAACGGGCTCGTGGAGAGCCCGATCGACGACCGCTGAG